>NZ_CABFMD010000022.1 GCF_901875555.1 Streptococcus parasanguinis
GACCATCTAAAATGGGACGTAAGCCAAAGAAGAAACCTGAAGAGATGACAGAGCTAGAGCGACTTCAGGAAGAATTAGAATATTTGAGAGCGGAGAATGCTGTTCTAAAAAAGTTGAGAGAACTCCGATTGAGGGACGAGAAAGAGCTAAAAGAAAAACAGAAATTGTCCGAGGATTGGTAACAGAGTTTCCTTTAGAGACTCTTCTAAAGATTATTAAGCTAGCTCGTTCAACCTATTATTACCAGCTAAAGCAACTAGATAGAAGCGATAAAAATCATGATATTAAAGCTGAAATTCAAGCTATTTTTACTGAGCATAAAGGAAATTATGGTTACCGCCGAATGACTCTAGAATTGAGGAATCGTGGTTTTGTAGTGAATCATAAGAAGGTCCAACGTCTGATGAAGATCCTTGGTTTCAGTGCCCAAATTCGTCGTAAACGCAAGTATTCTTCATACCAAGGAGAAGTTGGCAAGAAAGCAGATAACCTTATTCAACGCCAGTTTGAAGCATCAAGGCCAATGGAAAAGTGCTATACGGATGTGACAGAGTTTGCCATTCCAAATAGCACACAGAAATTGTATTTATCGCCTGTTTTAGATGGCTTTAACAGTGAAATTATTGCTTATCGTCTTTCTACTTCACCCAACTTAGAACAAGTAAAAACGATGTTAGAGCAGGCCTTCACAGAGAAACACTATGAGAATACGATTCTCCATAGTGACCAAGGCTGGCAATACCAACACGATTCTTATCATCGGTTCCTAGAGAGTAAGGGAATTCAAGCATCCATGTCACGCAAGGGCAACAGCCCAGACAATGGTATGATGGAGTCCTTCTTTGGTATTTTGAAATCCGAAATGTTTTATGGCTATGAGAAAACATTTAAGTCACTTAAGCAATTGGAACAAGCCATTGTAGACTATATTGATTACTACAACAACAAACGAATTAAGGTAAAATTAAAAGGACTTAGTCCTGTGCAATATAGAACTAAATCCTTTGGATAAATTAAATGTCTAACTTTTTGGGGTCAGTACAAACCTTAGTGTTTTTTCATTGTAGCTGTGAATCTGCTTGAATGCCGAATTTTTCAAAGAAAGCAGTTCGTTCTTCTATGATAGCATTAGTCGGATGTTTGATATTCAGTAAGAGCTCAACAAGGTCTGGGGTGACTTCACGTAGCAGTTGCCCTAAGGACCAGATAGCCGTTGCAATATGGATCTGATTTTGTGAAGTTTCGATGATGTTCAGGAGCTTAGGGATGGCCGAGCGGTCATTTGCATTGGCTAACGCAATGATGGCATTGCGCTGGAGGATATTCTTGCCTCGCCAGCTTCCGGCAACATGCCCGAATTTTTCCTTAAATTGACCGTTGGACAGTTCTATAAAGGGAATCAACTCTGGATGAGCCAAATCCGGATCGATTTCTGTTGCCAGGGGATTATCTAGCCCTTTGTTATAAGGACAGCAAATCTGACAAATGTCACATCCGTAGATGACCGTTTTAATTTTCTTGCGAAATTCTAGGTCCATCATGCCCTTGTCTTGAGTTTGGAAGGACAAGCAGCGTTTGGCATTCATAGAGCCGTCTCCGATTAAGCAGGAGGTTGGACATGCATCTAAACAACGTCGACAGTCTCCACAACCATAGTCGACTGGCTGATCCGGTTCGATATCGAGGTTGGTAATCAATTCCCCCAGAAACATGTAAGAACCGTATTCTTTTGAAATGACCAAGCCATTTTTTCCGATAAAGCCAATCCCAGCTCGTTGGGCGACAGCCGTATCAACCAGGGCTCCAGTATCGACCATGCCCTTGTATTCAAAATCTTGTGTCATTTCCTCAATCCCAGCAGCTAAGCGGTTGAGCTTGTCTTGAAGGACATAATGGTAATCTAATCCCCAGCTGTTGGGGGTGAATTTTCCTCTTTTATAGGTTGTTTTTTGAGGTTGTTGCTTGAGTTTGTGGGGGTAGGCGACAGCAATTGAGATGATCGTCTTTGCTGAGGAGAGACTTAATTTAGGTTGGATGCGCTCTTCGATATTTTTATGCTCGAATCCAGAATTCCGTCCCTCCTCAACGGCCAAACGGAGCGATTTTTCCAAATAAGCGAAGTCATCAGCGGTTGTAAATCCAATTTTTGAAATCCCAATAGAATGTGCCAGTTGGATAATGTTTTCTTTTAGTGTCATCTTTTCCATTATACACAAAAATGAAGATTCTGGCGAGAAAGGAAACGATCCGAAAGGGCTTTCAAAAGCTTTCTTTTTTTTGTATAATAGAAACATGAAATGTGAGGAGGATATTATGGTACAACCATTATTTTTACATTCAGTCATGCAGGAAAAAATTTGGGGAGGAACACGTCTAAAAGAGGAATTTGGTTACGACATTCCGAGTGACCATGTCGGTGAATTTTGGGCGATTTCGGCCCATCCGCATGGCGTTTCTAAAGTGGCCAATGGTCCATACGAAGGAATTGGATTGGATCAGCTCTATCAAGAGCACCGAGAATTATTCGGCAATCGTAAAGAGCCTGTCTTTCCTTTATTAACAAAGATTTTGGATGCCAACGACTGGCTTAGTGTACAGGTGCACCCGGATGATACCTATGCCATGGAGCATGAGGGAGAACTTGGAAAAACCGAGTGTTGGTATGTGATTGCGGCTGACGAAGGATCAGAGATTATCTATGGACACAATGCCAAGTCAAAAGAAGAACTCCGTCAGCAAATTGAAGATAAAAACTGGGATGCCTTGCTGACAAAGGTTCCTGTCAAGGCTGGAGATTTCTTCTATGTGCCAAGTGGCACCATGCACGCGATTGGTTCTGGAATCTTGATTCTTGAAACCCAACAGTCGAGTGACACCACCTATCGGGTTTATGATTTTGACCGTAAGGATGATCAAGGAAACTTGCGGGAACTTCACTTGGAAAAATCGATTGATGTGTTAAACATCGGTGAGCCAGCAAATAGCCATCCAGATACAGTTGTTGTTGATAATCTTCGAATGACCACCTTGGTTGCAAGTGATTTCTTCACCGTTTATAAGTGGAAACTTACCGGAAAAGCTGATTTTAAAAAGACAGCTGATTACAGCTTATTGAGCGTCTTAGCCGGAGAAGGAAAATTGACTGTAGATGAAAAGGATTATCCTATTCAAAAAGGAAGTCACTTTATCTTACCGAGCGATGTTGAATCTTGGACTTTGGAAGGGAAAGGTTTAGAATTGATCGTGAGTCATCCGTAAAAAAGAAAGGGTTTGAGTGAATGCTGTGGAGCGACTCAAGCCTTTTTTCATCTGGTATAAAAATTTTTTAAAAAATTCTTGACTCTGACCTAAGGGGAGGGATTATACTATTCTTGTAATACTCTTCGAAAATCTCTTCAAACCACGTCAGCGTCGCCTTACCGTATATATGTTACTGACTTCGTCAGTTCTATCTACAACCTCAAAGCAGTGCTTTGAGCAACCTGCGGCTAGCTTACTAGTTTGCTCTTTGATTTTCATTGAGTACAAGGAGGAAATCATGTACCATATCAAAGAAGCTGCAGAGCTGTCAGGTGTCTCTGTCAAGACCCTGCACCACTATGATAAAATAGGACTTCTAGTCCCTGTGAAATCTGAAAATGGCTATCGGACATACAGTCAAGAAGATTTAGAACGATTACAGGTGATTCTCTACTACAAGTATCTAGGATTTTCTTTAGACCAAATAGCAGAACTCTTAGCCGAAGAAACATCTAACTTGTTGCCCCATTTAACCAAGCAGTTAGCCTATTTAACTCAGGAGAGAGAACGTCTAGATACCTTGATTTCCACCTTGCAAAAAACCATTCAAGAACAAAAAGGAGAAAGAAATATGACGATTGAGGAAAAATTTACGGGATTTAGCTATCAGGACACTCAAAAATACCACCAAGAAGCAATAGAAAAATATGGTCAAGAAGTCATGGACCAGGCTCTCGAACGCCAAAAGGGCCATGAAGATGAGGCTACGGAAGCCTTCAACCAAGTTTTTCAAACTTTGGCTCAAAATCTCAAAGATGGTCTACCTATAACAGCAATAGAAAACCAAGAACAAGCATCCATACTTTTAGACGCGATTCGAACGTACGGATTTGACTGCTCTATAGAGGTTTTTGGTCATATCGGCAAGGGATATGTCTATAATCCGGAATTCAAAGAAAACATCGACAAGTTTGGGACTGGCACAGCCCAGTATACTTCGAACGTCATTGCCTTTTATGTCGAAAATCAAGGAAAATAAAAAAAGTGAGAGTGGGACATAAATCGGTCATTTGTTAGAATTCGATTTGGTTGTCCCACCTCCGCACAGTTGAGTAGGGCTGTAAAAGCTGATGAAATCAGCCTAGTAGAGCCCACTCAACCACTGCGTCTTGCTTGACAATCCAAAAACAAGAAGAGGCTAGGATTTCTGTCCCAGCCTCGTTTTTTGCTTGGAAAACTTTGAAAAGAAGTTGACAGAGCTATGGTAGGCTCAAGAAATGAACAAGATGAAATCTTTATGAAATTTCACAACAATTTCATGCTATAAGTTGACAGCTATAAAAAAAAGGAGTAGAATAACCCCAGTTTTATGAAAAAGAGGCAGGGAATTCCCGGCCTCATGATCTTTTTTTCAAGGAGTTTTTTTATGTTTTCAACATTGAAAAAATGGTTTATTGGCCGTCCGTTGAAATCTGGTGCAGAAGGTGAAGGAGGGCTGTTAGGGAAAATGCAGGCCTTGGCTATGCTCTCTAGTGACGCGCTTTCTTCTATCGCCTATGGTCCAGAGCAAGTTATCCTGGTCTTGATGACGGTATCCGCAGGAGCCATTTGGTGGTCCATTCCAATTGGGATTGTGGTTCTAGTTCTCCTAGCCAGTTTAACAATTTCTTATCGCCAGGTCATTCATGCCTATCCTCAAGGGGGAGGAGCCTACATGGTGACTACGGAGAACTTGTCTCCAAAAGCGGGATTGATCGCTGGTGGCAGTCTCTTAATCGACTACATGCTGACAGTAGCGGTATCTGTTTCTTCCGGTGCAGATGCCATCACGTCAGCGATTCCATCTCTTCATCCTTATAATCTTCACATTTCCATTTTGTTGGTCTTGATCTTGATGCTGATGAACCTTCGGGGGCTACGAGAATCAGCTACATCGTTGATGATTCCGGTCTACCTTTTCATTGTCAGTACCATTGCCTTGATCGGTTATGGTGTGATCCAAATTTTGACGGGGCATTTGGCCTATAATGCAACTGCTCATGTGGGTCAAACTATTTCAGGGGTTAGTGTCATTCTCTTGTTGCGGGCCTTTACGAGTGGATCAGCTTCACTAACAGGGGTTGAAGCCATCTCCAATTCGGTTCCTTTCTTTAAGAAACCCAAGGCAAAGAATGCAGCCTCTACCTTGACCATTATGGCTTTGATTTTGGGGATCATGTTTGCAGGGATTACCTTCCTCAATTACTGGGTGGGTGTCGTTCCAGCAAAAGGGGTAACGACTCTAGCCCAAATGGCCCAAGCGATCTTAGGGAATTCCCCAGTCGGACAAGCCTTCTTTTACGTCTTCCAATTATCAACAGCCTTGATCCTGGCAGTTGCAGCTAATACTGGGTTCTCAGCCTTTCCAATGTTGGCCTTTAACATGGCTAAAAACAAATACATGCCACACATGTATATGGAAAAAGGGGATCGTCTGGGCTATTCCAATGGGATTTTGACCTTAGCGATTGGTGCCATCGTCTTGCTCTTGATCTTTGATGGGCAAACAGAAAGCTTGATTCCGCTTTATACCATTGGGGTATTCATTCCTTTTGCCCTTTCTCAAACAGGAATGGTGATCCACTGGAAACGCCAATATCAAAAAGGATTTCTTAAGTATTCACTTGCCAATATCCTTGGGGCAGCTATTTGTTATGGGATTGTCTTGATCCTCTTGTTGTTCCGTCTGCGCGAGATCTGGCCCTTCTTCCCTATTATTGGTCTCTTACTTTGGATGTTCTTGAGTATCCGTAATCACTATGATAAAGTTGCGGCTCAATTGCGCTTGGGAGGTAAGATCGAAAAGACAAATTATGCGGGAAATACTGTAATTGTTCTTGTCGGGAATGTCACTCAGGTAAGTGTGGGAGCTATGAGTTATGCAAATAGCCTAGGAAACGATGTTGTAGCTATGCACGTTTCTACAGAAGAAACCAAGGCTAAGGATACGGAAGTAGCTGAAGAATTCAAGCAGTACTTCCCAGATATTCGTTTTGAAAATGTTATGACGAGCTATCGGGATATTATCCAGCCAACCGTTGAATTTGTTGCAAAAGTAGCCGAGGAAGCAAAAGCCAAAGGTAATACCGTTACCGTTTTGGTTCCCCAATTCATTCCTAAGAAACATTGGCAAAATATCTTGCATAACCAAATGAGTTTGAAATTGAAGTACGCTCTTCGGTGGCACGAAGAAGTCGTCGTCGCCAGCTATTCTTACCATTTGTCACAATGATCGAATGGTCTTTCAAAGATGTCTTTTTTAGCAGACATTTCTGATTGAAACCAAAGTTATTTTAAAAACTTTCCTTAGGTGAGTATGGACGTCAGCGAACTTCGAAGAAGTTCCATGAACTAGTTTTGGACCTAAGGTTCCAAAACTCCCGAGTGCTAGAAACAATCGTGTTTCTAGCACTTTTCTCACGGCGGAAAGTTTCAGTGTATGTTTGAATCGACTGAATATTGCCCTTCTCATTTTAATTTTTTCAGAACCACTTAGATGTCTGCTTGAGCAGGCATCTTTTTGGATTTTCTCACACGAAAAAAACAACTCGAAAGTCTTGTAAGATACAGCCTTAATCTTGAAAAAATGTTTAAAAAATGCTAGAATAAAAAGAACATTTTAGATTTTGAAAAATTCAAAGTAAGGAAAAAAATGGCAAATTTATTAAAAACAATTATTGAAAATGATCGAGGCGAAATCAAACGCCTTGAAAAAATGGCTGATAAGGTCTTTTCTTATGAGGCCCAAATGGCAGCTTTGACGGATGACGAATTAAAAGCGAAAACAGTTGAGTTTAAGCAACGCTACCAAGATGGCGAGTCTTTGGATGATCTCTTGTACGAGGCTTTTGCAGTTGTTCGTGAAGGAGCAAAACGCGTACTTGGTTTGTTCCCATACAAGGTTCAGGTCATGGGGGGGATCGTCCTTCACCACGGTGACGTTCCAGAGATGCGTACAGGGGAAGGAAAAACCCTGACAGCAACCATGCCTGTATACTTGAATGCCTTGTCTGGCAAAGGGGTGCACGTTGTTACCGTCAATGAATACTTGACAGAGCGGGATGCAACAGAGATGGGAGAACTGTACTCATGGCTTGGCCTTTCAGTAGGGATCAACCTTGCGGCAAAATCTCCAGCTGAGAAAAAAGAAGCTTACCTCTGTGATATCACGTACTCAACCAACTCAGAGATTGGTTTTGACTACCTGCGTGACAACATGGTTGTTCGTGCAGAAAACATGGTGCAACGTCCATTGAACTATGCCTTGGTCGATGAGGTAGACTCGATCTTGATTGACGAAGCGCGTACACCATTGATCGTTTCTGGTCAGACAGCTTCTGATACGAGCCAGCTCTACCACATGGCGGATGCTTATGTGAAGACCTTAAACGAGGATGATTACATTATCGATGTCCCATCTAAAACCATCGGTTTATCTGATTCAGGGATTGATAAGGCAGAAAGCTACTTTAAACTTGAAAACTTGTACGATATTGACAACGTAGCTTTGACTCACTTTATCGACAACGCCCTTCGTGCCAACTACATCATGATTTTGGATATCGACTATGTGGTCAGCGAAGATCAAGAAATCTTGATCGTCGACCAATTTACAGGTCGGACCATGGAAGGTCGTCGTTATTCAGATGGTCTCCACCAAGCGATCGAAGCTAAAGAAGGTGTTCCAGTTCAAGAGGAGACCAAAACCTCTGCATCCATTACTTACCAAAACCTCTTCCGTATGTACAAGAAATTGTCAGGGATGACAGGAACAGGGAAAACCGAAGAAGAAGAATTTCGTGAAATTTATAACATTCGCGTCGTTCCAATTCCAACCAACCGTCCGATTGCCCGTATTGACCATCCAGACCTTCTCTACCCAAGCTTGAAATCAAAATTCAAGGCTGTTGTGGAAGATGTCAAGTCTCGTCATGAAAAAGGTCAACCAGTCCTTGTAGGTACAGTTGCCGTTGAAACCAGTGATTATCTTTCTCAATTGTTGGTTCAAGCAGGTGTTCCTCATGAAGTTTTGAATGCGAAAAACCACTACAAAGAAGCGCAAATTATCATGAACGCTGGTCAACGTGGTGCTGTTACCATCGCGACCAACATGGCCGGACGTGGTACCGATATCAAGCTTGGTGAAGGAGTTCGCGAACTCGGTGGACTGTGTGTGATCGGGACAGAACGTCACGAAAGCCGTCGGATTGATAACCAGCTTCGTGGACGTTCAGGACGTCAAGGGGATCCAGGCGAATCCCAATTCTACTTGTCTCTTGAAGATGAGTTGATGCGTCGTTTCGGTTCTGAACGGATCAAAGCAGTGCTTGATCGCTTCAAGTTGAGCGAAGAAGAATCGGTGATCCGTTCAAACATGTTCACCCGTCAGGTAGAGGGTGCACAAAAACGGGTTGAAGGAAACAACTACGATACCCGTAAACAAGTCCTTCAATACGATGACGTCATGCGGGAACAACGGGAAATTATCTATGCCCAACGTTATGATGTCATTACAGCTAACCGTGACTTGGCTCCTGAGATCAAAGCAATGATCAAACGGACCATCAAACGGATTGTTGAAGGAGCCAGCCACTCAAGCAAGGAAGAACGCGTTGAAGCAATTCTGAACTTTGCCAAATACAATTTGGTTCCGGAAGATACGATTTCTGAAAGCGATATTGAAGGAAAATCTGACAAGGAAGTTATTGATTACTTGTATGCACGTGCAGAAGAAATCTATGCCAGCCAAGTAGCGAAATTGCGTGACGAAGAGTCTGTGCAAGAATTCCAAAAAGTTTTAATCCTTCGCGTGGTGGATAGCAAGTGGACGGACCATATCGATGCCTTGGATCAATTGCGAAATGCGGTTGGACTTCGTGGTTATGCGCAAAATAACCCAGTGGTGGAATACCAATCAGAAAGTTTCCGTATGTTTAACGATATGATCGGATCGATTGAATTTGATGTGACTCGTCTCATGATGAAAGCCCAAATTCACGAACAAGAACGTCCACGTACGGAACACAGTATTTCAACAACTGCGACTCGCAATATTGCAGCGCAACAACAAGATATTCCAGCAGATATTGACTTATCACAAGTGAAACGCAACGATTTGTGCCCTTGTGGTTCTGGTAAGAAATTTAAAAATTGTCACGGACGTAAATTTTAAGTGTCCCTCTTGAGTTGAGAGAGGAAGGGGCTAGGTAGCATAAGGAGGCCGTATGGTATTCGTTACGAAGAGCACTAAAATTGATGAAAAAGAAATTACGTCGCTTTACCGTTTGGAAGGCCCTGCCTTGGAGCGGAAAGAAGCGCGTGATCGTGAGTTAGAAGCGATTATCAAAGGGGAGGACCAACGGATTCTTTTAGTGATTGGTCCTTGCTCATCTGATAATGAAGAAGCGGTTTTGGATTATGCGCATCGCTTGGCAGACTTGCAAGAGCAAGTCAAAGATCAGATTTTTATCGTCATGCGGGTCTATACGGCTAAGCCTCGAACCAATGGGGATGGCTACAAAGGATTGATGCACCAACCAGATACACATGGTGCACCAAGCTTTGTGGATGGTCTGAAAGCTGTCCGTCATCTCCATTACCGTGTGGTGACAGAGACTGGTTTGACAACGGCAGATGAATTGCTTTACCCAAGCATTCTACCTTATGTGGAGGATCTGATTTCCTATCACGCCATTGGAGCGCGCTCGGTTGAAGACCAAGAGCACCGTTTTGTGGCGAGTGGGATTGCGGCTCCGACAGGGATGAAGAATCCAACTTCAGGAAATCTTTCGGTCATGTTCAATGCGATTTATGCAGCACAACATCCAAAAAATTTCTTGTTCAATGCCCAAGCCGTGGAAACATCTGGAAATCCTTTGGCCCATGCGATCCTTCGTGGAGGCTTGGATGCTAGTGGTAAGAATATTCCAAACTACCATTATGAAGATTTGCTAGCGGCAGCCAAACGCTATAGCGAAATGGGCTTGCAACATCCCTTCATCCTGGTGGACACCAACCATGACAATTCTGGCAAACAATTCGAAGAGCAAGTGCGCATTGTGAGAGAAACCATGATGAACCGTGCTTGGAACAAGGAGTTAGCTTCCTTGGTTCGTGGTTTCATGATTGAATCCTATCTTGAAGATGGTCGTCAAAATGAACCGGTAGTTTATGGTCAATCCATCACAGACCCTTGCCTAGGATGGGAAAAGACAGAGGCTTTGGTCAAAGAAATAGCAAGCATGAATAAGTAAAAGGCAGGGGCGGAAGGAGTGATTCTTTAGCCCCTTCTCTTTTATCAGTTAGACGATACTGAAACGATAAATAAGGATAAAACAAGATGATCAAAGGACATGGTATCGATATCGAATCGATCGCTGCGATTGAAAAAGCCTATCAAAAGAATACCCGATTCGCTGAAAAAGTCTTAACTGAGGCTGAGCGAGAGCGCTTTGAGGAATTGTCTGGTAAACGGAAAATGGAATATTTAACGGGCCGATGGTCCGCCAAAGAAGCCTTTTCAAAGGCAATGGGAACAGGGATTGGACCAGTTGGTTTTCAAGATTTAGAAATTTTAAATGATGCCCACGGAGCACCCTATTTTTCCAAGTCTCCTTTTTCTGGAAAGGTATGGATTTCGATCAGTCATAAGGGAGACCTAGTGTCGACCAGCGTCATTTTGGAGGAAGTAGATGAAAGCAAGTAAACATAGACCAACAGTTGCAACAGTCGATTTGAATGCCATTTCCTTTAATGTGCAGCAAGTCAGTCGGCATATTCCAAGCCAAACTTTAACATATGCAGTGGTGAAGGCCAATGCTTATGGCCATGGAGTGGCAGCTGTGACGAAGAAATTGGCGGCTCAAGTGGATGGCTTTTGCGTGTCCAATATGGATGAGGCCCTTGAAATCCGTGAAGAGGGCTTAGACCACCCCATTTTAATTTTAGGAGTGGTCCCAACTGAAACAGTTGATTTAGCTAAAAAGTATGACATCAGATTAACGGTGGCCAGCCTTGCTTGGTTGAAGCACTTATTGGCAGAAGAGCCAGATTTTTCAGGATTAAAAGTCCATATCAAGGTAGATTCAGGAATGGGGCGGATTGGATTCCGAAAAATCGAAGAGATCAAAGAGGCAGAAGGCATCCTCTTAGCAGCTGGAGCTGAAATCGAAGGGATCTTTACCCATTTTGCGACAGCAGATGAAGCAGATGATCGAAAATTTCAAGCGCAATACCATTTTTTCAAAGAAGTATTGGCTACTCTTGAAACCCTTCCTCCGATTGTCCATGCTAGTAATTCAGCCACCTCTTTGTGGCATGCGGATACGATTTTCACAGCTGTACGCCTAGGAGATGTCATGTACGGTTTGAATCCGAGTGGTTCTGTGCTTGCCTTGCCTTATGAAATCAAGCCAGCCTTGAGTTTAGTGAGTGAGTTGGTCCACGTGAAGCAGTTAGAAGCGGGTCAAGATATTGGCTACGGGGCTACCTATACGACGGATGATGCCCAATGGATTGGGACGATTCCCATTGGCTATGCGGATGGCTGGATCCGGGAAATGCAAAATTTCCACGTGCTGATCAAGGGTGAGTACTGTCCCATTGTTGGCCGAGTTTCGATGGACCAGGTGACGGTTCGCCTGCCACATGAATTTCCTTTGGGAACCAAAGTTACCTTGATTGGACGAGATGGCGAGAAGGAAATTACGGCAACTGAGGTTGCGGACTACCGTGGCACCATTAATTACGAAGTGGTTTGTCTCTTGAGTGACCGGATCCCTCGTGACTATACAGGTGAAGAATAAGAAAAAGCAGGTGGAACTTTCCCAGGAGGACCTGCTTTTTTATCAAAGAAAGGAGGAGCAATGAATTTACACCAACCCTTATCCGTACTGCCTGGTATTGGCCCAAAATCAGCGGAAAAATTTAAAAAATTAGGGATTGAAACCTTAGAAGACCTACTCTTGTATTTCCCTTTTCGCTATGAAGATTTCAAAACACGTAATGTTTTAGAGTTGGAAGATGGGGAAAAAGCAGTCATCTCTGGTGTGGTAGCCACACCAGCCAATGTTCAATATTATGGCTACAAGCGAAATCGCTTGCGCTTTTCGATCAAACAAGGGGACCAGGTCATAGCGGTTAATTTTTTCAACCAACCTTACCTAGCAGACAAAATCGAAGTCCAGCAGACCGTGGCGATTTTTGGGAAATGGGATAAGGCCAAAGGCAGTTTGACGGGAATGAAACTTCTGGCTCAGGTGGAAGATGATTTGCAACCGGTCTATCGAGTGATGCAAGGAGTCAGCCAAAATAGCCTGGTAAAGTTAATCAAAATAGCATTTGATCAGGGCTTGGACCAACTCTTAGAAGAAAATTTGCCCCAAGTTTTGCGGGATCGTTATCAGCTGTTGTCTCGCTCGAATGCAGTGCGAGCGATGCATTTTCCTAAGGACTTGGCAGATTATAAACAAGCCCTTCGGCGGGTGAAATTTGAAGAACTCCTCTTTTTCCAGTTGCAGCTCCAAGTGCTAAAAGAAGAAAATCATGATGCCAGTCAAGGAATTTCCTTGGCTTGGAATCCAGAAAAATTAGCAGAACGAAAAAAACAGCTTCCTTTTGAGCTGACACAAGCTCAAGAAAAAAGCTTACATGAAATCTTGACAGATATGGCTTCCCCATACTATATGAATCGTTTGCTACAAGGAGATGTAGGAAGTGGCAAGACAGTCGTGGCCGGTCTTGCCATGTATGCAGCTTTAAGCGCTGGGAAGCAAGCTGCCTTGATGGTTCCGACGGAGATTTTGGCAGAGCAGCACAAGGAAAGCTTGCAAAATCTTTTTCCGGATTTGCCAATTGCTCTTCTAACGGGAGGATTAAAGGCAGCTGAGAAACGAGAAGTCTTAGAAGAGATCGCTTCTGGCAAGGCCCAACTGATTGTGGGAACACATGCCTTGATCCAAGAAGGAGTTCACTACCAAGATCTTGGCTTGGTCATTATTGATGAGCAGCACCGTTTTGGAGTTGCCCAACGTCGCATCCTCCGAGAAAAAGGACAAAACCCAGATGTTCTGATGATGACGGCGACTCCTATCCCCCGGACTTTGGCCATTACAGCCTTCGGGGATATGGATGTGTCGATTATTGACCAGATGCCTGCTGGACGAAAGGAGATCATTACGCGTTGGGTCAAGCATGAACAGTTAGAAGTGGTCCTCGATTGGTTGGTCAAAGAGCTTGGCAAAGGTTCTCAAGCCTACTTTATCTCTCCCTTGATCGAGGAGTCAGAAGCGCTAGATCTAAAAAACGCCCTTGCACTTCAAGAGGAGTTGGAAGCCTTCTTTGGTCAGCGGGCGCGCGTTTCTCTTCTTCATGGGAAGATGAAAAGTGAGGAAAAAGAGACTATCATGCAGGCCTTTAAAGAGCACCAAGTTGATGTTCTAGTATCCACGACCGTCATTGAAGTAGGAGTCAATGTGCCTAATGCTACTGTCATGGTCATCATGGATGCAGATCGGTTTGGCCTTAGTCAACTCCATCAGCTTCGAGGCCGTGTTGGTCGCGGAAATAAGCAATCCTATGCTATTCTAGTGGCCAATCCTAAAACAGATAGTGGCAAACAGCGCATGAAAATCATGACCGAGACGACCAATGGGTTTGTGCTGGCAGAGGAAGATTTGAAAATGCGGGGTTCAGGTGAAATTTTTGGAACCCGTCAATCAGGAATTCCAGAATTTCAGGTAGCCGATTTAGTAGAAGATTATCCCATTCTTGAAGAAGCGCGGAAAGTCGCTAGCCAGATCGTAACGACGCCAAATTGGCGAGAACACCCAGACTGGCATTTGCTCTCGCTTTATCTGGAGAAACAAGAACATTTAGATTAGATCATAAAAAGTGAGTAGAGTGGAAATTCTTTGGTTTCCACTTTACTCACTTTTAAGATGGCATTTTACGCCCTTTGTATCTGATACTACCCTTCGATATATTCTTTGAGTTCTTGTCCTTTGAGGCCGGCATTGAGGGCGATGAGGAGTTTGATACGTGCTTTGGGGGCGTTCAATTCTTTGATAAAGAAGACGCCTGATTGGTGGAGTTGGACACCGCCTCCGTCGTAGGCATAAACGGGTTCAGCGATACCATTGAAACAGCGTGACACTAAAGCGATTGGGAGCCCTGCATCCATGAATTCTTGGAGTTTATGGGCTGTTTCTTTGGGAATATTTCCAGCTCCAAAGGCTTCGATAATAAGGCCGTCCAGTTTAGCTAGATCCAGCATATCCAATAAGTCTGTTTTCATTCCTGCATATGTCGAAATAATGGGAATAAAACCTTCGATCTTGTCGAGATCAAAGCGAACTCGAGGCTCTGCCGTCTTGAAAAATAGAATTTCTTTTTTCATAACTAAGCCGAGTGGCCCGTGTGTCGGTGTCTGAAAGGTGCTGACGTTGGTGGTGTGCGTTTTGGTCACATATTTAGCTGCATGAATTTCATCGTTCATCACCACTAAAACACCTTTGTCCTGTGCCTTGGGATCAGCTGCCACTCGAAGGGCGGTTAAGAAATTATAGATGCCATCGCTTCCAAGTTCATTGGAACTTCGCATAGCACCTGTAATGACCACAGCGATCTCTGGTAACTCCATGGTATCCAAGAAATAAGCCGTTTCTTCCAGCGTATCTGTCCCATGGGTGATGACGATGCCGTCGTAGTTGTGGGCTTCCTCTTTGATTTTTTGATATAGGGCTAACATGTGACGAGGAGTCATTTGAGGGCTAGGAAGGTTGAAAAAGTCCTCTGAGGTGACTGCAATCCCTTCAATTGGTGAAGTGACTTGGGTCATAGGATTGACTTCATTGGTAATCACTGCCCCAGAGTCATCCGCAGCCATCGAAATGGTTCCACCTGTATGGAGTGCTAAAATTTTCTTAAACATGTGAAGCTCCTTGGAATATGTGATATAATTTATTTTAACATAAAAAGAAAGAAACAGTAGAGAGATGGAAATAAAAGCAGTCTTTTTTGATATTGATGGGACCTTGGTTAATGACAGCCGAGCGGTCTTGAAATCAACAGAAAAAGCCATTCAATCCTTAAAAGAAGAAGGAATTTATGTTGGACTTGCGACTGGTCGAGGTCCAGCCTTTGTTCAACCGTTTATGGAGCGCTATGGCTTTGATTTTGCAGTGACTTTTAATGGTCAATATATCTTTACCCAGGACCGTGTGCTGTTTACGAGTCCAATTGATAAAAAAAGCCTGCATCAGTTAATCGACTATGCTCACGAACACCGTAAAGAAATTGCTCTCGGGACCAAGGACGGGGTGTTTGGCTCTCGGATTATGAGCTTTGGGATGAGTCCTATTTCGATTTGGTCTAGCCGCTTTGTTCCGCGAAAAATGGCCCGTACAGTGAGTCGAGGATTTAACAAAGTGGTGAGTAAAGTAGTTCCTCAAGATCAAAAGCATCTCTATACGATAGCTCAAGAACCAATCTATCAAGTATTGATTTTATCAAGTCCTGAAGAGACGGCAAAGATTGAAAAAGAATTTCCTCATCTAAAATTCACACGTTCCAGTCCGTTTGCTGCAGATGTCCTCAACCCAGGGATTTCTAAACTAGAAGGGATTCGCATCGTTGGTCAGGAATATGGCTTTGACATCGATGAGGTCATGGCTTTTGGTGATTCGGACAATGATTTAGAGATGCTTTCAGGTGTTGGCTTGTCCATTGCCATGGGGAATGGGACCACAAGCGTCAAAGCGATTGCCAAGCATACAACGACCAGTAATGACAAGGATGGTATTGAAAAGGCCTTGCAACATTTTGGAATTCTCTCTGGGAAAGAACTCTTTCTTTCTAAAGACGATCATTTCAATAAGGTCAAGACCTTCCATGGCGTGATGGATGGGGCAACTCAGGAAAAACCAGTTGTCTGGCAACCTCAGGATGCCCTCTATCGGACCATGTTTAAGCAAGAAGAGCTGGTGGAATTTATCCGAGCAGCTAGTAGCAGTGAGGAAGAGTTTGACCGCTCGGTGGTGGCCCTTCATGAAGCGATTGAAACGGCTGCTGCCAAGGTTCGTAGCAAGCATCCAGCTGAAATTTCTATGACAGGGCAAGTGGATGCCTTGATCGACACGCTGTACCTGACTTATGGTAGCTTTGTTCTAATGGGAGTTGACCCAGAAGAGGTCTTTGAGATTGTTCACCGTGCCAACATGGGTAAGATTTTCCCAGATGGCAAGGCCCACTTTGATCCGGTAACTCACAAGATTTTAAAACCAGATGATTGGGAAGAAAAATATGCCCCAGAACCTGCTATTGAAAAGGAACTGGAGCGCCAACTAAAGGCCTACGAAAAACACGCCAAACAAAAAGAAACACCAACAGACAATTAAAAAACTCTAACAGATACCATTAAAGTCTTATTCCTAAGAGTTTTTGCTATATGCTATACAATTTCTAAAAAGGAAATTTCTTATTGTCTACATAAAGCAAGCTAGGTGATGAAGAAAAAATTAAACGAAGATATTCTATTAGGCTCATTCAAAAGTATACTGAAACTTTCCGTCGTGAGAAAAGTGCCTGAAACAATAAAGATTCAGGCACTTAGAATTATTGAGACCTTAGGCTCAATAATTAGTCATGGAACTTCGAAGAAGTTCGCTGACGTCCGTACTCACCTAAGGAAAGTTTCTAAGAAAAGTTTATCTTTAAAAAAGAGGCTGGGACAAAAGTCCTAGCCTCTCAATTGTCTTTGGATTGTCGAGCAAGACGCAGTGGTTGAGTGGGCTCTACTACGCTGATTTCATCAGCTTTTACAGCCCTACTCAACTGTGCGGAGGTGGGACGACGAAATCGAATTCTAAAGAATGACCGATTTCTGTCCCACTCTCTTTTTAGTTACATGGTTTTGTCTTTGTCACGTACCACTAGTAAGTCGACCTTGGCGTGGCGAAGGATATATTCTGAGGAGGATCCGACCATAAGGCGTTCAAAGGCATTGAGTCCAGTAGCTCCAACCATAATCAGGTCAATTCCTTCTTTACTTGGGATATCATTTGCCAGGAGCACTTTTGGATTTCCCATCTCTACCACAGTGACTACATTTTTAACCCCAACATTTTGGGCGCGTTCTTTGTACCCTTGAAGGAGCTCTGTGGCTTCTTTTTGCAAGGCTTCGTAGACTTCGGCATCAAAG
This sequence comes from Streptococcus parasanguinis, assembly GCF_901875555.1. Classification (GTDB taxonomy): domain Bacteria; phylum Bacillota; class Bacilli; order Lactobacillales; family Streptococcaceae; genus Streptococcus; species Streptococcus parasanguinis_H. The sequence goes on from NZ_CABFMD010000022.1 coordinate 17,477, forward strand.
GTTGATACGCTTTGTAGTGCACGTGTGTCAATCACATGAGCAATGGTCAATTTGGAGCCATTGCGAAGAGAAACATTGACACCCTTTTCAAAGGCCAACTCGGCTTCATGCGAACCGTCAATTGCGACCATAATGTTTTCGTATGTTTGAGACATGTCTCTACCTCCTTATAGCTTGAAAACATGAATAGAATAGAAGGTAATCCTATTCCTAATACACTTATATTTTATCCCTTTTAGGACATAATGTAAAGGTAAAGTCGTGCTTTTCTAGTATATTTTTGCTGAATTTTTAAAGTCCTCGGTTTGTACTCTATTTGAACAAGTGGTATAATAGAGATAATTTCGTGAATCGAGGCAGAATATGAAGGAATATAATAAATCAAGCAAACTCGAACATGTCGCTTATGATATTCGTGGTCCAGTTTTAGAAGAAGCCATGCGTATGCGGGCGAATGGGGAAAAAATCCTCCGTTTGAATACAGGAAATCCTGCCGAATTTGGCTTTACAGCACCCGATGAAGTCATCCATGATTTGATCATGAATGCGCGTGATAGTGAAGGCTATTCGGATTCAAAAGGGATTTTTTCAGCCCGCAAGGCCATCATGCAGTACTGCCAGTTGAAAAAAATTCCAAATGTGGATATTGATGATATTTACCTCGGGAATGGAGTGAGTGAGCTGATCGTCATGTCCATGCAAGGATTGCTGGACAATGGCGATGAGGTCTTAGTTCCCATGCCGGATTACCCTCTTTGGACAGCAGCTGTCAGTCTAGCTGGTGGGAATGCGGTGCATTATCTTTGTGATGAAGAAGCAAACTGGTATCCAGATATTGAAGACATCAAATCCAAGATCACCTCAAATACCAAAGCCATCGTTGTCATCAACCCGAATAACCCAACGGGTGCCCTCTATCCAGATGAGATCTTGCTTGAGATTGTAGAGATTGCTCGCCAAAATAATTTGATCATCTTTGCGGATGAAATCTACGATCGCTTGGTTATGGATGGGGAAAAACACACAGCTATTGCAAGTCTGGCCCCTGATCTCTTTTGTGTCAGCATGAATGGCTTGTCAAAATCTCACCGGATTGCTGGTTTCCGTGTTGGGTGGATGGTTCTATCTGGTCCAAAGAAACACGTGAAGGGCTACATTGAAGGACTCAATATGTTGTCCAATATGCGTTTGTGCTCGAATGTTCTATCCCAACAGGTCGTGCAAACCTCTCTTGGTGGCTACCAATCGGTGGATGAACTCTTGCTTCCAGGTGGACGGATCTATGAGCAACGTAACTTTATCTACAAGGCCATCAATGATATTCCAGGTCTCTCAGCGGTTAAGCCAAAAGCTGGTCTCTATATCTTCCCTAAAATTGACCGGGACATGTACCGCGTTGATGATGATGAGCAATTTGTCTTGAATTTCTTGAAACAAGAGAAGATCCTCTTGGTTCATGGACGTGGATTTAACTGGAAAGATCCAGATCACTTCCGGATTGTTTACCTTCCACGGGTGGACGAATTGGCTCAAATTCAAGAAAAAATGACCCGTTTCTTGAAACAATACAAACGCTAAGAAGAAATAAAGGTGGAAAACCGAAGGAATTGTCTTCAAATTCCGTTTGGTTTCCCTCTTTTTTAGTAGTCTCTTTAAATTGTGCACAATTGTAGAAAAAATAAATAATTTTCAGATAATTTGATTGAAATTCCCTCACTTATATGATATACTTTAGTCGACTATATGCGAGGTTTATTATGGCTAAATTATTAGAAAAGACACGTAAAATCACATCTATCCTGAAACGGACAGATGAACAGTTACAGGCTGAGATGCCTTACAATGATATTGCCCAGCAATTGGCAGATATTATCCATTGTAATGCTTGTATCATTAATAGCAAAGGGACCCTTCTTGGTTATTTCATGCGTTACAAGACCAATAACGACCGGGTGGAAGCTTTCTTCCAAAACAAAAAACTACCAGAAGATTATGCCAAGGCGGCTAGTTTGGTCTACGATACAGAAGCTAATTTAGATGTGGACCATGATTTGAGTATCTTTCCGGTCGAAACCAAGTCTGAATTTCCTGATGGCTTGACCACCATTGCGCCGATTCATGTTTCTGGGATTCGGTTGGGTTCCTTGATCATTTGGCGCAATGATAAGCCGTTTGCGGATGATGATTTGATCCTGGTTGAGATTGCGAGCACTGTGGTGGGCATTCAAATGTTGAACTACCAACGCGAGGAAGATGAGAAGAATATTCGTCGTCGGACAGCTGTCAATATGGCTGTCAATACCTTGTCCTACTCAGAATTACGGGCGGTCTCTGCTATTTTGAATGAGTTGAATGGCAACGAAGGCCAATTGACTGCTTCTATCATCGCGGATCGGATTGGTATTACCCGCTCTGTAATTGTGAATGCACTTCGGAAATTGGAGTCAGCCGGTATTATTGAAAGCCGTTCTCTTGGAATGAAGGGAACCTATCTAAAGGTGTTGATTCCAGATATCTTTGAGGAAATTAAGAAAAGAGATTACTAATGACTAAAGCCTTGATTTCAATTGACTATACTGTCGATTTTGTGGCAGATGATGGTAAGCTTACGGCAGGTGCTCCTGCACAAGCCATTTCTGAGACCATTGCTCAGGTGACTCAGTTGGCCTTTGACCAAGGAGCCTATGTCTTTTTTGCCATTGATGCGCATGATGTAGACGATCCTTTCCATCCTGAAAGCAAGCTCTTCCCACCTCATAATATCATTGGGACGAGTGGTCGTGATTTGTACGGCCCTTTAGCAGATTTTTATCGGGAACACAAAGCGGATCCACGTGTCTTTTGGATGGATAAACGTCATTATTCTGCTTTTTCAGGAACAGATCTAGATATCCGCCTGCGGGAACGTCATGTGGATACCGTTATTTTGACGGGTGTCTTGACCGATATCTGTGTCCTCCATACAGCGGTTGATGCCTACAATCTGGGTTATCAGATCGAAGTTGTGGAACCTGCAGTGGCGTCGCTCACTCCTGAAAATCACCAGTTTGCCTTGAACCACTTCAAGCATGTCTTAGGGGCAAGCTTGGTAGACGGCACACTAGCTGTATTAGATACAAAATAAGAAAACAATCTAAGAGAGGTCATAGACGTTTGTCTGGACCTCTTTTTTAGGGCTTAGAGATTGTCTTCCTCTCTTGAAAATGGTATTCTAATGGTAGCAATAAGGGGGAGTTATGAATAAAAAAGCTGTCGTATTTTCAGCGGATCTATCTTATATGGAAAAGTTGGAAATCGCTATGAAGTCACTGTGTGCCCATCAGGACCAGTTGAAAATGTATGTCTTAAATGAAGATTTACCAACAGAGTGGTTTACTATCATGAATCAGCGCTTGCGCCAGTTGGATTCAGAGGTGATCAATTGTCGGATATCTCCTGAGCAATTCAAGTCCTTCTCACTTCCAAGTGACCATATTCACTATGCAACCTATTTCCGTTACGCTATTCCAGAGTTTGTGGAGGAAGAACGGATCCTCTATCTGGATTGTGACATGATCTTTACACAGGATTTATCGCCTTTATTTGAGGTCGATCTAAAAGGTTATGGTCTGGGTGCGGTGGTAGATAAGCCAACGACGACGGATGGATTTAATGCTGGACTTTTGGTAATTGATAAGGCTTGGTGGCAAGAACATCAAGTGACAGAGGCACTTTTTGACCTCACTCGCGAGCACCATCAGCATGTATACGGAGACCAAGGAATTTTGAATTTGTATTTCAAAGATGCGTGGTATCCATTGCCTTGGACTTATAATTTACAAGTAGGTTCTGATAAGGATCAATATATCTATGGAGATCTAGACTGGTACGATGCCTTTCAAGGGATTCCAGCAGTCATTCACTACACCTCTCATAATAAACCATGGACCTCCAAACGCTTCAATCGTTTTCGTGAACAATGGTGGTTTTACTATGCCCTCTCTTGGGAGGAAATCTTGCTTCGAAAACCGATTTTGAAGCAAACCTATCAAGATCTAGTGGGAGAATTTCCTTATCATGCTGCCATTTATACCCATACAGCAGATATCCACGAGTTGGAGACGTTGTTAAAAGAGTTGCCAGATGTAGCGATTCATGTCCTTGCCCATAGTCATTTTGGCTTTAACTTGGTGCAATTGGAACGCTACCCCAATCTCTTTCTTTATCCCTCTTTTGATCCCTTAACCAGTCGAAAAGTCCTAGAAAAATTGGATTTTTATCTGGATATCAATCCCTATGATGAGGTCGATCAGATCACGCAAACGATCAGTCAACAAGGCCTTCCCATTTTTTCTTTTGAAGGAACCGATCATGTGGAAAATAGTGATAATCAGGTGTTTAGGGATGATCAGGTACAGGATATGGTGGCAGCCATTCGCAATTATTTAAAGAGAAATGAGAAGAAGCATGGAAACAAATGAAGTAGTGAGTATCATCATTCCTATCTATAATGTAGAAGCTTATTTGAGACAATGTTTGGAAACAGTTATCCATCAGACTTACCCGAATTTAGAGATCATATTAGTGAATGATGGTTCTCCAGACCAGTCAGAAGAGATCTGTAAAGAATTTTTTAGGAAGGATGCGCGCATCCGCTATGTCCGCCAAGAAAATGGGGGCTTATCTGCTGCTCGAAATACAGGGATTGAGCTGGCGACTGGTGATTATATCACCTTTATTGATCCAGATGACTGGGTGACGGAGGACTATGTAGAAGTGCTCTATCGCCAACTTCAAAAGTATGATGCGGATGTTTCAGTAGCCAACTATAACCTCTATGATGATAGTAGTAGCAAATACTTAATCAAGGTAACGGACGAAGATTATTCAGAGACTCTTTACGAGGGGCGCGAGATCATGGATCAGGATGCCATCCAGGAGACCAGAGATATGGCCTGGGCTTGTGCAATGATGAAGCTTTATAAGCGTAGCTTATTTGAAGGACTCCGTTTTCCAGTCGGAAAAAATGTCGAAGACAACTTCCTGATGTACAAGTTATTCTTAAAAGCCCATCGGGTAGTTCATACAGAGAAATGTATTTATTGGTATCGCGTGGGTCGTGCAGATACTCTGTCCCAGGTTTGGACAGAAAAGCGAGTCGTCGATGAGATGGAAGCTAAGTATGAGAAATTGGCTCTTCTAGGCATGTTGGGTTATGATTTAACCTGGCATCGCTATATCTACAAAACGCGCTTGAAACGGGCCCTTGAAAAATTAGAGGAAGCAGGCCTGCAGGGGTCAGAAACCTATGAGCGCGTGGTGATGAACCTCAGTTTTATTGAAACTATGGACTAACCCCTTATTGATGAGAAAGGATCACCATGTTCATTATTGCATCAGAGCAGACTAGAGAACTGGATCGCTTGCAAAAATACTTGGGCAAACTTGGCCAGCCCTACAGAGTATTTATGACCAATCTGGAAACAGATTTAGCTGAACAGACAGAGAGTCTTGCAACCTTTTTTACCCAAAAAGAACCAGCATCAACAGTTGGGAAACCTTTATTTTTCAATGATCTAGAAGTTCCAGATTTATGGGAATGTTGGACCTTGGGGATCACGACCTATCTTTTTGATGGTGAGGAACGTCGTGCCAATGTGGTTTTGCGAGGAGATATCTTGTCGCGAACGGTTGACAGAGTAGAGTGGTTTGGTCAGGGAGAAGAGATCGTATCCATTGACGTGTACAACCGCTATGGTTGGAAAAGCAAACAGAGTCTCCTTACGGAAGCTGGTCAACCAAATTTAGACATTTATTTGAACCGTCAGCAAGAAGAAGTCCTGCTTCATTATATTTCGCAAGGGATCTTTTTGCTTCAAACTCCTAAGGGACGAGATCGCTTGTATGCCAATAAGGAAGAGCTGCAAAGGGCTGTCCTAGAACAACTCTTGCCGGAAGATGAAGCCATTCTTTTGCTGGACAAGTCATTACTAGATGCTGTGAAAAAGATACCAAAGGAAAGACTAGCCTACTGTGCACGTGATGCTCATGATCTCGATGAGGTCAAAGAGCGTGTTAGCCAGATTTTGTTGGTAGAAGATGGCTTTTTGGGTGAGAATAAAGACGGGATCACAGTCTTAACAGGGCTGGTAGATGTGGAGCAGGAAAGTTTTCAACCAGAAGCTCTGGTCATGACGGCCTCTCAAGAGGTCGAAGGCTTATCTAGCCTGGTCCATCAATTCCCACAAGTCACCTTTCATATTGCTGCTTTGACGGCTATGGGTCCAAAATTAACAGATTTAGCGGCTCGACCAAATGTACGCCTCTATCCAGGGATTTCGCTGGACAAATATGAGGACTTGTTATCCAGATGTTCTATTTATCTGGATTGCAACCAGGGAGAAGAAGTATGGAGCAGTAGTCTTCATGCTCTTGAAAATGGGCAAGTCTTATTTGGTTTGAAGAGTACGGTGCATCAGGAAGCCTATAAAGAATTGAGCACGATCTCAGATACAGTCGAAGAAATGAAACAGCAATTAGAAATAGTGCTCCATCATCCTGAGACCTTCACAGAGTTGGTAAAAGAGCAGGTACGAATCTTGAAATTGCCTGAAAAAGATGCTCTAAAAGAGATCTTTAAGCGATTAGAGGGAGGAACAGCATGACCATTTATACCTTTAATCTATTAGTGGGATTTGAACCCAATGGGGTCGATGTTGCACAAGCCTCTCGGGCAAGGATGCTTCGGAGTCTAGGAGTGGCAGCGAGGTTTGTCTTTACCACTTGGCCCACTCCAGAAAAATTGGCCTACTACCTCTCTTTGGGGCATCGGGACGAGGAGTTGCTTTTTGCTCATGTAGCTTTTACGGATCAACAGACTACGGTCCCTCAAAAGACCGTGGGGGCCTTGCAAATGGAGTTTCAACTGACTCGTCTAGATGTTGTTGAAAAAACAAAAGAAGCCATTCACTACCAATTTGCGGATAGAAACGCACTGATCTTTCATCTGGATCCCTATCATCCAAACTGTGTCCGCTATGTAGACTATCTTTTATCTGGAAATATGATCAAGCGAGAGTATTATGGGGCTTGTAAAATTGTGACAGAGTATTTTCAGTATGGTAGTGTTGTCAGACGGACCTATCACAATCAAGATGGGAGTATTGCTTTTGAAGAATTGAGGTTGGGTGGAAGCTGGCTCTATAAACTGGGGCCTGAGATTTTGACCAACCATACAGAAGTGATGAGACGTTTTCTGTTGCAGCTATCGCTAAAAGAAGAAGATCTGATGCTGATTGATCGGGCTTCGCGTATGGATTTCGCCCGCCCTTTGTTGGAGAAAGATCATCCTTTCAAGCTCGTCATGGTCTTTCATTCGGAGCACGAATTTGAAAATGGACAGCTCAACTATGAGTATTATTATGTGTTCAAGTATGCCAAACGCTTCGATTACTTCATCACAGCGACGGATCTTCAAAAAGAAGTCTTGGAGCAGACACTGGCCAAACAAGGATGTCAAGGAATTCCAATCTATAGCATTCCAGTAGGGCATCTAGAAAAATTGACGGAGTCACAAGGGGATAGACCTTCCTTTAGTGTGCTCACCGCTTCCCGTTTGGATCCAAGAAAACGCATCGATTTGGCTATTCAAGTAGTGGCTCAAGCTCATGAACAACTCCCAACCCTTCAGTTTGATATTTATGGGAAGGGAGGAGAAGCGGACAACTTGCACCACCTGATTCAGGAGCTTGCAGCACAAGATTATATTCACCTACGCGGTCATGCAGATCTTCAGCAGATCTACCCTCGCTACCAGGCTTATCTCACCACTTCTCAGTGGGAAACCTTTGGCTTGACCCTGATGGAGGCGGCTGGAGCAGGGTTAGCCTTGCTCGGCTTTGATGCCCGTTATGGCAATCCAACTTTTATAAAGGAGGGTGAAAATGGCTTTTTGGTACCTTATGGCGAGACAGTGCCAGAAGAACAATTGGTGAAAGAGTTGGCAGACAAGCTGGTCCAGCTCTTTGAAAGCAACCTCACTCCATATCATCAGGCTTCTTATGACTTGGCTTCTTGCTATCTTACATCTAAGGTTCAGGAAGTCTGGAAAGAGACTCTAATAGAGATGGGCCAATTGGACAGAAAAGAAATGTAAAACGAAGAATCTGTAGCGACAAAAAAGTCCTACAGATTTTTTCTATCTCAAGCAAATTAGGCTAAATTATGGTAAAATAGAAGGTATTGAAAAATCATCATTTCACGAAAGGAAGCAAGATGAAAATTACGCAAGAAGAGGTAACCCACGTTGCCAATCTTTCAAAATTAAAATTCTCTCCAGAAGAGACAGCTGAGTTTGCGACAACCTTGTCTAAGATTGTTGACATGGTGGAATTGTTGGAAGAAGTGGATACAACGGGTGTTGCTCCAACAACGACCATGGCTGACCGCAAGACTGTATTGCGTCCGGATGTAGCTGAAAAAGGCACTGACCGTGACCGTTTGTTTAAAAATGTACCTGAAAAAGATAATTACTACATCAAGGTACCAGCTATCCTAGAAGATGGAGGAGATGCCTAATGTCATTCAACCATAAAACCATTGAAGAGTTGCACGACCTCCTTGTCTCTAAGGAAATTTCAGCAACCGAATTGACCCAAGCAACGCTTGATGATATCAAGGCGCGTGAAGAAGCCGTCAATGCCTTTGTGACGGTGGCAGAAGAAGCTGCCCTTGCACAAGCCAAGGCCATTGATGAAAAAGGAATCGATGCCGATAACCTCATGTCAGGGATTCCACTCGCTGTCAAAGATAACATCTCAACAGATGGCATCCTGACAACTGCGGCATCAAAAATGCTCTATAACTATGAGCCTATCTTTGATGCGACAGCGGTTGCCAATGCCAAAGCCAAAGATATGATTGTCATCGGGAAGACCAACATGGATGAATTTGCTATGGGTGGATCTGGTGAAACGTCTTACTATGGACCAGCCAAAAATGCTTGGGACCACAGCAAGGTTCCTGGTGGATCATCCAGTGGTTCAGCAGTTTCTGTCGCTTCAGGGCAAGTCCGCTTGTCTCTTGGTTCAGATACAGGTGGTTCTATCCGCCAACCAGCAGCCTTTAACGGGATTGTTGGTCTTAAGCCAACCTATGGAACAGTTTCTCGTTTCGGTCTTATTGCTTTTGGTAGCTCACTCGACCAAATTGGACCGTTCGCACCAACCGTTAAGGAAAATGCCCTCTTACTTAATGTCATTGCCAGCGAAGATGCCAAAGATTCAACTTCTGCACCAGTGCGCGTAGCAGACTTTACTTCTAAGATTGGTCAAGACATTAAAGGCATGAAGATTGCCCTTCCGAAGGAATACCTCGGCGAAGGGATTGACCCAGAAGTTAAAGAAACCATTCTTAATGCGGCCAAACATTTTGAAAAATTGGGAGCAACTGTCGAAGAAGTCAGCCTCCCTCATTCTAAATACGGGGTTGCTGTATACTACATCATTGCTTCATCTGAAGCCTCTTCAAACTTGCAACGTTTCGACGGGATTCGCTATGGTTTCCGTGCGGAAGATGCCAAGAACTTGGATGACATCTATGTGAACACTCGTAGTCAAGGATTTGGTGATGAAGTCAAACGCCGGATCATGCTGGGAACCTTCAGTTTGTCTTCTGGTTATTACGATGCTTACTACAAGAAAGCCGGCCAAGTCCGTACCCTTATTATCCAAGACTTCGAAAAAGTCTTTGCAGATTACGACCTCATCCTTGGTCCAACAGCTCCAAGCGTGGCCTTTGATTTGGATTCACTCAACCACGATCCTGTTGCCATGTACTTGGCGGACTTGTTGACCATCCCAGTCAACTTGGCAGGTCTTCCGGGGATTTCGATTCCTGCAGGTTTTGCGCAAGGTCTTCCAGTTGGTTTGCAGTTGATTGGTCCTAAGTATTCCGAAGAAACGATCTATCAAGCTGCAGCTGCCTTTGAAGCAACGACAGATTACCATAAGCAACAACCCCTTATTTTCGGAGGTGACAATTAATGAACTTTGAAACAGTCATCGGACTTGAAGTCCACGTTGAATTGAATACAAATTCAAAAATTTTCTCACCAACCTCTGCTCACTTTGGGAACGAGCAAAATGCCAATACCAATGTGATTGACTGGTCCTTCCCAGGAGTCCTTCCTGTCTTGAACAAGGGTGTTGTGGATGCTGGTATTAAAGCTGCTTTGGCCTTGAATATGGATATCCATCAGCACATGCACTTTGACCGTAAGAACTACTTCTACCCTGATAATCCAAAGGCCTACCAAATTTCGCAATTTGATGAGCCTATCGGTTACAATGGGTGGATTGAAGTGCAACTAGAAGACGGCTCAACTAAGAAAATCGGGATTGAACGGGCCCACTTGGAAGAAGATGCTGGTAAGAACACCCACGGAACAGACGGTTTCTCTTATGTAGACCTCAACCGTCAAGGGGTGCCATTGATTGAGATCGTATCTGAAGCAGATATGCGCTCTCCTGAAGAAGCTTACGCCTATTTGACAGCTTTGAAAGAAGTCATCCAATACACAGGCATTTCTGATGTCAAGATGGAAGAAGGATCGATGCGGGTCGATGCCAACATTTCCCTTCGCCCATACGGTCAAGAGGAGTTTGGAACTAAGACGGAGTTGAAAAACTTGAACTCTTTCTCAAACGTGCGCAAAGGTCTTGAATACGAAGTGGAGCGCCAAGCGAAAATATTGCGCTCAGGTGGTGTCATTCGTCAAGAAACACGCCGTTACGATGAAGCCCACAAGAGCACGATCCTTATGCGGGTCAAAGAAGGAGCGGCAGATTACCGTTACTTCCCAGAACCAGACCTTCCCTTGTTTGAAATCTCAGATGAGTGGATCGAGGAAATGCGCACGGAGTTGCCAGAGTTTCCAAAAGACCGTCGTGCTCGCTACGTGGAAGAGATTGGGTTGTCTGACTATGATGCCAACCAATTGACAGCGACGAAAGTCACTTCTGACTTCTTTGAAGCAGCAGTAGCCCTTGGCGGAGATGCCAAACAAGTGTCTAACTGGCTCCAAGGGGAAGTCGCACAATTCTTGAACGCAGAAGGCAAAACGCTGGAAGAAATCCAGTTGACACCAGAAAACTTGGTCGAAATGATTGCCATCATCGAAGATGGCACCATCTCTTCTAAGATTGCCAAGAAAGTCTTCGTTCATTTGGCGAAAAACGGTGGCGGTGCGCGTGAATACGTCGAAAAAGCCGGATTGGTACAGATTTCAGACCCTGAAATCTTGATTCCAATCATCCACCAAGTCTTCGCAGATAATGAAGCAGCCGTAGCCGACTTCAAGTCAGGAAAACGGAATGCGGACAAGGCCTTCACAGGCTTCCTCATGAAAGCAACTAAAGGCCAAGCCAACCCACAAGTAGCCCTCAAGTTACTTGCCCAAGAATTGGCGAAGTTGAAAGAAGAGTAATAGAGAAAAAACCAGCCGAGAGGTTGGTTTTTACTATCCATAAAATTGTGTTAGAATAGGAAAGACGATTACATGTCAACAGGTATTAGGAGGAATTACATGAATAAATTTTTAAGAGTTTTATTTATCCTGGTCATTATCGCTATGTCTGGAGCGATTATCTTCCAACTATTCTTTCCATCCTATATGGGAAGTCATTCGGGATATGGTATTTCTGTCGGTTGGCAGCGGGAGATTGGGATTTGGAATATGGCAGTTCTTGTGATCCTGATTGCTGTCAATCTTAAATACGATTGGTTTTATCTTCGGACGGTGCTATTGGCCTTAATTATTGGTGGGCTCGGGATTGGGACCAATCATCTCTTCAATTATTTTCACTATCATCTGCCTGTCAATGGGATTGGTGCGCTTGAAAATTATCTCCTCGTCCTTGGTTGGATTGTGGGTTGGAGAATAGAGACTTCACGAATCAAGAAGAAATAAGACCAGCTGGAGGGCTGGCTTTTTAGTTCAATTTTTCCTTGACAAAGTTTGTGAAAAGGCTTACAATGGGTGTGTTGAGTTTCCTGAAAAGGAAAATGCAAATCATGGAAATATAAAGGAGATATTCACATGGCTACTATGAAAGCAGCTCGCTGGCATGCAGCAAAAGACGTTCGTATCGAAGAAGTGGAAGTACCTGAAGTACAACCACATCAGGTAAAGGTGGCAGTTAAGTTCACAGGGATTTGTGGGACAGACTTGCATGAATATTTGGACGGCCCAATCTTCATTCCAACAGAAGAGCATGTGTATTCTGGCCAAAAAGCACCAGTTACTTTGGGCCATGAATTCTCTGGTGAAATTGTAGAAGTCGGAAGTGATGTGACTCGCGTCAAAGTTGGCGATCGTGTGACCATCGAACCAATTCTTGCAGAGCACAATTTGATTGGTGATTATAACCTTGATCCAAACTTGAACTTTGTCGGCCTTGCTGCAGATGGTGGTTTTGCCAAATATTGTGTCCTTGACGGTGACCTTGTCCATGTGATTCCAGATAGCTTGAGCTATGAACAAGCTGCGCTTACAGAACCTGCAGCTGTTGCTGTTTATGCCGTTCGTCAATCTGCATTGAAAACTGGGGATACAGCCGTTATCTTTGGCTTGGGTCCAATCGGTCTTTTGATTGTTGAAGCCCTTCGTGCAGCAGGAGCATCAAAAATCTATGCGGTTGAATTATCTCCTGAACGCCAAGCGAAAGCGGAAGAATTGGGAGCAATCGTTGTTCGCCCAGAAGAAGGAGAAACAATCGTCGAAGCCATCCATCGTTTAACAGGTGGTGGAGCAGATGTTTCTTATGAAGTTACTGGAGTTCCAGTTGTTTTAGGTCAAGCCTTGGCAGCTGTTCATAAAGCTGGGGAATGTATGGTCGTATCTATCTGGGAACGTGAAGCTAGCATCAATCCAAATGAATTCGCTATCCAAGAAAAATCTCTCAAAGGAATTATTGCCTACCGCCATATCTTCCCTAAAGTGTTGGAATTGATGGAACAAGGTTATTTCTCTGCTGAGAAATTGGTTACTAAGAAAATTAAATTGGAAAATATCGTTGAAGAAGGATTTGTTGAATTAACACAAGATAAATCCCAAATCAAGATCTTGGTTCAACCTGAATAAGCGAATAAATTTATATAAAATAAAGCAAGGCTGAAACGTTTCGTTTCGGCCTTTTGTGATACAATAAAAGTAAGGAACAGATTTGGGAGGGGACGATGACAAAGACGATGAAAGGGACGCTCATGACCTTGATTGCGGGAATTGCTTGGGGACTATCCGGAGTTAGCGGGCAATATTTAATGGTTCATGGATTTTCGGCTATTGAGTTAACAAATCTCCGTTTGCTTTTTTCTGGAATTGTCCTTATTCTTCTTTCCTACGTTGCAGATAAGGAGAAGTTTTTGGCCTTTGTCAAAGATAAATCTTCCTACCTCCCCCTCCTTATTTTTGCCTTTTTAGGATTATTATTGACTCAGCTGACCTATTTAGAGGCGATTGCTGAAACTAATGCTGGGACTGCTACGGTGTTACAGTATCTCTGTCCAGTGGGAATTTTAGCCTATACCTGTATCATGGATAGGGTGGCCCCTACACTAGCAGAAGTGGTTTCGATGCTTCTAGCGATTGGTGGCACATTCTTAATAGCAACCCATGGTCAACTCAATCAATTGGCCATCAATCCCAAAGGTTTGGCTTGGGGAGTGGTGTCAGCCTTTGCATATGCCCTATACATCATTCTACCTTTGAACTTAATTCAAAAATGGGGAAGCATGCTGGTGATTGGAGTTGGGATGGCTATTCCAGGAATCCTAATGCTCCCTTTTAGTGGTCTTCTCTCTTCTTCTGAAAACTACAGACTCGATACCTGGATGGCCCTTTTTGGCTTGGTGGTTATTGGGACGGTTTTTGCCTATACAGCCTTTCTGAAAGGAACCTCTTTGGTAGGAGCCGTTAAAGGAAGCTTGCTGGCGTCCTTTGAGCCTGTTTCGGCAGTTTTCTTTGCCTTTGTCATTATGAAGGAGCATTTTTTTATGGTTGATGTGATTGGAATGGCCATGATCCTCCTTGCGGTCCTCTTGATTTCCCTTAAGGATCTCATGATTCAAAAAGAAAAAGGAATCTTGTAAAACTAAGAACAATTATTTTTCAGTTAAAAGGTTGAGACGAAGGTCTTGACCTTTTTGTGATCCTCACCTTCTGAGGGGGAGTTATCACTATATAGCGTATACATAGCTAGAAAAACATGTTAGAATAGAAAAAACTTATTTTAAGGAGATGAGAATGAAAAATATTTTTAAATGGACCCTATTTGCTGTGGCGACTTTGACTTTAGCGGCTTGTGGGACTGGTGCCCAAAAGACCAATTCGCAGCAAGTAAAGACGGAAAAAGCAGCGAAAAATTCAGCATCTGACGGTCAAGTCGAGGTGAGTTTAAAAGGAGGACAATACATTAAACCACCTGTTCTCAATGACTCAGAAGACGGCACTTATTTAGCCCTTCAATTGGAATTTAAGAATGCTGCCAAAGAATCTATTAATGTGTCAGATTCAGATATCACCATTTACGATGCGGATAATAACAAGGTCAAATTGCAGTCAGGAATTTATGACCAAACGGGAGCCTTCCAATTGCTCAAGAGCGATCAGTTGGCCCAGGGTAAAAAATTAACCGGCTATATCGTCTTTCCAGTCGAAAAAGGCAAAAAATACGAAGTGCAATATGAACGAAAAACGTATAGCTCTGATAAAAAATCCAAGCCTCTAAAATTTGCGGTGGATTCTTCTCAGTATGAGGACAAGGTGGAAGCTTCTACTCTTCTAGCTGATGAATACATCAATCAAGTTTACTTCAGTGGCCAACGAAAGGTCAAAAAGGATGATGCTTTTGTTTTGGGAACTGATTTGAAAAAGGAAGCCAGTGATTTCCGTGCGAAATTTGCGGCTGATTTTACCCGTCAATTGCATGATTACCAATTTCCAGAAGAAGAAGTGACCCAGTTTATTGATGCTTATGAAAAGGAAAATGCAAAGCGTGCTAAATTAACCTATAAGGTCAAACAATATCTCCCGGACAAGGTGGTCATTAGCTTGAATCCTGAGACAGTCAGCATGGAAAAGACGATTTTAAAACACATGCAGACCTTCTATCAGGAGCATCGAAAAGACTACCCAGGGATCATCGAAGCAAACCAGGCTCAAAACAAAGCCTATAGAGAGGAAATGATGGCCTCGCTGAAAGATCGTCCGCTCATTACACCTGATCGCTATGACTTCCAATTGACCTTTGTAAAGAAAGATGGCAAATGGGAAGTAGAAAAAGCTTATAATAGTGATAGCTTTATGGAAAAATTCGAGGGAAATCTTTCTTAATGCGGAAGTTGGCACTCCTAGGACATGAATCTAGGAGTGCTTTTTATGTATAGTTTTAAACTATATCAAAACCCAAGAAACAAGAATTAGACGGAAACACCTATTAGTGATAAAATAATTTTAAGTTTGAAAGGAGATGAAGGCTTGTGTCTTTTTCTTATGAAGAGTTAGCAGAGATTCGCCACTATATCCACCAACACCCAGAATTGTCAGGTCAAGAATACCAGACAACCGCCTTTCTAAAGGAGCGTTTAGAAGAGTTGGGGATTCGTATTTTAGAGAGTGGATTAAAAACTGGTCTGATTGCAGAAATTGGGTCCGGCCAACCGGTGGTGGCACTCCGAGCAGATATCGATGCCCTTCCAATTTTGGAACAAACGAATCTGCCCTACCAAAGTCAACATCCAGGAGTCATGCATGCCTGTGGCCATGATTTTCATCAAACCAGTCTTCTGGGAGCAGCAGCTCTTCTCAAGGAAAAAGAAGACCAGCTTGAAGGGACTGTACGCTTGATCTTTCAACCAGCAGAAGAAATCTCAGAAGGTGCTTCTGACGTTTTAGCAACAGGACTGTTGGAGGATGTTCAAGGAATTATTGGTTTTCATAATATTCCCCAGCTAAAAGCAGGTCAACTTGCCTTAAATGCTGGAGCTATGATGGCAGGGGTCGAGAAATTCAAGGTTTCTGTGACAGGAGTTAGTAGTCATGCTGCAAGACCAGATTTGGGAGTTGACACTGTAACGGCCGTCACTACCATGGTTCAGAACTTACAGTTATTAATTTCACGGACCGTTTCTCCCTTTGAAACAGCTGTTTTGTCCATTACGCATCTAGATGTGGGTTCAACCTGGAATGTACTCCCAAAATCAGGCTATTTTGAAGGAACCATTCGTTCTTTTAATCCGAGTGTGCAAAGAGACTTGAAGGCACATTTTATTTCCATCATTCGACACATTGCAGAGAGTCTGGAAGTAGATGTAGCTTTTGAGTGGGGGGTGACCCCACCCGTTACCTTTAATGATGAGGAATTGATGCAGGTAGTTTGGGAAGCTTCACAAGGTTTGGCTGAAGTGATCCCAGCGAACCCTTCTACAGCTGGAGAAGACTTCGCCTTTTACCAAGAGCGAATTCCTGGAGTCTTTGCCTTTATCGGTTCCAATGGAGAGCCGGATGCACCAGACCTCCATCATGATCACATGACTATTGATGATGCAGCCTTTGAGGTATCGGTTCCTTATTATGTTGAAAATGCGCAAGCTTTATTGCGGTATTTTAAAGCCAAAGAAGTGTGATAAAGAAAAACTATCACCTTCATAAAAAATATATATTAGGCAAGTGAATGCTTTTCTGATAAAATAAAAAAATACTTTTAAAATGGCGTTTTATGTGCCTGAAACCCAAAAGGAGATCCTATGAATCTAAAAAAAGTGATTAAGTATTCTGCTTTAGGATTAGTTGCAGTCCTTGCAACCAGTGCTTTAGTAGCATGTTCATCTGGTAAATCAGCCAGTGGTAAGAAAACCATCGAAGTTGGGACGGTTGGAACAACCAAGCCCTTCTCTTACGAAGAAAAAGACGGCAAGCTAACCGGTTATGAAATCGAAGTGTTGCGTGAAATCTTCAAAGGTTCAGACAAATATGAAGTAAACTTTAACAAAACAGAGTGGTCTTCAGTCTTTGCTGGCTTAGACAGCGACCGCTTCCAAATCGGTGCCAACAACATCAGCTACTCAAAAGAGCGGGAAGAAAAATACCTCTATCCAAATCCATATGCTCGCAATCCATTAGTATTGGTCGTGCCAAAAGATTCTTCTATTAAATCTTTGGATGATATTGGTGGTAAGAAAACAGAAGTTGTTCAAGGAACATCTACTGCTAAACAGTTAGAAGACTACAACAAAAAACATGCGGACAATCCGACAGAATTGAAGTATACGGATGGAACCATTCAAACCATCATGGCTAATCTAGCGGATGGTCGTACCGATTACAAGATCTTCGAACGGATCTCAGTGGATACCATCATTCGTGATCAAGGCTATGACAACTTGAAGGTTATCGAGCTTCCAAGCGACCAACAACCTTATGTGTATCCAATCATTGCAAAAGAAGATAAAGACCTTCAAAAATTTGTCAACAAACGCATCAAGGAACTCTATGACAATGGAACCCTTGAAAAATTGTCTAAGAAATACTTCGGTGGTTCTTACCTACCAGAAGCAAAAGATATTAAAGAATAATATTTAATTAAAGGAGATTTCAAAATGAAATTGAAAAAAATTCTTGGTTTAACAGCTCTTGCCGCTATCGCAACCTTCGCCCTTGCCGCTTGCGGCTCTTCAAAATCATCTAGCAAAGATGGTGAAACAACCGTTAAAGTGGGTGTCATGACTTTGAGCGACACCGAAAAAGCTCGTTGGGACCAAGTTCAAAAGAACTTGGATGATGCTAAAACAGGTATCAAATTGGAATTCACTCAATTTACAGACTACTCACAACCAAACGTGGCTGTAAAAGATGGTAGTGTCGATATCAATGCCTTCCAACACTACAACTTCCTTGATAACTGGAACTCTAAAAACGACAATGCCCTTGTCTCTGTAGGAGATACCTACATCGCACCAATCCGTCTCTACTCTGGTACAGAAAACGGTAAAAACAAATACACTTCAATTAAAGAAATTCCTAAAGGTGGAACCATCGCTGTACCAAATGACCCAACAAATGAAAGCCGTGCCTTGTACGTCTTGCAATCAGCTGGTTTGATTAAATTGGATACTAAAGATGGAAAATTGGCAAACGTGTCAAACATCAAAGAAAATCCAAAAGACTTGAAGATCTCCGAATTGGATGCTTCACAAACACCATCTGCTCTTCCATCAGTAGATGCCGCAGTGATCAACAATACCTTCGTTCGTGAAGCTGGTGTTGACTTCAAGAAAGCCATCTATATTGAAAAGAAAGATAACAACTCAAAACAATGGTACAATTTGATCGCAGCGAAGAAAGATTGGGAAAAATCTGATAAAGCAAAAGCAATCAAGGAAATCGTCAAAGCTTATCACAAAGACAATGTGAAAAAAGTAATTGAAGAGTCTTCAGAAGGTATGGACCAACCAGTCTTCTAAGAAAGAGACTCAAATGTATGAAATGAGGTGGAGAAGCAATTCTCTGCCTCTTATCGCGTATTAGGAGGAAGTCATGCCTGTTGCAACAGAAGCGGAACAAATCCGTAAATTTGAAAATGACGAAGTCGCCCAGCATTATTTTGAGGTTTTGCGGACCCTGATTTCAAAAAAATCTATCTTTGCCCAACAGATTGGGCTCAAGGAAGTGGCCAATTATTTAGGCGAAATCTTCACGGCTGCAGGTGCAAAAGTAGAAGTAGACGATAGCTATACTGCTCCCTTTGTCATTGCCAAGTTCTTCTCCCCAAATCCAGATGCCAAGACCATTATTTTTTATAACCACTATGATACGGTGCCGGCTGATGACGACCAACCCTGGAGTGGGGATCCCTTTACCTTATCGGTTCATTATGGTACCATGTATGGTCGAGGAGTCGATGATGACAAAGGCCACATCACAGCCCGTCTCACAGCCCTTCGAAAATACATTCGTGAAAAGGGAAACTTACCAGTCAATATCACCTTTATCATCGAAGGAGCGGAAGAATCTGCATCAACCGACTTGGATAAATACTTGGCCAAGCACAAGAAACACTTGCGTGGGGCAGACCTCCTAGTATGGGAACAAGGTACTCAAAACAACCAAGGGCAGTTGGAAATTTCTGGTGGTAGCAAGGGAATCGTCACCTTTGATATGGCGGTGAAGAGTGCAGAGGTGGACATCCATTCCAGCTATGGCGGTGTCGTAGACTCGGCTTCTTGGTACTTGTTAAATGCCATTGCAAGCCTCAGAGATGCCCAAGGTCGCATCTTGGTGGAAGGCATTTACGATCAAATACAAGAACCCAATGAACGCGAGCTGGCCTTGATCGAGCAATATGCCAATAAGGGTCCAGCAGACGTGGCTGAAACCTATGGCTTGACCCTTCCGGTCCTACAGGAAGATCGCAAGGAATTCTTACGCCGCTTTTATTTTGAACCAGCTCTGAATATCGAAGGGATCAGCTCTGGCTATCAAGGCCAAGGTGTCAAGACCATTCTTCCAGCAGAAGCGCGTGCTAAGATGGAGATGCGCTTGGTTCCAGGTCTGGATCCCAAAGATGTTCTAGAGAAGATCAAGCAACAATTGAAGAAAAATGGCTACGATCAGGTAGAATTGATCTACACACTTGGGGAAATGAGCTACAGAAGTGATATGAGTGCCCCGTCCATATTAACGGTCATCCGCCTCGCCAAAGAATTCTATCCGGAAGGGATTTCCGTCCTTCCGACAACAGCAGGGACAGGGCCTATGCACACTGTCTTTGAAGCATTGGAAGTACCAATGGCGGCCTTTGGAATCGGCAATGCCAATAGTCATGATCATGGGGGCGATGAAAATGTGAAAATCGCCGATTATTACACCCATATTGAATTGATAAAGGAGTTAATAGCAAGTTATGAGTAAAGCAATGATTCAGCTGGATCACATTGATGTGACCTTCCAGCAAAAGAAACGTCAGATCCAAGCCGTCAAAGATGTGACCATTCATATTAATGAAGGCGATATCTATGGGATTGTAGGGTATTCCGGAGCCGGGAAATCAACCTTGGTTCGGGTGATCAATCTCTTGCAAGTGCCTAGCGCCGGAACCATTACTGTGGATGGAGATGTGATTTATCAAGATCAGGTGACCCTAAAACCAGCTGCCCTAAGAGAGAAACGTCGGGATATCGGGATGATCTTCCAACACTTTAACCTGATGGCTCAAATGACGGTCGCAGAAAATGTGGCCTTTGCTCTTAAACATTCTAAATTAAACAAAGAACAAAAGAATGAGAAAGTGGCTAAATTGTTGGAACTAGTAGGTCTAGAAGACCGTTCTGAAAATTACCCAGCCCAACTGTCTGGTGGACAAAAGCAACGGGTAGCGATTGCGCGTGCCCTGGCAAATGATCCAAAAATCTTGATCTCTGATGAATCAACTTCCGCCTTGGATCCAAAGACGACCAAGCAAATTCTGGCTCTGCTCCAAGAGTTGAATAAAAAACTCGGCTTAACCATTGTCTTGATCACTCACGAGATGCAAATTGTCAAGGATATTGCCAATCGAGTCGCCGTCATGCAAAATGGTGAATTGATCGAAGAGGGCTCTGTTTTAGATATCTTCTCCAATCCGAAAAACACCTTGACCCAAGACTTCATCACAGTTGCAACAGGGATCGATGAAGCCATGGTCAAAATCAACCAACAAGCTATTGTCAAGAACTTACCTGAGGACTCGATTTTAGCGCATCTCAAGTATGCTGGATCTGTGACAGATACCGCCATCATCAATGATATATACAAACAATACCAAGTATCTGCCAATATCTTATTTGGAAATATCGAGATTCTCGACAACACTCCAGTTGGGGAATTGGTGGTCATCTTATCAGGTGAAAATCAAAATCTAGAAACTGCTAAAGCAGAATTAGAAAATGCAGGCGTTGCAGTGACTATTGTGAAAGATGGGAGAAAAGCATGATTGAATTGATTCAAACCTATTTACCAAATGTTTATAAACTAGGCTGGTCTAGCCAATATGGATGGGGAACCGCCATCTACCTGACCCTGTATATGACCGTTATTTCCTTCATTATTGGTGGATTTTTAGGCTTGGTGACCGGACTATTATTGGTCTTGACGCGACCTGGGGGTGTCATCGAAAATAAAATCGTCTTCCAAATTCTGGATAAGATTACTTCCTTGTTCCGTGCCATTCCCTTCATTATCTTGTTGGCCTTTATTAACCCAGTGACCTACTTGCTCTTGAAAAATACCATTGGCCCTACAGCAGCCCTTGTTCCACTTTCCTTAGCGGTCTTTCCATTCTTTGCCCGCCAAGTCCAAGTTGTCTTGTCCGAATTGGATGGAGGCGTGATTGAAGCTGCCCAAGCCAGTGGGGCAACCTTCTGGGATATTGTCGGTGTCTACCTTCGTGAAGGGCTTCCAGATTTGATCCGTGTGACCACCGTGACCATCATTTCCTTAATCGGAGAAACTGCCATGGCGGGTGCCGTTGGTGCAGGAGGATTGGGAACCTTGGCCATCAACTATGGGAAAAATATGTTCAACAACGATGTCATCTTTGTTGCAACTCTGTTGATTCTTATCCTCATCGTTCTGGTTCAATTTTTCGGCGACTTTCTTTCAAAGAAAATCAGCCACCGTTAGGATCAGTGTCCTATGAATAGACTAAATGTGAATCAGATGAAAGAAGTTGGAGCCTTCATTCTCCTCTATTTCCTAGCGATTGGACTGGGTGTTATCCTGAGCAATCTAGTCGATCACCAAGGAAATATGTTTTACGCTCCAGCCTTCTCAGCCCTCATTGGCGGTCCCATTTACCGCTATTACCTGGAAAGAATCAAAGCCATTGGCGCTGTCTTTCTAGTTGGTTGCGTGATCGGATCATTTTTCCTCTTTTCACGTCATGGTGCAGGAGCCTTTGTTCCAGCCTTGATAGCAGGGAGTTTTGCGGAGATGGTCGCATCAAGTGGTCGTTTTCGCTCGAATTTGCGAAATGCCTTCTCTTTTCTTATTTTCGCCTTTGCGACGACAGGGCCCATCCTGATGATGTGGTTTTATCCGACAAATTACCGCATGTCTTTATTGGATCGTGGAAAATCGATAGACTACGTCAATCGGGTGATGGTATCACCTGATCTAGCAACCATCACTTGGTTTGTCTTCACGGTCATACTGGGTGCGGGTATAGGATGGGGGCTATCTACTATCTTACTTCCATTATTGGACAAAAAAGGAGAAAAAGATGCACAATAATTTACTCGTTCTTCAGTCAGACTTTGGTTTGGTGGATGGAGCAGTATCGGCTATGATAGGGGTTGCTTTAGAAGAATCACCAACCCTTAAAATTCACCACTTAACTCATGATATTACCCCCTACAATATCTTTGAAGGGAGTTACCGTCTCTTTCAGACAGTAGATTACTGGCCTGAGGGGACAACCTTTGTTTCGGTCGTTGATCCGGGTGTCGGCTCCAAACGAAAGAGTGTGGTAGCCAAAACGGCCAAGAATCAATATATTGTGACTCCCGATAATGGGACCCTTTCTTTCATCAAGAAACATGTAGGGATTGTTGCCATTCGTGAGATTTCAGAGGTGAAAAACCGCCGGGCCAATACAGAGTTTTCTTATACCTTCCATGGGCGCGATGTCTATGCCTATACAGGAGCTAAGTTGGCAAGTGGTCATATCAGTTTTGAAGAAGTTGGACCAGAACTCAGTGTTGAACATATAGTGGAAATACCAGTGGTGGAGACTGTTATTGGGGACAATCTTGTCAAAGGAGCAGTTGATATCCTAGATGTGCGCTTTGGTTCACTTTGGACTTCGATTACTCGGGAAGAGTTCAATCATTTAGCACCCGAATTTGGGGAGCGTTTTGAAGTGACCATCTATAACAATGACATGCTGGTTTACCAAAACCAAGTGACCTATGGCAAGTCATTCGCCGATGTGCGGATTGGACAGCCAATCCTTTATATCAATTCCCTCTACCGTGTTGGTCTTGCCATCAACCAGGGATCCTTTGCCAAGGCCTATAATGTAGGAGTTGGGGCTTCTTGGCATATCGAAATTAGAAAAATGGAAAATTAATAGGAGATAAAATATGAAACAAAAATCATCATTTTCAATTAAAGATGTTGTAGCTATTGGGGTTGGAGCAGCCCTCTTTGTCGTGATTGCTATGTTGCCAATCCCTGCACCCGCACCGAATACAAGCATTCAGTTGCAATATGCCCTTCAGGCCCTCTTTAGTGTAGTTTTTGGCCCAATTGTTGGATTCTTAATGGGTTTGATTGGTCATGCCATTAAGGACGCAATGGCAGGTGGTCTATGGTGGACTTGGATCATTTCAAGTGGTTTGTTTGGTCTCTTTGTCGGTCTCTTCCGCAAGCAAATCGGTGAACTTAAAGGAGAAGTGACCAAGAAAGAATTGATTCTTTTTAATGTCGTTCAAATCGTATCCAATCTTGTGATTTGGGGCTTGATTGCTCCAGTTGGTGATATCTTAATTTACAAAGAAAGTGCCAATAAAGTCTTCCTACAAGGTCTTGTGGCAGGTTCCTTTAATGCTCTGACAGTGGCCATTGCAGGATCCATTCTTTTGATTGCCTATGCTCGTACCCAAACAAAAGATGGAAGTTTATCTAAAGATTAATCGTAAATAAGAATAAAAAGCCTGGGAAACCAGGCTTTTTTTGGTTATCAAAAATATTTTTTACAAAATGTAAGATATATATTGCAAAATAGAAAATATAGTGTATAATAGAGCTATAAAAACAAGAAAGGAAAAACCTGTGGCAAAAAATCTTAAATTAAAAATGGCTCGGATTGAGCATGATATGACCCAGGGGGATCTTGCATATGCTATCGGGGTGACACGCCAGACCATTGGTTTAATCGAGGCAGGAAAATACAACCCGACCCTTAGCCTTTGTCTGGCCATTTGTAAGACCTTGGATAAGACGCTAGATCAACTGTTCTGGGAGTAACAGTTTTAATAATAGAAAGAGGAAGAATATGAAACAAAAGAAAGAACCAATTGTAAAAGATGAACGGACCATGCTGCTTGATGGAAAAATTGCGGGGGAACTTGTTCTTGGAATGACATTATTTATTGCCCTATCTGCCTTTGTGAAAGCTAGTATTCTGGACTTAGCCCTAGTAGCCTATATTCCAGAGCTCATTTTGTTGATTGTCATGGGAGTTTATGCTTTTGTGAGAAGGATAAGCTTTGGGATCGACATTCGAGATATGTTAGAAAAAGATAGCTGGTTGAGCCGCATTGGGTCAGGTCTAGTCTTTGCTGTGCTGATGATAGCCATGGATGTGATTGGAAAGCGAGAGGCAACGAGCTTTATCTTGAGTTCCAAGTATCTGGTTAAAATTTTATTAGAAATCGTCGTCTTTGCCCTTTTGACTTATCTGTTAGAGAAACCACTTGCTCTTATCAATCGGAAAAAACAAAAGAAGATTGAGTCAGAGTTAGAGGATGAAGAATAAGGAGAAAGTAATGAGATTACAATTGCTGAACAAACAAATCATAGATGAACGAGAAGAAGGGCTGGCCAATAAGGCTGGTGCGGAGACGGCTGGTTTTCTGTTCCTTGCCTTAACTGTTTTTAGTGTGGGATCCATTTTTACGTCTAAGGTGGGGTTAAGTCCAATCATGGTGGTAGCCTTACTCATCATCTCAGGATTGTATTATTCGGTTCGTTGTCAACGATTGGGTGTTAGATTTATCAATTATAGCTATCTAAATGTGATGGGAATTGTAGCAGTAACTCTTGTTCTTTCCTTGTTCATCTGGGCTCAAAATTTTCAATTAAACCAGGTTGTCTATCACTCAAATCCCTTCCATTCAAAGTTCTTGCTGGTGCTTCCGATCACATTTCTCCTGAATCTTCCAATTGTATGGGGAGTCAATACCCTTGTAATGCTTCTTGCAAAAGTTGAGAAAAAACGCTATGAAGCCTATCTAGATCAGTTGGAAAAAGAAGAGTAGGAAGAAAAAACGAATAAGTTCCCTTTCATTGTTAAATCTGGTATAAGTTAGATTTTTCTCTCTCATAGATTTTGAAATCTGTTTTTTTCTAAAAAATGAGCTATAATATAAAAAATTGAATATAAGCAAAATGAGGTTTTGGATGAAAAATTTAGGCTTAGTTTTTAAAACAATGAGAAAATCAAGAAAGCTGTCATTAGCCGAGGCTACAGGGGGACTTTTTTCCATTTCAATGCTATCTAGATTTGAGAATGGCCAAGCAGAAATGTCTGCCGAAAAATTGAGAGAATGCTTAGAAAATATCTACTTGCAAATGGGGGAATTTGAATTTATGGTTTCTGAATTTCAACCCTCTGAGATTGAAGAGTTGCATTGGAAGTTGACAAAATATCGCTCCCCCCTTCAAAAGCAAGTGTTAGAGATGCTACTAGCCGAACAGAAACAGAAATTTTTAACTAGTTCAAAAAAACAGTTTTACAGGTTAAATACAATATGGATTAAAGCAGTATTAGCAGCATCAATTGATGAGTATGAAGTTCCAAAGGAAGATGTTGATTTCTTAACAAATTATTTATTTTCTACTGAAATTTGGGCACGCTATGAATTACTCCTATTCTCAGAAACAGCTCATTTATTTGACAGTCAATTATACCTTTCCTATTGTCAAGAAATGCTAAAACGATCTTCGTTCTTTCGGCATAATAATCTAAATGATAATTTGATTCATACGATGTTAGTAAATGGACTTTTTCATGCAACTAAGGAACACAATTTTTTAGAAAGTACAATATTTGAGTATTTACTTTCAGAACATTTTGCAGACACACGAGATGCATTTATGAGAATAATGGAGAAGATAGCTAGGGGTTATCATCAATTAGAAGAAGGTAATAATAGAGGTAAACAAGAAATTGAACAAGGAATTTTAATATTTGAACAATTGGGATATCTTGAACAAGTTAATTACTTTAAAGAAGTTTTTAAAGACAAGCTATAAGTTTTGCTTATATTCAAAAAAGATGCGAAAGCATCTTTTTTTGATAGTCTAATAATAAAGGGATTAGAAAGGAGATTGCTGATGACTGCATTTGTTGAAACATTACACAAATTGCCGATTCATTTACTTATCAATGCATCGTTTTACCTTTATTGTGAAAAAGTTGACCTAGAGGACTTTTATCCCGTTTGGAGACGATATCTGGAGGTGATCGAATGAATCTTGTGAAAGAAAATCGATTTATTAGATATTCGATGGTCGCAAATTTTTTTAACCAATTCGGTTCCTCCTTATATAATATTGTTTTCATTATCTATGTTGCAACGACCTTTCATTCTAAGTTATATATTAGTGTTGCAAATATGATTATCATGGTGCCCATATTTTTTCAACTTTGGATTGCACAAAAAGCAGATGAGACAGAATTGAAATCCAAATGGATCATTCGTATCGGATGGATTCAAGGTTGTTTCTTCTTCGTAATAGCGTTTCTAACTGGAAAGGTATCACTTTTTGCTTTTTCGATAATTTGTTTTTTAAATATCATATCGGATTGTTTATCTTGTTATCAAAGTAGTCTCTATACTCCAATTTTTAGTCATCAAGTCCATAAAGAGCAATTGCTTGAGGCTTACTCCTTGAATAATATTATAGGTTATATTTGTGTAATTGGAGGTCAAACTACTGGAGTTTGGATATTAAATGCGACGCATCAACAATTTAAAGTAATAGCCATTTTAAATGCGATCAGTTTTATCCTATCCTCTCTTATTTTTTGGTCCATAAAAGATGACTTAAGACACGGACAGGCCTTGAAATCTTCTGAAACTACATTTTTTATGAAAATAAAAGCAAGTTACCAATTGGCGATTCAAACATTTAATGAGAATGAAAAAGTATCCTTTAGATGGATGTTTGTTTGTATTGTTCTCATGAATGTATTGAGTACAGCAATATCCCCGATTTTATTAATTTACTATTTAGATCATTCACTTTTTAGATTTTCTTATGGAGAGAGTATCTTACTATTACAGATTGTTGGTCTAGTATTTGGAATTCTAGGAAATCTTCATCCAGAGGGATACTTTGCTCAAAAATCCTTAGTTTCAATCTTAAAAATGAGTACGGTAGTTCTTGTAGTTACAGGTTTCATTGGAATATTAAATTTACCCTCTATTTTTATTATTCTATTAAGTGGAGGTGATGCCTTCTTAACAGGAAAATTTAATCCAAAATTAAGTGCTTTTTGGGCCAAAAGTATTCCAGAAAATCAATTAGCTCAGGTACGAACGCTTATTTCCACCGTAGTAATGGCGGCAATTCCTTTAGGTACAGTAGTCTTTTCAGCGTTAGCATCCTACTCAGTGAAGCTGAGTTGGTTTGTATTTTTTGGAATATCAATGGGAGTAATGATTTCAATTGTGTCGTATAAAGGCAAAGAAGTTGATTAGGATTCGGTACTTAGCTTTTTTCAGTCAAATTAATTGCATCCCGTATGGAGGCAGAGTATACTAGAATAGTTGAATGAAAAATTCTGATAATTTAATCTTAGAAAAGAGAATCTTATGGCAAAACCTATTCGCGTATTACTCTATTACCTCTATACCCCCATTGAAAATGCTGAACAATTTGCAGCCGACCACTTGGCCTTCTGTAAATCAATCGGTCTGAAAGGCCGTATCCTAGTGGCTGACGAAGGAATCAATGGAACGGTTTCTGGTGACTATGAAACCACTCAAAAATACATGGACTACGTTCACAGCCTTCCAGGGATGGAGGACCTTTGGTTTAAGATTGATGAGGAAGAAGAACAAGCCTTCAAGAAGATGTTCGTCCGCTATAAGAAAGAGATTGTCCACCTTGGTTTGGAAGATGATAACTTTGACAACGACATCAATCCACTTGAAACAACAGGTGCTTACTTGTCGCCAAAAGAATTTAAAGAAGCCCTTTTAGACGAAGATACCGTTGTCCTTGATACTCGTAACGACTACGAGTACGACCTTGGACACTTCCGTGGCGCTATTCGCCCAGATATTCGCAATTTCCGCGAATTGCCACAATGGGTCCGTGATAACAAGGAAAAATTCATGGACAAACGTGTCGTAGTTTACTGTACGGGTGGTGTCCGTTGTGAGAAATTCTCAGGCTGGATGGTCCGTGAAGGCTACAAAGATGTCGGTCAATTGCACGGAGGAATCGCAACTTACGGGAAAGACCCAGAAGTTCAAGGAGAACTGTGGGATGGAAAAATGTACGTCTTTGACGAGCGAATTGCGGTTGATATCAACCATGTTGATCCAAGTGTTGTTGGAAAAGACTGGTTCGATGGGACGCCTTGTGAACGCTATGTCAACTGCGGTAACCCATTCTGTAACCGTCGGATCTTGACCTCAGAAGAGAACGAAGACAAGTACCTCCGTGGTTGCTCACACGAGTGCCGGGTTCACCCACGTAATCGCTATGTAGAAGAACACAACTTGTCACAGGCAGAGGTTGCTGAGCGTTTGGCCCTTATCGGTGAGACGCTTGATGGAACACCTGCATAATAGGAACAAACAGTCTGAAAGCTCAGGCTGTTTTTATATGGAAATTGATTGAAAGTTATGCTATACTTTGAGTAAGCGATTTCACAAAGGAGAAAACAAATGAGTATCGTGTTTTCAATCAAAAATAAAAAGAGCTTATTTGGCTATCAGAAAGTACTCGCAGCACAGGAAGTTCTTAAATTAGTGGAGGGGTTAACAACTTACAACTATGATCCTACCACCCTTCATCGTCCCTTAAATGATTTTGAAAGCTTGAACTGTATCGTGTACAAAAAAAGTGGTCTCCCTCTGCAGTTACGCTATTTTGATGAGGAAGAGTCTTATCAAATTCAGGTGCCCTCTTTTGCGATAGAAGAAGATTGGCAGTTGGCCCTGCGATGGATCAGTCGCTTAGGAGAAGTACTGGGAACCGAAATTGTATCGAGTGAGGGTGAAAACTATACTCCAGATTCTATCTTCCATTTTGATTATGAAGTCGTCATCCTAGAAACGCTGGGGAATTTGACCAAGGAAAAAGATCTAAAAGAGTTTGAAGTACAAGGCTTCGCTCATCCGGTCTATTTGGATCGGGATACAGTGCAGGAAGTCTTGAACCATGTCCATCCCCTAGAAGCCTACTCTGCCTTTATTAAGAAGATTCAATATAGTGCAGCTTATTTCAGTCAAGTCCGTTTTTACCAACAGGAGGAGACAGGAGCCTTCCTAGCCAGCTATAGCTTGACAGAAGATACGGATACGGTCTTGCCACGGGTGACACATGTTCCTGCAGAATATGTAGAAATCGTGGGCTTAGCAGGTGTCATTGATTGGCGGGTGCTATTGGTTGCGATCGATGGAGATCCGGATAAGCCAGAAAATTACCATCCAATTGGTTCTCTTGCTCTGAAGGACTTACTGGAGGCCTTAGAGCCAGATGAATACCAGCTGCTTGATGCTAGTCAAATTGAAATTAAAAAATTGTCCAAAGAACGCTTGCTAGAATTAGCGCAATTGGAAAACAAGTAAAAAATATCGAAGTGAACTGTCCTTCTGACGTTTGATCCGAAAAATCTAACGTCTGGGAGCAGTTCTTTTTTATGTTTCTTCTTTTGAGCAAAAACCATCGAGCAGGCTAATTGTGGTATAATAGAGAACTAGAAGTAGAATGAATGAGGTGCACGAGATGTTGTTAGAAGAATTTGACGCCAACCGACAGGCGATTATTAATCCACAAGACTTACACAAACCAATTGAAGGATTTCCCAAAGTAGTCATCTCTTGCTTTTCCAGAGTAACTTTTGCGCGCCTCCTTGAAAATTATGAACATGAGGTCATCACAAGAACCTCCATGGCCAACTTTGAAGTTCTGGTTTATGGGATCACTATTGGAGACCAACAGATTGCTGTCTTTAATGCGCCAGTTGGGGCTGCTTCCTGTGTGGGAATTATAGAGGATTTGATTCAATTTGGGATGGAAAAACTCGTTCTCTTTGGGACTTGTGGGGTTTTGGACCAAGATATTGAGGCAACCTCCATCATCATTCCAACATCTGCCCTTCGAGACGAGGGGACTAGTTACCACTATCTTCCGGCTAGTGATGAAGTGGAAGTAAATAAGGAAAGCCTTCCTCTCTTCCAAGCCTTTCTGGATCGTCACAAGGTTTCCTATCAGTCAGGAAAAGTGTGGACGACAGATGCTCCCTACCGAGAAACCATCGACAAGATGAAGCGTCGAAAGGAAGCAGGAGCTATTTGTGTGGATATGGAATGTTCGGCCGTGGCAGCCTTAGCAGCCTTTAGGGGCTTTGAACTCTGCCACTTCTTCTACGCGGCAGACCACCTCTCTGAAGAAAAATGGGATATCCGAACCTTATCTAGTCATGAGGATTTAGATAGCAAGGATCGAATTGCGGAGTTAGCCCTCCAATTTGCACTCTTATGGGAGAAGGCAAACTAAATGAAAGAAGCAATGATTGAACTGAAGGATTTTTCCTTCCAATACAAGGCACAGTCTGAACCAACCTTGAAAAATCTCAACTTAACCATTTATAAGGGGGAAAAGGTCCTAATTGTTGGACCATCTGGTTCTGGAAAGTCAACCATTGGCCAGTGCTTAAATGGGATTATTCCCAATATTTATAAAGGAACCAGTAGTGGGCAATTCCTCATTCAGGGAAAAGAGGCCTTTGATCTCAGTATTTATGAGAAATCTCACTTGGTCAGTACGGTTTTGCAGGATACAGATGGTCAATTTATTGGTCTCAGTGTCGCAGAAGACTTAGCTTTTGCCCTTGAAAACGATATGGTGGAGCTGGGAACGATGAAAGAGCGTGTGCAGAGTTGGGCAGAACGATTAGATTTGAACAAGCTCTTGGATCATCGACCTCAAGATTTATCCGGTGGTCAAAAGCAGCGGGTGAGCTTAGCAGGCGTTCTGATTGACGAGAGTCCGATTCTACTCTTTGATGAACCACTGGCTAATCTAGATCCCAAGTCGGGCCAGGATATTATCGATCTGATCGATCAGATTCATGAAGAACAGGGGACGACCACCATTATTATCGAACACCGTTTAGAGGATGTACTCTACCGTCCTGTCGATCGGGTCATCTTGATCAATCAAGGCCAAGTTCTCTTTAATGGTCAACCAGATGAGTTGTTGAGAACGACACTGTTGGGTGAAAATGGGATTCGAGAACCTCTCTATTTAACAACTCTTCGTCAACTCGGTCAGGATTTAGATCAATTGGAGCATCTGGATCGTCTGGAAGATATTGAGCTTACCGGTGTGAATCATTCCATTCCAGAAGCAACCTTTGCTAAAACTGGTGAAGCAGAAGAACTATTGGAGTTGGAGCAGATTTCCTTTGCTTATCAAGAAAATCATCCGATCTTGAAAAATATTTCCCTCAGTATACCTAAGGGCCAGCGCTTAGCCATTGTCGGGAAGAATGGGGCAGGGAAATCAACTCTTGCTAAAGCCATCTGTGGCTTCATTACGACTGAAGGACAATACACCTTTAGAGGAGAAGACATCAAGCAGGAGAGTGTCAAGGAACGGGCAGAGCGAGTCGGCTATGTCTTGCAAAACCCCAATCAAATGATTTCAACCAACATGATTTTTGACGAGGTGGCTTTAGGCTTGCGCTTGCGGGGTGTCGCTGAAGAAGACATCAAAGAACGTGTCTATCAAGCGCTGAAGACTTGTGGCCTCTATGAGTTTCGTAAATGGCCGATTTCTGCTCTGTCATATGGACAAAAGAAACGGGTGACCATCGCTTCTATACTGGTTTTAGGACCAGAAATTTTGGTCTTGGACGAGCCAACGGCAGGTCAGGACCAGCGCAATTACACTGAAATCATGGAATTTCTAGATACCTTGCAACAAAAAGGCCATACCATTGTCATGATTACCCATGATATGCAGCTCATGCTGGACTATTCCGATCGTGCAGTAGTGGTGACAGATGGTCAGATCATTGCCGACCTATCTCCTGCGGAATTGTTCACCCGTCCAGATATTTTACGACAGGCTAATTTGAAAGAGACATCCATTTTTGCCTTGGGCAATCGCTTAGGTGTTGATCCATTGGCCCTCACGCAATTTTACATGGAACAGAAAGGAGCAGGTCATGAATCATCGATTAGTCGGCTACCATGAGGGGAGCAGTTTTCTTCATCGCCTTTCAGGGGCGAGTAAGTTGCTCTTTCTTCTTTTAGTCTCTCTTGCAGCCATGCTGAGTTATGATACCAGGCTCCTTTTGGGAATTGGTCTGGGTGCCTTGGCCTTGTTCTCTACTGCCCATATTCGCTTTCGGGATATTTCTTTTGTACTTGGATTTGCTATTGTTTTTGCTTTTCTAAATGTGCTCATGGTCTATCTCTTTGCTCCTCAGTATGGGGTAGAGATTTATGGAGCGAAAACAATCCTCATCAAGGGCTGGGGAGCATACAGCATCACCTCTCAGCAGCTCTTTTATCTCTTTAATCTAGCTCTGAAGTATATTTGTACCATTCCTTTGGCTCTTATTTTCTTGATGACGACCCATCCCAGCCAATTTGCTTCGAGTCTCAACCAGATTGGCGTATCCTACAAGATTGCCTATTCTGTCAGCTTGACGCTGCGTTACATTCCTGACGTACAGGAAGAATATCAAACGATTAAATTGTCTCAGGAAGCCAGAGGAGTGGAGTTGTCCAAAAAGGCCAAACTGATCCAGCGAATTAAAGGCAATTTGCAAATCATCTCTCCCTTAATTTTTAGCTCACTCGAGCGGATTGACAGCATTTCTACAGCCATGGAATTACGTCGCTTTGGAAAAAATAAAAAGCGCACTTGGTATTCTTACCAAGCCATGAAAGGGAAAGATTATGGGATGATTCTATCAGCCATAGCTGTACTGGTTTTAAGTATTATCCTGATTGTTCTTAATCAGGGACGTTTTTACAATCCATGGAGGTCATGACATGTCAGAAACAATTTTAGTCACAGGTGCTTCGGCTGGTTTCGGTCAAGCGATCTGCCGTCGTTTAGTTGCAGATGGACACCGCGTCATTGGAGCAGCCAGACGTATCCAGAAATTACAGAAGTTACAAGAGGAGCTTGGAGAGTCCTTTTACCCCCTTCAAATGGATGTGACAGATCTTTCTCAGGTAGATCATGCCCTTGCTAGTTTACCAGCAGATTGGTCTCAGATTGACGTTTTGATCAACAATGCTGGACTTGCGTTAGGTCTTGCTCCAGCCCAGGAAGCAGAGATGGCAGACTGGTTGACCATGATTCAGACCAATATCGTTGGCTTAGTCTATTTGACACGGCAAATCTTACCTCAGATGGTGGAGCGAAATGATGGCTATATCATCAATATGGGCTCTACAGCAGGGACAGTTCCTTATCCAGGTGCCAATATCTACGGAGCTTCCAAGGCTTTTGTCAAACAATTCTCCCTCAATCTTCGGGCAGATTTGGCGGGGAAGAAGATTCGTGTCAGCAATATTGAACCCGGTCTTTGTGAAGGGACAGAATTCTCTTTCGTCCGTTTTAAAGGAGATGAAAAACGGGTGGAATCCCTCTATCAGGATGCACATGCCATTCAGCCTGAAGACATTGCAAATACAGTTTCTTGGTTGCTCCAACAACCCAAGCATGTCAATGTGAATCGCATCGAGATCATGCCGGTTTCTCAAACATTTGGCCCTCAGCCCGTTTATCGCGATTAATGCTCATTTCAACCAATACCTGCCGTGTTGGTTGATTTTTTAGTTTTATCTAAATTTTTGGTATAATAGATGGCAAAGTAAGGAGAATGAGATGTCAAGCGCTTTAGTCATTGGTTCCACTGTTTGTGATGTCATGGTCTATTTAGACCGACTACCTAGTCGAGAAGGCGATGCCCATATTGATCATCAGCAATGGTCTGTCGGAGGGTGTGCCTTTAATGTTGTCAATATCTTGCATTTTTTGTCCCAAGACTATGAGTTTATCTCACCCGTTGGTTCGGGTATTTACGGAGATTTTGTAAAGAGTCACTTAAAAGAATTGGGCATTACTTCCTCGATCTCATTAGCTGGTCCAAATGGTTGTTGCTACTGCTTTGTAGAGTCAGATGGCGAACGGACCTTCTTATCGGATCACGGTGTGGAGTATAGCTTCCAAGCAGAATGGCTCAAAGATATCGCAACCGAACGGTTTGATTATATATATTTGTGTGGCCTAGAAGTAGAAGAACCAACCGGTCTTGCCTTGGTAGAGTCGGTTTCTCAATGCCAGGGACAGGTCATTTTCGCCCCTGGGCCAAGAGGACTCCTGATTCCGACAGAGCGACTGGGAGCGATCTATGATCTTCATCCAATCCTGCACGTCAATGAAGCAGAAGCCCTTGCCTTTTCTGGATGTGATGATATTCGGAAGGCTGCTGAGAAATTGCACCAACGAACGGGTCAATTGGTCATTGTGACCTTAGGTGAAAAAGGAGCGATTGCCTATGATGGCACCTGGTACCAAGCCGCGGGTCAACCTGCACAAGTCGTGGATACAGTTGGTGCTGGCGATAGCCATGTAGGAGGCTTTCTGGCAGCGCGCTTAAGAGGGTTAGAAATCGAAGAAGCCCTCAGCTTTGCCAATAAAGTCTCCAGCCAAATTGTCGCAACCAAGGGCGTTCACCTCACTCAGGAACAATACCAAGCACTAAGAAAAGAACTCGCACAAAACTAAAAAGAGAGTGGGACAGAAATCGGTCATTCGTTAGAATTCGATTTGGTCGTCCCACCTCCACACAGTTGAGTAGGGTTGTAAAAGCTGATGAAATCAGCGTAGTAGAGCCCACTCATGCTCAAACTCCAAAGACAATTGAGAGGCTAGGACTTTTGTCCCAGCCTCTTATTTGACTTTATCCGCTTGGCCCTTTGTATCTTAATTTACAAAGGGCGTTTATTGGGCATTCCTGCTTTTCTTGGGTATTTGTTGGGGGTTTCTTTTTTCTTTTCTACGATAGTGATATAGCGCGGATCCCCATTTGGCAATGCATACTGTAGATTGTCTTCAACCTTGCTAAAGAGCAGGTTAAGAGCATTTTTTGCTTCCTCTAACTCTTCTGGAGCGTTACTGGCCTTGAGAGCGAGGAGGCGACCACCGACTTTTAGATAAGGAATGGTCAGCTCAGATAGGACCTGCATCCGGGCAACAGCACGTGCAGTCACGACGTCAAATTGAGCACGAAAGGCCTTGTCTTGTGCAAAGTCCTCAGCCCGTCCATGGTAGAAATGAACACCATTCAAGCCTAACTCTTCAGCCAGCAGGTGGAGAAAGTTGATTCGCTTATTGAGGGAGTCGATAATAGTCACATCCAGCTCAGGAAAAAGGATTTTCATGGGAAGGCTGGGAAAGCCTGCACCAGCCCCAATATCCAAGAGACGAATCGGCCGATTTTCAATCAAACCTTGCAAAATCGGTGCGATAGAATCATAAAAATGCTTGAGGTAAACCTCGTCCTTTTCAGTGATGGCAGTCAGGTTGATCTTTTCATTCCATTCAACGAGGAGCTCAAAATAGCGTTCGTATTGTTTTTTTTGATGTTTGGTTAACGGGTAGCCGAGATCGGCTAAACGTTCATAAAATTCTTCTGTTTTCATGGTATTATTTTACCACAAAAGAAGGGAAATTTGATATACTGGTAGAAAGAAATGAAAGGAATTCAATAAAATGACTTGGATTATTCTTGGGATCGTAGTGGTCCTTGTGTTATTGGTAATTGGAGTTTACAACGGTTTGGTTAGAAGCCGGATGCAAACTCGCGAGGCTTGGAGCCAAATTGACGTGCAATTGAAACGTCGGAATGACTTGCTTCCAAACTTGATCGAAACCGTCAAAGGCTATGCAAAATACGAAGGCGACACACTTGCAAAAGTGACGCAACTTCGTCAACAAGTCGCTCAAGCAGCATCTCCTGCTGAAGCGATGGCAGCCAGTGATGCTCTTTCCCGTCAAGTGGCAGGAATCTTTGCGGTAGCTGAAAACTACCCAGACTTGAAAGCCAACACCAACTTCATGCAATTGCAGGAAGAATTGACCAATACAGAAAATAAAATTTCTTATGCGCGTCAATTGTACAACAGTGTTGCAAGCAACTACAATGTGAAATTGGAAACTTTCCCAACAAATGTAATTGCTGGAATGTTTGGCTTTAAACAAGCCGAATTCCTTCAAGTGCCTGAAGAAGAAAAGGCAGTACCAAAGGTGGACTTTAGCGGATTAGGAGACTAATATGCTGTTTGACCAAATTGCAAGCAATAAAAGGAGAACCTGGATTCTCCTTATTGCTTTTTTCATACTCTTGGCTCTCATCGGAGCAGCTGTCGGCTATCTTTGGTTGGGCTCTTCTCTTGGTGGGATTATCCTCGCCTTGATCATTGGTGGAATTTATGCCTTTAGCATGATCTTTCAATCGACTGAGATCGTCATGCGGATGAACGGGGCGCGTGAGGTAACGGAAGAGCAAGCTCCTCAGCTCTACCACATTGTCCAAGACATGGCCATGGTAGCTCAGATCCCTATGCCTCGGGTCTATATTGTAGAGGATCCGTCTATGAACGCTTTTGCGACGGGTTCCAACCCTCAAAATGCTGCCGTTGCAGCCACGACAGGGCTTCTAGCGGTCATGAACCGTGAGGAACTCGAAGCGGTCATTGGACATGAAGTCAGTCATATCCGTAATTACGATATTCGTATCTCCACGATTGCAGTTGCCTTGGCCAGCGCTATCACGATGCTCTCTAGTATCGGTGGCCGGATGATGTGGTGGGGCGGTGGCCGTAGACGGGATGATGATCGAGAAGGTGGTAGTGGTTTGGAAATTATTATCCTGATCCTTTCCATACTAGCGATTATCTTGGCTCCTTTAGCAGCAACCTTGGTGCAGTTAGCCATTTCTCGTCAGCGAGAATTCTTGGCAGATGCCTCAAGTGTCGAATTGACACGGAATCCTCAAGGAATGATCAATGCTTTGTTAAAGCTAGACAATAGCGAACCAATGCAACGACATGTCGATGATGCGAGCAGTGCTCTTTTTATCAACGATCCAAAAAAAGAATCCGGTTTGCAAAAACTTTTTTATACCCACCCGCCAATTGCAGAGCGCGTGGCACGTTTAAGAAAAATGTAAAGGAAATCAACCATTAGCAATGTTAAGAGTATGGGGAAACAGTTTTTCTTTACAAATCTAATCAATTCTATAAAAATGAAAGAAATTTATTCGTTAGAATGATTTAGTCATCTATGGAAACTTTCCGCCGTGAGAAAAGTACCTAAAACACAATTGTTTCAGGTACTCGGAATTATTGAGACATTAGGCTCAATAATTAGTCTTGGAACTTCGACGAAGTTCGCTGACGTCCGTACTCACCTAAGGAAAGTTTTTAAGATGATTTTGTCTTCAATTTGAATCCACCAAACGGTGGATTTTTTATTTGCTAGACAAAAGGACGGTGCCGAAACCGAGAATGGCAAACATTCCCCAGGCAATAGGAAGGCTCCAGATAGCGAGACCAGAGAAGAGGGCTGTTCCAAGTGGCATAGCAAAGCTGACCATCAGTCCCAAAAAGCTAGAGGTAGAGGCTAATTTTTCAGCTGGCAATTTGCTCATTAAAAGACTGGAAACTTTTGGATTGATTTTTGCAACAAGATAACCGAGGAAAGTGACAAGTAGAAGGCAAAGGATATCCCAGCGAACCAACATATTTGTGAGCCCAAGCATGGTTAGGCCACCTGCAATCCACAGTAGGATATGATGGAGCGATTGCTTGGAAAAATAGTCATGGGGTGTCAGGCTAGCCCAGACCATACTCAGGATAGTGACAACTTCAAGGACGAGGAGGGACTGGCTATAACTGAAGTGAAAGAAGGGATGATGGAGAAATTGAAGATTGTAAATCCCAGAAATGGATCCGCCCAAAGCATTGATGAAAACTAAGGATAGGAGAATTCTTCCAAAGTTGTGAACCTCTTCATCTGCAAAAATAGTGGTAACATTGCGATACATGTCTCGACATTCTTGAAGGAAAGAAACTTTCTGACGAGCATCCACTTGAATCGGTTCGTGGGTCAGTTGACTGCGTCGGATGAAAAGACAAGTGGAAGACAGAAGAAATGCCAGGGCATTGATCGAAGCCACAAGTGCAAAATTTTGGTGACTGATAGCTAAAAGCCAGACTCCCAACGCTTGACCTGAAATAGAACAAACCATACTAAGCAGTTGATTGAAGGAATAGGCTTCCATCAGATCCTCACTAGGGATGTTCTTCTGCATAATGGGAAGTTGCAGCCCTCCACGGTAATCACTTAAACTATCTGACACAATATTCAAGAAGCAAACGATCGAAAAGGCCAAGTAACCCGGAATCTTGTTCATCAGTGCAATGATGACGAAAAGGATAGCTTGCAGAAAGCCCATTCGGATCAGCCAGTCAGCTTTTTTAGCGGTGTGATCGGCCTTCATTCCAATGAAAATGGTGAAAAGACTTGGGATAAAAACAATGAGATTGGCGATCCCAACTGCCAGACTAGGGTGAGGCATGCTAGCCGCAAAGACCACAAAGACTAGGTTGTAAATCGCAGCACCAAGGGTATTCAAAAAACGTGAAAGACTCAGTAAAGCAAAGATGTGATTGCGAAATAAGAGTTTCATAAGCTTTTCTCCTTCTGTTTAGCAGAAACAATAACTTCTCTTAAACGGTGCACCACCTGCTTGAGAAGAAACAGTTTCTCTTCTTCCGTCAGTTCTAATTTTTCCTCTTTAACATAAAAACTAGTCTGTTTAAGGAAATAATGAAGGAGACGATTCTTTAGTCTGGTTATCATGCGGGGACCTCTTTCTTTTTTTGATGATCCTATTGTAACCCCTAAAAGCAAGAAAATTTATATGTTGCATATTTTCAACGAAAAGAGAGTGGGACAGAAATCGGTCATTCGTTAGAATTCGATTTCGTCGTCCCACCTCCGCACAGTTGAGTAGGGCTGTAAAAGCTGATGAAATCAGCGTAGTAGAGCCCACTCAACCACTGCGTCTTGCCCAATAATCCAAAAAACAAGAAGAGGCTATGACTTTTGTCCCAGCCTCTTCAGATTGAAAACAAAGTTATCTTAAAAACTTTCCTAGGGTGAGTACGGACGTCAGCGAACTTCTTAGAAGTTCCATGACTTAGTTTTGAACCCAAAGTTTCAAAACTCCCGAGTACTTGAAACATCAATGTTTCAAGTACTTTTCTCACAGCGGAAAGTTTCAGTGTTTTCTTGATTCATTTTAAAAATTGAAATTCATTGTTTTTCCTTTGCAGAATTCATTAAGTGATTCTACTTAAAAAATAGTTTGCTACATCCTAAACACTCATAGAATAAATCTGTGAGTTTTCAGGATTCCTTGATCAATTCTTGCATACCCTGTTTGTAGTAGTTGGCACTAACCTTGCAATCAAGGATGGATAGAACCTGAATGGCCTCCTCCATCTTTTCTAGACCAGTTTCTTTTTCTCCCTTTCGATAAAGAAGTTCCCCTTTGGCATAGAGATAAACCGTCCGAAGGTAGGCTTCGTTTTCAGAGTAAAAGTGGTCCTTGATCAGCTGATCAAAATAGGTTGCATCTTCAAATTCTTTTGAACTAATGGCCAGAAAAAAGCCATTGAGAAAAATAGAGTTGAGGGCAGGCAGAGAAGAGTCTAGGAGAAGCTTGAAGTCCTCCCGTTGGACCAATTCCTCTGTGTATTGTCGATAGAGCTGACTAGAGAAAAGAGGAGAAGTCAGTGAAAATAGGCTTAACTCAAAATTTCCCCAGACCATGACAGAGAAGAGGTAGTCATAGAGGAAATCTAGTTCCTCTTGGCTAGCGGCCAACTCTACCTCAGGATAGTTGCCAAGCATTTGGGCCTTGAGAATAATGCTGGCTAAGAAGTCTTCTTTTTTGTGATCTTTCTGATAGGCTAGCTGATAGCGTTGGTACAAGGCTTGATCATGTTCCAAGCTCATGTTTTCATAGTGCTCTTTCAACAAGTTGGGGATAAAAGAGTGTTGGTCGATCCCTGCTAGATGAGAGAACTCACTTAGGCTGGTTTTGATCTGTTGAAGGGCATGAAAAAAACGTTGCGTCGTCAGGTCATTTTCCCCTCTCTCAAATCGAGACAGCATGGAGCGTGAAAATTCTCCACCTGTAGCTTCTTCTAAAGAGATGTGACGACTTTCCCGTATTTGCCTAAAAACAGCTCCTATATCTTTCATCTTTTCTCCTCTTTTAGCTGGTATTTTTCAACCAATTGCTCAACAGTTTTCCCCTTGCTTAACCAATCGACCAGACGATCTAATCGACGAATTTCCTGCATCAAAGGATCCTGAATCGTTTCAATTTGAACGCCACAAACTTTCCCAGTAATCAGTGTTCGATTGGGGTGATAGGCGGGAGCTTGGCGAAAGAAATCTCCGTAGCTTCCGTCACGCTTTTTCCATTCTTGCAGTTCCTCCAGAGAATAGCCTGTTAATAGCGAGGTGATTTGGTCAAGGCTGGTCTCTTTTCCACCCTTTCGTAAGACTTTTTGGACTAAAGCTGTATATACAGTTGAAAATGATAAATTGTAAACTCTTGCCATCGGATTTCCTTTATCTTTTTTCATGATTATAACAAATTTTTGAGGAGACTTCTTGGTTGAAGGGACAGCTTCATGATATACTAATAGTATCTAGAAGATTTGAGGACAAAAGAATGAACTTATACACACAAGAAATCCGTAAAAACCCTGAAGGACTAGCTTTTGATCAAGAGTTGGATTTGCTAAAGGAATTGCAAAAGCGTAATCCAGAAATTCTTGATTTAAAAGATGTCAAAGCGACAGGTCAAGTAACTTACGATACTGGTCTCTATGTCTTGGATTACCAATTGAACTATACCATCGTCCTTGCCTCTAGCCGGAGCATGGAACCTGTTGAGATCAACGAAAGCTATCCTGTGACAGAAGTGTTCGCTGAGGACGCACAGTCAGAGGCAGATATCGAAGCCTTAGAAGAGGATTTGATCCTTCCTATTGAAGGAGGCAAGATTGACCTAAGTGAGAGTGTGGCGGATAATATCTTGCTCAATATTCCTCTTAAGGTCCTCACTCCAGAAGAAGAGGCTGGACACGGCTTTATCGAGGGCAATGATTGGAAAATCATGACAGAAGAAGAGTACCAAGAAGCTCAAGCGGTTAAGAAAGAAGAAAACAGTCCTTTTGCAGGTCTTCAAGGATTATTTGACGAAGAATAGGCTAGGGATGACATATTAAAAATCTAAACATAAATACAGATCTTTTCTTTGAGGAAAGACCTTCTTTTGGTATACTAGGATTTATAAACAACAGAGGGGAGACCTCTGAAAAAGGAGAAAAGTATGGATACATTATTTATTCCAGGTTGGTTGATTACTTTTGTAATCGTAGCCATTCTTGTATTGATCTTGTTGGTCAAAGGGTATGTCAACGCTAAACCAAACGAAGTTGTTGTTATTACAGGTCTTCGGAAGCAACGCCACTTACGCGGGAAAGCTGGTTTTATGATTCCCTTTGTCGAACAACGCTCTTATCTTGATATTGAGCAATTCTCGACAGATGTTCGGACATCTGAAGCAGTCCCAACACTGGACTTCATTAACGTCCGTGCCGATGCAGCTGTTAAATTAAAAATCGGTACAACCGATGAGATGATTGCCCGTGCTGCAGAGAACTTCTTGAACTGGAATACAACGGATATTTCCAACTCTGTTCAAGATGTCTTGGAAGGGAACTTGCGGGAAGTAATCGGTCAGATGGAGCTCCGTAAGATGGTCAATGACCGTCAAGAGTTTGCCTCAAAGGTGCAAGACAACGTAGCGCCAGACTTGGCTAAAATGGGGCTTGAAGTCATCGCCTTTACGGTCCAATCCTTCTCTGATGAAGGGGGAGTCATCGACAACCTCGGGATTGAAAATGTTGAAACCATTAAGAAAGATGCCTTGATTGCCAAAGCTAAAGCAGAACGCGAACGCAAGGAAGTCGAAGCAGAACAAGACAAATTGGCCAACGACAAACGTGTTGCAGCCGATCTTGAAATTGCGCAAAAACAAAACGAATTAAAACTTAAACAAGCAGCTCTCAAGCAAGAAGCAGATATTGCCCAAGCAAAAGCAGATGCTGCGAAAGGGATTGAGGCAGAAGTGCAACGTCGTGAACAAGAGCGCGTGGCAGCTGAAGCCAATATCATGAAACAAGAAAAAGAAGCGGAAGTCAAAGAGCGCGAAGTTAAGGTTCGTGAACAAGAATTGGATGCCAACATCCGTAAGCAAGCCGAAGCTGAAAAGTATGCTCGTCAACAAGCTGCAGAAGCAGAATTGATCGAACGCCAGCGTAAGGCGGAAGCAGAACTCTTCGAAACACAAAAAGAAGCCGAAGCTCGGAAGGCTCAAGCCGAAGCTGAGAAATTTGCTCAATTGCAAGAGGCCGAAGCCATCGAAGCCAAAGGTCGTGCAGAAGCAGAAGCCATTCGCTTGAAACTAGAAGCCGAAGCCAAAGGTTTGGACCAAAAGGCCGAAGCGATGAAGAAAATGCAAGAAGCTGCCATTACTGAAATGGTCGTTGATAAGTTGCCTGAAATTGCGCGTGCTGTCGCTGAACCATTAACCAAGGTGGATAAGATCACGATGTACGGGGAAGGCAATGCTTCTAAGATGGTGGGCGATATTATGCAAAGTATCGACCAAGTCTCTCAAGGAGCTGGATTTGATATTCGTCAATTGCTAGCAGGAGCTCTTGGGGTCAATATGACGGTCAATAAACTCAAAGAAGGAGAACAACCGGTCATTGAAGCAGAGGAGTTGGCTTCTAAAGAAGATTAATGTCATTCTTAAGAGAGTGTCTGAGAACTGTTTCTCGGGCACTTTTGTTTTTAAGATCAAATGATTTGCAGGAACTTCTCCTTCTTGGAGAAGGCGGGAAGCCATTTTCTGCTTTCTTTTGAGGAGGAAAAATGGTAAAATAAGGGCAAACTATAAAGAGGAGTGTCACATGACAAAAGCTAACTTTGGTGTTGTTGGTATGGCCGTAATGGGTCGTAACCTTGCCCTTAATATTGAATCTCGTGGCTATACAGTTGCCATTTTTAACCGTAGTAAAGAAAAAACAGAAGACGTTATTGCTTGCCATCCAGATAAAAACTTCGTGCCAAGCTATGATATCGAAAGCTTCGTAAACTCTATTGAAAAACCACGTCGGATCATGCTTATGGTTCAAGCTGGACCGGGTACAGATGCGACCATCCAAGCCCTTCTTCCACACTTGGATAAAGGGGACATCTTGATCGACGGAGGAAATACTTTCTACAAAGATACTATCCGTCGTAATGAAGAATTGGCGAACTCAGGGATCAACTTCATCGGTACTGGTGTCTCTGGTGGGGAAAAAGGTGCCCTTGAAGGACCATCTATCATGCCGGGTGGACAAAAAGAAGCTTATGACTTGGTAGCGGATGTTCTTGAAGAAATCTCAGCTAAAGCACCAGAAGATGGCAAACCATGTGTGACTTACATCGGTCCTGATGGAGCTGGTCACTATGTGAAAATGGTCCACAACGGGATTGAGTATGGTGATATGCAATTGATTGCTGAAAGCTATGATTTAATGCAACACTTACTTGGTCTTTCTGCAGAAGACATGGCTGAAATCTTCACTGAGTGGAACAAGGGTGAATTGGACAGCTACTTGATCCAAATAACAGCAGATATCTTGAAACGTAAAGACGACGAAGGCCAAGATGGACCCATTGTAGACTACATCTTAGACGCTGCAGGTAACAAAGGAACGGGTAAATGGACGAGCCAATCAGCTCTTGATCTTGGTGTGCCATTGTCACTGATTACAGAGTCTGTATTTGCTCGTTATATTTCTGCCTACAAAGAAGAACGCGTTCACGCTAGCAAGGTGCTTCCAAAACCAGCTACCTTCAAATTTGAAGGCGACAAGGCTGAGTTGATTGAAAAGATTCGTCAAGCTCTTTACTTCTCAAAAATTATTTCTTACGCACAAGGTTTTGCACAATTGCGTGTTGCTTCTAAAGAAAACAACTGGAACTTGCCATTTGCGGACATCGCATCTATCTGGCGCGACGGATGTATCATCCGTTCTCGTTTCTTGCAAAAGATCACAGATGCCTATAACCGTGATGCAGATCTTGCTAACCTTCTATTGGATGAGTACTTCTTGGATGTTACTGCTAAGTACCAACAATCAGTTCGTGAGATCGTTGCTCTTGCTGTTCAAGCTGGCGTACCTGTACCAACCTTCTCAGCAGCCATCACATACTTTGATAGCTACCGCTCAGCGGATCTTCCAGCAAACTTGATTCAAGCACAACGTGACTACTTTGGGGCTCATACATACAAACGTAAAGACAAAGAAGGTACCTTCCACTATTCTTGGTACGACGAAAAATAATCTTGCTCTATGGTCAAACGAGTTCTACTAGTAGAAAATGA
Organism: Streptococcus parasanguinis; assembly: GCF_901875555.1. Taxonomy (GTDB): domain Bacteria; phylum Bacillota; class Bacilli; order Lactobacillales; family Streptococcaceae; genus Streptococcus; species Streptococcus parasanguinis_H. Next base: position 62,074 of record NZ_CABFMD010000022.1, read on the forward strand.
GAAGCAAATCGCTCGCTTCATTGATTTGGAACTTCAAAAAGAAGGGTATCAAGTTGATGTTGTCGAGGATGGAAAAGCGGGTCTGGCCTTGATTGCTGCGACTAAATATGATCTGATCTTGTTTAATTACGATCTGTCAGATATGTCTGGTGAAACATTCGCAGAGGAAATCAGTCAGATCCGCCCAGCTTCTGTTTTGATTGTATTGGATAGCCGCGAAAAAATTGCTGAGCACAAAGAGAGTATTCAGCGCTTTGCCGTTTCCTATATGGTCAAACCCTTTATTATCAGCGATTTGGTCGATAAGATCACAGCCATTTTTAGAGGACGTGATTATATTGACCAACATTGTAGCCAGATGAAAATCCCAACTGCTTACCGCAATTTGCGCATTGATGTGGAACACCATACCGTCTATCGTGGGAAGGACATGATTAGTTTGACCCGCAGGGAATATGACCTCCTAGCGACTCTGATGGGAAGCAAGGGAGTGGTGACACGAGATCAGTTGTTGGAGAGTGTCTGGAAGTACGAGAGTACGGGTGAGACCAATATTGTCGACGTCTATATCCGTTATCTTCGTGGGAAAATTGATCTACCCGGTCAAAAAAGCTATATAAAGACTGTTCGTGGGATTGGCTATGCCATGCAAGATGCATTAGAATAAAAACATTCGAACCCTTAGAGGGTTCGAATGTTTTTATGTCTCAAGGGAAACGTTTGCGTTAGGAAAGAATAGGTTTTAAAAAGGATTTAGCCTAAAAAAGAGTAAAAAAAAAGATAAAATTTGGAGAAAAAATGAATGTAAGGCTTTACAAAAATTTAAAATATGGTATACTAGAAACAAATTAAGCGCAAACGTTTTCTCAAAAACAAAGCCTTAAGCAATATAAGGAGGTTGAATGATGAATAAAGGATCATTCAAAAGTTTATTTAGCTTTGAATTCTGGCAGAAGTTCGGTAAGGCCTTGATGGTCGTTATCGCTGTCATGCCAGCGGCTGGGTTGATGATTTCAATCGGGAAATCTATCCCTATGATCAACCCGAATTTGTCTCCACTTGTTATTACAGGTGGGATTCTCGAACAAATCGGTTGGGGGGTTATTGGAAACCTTCACATCCTGTTTGCACTCGCTATCGGTGGTAGCTGGGCCAAAGAACGTGCAGGGGGTGCCTTTGCAGCTGGTCTCTCATTTATCTTGATTAACCGTATTACCGGTGCAGTTTTCGGAGTGACATCTGCAATGTTAGCTGATAAAGCTGCAACGGTTCACACAATCTTCGGTGGATCAATTAAAGTTGCGGATTACTTTATCAGTGTTCTTGAAGCACCAGCTCTTAATATGGGGGTATTTGTAGGGATTATCTCAGGTTTTGTTGGAGCAACAGCCTTTAATAAATACTACAACTACCGTAAACTCCCAGAAGCCCTTTCTTTCTTCAATGGGAAACGCTTTGTACCATTCGTTGTTATCGTCCGTTCAGCTGCTACAGCCTTGGTTTTGGCAGCCTTGTGGCCAGTAGTCCAATCAGGAATTAATGGATTTGGTGTTTGGATCGCCAACTCACAAACCACTGCCCCAGTATTGGCACCATTCTTGTTCGGTACCTTGGAACGTCTTCTCTTGCCATTTGGTCTTCACCACATGTTGACCATTCCAATCAACTATACTCAATTGGGTGGTAGCTACCAAGTACTTACAGGTGCTGCCAAAGGAACAACAGTATTTGGACAAGATCCACTTTGGTTGGCTTGGGTAACAGACCTTGTTAACTTGAAGAAAGCAGATCCTAGTCAGTATCAACACTTGCTTAAAGCATACGTACCAGCTCGTTTCAAAGTTGGTCAAATGATCGGATCATTTGGTATCTTGATGGGGGTTGTGGTGGCTATCTACCGCAATGTGGACCCAGATAAAAAAGAAAAATACAAAGGGATGCTTGTTGCAACTGCTCTTGCAACCTTCTTGACAGGTGTTACAGAACCAATTGAATACATGTTCATGTTCATTGCAACACCATTGTACTTGATCTACGCCTTTGTTCAAGGTGCTGCCTTTGCAATGGCTGACTTGGTTCACCTTCGTGTTCACTCATTCGGTTCCATCGAATTCTTGACACGTACTCCAATGGCCATCAACGCTGGTTTGGCACTAGATATCTTTAACTTTGTATGGGTAACAGTCCTCTTTGGATTTATCATGTACTTCATTGCCAACTTCATGATTAAGAAATTCAATTATGCGACTCCAGGACGTAATGGAAACTACGAACAAAATGATGATGCCCCTTCAGGAGATGGTGCAACAGCTGGAGCTACTACAAGCTCAGCAAGCTCACAAGTGATTAACATCATCAACCTTCTTGGTGGACGTGCCAATATCGTAGATGTTGACGCATGTATGACTCGTCTTCGTGTAACCGTTAAGGACGCTGAAAAAGTCGGTACTGAAGAACAATGGAAAGCAGAAGGAGCTATGGGCCTTGTCATGAAAGGACAAGGTGTCCAAGCGATCTACGGACCTAAAGCTGACGTATTGAAATCTGATATCCAAGACGTTCTTGATTCAGGCGAAGTCATTCCTGGAACACTTCCTAGCCAAATGACAGCAGTTCAAAAGGCTGAAGCAACCTTTAAAGGGGTGACGGATGAAGTGCATTCCGTTGCAGATGGTGAAGTGATTAACATCGAAGATGTGAAAGATCCTGTATTCTCACAAAAAATGATGGGTGACGGATTTGCGGTTGAGCCTGAAAATGGCCACATCGTTTCACCAGTTGCTGGTAAAGTTACTAGCGTCTTCCCAACCAAACATGCCCTTGGTTTGGTAACAGATAATGGTTTGGAAGTATTGGTTCACATCGGTCTAGATACAGTTAGTCTTGAAGGAAAACCATTCGAGGTTAAAGTTACTGAAGGTCAAACAGTGGCTGCTGGGGACCTCTTGGTAGAAGCAGACCTTGATGCGATCCGTGAAGCAGGTCGTGAAACTTCAACAATTGTTGTTTTCACAAATGTAGATGCGATTAAATCAGTCAAGGTCGAACATACTGGTAAATTGGCTGCAAATGCGCCTGTTGCAACAGTAGAATTATAAGAGATGTCGGCAAAGAAAACGAGGTTGGGGCAGTGTACCCGGCCTCTTGCCGTTTCTTGATTTGGAGAGAAGGAGAAATCAGGGGATGAAATTTTTAACATTAAATTCCCATAGTTGGATGGAAGAGAATGCCCAGCAAAAATTTGAAACCCTCAAGGAACAAATTTTAGAAGCACAATATGATGTGATCTGTTTTCAAGAGGTCAATCAAGAAATGGGCTCAGAAGCAGTCGAAACGGATGAGTATTATCAAGCCTTGCCATCAGCTGTAGCCATTCACAAGGATCATTTTGTTCGCGTATTGGTTGAGGAGTTGGCTGCTCAAGGTCTTCACTATTACTGGACTTGGGCCTACAACCATATTGGCTATGATCACCTCAATGAAGGGGTAGCCGTTCTTTCGCGTCAACCTTTGAAGGCGGATGAGATATTGGTCTCCAATATGGATGATCCAACGGACTACCATACGCGTCGGGTGGCCGTTGCCCATACCAGTGTCGATGGAAAAGAGATTGCTGTTGCCAGTGTCCATCTTTCTTGGTGGGACAAAGGCTTCCAATTTGAGTGGCCACGCATTGAGAAGTACTTCAGCCAAGTAGGTAAACCCTTTATTCTAGCGGGTGATTTCAATAATCCTGCTGGTCAAGAAGGCTATGAAACGATTATATCAAGTTCACTTGAACTTCAAGATAGCTTTATTGAAGCTAAAGAAACAAAGGGTACCTATACTGTAGGTCCTGGAATTGATGGCTGGACAGACAATCAAATTCCATTGCGGATTGATTACATCTTTGCAAGTCCAGAATGGAACATCCAGCGTCTTTATGTCATCTTTGATGGGGAAAATAGACCCCATGTCAGTGACCATTATGGCTTAGAAGCTGAATTATCACTCTAATGTGAACGAAGAGTCGAAAGGAAAACGATTTTATTTAAATCGTCCTTCGACTCTTTTTTATGGATCAAAGTGGAGCAGGCATAGGGGATTCTCCTGTTCTTCTGCTTTCTTTACGATTCAGTTTATGGTAAAATGAAGTGTTAAAACAGTTTAAGGAGGTAGCAAATGCGTTGTCCAAAATGTGGTGGAAGTAAGTCTAGTGTGGTGGATAGTCGACAAGCTGAAGATGGGAATACCATCCGTCGTCGCAGGGAATGCGAAGAATGCCATTATCGCTTTACTACCTACGAACGTGTAGAAGAACGGACTCTAGTAGTTGTCAAAAAGGATGGGACACGCGAGCAATTTTCTCGTGATAAAATCTTTAATGGCATTATCCGCTCGGCTCAAAAACGGCCTGTTTCTAGTGATGAAATCGAAGAAATTGTAAACCGGATTGAACAAAAGGTTCGCAGCCAAAGTGATAATGAAATCAACAGTGAGTATATTGGTTCTTTAGTCATGGATGAGTTGGCAGATCTGGATGAGATCACCTATGTCCGTTTTGCTAGTGTTTACCGGAGTTTCAAGGATGTCGGTGAGTTAGAGACTCTCTTGAAACAAATCACGAAGGGAACCAAGAAGAAAAAGGAAAAATAGATGAAGCCCAATACGCCTTTCGCATTTTTAAAAAATAATCTTCTTCCACCGGCAGGGGCTGCATTGGAGCAGTATTACCTACCTATTTTGGAGACGGATACGGTAGCGGTTTATCGGTATCTACTCGCCTCTTATGATCAGGGTGAAAAACAATATTTACTGGCACAAATCCTCAATCACTTGAATATAGGATTTCCACAATTGCTACTAGCCTTTGATCGTTTAATTGCCATGGGTTTACTCGATCTCTATGAGGAAGAAGTTGGGATCACCATTCAATTACATGCTCCTCTTGAGGCCGAATCCTTTTTTTCAAATGCTGTTTTTAAACGCTTGCTTGAAAAGAAAATTGGGGAAAAGGCGGTGGAGGATCTGCTTCCAGCACGCTCTTTAGGAACTAGACGGCAAGTGTCCTTCTCGCAAGTCTTTGGATTAGACGCTGGTGAGGTGACTGTTGTTCCAAGCAAGAAACAGCAGTTTGATATGGACATGTTTAAACGAATGATGGGGCGTGATGGACTTCGTTTTGCGGATGAAGGAGAAGCGACTCTGGCCCTCTTTGCCATCGCAGAAGAGCAGCAATGGACCTGGTATGAAACCTATCTTTTAGCCAAAGAAACAGCTGTAGAGCGGATTGTCTCTCCAAAGAGAATGAAGCAGAAGTTGGCTCAGTCTAGCCAGGAGCAAGCACGTATGTCCTATAGCCGTCAGGAAGAAACTATTCTGAGAGAAGCGAAGGCAAAATCCAGCTTACAATTTTTAGCGGAGATTAAGAAGGCGCGCAATGCAAACATTACGCAGAGCGAACGCAAGACGCTATCTAAGTTAGCTGATCTAGGTTTACTAGATGAGGTGATCAACATTATCTTATTGTTGACCTTTAACAAGACCCAGTCTGCTAATCTGAATGAAAAGTATGCTTTGAAGGTAGGAAATGATTTTTCTTATCAAGGGGTCAACAGTGCGGAACTGGCAATTTTAAAAGTTCGAGAACGCCAGAAACAGGCTAAGGTTCAAGGAAACAAGGGGACGAGTCCTACATCAGCCAAGGGCAAGCAAAACAATGTTCCCAAGTGGAGTCAACCACATTATCAAAATCAAACCAGTCAAGAAGAAAAGGTGGATCTTGCAAAAGAGAAACAACGCCTGTTAGAAAAACTGAATCAAGGAGGTGAGTAGATGGAAAGTGTAGGTCAAACCATGTCTCACATGAATCGTGCGCGTCAATTTAACTATGAGGATTTGGTCGCACAGATCTTGGCAGACCAAGAAGTTGCGGCTTTTATCAAGGACAGGTCTTTGTCTCAACAAGAAATTCATCGTAGTATTTCAAAGTTTAATCAATACATCAGTGAGCGCAACCGTTTCTTATTGGGAGATCCGGATTATATTGCCAAAGGTTATAAGCCCATCCTCACCATGAATGAAGGATATGCGGATGTCGCTTATGAGGAGACACCAGAGTTAATCGAAGCCCAAAAACGTGCTGCAATCAACCAACGTCTGAACTTGATCAATCTCCCTTCAACCTTGAAAGAAGCGAGTCTAGCCAAGGTAGAGCTCGATGATAAGGGACGATTTGTGGCCTTTGAGGAATTAGCTAATTTTGTAGCTAACTATCCCGAGTATCAAAAGGGAATTTACCTCTATGGTGATTTTGGAGTAGGAAAGAGCTACATGATGGCAGCACTGGCTCATGATTTATCAGAAAAACGCCAGGCCTCTACCACTCTACTACATTTCCCAAGTTTTGCTATCGATGTCAAAAATGCCATCAGTTCGGGCTTGGTCAAAGAAACCGTAGATCAGGTGAAAAAAGCCGAAATTTTAATTCTCGATGATATCGGTGCGGAACAGATGTCAGCCTGGGTGCGAGACGAAATCTTACAAGTGATTCTGCAACACCGGATGCAGGAAAATCTTCCGACCTTCTTTACCTCTAACTTTAATTTTGAAGAGTTGGAACGTCATTTTGCGGCTTCGCGCAATGGAGATGAAACCTGGCAGGCCAAACGTGTCATGGAGCGCGTGAAATTTTTAGCCAAGGAAATCCACTTGGAAGGAGTCAATCGCCGATGAATGAAACCATCCGTTTAATGAAATCTCATTTTTCTGTTCGCCGCTTTAAGGAAGAACCGATTAAAGAAGCCGATCTCAAGGAAATCTTATCAGCTGGGCAGATGGCATCAAGTTGGAAAAACTTTCAATCTTATTCTGTGATTGTGGTGAAGAGCAAGGAAAAGAAAGAAGCTCTCTACGACTTGCTTCCTCAAGAAGCGATTCGCCAATCAGCCGTCTTTCTCCTCTTTGTTGGGGATTTAAACCGTGCTGAAAAAGCTGTCAAACTTCATGAGAAGGATTTTCATCCGGAAGGTGTGGATAATTTGTTGATCACTTCAGTGGATGCGGCTCTTGCAGCTCAAAATACGCTATTAGCAGCTGAAAGTCTCGGCTATGGTGGAGTCATCATCGGCATGTTGCGCTACTGTTCAGAGGAAGTTGCAAAACTCTTCCGTCTGCCAGACTATACCTATCCTGTTTTTGGGATTGCCCTCGGAGTACCCAATCAGCAGCATGCGGTGAAACCACGCTTGCCCTTGGAGCAGGTTGCTTTTGAAGAAGAATACCAAGAACAAGACTTCTCAGTTGTGACTGCCTATGACAAGGTTCAGGCAGATTATGCTGGAGCGCGTGCAACCGACAGCTGGAGTGAGAGCCTTGCAGCTCAATTTGGCCAACCTGAACAAGAAGAGACCAAAAAACTATTAGAAAAACACAAACTATTATAGAAATGAAGAGAGGCGTTCTTGAACCGAGGTCTTGCCTTTCATTAGAAAAGAGGAAATCATGGCCCTACCAACTATTGCGATTGTAGGCCGTCCCAACGTCGGAAAATCGACGCTCTTTAACCGGATTGCCGGTGAGCGGATCTCCATCGTTGAGGATGTAGAAGGAGTCACTCGGGACCGCATTTATGCAACAGCTGAGTGGTTGAATCGAAAATTTAGTATCATTGATACAGGGGGAATTGATGACGTAGATGCCCCATTTATGGAGCAAATCAAGCATCAGGCAGAAATTGCCATGGACGAAGCAGATGTCATCGTCTTTGTTGTTTCTGGAAAAGAAGGAATCACGGATGCGGATGAATATGTCACTCGTATCTTGTATAAGACCCATAAACCGGTCATTCTTGCAGTCAACAAAGTGGATAACCCAGAGATGCGCAATGATATCTATGATTTTTATGCCTTGGGGCTAGGTGAGCCACTACCGGTCTCCTCTGTCCACGGGATCGGAACTGGGGATGTGCTCGATGCCATCATCGAAAATCTTCCGAATGAAACAGAAAAAGAAAATCCAGATATCATTAAATTTAGCTTGATTGGTCGTCCAAATGTTGGAAAATCAAGCTTGATCAATGCAATCCTTGGCGAAGACCGTGTGATTGCAAGCCCGGTTGCAGGAACCACACGGGATGCCATTGATACCCATTTTACGGATGCAGATGGTCAAGAATTTACCATGATCGATACTGCCGGTATGCGCAAGTCAGGTAAAATCTATGAAAACACTGAGAAATATTCTGTTATGCGTGCCATGCGTGCCATCGACCGTTCAGATGTGGTTTTGATGGTCATTAATGCCGAAGAAGGAATTCGGGAGTATGATAAGCGGATTGCCGGTTTCGCCCATGAAGCTGGTAAAGGTATGATCATTGTTGTCAACAAATGGGATACTATTGAAAAAGACAACCATACCATGAAGCAGTGGGAAGAGGACATTCGCGATCAATTCCAATACCTTTCTTATGCTCCGATTGTCTTTGTGTCAGCTCTTACCAAACAACGTTTGCACAAGTTGCCAGAGATGATCAAACAGATTAGCGAAAGTCAAAATACTCGGATTCCTTCAGCTGTCTTGAACGATGTGATTATGGATGCTATTGCCATCAATCCAACGCCGACAGACAAAGGAAAACGCCTCAAGATCTTCTATGCGACCCAAGTGGCAACCAAGCCGCCAACTTTTGTGGTCTTTGTCAATGAAGAAGAGCTCATGCACTTCTCTTACCTCCGCTTCTTAGAAAACCAAATTCGTAAGGCCTTTGTTTTTGAAGGAACTCCGATCCATTTGATTGCGCGAAAACGGAAGTAGGGAATATACGAAAAATAACTGTTTTGATAAAATTTTTGGTTATTAGCCTCATCATTGTTTTCTTAACAGCCTGTCAATCAACGCGTCAAGAAAAATATTATAGTTCGATGAAAGACGGTGATGAGACGGACTATTCTAACTGTAAAAAACAATGAAATTTTTAAGATTGAATCCTGGAAAGAACTATCTGATATTGAAGCTTCTGATTCATTGGCATTTAACTCGGCCAAGGATAGTTTGATTGAAAATTATGGTCATATAAAGGGAATGGACTATTTTGTGGAAAAATCCAAGTCAGGCCATTTGCAGATCCATATAGTGACAGATTTTTCAAAATTGGACCTAAAAACTTGGAATAAAGATTTTAAACGAATAAGAAATTGAAGGACTTAACTGATTATTCAAAAAAATTGGAAGATAATGGAGCTGTCAGAACCAATAAATTTTCTAAATATATTAAACAACGATAAAAAAGACTTTTTGTTGACTATAAATAGGTTTACAAGGAGACCTTTCTTAGTTATGAAATCAGTTGAAAGGCTGGGACAATCTTGTCTCAGCTTTTTTTATCTAAAATGTGCTAAAATCCTTTCAAGATGATGACTATCTTTTCCTATTTTTCTATAGTTATGGTATAATAAAGGGATGAATTTAAGGTGGTAAACATGGCAAAATTAATCCCTGGGAAGGTTCGTTCACAAGGGAGCCTTCTCTATGAAGCTGGGAAAGTTTCCCTTCAGGAAGTAAAAGAAAAATACCTGTATTTTCGGGTGGAAGAAGAAAGCTTGCGGTACAGTTTGGACGACGATGCCGTTTTTTGTAGCTGTGCTTTCTTTCAAAAGAAAAAATTCTGTACGCATCTAGCAGCTGTGGAAGCTTTTTTGAAGAATGATGACAGTGGGAAAGTAGCTCTTGCAAGTCTTGAAGAAGATGCCACTGCGACAGAGGAAACTCAGGAGAAGGTCTCTTTTGGAAGTTTATTTTTAGATCAGGTTCTTCCAAAAATCGAGAAAAAAGAAACCCGCTATGTCTTATCGGCCGTTGGGCAGGAGGATGAATACTCTGGTCATTTCTTGTGGACCCTACGCATTCGTCGCTTGCCAGACGAACGTTCTTATGTGATTAGAGATGTGCTAGCTTTTTTGCAGACCCTTCAGAAAGAAGGCCACTTTGCAATTGGCAAAAGTTATTATGAACCTATTTCTTACTTAGAATTTGATGAGCCTAGTCAGGATGTGATCGATTTCCTACAGGGCTTGGTCACAGATAGTGGATCGAAAGAGCAAGATTTCTTTCCCAATGCTGGGCGCCATCTTTATTTTCCACCTACTCTTTTTGAAGAAGCTGTGGAATTACTGATGAATTTGGACTCTTTTCTCCTACAATATAGCTTGTATGATTTTTCAGGGGTCTATTTTCAGGATGTCCATGGGGAGGAAGATCTCTTTCATTTTCAGGTGGAAGACCATGGTGATTTTTACGAATTGATCATTACGGAGCCACAAGTGAAGGTTGTTGAGTCTGCTGTTTACCTGTTTCGAAATGGTGTCTTCTATCACCTGACGCCCCAACAGCGTACCTTATGGAAGGCCATCCAAGATCTTCCAATGGATCAGGATCGCAAAAAACGCCTGCATTTTGATCCAACGGACCAGACCAAACTTTCCTATAGTTTAAAAGAGTTCAAAAAACTGGGGCAAATAACAGCACCGACCAGCTTTTTAATCCACGATTTCACTCCAGAATTTCATTTTGATCTAGCACAGGACCAGACTGTTTTACTAGATGTGGTTTTCCAATACCAGGATCGTGTGGTAACCACACGTGAGGAGCTCCTTAACCTTCCTTATTCAAGTGATTTCGATAAGGAGCAAGAAGTCTTTTCAACCATGCTAGCAGCAGGGTTTACGGATGATTTTTCTTCTCAAAGAAGTCCTTTATCAAGCGAGCAAATCTATCCATTCTTTCATCAACAGATCCCGACTTTTGAAGCCTTAGGGGAGGTCATCCTCTCGGATAGCCTTTTAGATCTTTATCAAGTGGAGCGTCCAAAAATTGATGTTAAAACCAATGGCAGTCTACTGGAAATTGGCTTCGACTTTGAAAGTGTAGATCCAGCTGAAGTGGACCAGGTCCTCAAAGCTTTGGTGGGACAAGAAGATTATTTTGTCAGCCCTACAGGGAAGGTCCTTGTTTTTGATGAAGAAACCAAGAAGATCAGTCGAGCCTTAGCAGATCTGCGAGCTAAAATGAGCAAGGGTGGGAAACTACAAGCCCGCCGGATTGCTGCTTACCAGCTATCTGATTTGTTAGCAGATCAAGACAATGTTCATTTTTCAGAAGAATTTCGAAATTTAGCTCATGATCTGACTTATCCAGAAGATTATAACCTCCCTCAGATGACAATCCAAGCGACCCTAAGGGATTACCAAGAAACAGGGGTCAAATGGTTCTCCATGCTAAATCATTATGGTTTTGGTGGTATTTTAGCGGATGATATGGGGCTTGGAAAAACCCTGCAGACCATTTCCTTTTTGACCAGTGTTGCAAAAGAAGAAACTAAAATCTTGATTCTAGCTCCGTCTAGTCTCATCTACAACTGGAAACAAGAATTTTCAAAATTTGCTCCTCAGATGGAAGTGGCAGTGGTCTATGGTCTCAAGCAACATCGCGATGAACTCATCGCAACCAATCCTCAAGTAGTCATCACTAGTTACGCTTCTTTCCGTCAAGATGTGGAGGAATATCAGAAGAATCAGTATGAGTACTTGATCCTAGATGAAGCCCAGGTTATGAAAAATGCCCAAACCAAGATTGCCCAACACTTGCGTGGCTTTGATGTGCCACATGTGTTTGCCCTATCTGGGACACCGATTGAAAATCATGTAGGAGAACTCTGGTCTATTTTCCAAATTGTCCTTCCAGGTCTGTTTCCGGCTAAAAAAGAATTTCAAAAATTGAGTCCTGAGACCATTGCGCGATTTGTCAAACCTTTCGTCATGAGACGGAAAAAAACAGAGGTCCTTCAAGAATTACCAGACTTGATCGAAACCATCTATCACAATGAGTTGGATGAAGCTCAAAAAACGATCTATTTGGCCCAATTAAAGCAGATTCAAGATCGAGTAAGAACGTCAAGTGATGAAGAATTAAACAGAAGCAAGGTAGAAATTTTGTCTGGTCTCATGCGTTTGCGCCAAATTTGTGATACACCGGCCCTCTTTATGGAGGACTACCAAGGTGAAAGTGGTAAATTAGAAAGTCTTCGAGACCTGCTGGCGCAAATCCAGGATAGCAATCATCGTGTCCTCATCTTCTCCCAATTTAGAGGCATGTTGGATATTCTGGAGAAGGAGATTAACCAGCTCGGCATGACTTCCTTTAAAATCACGGGTTCCACCCCGGCTAAAGATCGTCAAGAAATGACCAATGCCTTTAATGATGGAGAGCGCCATGCTTTTCTTATTTCTTTGAAGGCAGGAGGAGTCGGATTGAACCTCACTGGAGCCGATACCGTCATCTTAGTCGATTTGTGGTGGAATCCTGCCGTGGAAGATCAGGCGATCGGCCGTGCCCACCGGATGGGGCAAGACCAAAATGTAGAAGTCTACCGAATGATTACCAGAGGGACCATTGAAGAAAAAATCCAAGAGCTTCAAGCTTCTAAAAGACACTTGGTCTCAACGATTCTGGATGGAACGGAAACACGTTCCAGTCTATCTGTGGAAGAAATTCGTGAGATTCTTGGAATTCAATCGGAATAACTTGAAAAATTCTGTGAATAGTTTATAATTAATGGAGTGTCGAAAGGAAGAAAGCATGACAGAAAAATATTTTCCTCAAGTAGGGGATAATGAGTTGATGTTAACGGAGATGCCCCATATGAACCTGTACGATGATTCAGATTTGATCAGTAACATTACAGGCGACTATGTGGATAAAAATTATTTGGAGTGGCAACCGATTGCTGAAAATACCAAACCTAAGCATCCTTACCATCAACTGCTAGAGGAGCCTCTACCAAAAAGACGTCCTGTTAGAAAACCGGATTTTAAAGAACCGATAGATAAGAAAAGCCCAGCCAATCGCTATGCAGAAGAAGCAAGAGAGCGGGCGCGTGAGGATCTGAAAAAGAAACGCACTGCACCTTATCTGACTACAGATCCATCCGCTACAACGGCCAATCGAAAAAAAACGTTCATTTCAGAGCGCAAATCTACGCAACCAACGGCTCCTTTTCAAAAAGAAAACCCTGGCGAATTATTGAAGTACAGTAAACGATTGCGACAAGATCAGTTGATTCTTGCAGAGTTCGAATCTGCAGAAGAACCGGAAGTGGCAGAACCTACTGAAAAGAAAAACAATTATGATTTCTTAAAGACCAGCCAAATATACAATAAAGATCAGCACAAGTTGAAACCACAGCCGATCAAGCAAGAATTGGATTTAACCCATCTAGATCAAGAATAAGGAGAAAACATGTCTAACACATACCATTTTATTGGAATTAAAGGAGCAGGGATGAGTGCTTTAGCTCTCATGCTTCATCAAATGGGACATACGGTTCAAGGGTCAGATGTTGAGAAGTATTACTTTACGCAACGTGGCTTGGAACAAGCAGGAATTCAAATTTATCCATTTGATGTGAAAAATTTGGAAGGTGACAAGATCCTCATTGCCGGGAATGCTTTCCGTCCAGATAACAATGTGGAAATTGCTTATGCAGATGAGCATGGCCTAACCTATAAACGCTACCATGAATTTCTTGGTGAATTTATGCGTGACTTCGTCAGCATGGGGGTTGCCGGAGCACACGGAAAAACCTCAACAACAGGGATGCTTTCTCACGTCTTATCAAATATCACCGACACCAGTTACTTGATCGGAGATGGGACTGGTCGTGGTTCTGCCGCAGCCAAATACTTTGTCTTCGAATCAGATGAGTACGAACGTCACTTTATGCCTTACCATCCAGAGTACAGCATTATCACCAATATTGATTTTGACCACCCAGACTACTTTACGAGCTTGGAAGATGTCTTTAATGCCTTTAACGATTATGCCAAACAAATCAGTAAGGGTCTCTTCATCTACGGAGAAGACAAGGAGTTGCGTCGGATTACCTCTGAAGCACCGATCTATTACTATGGTTTTGACAAGGAAAACAATGATTTTGTTGCGAGCAACCTACTTCGTTCCACAACCGGATCAACCTTTAGCGTGCATTACCATGGGGAAGATTTGGGTCAATTCCATATTCCAACCTTTGGTCGCCACAATATCATGAATGCGACAGCTGTCATTGGCTTGCTGTACATTGCTGGCTTTGACTTGAACCTTGTTCGCGAACATTTGAAGACCTTCGCAGGAGTGAAACGCCGGTTCACTGAAAAGGTGGTCAATGGAACCGTCATTATTGATGACTTTGCGCATCATCCAACGGAAATTATTGCAACCTTGGATGCGGCCCGTCAAAAATACCCAAGTAAAGAGATTGTGGCCATTTTCCAACCACATACCTTTACACGGACCATTGCCTTGTTAGATGAATTTGCAGAAGCATTGAATCAAGCAGATGCTGTTTACTTGGCACAGATCTATGGTTCTGCACGTGAAGTCGATCACGGCGATGTGAAAGTTGAAGATTTGGAAGCAAAAATTGTCAAACGTTCAGCGATTATTACAGCTGAGAATGTTTCTCCTCTTCTTGACCATGACAATGCGGTCTATGTCTTTATGGGAGCTGGGGATATTCAAACCTATGAATACTCATTTGAGCGTTTATTATCTAGTTTGACACATAGTGTACAATAAGAGATGATTGAGTCTGGAATCGATTGGTTCCAGACTCAAATTTATCTGTCCACTGAAGGAGTATAAGATGAGGAAAGCAGGATGATGATTCGAGCAATCACCCCAGCTGATCAAGAACAGCTGCTGTTGCTAGAAGAAGAACTTCATGACAATGAAGGAAAGGAGCACAGGACCACTCTTGAGGAAGCGCTAGGTTCGAAGGAAGCCATTTCTTTGCTTGCAGAGCAGGGTGGCGATGTGGTGGCTTACTTGTTGGCAACAGAAGACCAGCATTTAAAAGGAGACCTAATCGTATTGCGATTAGCAGTGAGGCCAGCCTTTCAAGGTCAAGGATATGGTGCTATTTTAATCGCTGCTTTAAAAGATGTAGCTGTTCAAAAGGAAAAGAAAGCCATTTGTATCGATTGTTCAGAAGACTTACTTTCTTACTTTGCCCAGCAAGGATTTCGAGATGAAGCTGAGTTTGATCGAGGTGTCCATATGGTTTGGGAACGATAGAAGGAGTAGATGATGAAAGAAAAGATTCACATTCGACAAGCTGAGCTGCAAGATTTGGATGCGATCGAGCGCATTGAGCTTGAGAATTTCTCAGAAGAAGAAGCGATTGCGCGTGAGATTTTAAAAGATCACATTGAAGCCATTCGCTCAACTTTTCTTGTAGCAGAGTGTCAAGGTCAGATTTTAGGGTATTTAGAAGGACCTGTTAGACCAGAGCGCTATTTGATCGATTCCTCTTTTTCAAAGGTTGAAGATCTAAGCCATTTAGAAAAGGGCTTTATTTCCATTACGAGTCTATCCATTGCTAAAGAAGCCCAAGGACTTGGAGTAGGAACCCTTTTACTTGAAGCGATGAAAGAGATCGCGATTAAGGATGGCCGTCAAGGGATCAATTTGACCTGTCATGATTATTTGATTCCTTATTACGAGAAGCAAGGATTTACCAATGAGGGGCTTTCAAAATCCCAATATGCGGGTGAAGTTTGGTACAATCTGGTCTGGGAAAATGAAAACCTTGATTAAATAGGTATTTTAAAGAAGAAGGGCAATTTGTATTGCTTTTCTAAATCTTTTAAGATATAATATTAAGGATTATGATGAGGGAGGTCAATTATTTGACTGATAAATCACAAGACAGTGAGAAGTTATTAAGCTTCAAAGAGCAGATCCTCAGAGACTTAGAAGAGGCCAATGAGCAACTTCTAAAGATTGAAAAAGAGTATGATCTACCTGATCGAAGCATTGAAACCCCTTCTTCACTGAAAGAGGAGGAGGAAGAAACACCACCTCCAAAAGAAAAAGCTGTTGTGGCTCCCACAGAAGAACCAGTGGAGCCAGAAAAGGCGAATCCTATTGTTGAAGAAAAGAGTGAGTCCTCAAAGCCTGCTCCAAAAGAACCAAGTCAGGAACCGGTAGAGGAAAGCTTATCACGCTCTTCTCGTAACCAGCGCCAACAAAAACAAAAGAAACAAAATAAAATCGCTAAACGAATTGTGCGGACAGTGGTCAGCCTTTTGCTGATTGTGATCGTGGCTACAGGGATCTTTGCAGTGACCTATATCCATTCGGCTGTTAAGCCAATGGATAAAAATGCAACAGAATTCGTGACGGTTGAGATTCCAGCAGGTTCAAGTAATCGTGAGATTGGCGCGATCCTTGAGAAAAAAGGACTCGTGAAAAATGGTCAGTTCTTTAATTACTATACCAAGTTCAAGAACTATAGCAATTTCAAATCTGGTTATTTCAACCTTCAAAAGAGCATGGATCTAGAAACCATCATCCAAAAACTGCAGGAAGAGGGGACTAAAACTCCTCAGGCTCCAGTTCTTGGGAAGGTGACGATTCCAGAAGGTTATACGATCGACCAGATTGCGACGGCTATCACCGCTGATGTCTCCACTAAGAAGGCAGGCAAGACTCCATTTAAGAAAGAAGATTTCTTGAAGGCTGTCCAAGACGATGCCTTTATTGAGAAGATGGTGGCCAAATATCCTAAGCTCTTGGCTAATCTGCCAAGTAAGGATTCTGGTGTTCGCTACCGTTTAGAAGGTTATCTCTTCCCAGCAACTTATAACTATGGGAAAGAAACCACAGTGAAAGAAATGATCGATCAGATGCTTGCGGCAATGGATCAAAACTTAACCCCGTATTATGAAACGCTTGAGAGCAAAAACATCAATGTGAACGAAGTATTGACTCTTGCTTCCTTGGTTGAAAAAGAAGGGGCGACAGATCAAGACCGCAAAGACATCGCAAGTGTCTTCTATAACCGCTTGAACCAAGATATGCCTTTGCAAAGTAATATTGCAATTCTTTATGCAGAAGGGAAACTTGGTCAAAAGACGACCTTAAAAGAAGATGCAACGATCGATACAGAG
The DNA here is from genome assembly GCF_901875555.1 of Streptococcus parasanguinis. Taxonomy (GTDB): domain Bacteria; phylum Bacillota; class Bacilli; order Lactobacillales; family Streptococcaceae; genus Streptococcus; species Streptococcus parasanguinis_H. Next base: position 79,056 of record NZ_CABFMD010000022.1, read on the forward strand.
CTGGATTCACCTTATAATATTTATAAGAATACCGGCTTGATGCCTGGCCCAGTGGATAACCCTGGAGTATCAGCGATCGAAGCAGCGGTGAACCCAAGTAAGACAGACTACTTGTATTTTGTCGCAAATGTTGAAAATGGTGAAGTCTTCTTCGCTAAGACATACGAAGAACACAATAAAAATGTTGAAGAACACGTCAATAGTAAATTGACACAAGCAAGTTCAAACTAGAAAAAGCATGTGGCGCGTCCACAGCTTTTTCATTCAAATAATAGAAAGAGAAGAAACATGGCAGAAAAAACATACCCAATGACCCTAGCAGAAAAAGAAAAATTAGAACTAGAATTAGAAGAATTGAAATTGGTCCGTCGACCTGAAGTCGTCGAACGGATCAAGATCGCTCGCTCATATGGTGACCTCTCAGAAAACTCTGAGTATGAAGCAGCAAAAGATGAGCAAGCCTTTGTGGAAGGTCAAATCTCTAGCTTGGAAACAAAAATCCGTTATGCAGAAATCGTCGATAGTGATGCTGTTGCAGTAGACGAAGTTGCGATCGGAAAAACTGTTACAGTCCAAGAAGTTGGCGAAACAGATGAAGAAGTATACAGCATCGTCGGTTCAGCAGGGGCAGATGCCTTTGCAGGGAAGATCTCTAACGAAAGCCCAATCGGTCAAGCATTGATTGGTAAGAAGACAGGTGACGTTGTCACTGTTGAAACACCAGCTGGAAGCTACCAAGTGAAAATTTTGAACGTAGAAAAAACAGCGTAACTATAAAAGCAGGCTCTTCAAGAGGGCCTGTTTCAGATTAAAGACAAAGTCCTCTTAGAACCTTTCCTTAAGTGAGTACGGACGTCAGCGAACTTCTACGAAGTTCCATGACTTAGTTTTGAACCTAAGGTTTCAAAACTCCCCTAGTGCCTGAAACATAATTGTTTCAGGCACTTTTCTCACGGCGGAAAGTTTCGGTATCTGCTCTATAAACCTAATAGTTTATATCATTTTATTTTTTAACATTACTTAGGTAAAAACGGTCTTAACGCAGGCTCTTCAAGAGGGCCTGTTTTTTGTGCTCTTAATCTTCTTGTGAGAGTAAAAATTCTTCGTTGACTGACTGACCGGTATCAAAAAAACACTTGAACCCCTGGGTTCAAGTGCTGCTCTATTTCTCCTAGAATTTAGTAGTTTGTACTACTTTCTATTGCGTTGTTTTCCAGCATTGCGGTTGCTTTTTGGTTTGTGTTGGATTTGTGTCGTCGCAGTTGGTGTGACATCTTTTTTCACACGGTGACTAGTCGCTTTTGGAGGATTGTTTTTGTATTCCTCAGCGACCCGTTTGCGAAGATTTGGACGAATCAAGTAGTTGATGACAAATTGTTGGATAATTTGGATTACCCCACCGACTACCCAGTAAAGAGTCACTCCGGCTGAAGAGATCAATGAGAAGACACCGATCATAATCGGACTCATCAGTGATGCCTTACGCATGCTTTCCTTTTGGGTTTCATCTTCAATTCCATGAAGAGAGAGCATACTTTGTATATAGTAGAGAACCGCTACGATAGCCGTCAAGAGCAAGCTTGGTTTTCCAAGAGCAATGCCAAGGAAGCTACTTTCTGCTACCCCTTTGGTGTGTTGAGCTGCAAAGAAGAGAGCTGAGAAGAATGGCATTTGGATCAAGAGTGGCAAACACCCAACTCCACCAAACATGCTGACTCCATTTTCACGTTGAGCAGCCATTAATTCCTGTTGCGCCAATAGCTTTTCTTCTTGTGTGCTAGCGTTTTTCATGCGCTCTTGGATTGGACCAAGGATTGGCTTCAAGTAGTTCATCTTTTCAGATTGGTAAGTTGCCTTCCATGATTGGTACAAACCAAGTGGCAAGATGATTAAGCGCACGATCAAGGTGACGATAATAATCCCAATCCCAAAGCCCAAGCCAAGATTGTTGGCGAAGAATTTAATAGCTTCCCCCATTGGACGTCCAAGGACATTCCAGATGAATCCAGTTGGATTTCCAGTTTTACGATCGATGCCGACACACCCTGACAAAAAGACCAGGGAAGTAAGAGCCATCGTTGCGAGTAATACAAATTTATTTTTTTTCACAAATAGTTCCTCTTTTAAAAAATAATACTTCTCTATTCTACTGTTTTTTTCGAAAATACACAATAGGGCGATCGTCTTAATTTGTAATTTTGAAATTGGAGAAGTTTTCAAAATTTGCCAAATTGACATCCAAATAGGACACCTTTGAAAAAGGAGTCGGCCCTTTGCGGATTTCTTGAATGAATTTGGCCATTTGTTGACTGTTTTCAGCCTGAGCTAATATGCCAACCGTTCCATCATCATTATTCCAGACGCGTCCTGTGATGCCACCAATCTCAAGAGCTAGCGCATAGACACCCCAACGAAAGCCAACCCCTTGAACACGCCCTTGGGCAATCATTTTTACCTTTTGCATTTCTTTCCTCCTAGGCATAAAGAAATCCATCTGAAGCAGATTTCTTTGTGATATAATAGTCCTATGAATATTATAACGTCTAAATCCAATAATGGAATTAAAAATGCGAAAAAGTTACATCAAAAAAAATACCGGACAGATTCTTATCTCATTGAAGGCTGGCATCTTTTTGAAGAGGCAGTGAACTATCAAGCCCCTATTCGGCAGATTTTTGTTCTAGAAGCTTTTTTGGATCGGGTAGAGGGGATGGATCAGGTGACAGTAGTGACACCTGAGATTTTGGAACTGTTAGCTGATTCTAAGACCCCTCAAGGGATTGTCGCAGAGATTGCTCTTGAGCCAGCTACGATTCCTCTACAATTGGAGGGTCGTTACCTTTATTTGGAGGATGTACAAGATCCTGGAAATGTGGGAACCATGATTCGTACAGCAGATGCTGCAGGCTTTGATGGTGTCATTCTCTCAAAGGCTTCCGCTGATATATACAGTCTCAAGGTCCTTCGCTCCATGCAAGGAAGTCACTTTCATCTTCCTATCTGGAAAATGGACCGAGCTGAGCTGTTTGAGCGTGCTTCCAAATCCAATACTCCGGTCCTTGCGACGACCTTATCGAAATCGTCAATCGATTATCGTCAACTTCCTCAGATGGACCAGTTTATCCTGGTCATGGGCAATGAAGGAAATGGCATCAGCCAGGAAATGGCGGCACAAGCAGACCAGCTGGTTCATATTCCCATGCCAGGTCGGGCAGAGAGTTTGAATGTTGCGGTGGCAGCTGGAATTTTGATGTTTTATTTAAGGAATTTTTGAGAAAAAGCAGTATACTGAAACTGTAAGGAAAAGTTGTTGGAGATCTGATTGGGAGAACTCATCGATGAAAGGTGGTTATCTTATGCAATATCATCGTGACAAAGAATACATGAACTATGTGGGACATTTGATCCAGCACCCTAAGGTTCAAAAATTAGCCGACATCCCCCATCATATTCATTCCAATCGTTTGGAGCATTCCATTCATGTTAGCTATACTAGTTATAAACTGGCTAAAAAATTTGGCTGGGATGCTAAAAGTACGGCTCGGGGTGGCCTCTTGCATGACCTCTTTTACTATGATTGGCGCGAGACCAAATTTACCAAGAGTCACGCCTGGATCCATCCCCGCATTGCCGTGAGAAATGCGCGAAAGATTACAGATCTCAATGCCAAGGAAGAAGACATCATCATTAAACACATGTGGGGAGCTACCCTTGCTCCTCCTCGTTACAAAGAGTCCTTCGTGGTGACTATGGTGGATAAATACTGGGCTGTTAAGGAAGCTTCAGAACCTTGGCGTAAAAAGATGGCCAAAAGGAGATTTTTTCATCGAAAAATGTTAAAATCGTAGTAAACAAATTTGAAAGGAAGTTTATTAGATGTATAATGACTCTATAATCCAAGAACAAAGTGGATTGAATGCTTTTTATAACAAAATCTATTCATTAGTGGGGATCGGTGTAGGGATTTCAGCCCTTGTGTCTGGCCTTATGATGACGGTCTTTCAAGACTTCTTCGTTCAAATCTTGACAACAGCACCAATGGTTTACTACGCAGCAGTTGTTGTAGAATTGATCTTGGTCTTTGTTGCCTGTGGGAAGGCTGTTAAAAATAGCCCTTCTGCTCTTCCAATCTTCTTGATCTACTCAGCTCTAAATGGATTTACTCTCAGCTTTATCATTGCTCGCTACATGCAAGCGACGGTTTATAAGGCTTTCTTGGTCAGTGCCTTGATGTTTATTGTCATGGGAGCTATCGGACGCGTCGTGAAAAAAGACCTGTCTGGTATGGGACGTGCCTTGATGGGAGTCTTGATCGGTGTGATCATCGCTTCTGTTGTGAACATGTTCTTGAGAAGTTCTGGTATGGACTACATCTTGAGTATTATCTCTGTCTTCCTCTTTGCAGGATTGACTGCTTGGGATAACCAAAAGATCCGCTATGTCTATGATCAAACAAATGGTCAACCTGCGACAGGATGGGCAGTGGCCATGGCTTTGGAACTGTATCTTGATTTTATCAACCTCTTTATCAGCCTTCTTCGTATCTTCGGAAGAAACGACTAATCAAAGAGAAATTGAGCTGGGGCAGTTGCCTCGGCTTTTTTTGTCTTCCGACTTGTGCTATACTAATAGTGACTAAAGAATAGAAATGAGTGCTTATGAAAACACCCTTTGTAACCCGTGAACAATTAGACCAGTTGATCCAAGAATTTCCAACGCCTTTTCATCTCTATGATGAAGCAGGGATTCGTGAAACAGCACGAGCGCTTCACAAGGCTTTTGCATGGAATAAAGGCTTTAAAGAATACTTTGCGATCAAGGCGACTCCGAACCCATCGATCCTAAAAATTTTGCAAGAAGAGGGCTGTGGAGTCGATACTGCCAGCTACGTTGAATTGTTAATGGCGGATAAGTTGGGTTTTAGTGGAAAAGAGATCATGTTTTCTTCGAATAATACTCCAGCCAATGAATTCGTCTACGCTCGGGAATTGGGAGCAACCATCAACCTAGATGCTTATGAAGATATTGCTTTCTTAAAATCAGTTGCCAGCATTCCAAAGGTAATTTCCTGCCGCTACAATCCTGGTGGAGTATTTGAGCTGGGAACCGATATTATGGACAACCCAGAAGAAGCGAAGTTTGGGATGACCAAGGAGCAATTGATCCAGTCCTTTAGGGAGTTAAAGGAGTTGGGTGTGGAAGAGTTCGGGATTCATGCCCTCTTGGCCTCGAATACCGTATCGAACGATTACTATCCTGAGTTGGCGCGCCAGCTCTTTGAATTGGCAGTAGAAGTCGTCGAAAAAACAGGGGTTCACTTGGGCTTCATCAACCTCTCTGGTGGTGTTGGGATTAACTATAAACCGGACCAACGTCCCAACGATATTGCTGTAATTGGCGAAGGTGTGCATCGTGTTTTTGATGCCATTCTTAAACCTGCAGGTCTGGGCCATGTCAAAATCTATACGGAACTTGGTCGCTTTATGCTGGCTTCTAACGGTCTTTTAGTGACGACCGTGACCCATAAAAAGAAGACCTATCGTACCTATGTTGGCGTTGATGCTTCAGCTGTCAATCTTCTGAGACCGGCTATGTACGGGGCCTACCACCATATCACCAATATGGACCGTCCGGATGGACCGACAGAAGTGGTTGATGTTGTCGGTAGTCTTTGTGAAAACAACGATAAATTTGCCAAACAACGAAAACTCCCAGTGACGGAGATTGGAGATGTCCTGGTCATTCATGATACAGGAGCTCACGGCTTTTCGATGGGGTATCAATACAATGCCAAGCTGCGTTCAGCAGAAGTCTTGCTTCAAGAAAAAGGACAAGCACGCTTGATTCGTCGGGCAGAAAAACCAGAGGATTATCTGGCAACTCTCTATGGCTTTGACATTGAAAAATAAGCGATTGTCTGCTATAATAATAGTTATGTAAAAATAATGGATCGGAGAAAAATGTATGAATCTCTTTTTAGGAATTTTGTTGATTATTTTGGCTTTCTTTGGTGGAATGGTTGCAGGTATGTTCTTGCTTCGTCGTCAATTTGAAAAAGAATTCGCATCAAACCCACGTTTGAATGTTGAAGCAGTCCGTACACTTTTAGGTGCGAGCGGCCAACGCCCAAGCGAAGCAAAAGTTCAGCAAGTCTATCGCCAAATTGTGAACCAACAAAAATCAGCAATGGCGAAAAACAAGAAAAAATAAGAGTGGGGCAATCTCACGATAATAAATGAGAGGGGCTTGGAGGAATTTCTTAGTCCCTCCTTTTGGAAGGAAGAGATATGGATAACCGACCGATTGGTTTTTTAGATTCTGGAGTAGGTGGCCTGACTGTTGTCCGAGAATTGCTCCGTCAGCTTCCTCACGAAGATGTCGTCTATATTGGAGATTCAGCGCGTGCACCTTATGGTCCTAGACCAGCAGACCAGATTCGCGAGTATACTTGGCAGATGGTGAACTTCCTTCTGACCAAAAATGTCAAGATGATTGTTTTAGCTTGTAATACAGCGACTGCAGTGGTTTGGGAAGAAGTCAAGGAAAAACTTGATATTCCTGTTTTAGGAGTGATTTTGCCTGGAGCTTCTGCAGCCATTAAATCAACGACCCATCAAAAAATTGGGGTGATTGGGACACCGATGACGGTTTCTTCTGGAATTTATAAAGAGAAGATTCAAAGTCTGGCACCAGATATGACAGTCACCAGTTTAGCTTGTCCCAAGTTTGTTCCTTTAGTGGAATCCAACGAGTTGGCATCCAGTGTGACAAAAAAGGTGGTTTACGAAACCCTAAAACCACTAGTTGGAAAGGTTGATACCTTAGTCTTGGGATGCACCCATTATCCACTCTTAAAACCCATTATCCAAAATGTGATGGGACCATCTGTTAAATTGATTGATAGTGGGGCAGAGTGTGTTCGGGATATTTCGGTCTTACTAAACTATTTTGAGCTCAATAAGAGTCGTGAACTCTTAGAGCAAACCCACCGCTTTTATACAACTGCAAATGCCAATAGCTTTGCAGCGATTGCCGAAAAATGGCTAGAACGTTCAGTGAATGTGGAGCACGTAAATTTATGAGTGACAAACTATTTGAATACAAAGATTCCCAAGATTGGTATATTGCCCAATGGGGAGAAGATGCAGACTACAACCAATTTAGTCAAGTCCCTGCAGAAGCTTCCACTTTGTTAGACCAGCTGGAACTTCTCTTTGCCAAGGATCCTGAAGGATTTCCTCTCAATCTATCGGTGATGCGCTATGGATCAGCCTTTCGTTTCCTGACTTTTTTGACGGAAGTCTTAAATGAGGTCAAGGGAAGAACTTTTGAGATTGTCCAACGTCAAGGGGCCTTGCTCTTGGTAGAAAAGGGCAACTTACTGTATGTGCATCTACCAAGTGAGGGTGTGAACTTAGAAGCTTTTTTAGGGCAAGATAAGGTGAAAGATACCATCCTCATTGCGACTCGTAATGAAGGAAAAACCAAAGAATTCCGCAATATGTTTGAAAAAATGGGCTTTGAAGTGGAAAACCTTAATCAACACCCAGAGCTTCCAGAAGTGGAAGAAACAGGGATGACCTTTGAAGAAAATGCCCGCCTCAAGGCTGAAACAATCGCTAAATTAACCGGCAAAACGGTCTTGGCAGATGATTCAGGCTTGAAGGTGGATGTCTTAGGTGGCTTACCTGGAGTCTGGTCTGCTCGCTTTGCGGGAGTCGGTGCGACGGATGCGGAAAACAATGCCAAGTTGTTGCATGAGTTGGCCATGGTCTTTGAATTGAAGGATCGTTCAGCCCAATTCCATACGACCTTGGTGGTCGCAAGACCAGGAAAGGAAAGCCTAGTAGTAGAAGCGGATTGGCCAGGCTATATTAATTTTGAGCCTAAGGGCGAAAACGGCTTTGGCTATGATCCTCTCTTTTTAGTTGGGGAAACTGGCCGTGCTGCTGCGGAATTAACCCTTGAAGAAAAAAATACCCAATCTCATCGAGCATTGGCTGTTAAAAAGTTATTGGAGGTATTTCCATCATGGCAAAGCAAACAATCATCGTAATGAGTGACTCGCATGGAGACCGTTCCATCGTAGAAGCAATTAAAGACAAATACCTAGGTCAGGTCGATGGTATTTTTCACAATGGGGATTCTGAACTAAAAAGTGATGATCCTGTCTGGGAAGGGATTCACGTTGTCCAAGGAAACATGGATTTTTATGATGGCTATCCAGAACGCTTGGTGACCCAACTAGGGCCAACACGAATCATCCAGACCCATGGGCATCTCTTCCAGATCAATTTTAGTTTTCAAAAATTGGATCTGTGGGCCCAAGAGGAAGAAGCAGATATCTGTCTTTACGGCCACCTTCATATCCCAGATGCTTGGAAGGAAGGAAGAACTCTCTTTGTGAATCCTGGATCGATCAGCCAGCCACGCGGTCTGATTCGAGAGTGTCTCTATGCTAAAATTGAGATAGATGATTCTCAATACAAAGTAGAGTACTACACGAGAGACCATGTATTGTATCCGGAATTGACAAAGGAGTTTAGCAGATGATCGCAAAGGAATTTGAACGTTTCTTGCTGGCGCAGGAAGAGACGTTCCTAACTCCTGCCAGGAATTTAGCGGTCTTGATTGATAACCACAATGTAGACCATGCAGTTTTGCTGTTGAGCCAGATTAGCTATAGTCGTATTCCGGTAGTGACGGATGAACGCAAGTTTGTGGGGACGATCTCCCTAACGGATATTCTATCTTATCAATTGAAACACGAGATTCCTGAGGAGACTTTTGCTTCGATGGATATCGTAGACGTTGCAAAGAAGGAGGTCGGGGTCATCGGTTTAGACTTCAATTTGACAGAAGTCCTTCATAAGTTGGTGGATGACTCCTTCTTATCGGTGGTGGATGAAGAAGGGTATTTCCAAGGGATTATTACGCGAAAATCGATCCTCAAAGCCATCAATTCGCTGATGCATAATTTTTCAAATGAATACGAGATGATTCCAAAATGAAAGAATTTATTGCAAGTTTTATTGATCAAAAAGAATTAAGTGAAAATTCTCAGTCTGCCTATTTCTATGATTTGGACCAGTTTATCGAGTCGATCCATGGAAAAGTGACGCCGACAAATTTGAGAATTTACCAAGCTTCGATTAAAGATTTTAAACCGGCGGTTCAAAAACGAAAATTATCCGCCGTCAACCAATTTTTATATTATTTGTATCAAGAACGCTTTATTTCTGAGTACCATCGTTTGGTCTTGCCTAAAATTCAACCGGCCAAGACCCATGATCGGGAATTGATGGATCTGACCCATTTTTGGGAAGAATCAACCAATCCTCAGGGACGCTTGATGGCCTTGTTGATTCTGGAGATGGGCTTGTTGCCAAGTGAGATCCTCCAAGTCAAGGTCGAAGACATTCAGCTGGACTTTCATGTCATTCGAGTGGGCAAAGATGGCCAAAAACGGGTTTTAAAAGTTCCAGAACCTTTACTGGATGAGTTGCAATTCTTCCTAGATGGTGTTTATCTCTTTGATAATAAAGGAAAATCCTACTCCCGTCAGTGGGGATTCCGACAATTAGAAGCCTTCTTGATCGAAAAAGGGAATCAAGACCTTTCGGCTCAATCGATTCGTGAGCAGTATATTTTGAAACAACGTGAACTTGGTGTGGATCTCTTTAGTATTGCGCGTGAATTGGGCCTAAAAACCATGGTGACATTAGAAAAATATAAATAATGGATATTAAAATTAAAGATTTTGAAGGGCCTTTGGACCTTTTGCTCCACTTGGTCTCTAAATACCAGATGGATATCTATGAGGTTCCCTTGATTGAGGTGATCGAACAGTATTTGGCTTATCTGGCGACCCTCCAGGCTATGAAACTAGAGGTGGCTGGGGAATACATGCTCATGGCTAGTCAACTAACCTTGATCAAGAGTCGAAGACTTCTTCCTAAGGTTGCAGAAGAGATGGATGAAGCAGAGGATCTCGAGCAGGATCTCCTTTCTCAATTGGAAGAGTACCGTACTTACAAGCAATTAGGAGAGTTGATGGCCTCACAGCACGAGGAGCGCGCCCTCTATTATTCGAAACCGAAGATGGAATTGATTTATGACGATACCGAATTACTTCATGATCGCACCACGGTGGATCTCTTCTTGGCTTTCTCAAAACTATTGACCAAGAAAAAAGAAGAATTTCGCCAGAACCATACAACCATTGTAAAGGATGAATACAAGATTGAAGATCTGATGGATCAGCTGCGTCACCGATTCCACGATCGCTCACAAGTTCTCTTGCAGGACTTGTTTCTAGAAGCAGCGGATCTCCAAGAGGTCATTACCTTATTTCTTGCAACCCTTGAATTGATCAAGATCCAAGAGGTCACAGTGGTACAGGATACGGCTTTTGGAGAAATTTACTTAAATAGGATGGAACATGAGCAAATTATCTGAAATTGAAGCACTCTTATTTGTAGCGGGTGAAGAAGGAATTACTGCCAGACAAATCGCAGACCTTCTCTCTTTACCTCCGACAGGTGTGGTGCAAAGTTTAGAAAAATTAAGCCAAAAATACCAAGAGGACACAGATACCAGTCTGTGTTTGATGGAGACAGCTTCCCGTTATAAATTGGTGACAAAGGCAGACTACGCTTCGGTTTTACGAGACTATTCTAGAACTCCTATGAACCAAAGTTTGTCTCGGGCTGCCCTTGAAACCTTGTCAATCATTGCTTATAAGCAACCGATTACCCGCGTGGAGGTCGATGATATTCGAGGTGTCAATTCCAGTGGTGCCATTACCAAACTACTGTCATTTGATCTGATTCGCGAAGATGGAAAAAAAGAAGTCCTAGGGCGTCCCAATTTGTATGTCACGACCGAGTTTTTTTTGGATTATATGGGGATCAATCATTTGGAGGAATTGCCAAAGGTTGAGGAAGTGGACATCGATCCAGAGGAAGGTCAATTATTTTCAGAGAGAACAGAGGAACTAGATGAGAATTAACAAATATATTGCCCATGCAGGCGTGGCTAGTCGTCGCAAGGCCGAAGAACTGATCAAGCAAGGTTTGGTGACGGTCAATGGCCAGGTTGTACGAGAACTAGCAACCATCATTCAATCAGGGGATAAGGTTGAAGTTGAAGGAACTCCAATCTATAACGAAGAGAAGGTCTACTATCTTTTAAATAAGCCACGTGGCGTCATCTCTAGTGTATCGGATGATAAAGGACGGACAACAGTCGTTGACCTTTTATCTCAAGTACCAGAGCGTATCTACCCTGTAGGACGTTTGGACTGGGATACATCTGGTGTCTTGATTCTAACCAATGATGGCGATTTTACAGATGAGATGATTCACCCACGTAATGAGATTGATAAGGTCTATGTGGCGCGTGTCAAAGGGATTGCCAATAAGGAAAACTTGCGTCCCTTGACGCGAGGAGTGACCATTGATGGAAAGAAAACCAAGCCAGCGACTTACGAGATCTTAAAAGTGGATGTCGAAAAAAACCGTTCAGTGGTTCAGTTGACCATTCATGAAGGGCGCAACCACCAGGTCAAGAAGATGTTTGAAGCTGTGGGACTTTTAGTGGATAAACTCTCCCGGACCCAGTTTGGAAACCTAGATGTCTCAGGATTACGTCCGGGTGAATACCGCCGCTTGAACAAAAAAGAAATCAGCCAGCTGCACAATCTAGCAGTGACTAAATCTAAAAAAGCATGAAAACAATCCTGATTGCCATGGTCAGATGCTATCAAAAATGGATCTCTCCCCTATTTCCGCCTTCTTGTCGCTTTCAACCGACCTGTTCCAATTATATGATCCAAGCGATTGAACGCTTTGGTGTGAAAGGTGTCTTGATGGGGATTGCGAGGATTCTGCGATGCCATCCTGGTACCCAAGCGGGACCAGACCCTCTGCCAGACCACTTTAGTCTGAGACGAAATGAAGAATCAAAATAGGACGGTCGCAAAAATACAGAAACACCCTTAGAAATTATTTTTCTAAGGGTGTTTCTGTGTATATGAGTTGTCCATCAGCGCTTAGACCATGTTTTAGGGAGGAAGAGAAGAATCATTGGATAGATTTCAAGACGTCCAGCAATCATGGCCAAGGAAAGTAAGAATTTTGAAATGGGGCTAAAGATGGAGAAGGTTTGACCTGTTCCAATCATAGGTCCAATGTTGTTGAAACAACTAAAGACAGCGCTGACAACCGTCATGAAGTTATTATTGTCTAGACTGACTACAAAGAGCAAGCCGATTGTGATAAAACTGTATATTGTAAAGTACTTGAGGATCTGATGCTGTGTATCCTTATCGAGTACCGTATCATTGACATGCAAGGTCAGAACGCGGTTCGGAGACAAGGTTGAAAGAACCTGATTTTTTGCGATTCGCCATAAGGTCAAGCACCGAATGACTTTAAGCCCCCCAGCGGTCGATCCAGCAGAACCACCGATGACCATCAGCATCAAGAGGATGAACTGAGAAAAGAGAGGCCATTTTTCCGTCGTTCCATAACCAAAACCGGTAGTAGTGATGATATTGGAAACTTGGAAGAAGGAAATTTCAAAACTCTTTGCGACATTGGCATAGAGATGAAGGACATTGTAAGCGATCAAGATACTGGACACGAGGACGATGGTGATATAGGTCCGCAATTCCTCATCTTTAAAGAAGGCCTTGAATTTTCGGATCATGAGGAAGTAGTAGAGGTTAAAGTTAACCCCGAAGACTAAGACCCCGATACTGACCAAATAGGTGATCAAACTACTATTGTAGTGGGCGATCCCATCGTTAAAAACGGTAAAGCCCCCAGTACCAGCTGTCCCCATGGCGATGACAAAACTATCATAAAGGGGCATGCCAGCAAGGAAATAAAGAACCACAAAAAGGAAGAACAAGCCCAAGTACAAGAAGTAGAGGATTTGAGCAGTGTTTTTTAATTTGGAAACGACTTTCCCAAAAACTGGACCAGGAACTTCCGCCTTCATGACTTCGAGGTGGCTGTTCTTGTTATTGTCCATAATCGCAAGGGCAAAGACCAAAACTCCCATCCCCCCAATCAAGTGGGTGAAACTGCGCCAAAAGAGGAGAGAGTGGCTGAGGACACCCACATCATCTAATATCGTTGCCCCTGTTGTTGTAAAGCCAGAGCTAACTTCAAAGAAGGCATCGATCATGTTGGGGATTTGTCCCGAAAAGACAAAGGGAAGGGCCCCGAAGAAGGACCAGAGGATCCAACAGAGTGCTACAATCAGGACTCCTTCTTTAGCATAAATGTGAAAGTCCTTTGGTTTGTGAAAACTACCAAGGAGGCCAAGCGCAAGGAGGATGGACATGGTTGCTCCAATAGAGACAAAGACCTTGGCAGGTTCCTGATACATTGTTGCGACCACTAAGGGAACGATCAGGAGACCTGCCTCAATTAAGAGGAGCTTGGATAAGAGGTAACGAATCATGCTTCTATTCATCAGGTTTACCTCTCAAGTAAATCGTAGATTTTAGTGACATTTTGAATCAAGGTGGTCACGACAATCCGATCCCCTACCATCAAACGGTCATCTCCATTAGGGAAAATAGCCTTACCATCTCGAATAATGGCAGCGATCAAGACGCCTTTTTTCAATTTCAATTCAGAGAGAGGATATTGGGTTAGTTTATTGTCTTCCTTGATTTGGAACTGCAAGGTTTCAATTCGTCCGTTTGCGACATGGTGCAAAGCTTCTAGATTTGAGAACTGTGCATTGTAGCGTCCACGAATAAAGTGCATAATGGTATCTACAGCGATGCGTTTTGGAGTGACAATACTGGTCATATCCTGATCGCCAATGATCTCCAACAGACTGGTTCGGTTGACCTTGGTAATGTTCTTTTTGACTCCGACAGAATCCAAGAACATGGAGGTGATGATGTTTTCTTCATCAACCCCTGTCAAAGTAGCCACAGCATCGAAGTTATTGGCGCTCTCTTCTAAAAGAATGTCTTTAGCGGTTCCGTCTCCATGGACGACATAGAGATCAGGAAATTCCTGACTAAAGAATTCCGCCCGTTCGCGATTGACCTCTAGGACCTTGAGATCGATCTTGCGGCGCACATCTTGAAGAATATTGAGCAGATAGTAGGCAATTTTCCCAGCACCAATGATCATCATGCTCTTAATGACCTGAGGGCGAACATTGTTGTGAAAGAGAACGACCTCGATCCGATTACCTGTTACGAAAATTTTGTCTTGAGGTTGCAAGACAAAGTCCCCATTTGGAATGGTGAGTTCGTTGCCACGTTCGATCGCACAAACAATGACATTTCCGTATTTCTTTCGGAATTGGGATAGGCTCATATTGCAGAGATTGCTATCTGGCTTGATTTTAAATTCCATAAAGGCAACTCGGCCATTGGCAAAATGCTCCACAGAAAGGGCATTTGGAAAGTCAATGATATTGGCAATATAACGAGCTGTCAGCAATTCCGGATTGACAACCAAGGAGAAGCCCAAGATATTTTTTTCCTTGAAGTAGGAATTGGAATATTCTGGATTCCGCACTCGAACGATGGTTTCTTTGGCCCCCATTTTTTTAGCCAAAACAGCAGAAACCATGTTCACTTCGTCGTACTCGGTCATGGAAATGAAGATATCGCAGTCTTCAACATCTGCTTGCTCCAAGATCTTGAAGTTAGCTCCATTTCCTAAAATCCCAATGATATCAAACCGTTTGGTGATATGGTTGAGAACGGATTCGTCTTTTTCGATCAAAATAACATCGTGGTTTTCAGCAACGAGAGAACGACAAAGCGCCGTTCCGACCTTTCCTCCACCAACAACAATAATTTTCATAGATTACCTCCAGAGTATGCTTCTATCATACTCTATTTTCAAGAAAAATTCATCTATTTTAAGGACTTTCTGGAGGAATTATACCAAGCTAAGGAACAAGTGGGAAAATTGTCAAAATAGAAGAATGAGGAGGGATCGAAAACTTTGATATAGTTTCTTAAAAAAATCTAAAAAAACTATTGACAGGAGCTTCAAAAGTGATATACTTAAAAAGTACCTTCGTTGATTTACCTCAAACCTGTTGTGAGTTAAGTTAATGAAGCTGTAACCACGCTGTTTGCTGAGCTTGACTCCGGGCAGTGTGGCTATTTTTTTGTCAGAAAGAGATCGAGTATGAATATTGAAGAACTGGACTACCAAGAGTCAGCGGCTCAAAACCACATCGTCTTGTTCCAACCTCAGATTCCACAAAATACGGGAAATATTGCACGGACTTGTGCGGCGACCAATTCCCCCTTGCATATCATTCGCCCCATGGCTTTTCCGATCGATGATCGCAAGATGAAGCGAGCAGGACTCGATTATTGGGACAAGCTGGATGTTCGTTTCTATGATAGCTTAGAAGAGTTTATGGAAGTAGCGCGTGACGGTCAGGTGCACTTGGTGTCTAAGTTTGCAAATCAGACTTATTCGGACGTTTCTTATCAAGACGAGAAGTCCCATTATTTCTTGTTTGGACGCGAGGATAAAGGATTACCGGAAGATTTTATGCGCCAGCACGAAGAGAAGGCCATTCGCATTCCGATGAATGATGAGCATGTCCGGAGTTTAAATGTCTCTAATACCGTCTGTATGATTGTCTATGAAGCGCTTCGCCAGCAAGGGTTTAAGGGGCTGGAGTTGAGCCATCGTTATGAGCACGACAAGCTCAAATAAGAACGAAAAATTAAAAGACGAACGATGTAATCTATTAAGTTACAAAAACTTGCCACGGCAGGTTTTTTTTGTTATGATTAAGAAGTCTTCAGGGCAGGGTGTAATTCCCGACCGGCGGTGACTTTTACTAGGAAATGTTCTTTTTCTTTTCTACTTTGTTGCCAAGCTTTGCCTAACTAGAAGTTATGCCTAGAGCTTGTCGCCTCATCTAAAAGAAAATCTCCATTTCCATCCTCTAAAAGAAGTCCGCGAGCGCAAGCTGATGTGGTGTGATTCCACAACCGACAGTATAGTCTGGATGGGAGAAGACGAGAGACGAATAGACTAACAGCTATTCTGATCTGTTTAGAGCTGATGCATGGGAATAAAACGTTAGTGGCTGAGACTGACTAGCGACATGTTTCGATGGAAAGTAGCTAAAGTAACTAGAATAGTTTCTAGTTTAAGCTTTGTTTAAATAGTTTAGAGTAGAATGATGGGGTAGACGTCTTTCCAGCTTCTCTAATTTTTTAAAAATTGGAGGAACCTGTTATGACAAATACACGTAAACTGACCCTAGTGGCTGTTTTATCCGCTTTATCTTTTATTTTGATGTTCTATCAATTTTCTTTCTTGATAGATTTCTTCAAAATTGATTTGAGTATCATCGCCATTTTGTTGGCCTTGGTCCTATTGGATTTTAAAAGTGCCGTTTGGGTAACCTTGATCCGATCTGTTCTTAAATTAGCCCTTAATAATAAGGGGCTTGAAACCTTGATCGGATTACCAATCAATATCATTGGAGTTCTTGTTTTTGTCCTTGCTTTTGCATGGATTTGGAACAAGGAACGGACCCATGGCCGATTTGTCCTGGCTACGATTATTGGAACGATCAGTTTGAGTATCACGATGGTATTGGTGAACTATGTCTATGCAATCCCTTTGTATGCTCGCTTTATGAACTATGATATTTCGAAAACACTAGGGCTTGTCCACTATTTAGCCGCAATGGTTGCACCGTTTAACCTGATTGAAGGAGTGATTTGGGCCATCGCATTTGGATTGATCTACACTCTTTTGCAACCGATTTTGAAAAAATATGAAAAATAAACAACAGCATTGGGCGAAGGCAAGCTTCGCCCTTCTCATTTTTGTCATTCTTGGGTATGTGATTCGCTTTTACCCGCAACAATTAACTAGTTTTGATAGCGCGATTCAATCTACTATTCGAGGCGATCTGCCTGCACCACTGACAGCCTTCTTTACCAAGGTAACCCATGTCATGGATACCAAGATCATTGTCATCTGGGTGGGTCTTCTGCTAGCTGTCTTTGCCTATAAGAAATGGTACAGCGAAGCCCTCTTTCTGGGGAGCAATCTGGTATTGACAGGTCTTTTGGTTCTTCTTCTAAAGAATATCTACCAGAGACCGAGACCAAGTATTCTTCATCTTGTAGAGGAAAAGGGCTTTTCTTTCCCGAGTGGTCATTCACTGGCGTCTACCCTTGTTTTGGGAAGCTTGATCCTCATGATCGGCCAGCATGTAAAACATAAAACAGCCCGCTATTGTCTTCAAGGCTTGCTGGTTCTGGGAATTGTGACCATTGTGGTTTCCCGCGTTTATGTCGGAGTCCACTATCCATCAGACGTTCTTGGCAGTATGATTTTGGGCCTTGCTGTCTTGCAGTTTGAGTATCCCTTGTATGATCGCTTGCGGTTTCAATGGCGCTTTACAGGCAAGCAAAAATAAGTATCTACCAACTAGGAGTTGAACTCGCGTTTTGAGTTCGACTCTTTTTTTGATAAAAAGCGTTAATAGTCACGGCATATCGTGATATAATATAATCAGAAAGGAGGAAGATATGAAAATATCAGAGATTGCTGAACTAATGGTAGCAACTGGAACCTTATTAACAGGAATCGCAAGTGTTATCATGGCAATAAAAAAAGAGCCAAAAGAACGCAAGCCACGCAAAGCAAAGCGGTTCAGATAAGGCTCTGGTAGGTCGGGGCGAAAGCCCCTTATACCTACCATGATTATATCATATCGGTCAATAAAATGAAATATTTACCAATTTTCACAATCGTATTTTTTATATTTCTGCTGATTTTAAAAGACAGATGGAAATAAGAGGATGGTTAAATGAGAGAACAAATAGAAAAGTTATTAAACAGCGAGATAAGCACAAGCGCAATTGCCAAAGGCGCAGGCGTTCCTTGGTCTACAGTAGCAGACATTAGAAAAGGGAAAACCAGTATGGATAAAATGGCCTTACTTACAGCAGAAAAATTGTATAACCTTGCTGAAGAGTTGGAGAAGAAAAATAATAAAGATATTTAACGAATGTTCGGAGAGTTCCAAGCATAGATAGATGCTGACCTCTGCAGTCGTGGAAGAAATGGAAAGGGATAGCAGTATATTTTAAAAACCACTCATAACGAGTGGTTTTTGTGTTTATAACAGTAATTATCGAGATTATCTATTATAACCTCAATCGATTGACTACGTTTTTATTTATTTGAGCGTTATTTGACCGTATCTAAAATATTGTAGAATCAACCAACCTTATCTAATGGATACCTAATAGTAATCGTTTTAAAATTTTGCTATAATGAAGGGTATGAAATCCTACAATACTTTGAATGATTATTATCGAATTTTATTTGGAGAAAAGACCTTTAAAGTCCCTATTGATGCAGGCTTTGATTGTCCTAATCGAGACGGAACAGTCGCCCATGGTGGCTGTACTTTTTGTACGGTCTCAGGTTCAGGAGATGCCATTGTGGCCCCAGAAGCTCCGATTCGAGAACAGTTTTACAAAGAGATTGATTTTATGCATCGGAAATGGCCAGATGTGAAGAAGTACTTAGTCTATTTTCAAAATTTCACCAATACCCACGATAAAGTGGAAGTCATTCGAGAGCGTTATGAACAGGCCATCAATGAACCAGGAGTAGTAGGAATCAACATTGGTACGCGTCCGGATTGTTTACCAGATGAGACCTTGGCCTATCTAGCAGAGTTGACAGAGCGCATGCATGTGACGATTGAGTTGGGCCTTCAGACTACTTATGAAGCGACTTCTGAATTGATTAACAGAGCTCATAGTTATGAACTCTATGTTGAAACCGTCAAGCGCATTCGAAAACAAGTACCGAAGGCTGAGATTGTCTCCCATTTGATCAATGGGCTTCCGGGGGAAACACACGAGATGATGGTGGAAAATGTTCGCCGTTGTGTGACGGACAATGAGATTAACGGGATCAAGTTGCACCTTTTGCATTTGATGACCAATACACGCATGCAACGCGACTACCATGAAGGGCGTCTCCAACTCATGAGCCAGGAGGAATATGTCAAGGTCATTTGTGACCAACTAGAGATTATCCCTAAACATATCGTGATTCACCGAATTACAGGGGATGCGCCTCGTGATATGTTGATTGGCCCTATGTGGAGCCTCAACAAATGGGAGGTCCTAAACGCCATTGAAACTGAAATGCGTCGTCGTGGAAGTACCCAAGGATGTAAGCTAGAAGAAAAGGAGAGTGCCAATGCTTCGACCACTTGAAATGGCCCATCAATTTTTAGCAGAAGTCATCACCAAAGAAGATGTGGTGGTGGATGCGACCATGGGGAATGGACATGATACGGCCTTTTTAGCCCAACTAGCAGGCCGGGTCTATGCCTTTGATATTCAAGAACAGGCCCTTGTAAATACCCAAGAAAGACTGGAGAAGTTGGGGCTTCAAAACGTCCAATTGATTTTGGATGGCCACCAGCATGTGGATTACTATGTAACGAATCTCAAAGCAGCAATTTTCAATCTGGGTTATCTACCAGCTGCGGATAAATCAGTCATTACCCTGCCAGCTACCACGATTGAAGCCATGGAGAAAATCTGTACTCGCTTAGAAAAAGGTGGGCGTATCGCAATTATGATTTATTACGGTCATGCGGGGGGAGACATCGAGCGTGATGCAGTGCTGGACTTTGTCAGCCAACTCCCACAAAAAGAATATACAGCGACCATCTACCGGACACTGAATCAAGTGAATCAGCCACCGTTTTTGGTTATGATCGAAAAATTAGAAAGCTACCGTCATGGATAAAGAATATTTAAAGAACAAAATTGAAGGAATGAGACATCATTTTGTCGAATCGACCATCCACGAGCGAGAAACAGGTTTTTTTGATGAAGCCCATATGACCAAAAAAATGCTCAAAATAAAAAAGAAATTGGTTTCGCTTGAGATGGAACGCTGCCAAAAGAAGATTGAGCACAAGGATGTAACCAAGACAGACCAAAAAATTGCGGAGTTAAAACAGCAATTTGAGACTTGCTGCCAAGAACGTTAGGGAGGGAGGAAGATGGAATTACTCCTTTATGCAGTGATCTTCTCGATGATCTTGATCGTCTCAAATGTCACCAATAAACTTGTGCCGAGCCTTCCTCTGCCCTTGATTCAAATCTTACTAGGGATCGTTTGGGCCCTTTTTGTCCCAGAAGAAAATTTTCATCTAGATACAGAGCTATTTCTGGCCTTGGTCATTGGCCCTCTCTTATTTAGAGAGGCAGAAGAAGCAGATATAACTTCTGTCTTGAAGCACTGGCGCATCATTCTTTATTTGATTTTTCCAGTGATTTTTATCTCAACCATCAGTCTGGGCTGGGCAGCTCACTCCTTGTGGCTGAGCCTTCCTCTAGCAGCCTGTATGGCCGTAGGGGCAGCTCTAGGTCCAACAGACTTAGTAGCCTTTGCTTCCCTGTCTGAGCGCTTTACCTTTCCAAAGCGGGTTTCGAATATCTTAAAAGGAGAAGGGTTACTAAATGATGCCTCAGGTCTAGTTGCCTTTCGAGTGGCCTTGGCAGCCCTTGCGACCGGAAGTTTCTCCCTTGGAGAAGCAGGGGTTTCCTTAGGAATCTCCATTATTGGAGGATTTGCAGTGGGAATCTTGACGGCCTTTGTGAACCGTTGGCTGCAAAAATTGCTCTTGAGTGTTCGCGCCAGTGATATTGCCAGTGAATTGTTATTAGAACTGAGTCTCCCACTGTTGACCTTCTTCCTAGCAGAAGAACTCCATGTCTCTGGTATCATTGCAGTAGTTGTGTCAGGGATCCTAAAAGCCAGTCGCTTTAAGCACATTACCCTCCTTGAAGCGCGGGTGGATACTGTGAGCCATACTGTCTGGAATACGGTCAACTTTATCTTAAATGGCTCGGTCTTTGTCATCTTAGGAATGGAATTGGAAATGATTGCCAAGCCCATCTTAAGTAGTCCCATATACAATAATCTTCTTTTAGTTGTTTCTGTCTTTCTGTTGACAGCCTTGCTCTTCTTGATTCGTTTTGTCATGGTTTACCTCTTTTATTGGTTCCGAACGGTTCGACTAAAAAAATCGTTGAGAAATTATCTAAAAGATGCCTTATTGCTGACTTTTTCGGGTGTGAAGGGAACGGTTTCGATTGCGACGATTCTTTTGATTCCAACCAAGATCGAAAAAGAATACCCCATCCTACTCTTTTTAGTGGCAGGAGTTACCCTTGTCAGCTTTATTGCTGGCTTAGTGGTACTTCCAAAATTATCAGAAGACAAGGAAGAAACCAATGACTACCTCATGCAGATCGCGATTTTAAATGATGTTGTCATGGAGTTAGAAGCAGAACTAAAAAATAGCAGGCACAAGGGTCCCTTGTATGCGGCGATTGATAATTATCATGGTCGCATAGAAAACTTAATTCTAGGCCAAGAAAACAGGCTCATTCAAAAGGACTGGGAACAATTGAAGCTCCTGATTTTGAGTATTGAAAGTGACGGCTTGGAACAAGCCTACGAAGAAGGGAAGATTCGAGAGCGGGGCTACCGCGTCTACCAACGCTATCTTCACAATATGGAACAACGTGTCAATCGCAATCTCTCGTCTCGCTTAACCTATTATTTCTTGGTCTCCTTCCGACTTTTGCGTTTGTTGGGACATGAAATTGTCACATTTGGATCTGGTTTTAGGAATTGGTGGAAACACGAAGATCGACAACTAGAAGCCATTGATTATGACCAGATTGCGGCCCTTTATCTGGCCAATACGGAAATCATCATCGAAAGTTTGGAAGACCTCAAGGGGATTTATCGGAGCAGTTTGATCTCTTTCCTACAAGAATCTCGCCTGAGAGAGACAGCCATTATTACCAGTGGAGCCTTTGTGGAGCGGGTTATTAACCGGGTGAAACCAAATAATATCGATGAAATGTTAAGAGGCTATTATTTGGAGCGGAAGATTATTTTTGAATACGAAGCGCAACACCTGATTACCGCTAAGCAAGCGCGCCGTATGCGACAAAATGTCAATGAATTAGAAAGCTATTCCCTAAGAGAAAGTGCCAATACTCTTCCCTATGATATGATCGAGTATGCACGGAATCGATAAAAGTAAAAGAGAGTGGGACAGAAATCGGTCATTCGTTAGAATTCGATTTCGTCGTCCCACCTCCGCATAGTTGAGTAGGGCTGTAAAAACTGATGAAATCAGCGTAGTAGAGCGCACTCAACCACTGCGTCTTGCTCGACAATCCAAAGAAAATTGAGAGGCTAGGACTTTTGTCCCAGCCTCTTTTGATTTATTCATGATCTTTTGTGTGTCTGATTTCTGGTTTGACAAAGAGTCGCTCGTCACCCAGATCAATAAGGGATACTGGTACTTCATAAAATTGACTAAGGACATGGGGAGTTAGGATCTTTTCCTTTGGTCCTTCTTCGACCACTTGACCATGTTTGAGCAGGAGCACATGGGTCATGTCTTTTGTAATTTCCTCTGCATGGTGGGTGACGTAGATCATGGTTGGTGCGTGGTCCAGTTGTTTGATATGATGGATCTGACGGAGGAGCTTTTCTCTGGCAAAGAGATCCAATCCACTAGAGGCCTCGTCAAAAATGATCAGATCTGGCTGGTCCATGAGGCTTCGTGCAATGAGGACCGTCTGCTTTTCTCCCTGGGAGAGCTCACGATATTTACGGCCGATTAAAGAACTAGCTCCAATCGAAGTCAGCATATCCCGTGCCCAGTTTAGTTCTTCCTCCCCGTATGCAGCATATAAAATACTACTCTTGTATTGACCGGTTAGGACAATTTGTTCTGTCAAAAGATGCTCTGGCAGTCTTTCTGAAATAAAGGAGCTAACGATCCCAATACGTTTGCGCAACTCAGGGATGCCTCCTTCTCCAAAGCGAGTTCCAAGGACAGTGACCTGGCCAGAACTAGCCCAGTATTCAGACATCAACAGTTTGAGGAGGGTTGATTTTCCTGCCCCATTGAGACCTAAAATCGCCCAGCATTCATTTTCTTTCACTTGCCAGTTAATTTCTTTTAAAAGGGCTTTTCCATTGCGGATCAAATTGACGTCTTGTAGTTCAATCAAATTATTCATAACTTCATCCTTTTGATTAAAATCCCCTTTATTCTATCATAAAATCTTTTAATTTAAAGATAGAATTATCAGAAATCCCATTGTTATAGGGTTTCTTGCTTGTCGTAATACATTGTATTCTGACTTTGTTCAGTTATTTGTTCAGTTACAAACTCCCTAGAGCTGTTTCATAGAATGAAACAGCTTTTTTTGCACTCTCTTTTGAGAGGTGACTATATGTATCCATTGTCATAGATAAAGTGGAGTGCCCTAGTCGGTGCTGGAGTTCTTTATATGGTATTCCAGCATTTAATAACAAACTAGCGTGAGTGTGTCGGAAACCATGGAAACCAATATTAGGCACTTTAGCACGTTTAAAATGTGTTTTTAATCTTGTAAAAAGAGTACTGTTATTCGGGTATTCATGGATAAAATCTGAAAAGACTACTTTTGCAGTTTGTCCTATCTTCCAAGCCTCTTGGGTTTGCCTACGTTTGTACTGTTTTAATATTGTAACCGTTTGGGGGTCAATATCGATATCACGGTAACTAGATTTTGATTTAGGACTATGCACCTCTTGCATACGGTTTAGTGTTTTTGTAACGTGAACTACGGCTCTATCTAGATCAATATCAGACCATTCCAGCGCCAACGCTTCATTAATACGGCAACCAGTAGCAAGTAGGAAGTTGTAAAGTGTTTTCTCGTAAAAATAGCGGTATTTATCACTATCCAAGTTGTCCAGATAGTCCAAAAACGTTTTTAACTCAATGTTATCAAAGTGTTTAATCTTTTGGCGCTTTTCTTTCTGGGTATTTCTTGGGAGAATGACCTCACGAGCTGGGTTAAATGGTATGGCTTTCATAACCACACCATATTGTAAGATACGCTTGTTTACAGTATGGATTTTCTCATAGTGTAAATAAGCCCCTTGCTCCCCGTTATTTGTCTTTCCAGCTAATTTGTTAATTATGTTTTGAATTAGTGGAGTGGTTAGTTTATCCAGCTTATAACCCCCGAATAATGGCAGGATATGTTTATTTAAAATCTTACTCATGTTGCCTTGAGTATTTGGTTTTACTGTATGCTTATAGCTTTCCCACCATAATTCAGCGAGTTCTTTATATGTTTTAATTGTCGCTTCTTTGAATCTAGTAGAACCATTTTGAATGAAGTCTATTTCAGCTTCTTTAGCTTTCTGTTTGACCTCTTTTCTAGTTCTAGCTGTGATACTAGTTTTTACATCTTTTCCCGTTACTCGGTCAATCCCTAAGTAAATGTTAGCACGGTATACAGTTGTACCGTCTTTCTTTTTGTGTTCTGTAATTTTCATGATCTAAACCTTTCTAATTCATCAGCAGGCAAGCTGTAAAGGTTTTAGTTTGTGGTTTATATCATGCCAGGGCTTCACAGATTGCCCTGTATTCAATTTTAAAGGGGTTAGACGGTTGATTATATATCGGATTGTAGAAAGCGTGTATAGGGCCTGTATTAGACGGTGAAAACACGCTTTTTTGTTTAAATCGGACTTTTCGGACACCCTAAAGAAAAATAGAAGTGCTAAGGTTTGCTATGGTTTGATATATATAATCCTTGAAGTTAGAAGAGGCGAAAATGTCTATTTTATAAAAATTATTTTAGTTCAATTAGTTTGTTGTAAATTTTTTCAGTTAAGGCTTTTTGTTGGCTGGCAGTGAGGTGGTGAGAGGTACGAATGACGATAGTACCATACACGTAATGAGATCCAGGGTCTAATACTCCACCGTCAAATGCTGAAAGGTATGTATTTCTCTTTTCAGCTTCTTCTTTGGTCTTGTAAACTTCAATAGCGCCTCCTGCTTCAGTTCCCTTATCTACTAGATTAGCACCCTCAATAGGTTCAGTTACTTGGTTATCTGCAAAATAAATAGAAGCAGTATAGCCACCTTGTTTGTTCAATAAACCATTAGGATCATTTTCTTCTGTAGCATGTTGCACTTCTTGAATTGTATCTACTTCTTTCAATCGTTCCTCAATAAAAGAATCTTTAGGGTTTGTAATTTGTGCTAATTGCTTCACGCTATTTTGATATGCTGTTAATTTCTCAGTAATGTTTTTTTGTGCGCTAGAATAATCGACAGGTTTCGCAATTTCTTTTGCTTGATCTTCAATTTTTTGTGTATCGCTTTCCATTTTTGGAGCTTTACGAATTGAAGTTTTTGCTTCTTTAACAGCAGTTTTTAAATCTTCTAAAGTCTTAGCTTCTAATGGTTTAGCTTTTTCTTTAATGATTTTTTCAGTATCAGCAATTTGTTTTTCAATTGCTTTATTATTCTCATTAAGTGTATCAACAGACTTTTCAAAGTGACCTATTGCAGTTTGGTGAGGGGCATAAGATAAGAAACAGTAGCCCGCTCCACCAGTAGCAAGAGCTAAAACAACAGCAGTAGTAATAATTTTCTTTTTCATAATGTTTCTCCTATATATTTTTAATAGTATCCTAATCTTTTATTTTTCTAGTTTCATTTTGTCATTTGTTATACCTCGTTTCTACCTTTTTGCGATTATTAATATCAACCGTTTGCGCGTGGGTTCGTTTATTCATCTACCATGGTTTGAACTAGCTCTAATAATAAATCCTGTTTTTGATCACTTAATAACGCAAACAAAGTTAACAATTTACTTTCTTTATCTGGTAATGATCCTATCGCACTTAGAAGCATTGTGTAACTTTCCCAATCCGATTCAGGTCCATCCATTTTGATGTATTTGTCTTTGATTTTCTCTAAATCTGATTTAGTTACTAAGGATAATATTTTTGATTTTGCCATATTGGTCCAATCATCCTTATTTTGCTTTCTCAATTCAGAGAATGCAAAAAATTCATCAGGATATTCACTATATCCCAATAGATAGCTAATCGGAACATCAAAAAAACTTGATAGTTGTTCAGCATTTAATGTACTTATCGAATGTTTTTCATTTTCCCAATTTGAAATATTCATTTTTGAATAGGATTTTTTATTCTTATAAATGCTGTTCAATTCATCAGCTAATTGTTGTTGTGTTAATCCTTTGTCTTTTCGTAATTTTTTTAAATTATTCATACTTCATTCCTCAGTATAATTATAATTACTTTCTTTACGAAAGTAAAGTTTTTTTTTATCAACTCTTGACAAATAAAGAAAAACTTTATAAAATGAGTTTGTAAAATAAAACTTTACAGAAAGGAGGAGTTATTTTGAAAGTAAGTAATTTAGAATCAAGAGCATTGAGGAGAAAACAAGCTGACAAGTTACTAACATCATTAGAAGCAAGTAAAGAGATTGGGGTAAATCCAGTAACGTATAAAAAATTGATCACTTGTGGTGAAGTGAGAACATCAATTTATAGGAAAGCCATGGAATGGCTTGCGAAAGATTATTGAAGCAACAAAAAAAGGCCTGTAGCCACCAACTAACAAGCCTTAAATAGAATTAACTAAAACACAGGACAGCAGGCAAGCCGTAAGGGTTTTAGAAAATATTTTTATGGTTAGATTATACCATTCTTTGGTATTTATTAAAAGTAGAATAAGACTTAATGGTGAAGTATTTTAAAGGAAGATTGGAGAACAACATGAACAAAACAGAATTGATTAACAAGATTGATAAGGCAATGGATCGACTAGTTTTCTTAGCTGAAATTACGGAGGGTGAAAAAACTCTAACCGCTGGTTTAAATACCATTTGTAACATTCTTTTTGAAATTAGTGGAGAGATTTCACTTAACGGAATCAAGGAGGATGAAAATGTTTAGTTTGAGTAAAGAAAGTTAATTTGAATTATCTCACGGTCTTTTAGATCTGGTTGATAATTTTTTAAAATCAAAAAGCCAACCAGAACAAAGACTATTAGGGCTTATGACAGCAAAGCAGTTAAAAGATGAACTGAACGTAACAGACAACACACTGAAACGCTGGGAAGAAAACGGCTTGAAACGCTATCAACCACCACTAGAAGACACGCGCAAAGTGTACTATAAAGTGAGTGATATCTTGATCTTTTTGGGGGTGGAAAAATGAGCGGTATACATTTAAAACACCCTGCTTTTGGGGTTACAAAAATTGGCCAAGAAAAAGCAGGAAAAAACAGGCAAGAAACCTATGAACAAATGAAAGAACGGCAGAAATTAAAGAAGTTGCGAAAATTTAAAAATAGGGGGCGCGTGATTTGAATATAGTTGATCAATTGAAAGAAGTCGTTTCTTTAAATTGGACTGATGAAGATTATGGACAGTCAAAGCATAAGGCTGATTATAAAAAGCAACTTGCTAATATATATCAATTAGATAGCTTTAATAATATCGAACATAATAAAACGAAGATCTTAATACCTGAAAGTGAAGTTATGTATATCGCTGATAGGAATGGTGAACAGAAAAAATTTATCTGTTGTAGCAGTGTAAAAATATCAAATAATAGCGAACCCACAGTGAAATATAAGGCCACATTCCCCACCTTTGCCAAAATGGTAATTGATTATTTAATGGGTAGGTATGTGGTATTTGATAATCGTATTTACGATATAAATAACCAGCAAGCAAAACTAATAGATGAAATGACCCTTGCAAAGCTTTACGGGTTTAAAAATGATATTGGTTACGTGGTGGATATTCTAAAAGGAATTGACAAACATTTTCACGTTGAACCGGTGAGAAAGTTAGAGCTTTATAAAATAGCTGGTAAGGACTTTATAATTGATTTAGAAACCCACACCATCACGCGCACTACAATAGATAACCAACGATCATTTTTTAAATACTACCCTGTAGGCTATGATAAAGCTATAGAAAGCAAAGAAGTAGCAATGGATTTTCTAACCTATGTTATTGATGATCCTGATAGTTTACACAATGCACTGTTACAGACCTATTATATGGTACAGGTCGCTAGTGGTTTAAGGAGTAAGACAAATTTTTTTCTTGCCAAGTCTGGAGTTAGAACAGGAAAAGGCTTACGTCATATCGCTTTATCTGGTCTGCTTAATAAAATTGATGTGGAACTGGATAGCCTTATTGCTGGAGGATTTGAAGCCAGCAACGCCTGGGCTACATTTTCCGGTGGAGAAATGGCCTTGGCAACTGAACAGGGCGATATTATAGGGGATAAAATAGAGCGCGTACTAAAGATCATAGCAACCGAGAAAACCCATCTAGGGCGCAATGTAGGAGGTAACCAAGGTTTGGTATATCTAACCAGCGTTCTATGTATCGATACCAATAGGAATGTTTCGCTGTCTGATGAAATGAATGGGCGGAAAGTACTTATTCAATACAAGGATAGGCCAAAGGGGGAAACTGATTTGGAACGTGAACAGACCTTTGAAAAATATTGGGAAGCATTTACTGACCAAGATAAAACTCCCAAAATAGAGGGCTGTATAGGCTTCTTGCTGGCCAGTCTGGATTATTTCAAAGAGCAAGGGGAGAAGTTCATTTGGAAAGATGTAGAGGTTTATAACGGTAATGAAGCCTTAGATGATTTTCAGACGTGTTTGATAAATGAACTACAGTTATCTGAATACGTGATAAGGTCAAACAAAAGTAATCTTATAGACATTTATAAAAGAACTTATGGTAACAATACAGCTAAAGTCAAAAAGGCTTTGGAAACTATAGGGGTTAAATCCACTCAGAAAAGAATCAATGGGGAAGTAATGACCATTTACTGTGTTGCAAACCAAAAAAGGTTTAATAGTTTTATTCCACATGAGGAAACTGTAAACAAGGAATTAAGTATGTTCCCACCTATTGAAGATGATCCCTATCTTTAAAAATGTAAGCTGGTAAGAAGGTGTAAGGTGCGACCACCTTACAGGTTATACCCTACTCTCCCAAGAGGTTATCTTATACTGTAAGGTGTGTAATATGGTTTTAGGGGGGATAAAGAAATAAATAAAGAAAGAAAATTAGTATTAGAGGTATAGGAAAACCGCCTTACACGTCTTACCGTCTTACAAATTCAGTAATATCAAGGGTTTCAGCTGTAAGATGGTCAGAAATTCCCACCTTACAACCATCTTACATTTTTAGAAATAAGCCTAAAATTTAAAAAAGGAGCAAAAAATGAAAACTAAATTATTTATCCGTCATGGCTGGAAACAATCATTAGAAGAATTTGAGCAAGAAGTAAATGACTTTTTGGCCACTGTTCAAGTGGTGGATGTGAAGATCTCAGAAGCAACGTTTGGAAGTAGTGAAGATATGGCAGTACAGACTACATTATTAGTGATTTATCAATAAGTATAAAAAGTACTAAGAAGACAGGGGCATAAATGGAATTAGAGCAATTAAATGAAAAGCTAGAAAATATAAAATGGCTAGACAAAGAAATAGAGGAGCTTAAATTAGAAATAGAATCCCTTGACAGTGGGGTATTTAAGCGTAGTTCTCTTTCTGCTTCACCACTTCAAAAAAGTTCTAATAATAATGCTGAAAATAAAATAATTTCTACAATTAAGTTGAAAGAAGACTTGGAAGAACGACTAGAAAAGGTTATCAATGAACGTCTGGAAAGCGTTAGAATGATCGATAAAAACCCATACGCGTTAGAACGTACAGTATTACGCTTATACTATGTTAGAGCCTTGCCGAACTGGGATGTGGCTGAAAAAATAGATACTTCAGTACCAACAATGTATCGGATCCTAAGAAAAGGAAAAGAACGATTAGCAAAGATTTTATAGAAAGATAATTAGTGCGCGTGATTTACCCACTGAAAAAACAAAAAATGCTAACATTTGCTAACGTTTTAAAAGCAATAGGGAAAAACCTAATTAATTTTACCCGTTCAATTTAATAAGATGGAGCTTTAAAATATTGGTAAATGCTGGAGAAAGAATTTATAAATGGTTTTAGTCCAGGTATATTCTATCTAACTGATCATTCAGTAATTCGATAGATTTTTCTAGTTTCAAAATTCTTTCTTCTAACTCTTCAATATTGAGGCGTTCGTCTAGCTTTAGTGCATTAAGTTTAATTTGTAAAATAATATCTTGAATCATAAGAAAATGGTAACAAGAATCTGAATATTATTTTTAAGGTTTATCTATTCTGCTAGTTTTTTCATCTATTCGGTAAGATAAACTACTTCAAATTAAGAATTGTCGTTTTATATGGTCTGATTTAGACGTAAATTAGCACTGTACGAGCATGTTACTTTAATACTTGCTAGAGTAAGAATTTAAAAGTTATTATAATATTGACCTCTATGGTTCATTTTTTGAAAGAATCTTTTTATTTCACTTGGTTCAGGGTGTAAAATAGTTTTGATTCGTGCTATACTATAACTAGATGAAAAAAATCTAATGGTATAATGGAATGTGAGTTTATAGATGTTGGTTTTTAAAGTACCAACTAAAATTAGTGACAAAAATACTTAATAAGTGTATAATAGTAACATTTAAGATATTAAAAGCAATAGTCTTTATATAAGGAGGCAGGTTATGAATAACAAAACTACTTTCTTAGTTGCTAAAAATGATTTTGCATCAGGTGTATCTAGGATCCTTGACATTGCGTCTACAAGAAATAAGAGAATCTATAACACATCAAAATCAGGAGAAGAAGCTGATAGGAAAGCCATTTTTAATGATTGGTATATAATTGGTGATGATATAAGAGGTGCCTATGACAAACTCAAAGAAGAAATCAAAGCAGAAGCCTAATGAGGCTACTGTTGATCAAGTTACAGAGTATATCAAAAAGCAACCAGATGACGTTCAAGAAAAAGTTGCAGACATATTACTTGCTAGACGTGTTGAGAGTATGAGCTATTCTGGTCCTATTCCGCATCCAATGTTATTAAAAGAATTTAATGATGTAATTCCTAACGGGGCTGACAGAATAATGGCAATGGCAGAAAAACAATCTGAACACCGCATTAATATAGAAGATAAAGTGGTCAATGCTAATAATAGAGATAGTTTTTTGGGTGTTGTTTTTGCTGGAATTATCGCAATTCTTATTGTATTGGGAGCAATATTCCTAATTTATAATAAAAGGAGTATTCAAGGGTTTGCTATATTGATTGGAGCTTCAGCGACCTATATAGGTGTCTTTCTTAAGAGTAAGTCCAGCGACAACAAAAGTCTTGAAAAAAATGAATAAAAAGCACCCCAAAAGGGTGCTAGATCTTGCCTGCTGAACTCGTAAATGATTGACCCCTTGAGGGTCGTTTTTTTGTTCAGTTATTTGTGGAGTTCGGGGAGTGATCTAATGATATTAAATGACCCATTAAAAGCTAAAAAATGTTATTAAATCAAGGTTACAGACTGTTAATATACTCTAATAAATGCCGTTTGAAATTCTATCATAAAATATGGTAGAATAGAAAACAGGAGGTAAGGAATGTTTCGAAATAGTAAATTGTTATTCTGGACATGTGAGATTTTATTATTGACGGTGATTTTCTATATTTGGAAATCAATGGGGACTTTAATTTCTCCATTTGTATCTGTTCTGAATACCATCCTCTTACCATTTTTAATTGCAGGTTTTTTATACTATATCACCAACCCGATTGTTGAATTGTTAGAAAAACACTTAAAAATCAAGCGTGTGTTTGGGGTTTTGATCACCTTAGTACTCTTGTTTGGGATCATTGGTCTAGGGATCTTTTATCTGCTCCCCATCTTAATCAATCAGTTAACCAGCTTGATTAATTCAACTCAAGGACTATACTGGGAAGTCCAAAGTTTGGTTCGAAAACTTTCGACCAATCCTTTGTTCCAGAATGTAAATATCCAATCGACGATTCAACAGTTGAATCTCTCTTATATGGATATCCTACAAAATCTCTTAAATAGTGTGACCAACAGTTTGGGAAGTGTGGTCAATACCATCGTCAATACGGTCTTTATTTTGATCATGACCCCTGTCTTCTTGGTTTATTTCTTGATTGATGGCAAGAAATTGTTGCCCATGTTAGAGCGGACCGTTTTACGCAATGACAAACTCCACATTTCAAGCCTCTTGGTTAGTTTGAATGAAACAGTCTCTCGCTATATTAGTGGGATTTCGATCGATGCCTTGATCATTGGAACACTAGCCTATATTGGCTATAGTTTTATTGGATTGAAGTACGCTTTGGTCTTTGCCATTTTTTCTGGATTGGCCAACTTGATTCCCTATGTAGGACCAACTATCGGGTTGATTCCGATGGTCATCACTTATGCTTTTACCGATATGGATATGATGATCAAAGCAGTCATTTACATGTTGATTATCCAGCAGATCGATGGAAATATTCTGTATCCGCGTATCGTTGGAGGCGTGATGAAGGTTCACCCGATTACCATTATGGTTCTCTTATTGCTCTCAAGTAATATCTACGGAATTATCGGAATGGTCGTTGCGATTCCAGTCTATTCGATTGGGAAAGAAATTGTAAAATTCTTGGCCAATCTTTATGATAACCACCGTGCGGCCAAGGAGCAGAAGAAAAAAGAAGAATTTGGAATCATTAATAAATCCTAGACTCTAGCGCCTATATGGGCCTTGGAGTCTTTTTTGTACATTTTTTTGGAGAAATACCGTAAAAAAGTCAACAAGTGTTATGAAATGTGTTAAAATATAAGTGATTTTGAAAGAAAATAGGAAAAGGTAGGAAAAGATGAGACTGCTCTTATCCAAAAAACAGAGACGCCAATTGCAATTGTTGGAAATCTTGATTAAGGAAAAAAGATGGTTCCACTTGAAAGAGTTGGCCAAGCGTTTGGATTGTACT
This sequence comes from Streptococcus parasanguinis, assembly GCF_901875555.1. Taxonomy (GTDB): domain Bacteria; phylum Bacillota; class Bacilli; order Lactobacillales; family Streptococcaceae; genus Streptococcus; species Streptococcus parasanguinis_H. Next base: position 111,905 of record NZ_CABFMD010000022.1, read on the forward strand.
GAACGTTCGTTAAAAGAAGATTTGTCTAATCTTCGTAGTACATTCGATGACTTTTTAATTGAATCCTCTACCAATGGGATCAAGATCAGTTATGAGGATTCGGTTGGACTTGAGGTGATTTACCATCACTTTTTTAAAGAATCACAGGCCTTCGCCTTGATTGAATACCTCTTCTTCCACAAGGATGTTTCCAATGAATATATTTGCAGAAAGTTTGATCTGAGTTACCAATCTTTCTACCGTTTGATTCGGACGATCAATCAGAAGCTTCAAACCAAATACAATGTAAAAATTGATTTGAAACCCTTGAATCTTGTCGGGGATGAAGTGGATGTTCGTTTCTTCTATGCCCAGTATTTTGCGGAACGTTATTACTATATGGAATGGCCTTTCCCAGAATTTAAGGAAGAGGCCGTGACCGATTTGATCACCTTCTTCTTCAAGCTCTATGGCTATCCTTTGACCTTCTCTGTCATCAAGTCTTATAAAGTTCTCTTGACAGTCTACTTGTCACGGATTAAACAAGGCTATTTCATCGATATGCCAACGACCTTTGAAGCCTATAAAGATCAATATCAAGGAGTAACCAATGTCGAGGAGATGTTGCGCTACTTTAGTTTGCAGTTGGGTGTTGAGTTAAATGAAAACGTGTTGGAGCAGTTCTTCATCATCTTCATTCAAGAGAATTTCTATTTCAGCCCAGAAAGCTTGATCGAAGCTGCAGAAACGGATCCTTATGCCAAAGAGTCGACCAAACTCATCAAAGATATGTTCAAGGATCTATGCTATACCTATGAACTAGAAATTGAAAATCTTGATGAGATGTTGATGCATGTCCATAATACATCTCATCTTGGTCGGAAGGAATTATTCTCGGAGTTTCTCTTATTTGATACCAAGACCAACACCAATGAAGATTTCATGAGCATCTTCCCAGCCTTCTATGATGATTTGAAGGAGCATATCATCACTTATATGAAGACCATGAAGCATGATCTGAACGATGAGATCATCAAGCACATGATCTACACGGTATACACTCACTGGGAACGTCTCTTGCCACAGTTATTACGCCGTCGGAAGTCTATTAAGGTCTTGATTATCAGTCGTTTTGACGATCACCATGCCAAATCCATGATTGATTTCCTTGATTTTTACTGTACGGATAACTTTGAATTTACGCAGATGATTAAGTACAATCTAACCGTGAATGATATCGAAGCTTCGGATGCAGATGTGGTGGTGGCCAACTTTATGATGCCCGAATTAAAGAAAAAACCTTTTATCTGTACAAGTAGTCTCTCATCACTTGAACTGGTTGAAAAACTCAATGCCTTCTTTTATGATTTTACCAGTGCAGAACACTAAAATCAGGACCTGGTCCTGATTTTTTGATGGTAAAAAAAGAAAATGACGTAGAAGAATGCAGGCTCTCATATTTTGTGGTATAATATACAATATTATATACTGGAGGAAACTATCCATGGAAGACCCTGGCAGTCAGGAAATTTTACTGGAATTTATCTTACTAATTGTTTTGACATTATTGAACGCCTTTTTCTCGGCGACTGAGATGTCAATGGTATCGCTGAATCGTGCGCGTGTCGAGCAAAAGGCTGAAGAAGGGGATAAGAAATACATTCGTCTGCTCAGCGTATTGGAACAGCCCAACCATTTCTTGTCCACCATTCAGGTAGGAATCACCTTGATTACCATCTTATCTGGGGCTAGCCTGGCAGATAGTCTTGGTCGTGTGATTGCTGGTTGGATGGGCAACACCAAAACAGCACTTGCAACTGGAAGCTTTTTATCTCTTGCTTTTTTGACCTATATTGAGATCGTCTTTGGGGAATTATACCCGAAACGAATCGCCATGAACTTGAAAGATGAGTTGGCAGTTCGAACAGCTCCGATTGTCATTTTATTAGGAAAAATTGTCAGCCCCTTTGTTTGGTTGCTTTCAGCATCGACAAACCTCGTGAGTCGCTTGACGCCGATGAAGTTTGATGATGCGGATGAAAAGATGACGCGGGATGAAATCGAGTATATGCTAACTAATAGTGAAGAAACACTAGATGCGGACGAGATTGAGATGCTCCAAGGAATCTTTTCATTAGATGAAATGGTAGCGCGTGAAGTCATGGTCCCACGGACAGATGCCTTCATGGTGGATATCAACAATGATACTAAAGAGATTATCGAAAGTATCCTTAAGCAAAACTTTTCACGGATTCCTGTCTATGATGATGACAAGGACAATGTCATCGGTCTCATCCATACCAAACGTCTCTTGAACGAAGGATTTATCAATGGCTTTGATAATATTGTCTTAAGAAAGATTTTACAAGAACCTTTGTTTGTTCCAGAGACCATTTTTGTGGATGATCTTTTGAAGGAATTGCGCAATACCCAAAATCAAATGGCTATTCTGCTTGATGAATACGGTGGGATGTCTGGTTTGGTTACTCTTGAAGACCTCTTGGAAGAAATCGTCGGTGAAATTGACGATGAGACGGACAAAGCAGAAATTGATGTCTTTGAAATTGCGGACAATACCTATGTCGTACAAGGAGCCATGTCACTAAATGACTTTAACGAATATTTTGATGTTGAGTTGCAAAGTGATGATGTGGATACCATTGCAGGGTATTATCTGACAGAGGTTGGGCGAATTCCAACCTTGAAAGAGCGACTCAGCTGCGAAGTCGATAGTCAAAAGAAACACCTCATTTTGACAAATGACAAAGTAAAAAATGGTCGTGTGACGAAGGTGAAAGTTGAAATTTCTGAAATCGTCGAGGAAGATGAAGAAACCAAATCAAAAGAAGAATAGAAAATAGAGGCCTGGATGTGTTCCAGCCTCTGTTTTTTTCTTGTCAGGACCAGTTGAATTTTCAAAAAATTTCAAAAATTTCTGAAATAGTCTTGACATCAAAAAAAAATTACGGTAAGATAATACCCATAAATAAAGAAAGCAGAAAATAAACATGAAACAACAAGCCATTTCCATTCAAAAATTTTACTTTAGCTACTTTAGATAGTGTTTGTAGACATGATCTCATGGATGCAAACAACCCAAGCAATTTGTTTGTATCTATGTGGCTAAGATTTTTGAAGTTGGTCCATAGAGCTAGTATCTAAATGGACCAAGGTTTTGTAACTTGTTGGAGAATTTCAGGCATCCGTTTAGAGAATCATCTAAGCGGATTTTTTGTTTATTTTGCAGAAAAGGAGTCAAAAAATGAAAGTAGTGAAGAAATTACTAGCACCTGTCCTGGTTGTAGGACTTCTGTTAACATCATTGGTGACTTTACACCATCTAAAGGATGCTAAAAAGGATAATGTCTTTCGAATTGGGATTTCCCAGTACATCACCCATAAGTCGCTCGACGCGACACGAAAAGGATTTATCGAAGAGTTGAAGAAAGAGGGCTATGTGGATGGGAAAAATATCCAGATTGATTTCCAAAATGCCCAAGGGGAGCAACGAAATCTGAAAAATATTTCCAAACAATTGGCGGAAGAAAGTGATCTCGTCTTTGCGATTGCAACCCCTTCTGCACAAAGTTTGGCAAATACCACTAAATCAACACCTATTGTTTTCTCTGCTGTGACCGATCCATTGGCAGCCAAGTTGGTGAAAAACTTGAAAGAACCAGGTGGCAATATCACAGGGACAAGTGACCAGTCAGAAGATGCAATCGCTACACAGGTAGATATGATTAAGCAAGTACTTCCAACGGCGAAAACAGTTGGGATCCTCTATACGCAAAGTGAGCCTAACTCCGTCGTCCAAAAAGACAATGCGAAGAAGATCTTAGAAGCTAAAGGCTATCAAGTGGTTGAAAAAACCATCCTCGATAGTAACAATGTGAAAGCTGCAGCAGACAGTATTATGTCAGAAGCAGATATCGTCTTTGTTCCGACGGACAATATTATCTCTTCTACAATGGACACTGTCAAACAGGTCTCTATCAGCCATAAGGTGCCAGTTTTTGGTGGATCTGCTGAAATGGTGGCTACTGGTGGCTTGTACAACTTTGGTACTGATTATGAGGAATTGGGAAGACAAGCTGCTCGGATGGCCATTCGCATCATGAAGGGTGAGAAACCTGGCAAAGTCGCTGTTGAAACACCTGAAAAATTAGAATTGCATACCAATAAAGAGATGGCAAAAGAGCTTGGAATTGATATTAGCTCGTTGAAGGTAGAAAAATAGGAGGTTTGAGATGAATTTCGTTTTATCAAGTTTATCAGAAGGTTTATTGTGGTCGATCATGGCGATCGGTGTTTACTTAACATTTCGAATTTTAGATATTGCCGATATGACGGCAGAAGGAGCCTTTCCACTTGGGGCAGCAGTCGTTGCTTCACAGATCCAGGCAGGACGCAATTCTTGGCTAGCAACTCTCTTAGCGTTTGGAGCTGGGATGATAGCAGGCTTGGTCTCTGGGATTCTCCATACAAAAATGAAAATTCCAGCCCTCTTGACAGGGATTGTCACTTTGACGGGTCTCTACTCTATCAATATCAAAATTATGGGAGGAGTACCCAATCTCTCTATTGGCGATGCCAGCACCATTTTCAAAAGTGTCATGAAATTGGGCTTGTCCAACGAAGAAGCTGTCTTTTTGATTAGCATTTCTTGCTTGATTATCGTCTGTATCTTGTTGACCCTCATAATGAAGACGCAACTTGGTTTGGTTTTGCGCTCGACTGGTGATAACATTCCAATGAGTGAGGCAAATGGGGTCAATGTCGATCACATGAAGATGTTGGGTTACATGATTTCCAATGGTTTGATTGCCCTTTGTGGAGCGATGTTTGCGCAAAATGATGGTTTCTCAGATGTGACTTCTGGTACAGGGACGATCGTGGTCGGCTTGAGTGCGGTGATTATCGCAGAAGTCTTGATTCACGATTTAACCATTGGTTGGCGCTTGCTTTCCATCGGGGTTGGGGCTATTGTGTACCGTTTGATTATCTTAAATATTTACGAGATCCCAAATCTCGATCAAAATATGGTTCGTCTCTTCAATGCGATCTTACTCGCGATTGTCTTGTTCGCTCCTGAGGCGCAAAAACGTCTTCGGGTTCGCGGATTGAAGTTAGGAAATAAGTAGGAGAAAAGTATGGCAACATTATTATCAATTGAAGGAATTCATAAGACATTTGAAGCAGGAACGGTTAATGAAAACCACGTCTTAAAAGGCTTGGATCTCCAAGTGGAAGAAGGAGATTTCATTTCGGTCATCGGTGGAAATGGAGCTGGAAAATCAACCTTGATGAACATCTTGGCAGGAAATCTGGTCGTGGATGAAGGGGATATCTTGCTAGAAGGTGACTCTATCAAAAATACGAGTGTTCGTAAGCGTGCGAAGGATATTGCGCGTGTCTTCCAAGATCCTAAGATGGGGACGGCTTCTCGTTTGACCATTGAAGAAAATATGGCCATTGCCCAACGTCGTGGTAAATCTCGTGGTTTGGGCTGGGGGGTTCGGGAGAAGGATCGCGAGTTATTCCGTGATGCCTTGAAGGAACTGAATATTGGTTTAGAGAACCGTCTCAAAGTCGATACTCAATATCTATCTGGTGGGCAACGCCAAGCTTTGACTTTGGTCATGGCAGCCTTGGTTAGACCCAAACTCTTGCTTCTGGATGAACATACCGCAGCGCTTGATCCCAAGACCAGTGAAATGGTCATGGAATTGACACAAAAGATCGTGGAAAGCCATGATTTGACAACCTTGATGATTACGCATGATATGAACCATGCTATTGAATACGGCAACCGCTTGATCATGCTCTACCAAGGTAAGATCGTTGTCGATGTCAAAGGAGAAGAAAAGAAAAACCTAACGGTTGAAGATTTGATGCGCCTCTTCCAACAAAACAGTGGTGAAACTTTGGTGAGTGATGAATTGGTCTTAGGATAAAATAAAAGAGAGTGGGACAGAAATCGGTCATTCGTTAGAATTCGATTTCGTCGTCCCACCTCCGCACAGTTGAGTAGGGCTGTAAAAGCTGATGAAATCAGCTTTTACAGCCCACTCAACCACTGCGTCTTGCTCGACAATACAAAGATAACTGAGAGGCTAGGACTTTTGTACCAGCCTCCTTTTTTATTTCCTCCGCTCTGCATAGTCGACAAAATGAAATTTGTCTAATTTGTGTCGGTTTTCGGTGAATTGGAATTGTCGTCCGTCTGCTAGGTGAACTTGTGAGCGGACCGATACCACGTGTTGGTCTTTTCCAAGATCCAGTAAGATCTTATAGCGATTATCGATTGGTGAAATCAAAATTTCTTTTTTGGCATAGCCAATCTGCAAATTCAAGTCTTCTTCTATATATTGGTAGATAGAGCGCTGGGCAATTTTCTTGGTTAGGCCAGGGATCCGCTCTCTATCCAGGTAATCAATATCTAAGACAGAAGAGACGCCATCCACCACTCGTTGCCGGGTCACTTTCCAAACCAAACGGTGAAAGGGAAAGCCAGTTTTTTTGGCTCCTTTTTCATCGATAGTGATCTTTTCAAAACGAATGACATTGGTTTCTGACTGAAGACCAGAAGCTTTGACGATTTCTTGGTAGCTGGTTAATTACGAGACAGGAAAGTCAAAATGGGATTGCCTACAAATTTGCGACCCCATCCCTTGAACAGTCTCGATAAAGCCTTCCTCCTGCAAGAACTTGAGGGATTTGCGGATGGTATCTCGGCTGACCTGGTAGTGTTCTTTTAAGTCTTTTTCGCTAGACAGAAAATCCCCGACTAGATATTTTTCTTCTAATATTTGCTCTTTTAAAATTTGATAGATATGTTGGTATTTTTTCATGATTTGGACTCGTTTGTCCGTTTTTTTTGAAAAATATTTTTGAAAGCGCTTGAAAATGTAAAACCATTCCCTTATAATAAAAGAGGAAAACTTTTTAGGGATGGAGAAAAGCATGAGAAATAACGGTAAAAAGATTCGTTTACTGGGAGTGGCTACCTTATTGGCTAGTCAGTTGGGAGTCTTTAGTAGTGTCTTTACAGTAGTTGCAGACGAGACCACAGCTTCGACTTCAGAGCCAGCGCTGGTAACGAGCACTAGCAGTGAGGAAGGAACGACAAATCATTCGACTTCCGCTACAACAACTACAGAAACTACGACAAGAGCCTCGAGTGATAAAGAAGAGTCAACGAGCAGTTCCTCAGACGATACTGAGGAGAAAACGGTTAAGATTGGGGAAATTCAAGGAGAATCGCAACGCTCTCCACTTGAAGGCCAAAAGGTAGCCATCAAAAATGCGGTGGTGACTAAAACAGACCGCTATGGTTTTTATGCCCAAGATATTGAATCGGATGGTAATAATCGGACTTCAGATGGGATTTATGTAGTTTCTAAATACAAGGTCAAGGTCGGTGACAAGGTAAAAATCACTGGTACTGTCAAGGAAGGTTATATGGAAGAAGTCACCTTGGGAGCTGGGAAGACCTTTAAGGAACCGACGAATAGTTTAACAGTGACCATGTTGGTTGATGCTTGGATCACAAAAGACGGGACAGCTCCTCTTCCAGAAGCTGTGAATATCACTGCGGGGATGCCGGCAGATGTGAAGCCTAATCCAACTGCTTATGCTCCAGAAACCGATGCCCTCGATTATTGGGAAAGTCTGGAAGGCATGCTCACTGTGGTAAAAAAACCTCATGTTCTAGGTCCTCAGTACAAAGGAGATATCTATGTATTGGGAGAAGATTTTACAGGCCTTCCTTTAAACAATATTGGAGGTTTGAATCTACGGCCACATGCGCAAAATACAGCGACAATCCCGGTTTATGTTGGTAATCAGTTTGTCGCAAAAGCCAAAGATTACTTTGCAGAAGATGTGACAGGAGTGGTAACGTATCGGAATAGCTTTTATAAGTTAGAGCCTACTCAACAGTTGACGGTCCAAGATGGTGGCTTGCAGCGTCAAGCAGCTCAAACCCAGCCAAGTGAGGACAAGCTGACCATCGCTTCCTACAATATTGAAAACTTCTCGGCCAACAATGCTAAAAATGAAACCCCAGAGGATAAGGTGACGCTGATTGCCAATTCCTTTATCCATGAGATTCACAATCCAGATATTATCACTTTGATCGAAGTGCAGGACAATAATGGTAGTGTGGATGACGGGACGACCAGTGGTGTTGAAAGTGGACGTAAACTAGCCAATCGGATCAAGGAATTGGGTGGCAAGAGCTATGAGTATACGGAGGTTGCTCCACTAGATGGCGCTGACGGTGGAAAGCCAGGTTCCAATATTCGCTTGGGAATTCTCTACAATCCGGAACGCGTGACCTTGGCCAAAAAAGAGGCAGCGACTAGCAACGAAGCAGCGCAATTTGACAAGGGACACCTGGTTAAAAACCCAGCTCGGATTGCCCCTAGCGATCCATCGTTTGATCATACTCGCAAGTCTTTAGCCGTTGAGTTTGAATTCAAAGGCCAACCAGTTGTGGTGATTGCCAATCACTTGAAATCAAAAATCGGAGATGATGCTATTTATGGGGCAAGCCAACCAGCAGTGGAACATACCTTGCCAACTCGTGAAGCACAAGCTAGTGTCATCCATCAATTCGTCCAAGAAGGATTGAAGCAAAATCCGAAGACTACCTTCGTTTTGACGGGTGATTTTAATGATTACGATTTCTCAACCACAGCACAGATCCTTGCGGGCAATGAACTAACCAACTTAATGTCCCAACATGACGCAGGTGATCGCTATTCTTATTTTTACCGTGGAAGCAATCAAGTTTTGGATAACATTTTTATCTCAAACAACATGGCAGCCAGAGCAAGGTTTGAACCAGTCCATATCAATGCTTCCTTTATGAAGGAACACGGTCGTGCATCAGACCATGATCCTGTCTTGGTCCAAATCGACTTTAGTGGAGCACAAATTTCAGGAACGCCGACGGATGATCAAAAAGGGAATTCAGGCCAACCAACGGAACAAACCAGCCCTTCTTCATCGAATACAGGAACTCAACTAGTCCCTCATCAGGAGCAAGCTAATGAACAAAAGAGTTCAACATCTAAGAACCTAGAGACTACCAAGGACGAAGATGAGAAGCAAGAAGACAAGGAAGAGGCAGCAACAGAAACTAAGACACCAGGCAAACGGAAAATCCTTCCATCTACTGGACAAGAAACAAGCTATCTAGCTCTTTTTGGGGTGGCAGTAGCTACGATGAGTCTGGTCTTGTATAAGAAAAAAAGGATGACTCACTAACGTGTTTCATAAGAAAAATCTAAAAAAGGAGTCGCTAGCTCCTTTTTGTTCCAAAATACAGGACAGATAGTTCCATATTGGAAACTGTACTAGGACAATGAAAAATCCTGAAAAGAACAGTTTCTTTTCAAAAAGAAGCTTAAACTCTTTAAAATAGATGGAATCGTGATATAATAAAATCATAAAACGTTTTCAAGAGAAGAGGTTCCTCAATGGAAAATGAAACAGTTGACTATGGAAAAGTAACAGGAATGGTACACTCAACAGAAAGTTTTGGAGCGGTAGACGGTCCAGGGATCCGCTTTATTGTCTTCCTGCAAGGGTGTCAAATGCGGTGCCAATATTGCCACAATCCAGATACATGGGCAATGGAAACCAACAAGTCCCGTGAACGGACAGTGGATGATGTCCTAGAAGAAGCTCTCCGTTATCGTGGATTTTGGGGCCAAAAAGGTGGGATCACTGTCAGTGGTGGAGAAGCCCTCTTGCAGATTGACTTCTTGATTGCTCTTTTCACCAAGGCTCAAGAGTTGGGCATTCATTGTACCTTGGATACCTGTGCTCTTCCTTTCCGGAATACGCCTCGTTATTTGGAAAAATTTGACCGCTTGATGGCAGTGACTGACTTGGTGCTTCTTGATATCAAGGAAATCAATGATGAACGGCACAAAATTGTGACCAGCCATACCAATAAAACGATTTTAGCTTGTGCCAAGTACCTATCTGATATTGGAAAACCCGTCTGGATTCGTCATGTTTTGGTTCCTGGGCTTACAGACCGGGATGATGATTTGATCGAGCTTGGAAAATTTGTTAAGACCCTGAAAAATGTTGATAAGTTTGAAATTCTACCCTATCATACCATGGGGGAATTCAAATGGCGTGAATTGGGCATTCCCTACAAATTGGAGGGTGTGAAACCACCGACAAAAGAACGGGTTCAAAATGCAAAAGATTTGATGGAAACAGAAAGTTACCAAGATTACCTGAAACGGGTCAAAGGATAAAAAGTATAGACAGTTGGGCCTTCCAGCTGTCTTTTTCTGATGAAAAGCATCACTATTCCCTTTCTTTAAATGGCAAAACGTGCTAAAATAGGGTAAATAGATAAATGAAAATAAAGAGGTAGAAACATGTCAAAAATTCTTGTTTTTGGTCACCAAAATCCTGACTCAGATGCTATCGGTTCATCAGTAGCCTTTGCTTATCTTGCAAAAGAAGCTTACGGTTTGGATACAGAAGCAGTGGCTCTGGGTACTCCAAACGAAGAAACAGCTTTTGTATTGGACTATTTTGGTGTGGAAGCACCACGCGTGATCACATCTGCTAAAGCAGAAGGCGCAGAGCAAGTCATCTTAACAGACCACAACGAATTCCAACAATCTGTTTCAGATATCGCTGAAGTAGAAGTTTACGGTGTGGTGGATCACCACCGTGTGGCTAACTTTGAAACTGCCAGCCCACTTTACATGCGTTTGGAACCAGTTGGATCAGCATCTTCTATTGTTTATCGCATGTTCAAAGAACACGGTGTAGCAGTGCCAAAAGAATTGGCCGGTTTGATGCTTTCAGGTTTGATTTCAGATACTCTTCTTTTGAAATCTCCAACCACTCACCCATCAGATAAAGTGATTGCGCCTGAATTGGCTGAATTGGCTGGTGTAAACTTGGAAGAATACGGTCTTGCCATGCTCAAGGCTGGTACCAACTTGGCAAGCAAATCAGCAGAAGAATTGATTGATATCGATGCCAAGACATTTGAACTCAACGGGAACAATGTCCGTGTGGCTCAAGTCAACACAGTTGATATTGCTGAAGTCTTGGAACGCCAAGCTGAAATCGAAGCAGCTATCCAAGCCGCAAATGCAGCTAACGGCTACTCTGACTTTGTTTTGATGATTACAGACATCGTCAACTCAAACTCAGAAATTTTGGCTCTGGGTGCTAATCTGGACAAGGTAGAAGCAGCTTTCAACTTCAAACTTGAAAACAACCACGCTTTCCTTCCAGGTGCTGTTTCACGTAAGAAACAAGTGGTACCACAATTGACTGAAAGCTTTAATGCATAATGATAGATGGGGAAGCCCATTGTTAAAAAGGAGTTTCGGCTCCTTTTTTGCTAGGAGGAGACCATGTTAGAAACAGGTGATTTGATTTTTGTAAAGGACCCGTCAGATATGGGACAGGCCATTCAGGCTTCAACAGGGAACTACAGCCATGTGGCTATCTTTTTGGACGGCTTGATTTATCACGCAACTGGGGAAGCTGGTGTTGTCTGTCAAGAACCGGTAGATTTCTTTGAGTCAGATCGAGTTTACGATCTTTATCGCTATCCGGGAATTGATCTCAAAGAGGTCAAAAAGAAAGCAGAGAGCCACTTAGGGGCTCCCTATAATGCTTCCTTTTACCCAGATGGAACCGGTTTTTACTGTTCCCAATATATTGCAGAAATCTTACCCATTTTTGAGACTATTCCCATGAAGTTTGGAGATGGGGAGCAGGAGATAGGTCCGTTCTGGGTGGATTACTACAGAGAACTCGGTCTAGCTGTACCTCTGAATCAGCCAGGAACCAATCCGAGTCAGTTATCATCCTCTCCACTGTTGAAATGTAAAGAAAGGAATCTTCATGATTCGGATTTTTAACCCATCTCGTTTGACACGTCAGCCTTTTTTTAAGGACTTGATCAACTATTTGGATCAGCATAACGATGTGATCCTGCGGCAGATCAAGGCTCAATTTCCAGATCAACCAGTGGATAAGCTGATGGAGGGATATATCAAAGCAGGCTTCATCCTAAGGGAAAATAAACGCTACACCCTCAACCTGCCCTTCTTGGAGTCAGCTGATCGGGTTGAACTGGATCAAGAGGTCTTTGTCCGAGAGGACAGTGCAGTTTATCAAGAATTAAAAGCCAAGGTTTTTCAAACGGAACTCTGCAACACGACCAATGAAGCGATTCTCATAGAGGAGACGGACTTTGCGCGAAATGCACAGACACTTTCCAATTACTTCTACAAGGTGAAACACCAATACCCTTTGACAGAGGACCAAGAAAAACTCTATATCATTTTAGGAGATGTCAATCCTGAGTATGCTCTCAAGTATATGACTAGCTTTTTGCTCAAGTTCCTCAAGAAAGAAGAAGTCCAGCAAAAGCGCAGAGACATCTTTGTCGATAGTTTAGAAGTCTTAGGCTATATCCGAAAAAATGATGAAGGCAAATATAAATTAGCAGTGGATTTGGACAAGGAAAGACTGATGTTTAGTAAACAATAGAAAAGGCTAGGAAAAGTTCCTAGCCTCTGATTGAAGACAAAGTCATCTTAAAAACTTTCCTTAGGTGAGTGCGGACGTCAGCGAACTTCTAAGAAGTTCCATGACTTAGTTTTGAACCTAAAGTTTTAAAACTCCCGAGTGCTTGAAACGTAACGTTTCAAGCACTTTTCTCACAGCGGAAAGTTTTGGTGTTTTCTTGATTCATTTTAAAAATTTGAACTGATTTTTTTCTAGAATCGCTTCACTTTTTTTATTTTTAACTAGTTTGTTTACATTACAAGGCCAGGAAAATTTCCTAGCCTTGTTTCGTTTGATTATAGGTACCGTTTAGCAATGGTGGCATCACCTGGATATGCTTCTTTTACGCCATTGACGATTTGGTAGCAGTCAGCTCCTTTTCCTGCGATAATGACGGCATCTTCAGGCTTGCTGGTCGTTGCCATAGCCACTTGAATGGCTTCTTCGCGATCTGCGATTTTCTCTACAGGGCGCGTGATGAAACTGCTAATCTCTTCAGCGATAGCCAAAGGATCTTCATAGTTGGGGTCATCCGCTGTGAGGAAGACTTGGATTTCAGGATGGTCTTCTAAGAGCAAGCCAAAGTCCTTACGGCGGCTCTCACCTTTATTCCCAGTTGATCCGAGGACTAGTGAAATGGTTCCCGTTTGATGGGTTTCGACAACTGAGAGCAGTTTTTTCAAGCTATCACCATTATGGGCGTAGTCGATGAAGACCTTAGCACCGTTTTGCTGAGTCAAGACTTCCATTCGGCCAGGAACCCGCGTCTTGGCAATTCCTTTTTGAATGTCCTCGAGGCTCGCTCCTAGGCGAAGGCAGGCGAGACCTGCTGCTACAGCATTTTCTTGGTTGAAGCGACCAATCAGTTGGATGTCATAGTCTCCAGCTAATTTACCAGTAGCTGAGAAACGAAAGGCTTTGGAGTTTTCAATTTGATTCTCAGACTGGCTACCATAGAAGTCGTGCTTCTGGTCCTCGACTTGTTCTTTCAAGACAGAGAAATGATCCATATCGCTATTGATGACAACAGCTTGGCTATTTTTCATCAAGAGACGTTTGTGGTAGAAATAATCCTCAAAAGTTGGATGTTCAATCGGTCCGATATGGTCAGGACTAATATTCAGAAAAACGCCGACATCAAAGGTAAGACCGTAAACCCGTTTCACCAGATAAGCTTGACTGGAAACTTCCATAATGAGGTGGGTCCGATCATTGGCTACTGCCTGAGCCATCATAGCAAAAAGATCAAAACTCTCTGGTGTTGTCAGAGCTGATTTAAAGAAGTTTTTACCATCCAGTGTCGTATTCATGGTAGACAGCATAGCTGGACGGTGGCTTTGTTCCAAAATATGGTAAGCAAAGTAGGCCGCTGTTGTCTTTCCCTTGGTCCCTGTGAAGGCTAATAATTTTAATTGTTTCTCAGGGTGCCCATAAAACTCCATGGCAATTAAGCTCATGGCTTGCTTGATATCATTGACAAGAATGGCAGGGATACCAACTTCATAATCTTTTTCAGAGACATAAAAGCCGAGCCCATTAGAAATAGCCTGTTCCAGGTATTCTTTTTTGAAGTTCGCCCCTTTGACAAAAAAGAGGGTGCTAGCAGACACCTTACGGCTATCATAGCTAATGGCATCAAAAATTGTTCCTTCTAGATGGTAATGGTATTCTCCATTTACTAGAACTTCTCGGAAATTTTGGTCATGTTTTAAAATGTTGAAGGTTTGTTCAATTGTAATCATAAAACTATTGTAAACCGAAAGTCTGAATTTTACAAGTAACATGGAAAAGTTTATAATGAAGAGAAGAAGAAACGAAAGAGGACGTTTATGAGTCACGAACAAAATGACCAGCAAGCCCAGATGCTACGCGGGACTGCCTGGATGACAGCTAGCAATTTTATCAGCCGTTTGCTCGGAGCCGCTTATATTATTCCTTGGTATATTTGGATGGGAAAATATGGGCCACAAGCCAATGGTCTTTTTACAATGGGATACAATATCTACGCTTGGTTTCTCTTGATTTCGACAGCTGGGGTACCTGTGGCTGTTGCCAAGCAAGTAGCCAAGTACAATACCCGGGACCAAGCCGATCATAGCTTTGCTTTGATTCGAGGATTCTTGAAATTCATGGGAATTCTAGGCCTTGGATTTGCCATTCTCATGTATCTTTTATCACCTGTCTTTGCTAGCCTTTCAGGTGGTGGAAAGGAGCTCGTTCCAATCATGCAGAGCCTTTCTTGGGCTGTCTTGATCTTTCCTTCGATGAGCGTGATTCGTGGTTTTTTCCAAGGTTTTAACAACATGAAACCTTACGCCATTAGCCAGATCGCAGAGCAAGTCATCCGGGTCATCTGGATGTTGCTTACGACCTTCTTCATTATGAAGATTGGCTCAGGAGATTATGTGCAGGCTGTTACGCAGTCAACCTTTGCTGCCTTTATCGGAATGGTAGCGAGCCTTCTGGTTCTCTTTTATTACCTTGGTAAGACAGGCTTGCTCTCATCTATTTTTAGAAAGCAAGAGGAAAGTGAGGAAATCGATACTCGTGCGCTTCTCGTGGATACTATCCGTGAGGCCATTCCTTTCATCATCACTGGTTCCGCCATTCAGCTCTTTCAGATTATCGACCAGATGACCTATAGCAATGTCATGTCTTGGTTTACCAACTTTAGTCGCTCAGAGCTCTTGGTTCAGTTCAGCTACTTTTCTGCCAATCCAAATAAAATCACCATGATCTTGATCGCAGTAGCGACTTCGATTGGGGGAGTAGGGATTCCTCTGTTGACTGAGAATTATGTCAAGGGCGACCTAAAAGCGGCAGGCAAGCTCGTACAGGATAACTTGACCATGTTGCTAGCCTTCTTGCTTCCAGCTACCTTTGGTGCAGTAGCAGTCGCAAAACCACTTTATACAGTATTTTATGGGCAACCAGATGACTTGGCTTTGGGACTCTTTATCGTAGCGATGTTGCAGACGGTGATTTTGGGTCTTTACACAGTCTTGTCCCCAATGATTCAAGCTCTCTTCCAAAACCGCAAAGCTATTCGCTACTTCCTCTATGGAGTAGTGGTGAAATTGGTCCTCCAAATTCCATTTATTCTGGTCTTTCGTTCTTATGGGCCGCTTTTGTCAACAACTATCGCCTTACTGGTACCAATCGTACTCATGTATCGGGAGATCCAAAGCATTACTCAATTTAATCGGACCATCGTCTTCAAGCGCACATTACTTGGCTCCATTCTAACGGTGGTGATGCTACTTGGAGTCTTGATCGCAGGCTTGATTTTGGGCTGGATTTTCCCACCAAATGGCCGTGTATCGAGCATGATTTATATCATCGTCATTGGAGGCTTAGGTGTTGCTATTTATGGAGCTTTAGGATTATGGCTACGGTATTTTGACCGCTTTATCGGAGGGCAAGCAGCACGTCTCAGACAAAAATTCCGCATCAAATAAATCAGAGGTTGGGTAAAAAGAACCCAGACTTTTCTTATAGTTTGAAACTATAGCTGGGTCTTGAAAATGGGAAAACCGCTCTCCTCATAATAGTGATAAAATAGTAAGCAGTTAGATTAATTGATTTTCGGAGGGCAATATGAGTAAAAAACGCAATATCAATACTATTTTAGCACAGGCAGGAATCAAGTCAGATACAGCTACTGGGGCTTTGACCACGCCTTTGCATTTCTCGACGACTTACCAACACCCAGAATTTGGTCAGTCTACAGGTTTTGACTATACCCGTACGAAAAACCCAACACGTGCGACTGCTGAAAAGACCTTGGCAGCTATCGAAAGTGCGGACTATGCTTTGGCGACAAGCTCTGGAATGTCAGCCATTGTGCTTGCTTTTAGCATTTTTCCTGTTGGATCGAAAGTTTTAGCGGTTCGTGACCTTTATGGAGGCTCTTTCCGCTGGTTTAACCAACAAGAGCAAGAAGGTCGCTTCTCTTTCACCTATGCCAATACAGAAGAAGAACTGATCCAACACCTAGAAAAAGATCAAGTGGATTTCCTCTATATTGAAACGCCAACTAATCCATTGATGTTGGAATTTGATATTGCTCATTTAGCCAAATTGGCCCATGCAAAAGGTGCCAAAGTCGTGGTGGATAATACTTTCTACAGTCCTATCTACCAACGCCCAATTGAAGAGGGAGCTGATATTGTGCTCCATTCAGCGACCAAGTACCTGGCTGGTCACAACGATGTCTTGGCTGGTGTTGTTGTGACAAATGATCCAGACCTGTATGACAAACTCTTTTACAATTTGAACACGACCGGTGCTGTTCTTTCACCATTTGACAGCTATCTCTTGATTCGTGGTCTCAAGACGCTCTCTATCCGGATGGAGCGCTCCACAGAGAATGCTCGCAAGGTGGTAGAGTTTTTGAAAACATCCCCTCAGGTCAAAGAAGTCCTCTACACTGGAAAAGGTGGAATGATCTCCTTTAAAATTCAAGATGAGAAAAAAATTCCCAACTTGCTGAATTCCCTTCAAGTCTTTACCTTTGCAGAAAGTCTTGGCGGAGTGGAGAGTTTGATCACTTATCCTACCACTCAGACTCATGCAGACATTCCTGCAGAAGTTCGTCATTCATATGGTTTGACAGATGATCTGCTTCGTTTGTCCATCGGAATCGAAGATGTGAATGATTTGATCGACGATTTGAAACAAGCATTGGAGGCTTAAGATGACCAGATATGATTTCACGACTTTACCCAATCGCTTGACCCACCATACCTACAAGTGGAAAGAAACAGAGACAGAACCAGAGATCATTCCGGCTTGGATCGCGGACATGGATTTTAATGTCATTCCAGAAGTACGAGAAGCTGTTATCGGTTATGCTGACCAAATGGTTTATGGCTACACCTATGCATCGGAAAGCCTCTACCAGTCGATCCTTGATTGGGAAAAAAATGAGCACGGCTATTCCTTTGACAAGGAAACTGTCGTCTTTATCGAAGGTGTTGTGCCAGCTATTTCAACAGCCATTCAAGCCTTCACCAAGGAAGGGGATGCTGTCTTAATCAATACACCAGTCTATCCTCCGTTTGCACGAAGCGTCAAGCTCAATCGTCGAAAATTAATCGAAAATTCGTTGATCGAAAAAGACGGACTTTTTCAAATTGATTTTGATCAGTTGGAAAAAGATATTGTGGAGCAAGAGGTTAAACTCTATGTTTTGTGCAATCCGCACAATCCTGGAGGCCGTGTATGGGATCGTGAGGTCTTGGAAAAAATTGGCCATCTCTGCCATAAACATGGGGTCCTACTCGTTTCAGATGAGATCCACCAAGATTTGGCCTTGTTTGGCCATCGTCATATCAGCTTTAACACAGTTGATCCAAGCTTTAAAGACTTTAGCTTGATTTTAAGTAGTGCCACCAAGACTTTCAATATTGCAGGAACAAAAAATTCTTATGTGGTTATTGAAAATCCAAAGCTTCGCACGGCTTTTAAACAACGGCAATTGGCCAATAATCAACATGAAATCTCAGGCTTGGGTTATATTGCAACAGAAGCAGCTTATCGCCATGGCAAACCTTGGTTGACAGAACTCAAGCAAGTCTTTGAAAAACACATTGACTATATTGTAGATGAATTGCATGAAAAGACCCAAATCCGTGTCATGAAGCCCCAAGGAACCTATCTACTTTGGTTGGACTTTTCAGCCTATCCTTATACCGATGATGAGCTACATGCTAAAATCCATGACCAAGCCAAATTGATTTTGAACCGTGGAACAGATTTCGGAAAAGAAGGAACCTTGCATGCCCGCCTCAATGTAGCAGCACCCTTCACCCTCATTGAAGAAATTACCAAACGATTGGTGGAAACTTTTCACAAATAGGTGTTGACTTTCTGCTCATGAAGGAGTACAATAAACTCGGAAAAACGGTAGGTGAGGCTACCACAAGGATACGGATGACTACCGCAAAGCAGTGGAGACACTACTCGTTGGTCAACAGTCCTGATCGCAAAGGTCAAGACTAAGCTCATTTCATCGCCTTGCGGAGCTAAAGCTTGGACGGTCAGTTTTTTGAGAGTTTTGATTGAAAAATAAATGACGAGTTTCATGAGTCCTACCGATCGAGGGTAGGACTCTTTTTTATGCCTTACCAAGAAAAGTGAAAGGAGAGAGCTATGATACAAATCGACGATCATCCCGAACCGCACCGAACCAGCCAATCGCTGATTTGTGTCCTAGGGACTCCAAAAGTGATTGGCTCCTGATTGAAAAAGGAGATACCAATGCAAACAAATAAAGAAAGACTCATTGCTGCTCTTCAAGAACCACTTGAGAGCACCTTTGCTACCTATAAAACCAGTGCCTATGGTTTAGTTGACGATCAAGTGGAAGAAAACCGCGATATTTATGGCGAAAATGTCATCACAAAAGGTCAAGAAGATTCCATGATCAAAAAGATCTACGAATCCATCATCAATCCTTTTACGGTGATTTTGTTGGTCATTGCGCTGGTTTCCTTCATCACCAATGTCTGGCTAGCGAAGCCAGGTGAGCAAGATCCAACGACCTCCATCATCATTGTGACCTTGGTCTTGATTTCTGGTGGAATTCGCTTTATTCAAGAATTAAGAAGTGACAAGGCTGCAAGTAACCTGTCTCGTATGATTGTCAATACAGCGACCGTTCTGCGTGATGAATCAGAACAAGAAATTCCGATCGATGAAATCGTTGTCGGAGATGTGATCAAACTGAGTGCCGGCGATATGATCCCAGCAGATGTGGTCTTGATGGATTCTCGTGACTTCTTTGTCCAACAATCTGGTCTCACAGGAGAAAGTGATGCTGTTGAGAAGATTTGTCTCAGAAAAGCCGACAGTCAAAATCTAGATAGTCTCTTGGAGAGTGAAAGCTTGGCCTTCATGGGGACCAATGTCATCTCCGGACGTGCGACTGCCTTGGTTCTGGTAGTGGGTGATGAGACGATGATGGGCGCGATTGAGCAAACCATCAACACCTATGACGAACCAACCTCATTTGAGAGAGAAATGAATACTATTTCTTGGCTTTTGATTCGGCTCATGTTAGTCATGGTGCCCGTCGTCTTTGTGATCAATGGCCTAACAGACGGTGACTGGTTAGAGGCAGGTGTCTTTGCCCTCAGCGTTGGGGTTGGTTTGACTCCTGAAATGCTACCGATGATTATTACAGCGAGTCTTGCTAAGGGCTCTATCATCATGGCCAAGGAAAAAGTCGTTATCAAAAAACTCAATGCGATCCAAGATCTGGGTGCGATTGATATTTTGTGTACAGATAAGACAGGAACCTTGACCCAAGATGAAATCGTTTTGGAGTATCCGCTTGATATCCATGGAGATTTGGATCTATCAGTCCTTCGCCGGGCTTACTTGAATTCCTATTTCCAAACTGGACTAAAAAATTTGATGGACCGGGCGATTATTAACCGGACACAAAAAGAAGCCAAGAAACATGAGATCGTTCGCGATCTAGATCAAACCTTCCATAAGATAGATGAATTGCCCTTTGATTTTGAACGTCGTCGTATGAGTGTCATCGTTAAGGATGAAGATGGTGTGGTCAGCATGGTGACCAAGGGGGCCTTGGAAGAAATGCTTTCTGTATCGACTTATGTTGAGTACAAGGGGGAGATTAAACGCCTGACAGATGAAGTCCGTCAAGAAGTTCTCGTAGAAGTTGCCCAGTTAAATGAACAAGGCCTTCGTGTACTTGGCGTCAGCTACAAAACCGACTTAGACGAAAATGACATCTTTAGTGTGGAAGATGAACGAGATATGATCCTAACCGGTTACCTTGCCTTTCTTGATCCACCAAAACCTTCAGCAGCTCCTGCTATCAAAGCTCTTGCAGAATATGGGGTCACAACTAAGATCTTAACTGGGGACAATGAAAAGGTCACCCAAGCTGTCTGTGAAAAAGTAGGACTAGATGTCGAGCGGATTCTACTAGGAAGTGAAATCGATACGATGACAGACCAAGACTTAGCGCAAGTTGTGGAAACAACAACGGTCTTTGCCAAACTGTCACCCGATCAAAAAGCACGGATCATTCTCTGCCTCAAGAACAATGGCCATAAGGTGGGTTACATGGGAGATGGGATCAACGATGCTCCATCCATGAAGGTGTCAGATGTTGGGATCTCTGTGGATACCGCTGTGGATATTGCCAAAGAAACGGCAGATGTCATTCTTCTGGATAAGGACTTGATGGTCCTTGAAAAAGGCTTGGTCGAAGGCCGCAAAGTCTATGCCAATATGACCAAGTACATCAAGATGACGGTATCTTCTAACTTCGGGAATATCTTTTCTCTTCTCTTTGCCAGCATCTTTTTGCCCTTCCTTCCAATGGCGCCCGTTCATTTGATTGTGCTCAATCTGGTTTATGATATTTCCTGTATTGCTCTTCCATTTGACAATGTCGATAAGGAATTTCTCAGAGAACCTCGGATTTGGGAAGCCAATTCCATTATGCGCTTCATGGCATGGATCGGTCCAATATCATCTGTATTTGATATTCTCACTTATATGCTCCTTTACTTTATCGTTGTCCCAATGATTCTAGGACATGGGTATGTGCATGGAGCAGCAGATGCGGCAGCCTTTATCATGGTTTTTCAAACTGGATGGTTTATCGAATCCATGTGGTCTCAAACCATGGTGATTCATATGTTGCGCTCACCAAAACTGCCATTTATCCAAAGTCGTCCAGCCTTCTCAGTTGTGGTGACCACCTTAGTCGGAGCCTCTTTTGTGACCTTCCTTCCATACAGCCCTTTGGCTTCTATCTTGAAGCTGAGCCAACTAAATGGATTGTACTTTGTTCTGTTGTTTGCTATTATTGTCCTCTACATGCTGAGTGTGACGGTTGTCAAACGTATCTATATTAAGAAATACAAAGAGTGGTTGTAATTTATTTGTAGAAAGAATGAGTCCTAACTTAAAAAATTAAGTGTAAGGGCTCTCTTTTTTTTGTAAAATTTGGTATAATAAGACGACTATAAAGTTGGAAATGATGGTTTCCAATGGTAACTTGTTTTCAAAGACGGAGTGAAAACGAAATGGGTTAGGGTTAGACACATTTCTTGCTCTTATTTGAAACAGAATGATTAGAAAGAAGGATCTCAAAAATGGGAAAACTAGAAGTTATTAAACACCCCCTCATTCAACATAAATTGTCTATTCTTCGTCGTACAGATACCTCTACAAAGGCATTTCGTGAATTGGTAGATGAAATTGCTATGTTGATGGGCTACGAAGTGTTGCGTGAATTGCCTCTTGAAGATGTTGAGATTGAAACTCCTATTACCAAAACCGTTCAAAAGCAAATCGCGGGTAAGAAATTGGCCATTGTTCCTATTCTTCGTGCAGGGATTGGGATGGTTGATGGTCTCTTAAGTTTGGTACCAGCTGCTAAGGTTGGCCATATCGGGATGTACCGTGATGAAGAAACCTTGAAACCTGTTGAATACTTGGTGAAATTGCCAGAAGATATTGATCAACGTCGTATCTTTGTAGTGGACCCGATGCTTGCTACGGGTGGATCCGCTATTCTAGCTATTGATTCCTTGAAAAAACGCGGCGCTAGCCATATCAAATTTGTCTGCTTGGTATCAGCGCCAGAAGGGGTGAAAGCTCTTCAAGAAGCTCACCCAGATGTTGATATCTTTACAGCAGCCCTCGACGATCATTTGAATGAACATGGTTACATCGTACCTGGTCTTGGGGATGCAGGTGACCGTTTATTCGGTACCAAATAAAGAAACCATTCATGATTCGTCCAAAAGGTGCTTTAGATTTGACCTTTTTTGACCATTGGTTTATAATAGCACATATACTTTGAACCTCACGAATCGTGAGAATGAATGGATACTAAAGGAGAAGAATAGATGATTCCAGTAGTTATTGAACAAACCAGTCGTGGAGAACGTTCTTACGATATTTATTCCCGTCTGTTGAAAGATCGAATTATCATGGTAACAGGACCAGTTGAGGACCAAATGGCTAACTCCATTATCGCTCAATTGCTCTTCTTGGATGCCCAAGATAATACAAAAGATATCTATATGTATGTCAATACACCAGGTGGCTCTGTCTCTGCAGGTCTCGCCATTGTGGATACCATGAACTTTATCAAGTCAGATGTCCAAACCATTGTCATGGGGATGGCAGCTTCTATGGGGACTGTCATTGCTTCAAGCGGTGCTAAGGGCAAACGCTTCATGTTGCCAAATGCAGAGTACATGATTCACCAACCAATGGGTGGTACTGGTGGTGGTACCCAACAAACGGATATGGCCATTGCAGCAGAACACTTGCTCAAAACACGGAATAACTTGGAAAAAATCCTTGCGGAAAATGCAGGTCAATCCATTGAAAAAGTGCATGCAGATGCGGAACGTGACAATTGGATGAGCGCGCAAGAAACTCTTGAATATGGCTTTATTGATGAAATCATGGCCAACAATAATTTGGGCTAAACCATCCTCTGGAATGGTCCAACAAGGCTAGGCACTGTCTAGCCTTTTTTGCTCTCATAAAAGAGTAGTTCTTTTTCTTGAAATTTGATATACTAGTAGTAGAACTAGAAAGGGATTGACCATGTTTGAGAAACAAGAAAGAACAGGCTTGATTGTCAAGTTGTATTACAATCGAGATGGGAAAAAATTACAATCTGTCGGAGATGTCTTGTACCATTCTAAGAAATGCCGTTATGTCCAATTGTATGTGGACAGTGACAAGGCCGATCAAGTCATGGAAGACTTAAAGAAAGAACATTATGTCAAAAAGGTCTTGCCTTGCCATCTCAAAGATTTAGATACGGATTTTGTGGGGAGTTTGCAGCGATTGGAGGCCCCATCCGTGGTCACAGAAGGATAGAAAACGCAATCATTTGGTAGATTGCGCTTTTTTTATTGACAATTGTCAGATAATTCGGTATATTCTTAATGTATTTATTTTAAGATTCATTTAAGGAGATCAAAACAAATGAAGAAAAAATTTGCTCTTTCATTTTTAACCATTGCAAGTGTCGCTCTTCTTGCGGCTTGTGGTGAAGTTTCTACTTCAGGTTCAAACACAACTGGTAACGAAATCGGCAAGGAACTAAAAGTCGGTTTTAACTTTGAAAAAACTGGTGAAGTAGCAGCCTATGGTAGTGCTGAACAAAAAGGTGCCCAATTGGCCGTTGATGAAATCAACGCTAAGGGTGGAGCCGACGGTAAGAAGATCGTTGTCACAGACAAAGATAACAAGTCTGAAACAGCTGAAGCAGCTACCGTTACAACTAATCTTGTAACCCAATCAAAAGTAAACGCTCTTGTAGGACCTGCAACTTCTGGTGCTACTGCAGCAGCCGTTGCCAATGCTGGTAAAGCAGGTGTTCCATTGGTAACACCATCTGCAACACAAGATGATTTGACAAAAGGTCAAGATTACCTTTTCCGTGCAACCTTCATCGATAGTTTCCAAGGAAAAATCATTTCAAAATATACAACGGATAACTTGAAAGCGAAGAAAGTCGTTCTTTACTACGATAACTCATCTGACTATGCGAAAGGGATTGCTGAAGCCTTCAAGAAATCTTTCAAAGGTGAAATCGTAGCAACAGAAACGTTCCAATCTAAGGATACAGACTTCCAAGCTGCCCTTACAAAAATCAAAGATAAAGACTTCGATGCCATTGTTCTTCCAGGTTACTACACTGAAACTGGTAAAATCGTAAACCAAGCGCGTGGTATGGGAATCAAACAACCAATCATTGGTGGTGATGGATTTAGCGATGAGAAATTCGTTGAACAAGCAACACCTGCTGCAGCTACAGACATCTACTACGTAGCTGGATTCTCTACTGAAGGTGAAATGACTGATAAAGCCAAGAAATTCGTAGAAGCATACAAAGCGAAATACAACGAAGAACCTTCAATGTTTGCAGCTTTGGCTTACGATTCAGTTTACATGATTGCTGATGCATCTAAAGGTGCTAAGAACTCTGTTGAATTGAAAGACAACCTTGCGAAGTTGAAAGACTTGGAAGGTGTGACTGGTACAATGTCCATCGACAAGAACCACAACCCGGTTAAATCAGCTCTCATGATTGGCTTGAAAGATGGTAAAGTTAAATCCGTTGAGTCTGTTAAACCTTAATTATCATTTGTTGTTTGTACAAGAGGCTAGGAGAATAAAGAATCCTGGCCTCGCTCTTTATTGTTAGAAAGGATGGTTCATATGCTTCAGCAATTAGTGAACGGTCTAATCTTGGGAAGTGTCTATGCACTCTTGGCCCTAGGTTATACCATGGTGTATGGAATTATCAAATTGATCAACTTTGCCCATGGGGATATCTACATGGTAGGTGCCTTTATGGGATATTTCTTATTGAATTCATGGAAAGTGAACTTCTTTGTAGCCTTGCTTCTAGCCATGGTTGGGACAGCTATTTTAGGGGTTGTGATTGAATACCTGGCTTATCGTCCGCTTCGTCATTCGACTCGGATTGCTGCCTTGATCACAGCCATCGGTGTCTCCTTTTTGCTCCAATATGGGATGGTCTTCTTT
The DNA here is from genome assembly GCF_901875555.1 of Streptococcus parasanguinis. Taxonomy (GTDB): domain Bacteria; phylum Bacillota; class Bacilli; order Lactobacillales; family Streptococcaceae; genus Streptococcus; species Streptococcus parasanguinis_H. The sequence goes on from NZ_CABFMD010000022.1 coordinate 137,024, forward strand.
GTAGGAGCCAATACCCGTTCCTTCCCCCAAGTTATTCACACGGTTCGTTACAACTTCGGTCCGATTTCTATCTCCAACATTCAGTTGATGATCTTGGGAGTGTCTGTTTTCTTGATGGTCGCTCTTCAATTTATTATCCAAAAGACAAAGATGGGGAAAGCCATGCGGGCTGTATCTGTCGATAGTGATGCGGCTCAATTGATGGGGATTAACGTAAACCGGACCATCAGCTTTACCTTTGCTTTGGGATCAGCCTTGGCAGGTGCTGGTGGGGTTTTGATCGGTTTGTACTACAACTCGATCGAGCCTTTGATGGGGATGACACCAGGGATCAAAGCCTTTGTCGCAGCCGTTCTTGGAGGAATTGGAATCATTCCAGGTGCAGCCCTAGGTGGATTTGTTATCGGTTTGTTGGAAACCTTCGCTACAGCGATTGGTCTTTCAGACTTCCGTGATGCCATTGTATATGCCATCTTGATTGTGATCTTGCTTATCCGTCCAGCAGGTATCCTCGGTAAAAATGTGAAAGAGAAGGTGTAAGCCATGAAACAAAATTTAAAAGTGAATATAGTCTGGCTTGGTCTTTTGGTCGCAGGTTTTGCCTTGATCCAAGTCTTGGTTGCAGCGGGTGTGCTCAACCTCTTCTATATCCAAATTTTGGAACAAATCGGGATTAACATTATCCTTGCAGTTGGCCTGAACCTCATTGTTGGTTTCTCAGGTCAATTCTCACTCGGTCATGCCGGCTTTATGGCAATTGGTGCCTATTCTGCAGCCATTCTCGGTTCTAAATCGCCAACCTACGGTGCTTTCTTTGGTGCTATGGTTTTAGGTGCTTTGATTGCTGGTGTCGTTGCCTTAATCGTTGGGGTTCCAACCCTTCGGTTGAAAGGGGACTACCTCGCGATTGCGACACTTGGGGTTTCTGAAATCATCCGGATCTTGATCGTCAATGGTGGTACTCTAACAAATGGTGCCGCTGGTATCCTTGGTTTACCAGCTTTTACAACTTGGCAATTGGTTTACCTCTTTGTCGTGATTACAACGATCTTTACGATTAACTTCTTACGCAGTCCAATTGGGCGTTCTACCCTTTCTGTTCGTGAAGATGAAATCGCAGCAGAATCTGTTGGGATCAATACGACCAAAGTGAAAGTCATTGCCTTTGTATTTGGTGCGATCACAGCTGCGATTGCGGGATCTCTTCAAGCTGGCTTTATCGGTTCTGTTGTTCCTAAAGATTACTCTTTCACTAATACCATTAATGTCTTAATCATTGTCGTGTTTGGTGGTTTGGGATCGATGTCAGGAACAGTTGTAGCAGCTATCGTCTTGGGTATCTTGAACATGGTGCTTCAAGACTTCTCAAGCGTTCGTATGATCATTTACTCATTGGCTTTGATTCTCGTGATGATCTTCCGTCCAGGTGGTCTTCTTGGAACATGGGAATTTAGCTTGAAAAAACTACTCTCAAAAAAGGAGGCTAACTAATGGCACTTCTTGAAGTAAAAAATTTAACAAAAAACTTTGGTGGTTTGACAGCCGTTGGGGATGTGACCATGGAACTCAATGAAGGGGAATTGGTTGGTTTGATCGGACCCAACGGTGCTGGTAAAACAACCCTCTTCAACCTCCTAACAGGAGTATATGAGCCAAGTGAAGGAACCATTACTTTAGATGGGCACCTATTAAACGGTAAAGCACCTTATAAAATCGCTGCTGGTGGTCTGGGACGGACTTTCCAAAATATTCGTCTCTTTAAAGACTTGAGCGTTTTGGACAATGTCTTGATTGCCTTTGCCAATCACCACAAACCACATGTCTTTGCTAGTCTGTTCCGCTTGCCAAGCTATTATAAGAATGAAGAAGCTTTGAAAGCAAAAGCTCTTGAATTGTTAGCCATTTTTGGTTTGGAAAAAGAAGCAGATACCTTGGCCAAGAATTTAGCTTACGGACAACAACGTCACTTGGAGATCGTTCGTGCCCTTGCTACAGAGCCAAAAATCCTCTTCTTGGATGAACCTGCTGCAGGGATGAACCCTCAAGAAACAGCAGAATTGACCCAATTGATCCGTCGCATTCAAAAAGAATTCAATATTACGATCATGCTGATCGAACACGATATGAGCTTGGTCATGAAAGTAACAGAGCGGATTTATGTATTGGAATATGGTCGCTTGATTGCCCATGGTACGCCAGATGAAATCAAGACCAACAAACGCGTAATCGAAGCATATCTAGGGGGTGAAGCCTAATGTCTATGTTAAAAGTTGAAAATCTTTCTGTACACTATGGCATGATCCAGGCTGTCCGTGATGTCAGTTTCGAAGTCAATGAAGGGGAAGTTGTTTCTCTTATCGGTGCCAATGGTGCTGGGAAAACCTCTATTCTTCGTACCATTTCAGGTTTGGTGCGTCCAAGTGCTGGGAAGATCGAGTTCTTGGGTCAGGAGATTCAAAAGGTTCCGGCTCAAAAGATTGTAGCAGCAGGGCTCTCTCAAGTTCCAGAAGGCCGCCACGTCTTTCCAGGCTTGACCGTTATGGAAAACTTGGAAATGGGAGCTTTCTTGAAGAAAGATCGAGAAGAAAATCAAGCCAACTTGAAGAAAGTCTTCTCTCGTTTTCCACGATTGGAAGAACGGAAGAACCAAGATGCAGCCACCCTATCTGGTGGGGAACAACAAATGCTCGCAATGGGTCGTGCCCTCATGTCGACGCCAAAACTCTTGCTTTTGGATGAACCTTCTATGGGATTGGCCCCAATCTTCATCCAAGAAATCTTTGATATCATCCAAGATATCCAAAAACAAGGAACAACCGTTCTCTTGATTGAACAAAATGCCAACAAGGCCCTTGCCATCGCAGACCGTGGTTATGTTCTCGAAACAGGGAAAGTCGTTCTTTCCGGAACAGGAAAAGAACTCTTAGCCTCAGAAGAAGTCCGTAAGGCTTATTTGGGTGGATAAGATTTCTAAAGTTTGTTTGAAAGAAAAAGATAGCTAAATCTTTCTTCGTATTGATGACAAAGAAAATTTAGAAACTTTCCATAGGTGAGTACGGACGTCAGCGAACTTCTACGAAGTTCCATGACTTAGTTTTGAGCCCCTTCGCTTTTTAATTTCTAAGCTCAGGCTAAAACAGTTCCCCGAACTGTTTTACTCTCAAAACTCCCGAGTGCTTGAAACAATCTTGTTTCAAGCACTTTTCTCACGGCGGAAAGTTTCAATATACTCCCAAATGATTCAAAAAATAGCATAATTTCTATTATGAAGAATTATTAATCTTATATTATAGGAAAGATAGTTTTACAATATTCAAAAGAAAGGTCCTGGAGACCTTTCTTTTTTCATTTTTACTGGCTGAGATTTTTTCTTAGTAAAATAATTTAAAATATATAATTTCCTTTATTAATTTGGTAAAATAAACGTAATTACTAATGACTGAAATGGATTATAAGATATGCGCATAGATCGTAAAGTTCAATTGGGTGAATTATATAAGGAACTAAGAATTGCCAGAGGCTTAAAACAAAAGGATGTTGCTAGAAAAGGATTAAGCATAGCACAATTGTCTAAATTTGAAAATGGGCAAACGATGTTAAGTGCTGATAAATTATTAATAGCGATAGAATCAATCCACATGACTTTTGAAGAGTTTGGCCATAAATTAAATAATTATGAATTACCTAAAGATATTATTTTAGGTAAGAAGATATCCACTTTATTTTTGAAACAGGATATTAAAGGATTAGAGTATCTATTAACCGAAGTATTACAGAGTGAAGAGACGGATCGTTATCAAAGAATTCAGTCATTCATTATTGAAAACGCGATACATTCATTAGACCAAAACTATGAAATAAATATTGAAGATAAAAAAGTATTGGTAGATTATCTATTTTCAATTGAATCTTGGACATGGTTTGAATTATATGTATTTGGAAATACAATGACTTTAATTTCAGATGAAGATCTATTATTTTTTGGAGATCAGCTTGCGGAAAGGACTAAAGATTATAATTTTCTTAAACACAATTTAAGTTCTTTAAAATTAACGTACATAAATTTAATTGGCGAATTAATTTTAAGAAAAATTGATACTCAAGTTCCATTGTTTATACTCGAGCTAGAAAAACTTCTTTTCCCATATGATATGCTAGAAATCATGTTGTTAAAATTTTTAAAATTAGTAAATGGTTATTTAAAGTCAAAAAATTCTAAAAAGGAAATTAAACAATTTATAGAGTCTCTTCGAGTTGTTGGTGATAGTCAACTGATTAATATTTTAGAGGTAAAATTGGACCAGTTTGGGATACATATAAATTAGGAAAAAGATTAGATGTATGAGATAGGATATTTCATATTTGAAACTCTGTTAAATATTTAAAATTTAGTAGTAAACTATATTTAGATATAACAATTAAATTCTTCGATATTTTGTTAATTCATATAGAAGAATAAAATAATTCTAATAATAAATATTTTTATTAGAATTTAAGTCATGTCTATTAAGTATCTACTAGGAAGGTATTGCAGATGAAAGTCTTTTTTAGAAATATATTTTTTAGGAATCTAGTGTTGTCTAGTTTCTTTGATGATTTAGGGTCAACTATTTATAATCTTGTTTTTGTGGTTTTTGCAGCAAGTATGGCGAATAGTAAATTGGCAGTTGGTGTAGCGAGTTTTATACAATATATTCCAACGATTTTTGCTCTTTTTATTGCAATGCAGGCTGACAAAACAAAGAATAAGAAATTGTGGTTGCTATTATTAGGATATATACAAGCAGTATTATTTATTATAGTTGCGTTCTTATCGAAAGAAAATTCATGGCTAGTTTTCTCAATTGTATGTTTCATTAACATCCTATCAGATTGTATTGCAGAGTACAGAAGAGGCCTAGTGTTACCTATGTTTCAGTCCCACATTCCTGAAGAAGAACTGATGGAAGCATACTCTTTTGATCAAGTAATTAGTCAAATAACTTTGATTTCTGGTCAAACTTTGGGTGTTTGGTTACTAACGATTTCTCATAATAATTTCTTCTTTTTAGCTACAATAAATGCTATAAGTTTCTTATTATCATCGATGGTGTTGCTTAAAATTCAAAGACAATTGACACATCCAGAAGTTAATTATTCACCAGAAAATGGGTTTATCTCCCAAATTAAGAACCTTTACAAAAATAGTAAAAGTATATTTAAATATCAAGAGAAAGTACGTTTTGGTCTAATGATTTTTTCAATTTTAGGATTAAATTCGCTAGGCGGTGCTATTTTAATAATGTACAATTTGAAATTTACAGAAATAACTCCCTTTGGTTTATCTTTTGCTCAGTCGGTGTTTTTACTTCAAACAATATTATTTGTTTCAGCCCTAATTGGTGGAATGACCCCTAATGATTATTTTTCTAAGCTTTCACTTATTAAAATACTTCAAATAGATAGTGGATTATTAATTTTAATAGGAATATGTGGTTGGATAAATGGTTTGGAAATTATTTCCTTTAGTGTGTTGGCATTCATGATGTATCTTAGCAGTAAGGTAAATCCCAAATTAAATAGTCTATTAATGGCAAAACTTCCACCGGAAATTCTTGCACAAACTAGTAGTTTTTTTAAGGTTATATCAGTATTATCAATGCCATTAGCAACTATTTTGTTTACAAGTTTATCCATTTGGAACTTTCAGTTTGCTTGGGGTGCATTCTTATTATTATCTATTGTGGTATTTGTACTTTCCTTATTTTCTAATAAATCGGTTACTAGTGACTAAGATTAGTTTGCAAGATTTAAATGTTGAATAAAAAGGTACGTGTGTTTGATTTTTCTAAATTTTGAAAACAAGAGAAAACTGCTGAAAGCGTTTGAAATCATTCTTAAAATCAAGTATAATAAAACTAGTAAAAGCATAGGAGAACTTGTTATGGCTGTTAAAGATTTTATGACACGTAAAGTGGTTTACATTAGTCCAGATACTACAATTGCCCATGCGGCAGATTTGATGCGCGAACAAGGTTTGCACCGTTTGCCGGTTATTGAAAATGACAAATTGGTCGGCTTGGTGACAGAAGGTACGATTGCAGAAGCCAGTCCATCTAAAGCAACCAGCTTGTCTATTTTTGAAATGAACTATCTCTTGAACAAGACCAAGGTCAAAGATGTCATGCTTCGTGATGTCATTACTGTCTCAAAATTTGCAAGTCTAGAAGATGCGACCTACCTCATGTATAAGAACAAGGTGGGAATTCTTCCAGTCGTGGACAATGAGCAAGTATCCGGTGTCATCACGGATCGTGATATTTTCCGTGCCTTCCTTGAAGTTTCCGGTTATGGAGAAGAAGGAGTCCGTGTTCGCTTTGTGACAGAAGATAAGGTTGGCGTTCTAGAACAAATCATTCACTTGATTGTAGAAGAAGGGTATAACATCGCCAATACAGTCAATATCCCAACCAAAGACGATCGTGTCGTCATCGAAGTTCAAATTGATGGGGTGACAGATCTAGAAGGAATCCGTACTAAATTTGAAGCCAACGGTTTGAAAGTCGATGAAATCATTCGAACTAGCGCAAAAGCTATTTAATAAAAAATCAGGCTGGATGAACATCCAGTCTGGTTTTGTATAAAGTAATCTAATAAATTCTATAAAAATATTTATGATTTTATTAATTACCACGTGTATTCTAAGATTTTCCGCCGTGAGAAAATAGCATGAAACATACTTGTTTCATGCTTTCGGAATTCTTGAGACATTAGGCTCAAAAATTAGTCATGGAACTTTGTAAAAGTTCGCTGACGTCCGTACTCACCTAAGGAAAATCATAAATAGAAAAACAAAGCTAGATGAAAATCTAGCCTTTTTTTTATTAACGGGTAATGGGTTGTTTTTCTTTATCTAAAGTGAAGCCTTCGCCGAGAATTTCATGGGCTTCGGAAATCGTGATAAAGGCGAATGGATCAATACGATTGATGATGTCTTTCATTTGTTTCATCTCATTCCGCGAAACGACACAGTAGACGATATCCAGGTCCTTACGGCTGTAATAGCCCATCCCACGGATAAAGGTAATCCCGCGCCCCAGATCGTCAGATACCTTTTGGGCAATCTCTTCTGGTTTAGCTGTAACGATGAGGAAGCCTTTTCCAGCGAAACCACCTTCTCCAATCAAGTCGATCACAAGGGTGTCAATCAGGATGAAGAAGAGAGTATACATGGCGGTACGGACATCTTGGAAGACTACGACAACAGTTGTCAGAACAATGGCATCTACAATCAACATGAGTTTTCCCATACTGAGGGAAGTGTATTTATTAAAGATGCGAGCGAGGATATCTGTTCCTCCAGTGGTTCCTCCAGCATTGAAGATGATCCCTAGCCCCAAACCAAGGACAACCCCTGAGGTGATACAGGCAAGCAGAATATCTCCTTTAAAGGCGTCAAAGATGAAATGATGGTAGCGGTGGCTGAGGGGCATAGCTTCAAAAATAGCCATCCAAGCCGAAACCGAAAAGGTCCCCAGCAAGCTCAGATAAAGAGATTTCTTGCCCAGCAGCTTCCAAGCTAAAACGAAGAGAGGGATATTGATCAGCAAGTTCATGATGGATACAGGGATTTTGAAGAGGTAGTAGGTGATCAAGGTAATCCCTGTTGCTCCTCCTTCATAGAAGTGAAAGGGAATGACCAAAAAATAGATCCCAAACGAAAAAATGCCGGCCCCAAAAATGATAGCCAGAATATCTTTAAATTTAAACATGATAGGTTGTCTCCTAAAACTTTATAAGATCATTGTAACAAAAAAGTGAAAAAATGAAAATGACTTTGAAAAATTTTCTCTCCTAAAATACAAGATTTTTACCCTTATTTTTGGTAAAATAAAAAGAAGAAAAACAGAAAGAGGATACTATGGTAAACGGTACATTAATTTCATTTGAAGGTCCAGAAGGAGCGGGAAAATCATCGGTCCTAGAAGCCATTTTACCTCTACTTGAAGAAAAAGGAATTCCTTTCATTACAACCCGTGAACCAGGTGGTGTCGACATTGCCGAAAAGATCCGCCAAGTCATTCTGGATCCAGACCATACTAGTATGGATGCCAAGACCGAGTTGTTGCTCTATATTGCTAGTCGCCGGCAGCATTTGGTGGAACGTGTCTTGCCAGCTCTTGCAGCTGGGAAGGTTGTCTTGATGGACCGCTTTATTGACAGCTCGGTGGCTTATCAAGGGTATGGTCGCGGTCTGAGTGTGGAAGACATCGAATGGCTCAATCAATTCGCGACAGATGGTCTGAAGCCAGACCTAACCCTTTACTTTGATCTGGATGTCGAAGAAGGGCTTGCACGAATTGCGAAAAACCAAGAGCGGGAAGTCAATCGTTTGGATTTGGAAGGATTGGAACTTCACCAAAAAGTCAGACAAGGTTATTTGGCCTTGTATGAAAAGGAACCAGAGCGCATTGTGAAAATCGATGCCAGTCAATCCTTTGAAGCAGTCTTTACGGATGTCTTGGCTGTTTTAGAAAATCGCTTGGGGACATTGAAATGAATCTAGGAGAGATCCAACAGCTCCAGCCAGAATTGGTGGAGCGCTTCACCCATATCTTAGAGAATGGACATCTTAGCCATGCCTATCTCTTTACAGGCTCTTTTGCTAGTTTTGAGATGGCTCTCTTGCTAGCTCAAAGTCAGTTTTGCGAAGATTTGCAAGGAGTCTGGCCTTGTGGCAAATGTCGATCCTGTCGCTTGATTGCTGAAGAAGAATTCTCAGACGTGAAGATCGTGCGTCCAGTCAACCAGATCATAAAGACTGATCGTATTCGCTCGTTGGTTCAAGACTTTTCTCAATCCGGGTTTGAAGGAAGTCGGCAGGTCTTTATTGTCCAAGATGCGGACAAGATGCATACTAATGCGGCCAATTCCCTCCTGAAAGTTATGGAAGAACCTCAGAGTGAGATCTATCTCTTTTTGTTGACCGCTGATGAAAATCTAATCCTCCCCACCATCAAGAGTCGGGCCCAGCAGGTCCATTTTCCAAAAAATCAAGCCTATTTGACAGAGCTTTTGGAAAAAGAAGGTTTGGTCAAATCGCAAGCAAGGTTGGTGGCTCGATTTAGTTTTAGTCTTGAAGAGGCAGAACTACAAAAAAAGAATGCCTTATTTTTTGAATTGGCAAAAGTTTGCGAGCAGTTCATAGACCGTTGCCAATCTAGTCGCAATCGTGCTTATTTGGAAGTGACCCGCCTAGTGAGCTTGGCAGATGATAAGGAAAAACAAAGCCAGTCCTTTCGATTGATGGAGTTGGCTTTAGAAGAGCAGTTGCGCTTGAGAAGATCCCAGCAGCTGCTGGAAAAATTGAGTCTTGCTCGCACCATGTGGAAGGCCAATGTTTCGTTCCAAAATGCTCTGGAATATATGGTTTTGAGCTTAGAAAGTTAAGGAGACAGAATGAATAAAAAAGAATTATTTGATGCTTTAGACGGCTTTTCACAGAATTTGCTGGTCACCTTGGCTGAGGTCGAAGCTATCAAGAAAAATTTAAAAGAAGTGATCGAAGAAAATACAGCTCTTCGTCTAGAAAATGACAAATTGAGAGAGCGCTTGGGAGAAGTAGAAAAGACTTCATCGGCTAAATCTCAACACCATGGTCGTGAAAATTTGCAACGCATATACAATGATGGTTTTCACATTTGTACTTATTCCTACGGCCAACGTCGTGAGAACGATGAAGAGTGTATGTTTTGTGACGAGTTGTTATTTAGGGAGTAAGCATGCAGATCCAACGAAGTTTTAAAGGGGAAAAGAAAACAGGGGTGCTTTACCTGGTCCCAACACCGATCGGCAATCGCGAGGATATGAGTTACCGCATGGTCCAAACCTTAAAGGATGTGGACTTGATCGCAGCTGAGGATACCAGAAATACAGGCCTCTTGCTCAAGCATTTTGAGATTAGGACACCCCAGACTAGCTTTCATGAGCATAATGCCCAGGAGAAAATTCCAGATCTAATCGCCCATTTAGAATCTGGAAAAGATTTGGCACAGGTCTCAGATGCAGGACTCCCTAGTATCTCTGATCCTGGTCATGATTTGGTTAAGGCAGCGATTGAACGCGAGATTCCTGTCGTAGCTGTTCCTGGTCCAAGTGCAGGGATTACAGGCTTGATTGCCAGTGGCCTAGCACCACAACCCCATATTTTTTATGGATTTCTACCTCGCAAAGAAGGGCAACAAAAAGCCTTTTTCCAAGAAAAAGTGGCCTATCCGGAGACGCAGATTTTTTATGAGTCGCCTCATCGGGTGAAGGCGACCTTAGAGAATATGTTGGCTGTCTATGGGGATCGTCTGGTTGTCTTGGTTCGTGAATTGACCAAGATCTACGAAGAATATACTCGCGGCAGCATTTCAGAGTTAGTCGCATTTCTTGAAGAAAATCCCCTCAAAGGTGAGTGCCTCTTGATCGTCGAAGGAGCCAAGGAAGAAGATCTAGATCTAGAAGAGGTAGACTTAATCCAAGAGATCGATGCTTTGGTCAAAGACGGCATGAAGAAAAATCAAGCCATTAAACAGGTCGCCAAACAATATGGCCTACAAAAGAGTGAGCTCTATGCTCAGTACCACCAAGAATAGGAAAGGACAGGTGCAGGATGGAAATTAGAATGGCTTATCCAAATGAGATCCAGCGAATTATGGAAATCATCCAAGATGCTAAGGAAAACCTAGCGCAAAGACAGGTCGATCAGTGGCAGGATGGTTATCCAGATGAAGAGATCATTTTTGAGGATATTCTAGAAAGTCGTGGTTATGTGGCTGTTGAAGATCAGGAAATCGTTGCCTATGCAGCCGTCCACAAGGGAAATGAAGCAGCCTATAATGAGATTTACGATGGCAAGTGGGAGCATGACAACTATATGTATGTTACCTTTCACCGCGTCGCTGTGGCCAAAGAAGCTGCTGGCAAAGGGGTGGCTCAGACCTTCCTTCAAGGCTTGATCGAAGGAGAAAAAGGGCCTGATTTCCGTTGCGATACGCATCCGGATAATCTGGTCATGCAACATTTGCTTGAAAAATTAGGCTATCATTATTGTGGAAAGGTCCCAATTGATGGCGTCCGTCTGGCTTATCAAAAGATCAAACGAAAAGCAGAAACTAGTCTATTCCAAGTGGTATCAGAAGAGGACCGCTGGGACCAAAGAGCAGAAGCAGCCTCCAATGACTCTTTATCTTAAACAGTTCTATGAAAGCCCTATGGGACTTCTTTCGATCATTGTCAGTAAAGAAGGCCTTGTAGAACTTGATTTTTATGATCCGAAAGAAGATGCGCCTGATCCTTTTGGGGCGCTGGAGCAGTTCCATCCCTACCATGAGAAGGTGAAGGAGTGGTTGGACCATTATTTTGCTGGGGATCCGATTGCCATCAGCTTTCCACTAGCGCCGCAAGGGACAGCCTTTCAAGAGCGGGTATGGCAGTTATTGCGAGAGATTCCCTATGGTGAGACCAAGACCTATGGGCAGCTTGCCCAGGATCTTTCTTGTGGCTCAGCCCAAGCAGTGGGACAAGCTGTTGGACGCAATCCCTTGACAATTTTAGTCCCTTGTCACCGTGTGATGGGAAAAAATGGAGAATTGACAGGCTATGCGTCTGGACTCGATCGTAAACGCTGGCTCTTACAACACGAAGGAATTACCTGGAAGGAGAAATGAAATCGATGTATACCTTTATTGAATACCCAAAATGTTCGACTTGTCGAAAGGCTAAATCAGAATTGGACGGTCTCCAATGTGAGTTTCAAAGCCAAAATATTGTTACAGAAACACCGACTAGCAAAGAATTGCAAGACTGGATCAAAGCATCTGGACTGCCAATCAAGTCTTTCTTTAATACTAGCGGGATAAAATATCGGGAACTCGGTTTGAAAGATAAGGTGGATCAACTGACAGTGAAAGAAGCAGCGGATCTTTTGGCTAGCGACGGTATGCTGATCAAGCGCCCCCTACTTGTCAAAGACGGAAAAGTGGTTCAAGTAGGCTACCGGAAACCATACGCAGACTTAGATTTGTAAAAGAAAAGGGAGTTGGACTCCCTTTTCATTTTGAGTTGAAGATGATATAATCATACGAGTGAAATCAATGAAAGAGAGTCAAGCATGAGTATTTTAGAAGTGAAAAATTTGAGCCACGGTTTTGGGGATCGTGCGATTTTTGAGGATGTGTCCTTCCGTTTGTTAAAGGGAGAGCATATCGGTCTGGTCGGGGCCAATGGTGAAGGAAAATCGACCTTTATGAGCATCGTAACTGGTAAAATGCAACCAGACGAAGGAAAGGTCGAGTGGTCTAAGTATGTGACCGCTGGTTACCTAGACCAACACGCTGTCCTAAAAGAAGGACAAACGGTGCGCGATGTCTTGCGGACAGCTTTTGATGAGTTGTTCACAGCAGAAGCTCGGATCAATGACCTCTATATGGCCATGGCAGAAGACGGAGCTGATGTCGATGCTCTCATGGAAGAGGTAGGAGAACTCCAAGAGCGTCTAGAAAGTCGTGATTTTTATACCTTGGATGCCAAGATTGATGAAGTGGCGCGCGCTCTTGGGGTCATGGATTTTGGGATGGAGACGGATGTGACCTCCTTGTCAGGTGGGCAACGGACCAAGGTCCTCTTGGCCAAACTCTTACTAGAAAAACCTGATATCTTGCTACTAGACGAGCCGACCAACTACTTGGATGCAGAGCACATTGATTGGCTCAAGCGCTATTTGCAAAATTATGAAAATGCCTTTGTCCTCATTTCCCACGATATTCCTTTCTTGAACGATGTGATCAACATCGTCTACCATGTGGAAAATCAGCAGTTAACCCGCTATTCAGGAGACTATTACCAATTCCTTGAAGTCTATGAAATGAAGAAGTCGCAATTAGAAGCGGCTTATGAGCGTCAGCAAAAGGAGATTGCTGATTTGAAAGATTTCGTAGCCCGTAATAAGGCACGTGTGGCTACTCGGAATATGGCTATGTCTCGTCAGAAGAAGCTGGACAAGATGGAACTCATTGAACTGCAAAGTGAGAAACCAAAACCCTCCTTTGAATTCAAAAATGCCCGGACTCCAGGACGCTTTATCTTCCAGGCAAAGGAGCTCCAGATTGGGTATGACCGTCCTTTGACCAAGCCTTTGAACCTAACGTTTGAGCGCAATCAAAAAGTAGCCATCATTGGTGCCAACGGGATCGGGAAAACCACTCTCTTGAAGAGTCTTTTAGGAATCATCCAACCGATCGCTGGAGAAGTAGAACGTGGAGATTACCTAGAACTTGGCTATTTCGAGCAAGAGGTTGCAGGAGGCAATCGTCAGACACCGCTTGAAGCAGTATGGAATGCCTTTCCAGCTCTCAACCAAGCAGAGGTTCGTGCAGCCCTTGCCCGCTGTGGCTTGACCACCAAGCATATTGAGAGCCAAATCCAGGTCTTATCCGGTGGAGAGCAAGCCAAAGTACGTTTCTGTCTCTTGATGAACCGTGAAAACAATGTCTTGGTACTAGACGAGCCGACCAACCACTTGGATGTGGATGCTAAAGATGAATTGAAACGGGCCCTGAAAGAATACAAGGGATCGATCCTCATGGTTTGCCACGAGCCAGACTTCTATGAAGGCTGGATGGATCAAATCTGGGACTTTAATGAATTAACGTAAACACAAAAAGAGAAACTTGTCTCGCTTTTTAGAATGAAGAAATTTTGTTGTTTACATAAAGCGGCACAAGTAATTCAAAAAATCAAAATGATTCTATTTTTAAATTTAGTCGAGTAATGACCGAAACTTTCCGCCGTGAGAAAAGTGTCTGAAACCGATTTGTTTCAGGCACACGGAATTATTGAGACCTTAGGCTCAATAATTAGTCATGGAACTTCTTAGAAGTTCGCTGACGTCCGTACTCACCTAAGGAAAGTTTTTAAGAAGAATCTAAAAAGAGAACCGCGCGGTTCTCTTTTGTTATTTTTTGAAATTATAGTCTTTTAAGATCTCGATTTTTTCAATCTTGATATCTGTTTTTGGTTTGTCCTTATCATCGGTTTCAACAGCTGCGATTTTATCAACTACATCCATGCCATCGATCACTTGGCCAAAGACAGTGTAGTTGCCACCATCAAGGGTTGGATTTCCACCATTTTTATAAGCATCGATGATCTTAGCTGGGAAGCGGTCAGTCGGGAGCTTGCTAGAAATATCTTCCTTATTTTGGTTGATATAGAATTGACTACCGTTGGTATTTGGACCAGAATTGGCCATGGCAAGGGCTCCACGAAGATTGTAAAGGTATGGAGAATACTCATTCTCAAAACCAGTACCTGAATCTTTAGATTTGTCTTTGCCCTTCCAGATGGATTCGCCACCCGTACCGTCTCCTTTAGGGTCACCCGTTTGGATCATAAAGTTGTTAATGACACGATGGAAAAGTAAGCCATTGTAGTAACCTTCTTTTGCATGGGTCAAGAAGTTCTCAACTGCAAGTGGGGCATATTTAGGGAAGAGCTTCACAGTAATATCCCCTTCAGTTGTCGTGATTTTAACCTCTGCTTCGTCTTCAGCCACGTCAGTTGATAGTTGTGGGAAGACCGCATTTTCATTTGTCATGGCATCGTTAAAATCTTTGCGCAGTTGTTCTAATTTCTTTTGATCTTTTTCACTAGAGCTAGAAGTTGATGTCTGCTCGGTCTTTTCTTTGCTTGAGCTTGAAGAGCTAGCGTCTGTCTTATTGGACGAACAAGCTGTCAAAGCCAAGCCAGAAAATAATAGTAGGGCGATTAATTTTTTCATATTCTTCCTTTCCAACATCGTTGTCTTCCTCTATTGTACCTTAATTTTGCGATACTTTCAAATTTAGATGGAAATCTCTATTCACTAGAATTGGTTAAAGATTGACAACGCTTGATAAATCACTAATTAAGAAGGAAGTTGCATATAGGGATGAAATCGGGTATGATGGGAGATAAGTTGTTTAGTTTATGAAAGAAACGATTAGTTTTGTAGAGGAAAAGAATGAAAAAATGTTTAAAGAGTAAAATGGCAGGGATGCTATTAAGTTTGCTACTTATTTTAGGGTGTGTATTCGTATTGGTTCATCCTAAATCGAATCAGCACAAGAAAACTGAACCTGCTTCAAAATATGTAGAGTCAGGGAATATTAAGAATGTTTCATACTGGGGCGATCATAACGAGTATATTCTAGCTAAAGATTTTTATTTTGTAGGGAATCGTTATTTAGTCAGTTTTAATTATAATGAAAAACAAGATCAAAACAAGATACAGAAAGAGTACACTGGATTTCGATACTATGATATAAGCAGAGATATGGCAGAAACGAAAGTTGATTTCATAAAAAATATTCAAAAAGAATTTCCAAAGGCTTATTCAAAAAATTTTGATGTAATAAATAATAAAGGTCAAAGTCTTGTATGGTTGCGCTATAATGAGTCAAAGAATTCAGAAAAATCATATGAATTATTTTATGATATAGATCATCATAAATATATTGAACCCGAAAGTATAGATACAGAAGTGACAACTATTGACGCAATCCTTACTTCCTATACTAATTTAGGTGGTTTGGTAGTGAAAAATTCAGGGTATCGTATTGGGTCAAGAATAGAGCTTAATGGGTATAGAGATAAAAATATCGTAAATCTAAATATTTTTAAAGAACATCCTGAATTGAAAGAAAAACTTTCAAAGGAAGGTTATACTTTATACCCACGTCAAGACTCTATTTCTAATGCGGAGTATTTTGATCAACTACTTCACTGGTTTGCTCCTACTGGTCAAGATCGAATCTCTGGAGTAAAGATAGATGCTTACTACTCAAAAGATGGACAGGAGCATGAAATCCATTCTTATGAAGAGTTTAAACAATACTACAATGGAAAAGGTGGCGAATTACAGGATTGAATCTAGCCACATTGAAAACAGGAATAGAAAAGAGTGATGTGTATGAATTATTGTCAAATGCGCAAAAACTATAGACTCTATATTAGATCTGCTGGCTTGTTGGCAATGCTTCTCATTATTTGCATTGGCTTCGTGGTCAGAGATACTCTTCTTCAGACTACTGCCCTCTTTTTGGTTCTTGCTGCCTTATTTCTATTCATCCAATGGCTCAAGAAGAGTTATACCAACAAGTGCAGCACCTTGCTTCATGTAGACTTAGATTTAGCTTTTTGGCAGCAATACCTTCAGTTGAACAAGAATGTGAAAAAGCCCATTTTACAGATAGATATGAAGCTAACAACGGTCGCCTATTCTTTTATGATGGGAGATTTCGATGCTGTCATAAAGGAAGCTAGGGAGGCACTTAGTCAGAAGGAACTACCGCAGAAATATAAGAACTTTTTTGAGAGTTATCTAATGAGATCAATCGTCCTTACAGATCCTGATTTGACTAGAGAAGAACTGGAGGGTAGGTTGAATGAATTGACCATAACAGACCCAACATTGGCTGAGAAAACAAAAGAGGTCTGTCTCGCTCTTTATGATTTAACCATTGCGCACCAAAGCAATGATTATTTCGAAGGCTTAAGCAATGACTTCAAGTACCAACAGTTGGAAATGATCTACTACCAAGCCTTGAATGCTAATCTTAAAGGAGATACAGATAGAGCAAGTGAGCTCTTTCGCAAGTTAGTCTCAGAAGATGAATCGCTCTATATCGTTCGAAAGGCTAAACAATATTTGGAGGATGAAGAAAATCATCTGTAAATTCGATAATCGAAATAGGGATCAAGGGAGCTTGGGATGAACTAACAGGACTGTCTCGGTGGAAAAAAAGGATGTTAAAATGAAAAAATGGAAAATTGTAGCTTTGCTTCTAGTATCGATTCTATCTATCTCAATGATTGTCTATCAGAAAAGTATAGACCTTCAAAAGAATGAACATAAAATTAAATGGGAAAAGTATGATGCAGGATCGATTAAAGAATTACACTATCTAGATGAAGAGAAACGAATAATTTCCTTTCGAGGCTCTGAAGATTTCACTTCCCTTAATGGATGGGCATCAATTGGTGATCGTTATTTAGTTTTAGGAACACGGACTGCAAGTAATGAAGGAATAGACGAGGAACCCAAAAAAGGTTGGACTTGGCATGCGATTGTTTATGATTTAGATTATCTAGATAAGAAACCTGAAAAGGTTGATCTTTACCAAGTTGTTAAGAATTATGATAAAAACTTTTATTTGTTATTTCAAGGAAATATAGTGATTGAGGATGACAAGGAATATTTATTGTTGACACTCCAACAATATGAAAAAAAGAACAGAATCACCGTTAAAATGGACTTGGATTCCAATAAAATAGTGGGTGAAACGACAGAGAAATTACTCAAAAGCAATTATCCCAATAGTCATAACTTAACATCACTTGGAGACGCCATTTATAATAGCAATGTATATAACCGAAACGATTTCTTTATCTTCTCTTATCCGTATTGTGACTGTATCAACTTTGAAAAGGACTACCCTAAGTTTATTCAGTTAGGAAAGGCTAATAAAGAAGATAAAATGGTAGTAGCATTTCGGAAGAAAAAAATATCGGTAGAAGAATCCTATCAATTACTGAGACATTGGTTTGCGCCACTTGGTCAAGATAAATTAGAAGTGATTGAAACAGTTGAAAGTAATGATGGGGAGAAGCAAACCAAAGTATTGGAGACTTATCAAGAGTTTGCAGAATGGACTCATCTTGAAAGAGATTGGTAAGGAGCTATCTAGGCTTGTTTTTAAGAGAAAGACAAAAAAGGTGACCACTATTTCAGAGATATTAGAAAAATTTTACGCAGACCATGAGATGAAACCCTACATTTCGCCTGAGAGGGATTTGGAAGCTTGGCTGTTGGACACAAAGCCCGTTTCGAAGAGAAATATGGAGCTCCTGCACGATGTTCTGGTCGCTGGGGATATTATTCTCTTGTGGCGGATTAACTTTGGAACCTTTACGACAGAGACGTGGTTTCCTAAGTACTTCGAGTACACCTATGGGATTCATGCACCGGAACACTTGAAGGCTTTAGTAGATAAGGATTATGCCTATATTGAATCTGCTTTTGGTTCATTGGACCACATCAATGCGACCATGAAAAAAGCCATTCTCAAAAAGAAGGGAGTCGCTGGCTTGTCCAAGATGAAAGCGGCCGATTTGAACCAAGCTTTGGCTGATCACTTCACAGAAGAAGAGCTAGCCCAACAGTTCACGGTTCGGGGCTATCAGTTGATGGACAAAGGAAAACAAGCGTTGAAAGAACATCAAGCCATCATTGACCGCCACCCAAAGAAAAATCTATAAGTAACAGTGCCCACTCGGTGCTGTTTTTCTGCTTTCTGCTCTAGATTTTCGGAAATGATTTTACTAGGGAACTAGCTTGGAAATGTGGTATAATAAAGGTTATGGCAAACAATAATCAATCAAAAAAAACACGGTCGACAAGACGACTGTCCAAAGCAGAATTAGAAAGAAAAAAAGCAATTCATCGCATGATTGCGACCATTCTGATTAGTCTGGTCTTAATTTTTGCGGCCTTGAAATTGGGGGCAGTAGGGGTCTTAGCCTACAATTTGATCCGGCTATTTGTTGGGAGTTTGGCTTACTTGGCTATTTTAGCGACCTTTTTCTACCTCTATGCCTTTAAATGGCTGGATAAACACGAAGGGGTTATTTCGGGATTCCTAAGTTTCTTTGCTGGTGTTCTCCTGATGTTTCAGGCCTTCTTTGTATCCTCTCTTCATTTAGACAATAATGGGATCAAGGTCACTTTTTCAAGAATCATGGCAGACTTGATTCATCTGCGGGTGGAGAGTTTTGCCGGTGGTGGTATGATCGGTGCCCTTCTTTATGCTCCAATTTCCTTCCTCTTTTCAAATATTGGCTCTTATTTTATCGGTCTTCTCTTTATCGGATTGGGGATCCTCTTGATGAGCCCTTACTCCATCTATGATTTGTTTGAAAAGGGCTCCGAAGCTTTCCATGCTTCTATGGAAAAACGTAAAGAGCGTCGCGAACAGAAATTCCTAGAAAAAGAAGCAAGAGCTGCTGAGGAAGCTGCTGCAGCTGAAAGAGAGCAAGAAGAAGCAAGAGCTGTTCTTCCAACTCCCCTTTCTATGGAAGGGCACCCTGTAGATCCTGAAACGGGAGAGGTGTTGGCGGAAGAGCCGTTTACAGAGTCCTTCCCAGAAGCTGAGATTGTTGCACCAGCAACACCAGAAATCTACCTGCCAGATGAAGAATGGCCGGAAGAGCCTGAAGAATATGAAGAGCTTCCGGTAGCTGAAGAATTCGAAGACGATGGGGAGGAAGTTCAGGTGGACTTCACACCTAAGGAACTCCTTCAGTACAAACTCCCAACGATTGATCTCTTTGCGCCTGATAAGCCCAAAAATCAATCCAAAGAGAAAAACATCGTTCGTCAGAATATCCGCATTTTGGAAGAAACCTTTGCTAGCTTTAACATCAAGGCGACAGTGGAGCGGGCTGAGATCGGTCCTTCGGTTACCAAGTATGAAGTCAAGCCAGCTGTCGGTGTGCGGGTTAACCGCATCTCCAACCTTGCAGATGATTTGGCCCTAGCCTTGGCAGCCAAGGATGTGCGAATCGAAGCGCCGATTCCAGGGAAGTCTCTGGTCGGGATTGAAGTTCCCAACTCTGAGATTGCGACCGTTTCCTTCCGTGAGTTGTGGGAGCAGTCGAAGACAGACCCCGCTAAACTCCTTGAGATTCCACTTGGGAAGGCTGTAGATGGTTCAGCTCGGACCTTTGATTTGGCTCGGATGCCCCACCTCTTGGTAGCGGGTTCTACCGGATCTGGTAAGTCAGTAGCGGTTAATGGGATCATTTCGAGTATCTTGATGAAGGCCCGTCCGGACGAAGTCAAATTTATGATGGTCGATCCAAAGATGGTGGAGCTTTCTGTTTATAATGATATTCCTCATCTCTTGATTCCAGTGGTGACCAATCCACGCAAGGCTAGTCGGGCCCTGCAGAAGGTTGTCGATGAGATGGAAAATCGCTACGAGCTCTTCTCAAAAGTGGGCGCTCGCAACATTGCTGGCTTTAATGCCAAGGTTGCGGAGTACAATGCCCAGTCTGAGATGAAGCAAGTACCACTTCCATTGATTGTGGTCATTGTCGATGAGTTGGCAGACTTGATGATGGTCGCAAGTAAAGAAGTGGAAGATGCCATTATTCGTCTGGGACAGAAGGCGCGTGCGGCCGGGATCCATATGATCCTTGCGACCCAACGGCCATCGGTTGATGTTATTTCAGGTTTGATCAAGGCCAATGTGCCTTCTCGTGTCGCTTTTGCGGTATCATCCGGAACCGACTCACGGACCATCTTGGATGAAAATGGAGCAGAGAAATTGCTCGGTCGCGGAGACATGCTCTTTAAACCGATTGATGAAAACCACCCGATTCGTCTGCAAGGCTCCTTTATCTCAGATGATGATGTGGAGCGGATTGTCAACTTTGTCAAGGAGCAGGCAGAAGCCGATTATGATGATGCCTTTGATCCAGGCGAAGTATCCGAATCGGACTTTGATGGAGGCATGGGTGGCTCTGACGAAGGCGATCCTCTCTTTGAAGAGGCCAAGGCGCTCGTGGTTGAAACTCAAAAAGCCAGTGCGTCGATGATTCAGCGTCGCTTGTCAGTTGGCTTTAACCGAGCGACTCGCCTCATGGAAGAGTTGGAAGCAGCCGGTGTGATCGGTCCTGCTGAAGGAACCAAACCTCGGAAAGTACTGCAACAATCAGTCTAGGGGGAAGAGGGCACTTGCCCCACTCCCTTTTCTTTTTATAGAAAATAGAAAGTAGGACCAGATGAAGTTAGACATGATTCATCATATTGCCATCATTGGACGGGATCGCGATGCCATGTTGCATTTCTATGTGGACCAGTTGGGCTTTGCGATTGTCAGTGAATATGACCGTCCTGAACGCGGAGATATCTTGATCAATCTCCGTCAGGGGCAATTGACTTTAGAACTTTTTATCAAACCAACGGCTCCAGAACGACCTAAGATCCCCTTGCCAGAGCATGCGGGGCTTCGTCATCTGGCCTTTAAAGTGGAGGATGTGGAGGCGTATCTAGCTAGATTGGATCAGCTAGGTATTGCAAACACAGGCCTTCGCTACGATGACTTTGATGGCAAGAAAATGGCATTTTTCTTCGATCCAGAAGGACTGCCCTTGGAAATACATGAGTGAGGAAAGCAATGAATAAATTAGAAGGACTCAGTCAGGAAGAAGTAGCAAAAAAGATCCAAGAGGGCAAGCAAAATAAGGTCACAATCAAGACAGAAAAAAGCCTAGGACAGATCATTCGAGACAATGTCTTTACCTACTTTAATCTGATATTTTTGATTTTGGCTATTTTGCTGGTAGCAGTGAAGTCTTGGAACAATCTCTTGTTTGTCCCGATTGTCGTGGTCAACTCCTTGGTAGGAATTGTACAAGAAGTTCGCTCTAGACGGATCTTGCGTCAGATGCAATTTCTGCATATGAGTGAGGCGGTTGCTATTCGCGAGGGCAAAGAAATTGCCCTCCCTATCGATCAGCTGGTGGAGGGCGATCTGGTTCGTTTTCAAGCTGGAGACCAAATCTATGCGGATGGGGTCTTATTGGAGGGCGACTTAAAAGTCGATGAATCGCAATTGACCGGTGAAGCGGATGAGGTCAAAAAAGGAGCGAAAGATGCGCTCATGTCAGGTAGTTTTGTGATTGCTGGTCAAGGACTGGCACGATTGGAAAAAGTGGGGAATGACTCCTACATCAACCAATTGAGCTTGGAAGCCAAGCAGGTCAAGTCCCATGAGGAGTCTGATATGGTTCATGCGGTTAACCGCATCGTAGGGATCATTGGTCTCCTGATCATTCCGCTAGGTTCCCTCCTTTTTCTTCGTAGCTATATCAGCCTAGGTGACAGCCTTAAGCTCAGTGTGACTTCAACAGTCGGAGCCTTGATCGGGATGATTCCAGAAGGTTTGTACCTCTTGATGACCTTGGCGCTGGCTCTGGGTGCTGTCAGATTGGCCAAGGAAAAGGTTCTACTCAATAGCATGAAGGGGATTGAGACCTTATCGCGTGTGGATGTCCTTTGTGTTGATAAGACAGGGACCATTACAGAGCCTGGTATGGAAGTGACAGAGATTCGTCCAGTTAAAGACGCTCAAGACATGGAAGCTCTAGCTCAGTATGTCAAGGCTAGTATGGATCAAAACGATACCATGGATGCGATCCGAAAATTTCACAAGACGCCTGTCAGCCAGCCTTGGAAGGCTTTTGACGTTCAGCCCTTTACGTCCAAGAAAAAGTATGGGGCGATTGCCTTTGAATCTGGGATCTATGTATTAGGCGCACCAGAATTTGTTTTACGAGAGTGCTTCTCTGAGCTTGAAAAAGAGATCACCCCAGCTACGCAGGCAGGTAATCGGGTCTTGGCCTTTGGAAAGTATAGGGGAGAAGACCTTGGAGAGACGTTAGAGGCTCCTGTAGATTTGATAGCCTGGATCATTCTCTCCAATCCTTTAAGAAAAAATGCCAAAGAAACCTTCGCCTACTTTAAAGAACAAGGTGTAACCATTAAGGTCATTTCAGGGGACAACCCTGCTACCGTCTCAGCTATTGCACAAAAAGCAGGCATTGAAGGAGCAGAATATCTGATTGATGCCAGAACCTTACGGACGGAAGAAGACTTGCACCAAGCGGCGAGCCAGTATACGGTCTTTGGTCGGGTGACACCAGAGCAAAAGAAAAGCCTTGTAGAAGGCTTGCAGGCAAAAGGACACAAGGTCGCTATGACCGGAGATGGTGTCAACGATATTTTAGCCTTAAAAACAGCGGATTGTAGTATTGCGATGGAATCTGGAAATGATGCGACCAAAAAGATGGCACAAGTGGTCTTACTGGATTCTGACTTTGGGAAGATGCCGTCTATCGTGGCAGAAGGTCGGCGGGTGGTCAATAACATTCAACGATCAGCTAGTCTCTTTTTGATCAAGAATATCTTCTCCATTTTGTTGGCCATCTCAGTGACGCTCTTAGCCTTTACCTATCCCATCATGCCCTCGCAGATGTCCTTGATCAGTGGCTTTACGATTGGGATTCCAGGATTCTTCTTGGCGCTTGAGCCTAACAGTGAGCGCATCAAGGGACGCTTTATCGAAACGGTCTTTAAACATGCCTTGCCTGCAGCCTTGACGGATTTTATACTGATCTTTAGTCTGGTTTTATTCTCTTCAGCATTTGGTATGAAATCGGAAGAGCTCTCGAGTGCAGCCATCTGCTTGATGGCCTTCGTCGGTTTTGCCATCATCTATCAAGAATCTCAGCCTCTCAATCACTACAAGAGACTGGTTCTTCTAGGAAATATCCTGGCTTTTATGGTATCAAGTAGTATCCTAGGAAAATTCTTTAACATGAGCCCCTTGAGGCTTCAAACGCTGCTTATCTGCGCCATCATGGCAGTTCTTGCTCTCGTCTTGATTCAGGTCTTCAAGAAGTTAGTAGGCTGGTTTTTTCATCGGAAGAAATAAAAGAAAAGAGCAAAACAGATAAAATAGTTTCGATTGGATGACGATATTTTTACTGTTCAGTTAGTTCTAGAAAATAGGCATCCCATTCTTGTGCTTCGGCTTTTGAAAGTAACAATGAAACCGAATGGATAACATTATCATGGAGAGATCTCCCTTGCTTTGGATCTTCCCAAATACTTTGATAGATGGCCTTTAATTCTAGTAAGTATAATTTTTGAAATGCAAAATAGTTAGGGAAATGTTTTTCGAATAGAAGTGTTAGCAGTTGTTTGCTAGCACTTTTTTCTTTTCTACTGATTAAGACAGATACCAAATTTAAAATCGTATCGATTTTGATTCGATCTAGATTGTTCTTAAGTTTGTCCGGTGTATTTTCCAAAATTGTATCCGTAAAGAGAACAATAGCCTCAGTTGTGAAATAGGAGACCACACTTCCCATTAACCCAATGTCAAGATTGGTCCAATAATCTAATGAAAAAAAGTAATCCGTCAGTTCATTTATTGCCTGCTGTGAAACGGTTTTGTGCTGTTTTTCTGCAATGATAATCTCTAAAACGAGGGAGAGGATGTGGTAAATGTATTGATGCTTTGAGATCGCTAATTCTTGCAAATCATTTTTTATTTGAAGAAGTGATGGCCAATCCGAGTTTTCCATTGCTTCATCCATTCGTTTTTTCAAGGTTAAAAACTCAGCACTATGGAAATCACTCCAATCAAAGATCTCATTAATCTCCACAATCATGTACCCCAATAATTGAAGCAATATATCATTGGATAGATTGGTTTTCCCATTTTCAAAATCAGAAATACTCGAAGCAGAACCAGCGATATTCCCAAGTTCTCTTAAGGAGATTTTTCTTTGTTTTCGAATCAATTTAAATTTTTCTCTAATGTCCATTTGTTCGGATTTCCGTAATTTTTTATATACTATTTTTTTATATTATATACTATATCTATAAAAAGGGAAAGGAGAAAAATAAGATGCAAGTCATTCTAAAAAGTTTATCTAAATGGAAATTGATGTTGTATGTTCTATTTGCTGTTTTGTACTCACTTCAAGGGCTTTTGTTATCGTTTATTATTCAGTTTGCAGGTGAAATTAATCCGCGAGATAAGGGAGCCTTACTTGTCTTTGGTATAGGAGGAATTGCTCTATTTGTATTGATCTATGCATGTATGTATATCGATAATCTTCTAGTTCGATCGATCATCAAAGAATTCAACATATTGATCTCGGAGAAAACTTTAACCTACTTTCATCTAAAAAAATTAGAGTATACAGAGGCAGAGTTAAACTCATTTTTAACACAGGATATTCCGATGTTTTGGCAAGAATTTTTGACTCCTATGCTCATTTATCCAGTATTTGGCTTATCCATTCTAGCATCTATAGTCTATCTCATCATGCAGAACTTTTTTATTGGTTGTCTCTTTACAATAGGTGGTTTCTTGATGATCATTCCTCAGTTTGTATTTAACAAACTCCTACAAAAACGTGGGGAAGAGCTAAGTAAGGCAAGAAAGAAAAGTTTATCAAGTATCACCGATTTCAGCAAAGGAATTCAAACCATCCAAAGCAATCAAGCCGGAACTGAATTTTCTCAACATGTTCTGAAAGAAATTAGTGAAACGGAGCATCAACAATATACCTACTATACAACACACAATTTAGTCATGTTTTGGACGGGTCCCTTAAAAGGATTAGGACTGATTGCCCCCTTGTTAACAGGTTTGTTGCTTCTTCCTTCTACGACCCTGTCTCTGACAACCCTCATCGCCATGATGACGGCTTCTATGAATCTAATCTCCCCTTTGCAACAATTATTAGAAATGACCTCTAATTTGCAAGGATCAATGGTTGTCAAAAAGAAAGTTGTGTCGATTTTGAAAATGCCTGAAGTGGATGAGACGACAACCATTTTAGAACCTTTTGCAGAAAAGCTCAGTATTCAGATCGATGATTTAACAAAGACATTTGGAGATCATTTGATCTTTAGAAATACAAACCTGACGATTGCTGCTTGTCAGAAAGTACTTCTCACAGGTACCAGTGGTAGTGGTAAAACTTCTATGTTTCACTTATTATGTGGAGAAGATAAGGAATATAGTGGAAGTATTGAGTTGATAGATAGAAAAGGAAAATCTTGCTATCCTTCTTACGACAGGGTCAATCTCATTCATCAAAAACCTTATCTATTTAAGGGGACTGTAAAAGAAAATTTGACCCTGTTTCAGGAGTTTTCAGATGACCAACTTCAAAAAGCTTTAGAATCTGTTCATCTTTGGGACGAATTAGCTGGTGATTTAGAGTATCAAGTAGATCCACAGAATTTATCTGGAGGACAAATGATGAAACTAGAAATTGCAAGGTGTATTCTCCGACCAAAACCCATTTTATTAGCCGATGAGGTGACAGCAGCATTGGATCAAACAAATGCAAGAGAGATTCGAAAAATATTGGCTCAACAAAAGTGTACCTTGATAGAAATAGCTCATAAATACCAGAAAGAAGATTACGATTCTATTTATCAGATTGTCGATCATAAAATTGTAAAAATGAATCATTAACAATGGTAAAGACTTACTAGTTCATTCAAATCGTCGTAGTTGGTTAAAAAAAGATACCACCTTGAAATGAAACAAGATGGTATTTTTTCAGTATTAGATAAACAAACTAGCAGTTAGGATCAGATAGAGCAAGAAGGTAACCAAAAATCCAGCGCGCCAGAAGTATTTGATAAATTTAGGGTAGTAAAAACTCTTTTTCTTTTTTAAGAAATAAATCGTTAGCCCCAAGGCTAAAAGCGAAAGGCTTAAAGCTAGCAGTGGTAAGAGGCTGTGATAAAAGGCGCTGTCTGAGATCAGGTAGTACTCTAAGGCAAATAAAGGAAAGGCAATATCGGTCGATCGCCATCCTCTTTTTTGAAGCTTAAAAAGGTGGACAATGATACCGCTCAGAATCAACGTTAAAAAAATAAATAATACAGAAGCAACTTTGATTAACATAGCTTCATTCTATCATAAAACGGAAAAAAAGTTTACTATATTTTGATTTTTTCTTGCAAAAAATAAGAAATCGTGTATAATAGAAAGGTATGCACAAAGCATACTTGTGGGAGGTAAAAATCTGTAATTACCGCCAAAACCACAAAGGAGGATTTAAGAAATGGCTAAAAAAGTCGAAAAACTTGTAAAATTGCAAATCCCTGCTGGTAAAGCTACTCCAGCTCCACCGGTTGGTCCAGCGCTTGGTCAAGCAGGTATCAACATCATGGGATTCACTAAAGAGTTTAACGCTCGTACAGCTGATCAAGCTGGTATGATCATCCCAGTTGTCATCACTGTTTATGAAGACAAATCATTCGATTTCGTTACAAAAACACCACCAGCTGCTGTTCTTTTGAAAAAAGCTGCAGGTGTTGAAAAAGGTTCAGGTACACCGAACAAAACGAAAGTTGCAACTGTAACTCGTGCACAAGTACAACAAATCGCTGAAACTAAGATGCCAGATTTGAACGCTGCAAACATTGAGTCTGCAATGCGTATGATCGAAGGTACTGCTCGTTCTATGGGATTCACTGTTACTGACTAATTGTAACAATCCTATTTGCCCGCAATACACTTGATCAAATGACGAGTGACGTGGGAGATGAAAATCGATATGACCACATTACAAGGAGAAAGATAAAATGGCTAAAAAAAGCAAACAACTTCGTGCTGCTCTTGAAAAAATCGACAGCACAAAAGTCTACAGCGTAGAAGAAGCTGTAGCTCTTGCAAAAGAAACTAACTTTGCAAAATTTGACGCAACTGTAGAAGTTGCTTACAACTTGAACATCGACGTGAAAAAAGCTGACCAACAAATCCGTGGTGCAATGGTATTGCCAAACGGAACTGGTAAAACTGCTCGCGTTCTTGTATTTGCACGTGGTGCAAAAGCTGAAGAAGCAAAAGCTGCTGGCGCAGACTTCGTAGGTGAAGATGACCTTGTTGCGAAAATCAACGATGGTTGGTTGGACTTCGACGTAGTTATCGCTACACCTGACATGATGGCTCTTGTTGGACGTCTTGGACGTGTCCTTGGACCTCGTAACTTGATGCCAAACCCTAAAACTGGTACAGTAACTATGGATGTTGCGAAAGCAGTTGAAGAGTCTAAAGGTGGTAAAATCACTTACCGTGCGGATAAAGCAGGTATCGTTCAAGCCATCATCGGTAAAGTTTCATTCGATGATACTAAATTGGTTGAAAACTTTAAAGCTTTCAACGATGTTATCCAAAAAGCAAAACCAGCTACAGCTAAAGGTACTTACGTAACTAGCTTGACTTTGACAACAACTCAAGGTCCTGGTATCAAAGTGGATGTTAACTCACTTTAATGTAAATGAAAAGCTACCTTCGGGTAGCTTTTTTTATCCAAAAAGTTTTAATAAAACGAGTAGAAAACGCTTACAAAACAAAAGTAAAATGTTATACTAGATCTATCAAAAAATAAGGAGATCTATTATGAAGAAAGATCACAACCAATTGAATTGGCTCATGGTCTCACTCATTGCTTTTAATATGGTGTGGGGATTGGGTAATGTCGTGAATAACTATTCGACCCAAGGTATTTCTGTTATTGTTTCTTGGATCTTGATTTTGGCTATCTATTTCATCCCCTATGCCTTGATTGTTGGTCAACTGGGTTCAACCTTTAAAGAAAGTGGAGGTGGTGTCAGCGAGTGGGTTGAAAAGACCTCTACAAAACGTCTTGCCTATTTTGCGGCCTGGACCTACTGGGTTGTACACATTCCCTATTTAGCCCAAAAACCTCAACGAATTTTGATTTCTCTCGGTTGGGTTCTTCAAGGAAATGACAAATTTGTGAGTGGCTTAAGCATCCAATGGGTGGTCATCCTCTGCTTGATCATTTTTGGAATGTTCCTCTACCTCTCTACCAAAGGCTTGACGACCTTGAAAGTCATCGGTAGTTTGGCTGGTAGTGCCATGCTGATCATGTCCTTCCTTTTTGTCCTTTTAGCAGTTGGAGTTCCTTTCCTCAATCCGGGTATAAAGTTTGCAACCCAACATATGGATCAGGTGAGTACCTATATTCCAAATTTTGACTTTTCATATTTCACGACCATTTCTCTTTTAGTCTTTGCAGTAGGTGGGGCTGAGAAGATCTCGCCTTATGTCAATCAAACCCGTAATCCTGCGCGTGAATTTCCGAAAGGAATGATTGTCATGGCGATCATGGTTGGACTTTCTGCCATCCTTGGTTCCTTGGCTATGGGGATGCTTTTTGACAGTGGACATATTCCAGAAGATTTGATGCGAAATGGTGCCTTCCAAGCTTTCCAAATTCTTGGAAAACACTGGGGAGTTGGCAATGTCTTGGTAGTTATCTATGCCTTGACGGACATGATTGGACAAATTGCAGCCCTAGCCTTTTCAATCGATGCTCCTCTTCAAATCTTGCTCCATAATGCAGATGAAGAATATATTCCTTCTTGGCTTCGTAAACGCAGCAAGAAAGGCATCTTGACAAATGGTTACCTCTTGACAGGGATTTTGGTCAGTCTTCTCATCGTTGTTCCCCTCTTTGGGATTCAAGAAATCGATGGTTTGGTAAAATGGATGACCAACCTGAACTCTGTTGTGATGCCAATGCGGTATCTCTGGGTATTCTTTGCCTATATCATGCTCAATCGTGCTTGGAAGAAGTACAAAGATGCAGAATACAAGATGACCAAGAGTCCAAAACTTGGCTTTATCATTGGGGCTTGGTGCTTCCTGTTTACGGCCTTTGCCTGTATTTTAGGGATGGTGCCAAAAGTGGACTTTAAGGTAGACCCAGTCGCTTGGCAATTCTCACTATTGACCAATATCTTGACTCCGCTTGTCTTGATTGCATTAGGCATTATCTTACCATGGATTGCCCGTTGCGAAAAGAAAAAAGTATAATTGAAAATCTCAGTCTTCGGACTGGGTTTTTCACTTGTCAAAGGGCTTTGGAAAAATGAAAAATTTTGATGGATATGACTATATAAAAAGCGTAATTTATGGTAAAATAATACAGATCAAAAAAGGAGAGAGAAAATGGTAGAACCTAAGTATAAACGTATCTTAATCAAGCTATCTGGTGAAGCCCTTGCCGGCGAACGTGGTGTCGGAATTGATATCAAAACAGTCCAAAATATGGCGCAAGAAATCAAGGAAGTTCATGAACTTGGAATTGAAATTGCCTTGGTGATCGGTGGTGGAAACCTTTGGCGTGGAGAACCTGCTGCTGAAGCAGGGATGGATCGCGTCCAAGCAGACTACACAGGAATGCTTGGGACTGTCATGAATGCTCTTGTGATGGCTGATTCACTTCAACAAGTTGGCGTGGATACTCGTGTTCAAACAGCGATTGCCATGCAACAAGTCGCAGAACCTTATATCCGTGGTCGTGCCCTTCGTCACCTTGAAAAAGATCGGATCGTGATCTTTGGCGCAGGGATCGGTTCTCCTTATTTCTCAACAGATACGACCGCAGCTCTTCGTGCAGCTGAGATTGAAGCAGATGCTATTCTTATGGCGAAAAATGGGGTTGATGGTGTTTACAACGCCGATCCGAAGAAGGACAAGACAGCTGTGAAATTTGAGGAATTGACTCACCGTGATGTCATCAACAAAGGTCTTCGCATCATGGACTCAACGGCCTCCACGATCTCCATGGACAACGACATTGACTTGGTTGTCTTTAATATGAACGAACCAGGCAATATCAAACGAGTTGTCTTTGGTGAAAATATCGGTACAACCGTATCAAATAACGTAGAAAAATAATAGAAAATAGAGGAACATTATGGCAAACCTAATCGTAGAAAAAGCAAAAGAAAGAATGACCCAGTCTCACCAAAGTTTGGGACGTGAATTTGGTAGCATCCGTGCTGGACGTGCAAATGCTAGTCTTTTGGACCGTATTTTCGTAGAATACTACGGAGTAGAGACTCCATTGAACCAATTGGCATCTATCACGATTCCAGAAGCGCGTGTCTTGTTGATCACACCATTTGATAAATCATCTTTGAAAGACATCGAGCACAGCATCAATGCTTCTGACCTTGGAATCACTCCAGCCAACGATGGATCTGTTATCCGCTTGGTCATTCCCGCTTTGACAGAAGAAACTCGTCGTGACTTGGCAAAAGAAGTGAAAAAAGTGGGCGAAAGTGCCAAAGTAGCGATCCGTAATATCCGCCGTGATGCGATGGACGAAGCCAAGAAACAAGAAAAAGCAAAAGAAATCACAGAAGATGAATTGAAAGGTCTTGAAAAAGAGATCCAAAAGGTTACGGATGACGCTGTGAAACACGTTGATGAAATGACAGCGCACAAAGAAAAAGAATTGATGGAAGTTTAATCCATCTCAACTACTACAGGAAAGAAAGACTCAGTTAGCACTGCTGGCTGGGTTTTATTTCCATTATTCTTGTGAAGAGGCAAGAGGAAAGAAGGAAACATGAATACGAATCTAGCAAGCTACATCATGGGAATGGTCATTGATGAAAATGATCACTTCTATTTTGTTCAAAAAGATGGCCAGACCTACGCGCTTGACAAAGCAGAAGGCCCGCATCAAGTTGGAGAAAGTGTCAAGGGGTTTGCCTACACCGATATGAAGCAAAAGCTCCGACTCACGACGCTTGAAGTCACAGCAACTCAAGAAAGCTTTGGCTGGGGGACGGTCACAGAAGTACGCAAGGATCTGGGAGTCTTTGTGGATACAGGGCTACCAGATAAGCAGATCGTTGTCTCATTAGATATCCTACCGGAGATCAAAGAACTATGGCCTAAAAAGGGCGATCGTCTCTATATTCGCTTGGAAGTTGATAAGAAAGATCGCATTTGGGGGATCTTAGCCTATCAGGAAGATTTCCAGCGTTTGGCTCGTCCAGCCTACAACAATATGCAAAACCAAAACTGGCCAGCCATTGTCTATCGCCTAAAGCTTTCAGGGA
Organism: Streptococcus parasanguinis; assembly: GCF_901875555.1. Lineage (GTDB taxonomy): Bacteria > Bacillota > Bacilli > Lactobacillales > Streptococcaceae > Streptococcus > Streptococcus parasanguinis_H. The sequence continues at coordinate 168,576 of NZ_CABFMD010000022.1, forward strand.
CCTTTGTTTACCTTCCAGAGAACAATATGCTGGGCTTTATCCATCCAAGTGAGCGGTATGCAGAACCCCGCTTGGGACAAGTCCTAGATGCCCGTGTCATTGGTTTTCGCGAAGTGGATCGGACCTTGAATCTGTCTTTGAAGCCACGTTCGTTTGAAATGTTGGAAAACGATGCCCAAATGATTTTGACCTATTTGGAAGCCAATGGAGGCTTTATGACCTTGAATGATAAATCCTCTCCAGAAGACATCAAGGCGACCTTTGGGATTTCAAAAGGCCAGTTCAAAAAGGCTTTGGGTGGTTTGATGAAGGCGAAAAAAATCAAGCAAGACCAATTTGGAACAGAGATCATCTAAGAGGAGGCTTATGAGAAAATCATTTTATACTTGGCTGATGACAGAGCGCAATCCCAAAAGCAATGCGCCTAAGGCCATTTTAGCGGATTTGGCTTTTCATGAGTCTGCTTTTCCCAAACATACAGATGACTTCGATGAGGTCAGTCGCTATCTGGAAGAGCATGCTAGTTTTTCCTTTAATCTTAGTGATTTTGATGCGATTTGGGAAGAATATCAAGCCCATTAGAAAAGGACAGGTCGAGGATGGTTTTTTCTCGGCCTCTTTGCTATAATAGAAAAAAACACAGGTAGAGAGGTTCTTTTTTTGCAAGAACATTCAGTTGAAATTACATTAACGCATCCAGACGATCTCTTTCATTTGTTTGGATCCAACGAGCGCCATCTTCGTTTGATGGAGCAAGAATTTGGGGTGACTATTCACGCCCGGACAGAAATCGTCCAGATCATTGGGAAAGAAGAAAGCTGCGAGCAGGTTCGTCAAGTCATTCAGGCTCTCTTGGTCCTCGTCAACCGTGGCATGACCATTGGAACGCCAGATGTGGTGACCGCTATTACCATGGTGAGAAATGGGGAATTGGATAAGTTCATCGCTCTCTATGAAGAAGAGATTATCAAGGATAGTTTCGGCAAGCCCATTCGGGTTAAAACACTTGGCCAAAAGATCTATGTCGATAGTGTCAAAAATCATGATGTGACCTTTGGAATCGGACCAGCGGGGACAGGGAAAACCTTCCTAGCTGTGACCTTGGCCGTCACAGCTCTCAAGCGTGGTCAGGTCAAGCGCATTATTTTGACTCGTCCAGCCGTTGAAGCCGGAGAAAGCCTTGGTTTCCTTCCAGGAGATCTCAAAGAAAAAGTCGACCCTTATCTCCGTCCAGTCTATGATGCTCTTTACCAAATCCTGGGGAAGGACCAAACCACTCGGATGATGGAGCGCGAGATTATCGAGATAGCGCCTTTGGCCTATATGCGGGGGCGGACCTTGGACGATGCCTTTGTTATTCTCGATGAAGCGCAAAATACTACCATCATGCAGATGAAGATGTTTTTGACCCGTCTTGGTTTTAACTCCAAGATGATTGTCAATGGGGATACCAGTCAGATCGACCTTCCGCGAAATGTTAAATCCGGTTTGATTGATGCTCAGGAGAAATTGAAGAACATTTCTCAAATTGACTTTGTGCATTTCTCTGCCAAGGATGTTGTGCGCCATCCAGTCGTCGCAGAAATTATTCGGGCCTACGAGCCAATCCCAAATCCAGTGCTCAAAGAAAAACCGGATGTGGAAGAAGAAACGGAATAAAAGAAGAGGCAAAGATCAGAGGATCTTTGCCTTTTGAATGTTAGACATTAAACCAATTCATCAATTGGTGTGAGATTTCTCTCTTGACTCAATGACCTTTTTACTCCTTATCCGATTGTTTTAATTGATTTTATTGTATAGAAAAGTTGGTTAAAAAGCAGGAAAAATTTGAGCTTGCATTCCTTTAGGTTATTTGCTAAACTAATCCCTAAAGAAGGAGTGTCAAATGGAAAATTTATATGTGAAGTTAGCGGCTTATCGTGAAATGGAGACAGAGCGTTTACGTTTGCGTCCGGTCACTCTTGAGGATGCACCGGCTATGTTTGAGTATGCTTCTGATGAAGCTGTTACGCGCTATACTTTTCCAACCAATCAAAGTCTTGAAGAGACACGTAATAATATTGCCCTCTTTTACCTAGCCAGCCCACTTGGAAGATGGGGGATCGAGCTCAAAGAAAATGGAAAATTTATTGGGACGATTGATTTACTGGATTTGGATCTTTGTCTGAAAAAGGGGAGTATCGGCTATGTTCTGAATAAAGACTATTGGAACCAAGGTCTTGCGACAGAGGCTACCAAGGCAGTCATTGCCCTAGCTTTTGAACAGTTAGGGATGAACAAGCTCATTGCCGTTCATGACAAGGACAACCCAGCTTCTGGCCGGGTGATGGCCAAAGCAGGGATGCAATTTTCCCATGAAGAAGCTTATGCGATGCTAGACCCGCATGAAGAGGGGCGAATGGTGACGAGAGTCCATTATGTCCTTACTAAGGAAGAATATTTGGCAGAAAAATGAGTCAAGATATTGACAAAAGGCCTATCTCCATGATATAGTAGATAGGTACTGCTGGTTTAGCTCAGTCGGTAGAGCGCATCCATGGTAAGGATGAGGTCGCCGGTTCAATCCCGGCAACTAGCATAGTAGAAGAGAGAAGCTTAGAGAGATCTAAGCTTCTTTTTCTTGTCTTTAAATATTCAAAAAACTTAATGGCTACTTTAAACGTCTTTATAGGCTATCGAATTAAGGGTTAGTTAATAGGTTTTAAATTTGCTATATCAGAACCAATTCCCATACCGTATTTATCAAATTTTTTGGAAACAGTACAATGATACAATTCCTATTTTAATTTACACTAAGTTAGTCTTGAAAATATTATAACTTTTATTTTAAGGAATGAAAGTCATATGGATATTAAACTTATTAAGATCAGTTATTTATTGGACAAAGAAATCTATATTATTAGATTGGAGAAAAGCTCTTCTTAAAAACTTTCCTTAGGTGAGTACGGACGTCAGCGAACTTCTACGAAGTTCCATGACTAATTATGGAGCCTAAGGTCTCAATAATTCCGAGTGAGGCTGGGACAAAAGTCCTAGCCTCTCAATTGTCTTTGGATTTTCGAGCAAGACGCAGTGGTTGTGTGGGCTCTATTACGCTGATTTCATCATCTTATACAGCCCTACTCAACTGTGCGGAGGTGGGACGACGAAATCGAATTCTAACGAATTACCGATTTCTGTCCCACTCTCACTTTTCTCACAGCGGAAAGTTTCAGTAGATGATAGAATTTATTAGATTTGTAAAACAGAACAGTTTTTCTACGCCCTGTATTATATATCCTGTTTTAAGACATGGGTACAGAATTTCTGTGCGAACTATTTAAAATATAAGAGTTATTATTCCACATGCTCATTGTAATGTTGCTGATACTGTGACCTGATACTATTTTCTCCCAAAATTTCAAACACTTTAAGAGCTTGTTGCATTTTTTCTAAACCACCTCTATTATTTATTTTAAATTCATAATAGCCCGTAGCATATAGAAATACAGTTTGTTCATAGTAGTTGAACTCATTATTTAATAATTTTTTTATCTCATAAATTAGATAAGAACAATTTTGAAATTTTCCTTTGTCAATACTTACAATTAGGCAGTTAATTGCCAGTTGAGTAACAAGTTTTTTATTAGTCTTGTTCAATGTTGAGTAAATAAAATTTTTAATCATTTCCTTTGTTAATAAAAAAGCAGAATTATATTGAATGGTTCGGATACAATTTGCTAATAGTATAATTTCATAGTATCCCCAAGTTTCAACTTTGAACAAATAGTCAGTCAAAGATTCTAATTCTGCCTCGGATGGTGAAATCTTATTATCCAATGTATAGATTATTGATTTTACCATAATTCGTTCCAATGAATTGAGTTGATAAATTGTAGAATTAGTGAGTAAGGCTTTAATGTTGTCAACATTTTGTAGGGAATATTCTTTACGGATATATTGCATTAAGTTGCCAAATGATATCGTTTGGGTGTATTCAGTATCATGAAGAATAAGAAATTCATCCAATGAGATATGTAATTTATCTAAAATATTGATAAGTCGAATACAAGATATCTCAGATTCCCCACGCTCGAATCTGGAAATCTGTGATTTAGAGAGATGTTTATCTGCGATAGCACAGATACTTACTTGTTTGCTCTTTCGTATTTTTCTAAGTGTTTGACCAAGTTTAGATTTCATTTTTCCCGCTTTCACAACAAAAGTCTAAATAGTTTTTATTTATTATACAATACTTAAAAGAGAAAAGGAAAATGGATATGAAAATTTGTATAAATTTATTCCAATTTCAAATCGATAGTTTAACAATATCTAATGTAGAATTAGTATTTAATAATATAAAATCAAATTTTGAAGGGAGATTGTAGGGGTATGAGTAAAAAAAATATAATATTACTTATTTCTAGGGGACAAACTAATAATTTTGGAAATAGAGTATATGACTACGCAAATAAAATATTCATTGCTGCATTACCAAAATCGTCAGTATTTTTTATGTCAATTTATCAATCAACAGAGGTAATAGCGCAAATATTTTTTAATTTAATAGGAGGTTTTGTTGCAGATTTTGGAAATAGGAAAAAAATACTTATTTTAACGGATATCATCGCTGCTATTTCAACATTTGTTGCTTTTTTATTTCTAGATATGCCTAATAGTACAATAGTGTTAATAATAGTCAATATCATATTAGCTATTCTAAATTCTTTTAATAATCCTGCTTACAAAGCAATAGTTAGAGATTTATTGGATAAAAACTCGATATACATATATAATTCATACAGTAGGAGTATAGCAGAGATTTTTAATATAATAGTTCCATTTTTTGGAATTTGGATTATTTCTCTATTTGGTTTCAAAGTTTCAATGTTACTAAATTCATTAAGTTTTGTCATCTCTGCGATTATAGAATCGAAATTTGCTATTAAAAGACAAGGTTTTAAAGATCAGAAAACTGCTAAAAAAGCAGATATAATGAAAAGTATTATTGAGGGATTTTGTTATATCCTTCAAAGAAAAGAGTTCTTTATTATTTTGATATTGGTATCTGTATTAAATTTTTTCGTCGCGGGCATAGAACTTTATTTGCCATTTATAAATAAATTTTTAAATGTTTCCTATATGTATGGATATATATTAGAGGTTCAAACTATTGGGAAAATACTTGGAGCGTACATCAATAAGTTTTTTAAGAATGATTTCACAATGTCTGAATGTTGTAACTTTTTACTTATGTCTTCAATTGCATTGGTTCCAATTGCTTTTATTAATAATATTTATTTAATAATATTGCTTTTTGGAATTAGCTCTTTGTTCATTATGATATTCGATGTTCAAATATTTTCAAAAATTCAATCAGAGATCTCAGAAGAATTTTTAGGTAGAGTTTTTAGTACTGTTTCATTACTATCCTTGGTCTTATCTCCAGTTGGAACTTTCGTTTTTTCTATTTTGAAATTTCATTCAGCTGTGATTTTTTCTATTATTGCATTATTCCAAGTTTTGTTCTGTATTTTTATAAAAATATTGCTTTCTTTTGTTAATTCTAAACTGTCATCAGAAAATGAACCTAATGGTTTGAAATGAAAATTAAATATAGTCTCACAAATAGTTCAGAAATATTTAATTTATCAAAAAAATAATCACGATAGCAAAACAAGAATTAATTAAAGTCGAATATAAGAAGACCCCATTACGATTTGATGTAATAGCTTCCCTTTTCAACAATTTTCAAAAAAACGTTGACAAGCACGGAAATAAGTGGTAAAGTTAGAACAACAAAGAGAAAGGAGAAAACCATCATGAACAAAGTAGATGTTTTGATGACACAATTGAATACACAACTTCTCCAATCTCAGTTGAGTTCTATGTAAAAAATGAATGAAACCCAAGATGGAGGAGTCTGTCTTGGGTTTTTTGTATGCATTTTTGCCTGCTTTAACTGAATTGGTAATAGGCATCAGAAGGCCCAAGTGTGGACTGAGCACCTACTCAGCTCCTTGCTTGGGTTTTTTCTGTGCCATTTTGAAAAGGAGAATATATGATCAGAGCTATTTGGGAGTATATCAGGGAGCGCAAGTGGCGATATGTGAAGATCGCTATGGTCCTGATTCTTTATGATTATACCTTATTGATCCCGACGCAAGTTATTCAGCGTCTAGTGGATCATTTGAGTCAGCAGACGTTGACGCAATCCAACTTTGTATGGGATATGGTCCTCTTGGTAGGATCAGCCATCCTCAATTACCTGACGGCTTTTTATTGGCAGTTGCGCCTTTTTCAGTCGTCAGTCCATTTCAAGGCGACCCTTCAGGGACAAGCATTTCGTAAACTAGTAGCTATGCGGCGTCCCTTTTTTGAGAAATTCCGTTCAGGAGATCTCTTGACGCGGTTCACGACGGATGTCGATGGCATGGCCGACATGGCTGGTTATGGGATGATGGTGCTCCTGTTTGGTGGTGGCTTGTTTGCCTTTATTATTCCGACCATGTTTTTCATTTCTTGGCAATTAACCTTGATTTCCTTTATTCCCATGTTCTTCCTCATCGTCTCGACCTATTTTTTGAGTAGAAAGCAGGAGGATTATGTTGAGCAAAACCGGGAAGCAGTCGCTCAGTTGAATGATGAAGTCTTGGAGTCCATCGAAGGGATTCGGGTCATGAGGGCCTATAGTAAGCGGGACCAGCAGGTCAAACAGTTTCAGAAGAAAACAGCCAGTCTATCCAAAACAGGGGATAAAATTGCTTCTATCCAATATTCTTTTGGCCCCTTAGCCCTGTTTTTTATTGGTTTTTCGACGGTCCTACTCTTGGTATTTGGAGGTCAGTCATTAGCAAGCGGGCAATTGAGCCTTGGCAAGTTATTGGCTTTGCAGCTGTATTTGGTCTTTTTAATTGAGCCTATGTGGATGATGGCGGACCTGATCTTGGTCTATCAGACAGGGCAAATGTCTTATAAAAAATTAAAAGAAGTGATTGATGAAACGGATGATCTCGAGACAGATGGTCCTAACGATTTAGAGCAGATTGATTCGGTGCAGTTTAAGGATTATTCTTTCAGGTATCCTGGTGCTGAGCGAAAGAGTCTATCAGGCATTGATTGGACCATTCAGAAAGGACAGACAGTTGGAATTGTTGGTCGTACCGGAGCAGGAAAGACAACCTTGGTTCGACAATTCTTGCGGCAGTACCCAGTTGGTGAGGGAGAATTCTTGGTCAACCAGCAACCGATCGTGGACTACAACCGACACTCCATTGAAGCTAAAATCGGCTATGTTTCCCAAGAACATATTTTATTCTCAAAATCCATTCGTGACAATATTGCTCTGGGTAAAAATGGAGCCAGTGAAGAGGATTTGGTGGAAGCTGTAGCCCAAGCTGCTTTTGCGGATGATCTTGAGCGGATGTCTCAGGGAATGGACACCATGATTGGTGAGAAAGGGGTCTCTGTATCAGGTGGTCAAAAACAACGGATCTCGTTGGCACGTGCTTTTTTAAGGGATGCGGATCTCTTGCTGTTAGATGATTCCCTTTCGGCAGTAGATGCGAAGACCGAACAGGCCATTATTGACACCATTCAAACAGAGCGTAAAAACAAGACGACCCTCATTGTTTCCCATCGCTTGTCTGCGGTTCATCAGGCGGATTGGATCATAGTCTTGGATCAAGGACAGATTGTAGAAGAAGGTAGAGCTAGTGATTTACTGGCTCAAGAGGGCTGGTATTATGAACAATACCAACGGCAACAAAAACAGGAAGGAGAATAAGATGAAAGTATTGAAACGATTATTATCTTGGATTACTCTTTATCCGACGGTCTTTCTTTCCGGCTTTATTTGTCTTTTACTAGCGACCATCTTTTCTGAGCTGTCTCCTTTTCTTCTCCAAAAGATGATCGATGGGCCTTTGACTGCACTGACCCACGGTGGAGGACAAGAGGACTTGCTTCAGATGGGAGCATTTTATCTCTTAGTCTTGAGCCTAGGACAGCTGATTAGCTACCTAGGAAATCGGATCTTGCTACACGGAAGTAATCAAGTAACCGCTAGTCTGAGAGACCAAGCCTTTCAAGTCATGCAAGGTCTGCCTATTTCTTATTTTGATGATAAACCGGCTGGGAAGATCGCAACAAGAATTGTCAATGATACGGAGACCTTGCGGACCCAGTTTTATAACTCTTGTATGATACTAGTCATCTATTTGGTGCGATTTCTCTTTATCCTAGGGATTCTCTTTTACCTGAGTCCTATGATGGGGCTACTCTTGTGTCTGGTTTTTCCAATTTTCTATGGAATCCAGTATCTCTACAAGGTCATGACGGACCAGCCTATGAAGGATTTTTTTGATGCGAGAAGCGAGGTCAATACCCAAGTCAATGAACTCTTGCATGGTGCCAGTATGATTCAGCTCTATCATCAAGAGCCTGGTGTGGTAGAGGAATTTGAAGCCACTACCCAGAAGATGCTAGGAGCTAATGATCGGATCCTCTTAGCTGATTCAATCGCTTCTTGGACCTTGACAGAATTGCTCAAGTTTTTAGTGATTGCAAGTATATTGACCATCGCTGGGATTTCTTTCCTACAGGGGAATATCGGTGTGACAGCTGGTTTCTTATTTATCAATATTAACTATGTTATCAATCTGTTTGATCTCATGGCCAATCTTAGTCGTCAATTTCCCAATATTCGGCGATCACTAGAGACGGGGAGTCGCGTCCTTGCCTTCTTGGATCAACCCTTAGAGGCCGACGGTGTATCGGAACTGAAGATAGAAAAGGCTCAAGTCGTGTTTGATGATGTTCAATTTGCTTATGAAGAAGGCAAGCCAGTTTTACAAGATATTGCCTTTCAGGCTAGTCCAGGTCAAACCATTGCCCTTGTGGGCCATACTGGATCGGGTAAATCTTCGATTATGAACCTGCTCTATCGTTTCTACGATCCTCAAGAAGGAGCAATTTTGATCGATGGTCAAGATATTCGCCAAGTCTCTCGTGAGAGCCTACGAAGCCACATGGGAATTGTCTTGCAAGATCCTTATCTATTTACAGGAACCATTGCCAGTAATGTGGCCATGAGCCAGGATCACATTGATCGGGATGCGGTCAAAGAGGCGCTGAAAAAAGTCGGAGCATGGCCCTTTGTAGAGCGCCTTGAAAAGAGTATCGACCATCCAGTCGTAGAAAAGGGATCCGCTTTTTCAAGTGGCGAGCGACAGTTGATTTCCTTTGCGCGGACGCTCTATATGAATCCGAACATCCTGATTTTAGATGAGGCGACCTCTCACATCGATACAGAGACGGAAGAAGTCATTCAGAAGGCCATGGCAGTCCTGCAAAAAGGACGGACTACCTTTATCATTGCCCACCGCTTATCGACCATTCAAGATGCAGATCAGATCTTAGTCTTATCTGAAGGACGCATTGTAGAGCGTGGTCGACATGAGGATTTGATCGCGCAAGGCGGGATCTATGCCCAGATGAATGCCATCCAGCAAACGGTAGTGTAAGATGATCATGCAAAGAAAAAGTTTGAAAACCAGCCTGTATCTAGTATATAGGCTGGTTTTTGTGATATAATAAAGTGATAATAGTGAGGTGATCCAGATGTATATTGAAATGGTCGATGAGACGGGTCAAGTCTCTGATGAAATCTTAAAACAAACACGAGAAATTTTGGAATTTGCGGCCCAAAAGATTGGGAAAGAAGACAAGGAGATGGCGGTAACGTTTGTGACCAACGAACGCAGTCATGAACTCAATCTTGAATACCGAGATACGGATCGTCCGACAGATGTCATCAGTTTAGAATACAAGCCTGAGATGGAGATCGCGATTGATGAGGAAGATTTGGCTGAAAATCCAGAATTGGCAGAGATGATGGCAGAATTTGATACCTATATCGGTGAGCTCTTTATTTCAATTGACAAGGCGCGGGAGCAAGCGGAAGAATATGGCCATAGCTTTGAGCGCGAAATGGGATTTTTGGCAGTACATGGCTTTCTTCATATCAATGGCTATGATCATTATACGCCGGAGGAAGAAAAGGAAATGTTTGGCTTACAGGAAGAGATTTTGACAGCCTATGGACTCACACGACAATAAACGAAAATGGAAAAACCGGGACTTCACTTCTAGTTTGGAGTTCGCAATTACAGGGATTTTTACTGCCATTAAAGAGGAGCGCAATATGCGCAAGCATGCTCTTTCTTCATTAGGAGCCCTTCTTGCGGGTTTGCTTTTTCGGATTTCTGCAACAGAATGGCTCTTTTTATTGCTCAGCATCACCTTGGTCATTGCTTTTGAGATTGTGAATTCGGCCATTGAAAATGTGGTGGATCTGGCCAGTGACTATCATTTTTCGATGCTAGCAAAGAATGCCAAAGACATGGCGGCTGGGGCTGTTCTGGTCGTATCAGGTTTTGCCTTGGTGACAGGATTAATCATTTTTGTGCCCAAATTCTGGGCTTTGGTATTTGGATAAGAGGGAACATGCCCTCGTGAAAGGAAATTATGACGTTTAAATCAGGCTTTGTAGCCATTTTAGGACGTCCCAATGTTGGGAAGTCAACTTTTTTGAACCACGTCATGGGGCAAAAGATTGCCATCATGAGTGATAAGGCGCAGACAACGCGCAACAAGATTATGGGGATCTACACAACCGATAAAGAGCAAATTGTCTTTATTGATACTCCGGGGATTCACAAACCCAAGACAGCTCTCGGGGACTTCATGGTGGAATCAGCTTACAGCACTCTTCGAGAAGTCGATACGGTCCTCTTTATGGTGCCAGCGGATGAAGCACGTGGCAAAGGCGATGACATGATTATGGGGCGCTTAAAAGAGGCTAAAGTACCTGTGATTCTTGTGGTCAATAAGATCGACAAAGTCCATCCAGACCAACTCTTAGCACAAATTGATGATTTTAGAAATCAAATGGATTTCAAGGAAATTGTGCCGATTTCAGCCCTACAAGGCAATAATGTCTCGCGATTGGTGGATATCTTAAGTGAAAATTTGGAAGAAGGTTTCCAATATTTCCCAGAAAACCAAATCACCGATCACCCAGAGCGTTTCTTGGTTTCTGAGATGATTCGTGAAAAGGTGCTTCAATTGACCCGTGAAGAAATTCCGCATTCAGTTGCGGTCGTGATTGATTCCATGAAGCGAGACGAAGAAACGGACAAGGTTCATATCCGTGCGACCATTATGGTTGAGCGGGATAGCCAAAAAGGAATTGTCATTGGGAAGCAAGGTTCCATGCTTAAGAAAATCGGAACCCTTGCGCGGAAGGATATCGAGCTGATGCTAGGGGACAAGGTCTTTCTTGAAACCTGGGTCAAGGTCAAGAAAAATTGGCGGGATAAGAAATTAGACCTTGCTGATTTCGGATACAACGAAAAAGAATATTAATAAGAGGTGGGCAGGGGCCTGCTTCTTGTTTTTGAAAGGAGCCCTATGCCAGAATTACCAGAAGTTGAGACCGTTCGACGAGGTCTTGAGAAATTAATTCTTGGAAAAACTATCCAGTCAGTGGAAGTAAAGTATCCAAAGATGATCCATACAGATCTAGATGCCTTCCTTCATGATCTACCGGGGCAAGCGGTTCGCGCCATGGGACGACGGGGCAAATACCTTTTGTTTTATCTGACGGATCTGGTCCTCATCTCGCATTTGCGGATGGAAGGCAAGTATTTCTTTTATCCAGATGAGGTTCCTCTTCGCAAGCACGCCCATGTCTTCTTTCACTTTACAGATGGCAGCACCCTGGTCTATGAAGATGTCCGCAAGTTTGGAACCATGGAAGTCATCATACCTGAGCTTCTAGACAGCTATTTTTTGAATAAAAAACTTGGTCCAGAACCCACGGAAGAGGATTTTAAAGGGCCAGCCTTCCAAGCTGCTCTTAAACAGTCCAAGAAACCTATTAAATCAGCTCTTTTGGACCAAAAATTGGTAGCTGGGTTGGGCAATATCTATGTAGATGAAGTACTCTATCGAGCCCAGGTTCATCCGGCACGGTTAGGTCAAAGTTTGACGGCTAGAGAAGTCAAAGCCATCCGCAAAGAAACAATTGCCGTATTGGCTCAGGCCGTTGAAAAGGGTGGCTCCACCATTCGCTCCTACAGCAATGCTTTTGGAGAGGATGGCACCATGCAGGAAGAGCATCAAGTCTATGGAAAGACAGGTCAGCCTTGTTTGCGCTGCGGGACACCGATTGAGAAAATCCAGCTGGGGGGACGCGGGACCCATTTTTGCCCCCACTGCCAAAAGGAGAACTAGATGGCGAGAATCATCGGATTAACAGGAGGGATTGCTTCAGGAAAGTCCACTGTCACCTCCTATCTAAGAGATAAAGGTTATATGGTCATCGATGCTGATCGAGTGGTTCATGACTTACAAGCACCAGGAGGAGCCCTTTACCGTGTCTTAGTAGACCATTTTGGGAAGGAGATTCTCACAGAAAATGGAGAACTGGATCGCGTCGCTCTCGGTCAACGAATTTTTTCAGATCCTAGTGAACGAGACTGGTCCAATCGCGTCCAAGGCCAGCTGATTCGTGAGGCTCTGGTAGATGCAAGAGACAGGCAAGCAGCTCAAACAGCTCTCTTTTTTATGGACATTCCGCTCTTAATCGAGCAGCATTATGAAGAGTGGTTTGAGGCTGTATGGTTGGTAGCTGTCTCAAAAGAAACCCAGCTCAAGCGCCTGATGGAACGCAACCACTTGTCAGAAATACAGGCTCAAGAGCGAATTGCAGCTCAAATGCCGTTAGACGAAAAAAGAGCCCATGCAGATCTGGTTCTAGACAACAATGGAGATCTCGCTGTTCTCTATACTCAGTTAGATGTGGCTCTACAACAATTAGAAAGAAGATGATCTTATCACAAGAGAAGTCAATTGGCGTAAAAATTTATGGATCGCTTGGATCGGTTGTTTTTTCATCGGAGCTAGCCTTTCCTTAGTTGTACCGTTTATGGCCCTTTTTGTGGAAGAATTGGGCGTTACGGGCAAGGCTGTTCCTTTTTATGCAGGGATTGCTGTTGCGAGTTCTTCTGTCACCTCTGCGATCATGTCTCCTATCTGGGGAAGCCTGGCTGACCGATTTGGTCGCAAACCCATGATGCTTAGAGCTTCTATTGCCATGACTCTGACCATGGGCGGGATCGCCTTTGTGCCGTCGGTCCTTTGGCTTTTGGTTTTGCGCTTACTCAATGGTGTCTTTTCAGGATTTGTTCCTAATAGTACAGCCTTGATCGCGAGTCAAGTCCCCAAGGACCAATCAGGCTATGCCCTAGGGACCTTATCGACCGGTGTCGTGGCGGGTACCCTGATGGGACCCTTGATCGGGGGCTTCATTGCGGAGAATTTAGGAATGCGCAATGTCTTTCTTTTAGTAGGATTCTTCTTATTTCTGGTTTCCCTTTTGACCTTCTGGGGGATCGAGGAAGACTACGAGCCTCTTCCAAAAGAAGAACAAAAATCCAGCTGGGAATTGGTAAAATCTATTCAGCAAAAAGATATTCTCTTGGGCCTCTTTTTAACCAGTATGACCATTCAAATGATCGCCCAATCTATCTCACCAGTCCTGCCACTCTATGTGAGGGCTTTAGGGCAAAAAAATAATCTCATCTTCGTGTCGGGGATGATCGTTTCAGCTATGGGAGTCTCTAGCATGCTCTTTGCAGGTTGGATGGGGAAATTAGGAGATCGCATAGGAAATCACAGGCTTTTATTGATTGCTCTTTTTTATAGTGGTTGTCTTTATATGCTGTGCGCCCAAGCACAAAATCCACTACAATTGGGGATTTTACGCTTTCTCTTTGGGATTGGAACCGGAGCCTTATTACCAGGAGTTTCTGCTTTGTTAAATCGCTTAACTCCTCCAGAAGGCATCTCACGGATCTTTAGCTACAACCAACTCTTTTACTATCTAGGGGGCGTATTAGGGCCCATGATGGGATCTGGAATTTTCATGCATTTTGGTTACCATTGGGTCTTCTATGGAACGGCGCTCCTGGCCTTTACAGACTTATTGTTCCTCTTGTTCTTATTTAGAAAGTATTTGAAAGTGAGAGACGTACGTGCGAATTAAAGTTCAATTGACCTGCACAAGCTGTGGCAGTCAGAATTATTTAACTAGTAAAAATACCAAAACCCATCCCGAAAAGATTGAGGTTCTGAAATACTGTCCTAAGGAAAGAAAAGTAACCTTACATATTGAATCGAAATGAATTTCATGGTATAATAGTGAGGATTTTAAGGAGTTTTGAATATGAGCGGAGCATTAACAACTATTTTACTAGTATTATCAGTATTGATTATTATCGCAATTTTTATGCAACCAACAAAAAACCAATCGAGCAACGTCTTTGACGCAAGCTCAAATGACTTGTTTGAACGTTCAAAAGCGCGCGGGTTTGAAGCCGTGATGCAGCGTTTGACAGGAGTCATGATTTTCTTCTGGCTGTTGATCGCGATGATCTTAATGGTACTTTCTAGTAGATAAGATAGGCTCAGACAATGTCTTTGCCTATTTTTATTTTGCAAAACAAAGACACAAGTAGATAGGAAAAAGGAGGCTGGATAACCAGCAAAAACATTCATGAAAACAAGTATTAAAGAATATTTACAAGAGCATGACAAAGCCCAGATCAATGATCTGGCAGCAGCTCTAGGAAAAGAAGGATCTAAGGATTTTCGTGACTTGGTCAAAACCATCTCTCTGATGGAACGCCGTCATGAGTTGAAATTCGAGGATGATGGCTCTCTTCGTTTGGCTCAAAAGAAGGCCCCAGCTATTACGCTCAAGGGGATCTTTCATGCCCATAAAAATGGCTTTGGCTTTGTTAGTTTAGAAGGCGAAGAAGAGGACCTCTTTGTTGGTCGAAATGATGTCAACCACGCCATCGATGGGGATACTGTTGAGATCGTCATTACCAAGGTGGCAGACAGAAACAAAGGAACGGCAGCAGAAGCTAAGATTATTGATGTCTTGGATCATAGCGTCAAAACGGTTGTTGGACAAATTGTTCTGGATGAGGAAAAGCCCAAATATGCCGGCTACATTCGTTCGAAAAATCAAAAAATCAACCAGCCGATCTATGTGAAGAAGCCAGCTATCCAATTGGAAGGTACCGAAATCCTCAAGGTCGAAATTGATCAATACCCGAGCCGCAAGCACAATTATTTTGTGGCAACTGTGCGGGATGTGGTCGGTCATGTGACAGATCCAGGAATCGATGTGTTAGAAGTCTTGGAATCCATGGATATCGTCTCAGAATTTCCAGAAGAAGTGCTGAAAGAGGCTGAGCAGGTTCCAGATGCACCGTCTGCAAAGGATTTAGAGGGGCGGTTGGATCTGCGAGAGGAGATTACCTTTACGATTGACGGAGCGGATGCCAAAGACTTGGACGATGCGGTCCATATCAAGCCACTCAAGAACGGCAATTTTGAGCTGGGGGTTCACATCGCAGATGTCTCTTATTATGTTACAGAAGGCTCAGCTCTCGACAAGGAAGCTCTAAATCGGGCAACCTCTGTCTATGTGACTGATCGGGTAGTACCCATGCTTCCAGAACGCTTGTCTAATGGGATCTGTTCTTTAAATCCGAATGTGGACCGCCTGACCCAGTCTGCCATTATGGAGATTGATCCTCATGGCAAGGTCGTCAAGCATACCATTACCCAAACAGTGATCAATACGACCTTCCGAATGACCTATAGCGACGTCAATGATATCTTAGCAGGCGACGAAGACAAGGCTCAAGAGTTTAAGAAAATTGTCCCAAGTATTCATCAAATGGCCACCCTGCATGGTATTCTAGAAAGCATGCGAATTCGCCGAGGAGCCCTCAATTTTGATACCAATGAAGCTAAAATCCTAGTCAATAAAGAAGGAAAACCGGTCGACATTGTCCTCCGTCAAAGAGGGATTGCCGAGCGGATGATTGAGTCCTTTATGCTGATTGCCAATGAGACCGTGGCGGAGCACTTTACACGAATGAAACTGCCCTTCATCTACCGGATCCACGAAGATCCAAAGGCAGAAAAAGTACAGAAGTTTATCGATTATGCTTCTAGCTTTGGGATCCAAATCTACGGAACGGCTAGTGAGATGAGCCAAGAAGCCCTGCAAGAAATCATGCGCAAGATCGAAGGAGAACCCTATGCAGATGTCCTTTCGATGATGTTGTTGCGCTCGATGCAACAGGCCCGTTACTCAGAACATAACCATGGTCACTATGGGCTCGCTGCGGAATATTATACTCACTTTACCAGTCCCATTCGCCGGTATCCGGACCTGATGGTTCATCGAATGGTGCGCGAATACGGTAAATCCCAAGAAGTGGCAGAACACTTTGAACAAGTTCTTCCAGACATTGCCAGCCAATCCTCTAGTCGAGAGCGCCGGGCTATTGATGCAGAGCGTGAAGTCGAAGCTATGAAAAAGGCCGAATACATGGAAGACTATGTTGGGGAAGAGTACGATGCTGTGGTTTCCAGTGTAGTGAAATTTGGCCTCTTTGTGGAGCTACCCAATACGGTCGAAGGTTTGATCCATATTACCAATCTTCCTGAATTCTACCATTTTAACGAACGGGATCTAACCCTTCGCGGGGAGAAATCGGGAGTGACTTTCCGTGTCGGTCAGCAAATCCGGATCAAGGTGGAAAGAGCTGACAAGATGACAGGAGAGATTGATTTCTCCTATATCCCAAGTGAGTTGGATGTCGTCGAAAAAGGCCTCAAGGCCAAAGGACGTGACCGAGATGGCAATCGCAGAGATCGCAGACGCAAAGACAAAAAAGTTTCTAAGGGTTCGACCGTTAAAAGAGATGCAAAAGGAAAAGAATCCTCCAAAAAGAAAAAAGGGAAGAAACCATTTTACAAGGAAGTAGCAAAGAAAGGAGCCAAACATGGCAAAGGGCGAAGGAAAGGTCGTCGCGCAAAATAAAAAGGCGAGACATGACTATACAATTGTAGAAACCATTGAAACAGGAATGGTGCTGACGGGGACAGAGATTAAAAGTGTCCGTGCTGCACGGATTAACTTGAAAGACGGTTTTGCACAAGTTAAAAATGGAGAAGTTTGGCTTAGCAATGTCCACATTGCCCCTTATGAGGAAGGCAATATCTGGAACCAAGATCCAGACCGTCGTCGCAAGCTTCTTCTTCATAAAAAGCAAATCCAAAAGCTGGACCAAGAAACCAAAGGAACTGGAATGACCCTGGTGCCTTTAAAGGTCTATCTCAAGGATGGCTATGCCAAATTGCTTTTGGGACTCGCTAAAGGGAAACATGATTATGACAAGCGTGAATCCATCAAACGTCGGGAACAAAACCGGGATGTCGCACGGGTCATGAAACAATACAATACACGTTAAACTAAAAAGGCAATTCTGAAACTTGTTTCAGAATTGCCTTTTTCTCGGAGAGGGGCCTTTTTGCTAACTTGTAAAAAGGGACTTTTTCTTGTATGATAAGAGTACTGAAAGAATAAGGAGAAGCCACATGACACAAAAATTAATCGCCTACAAGCGCATGCCTATCTGGACCAAGGATACCATGCCAGAAGCTCTTCAAAGAAAGCACAATACCAAGGTAGGAACCTGGGGAAAGATTACTGTCTTAAAAGGTCAGTTAAGATTTATTGAATTGACAGAAGACGGGGAAGAAATCGCGAGCCACATCTTTGAAGCAGGTGCAGAGAATCCCATGGCAGAGCCCCAGGCCTGGCATCGGGTCGAAGCGTCGACTGATGATGTGGAGTGGTACTTGGAATTTTACTGTGAACCAAAAGACTATTTTTCCAAAAAGTACAATACCAACCCTGTCCATTCAGAGGTGCTAGAAGCAGTGGGAATTGTCCCAGCTGGAAAGGCGCTGGATCTTGGATGTGGTCAAGGCCGTAATGCCCTCTTTTTAGCCCAACATGGTTTTGATGTGACAGCCGTCGATCAAAATGAGCTGGCCTTAGAGATACTCCAAAGTATTGTTGCCGAAGAAGATTTAGAGATGCCAGTCGGGCTTTATGATATCAATGCTGCATCGCTCACCCAAAACTATGATTTCATCGTGTCAACTGTGGTCCTCATGTTTTTAGAGGCAGAGCGGATCCCAGCGATCATTCGCAATATGCAAGAGCATACCAACCCAGGTGGCTATAATCTCATTGTCTGTGCCATGGATACAGAAGATTATCCTTGTCAGATGCCCTTCTCGTTTACCTTTAAAGAAGGAGAATTGGCGGAGTATTACAAGGATTGGGAATTGGTCAAGTACAATGAAAATCCTGGCCACCTCCATCGTCGAGATGAGAATGGAAATCGAATTCAACTTCGATTTGCAACCATGTTAGCAAAGAAAAAATAAAGAAAAAGCAGGATGTTAGGATCCTGCCTTCAGATTGAAGACAAAGTCATATAAAAAACTTTCCTTAGGTGAGTACGGACGTCAGCGAACTTCTTCGAAGTTCCAAGACTTAGTTTTGAGCCTAGGGTCTCAAAACTCCCGAGTGCCTGAAACGTTATTGTTTCAGGCACTTTTCTCACAGCGGAAAGTTTCGGTATTTTCTTGAATCAATTTAAAAATTGGAACTCATTTTTATTTTTTTTGCAAAATCGCTTAACTTATTTTACTTTAAAGTAGTTTGTCTACATTCTAAAAGCAGGATGTTAGGATCCTGCCTTTTTGCTTTCTTACAAACAAGTTGAACAAGGTGATCAGATCTTTTTTCATTTGCAAAAAGAAAAACCTTCTCCAGAAGGGTAGGAAAAGGTTGGGGGATTTAGTTCCAGCTGGCAAAGTCGCAGACACTGAGAATGATCGTTCCAATTTCAATGGGGTCCTCTTTTGCACCCGATTCTAACCAGGTAACAATTACAGATTCGATCGTAGCGATGAAAATTTCTAGACCATACTTGTATGGAACTTGAAAGTCTGAAATGATGTGTTCTTTAGCGTGGGGAGTATCGTCCAGTGCATGAAGGGTAAAACTTCTTACCAATTTACTAAAGTCCGAGCAACAGGATTGTGACAATGCATATATAAAATCATAATTCTCTTTAATAGCGGTCAACACATTGAGAAAGTTTACCTTGACAGGACTTCCTTCAACGAAGAGGCTATCCAATTCTTGCATCATGTCCATTTTCATTTGCTCAAACATGTCGTATTTATCAACATAATGCAGATAGAAGGTCCCGCGGTTAATTCCAGCGGTTTCGGTTAATTGTCGAATAGTGATACTGTCAAAAGGTTGTTGTAAGAGCAGTTTCGAGAGTGCATTCCGTAAGTCTGACTTGGTTGTTGTTTGTCTTTGGCGTACCATATGTTCCTTTCTATAGTTGTATAAATCTGTTTCTATTTGTTTGATTTTAAAATAATTTATATGTTAAATAATTTTACTCAACTAATAAATAGAATTATACTCCAAAAAAAAGAAATGGACAAGAAATCCTATTTTTGTACAATTAATAAAAAATGTACAAAAATTTTACAAATTTATGAATGACGGGCACTGACAAGATTTTGTGAAAAGCTCACAACAACTAGTGATTAAAAATAATTCCCTCCTCAAAAAATGGTCAGGAAATTTTTAGGAACACAATAGAAAGCAAGAAAAAAGGAGTGGGACAGCAGCGCTTTGCTGACTGTTCCACTCCGCCTTATTTATTTGATAAAGGTGGTGTAGATCAAATTTAAATTTAAGACCGTTAAGACGATGGCGACCAGATAGCCTAATAAGGTATTCCATTTGGCGTTGACATGTTCTCCCATGATTTCTTTATTAGAGGTAAAGTATACCAGGGGAAAGATGGAGAACGGTAGGGCAAGCGATAGGAAGACTTGGGAATAGACCAAGAGGTCATCCAAGACATGCTCTTGATCTCCAAATAAAATAGCTACAATAATCACAGGAAGAAGAGCGAAAATCCGGGTCATAAGCCGTACCATCCACTGCGGTAGACGGAATTTCAAGAAGCCTTCCATAACGATTTGACCGGTCAACGTTCCCGTAATGGTCGAGTTTTGACCACTAGCCAACAAGGCTATGGCAAAGAGGGTCGACAAGAATGGACTGGCAATTGCCCCAGCGATTTGGTTGTCCTTGAGAGCATTGTACATGCTGGAGAAGGCACCGATCTTATCACCATGTCCAAAGAAGAGAGCTGCCCCAAGGATAAGGAGTAGAGAGTTGACGACAAAGGCCAAGCCCAACTCAATATTGGAGTCCCAGGTCATAAAGCGTACGGCACGCTTGATATCAGCTTGGTCCTTGTAGTCCACTCGACGGGTTTGAGAGATGGATGAGTGAAGGTAGAGATTGTGGGGCATGACAGTGGCTCCGATAATCCCAAGAGCCAAGGTCAAGGCTTCATTTCCTTTTGGAAGCCCGATCCCTAGTACTTCTTTTTGAGGTAGATAGCCGGCAAAGATCCCACCGATATCTGGTTTCGATAGAAAGACCAGATAGGCAAAGATGACTAGAATCGTTAAGATCAGAGTCGAAACGATGGCTTCAATTTTCCGAAAACCAAGGTGCATCAATCCCAATAAGAGGAAGACGTCAAAAATGGTGATCAGAATGGAAAAGAGCAAAGGCCATCCAAAAAGGAGGTGGAGAGCGATCCCAGAGCCGATGACTTCGGCTAAGTCTGTAGCCATGAGGGCTAATTCAATAACGACCCATAAGGTATAGCGAAGCCATTTAGGGAGGTGATGAGCGGTTGTTTGAGCTAGATCCTTACGATGAACAATCCCTAATTTTCCGGCCATTTGTTGCAATTGCATGGCAATCAAAGAAGAGAGGAGAACGATCGATAAGAGAAGGTAGCGATATTGGGCACCGCCGACCACACTGGTAATCCAGTTACCAGGGTCCATATAGCCAACGGCCACCAGACTACCTGGTCCTGAAAAGAGAAGAAGGGTTTTCCAAAAAGGGATTCCTTTTGGCACCTTGATGGACTGATTGATTTCTTGAAGGGATTTCCTTTCAATATGTTGTAAACTCATAATGAGCCTTCTTTCTAAGAAATAATCCAATTTCACTTTAATTATAGCATAAAATTTATAATAGTCTATTAGAATTAGAGGTTTTCTTGCCCTTTTTAGTGAAAAATCCTTTGAAACTCAAAGAAATAGAAAGAAAAGAACTTCCTATAAATCGTTGCTTCAGGCTGAAAGATTTTTGAGGCTCTGTTATAATGGAAGAAAGGAGTAGATCATGACGAAAATTGCTTTACTTTCGGATATCCATGGGAATATGACTGCTTTGGAGGCAGTCCTTGCGGATAGCCAAAGAGCCAAGGTGGACGAATACTGGCTTTTAGGAGATACCTTAATGCCTGGTACAGGTAGACGTGCACTCTTGGACTTGTTGGAGGAACTACCGATTACGGTTAAAGTCCTCGGTAACTGGGAAGATAGTATGTGGCGGGCCATGAAGGGAATGCTAGACCCTAAGAGATCGAGCCATCGCTACCTCATGCGCCAGTGCCAATATATTCTCGAAGAAATCACCCCCCAAGAAATCGAAGCCATGCAGGAGATGCCTATGCAGGTCCACCGAGAAATGAGTGGCTTGAAAATCGGGATTACCCACCACTTGCCGGATAAGAATTGGGGGCGTGAACTGATCCATATTGGAGAGCAGAAAGATTTCGACCGTTTGGTGACCAATCCTGCCTGTGATATCGCAGTCTATGGTCACATTCACCAGCAGTTTTTCCGCTATGGTTCAGGTGGAGAACTCATCCTCAATCCTGGCTCGATTGGCCAACCTTTCTTCTTAGAAAAGAACTTGCGCAAGGATCTTCGGGCCATGTACGCTATTCTTGAATTGGATGAAGTAGGTCTTAAGGATGTTGATTTTAGACGGGTGGATTATGACGTCGCTAGGGAACTCCAACTCGCCAAAGACCTGCATCTGCCATACTACCAAGTTTATTATGAGAGTTTGGTCAATGGCATTCACCATACGCACAACCATGAGCTTCTTCATGAGATTGAACACAGAGAAGGTCATGATCTCGAAATCGATGCTTGGTTACAGACCTTCTTTTCATAGTGTAACTATTGACATTACATCTAAAAAGAGTATAATGAAGAGAAAGAAAATGCTTTGCTGACTAGATTGAGAGGAATGAAGGATGCAAATTTCGAGTCGGTTTACAATCGGGACTCATGTCTTGATCATGATTGCTCTACAAGGAGAAAAAACAAAAGTAACCAGTGATTTTTTGGCAGAGAGTGTTGGTGTGAATCCTGTTATTATTCGAAAGACCTTGTCTCAGTTAAAGAAAGCGGGATTGATCCATGTAGCGCGTGGGACAGGAGGAGCTGAACTCGCTAAAGCAGCCGATGAGATCAGTCTGCTGGATATCTATCAAGCGGTCGAATGCTTAGGTTCGACAGGCCAATTATTTGGTTTCCATGAAAAACCCAATCCAAATTGCCCAATAGGTCACAATATCCACCATGTCTTAGATGGGAAACTCGAAGACATTCAGACTGCTATGGAAAAAGAGATGGCTCAAACCACATTAAAAGACGTCGTGGAAGATACGCAGAAAAGAATGAATCTCGGATCCGTTTCATAAGAAAAATGAGAGTGGGACAGAAATCGGTCATTCGTTAGAATTCGATTTCGTCGTCCTACCTCCGCACAGTTGAGTAGGGCTGTAAAAGCTGATGAAATCAGCCTAGTAGAGCCCACTCAATCACTGCGTCTTGCTTGACAATCCAAAGAAAATTGAGAGGCCAGGACTTTTGTCCCAGCCTCATTTTTTATATTTATTGACAAAACATTCTGTTTGCTACGACTTGGATCTACAAAAGGTTTAGTCAAAGTAAAGCAAGTCTTTGCTGGTTTCTGTAAAGAGTCCAAAGCCGTCTTTTGTGACATAGCCACAGTCTTCGATACGGACTCCGACTTTACCTGGGATATAGATCCCTGGTTCGACAGAGAAACACATACCTTCTTCAAGTACCATGTCATTTCCTTCCATAATAGAAGGGAATTCATGCACATCCATACCGATCCCGTGTCCGAGGCGGTGGTTGAAGTATTCACCATAGCCAGCTTTTTCTATGACGCTCCGTGCAGCCCGGTCTACGTCATGTGCGGTTACACCTGGTTTGATCATGTCAATGGCTGCTTGTTGAGCTTCTAACGTCAAGTGGTAGATTTCTTTTTTGAAATCATCTGGTTTTCCAACTGCAACGGTACGAGTCATATCTGATGCATAACCATTCACCATACAGCCAAGGTCAAAGAGCAAGAGGGCATCGTTTTCGACTTTGTTGCTTCCAGGAATTCCGTGTGGGTTAGCTGCATTATTCCCCGTCAAGACCATAGTTTCAAAACTCATTTCATAACCTAGGCGTTTGATACCAAAGTCGATTTCTGCTACGATATCCGTTTCTGTTTTATCCAGTGTGATGGCGTCAAATCCCATATTGACAGCCTTATCTGCATATTGGCCAGCCACCAACATTTTTTGGATTTCATCGGCAGACTTAATCAAGCGCATCCGGTTAATTCGTGGTGTCAAGTTGGTAAATGTTGCTTTTTCAAAGACTGTACGCAAGCCATTGTATTTTGTAAGGATCAAGTTATCATATTCAAGTGCAACGGTTTTGGCATCTGGTTTTGCGATAGCCCCTTTAATCTTTTCCCAAGGGTTTTCAGAATCCACATAGCCAACCACTTGGAAATCGACAACTGCAGTCGCCCGTTCCACTTCAAGTGCAGGAACGAAGAGAAGGGGTTCGTGGTCTGTAAAGACGAACAAGAAGAGTTGGCGTTCGTGGGGATCACTGTAAAATCCAGTCAGGTAATTGATCGTGACAGGATCAGATACAACAGCGACATCTGTTTTTTCAGTTTCAAGAAAATCGACGATTTGATCTAATTTAGACATAATGCTACCTTCTTTCTATGGATCTATTTTGTCAAATTTTCCCCAAAAAAGCAAGAGTTTACAAATTTTTACCAAAATACTTGAAAGTGTTTACAATACATGATAAAATAGGAATAATTAGAGAGTGAAAACGAAATTTTCAAAAATGAAAGGAAATCTTATGAATACAGACGATACAGTAACGATTTATGATGTCGCCCGTGAAGCAGGGGTTTCAATGGCAACCGTTAGTCGTGTAGTGAATGGAAATAAAAACGTTAAAGAAAATACACGTAAAAAAGTTTTGGAAGTGATCGAACGTTTAGACTATCGTCCAAATGCTGTTGCGCGTGGTCTTGCTAGCAAGAAAACCACAACAGTCGGTGTTGTGATTCCAAACATTACCAACAGTTATTTCTCCACCTTGGCTAAAGGGATCGATGACATTGCCGAAATGTACAAGTACAACATCGTTCTTGCAAATAGCGATGAAGACGATGACAAAGAAGTTTCAGTGGTAAATAACCTCTTTTCAAAACAAGTGGATGGGATTGTTTTCATGGGCTATCACTTGACAGAAAAGATTCGCTCAGAATTTTCACGTTCTCGGACACCTGTTGTCCTTGCTGGGACAGTCGATGTTGAACACCAATTACCAAGTGTCAATATCGACTACAAGCAAGCGACTGTTGATGCTGTTACACAGTTGACAAAACACAATAAGAAAATTGCTTTTGTAAGTGGCCCATTGGTGGATGATATCAATGGAAAAATCCGTTTGGCGGGCTATAAAGAAGCTTTGAAAGCGAAAAAATTGAGCTATAGTGAAGGGCTTGTGTTTGAATCTAAATACCGTTACGATGAAGGCTACAACTTGGCAGAACGCATCATTGCATCAAAAGCAACAGCTGCCTTTGTGACAGGTGATGAATTAGCTGCAGGTCTTTTGAACGGTTTGTCTGATAAAGGTATCAAAGTACCAGAAGATTTTGAAATCATTACCAGCGATGACTCACAAGTAACTCGTTACACGCGTCCAAATCTATCAACGATTGGCCAACCTTTATATGACCTTGGGGCGATCAGTATGCGTATGTTGACCAAGATCATGCACAAAGAAGAGTTGGAAGAACGCGAAGTGCTGTTGTCTCATACGATCAACCAACGTGGAACGACGAAAAAATAAGGATTAGTAGACTAGAGTCTCGACTTGGGAAGACGTGTCTACTAGTCTGATAGGTTAGAACATCACTGTTCTAGCCTCTTTTTTTATACTGCAAACAGGTAGAGACTTGCTGGGCACTCTTTATTTCGGTATAATAGAAAGTATGAAAGTTTTACTGTATTTAGAAGGAAAATCCGTACTACAAAAATCAGGAATTGGTCGAGCCTTGCAGCACCAAATGCATGCACTTGATTTGGCTGGAATTCCCTATACGACAGATATTTTGGGAGATTATGATGTGGTGCATATCAATACCTATGGACCTCGGAGTTTTCTCTTGCTCCATGCAGCAAAACGTCGTGGAAAAAAAGTCATCATGCATGGCCATTCAACCCGTGAGGATTTTGAGAATTCCTTTATTGGATCTAACCTTTTTGCGCCCTTGTTTGGAAAGTATTTGGCTCATATGTACCAAAAGGCAGACTATGTCATCACGCCTTCTGAGTATTCCAAACACTTGATCCAGTCCTATGGAGTGACGACTCCGATCATTGCCGTCTCCAATGGAATTGATTTGGAAAAATACAAAAAAGATCCCAAGAAAGAAGAAGTCTTTCGTAAGCATTTCAAGATACAAGAAGGTCAAAAGGTTGTCATTTGTGCGGGGCTTTATTTTAAACGCAAAGGAATCGAAGATTTCGTCGAAGTCGCTCGTCGTATGCCGGATGTGCGCTTTATTTGGCTAGGTTCTATCAACAAATGGATCATTCCGCGTAAGATCCGCCGTTTGGTGGAAAAGGATCATCCAAGTAATGTGGAATTTCCTGGTTATTTCAAGGGAGCAGTCTTCCAAGGGGCTATGACGGGAGCGGACGCCTTTTTCTTCCCATCCTATGAGGAAACAGAAGGAATTGTTGTTTTAGAAGCCTTGGCTAGCCATCAACATACGGTCTTGCGGGACATTCCCGTTTACAATGGCTGGATCGACGAGAGCTCATCTGAATTGTGCCACAATGTGGATGAATTTGTGGATTCCTTGAACAAGGTCTTGAATGGACAAGTGGACAAGCGGGAGGCTGGCTATAAGGTTGCTGAAAGTCGTTCGATCGACTTAGTGGCCCATCAATTGGTCGAAGCCTATCAAACAGTTTTGGAGATGTAAGATGCGTGTAGGGTTATTTACAGATACCTATTTCCCGCAAGTGTCGGGAGTGGCGACCAGTATTCGGACGCTCAAAACAGAATTGGAAAAATTGGGTCACACGGTCTTCATTTTTACAACGACCGATAAAGATGTGAACCGCTATGAAGATTGGCAGATCATTCGGATTCCAAGTGTGCCCTTCTTTGCCTTTAAGGACCGTCGAGTTGCCTATCGTGGCTTCTCAAAGGCACTTGCCATTGCCAAGCAATACCAGTTGGATATTATCCATACCCAGACAGAGTTTTCACTGGGCCTCTTGGGAGTGTGGATTGGACGCGAGTTGCGGATTCCAGTCATCCACACCTACCATACCCAGTATGAGGACTATGTTCGTTACATTGCTCGAGGCATGGTCATTCGCCCAAGTATGGTCAAATACATTGTGAGAAGTTATATGAATGATCTGGACGGCGTCATCTGCCCGAGTGAGATCGTCTATGACTTGCTTCAAAAGTACAAGGTTAAGGCAGAAAAAAGAATTATTCCGACAGGGATTGATCTGGCTAAATTTGACCGACCAGAGATCACCTCGACAGAGACAGCTGCTCTGCGTGAAAAATATGAAGTAGCAGAAGATGAAACACTCTTGTTGAGCCTGTCGCGGGTCTCTTATGAGAAGAACATTCAGGCCGTTATTGCGGCTCTTCCTGATGTCCTCAAGGTCAATTCTAAGGTCAAGTTGATCGTTGCTGGGGATGGTCCTTATCTGGATGATTTGAAAAAGCAGGCCGCCAAGCTCGAAATTTCAGATGCGGTGATCTTTACGGGGATGATTCCGCCAAATGAGACGGCTCTCTACTACAAGGCGGCGGACTTCTTTATTTCGGCATCTACTAGTGAGACCCAAGGCTTGACCTATTTGGAAAGTATCGCTAGTGGCACGCCTGTTATTGCGCATGGCAATCCTTATCTGGACCATGTGATTGATGATCCCATGTTTGGAAAACTTTTCTATGAAGAAAGTGATCTAGCAGCCGCTATTGTAGAAGCGATTGAAGCTAAATCTGCAATCGATGAGGCCAAATGGGCTGCAAAGATCGATGATATTTCCGCAGCGACCTTTGGTCGTCGGGTTTACGAATTTTACCTGGATAAAATCATTTCCAAAGATTTTACAAATGATATCACTCCAGAACAAAGTCGTATGAAACGGATGTCCAAGAAAATTGTTAAAATTCCAACCAAGGTCATTGCTCTTCCGGTCAATGGATCGGTGAAAATGATGAAGGCTTCAGTCAAACAAGTCAAGAAAATCCGTAAAATCACGCATTTCTTTGATTGAAAATAAAACTTTTTCTTGCAAAATTTTTCAATCGTGCTATAATAACTGTCAGAGACATATCAAATCTAGGAAATCTAATAGAGAGCGCGTGAAGCTGGAAATCGCGTAGAGGATAGGTTTGGGACTACTCGAGATACTTTTATGCAAACATAAAACGGTGGCCACGTTAGAGCCAATCAGAGGTGTCCCTCTTTTTTGAGGAACATAAATGAAGGTGGAACCACGTTGCGACGTCCTTTCGAGGATGTCGCTTTTTTGTATTCATCCTCTGCTTGAAGACACCTCTTCCCAAACATTACTTACGAAATTAATTTAAGGAGAAAACCATGATTAAGATTACTTTTCCAGATGGCGCTGTTCGTGAATTCGAATCTGGCGTTACAACTTTTGAAATTGCCCAATCGATCAGCAATTCCCTAGCTAAAAAAACTCTTGCTGGTAAATTCAACGGCAAATTGATAGACACAACTCGTGCCATCACCGAAGATGGAAACATCGAAATCGTGACACCTGATCACGAAGATGCCCTTTCCATCTTGCGTCACTCTGCTGCTCACTTATTTGCTCAAGCAGCTCGTCGTCTTTTCCCAGATATTCATTTGGGGGTCGGTCCAGCGATTGAAGACGGCTTCTACTACGATACAGACAATCAAGCGGGTCAAATCTCTAACGAAGATCTTCCTCGTATCGAAGAAGAAATGAAGAAAATCGTGAAAGAAAACTTCCCATCTATCCGTGAAGAAGTGACTAAGGATGAAGCGCGCGAAATCTTCAAAAATGATCCATACAAATTGGAATTGATCGAAGAACACTCTGAAGATGCAGGTGGCTTGACCATCTACCGTCAAGGTGAATACGTAGACCTTTGCCGTGGCCCACACGTCCCATCAACAGGTCGCATCCAAGTCTTCCATCTTCTTAACGTTGCTGGTGCTTACTGGCGCGGTAATAGTGACAATGCCATGATGCAACGGATTTACGGTACAGCTTGGTTTGACAAGAAAGATTTGAAGAACTACCTTCAAATTCGTGAAGAAGCTAAAGAACGTGACCACCGTAAACTTGGGAAAGAACTTGATTTGTTCATGATTTCTCAAGAAGTTGGTCAAGGTCTTCCATTCTGGTTGCCAAATGGTGCAACGATTCGTCGTATCCTCGAACGCTATATCGTGGACAAGGAAGTGGCTGCGGGCTACCAACACGTTTACACTCCACCAATTGCTTCTGTTGAACTATATAAGACTTCAGGTCACTGGGATCACTACCGTGAAGATATGTTCCCTCCAATGGATATGGGAGATGGGGAAGAATTTGTCCTTCGTCCAATGAACTGTCCACACCACATCGAAGTCTACAAACACCATGTTCACTCTTATCGTGAATTGCCAATCCGTATCGCTGAAATCGGTATGATGCACCGTTACGAAAAATCAGGTGCCCTTACAGGTCTTCAACGTGTCCGTGAAATGTCTCTTAATGATGGACATACCTTCGTTGCTCCAGAACAAATCGAAGATGAATTCAAGAAAATCCTTCAATTAATCATCGATGTCTATGAAGATTTCAACTTGACGGATTACCGCTTCCGTTTGTCTTATCGTGATCCTGCAGATAAACACAAATACTTTGACAATGATGAAATGTGGGAAAATGCTCAACGCATGTTGAAAGCAGCCGTTGACGACATGGGTGTTGAATACTACGAAGCCGAAGGGGAAGCAGCCTTCTACGGACCAAAATTAGATATCCAAATGAAGACAGCTCTTGGTAAAGAAGAAACCCTCTCTACCATCCAGCTTGACTTCTTGTTGCCAGAACGCTTTGATCTCCACTATATCGGAGCTGATGGCGAAGAACATCGTCCAGTTATGATTCACCGTGGAGTTATCTCAACCATGGAACGCTTCACAGCTATCCTGATTGAAAACTACAAGGGAGCCTTCCCAACATGGCTTGCTCCTCACCAAGTCACTGTGATTCCTGTTTCAAACGAAAAACACGTGGACTACGCTTGGGAAGTAGCGAAGAAACTTCGTGACCGTGGTGTCCGTGTCGATGTCGATGAACGCAATGAAAAAATGCAGTTCAAGATTCGTGCTTCTCAAACTCAGAAGATTCCTTACCAATTGATCGTTGGAGACAAGGAAATGGAAGAGAATGCTGTAAACGTCCGTCGTTATGGTCAAAAAGAAACAGAAACTATGCCAGTAGATGCATTTGTAGAATTGATTCTTGCAGATATCGCCAATAAATCTCGTGTTGAGAAATAAACCATTTAACCTAGAACAAAATCTCAGCCACCTAAAAAGCAACAACTGAAATAGTTGTTGCTTTTTTACATTTTGATTAACCTGAGCTAGTAGTGATTGGTCAAACCACCACAAATAGTATCCTCATCAACGATCCTTTCTATCCACTAATTTTTGGTTATAGGATATCCTCCTAAGATTTGCTTCCATGAGTTAGATAAGTTGACTATCCTCAATCCTTATCTGCTTTATTTTCTTTTGCGAGGTCATCTTGTGAATCTTTTTCAGATAGTTTTTGATCAATATACTTGTCAATGGTTTCATAAAATTCCTTGGTCATCTCACTATCTATTTTTTGCGAATTATTGACTTGATTGACTTTCAATTGAACAGATTGAATACCGTAAGAGGCTTGTTTTTGGCGAATAGTTTCTAATTCTTCTTCTGAAATCGGATCTCCAATAACCGTCAAGACCAATTCATTATTACTTGACTTGTAAACTTGATTAATGACCGTATAATTGGCGAACTCTTTTCCTACGAACTGTTTGATCTCTTGTTTTCGTTTTTCATTCATCGTCAGAGTGACTGCTGAATAGCTGGCTGGAAGAACCAATAATACAATCAAGGATATCAAGCCAATTTTCATTTTAATGTTTAGCTCTTTAAATGAACTTAAGGCAGATTTTTTCATCATAATTCTTGTTCCAACAATGTTGGTTAGCATGATAAAGACACAGTTGATCGAAAAAAGATAAAGAGCCCCAAATAAAAATCGTACATTTCCAATAGCTAAGCCATAACCCGCAGTACAGATAGGTGGCATCAGAGCTGTTGCAATGGCTACTCCTGGCACGATATTGTTTGCTTCTTTTTTCCTTGAACCAATGACACCTGCTATCCCACCCGCAATAGCAATGAGAACATCCCAAATGGTTGGAGAGGTTCGTGCAATCAACTGGCTACTTGCATAAGATAAGGGAGAAATCCAGAAATACAGAGTCGATACAAGCAAACTGACCAATACTTGAGTAAATAAAACCTTTAGAGATTGCTCGATTAAACGCGTATCAAAAATAGCTAAACCAAACCCCAGTCCAACAATCGGTGTCATAAGAGGGGAAATCAGCATGGATCCAATAACGACAGCTGTTGAATTCATATTTAGACCTATAGAGGCAATAAAAATCGAACACATCAAAATCAGTGTATCTCTTAATCGAACATGAAGGTCATCATATAGTTTCTCACGGAATTCACGTGTTGAATAGTTTCCGGACATTGGTTACTCCTTTTATTTCATATAATCTTGTTTCTGCATGGATGATGGTAGAGAGACTTCTGTCTAAACTGACATATTTTTAATTCTCACCTGTGATTCTTTTGAACATTATCTTTTAAATATCCATCAGTCCATCCTACATATTATATCAAAAATTTTACAGTGTTTCTCTGAAGAAATCAATTAATTGAACAGATAGAGAAAGGAAGAAATTTTTGTATCCTTATCCGAAGAAAAAAACGACATCTCCTCTGAAAGTAGATACCGTTTTAATGTTTAAACATGATGAGTTTGTAGCAGCAATCCTAGCTGATATCGCCAACAAATCTCGTGTTGAGAAATAATGAAAAAAGAAAAGATTGAGCTCAGTCTTTTTTCATGCTTTTATTTGAAAGTCTAGCCATTGAGGCTCCACATTTCTTCATAAGTTTGATATAATAAGAAAATAGAGATTGATAAGGAAAAGTAGCATTAGAAACAGGTATGTAAGATGAAAAAAATATTAGTAGTTGATGATGAAAAACCAATTTCAGATATTATCAAATTTAACATGGCAAAAGAGGGCTATGAAGTCTTGACAGCCTTTGATGGCCGGGAAGCTTTGGAAGTCTTTGTGGCTGAGAATCCGGACATTATTATTCTAGATTTGATGTTGCCAGAGATTGATGGTTTGGAAGTAGCGCGTACGATTCGCAAGACCAGCAATGTGCCCATCATTGTCCTATCTGCTAAAGATACGGAATTTGATAAGGTGATCGGACTTGAAATTGGGGCTGATGACTATGTCACCAAACCTTTCTCTAATCGGGAATTGCAAGCGCGTGTGAAGGCCTTGTTGCGTCGTTCGGAGTTTGCGGCTGATCCTCAGCTTGAAAATGAGGCCGACACTGAGATTGTCATTGGAGATCTTCACATTCTTCCAGATGCTTTCTTGGTTCAAAAAGGCAATAAAGAATTGGATCTAACCCATCGTGAGTTTGAATTGCTCTATCACCTTGCGACTCATGTCGGTCAAGTCATGACCCGTGAGCACCTTCTTGAGACGGTGTGGGGCTATGATTACTTTGGTGATGTTCGGACGGTGGACGTGACGGTTCGTCGTTTGCGTGAAAAAATCGAGGACACACCGGGACGTCCAGAATATATCTTGACTCGCCGTGGTGTCGGATATTATATGAGAAACAATGATTGATCAACTAAAACAATTTGTCATGTCGTCGAACTTTGTCTTTGTTTTGATTACGGTTGGGTTTATCATTGTGGTTGCCTTGCTTCTCCTAGAAAACCGTAGGGACAATATCAAGCTCAGACAACTAAATACCAAAATTAAAGATCTGATTGCTGGGGATTACTCTGAAGTGGTCGACATGCAAGGAAGTCCAGAACTGACGGATATGACCAACAGTATCAATGATCTGTCTGAAGTCATTCGTCTGACGCATGAAAACCTAGAGCAGGAAACCAAGCGGCTGACCAGTATTCTTTCTTACATGACAGACGGGGTGCTTGCGACCAACAGACGGGGTCAGATCATCATGGTCAATGAAATGGCAGCCAAGCAATTAAATGTCAATCCAGATGAGGTGCTCAATACCAGTATTCTTGATTTGCTCTCGATCGGAGACGACTATGATCTGCGCAGCTTAATTACTGAAGTACCAGAGTTAACCATCGATTCCCAGGATGAAAATGGGGAGTACTTAAGCCTTCGTGTGCGCTTTGCTTTGATTCGTCGCGAGTCAGGTTTTATCTCTGGTCTGGTAGCTGTCTTGCACGATACGACAGAGCAGGACAAGGAAGAGCGGGAACGTCGCCTCTTTGTCTCCAATGTCAGCCATGAATTGCGGACCCCATTGACCAGTGTCAAATCTTACTTGGAAGCCTTGGACGATGGAGCTATATTTGAGCCGGTGGCACCAGATTTTGTCAAGGTTTCACTGAATGAAACCAACCGCATGATGCGTATGGTCACAGATCTTTTGAGCTTGTCACGAATCGATAATGAAACTAGTCAGTTGGACATCGAGTTGACCAACTTTACGGCCTTTATTACCTTTATTTTAAACCGGTTTGATAAGATCAAGAGTCAATCGCAAGAAGATACCAAGAAGTATGAACTGATCCGTGAATACCCAATCACCCCGATTTGGGTTGAAATTGATACGGATAAAATGACCCAGGTAATCGACAATATCCTAAACAATGCCATCAAATACTCACCCGATGGTGGGAAAATCAAGGTAGGGATGAAAACAACAGACGCCCAGTTGATTATCTCTATCTCAGATGAGGGCTTGGGAATTCCCAAGAAAGACTTGCCACGCATTTTTGATCGCTTTTACCGAGTGGATAAGGCGCGTAGCCGGGCCCAAGGTGGGACTGGTCTGGGCTTAGCCATTGCTAAGGAGATCATTAAGCAGCACAAAGGCTTTATTTGGGCCAAGAGTGAATATGGTAAGGGATCTACCTTTACCATTGTCTTGCCGTACGACAAAGATGCGATTAAAGACGACTGGGATACAGAAGAGGAAGAATAAGGAGTCAATGACAGAAGAGGGATTTAAGTACAGTATTTTAGCTTCAGGTTCTAGTGGAAATTCTTTCTACCTTGAGACACCAAATAAAAAACTGCTCATTGATGCAGGGCTATCAGGGAAAAAGATTACGGGACTACTTGCCGAAATCGATCGCAAACCAGAAGACTTAGATGCCATTTTGATTACGCACGAACACTCAGACCATATCCATGGTGTGGGTGTTTTAGCGCGGAAGTATGGAATGGATCTCTATGCTAATGAAGCTACTTGGAAGGCCATGGAAGGAACCAAGTATCTAGGAAAGGTCGATGATGCTCAAAAGCATATCTTTGAAATGGGAAAGACCAAGACATTTGGCGATATCGATATCGAAAGTTTTGGGGTCAGTCACGATGCTGCAGCCCCTCAATTTTACCGCTTTATGAAGGATGGCAAGAGCTTTGTCATGCTGACGGATACGGGCTATGTGAGCGATCGTTTGGCAGGAATCGTCGCGGATGCGGATGGCTATCTGATTGAGTCCAACCATGATGTAGAAATTCTTCGAGCAGGTTCGTATGCTTGGCGTTTGAAGCAACGGATCTTGTCTGATCTGGGTCACCTTTCAAATGAAGATGGGGCAGATGCCATGATCCGGACCTTGGGAAATCGCACCAAGAAGATTTATCTGGGGCATTTGTCAAAAGAGAACAATATCAAAGAATTGGCCCATATGACCATGGAGAACCAACTGGCTCGGGCAGATCTAGCAGTCGGTCATGATTTTGAAGTGCTGGATACCTCGCCAGACACTGCAACTCCATTGACGAAGATATAAGATGGAAAACCACCTGCGGGTGGTTTTTTGATAGCTGTTGAAAATCCCTTCACCTAGTAATGAATTTGCTCTTTACCTTAAATTCGTGTATGATAGTAAAGGACGAATTCTGAGTTGCAAATATCGTGTTTCATTAAAACAGAGGAGTAATTGAAATGAAAAAGGTGATGTTATTACTGGCAAGTTTAGTTGCTTTAACAGCTTGTAGTCAGTCTAAGCAAGATACGAAAGAGTCAACCTCCACTCAAACGGCGAAGGAAACAAAAGTATCAGAGTCTTCTAAAAAAGAAAAAGAATTGAAATTTGTGGTGGCCCCTCAATATGAAGGAAAGACGTCTGATCTTATTGAGTTAGGGAAGAAATTGGTTAAAGAACATCCTGAAGTTGGTAGCGAGGGGAATATGGCGGTCTATTTTACCGGGGCTGTTTCAGATGGCAGGGCGGCACTCATGCTGGTCAATAAGACAGATGTAGATATCAAGAAAAATTTGAACTTTTCAATTACCTGGACTTATGATGGAAAGGCTATTTTTGAGAATCAAAAGGTCAGTTATTTTTTCAAGGATAGTGGCAAATTACCCTCTTATACAGCAACTCTAATCTTATTACCATTGAACGAGGAACAAATGGGGATTGTGAATGAAATGTCAGCCCCATCTAAGATGACGCTTCAAATGTCAGATGTGAGTGTTGTAGAGTGATTATGAAACAAGAAACATACAAAGGAGAAGAAAATGCGCCTTGTTTATCTTACGATTGGTTTTATATCATTGGGACTAGGAATTATTGGAATTCCTTTGCCGATTTTACCGACAACCCCCTTTTTATTGCTGTCCATGGCTTGCTTTGCTAAAAGTTCCAAACGCTTTGAAAAGTGGCTCTACCAAACCAAGCTTTATCAGACCTATGTAGCGGATTACCGAGAGACCAAATCGATTGCCAAAGAACGGAAGAAATGGATCCTTCTTCAGATCTACATTCTGATGGGCATTTCGATCTATCTGGCACCGATTATTTGGGTGAAGCTTGCTTTAGGAGCTTTGACGATTTTTATCACCTTTTATCTCTTAAAAGTGATCCCCAATAAGCCGGAAAATCAAACAGACGAAGATCCTGATTAAAAATGGAGAAATCAGGCCATAGAACTAGGAAAAGAAGTGCGTTCGTGCTTCTTTTTTGGTATACTAAAGTGTATGAATTTATTAGAAAGTAGGCTTTCCATGGAGAAATTACAAGCCCTGTTATTGGAACGGTTTCAGATCGTTTTTTCAGATAGCAGTTTATTAGAAACTGCCTTTACGCACACTTCTTACGCTAATGAGCATCGCCTCTTAAAAATTTCACATAACGAACGTTTGGAATTTTTAGGAGACGCTGTTCTTCAATTAGTTATTTCCGAATATTTGTACAAGGAACACCCCAACAGACCGGAAGGAGATTTGTCTAAATTTCGTTCCATGATTGTCCGCGAAGAAAGTCTGGCTGGGTTTTCTCGGGATTGCCAATTTGATCTCTATATCAAACTGGGCAAAGGCGAAGAAAAATCAGGTGGCCGGGATCGTGATACCATCCTTGGTGACTTATTTGAAGCCTTTTTAGGTGCTTTGTTGCTGGATAAAGGGGTGGACGCTGTCAAACGCTTCATCTATCAGGTCATGATTCCCAAGGTTGAAACGGGTCAATTTTCTCAAGTCATTGACTATAAGACTCGTTTGCAAGAACTCTTACAGGTTCATGGGGATGTGGAGATCCAATACCGAGTGATTAGTGAGTCGGGTCCTGCTCATGCCAAAGAGTTTGAGGTGGAAGTATTCGTGAACGGCAAAACTCTAGGTCGTGGTCATGGTCGCTCCAAGAAATTAGCGGAGCAAGAAGCAGCCCGCAATGCAGTTGAAACGAGGAAAGATGGCTCATGTATCTAAAAGAGATTGAAATACAAGGCTTTAAATCCTTTGCGGATAAGACCAAGGTCGTATTTGACAAAGGGGTCACTGCTGTTGTAGGGCCTAATGGATCTGGAAAATCAAATATCACGGAGAGCTTGCGCTGGGCCCTGGGGGAATCCAGTGTCAAGAGTCTACGTGGGGGCAAGATGCCCGATGTCATTTTTGCAGGGACAGAAGCGAGAAAACCCTTGAATTATGCTTGTGTAACGGTTGTTTTGGACAACCAGGACAGTTTTATACAGCAAGCGGGGAAAGAAATTCGGGTCGAACGCCATATTTATCGCTCAGGAGACAGTGAGTACAAGATCGATGGCAAGAAAGTACGTCTCAGAGATGTGCATGATTTGTTCATGGATACGGGATTGGGACGAGATTCCTTCTCCATCATCTCTCAAGGACGGGTGGAGGAGATCTTTAACTCCAAACCGGAAGAACGCCGGGCTATCTTTGAAGAAGCTGCCGGAGTCTTGAAATTTAAGACGCGTCGCAAGGAAACAGAGACCAAGCTGAATCAAACCCAGGAGAATTTGGACCGTCTAGAGGACATCATCTATGAATTAGAAGGACAGATCCAGCCTCTTGAAAAGCAAGCGACGGTTGCTCGTCGTTTCTTGGAATTGGATCAAGAACGCCAGGTACTCTTGCTGGATGTTTTGGTTGCCCAAGTCGATCTGACAAAGGACCTTTATGAAAAGGCTGACCAAGAAGAAAAAGCCATTCAAGAACAGTTGGCCTCTTATTACCAACGTCGTCAGGTTCTAGAAGAAGACAATGTCCGCATCAAGAAAGCCCGACATCAGTTGGATGAAAGCTTAGCTGAGGACCAGGCGAGCTTGCTAGAGGTCACTCGTTTGATCAGTGATTTGGAAAAGCAAATCGAAGTCGCTAAGCTGCAATCGAGTCAAGCAGCCCATAGTCGCAAGGAAAATCTAGAGCGACTGGATGCTGTTTTGGCCCGTCTGGAAGAAGCAAAACAAGAGCTGGCTCAAAAACAAGAGACGCTAGCAACTCTTCAACAAAGACTGACAGAGAACCGTCAGCAACAAGAGCAGTTGGAAAAAGAATTAGCCAACTATGAAGAAGATCCGGAACAAGTCATTGAGCATCTACGTGAGCAGTATGTGGAGCTCTTACAGACAGAAGCTGAAAAATCTAATGAGCGGACAGCGATTGAGAGCCGAATCCAAGCGCTCCTACAAGAATCTAGCCATCGTCAAGAGGACTTGACCAAGGCGCAATCCAATTTTGAAGCTGCCAAGGAAAAAGAAGGTCGACAATTGGAGGAGTTGGATCAGGCACAAGCGACGGTCAAAGACCTATTAGCAGAATACCAAAATCAATTGGTAAAAGTGGAGCAGGCCAAAGCTGCCTACCAAGAGGCTCAAACGGCTATGTTTGACTTGATGGATGAGAGCAAGAACAAACGGGCGCGGATCAATAGTTTGGAAGCCATTCAGAAGAACCATAGTAACTTCTATGCAGGCGTCAAGAGCGTCTTACAAGAAGCGGACCGCCTAGGAGGCATCTGTGGGGCTGTTAGTGAGAATTTGAGTTTTTCAAAAGACTACCAAACAGCGCTTGAAATTGCTCTGGGAGCTAGTAGCCAACAGATCATTGTCGAGGATGAAAAGGCCGCAACACGAGCAATTGACTTCTTAAAACGCAATCGCTTAGGACGGGCAACCTTCCTTCCGCTAACGACGATCAAAGCCCGTCAACTCTCTCCGCGGAATATGGAGTTGATTCAAACCAGTGCAGGATTTTTAGGACTTGCGAGTGACTTGGTGACTTATGAGAATCGTTTTAAACAGATTTTCCAAAACTTGCTTGGAGTAACGGCCATCTTTGACACGACGGAGCATGCGCGTGAGGCGGCTCGTAAAGTCAACTATCAAGTTCGAATCGTGACCCTAGATGGGACCGAATTGCGGACGGGTGGATCTTACGCCGGTGGTGCCAATCGTTCCCAAAATACGGTCTTTGTCAAACCAGAATTAGACAGTTTAAAACAGGAAATGCAAGCTCTGGATGCTCGTTTGAGGGAAGCTGAGCAGGAGGTAGAGACCAAGGACAATCTGCTCAAGCAGGCGCAAGAATACCTGGCTTCCATTCAAAGCCAGGGTGAGCAAGCGCGTCTGGAGCAACAGCGGGCCCAATTGGCTTACCAACAATGCCAAGAGCAACTGAAAGAAATTCAGGAACTCTTAGAGGCTTTGAAGTCAGAATTGGCAACAGATGCGACCCAATCTCTACAAGAAGAGCAGGAGTCCCTTACCGAGCAATTGGCAGCGATTGAGCTTCAAAAAGAAAACTTGAATCGCGACATTGAAACCATGAAGTCGGATAAAGATGTCCTGCAACAAAAGGTGCAAAACCTGCAAGAGCAATTGGCAGGACTGCGACTCCAACAGACGGAATATAAAAGTCAACAAAGTTACGAGCAAACAGATGCTCGGCGTTTGGAAGAAACGATCACTCAGTTGGAAGTAGAAGAGCATCAGTTGCAATTGCTGATTGAACAAGGCGAGGCCCAAGTTCAGACAGTCGATGTAGAGCAGCTAGCCAATCAATTGACGCAGGCTCAAGCCAAGAAAACGGACTTGGAACAAGGGATCATTCGAAAACGCTTTGAGCTGGATGATTTAGAAGGCCAGGCCGAAGATGTGGCAGAACAGATGGAACAAGCGCGCAAGAAAAACGAAGAGTGGATTCGTCAACAAGCTAAGGCTGAAGCGACACGTGAAAAGCATGCAGATCGCTTGAACAAGCTCTTAACGCAAATTACTGATGAATTCATGCAAAGCTTTGACCAAGCCAAAGAACAGGCCAAACCTATTGAAAATCTTGCGGCAGCTGAAAACCAGCTCAAGAGCATCGAAAAAGACATTAAGGCGCTGGGTCCTGTCAATGTGGACGCGATCGAGCAGTACGATGAGGTGAAGGGGCGTTTTGATTTCCTTTCTAGCCAACGAGAGGACGTCTTGGAAGCTAAAAATATGCTCATGTCTACCATCAACGACATGAATGATGAAGTCAAGGAACGCTTTAAATCAACCTTTGAAGCCATTCGTGAATCCTTTAAGGTTACTTTCCGTCAAATGTTTGGAGGTGGTTCTGCTGATTTGATCCTGACAGAGCCAGATCTTCTGACAGCTGGTGTTGAGATTTCTGTGCAACCACCTGGTAAAAAGATCCAATCCTTAAACCTCATGAGTGGTGGAGAAAAAGCCTTGTCAGCCTTGGCCCTCTTGTTCTCGATTATTCGCGTCAAGACCATTCCATTTGTGATTCTAGATGAGGTAGAGGCGGCTCTGGATGAAGCCAATGTCAAACGATTTGGTGATTACCTCAATCGCTTTGATAAGGAAAGCCAATTTATCGTCGTGACCCACCGGAAGGGAACCATGTCAGCAGCTGATTCCATTTACGGTGTGACCATGCAGGAATCAGGGGTTTCTAAAATCGTCTCAGTAAAATTGAAAGACTTAGAAAATGAAGAATAATGATATCAAATTGATCGCTACGGATATGGATGGAACCTTTCTAAATGACCAACATCAGTACGATCAAGCCCTCTTAGGCAAGGTATTAGCGAGTTGCAAGGAAAATGGAGTGTATTTTGCTGCAGCAAGTGGGCGTGCCCTCCTTTCGCTAAAGACTCTTTTTAAAGGGTTTCAAGACCAAATGATTTTTATCGCTGAAAATGGCAGTGTGGTGGAATTTCATGGAGAAGATCTCTATGAAGCCACCATGTCCAAAGACTTTTATTTGGGTGTATTTGAAACTTTAAAATCCTCTCCCTATGCGGATCCAAACAAGGTTCTCTTGACAGGGAAAAAGGGAAGCTATGTCTTAGAAACAGTAGATCCCGACTATCTGACCTTGAGTCAGCACTACAATGAAAACATTCAAAAAGTGAAAAGCTTAGCAGATATTCAGGATGAAATTTTCAAATTGACCACCAACTTTGATGCAGCTCTTGTCTTTGAAGGAGAGCAATGGGTCAATGAGCATATCCCAGGCGTCAAAGCAATGACGACAGGTTTTGAATCGATTGATATTGTCCTCGATTATGTCGATAAGGGAGTGGCGCTTACTGCCTTAGCGGATAAACTAGGGATTTCGATGGATCAGGTGATGGCTTTTGGAGACAACCTAAATGACCTCCATATGATGCAGGTCGTGGGCCATCCTGTAGCACCAGAAAATGCACGTCCGGAAATCTTAGCGATTGCTGAAACAGTCATCGGCCACCATGCGACTGGTTCAGTTCTGCGTTATATGGAGGAAGTACTATGAGTCAGATTGCCTTGATTGCACTGGATTTAGATGGGACCTTGCTTAATTCTGAAAAAAAGATTTCTACCCGTAATCGGGCGGCCCTTGCTGCTGCACGGGCTCAAGGTATCAAAGTGGTATTGACCACTGGTCGTCCTTTGAAAGCCATGGATTTTCTCTTGGAAGAATTGGGAACAGCCGGTCTCAAAGAAGAGTATACAATTACCTTCAACGGTGGCTTGGTGCAGCGAAACAATGGCGAAATCCTTTCGAAAATCGTTTTTACGAAAGAAGATGTCGATCGTATCCATGATGAAACAGCTCGTCTAGGCCTTCCTCTTGATGCCATCAGTGAGGGAACTGTTTATGAGATTCATGCGGATCGGAAGTCTCTATACTCCCGTTACAATCCGTACTTGA
Source organism: Streptococcus parasanguinis (assembly GCF_901875555.1). GTDB lineage: Bacteria > Bacillota > Bacilli > Lactobacillales > Streptococcaceae > Streptococcus > Streptococcus parasanguinis_H. The sequence goes on from NZ_CABFMD010000022.1 coordinate 209,659, forward strand.
ACTTTATTGAGGTGGATGCGAACGACTTACCCGACACCATCTCCTATAACAAGTGTGTGACCGCTTTTGATCAAGAATTTTTGGATTCAGCTATTGCACAGATAAAGCCTGAGCTCTTTCAAAACTATGAAATTTTTAAATCTCGGGACATGCTACTGGAATGGTGCCCCAAAGATGTTCACAAGGCAAGGGGATTAGCAGCATTGGCTACCTTCTTGGGCTTTGAGGCGGATCAAGTCATGGCTTGTGGAGATGAAGCCAACGATCTATCCATGATCCAGTGGGCTGGACTTGGGGTAGCTATGGGAAATGCAGTGCCAGAAGTAAAGGAAGTCGCAGCCCTTGTTGCACCTATGACGAACGACCAAGACGCTGTCGCATGGGCAATTGAAAATTATGTGCTAAAGGAGAGTGAATAAATGGGATTATTTGATCGTTTATTTGGTAAAAAAGAAAAGACAGAAAAAGTCCTTCCGACTTCTGAAGAAGTGACGGAAAACAAAGAGCAAGAAGTAGCTGATACAGAGGAGCCAAAAGCTGTTTCCCAAGACCGGGACGAGCAAAAGATCTCTGACATGGAGGCTTATTACCAAGAGCTTAAAGAGCGGATTGCAGCCACACATCAACCTGTTTCAACCGTCACTCAAGAAGAGTCATCAGAGGAACCTCTTGTTGAAGAAAAAGAGAGTGTAGAGGCTAGTGAGGACCAAGCGCCAGTAGAAGAAATCACGGAAGTAGCCATCCCTGCTGAACCAGTAGAAGAAATCACGGAAGTAGCCATCCCTGCTGAGTCGGCAGAAGAAATTGCAGAAGTGGAAGCTCCTGCTGAACCAGTAGAAGAAATTGCAGAAGTGGAAACTCCTGCTGAACCATCAGAAGAATTTGTAGAAGTGGAAGCTCCTGCTGAACCGGCAGAAGAAATTACAGCAGTGGAAATCCCTGCTGAGCCAGCAGAAGAAATCACTGAAGAGGCAGCCCCAGCTGAACCGGCAGAAGAAATTACGGAAGTAGCCATCCCTGCTGAGTCGGCAGAAGAAATCACTGAAGAGGCAGCCCCAGCTGAACCGGTGGAAGCTCCAGATCAGGAAGCTCAATCCGAGGTCGCACCTCAGCAAGAGACCATTCAGGAAAAATATGATCGTAGCTTGAAAAAGACACGGACTGGATTTGGCGCACGTCTCAATGCCTTCTTTGCCAATTTCCGTTCAGTCGATGAAGAATTCTTTGAAGAATTGGAAGAACTCTTGATCATGAGTGACGTTGGGGTTCAGGTTGCCTCCAATTTAACCGAAGAATTACGCTATGAAGCCCGGTTGGAGAATGCTAAAAAACCAGATGCTCTCAAGCGCGTGATCATTGAAAAACTAGTAGATTTGTATGAAAAAGATGGCCAATTTAACGAAGCCATCCAATTTCAAGAGGATCTCACTGTCATGCTCTTTGTCGGGGTTAATGGTGTCGGAAAAACCACTTCTATCGGGAAATTAGCGCACAAATACAAACAAGAAGGCAAAAAAGTCATGTTGGTTGCGGCGGATACCTTCCGTGCAGGAGCAGTAGCTCAACTGGCAGAATGGGGACGTCGCGTGGATGTTCCAGTTGTGACAGGCCCTGAAAAATCAGATCCGGCAAGCGTTGTCTTTGATGGAATGGAACGCGCCATTGCGGAGAACGTCGATATCTTGATGATTGATACGGCTGGCCGTCTGCAAAACAAGGACAACCTCATGGCAGAGCTTGAAAAAATCGGACGGATTATCAAGCGTGTTGTGCCGGAGGCACCGCACGAAACCTTACTTGCGCTCGATGCTTCGACGGGTCAAAATGCCTTGGTTCAAGCCAAAGAGTTTTCAAAAATCACACCTGTAACTGGGATTGTCTTAACCAAGATTGATGGAACGGCTCGAGGTGGGGTCGTGCTTGCGATTCGTGAAGAATTGGATATCCCAGTGAAGTTGATTGGATTTGGAGAAAAGATTGATGACATCGGACCATTTAACTCAGAAAACTTCATGCGTGGCCTTTTAGAAGGATTGATTTAACCGTACAATAGAAAAAGACAAATTGTTAGAAAGGCAATTTGTCTTTTTTGTTTCCTTGCGCTATCAAAAAACCACCCGAAGGTGGCTTGCCTTAATTCTTAGGCTCAGGTTTCCACACCCATTCTGCTCCGTATTCTGCAAGGAGATCATCAGAAGCAGTTGGTCCCATGGACCCTGACTTGTACTCATAGAGCGGTGCTCCATTTTCAGCCCAGAGTTTTTCAATTCGATCAATTAATTGCCATGAAGCGCGAACTTCGTGCCAATGGCTATAATTGGTGGAATCATTGTTCAACACATCATAAATCAATTTTTCATATGGCTCTGGTGAAGCTCCAGTTGCCGTTGCATCCGTTTCATAGTCGAAAGAAATCGGCGCGATACTGAACTGCTCGCCCACTTCTTTTCCATTGATGCTCAATGAAAAGCCTTCATTTGGCTGAATATAGATGGTCAAGACGTTAGGTCGTAAACTGTCTCCAAAGATAGAATCTGTTTGCTTAAAGACCACATTGACCATGGTTCCTTTCTTAGTTAGACGTTTCCCAGTACGGAAGAAGAAAGGTACTCCTTGGAACCGATCGCTATCGACAAAGAAAGCTCCAGAAGCATAGGTTTCCGTAGTAGATTCAGGATCGACATTTGGTTCACTGCGATAAGAGATATCTTTTTTTCCTTCGATGGTTCCAGAATGGTATTGGCCACGGATGAAGAATTTCTTTAATTCCTCATCAGTAGGATTGTGCATTTGCTCGAACACTTTAACTTTTTCAGCACGAATCGCATCCTTGGTAAAGGTAGCAGGTTTATCCATAGCAAGCAAAGACAAGAGCTGAAGGGTATGGTTTTGCACCATGTCCCGAAGGGCTCCAGAGTGATCATAGTAGCCACCGCGTTCTTCAACACCCAAGCGTTCTGCAAAGGTAATTTGGATGTTGTCAATGAAGTCTCGGTTCCATAGGTTATCAAAAATCAGATTGCCGAAACGAATGGCAAAGATATTTTGGATCATTTCTTTTCCAAGGTAGTGGTCAATCCGGAAGATTTGTTCTTCATCGAAGGTTTCTTCCAATTCCTTGTTGAGTTGACTGGCCGTTTCTAGGTCTGTACCAAAAGGTTTTTCAACGATCAAGCGCTCAAAGCCTTGTCCATCCACAATGCCTTCTGATTTCAGGTGTTTGGCAATGGTTCCAAAAAATTGAGGAGCCATGGATAAGAAGAAGACCTTGTTGTGTTCTGTTTGGTATTTCTCATCCAAGCTGGTTTGCAATTCGCGCAGAGCGATGTAATGCTCTGTATCATTGACGTCATGACTTTGGTAGTAGAAATGACTGGCAAATTCTTGAGCTTGTTGGGGGCTATCTGCCAGATCTGTGATGGATTCTACCACGACCGATTCAAAGTATTCCTTGCTCCATGGTCTGCGGGCTGTTCCGATCACTGCAAAGTGTTCAGATAGATTTCCTGATTTATAGAGTCTAAAAAGGGATGGATAGAGTTTGCGCTTAGCTAAATCTCCACTGGCCCCGAAAATGGTGACAATAACTTTTGAAGACATTTAAGTACCTATTTCCTATTTTATTAACCATATTTTACCATAAAATCTACAAGATTTCCTATACAGAAACTAAGTTCCTCACAATTTCCAATTGAGTGTGACTCGGTGAAAGAAAAAGCTAGAACACAGGTTGGTTCTAGCTTTGACTGGTATAAGATATTTGACTCACAACCCAAGCTCCATCAGAATACGCGATAGACATAAGGATTGTCGGGTTTTGTAATGGTCTGGCAATCTCTAATGTGGAGGACTGGCAAGCTTTGCTTGAGCTGCTTGTGGTATTCAATGGACAAGGTTCCTTTGGCCTGGATCCAAGTATTGTTTTCGAAATGCTGAGGGGCCCCGGTCGTTAAGAGGCCGTAGACGCCGGAATCTGCAATACAGTGGATGATCCCAAAGCGAAAGAGGAATTGACTGTCTTTGTTATTAGGGTCATTGTAGACAAAGCCAGTTAGCTCGATCGTCTTTCCTGCAAATTGGTCAGGATAATCATAAATCACTTCCATGACTTCCATGTAATTCTCAGTAGTCACCTGGATCACCTTTTTATCCACATATTTCTTTGCTGCCTGCTTCATTTCTGATTCATAGGCAGACTTGGTGAAATAGCTACTGGTATCCGGTTTGAGATACTGAGTGGTTGTTCCTTCGTCCTGCTGGATTTCCTTGGAAGAACCAGCCGCCACTGGGAAGTGATAGCCTTTGGCAGAGACTGTTTGGGAATCTAACGTTACGGTTGGGAAAAATAGACCGACAAACAAAGGAATACAGAGCAAGAAGATACTCGCCACTTTTGCCCAGAAGCCAGATAGATGACTGTGGATTTTCATTTGTTTGACCCAGATAATCAGCTGCACAAGAGCTAAAACAAAGGACAAGAACATGGAAATATAAGCCAAGTAAGAGTAGTGTAAGTTGATGTATTGATTGAGCTTACCAGATAATTGCAAATACATGGTGAGTTCAAAATAGCCAGCTAATATCAAGAAACGAATCATAGCACTACCCCCACAAACCAAGCATAAAGGAGCACAACTCCACAAACAATTCCGATAAATTGCCAGATGAAACGAGCCTTGAGATAATTTTTCATCATGAGGAGATTTTTGACATCCAGCATGGGACCAATCACCAAAAAGGCTAGAACAGGCGCTAGTCCAAAACTGCTCAGAAGAGAGGATCCAACAAAGGCGTCAGCCTCGCTACAAAGTGACAGGAGAAAGGACAAAACCATCAGTAAGAGAATGGCCACAACCGGTGTCGCACTGATTGAGGTGAGGATCCGTGTTGGAACATAGACTTGGACGAGGCTGGCAAAGAGACAACCAAATACTAGGTAGCGTCCTGTGTCAAAGAATTCATCAATGGCCTGCACCAAGACTTGAAAGAGCTTTTGGCCTTTGCTCAAATCACTAAAATCATGTTCATGCACAGGCTTGCGCTGTTCTTTTTGGATCGAATCTGTTTGAATAAAACCAAGAAAGATCCCTAGTACCGCTGCGACTAGAAGCGATCCCAAAGCGCGGTAGAGAGCCATCTTTAGGGAATTTCCAAATGCAGAATAGGTTGCAAAGAGAACGATGGGATTGATGACGGGTGCTGTCACCAGAAAGGGAACAGCAGTATAACTAGGAACCTTCTTCTCTAAAAAGCGATTGATAATAGGAACAATCCCACATTCGCAGGAAGGAAAGATGAAACCGACAAAAGTCCCAAAGAAAATCCTCCCAAATTTATTTTTAGGGAGAAAACGGTAGACCCTCTCTGGGGTGATATAGACCTCAATGATCCCTGAAATGATACTTCCGATTAGGACAAAGGGCAGGGCCTCAATGATAATCGAAAGAAAAATAGCCCCAGCCTGCAAGACGCTTGAGGGGAGATGTTGAAAGACGGCCATGGCTATTTAGCCTTCTCGTCTTCTTTTTTAAGAGCTTTTTGAGCCTTCTTTTTCTCATCTGGGAAATCGACTTTCTTTTCTACATCTGGAAAACTCGCAAAGTTTTCAAACATTTTATCAAGATCATCTGTCTTAGAAAATTTAATAGCCATTTTTGGGCCTCCTTATTCATTTTCTATCATTATAACAAAAAGGAAAGAGCAAGGGGGAAATGGAGCATAAAAGTCAAGGAGGAAACCGAAGCAATCGGTAGCTAGGGGCCTTGGCTACGGTAAAATATGCTATAATAGAAGCTATGGATAAATATGAAAAAATAGCCCAAGAATTGGGTGTAAGCTTAAAACAAATCGATACCGTATTGAGCCTGACCGCAGAAGGCTCAACCATTCCCTTCATTGCCCGCTATCGAAAAGATCTGACAGGAAATTTAGATGAAGTAGCGATCAAGGCCATTATTGACCGGGATAAGTCCTTAACAGCCCTAGCTGAACGGAAGGAAACCGTCCTAGCCAAGATTGCTGAACAAGGCAAGTTGACGGATGCGCTTAAGCAGGCAATTGAAGCTGCTGAAAAATTAGCGGATGTCGAAGAACTCTATCTGCCTTATAAGGAAAAACGGCGGACCAAGGCCACGATTGCCCGAGAAGCAGGTCTTTTCCCCTTGGCGCGCCTTATTCTACAAAATAGTCCAGACTTGGAAGCGGAGGCACAGAAATTTATCTGTGAGACCTTCCCAACTGAAACAGCGGCTCTAGCTGGTGCAGTAGATATTTTGGTAGAGGCTATTTCAGAGGACACCCAACTGCGGGCTCTCACCTATCAAGAAATTCATGGGTATTCCCTCATGACGTCAACCTTGAAGGATGAAAGCTTAGATCCTAAGCGAACTTTTGAAATCTACTATGATTTTTCTGAAAAGATCAAGAGTATGCAAGGTTACCGGACGCTTGCTCTCAATCGTGGGGAAAAATTGGGCGTTCTTAAAGTCGGATTTGAGCACCATCTGGATCGAATCATTCGTATTTTTGAGGCACGATTTAAAACGAAAAATACCTATGTCGATGAGGTAATTCAGCAGGCCGTCAAGAAAAAAATTGTACCAGCGATCGAACGCCGGATTCGAACAGAGTTGACTGAGGCTGCCGAAGACGGTGCTATCCAATTATTCTCTGAAAATCTACGGAATCTATTGCTCATTCCTCCATTGAAGGGTCGCGTGGTCCTTGGTTTTGACCCAGCCTTTCGGACAGGTGCCAAATTAGCCGTTGTCGATGAAACAGGAAAGATGCTCACAACCCAGGTCATCTATCCAGTTGCCCCTGCCAAACCAGCTCAGATCGAGCAAGCTAAAAAGGATCTGTCCTCCTTGATCATGGAGTTTAACGTAGAGATTATTGCCATTGGAAATGGAACCGCCAGCCGTGAAAGTGAGGCCTTTGTCGCAGAGGTGCTCCATGACCATCCAGGGGTCCGCTATGTCATTGTCAATGAAAGTGGAGCGTCTGTCTATTCGGCAAGTGAGTTGGCCCGCCATGAGTTCCCAGAATTAACTGTTGAAAAACGTTCGGCTATTTCTATTGCTCGCCGCCTGCAAGACCCCTTGGCCGAATTGGTGAAAATTGACGCCAAATCGATTGGTGTGGGTCAATACCAGCACGATGTCAATCAGAAGAAATTGACCGAAGGCTTGGACTTTGTGGTGGATACGGTCGTTAACCAAGTTGGGGTCAATATCAATACCGCTAGTCCCTCTCTCTTAGCGCATGTAGCCGGGCTCAATAAAACTATCTCTGAAAATATCGTCAAATACCGGGAAGAAGAAGGAATGATCCTTTCACGAGCACAGATAAAAAAAGTCCCTCGTCTCGGAGCCAAGGCTTTCGAGCAGGCGGCGGGATTCTTACGCATTCCTGAAAGTAAAAACATTTTGGACAATACTGGCGTCCACCCTGAAAGTTATAAGGAAGTTGAAAAACTTTTTGAACTCCTTGGGATTACCGAACTCGATGAATCTGCTCAAGAAAAATTAAAAGCTGTCAAGATAGAGGAAATGTCGACCCAGCTTGATCTGGGACCAGAAACTCTAAAAGATATTATTGCTGATCTCTTAAAACCGGGTCGCGACTTGCGGGATTCCTTTGATGCACCAGTGCTCCGTCAGGATGTCTTGGATATTAAAGATCTCCATATCGGTCAAAAATTAGAAGGGGTTGTGCGTAATGTGGTTGATTTCGGAGCCTTTGTCGATATTGGTATTCACGAGGATGGCTTGATTCATATCTCCCATATGAGCAAGCAATTTATCAAGCATCCAAGCCAAGTCGTCTCAGTAGGTGATTTGGTAACTGTCTGGGTGAAGAAAATCGACGTGGAACGCGAAAAAGTCAACCTCAGTTTGGTAGCACCGAATGAATCTGACTAACTATGTCCGCCAAGTGTCTCTGGAAGATTTTGGGAGAGAATTCCGTCATCAAGCAGTGTGGAATCCGCGTCTCCAAACCACAGGAGGCCGTTTCTTTCCCAAGGATCGACACCTCGATTTTAACCCCAAGATTTACCAGACTTTCGGATTAGAAACCTTTCGCAAAATCGTCCGTCACGAACTCTGTCATTACCATCTTTACGATCAAGGTAAAGGCTATCGCCACAAAGACCCAGCCTTTAAGCAACTCCTCCATCAAGTGGATGGTCTTCGTTTCACTCCCTCTCTACCAGATAGGACTAGGCGAGTCAAGTGCATCTATCTCTATCAATGTCCCCATTGTGGTCAAGAGTATAGACGAAAGCGAAAAATCGATCTGCAGAAATATGCCTGCGGTCGCTGTCGCAGCCGCCTGCAATTCCTTGAAATGAGGCAGGAATAAGAATCGGTCTTTAGGCGGATCTCTTTCAAGTTAGACTTTGCTAAAATAGGTCTAACTAGAAAGAGGAACATCAAATGACATCATCATTTTACAAATTAAAACGACATCGCCTAGTTTCAGGTGTGCTAGCTGGCTTAGCTGATAAATTTGGTCTAAGCGTGACCCTACTACGCTTCTTGTTTATTCTTTTTACGGTTTCTCATGCCTTTATCGGTGTGATTATCTACTTACTGTTAGATACGACCTTACCTTATAAGGAAGAGGAGGAGCAGGAAATGTTTGACTACGGGCCTCGACCTCGTCGGAGAAAAGAGGCCGAACCCATCCATGATCAGAATGATAGTCCGTTTTTCTAAAAGGAGATCCGGGTGAAGCAGAAGTTCTATTACCTTGCTTTTATTCTATATCTCTTCTTCAGTTTTATAGGACAGTTTTTCATTTTAAATCGTGTTTTTGGAGAAGGAGTTGGAACAGTTTTTATCGGAATGCTCCTTTTTCCACTGGGCATTTGGAATAGTCTCTTCTACCTCTTGTTTCTGACAACAGAAAAGGCAAGAGAGCCACAAATTTATCGGTTTTCGATTTTATTTCTTCCGATGTTGTACCTGGTTTTGTCCTTGCTGGGGGGAGGACCTGCCGCCTTTATGCTCGGCTTGATCGCATTTCCTTCAAATGCAGTGGTCTATGCAGTTTCTACCGGAATCAAATCCATGATCAAAAATTTCTTGCAAGGCTGAAGGCTGGAGTATTCTTCAGATGTTACCATCATTTCCTAGAGGTTAGAGACCTTTGTCTTAGCCTCTTTTTAGTCGCATTAAAAAGGAGTTGAAAATGGATCTTTCAAATGACACTTCAGTCTCTCGTCTGAAGAGAAAATCTGCTATAATAGAGAGAGAATTTTAAAAGGGAGAATGATATGGCAGTTACTGTTCGCGATATACAGGAAAAGCTTCGTCTGTCAGTTGTTTATGGGGATGATAACCTCTTAAGCAAGGAAATTACGACTGCAGACATTTCACGTCCAGGTCTTGAAATGACGGGCTATTTCGATTATTACACACCTGAGCGAATTCAGCTTGTAGGAATGAAAGAATGGTCCTACCTGGTGAAGATGAGCTCTCACAACCGACATCAGGTCTTGCGCAAGATGTTCCAGCCAGAGACACCTGTCATCATTGTCGCGCGGAATTTAGACATTCCAGAAGAAATGTTGCGTGCTGCTGAAGAAAAGCAACTAGCCATTTTGAAGAGCAATGTTGCGACGAGTCGTTTGTCTGGAGAGCTTTCTAGCTATTTGGATAGTCGGCTAGCAGAGCGTACCAGTGTACACGGTGTCTTGATGGATATTTATGGGATGGGTGTCTTGATCCAAGGAGATAGCGGAATCGGTAAAAGCGAGACAGGTCTGGAACTTGTCAAACGGGGGCACCGCCTCGTAGCAGATGACCGAGTCGATATCTATGCGAGAGACGAGATGACCCTTTGGGGAGAGCCAGCTGAAATCCTACGCCACTTACTAGAGATCCGTGGTGTCGGAATTATCGATGTCATGAGTCTCTATGGCGCGAGTGCTGTCAAGGATTCATCACAAGTCCAAATCGCTGTTTACTTGGAAAATTATGCTAAGGATCAGGTCTATGATCGTCTTGGTAATAATGCAGAAGAGTTAGAAATCGGTGGCGTGACCATTCCTCGTATTCGCATCCCTGTGAAGACTGGCCGTAATATTTCGGTCGTGATTGAAGCAGCAGCCATGAATGTTCGGGCCAAAGAAATGGGCTATGATGCTACCAAAACTTTTGAAGAACGTTTGTCCCAGTTGATTAGTCAAAATGAGGTGAAGGAATGAATCCAGTAGCTCTTCAATTAGGTCCAATCAATATTCGCTGGTATGCAATTTGTATTGTCTCTGGCTTGATTCTAGCTGTTTATCTTTCCATGAAAGAAGCACCTCGGAAGAAAATTGATCCTGATGCCATCATTGATTTTATTCTGATCGCCTTTCCTCTTGCAATTGTGGGGGCCAGACTCTATTACGTTATTTTCGAATGGGGCTATTATAGCCAGCATCTTGGTGAAATTTTTGCTATCTGGAACGGAGGAATCGCGATTTATGGTGGTCTCTTAACTGGGGCATTGGTCTTGTATCTATTTTCTCGTAGACGCTTGATCGAGCCAATTGATTTTTTGGATATTGCTGCTCCAAGCGTCATGATTGCACAGAGTATTGGTCGTTGGGGAAACTTCTTTAACCAGGAAGCTTATGGAGCTGCTGTCAAAAGTCTCAACTACCTGCCCTCTTTTATTCGAGACCAAATGTATATAGATGGCAGTTATCGTCAGCCGACTTTCTTATATGAATCCAGTTGGAATCTGCTAGGATTTTTCTTGATCTTGATTCTTCGTAGGAAGGCCCAATTTTTGAGGCAAGGTGAGATCACAGCCTTTTACCTTATCTGGTATGGTTTTGGTCGGATGATCATCGAAGGAATGCGGACGGATAGCTTGATGTTTGCGGGCTTACGTGTTTCCCAGTGGTTGTCGATGATCCTGATTCTAGTTGGACTCGCCATCATCATCTACCAACGTCGCAAAAAAGCCCCTTATTATGTAGAAGCAAAGGAGTAACATATGTTTATTGAAATCGTATACGGCCTCCTAGGCCTTGCCTTAGTAGCGCTTGTCATTTATATGATTTTTTTCCTCTCAAAGATTGGAAAAGTTGTAGATGAGACGCAAAAAACGATTCAAGTGTTGACATCAGATGTCAATGTCACCTTGCATCAGACCAATGATCTATTGGCAAAAGTCAATGTTTTAACAGATGATTTGAATCAAAAAGTTGCAACGATTGACCCGCTATTTACAGCCGTAGCAGATCTTTCCGTGTCAGTTTCAGATTTGAATGATCAAGCTCGTCAATTAGGTTCCAAAGCTGTATCAGCTGGTGGAAAAACAGTGAAAGCCTCTATCGGATTAAAAGCGATTCAGATGGCTTCAAAATTATTTAAATAGAATCGAGGAAGAATATGGGACGTTTATCTAGTTTATTAATTGGGGTCATTTCAGGTGCTTCAGCAGCCTACTATTTATCAACTGAGCAAGGAAAGAAAGTTACTAAAAAAGTGGTGCGCTTCGTAAAAGATTATCAAGAAGATCCTCAAGAAGTACATGAATCAGTTAAACAAACTGCTAAGGATGTTTCAAAACAAGCTGCAGAAGTGATCCAACAAACAAAAGAAAAAGTTGGATCTGGAGAAATTACGACAGGAACTGTTTTGGAATCTGTCAAAGAAAAAACGCAAGATGTGGTTGAAAAATCTCAAGAAGTCTATCACTCATTTAAGGATAAACTTCAAAAAGAAAATCTAAGTGGAAATGACTTGGTTCAATCCATTCGCAAACAAACAGAATCAGAAGACATCGTGCTAGACTTGGATGAAAAAGATCTTGAAAAAGCAGCTGAAGAAGAAACAAAAGAAGTATAAAAAATGAGGCTCAGTGAGCCTCATTTCAGATTGAAGACAAAATCATCTTAGAAACTTTCCTTAAGTGAGTACGGACGTCAGCGAACTTCAAAGAAGTTCCATGACTTAGTTTTGAATCTAAAGTTTCAAAACTCCCGAGTGCCTGAAACAATTATGTTTCAGGCACTTTTCTCACGGCGGAAAGTTTCAATAGATGGTTGAATAACTTTAACTCGTAAAAAGTATTTATTCTTATAGAATCCCTAGGAAGCCTTTGAATTATCAAACACCATACCAAGTTTTTCTGAGTTACATGAAAAGTCTAACTTAATTTGACAACTTAGGAATTAAAAAAATTCGACTAAAATAAAAAAATCAGGCGAACCTGATTTTTATTATTTTCGTTTATTGTAGTAAATTCGGAATCCTTGAATACTAGCAAAGCTAGAACCAATCGCTAAAGCAAAGGCGAAGAAGGTATTCATTTTCGTTGCTAAAAAGATAAAACTAAATACAACCGTCAACACACAGAAAATAGCGATATTTAAAAAATATAGCAATTCACTTAATTGAGGTGCGGGTTCAACTTCAGGAGCATAGTCCTGAATAGGGGTTTCTTGGGTTTGTTTGGTTAATTCGATATAATCGAATTCTTCACCATAGTGTCTTAAATTTCTTACGGGCATTTTCTCTCTCCTAACAGTACTCTATTATTCTATCATGAATTCAGGTATATAAATGTTACAAAAATGTTACAAATTTTACAAAATGAATAAATTTTTCTAGAATATCGGAATTTTTGTTATAATGGTTCTATGAAAAATATTATAATTACAGCAACAGCAGAGAGTGTTGAGCAAGCGCAAGCCCTGATCAATGCAGGGGTTGACCGAATCTATGTCGGTGAAAAAGACTACGGATTACGATTGCCTCAAACTTTAAGCTATGACGAAATAAATCGAATTGCCCAATTAGTCCATGCTGCTGGCAAAGAATTGACAGTGGCTGTAAATGCACTCATGCACCAATCGATGATGGATTCAATCAAGCCTTTCTTAGATTTTCTGAAGGAAATTCAGGCTGATTATATTACTGTCGGAGATGCGGGCGTTTTTTATGTCCTGAAGCGTGACGGCTATCCGTTTAAAACTATTTATGATGCCTCTACCATGGTCACTTCTAGCCGCCAGATTAATTTCTGGGGAAAACAAGCAGGAGCTTCTGAAGCTGTTTTGGCCCGTGAGATTCCATCTGCCGAACTATTTGTGATGGCAGAAAATTTACAGATACCGGCTGAAGTCTTGGTTTACGGTGCTAGCATTATTCACCATTCGAAGCGTCCTTTGCTTCACAATTATTATAATTTTATCAAGACAGAAGAATCGGTTACCAAGGAGCGTGATTTGTTCCTAGCGGAGCCGGGAGATCCGGATTCCCATTACTCTGTCTACGAAGACAAGCATGGAACACATATTTTTTCAAACAATGATTTGGATATGATGACCAAGCTCTCTGAGTTGGTTGAGCATGGGTATGATCATTGGAAACTGGATGGTGTCTACTGTCCGGGTGAGAACTTTGTCAAGATTACAGAATACTTTATCAAAGCCCGTGATTTGATCCAAAAAGGAACATTTACACAGGATCAAGCCTATCTGTTTGAAGAAGAAATCCGCAAATTGCATCCAGCTAATCGTGGTTTGGATACTGGTTTCTATGATTATGAACCAGATCGTGTAAAATAATAAAAAAACTAGGGCTTCTTCGTTTGTGAGTTTTCCTTTTTCAGGGAACGAAGAGGCGATTCATAAATCGACAATCTTGTAAATTGGAGAAAACATGACAAATACAAAAAAACGTCCAGAGGTCTTGGTACCTGCTGGAACCTTAGAAAAATTAAAAGTTGCCGTTAATTATGGGGCAGACGCTGTATTCGTTGGTGGACAAGCCTATGGTTTACGTAGTCGTGCCGGAAACTTCACCATGGATGAGCTCCGTGAAGGAATTGAATATGCTCATGCCCGTGGAGTGGATGTACACGTAGCTTCGAACATGGTGACACATGAAGGAAATGAAAAAGGAGCTGGTGAGTGGTTCCGCGAATTGCGGGATATGGGACTGGATGCTGTGATCGTATCAGACCCGGCCTTGATTGAAATCTGCTCAACCTATGCGCCAGGTCTTCATATTCACTTGTCTACCCAAGCTTCTGCGACCAATGTAGAAACCTTCCATTTCTGGAAAGAATATGGCTTGACTCGTGTCGTCTTGGCTCGTGAGGTGTCCATGGAAGAGTTAGCTGAGATCCGTAAGCGTACAGACCTTGAGATTGAGGCCTTTGTGCATGGAGCCATGTGTATTTCCTATTCAGGACGGTGTACGCTTTCCAACCACATGTCTGACCGAGATGCCAATCGTGGTGGCTGTTCCCAATCTTGCCGTTGGAAATACGACCTTTACGACATGCCATTCGGCCAAGAACGTAAGAGTATCAAAGGCCAAATCCCAGAAGAATACTCTATGTCAGCTGTGGATATGTGTATGATCGAACATATCCCTGATATGATTGACAATGGAGTTGACAGCTTGAAGATTGAGGGTCGGATGAAATCAGTCCATTATGTATCAACGGTTGCCAACTGTTATAAGGCCGCTTGTGATGCTTATATGGAAAGTCCAGAAGCCTTTTATGCTATCAAGGATGATTTGATCAATGAATTGTGGAAGGTGGCTCAACGTGAGTTGGCGACTGGTTTCTACTACCAAACACCTACCGAAAATGAACAATTGTTTGGAGCACGTCGAAAGATTCCTCAATATAAGTTTGTAGGAGAAGTCGTAGACTTTGATCCATCTACCATGGTTGCGACCATTCGTCAACGGAATGTCATAAATGAAGGGGATCAAGTGGAATTCTACGGACCTGGCTTCCGTCATTTTGAATGCCATATTCAGGATTTGCACGATAAAGACGGTGTTAAAATTGATCGTGCACCAAATCCGATGGAACTCCTTACCATCACCGTTCCACAGGAAGTCAAACCAGGAGATATGATCCGTTCTTGTCAAGAAGGTTTGATCAATCTTTACTCAAAAGATGGCGCAAGTAAAACTGTTCGAGTATAACAAAAAAAGAGAGGGTTAAACCTCTCCTTTTTGTTGGGCGATGCGAATATTATTTGGGACCAAACTGATTTTCTGGATCTCAGAAATCCGAATAATCGTGGACATACTCTTTTTAAAATTTTTCACGATCAGTTGTCGGCGATCTTGGTCATATTTGACAATATCGCCTGTAAAACTCTTGTTTGAAAAAATAACATGAACCCCTTGTTTTTTTCGCAATGCTTGTTGAATGATTTCAATAATTCTCTCATCTTCTAATGGGGCAGGGGTACTGACTTTTCCATTGAAAAATTCATTTGCTCGGTCTTTAACGATCTCGAGAAATTTTTTCATAGCTAAATTCTCCATAACTTGATACAATATATTATAGATAATTTCAACGATTTTGTAAATGATTTACGAATAATAGAGATGAGAAGGCAAGAAAGGAGTCGTGAAATGGCAGAATTTTCATTCCAAATCGAAGAACATCTACTGGTCTTGTCAGAAAATGACAAGGGTTGGACCAAAGAATTAAACCGTGTAAGTTTTAACGGTGCACCTGCAAAGTATGACCTTCGGACATGGAGTCCCGATCATACAAAGATGGGCAAGGGGATTACGCTTACCAATGAAGAATTTCAAGTGCTGTTAGATGCTTTTAAAAATGGATAGACAAAAGGAGTTGAGGACTGGTCCTCGCTCTTTTTGTGTTTCGATATAAGTTAAAACTATAGATAGATCAAAGATATTAGATTACCCCAAACCCTTGTTTATCAAGCACTAGAGTGATACAATGAATTCATTCATTGCTTAATGTATAACTATAAGCAGGAGGAAGAAAGATGTCAGATTTACTAAGTATTTATAATGAGTTGCAAGCTAAAAAATGGGTGGATTTGAGTCACCAAATCAATGCCGATAGCCCACACTTTCCAGCTCTTCCAGCCTTGAAGCAAGAGGACCTCTTTACACTCAAAGATGGTTTTCATGTTCAAAAATTCACGGTTGTGGGGCAATACGGAACACATATTGATGCGCCGATTCACTTTGTGGAAGGTGGTCGTTGGTTGGATGAGATTGCTCTCAAAGATCTTCTCTTGCCACTTTATGTCATCGACAAATCGAAAGAAGTTGCAGCCAATCCAAACTTTATCTTGAGCAAACAAGATATCTTAGACTTTGAAGCAGAGCATGGACAAATTGCAGAAGGGGCCTTTGTGGCCTTCCGTAGTGATTGGTCAAAACGTTGGCCAGATCAAGATGCCATGCGTAACCTTGATGAAAATGGGGTTCAACAAAGTCCAGGATGGAGCCGTGAAGCTCTAGAATTTTTGATTCATGAACGCCATGTCAAAGCAGTAGGCCATGAAACCTTTGATACCGATGCGGGTATTCCAGCAGCAGAACATGGTTTGGTCAATGAATATTATCTCTTGGAACAAAACATCTACCAAGTAGAAGTATTGAATCAATTGGATCAAGTACCAGCTGTTGGTGCTTTGATTTCGATTGCTTTCCCACATTGGGACAAGGCAACTGGCTCACCAGTTCGTGCCATTGCCATCTTACCATAAGCTAAGAAAAAGAGAGTGGGACAGAAATCGTTAATTCGTTAGAATTCGATTTCGTCGTCCCACCTCCGCACAGTTGAGTAGGGTTGTAAAAGCTGATGAAATCAGCGTAGTAGAGCCCACTCAACCACTGCGTCTTGCTCGACAATCCAAAAACTATGAGAGGCTAGGACTTTTGTCCCAGCCTCTTATTTTTTATCGCATGGTTACGAATTCTTCTGATCCAGTTGGGTGAATGGCAACGGTAGCGTCGAAATCGGCTTTTGTCGCTCCCATCTTGATAGCAACGGCAAATCCTTGGATCATTTCGTCCACTCCATATCCAAGACCGTGAAGGCCAACGACTCTTTCTTCTGGTCCTGCAGTGATGAGTTTAAATTTTGCTTGCTGGCGGTGTTGGGTTACAGCGGTGTACATGGAAGCAAATTGAGAAGTATAGACTTTGATATTCTCTTTTCCATAAGTTTGTTGGGCTTCTTCCTCCGTTAAGCCAACCGTTCCGATAGCAGGGTGAGAAAAGACAACGGTCGGGATACTTGTATAATCCATTTTGGCATCGACTTTTCCATTGAATAGTCGTTCAGAAAGAGTGCGTCCAGCTTTAATAGCGACAGGGGTTAATTCTTTTTCTCCTGTGACATCGCCAAGGGCATAGATTCCTGGAATAACTGTATTCTGGTATTCGTCCACTGCAATGAATCCTTTTTCATTTAAGGTGACACCTGTAGCTTCCAAATTGAGATCCTGGACGTTTGGTTTTCGTCCTGTTGCCCAGATGACATGTTCAGCCACGTGGCTGGTCATATCTTCAAAATAGATCTTCACACGACCATCTGCTAATTTTTCAAGCTTCATGGGAACCTTATGTTTGTGAAGTGGGAGGTTTTGTTTTTCCATCTCTTCCATTAAGCCATCGACAATATAGGAATCAAAACGACGTAAAACCCGATCTTTTCGGATGAAGAGGTCTGTTTGAACGCCTAAATGGTGGAGCACACCGGCTAGTTCCACCGCGATGTAGCCTGCCCCAATAATGGCAACAGATGTAGGGAGTTCTTCCCAAGCAAAGACATCATCAGAAGTTTCGCCGAATTCTGCTCCAGGAACAGAAGGAATATGAGGATGGGCTCCAGTCGCAATTACGATATGCTTGGCATGGATCCTTTCTCCATTGACCTCAATCGTATGAGCATCCACAAAACGAGCACGCCCTTCAATCAATTCGACTCCATTGCGTTTAAAACTACCATCATAAGAATTCCGAGAACGATCTATATAGGCTTCGCGATTCTTTCTTAAGGTTGCAAAATCAAATTTGGTCTGTTCAGAAGTAAATCCATAGTCTGGTCCATAATCGCGAATAGCTTCTGCGATTTGTGCACCATACCACATAATCTTTTTAGGCACACATCCTCTGTTGACACAGGTGCCCCCCAATTGTTTTTCTTCGATGACAGCAGCGCGTGCTCCGTGCTCCCCAGCCCGGTTCATCGTAGCGATTCCTCCACTACCTCCACCGATTGAAATAATATCAAATTCTTTCATGTTTTCCTCCTAAATGGGATTTCAGTTTGATTGTAATATCAACTGTTACAAAAGTCAAGGGTTTAGCATAATACCAAGCATTTTAATTTCATTTTCCGTGTTAATTTTAGATAGAAAAGCAAGGAAATATGGTATACTATGGTATAGAATAAAACGCTTTCTTTGATGGAGAAAAACGATGAAGAAATTGAAAAAATGGCAACTTTTTACAGCTGCAGGCGCAGCAATTGCGATGATTGGAACAGGCAGTGTGATGATGTTTTCACATCCAAGTACTTCTGATCAAGCAATCACGAAAGAAACTCCAATGGTGCAAACGGTCAAGGATGGATCGATCGCTTCTTCTGTCTTGTTAACTGGGAAGGTTACTGCCAATCAGGAACAGTATGTCTATTTTGATGGGACCAAAGGGGATTTGCAGTCGATTTTGGTCAATGTAGGAGATCAAGTGACGGCTGGTCAGCCAATCGTTCAGTATAGCAGTACGGAGGCCCAAACAGCTTATGATGCCGCCGTTCGTGCTGTCAATAAGGCAGATCGTCAGTTAAATGATTTACTGACAAATGGTGTGACTATTGATACGACAGGAGATGAAGAAGCAGATGCCAAGTCAGCTTCACAGACCCAACGAACTGTTGATTCTCAAGCTAGTGATTTACGAGATGCCAAGTCTGACGCGGTCGATAATATGAACAAGGCTAAGGCGCTTCTGGATGCGACAACAGTCAAGAGTAATACAGATGGTACCGTGGTCGAAGTCAATAAAGATGTTTCAAAATCAACCACGGGTACCAATCAAACTCTGGTACATATTGTGAGCAACGGTCACTTACAAGTCAAAGGAGAATTGTCTGAATACAATTTGGCCAATATCTCTGAGGGTCAGGAAGTGGTCCTTACTTCCAAAGTTTATCCAGATAAAACTTGGACAGGAAAGATTTCGTATGTAGCCAACTATCCGACTGACGCGGGTCAAGCAGGTGCCAACGCAACAGGTGGAACACAAGGAAGCGGTGGAGCCAAGTACCCATTCACAGTAGATATTACCAGTGAGATTGGGGAACTCAAACAAGGCTTTTCTGTCAATATTGAAGTCAAAAGTTCTACTCAACATCCCCTTGTTCCCGTGACAAGTGTCATGGCTGATGGAGATACGAGTTATGTATGGACGGTCGAAAATGGTAAGGCTAAGAAAGTAAAAGTGACGCTTGGTGACGCCGATGCTGAAAACCAGGAAATCTTGTCAGGCTTGAAGAAAGATGCTCAAGTTATTGTGAATCCTAATGAGAAACTGGAAGATGGAAAAGAGATCGGAAAATATGACAAAATTGATTGAACTAAAAGGCATCAATAAGACCTATAAAAATGGGGATCAGGAACTTCGTGTCTTAAAAGACATCAATTTAGAAGTCGAAGAGGGAGAATTTGTGGCCATTATGGGTCCATCCGGTTCAGGGAAATCAACCTTGATGAACGTTATTGGCCTGTTGGACCGCCCGACCAGTGGAGAGTACTTTCTAGAAGGCCAGGAAGTTGGAAACCTCAGTGAGAAAAAATTAGCGCGTGTTCGAAATGAACAGATCGGTTTTGTCTTTCAACAATTCTTTCTTCTCTCCAAGCTCAATGCCTTTCAAAATGTAGAACTGCCTCTCATTTATGCAGGGGTTCATCCTGCTAAAAGAAAGGAATTGGCTGAGCAATATCTTGAAAAGGTAGAGCTCCATTCTCGCATGCACCATTTGCCTTCAGAGCTCTCAGGGGGTCAAAAACAGCGGGTTGCGATAGCTCGTGCCCTCGTCAATCAGCCAGCTATTGTCTTAGCAGATGAGCCGACTGGTGCCTTAGATACCAAGACAGGTGAGCAAATAATGGATTTACTAACCAAGCTAAATGAAGAAGGAAAGACCATTATCATGGTTACGCATGAACCAGAAATTGCAGCCTTTGCTCATCGTCGCATCGTCATTCGTGACGGAGTGATCTCCTCAGATAGCAAGCTGGAAAGGGGGACCTAATGCAAAATTGGAAATTTGCGATCAACTCGATTATGAGCCATAAATTACGGTCTTTCTTGACCATGGTAGGGATTATTATTGGGGTTGCTTCTGTCGTTGTCATCATGGCTCTTGGAGATGGCATGAAAGCTGGTGTTACCAAGACCTTCACTAAGGACCAAGAATATGTACAAATCTCCTATTCTCCAAATAAGAGTGGTTATGTGACAGGGGTTAATGTCGGCCCTTCTGATGATACTGGAGAAGGTGGAGGCGGAGGCGAAAGTGGTCCTGCAGCCGAAGATAGAGGGATGGCAGCCCCATCGGATATAGAAGGAGAAAATGCTGAAGATATTGATGGTCAAGTACAAGAAGCACCACCAGTTGTGCAAGAATCCTGGGTCAAGGAATTAACCAAGATTCAAGGGATCGATGGCTACTATGTTGGCAATACCTCCAATGCAACCATTGCTTTTCAAAAGAAAAAAGCAGACGGGGTGAATATCCAAGGGGTAAATGAGACCTATTTTTCTGTTAAGAAGGTGGAACTCCTATCTGGCCGAAAATTAACGCCTGCAGATTATAGTAATTTTTCGCGGGTTGTGCTTCTGGATGAAGGGTTAGCACAAAAATTATTTGGATCTGAGAATCCGCTGAATCAGGTGGTCTCTGTTGGAGACAACAATTATCGGGTTGTTGGTGTATTTAAAGATCCAAATGCGGGGACAGCCCTTTACGGAGCTTCTTCAGGTGGTAGTGCCCTAATGGCCAATACCCAACTAGCTTCTGAATTTGGAACAGACGAGATTCAAAATATTGTCGTTCACGTTCCAAATGTGAAAGAAATCAAATCTGTTGGGATCGAAGCTGCTCAAAAGCTAACAGAGCTTTCAGGTGTTCGCCAAGGGGAATTCCAAATCTTTAATTTGGATAGCTTCCTAGAGGAAACCAACAAAGTGCTCGGAATTATGACGACAGTGATCGGTGCTATTGCAGGGATCTCCCTCTTAGTTGGTGGAATAGGAGTCATGAATATCATGCTTGTCTCTGTTACCGAACGGACGAGAGAAATCGGTCTTCGCAAAGCTTTGGGAGCAACTCGAGGTAAGATTCTGGTTCAATTTTTGATAGAATCTATGGTCTTGACCATCATTGGAGGGCTGATTGGTCTTGGCCTTGCTTATGGTGTGAATAGCTTAATTACTTCCCTTGCTGCAGCCTCCTTAGAAGGACCACCAATTATTTCCTTAAACGTCGCCATCGGTAGCATTATTTTCTCTGCTTTTGTAGGCATTATCTTTGGGATTTTACCAGCAAATAAGGCTTCTAAGTTAAATCCGATCGAAGCACTGCGTTATGAATAAAAAAATAGGAGCGAGTCAGGATGAATGGATCAAGATTCACCACGCTCCTTTTTTGTATTTTTGTCGAACCCTTTTCAATCATATTGCCTTATACAGGTTAAACTGATTGAGCAGTCAATGACGGTGTTCAGATATTTTTGAGTATTCATTCAGGAAACCGCATTTCTTCTTCCATCATATTTTTGTTTAATTGGTAAATATTAGTGAATTTCTGGTCTAAATATGGTAGAATAGGAAAGAATAACTTAGGAGGGTCCAAATGACTACTGAACATATGGAAGAATTAAATGACCAGCAGCTTGTCCGTCGTGAAAAGATGGCGGCACTTCGTGAACAAGGAATCGACCCATTTGGAAAGCGATTCGAACGCACTGCAAATTCAGGTCAATTAAAAGAAAAATATTCAGAATTAGATAAAGAACAACTCCACGACTTGAACGAAACAGCTATTATTGCCGGTCGTCTTGTTACCAAACGTGGAAAAGGAAAGGTTGGCTTTGCCCATCTTCAAGACCGTGAAGGTCAAATCCAAATTTACGTTCGTAAGGATGCTGTTGGAGAAGAAAACTACGAGATCTTCAAAAAAGCAGACCTTGGAGATTTCCTTGGTGTTGAAGGGGAAATCATGCGCACAGACATGGGTGAACTTTCGATTAAAGCAACTCATATCACTCACTTGTCAAAAGCCCTTCGTCCTTTACCCGAAAAATTCCACGGACTTTCAGACGTTGAAACCATCTATCGAAAACGTTATTTGGATTTGATTTCAAACCGTGAAAGTTTCGAACGCTTTGTAACCCGTTCAAAAATCATCTCTGAAATTCGTCGTTATTTAGATGGTCAAGGATTCCTTGAAGTGGAAACACCGGTGCTTCACAATGAAGCTGGTGGTGCGGCTGCTAAACCATTTATCACTCACCACAATGCACAAAACATTGACATGGTCCTTCGTATCGCGACTGAGCTTCACTTGAAACGTTTGATTGTTGGTGGGATGGAACGCGTTTACGAAATCGGACGGATCTTCCGTAACGAAGGAATGGATGCCACTCACAACCCTGAATTCACTTCGATCGAAGTCTACCAAGCTTACGCTGACTTCCACGATATCATGGACTTAACAGAAGGTATCATCCAACATGCTGCTAAAGCTGTCCATGGTGATGGTCCAATCGACTACCAAGGAACAGAAATCAAGATCAACGAACCATTCAAACGGATTCACATGGTGGATGCGATTAAGGAAATTACAGGTGTTGATTTCTGGCAAGACATGACCTTTGAAGAAGCTGTAGCACTTGCAAACGAAAAACATGTACCAGTTGAAAAACACTACACAGAAGTGGGACAAATTATCAATGCCTTCTTCGAAGAATTTGTTGAAGAAACCTTGACGCAACCAACTTTTGTTTTTGGTCACCCAGTAGCAGTGTCACCTTTGGCTAAGAAAAATCCAGAAGACCCACGCTTCACTGACCGTTTCGAACTCTTCATCATGACCAAAGAGTATGCGAATGCCTTCACGGAATTGAATGATCCGATCGATCAATTGCAACGTTTTGAAGCGCAAGCGCGTGCGAAAGAATTGGGAGATGACGAAGCAACAGGCATCGACTATGACTACGTTGAAGCCCTCGAATATGGTATGCCACCAACAGGTGGACTTGGAATTGGTATTGACCGCCTCGTTATGTTGTTGACCAATGTAACAACGATTCGCGACGTTCTTCTCTTCCCAACTATGAAATAAGCTAAAAAAACACTGATCTTGCGATCAGTGTATCAGATTGAAGAAAAAGTCTTCTAAAAAACTTTCCTTAGGTGAGTACGGACATCAGCGAACTTCTACGAAGTTTCATGACTAAATTAAGATACAGAGGGCGTCTGTGGATAAAGTCAAAATAGGAAGTTTAACGCAGAATCTTTCGATTCTAGGAGAACTTATCTTTTTGACACAATCCGCAGCCCTTGTTCAATTTGTATTGAGCCCCTTCGCTCTTTAATTTCTGGGCTCAGGCTAAAACAGTTTCCCAAACTGTTTTACTCTCAATAATTCC
>NZ_CABFMD010000023.1 GCF_901875555.1 Streptococcus parasanguinis
ACCAATGCCTTCACACCAAACGCAACGACTGCAACAATTGAGTTGACAAAAGAGTTGACAGGTCGTGACTTGGTAGATGGCGAATTTAGCTTTGAATTGTACGAAGGTACAAACAAACTCCAAACTGTTACCAACAAAGATGGCAAAGTAAGATTTGATGCGATTTCATACACAGCAGAAGGTGAACACACTTACACTGTTAAGGAAGTAGCTGGAAATACCCCAGGTATTACCTATGACAAGACTGATAAACAAGTAACTGTTCAGGTAACAAAAGATGGAAACAACCTAAAAGCAACGGTTGTTTATCCAGAAAGCAAGGTCTTTGCAAACACTTATACAGCTCCAAAACCAACAAAAGCTAAAATTGAAGCTAGCAAGATTTTAGAAGGTGCTGAATTGAAGAATGGTGAATTCAATTTCCAATTGTTGGATGAAACCGGAAAAGTTCTTCAAACAAAACAAAATGCTACAAATGGTGCGGTAGCCTTTGATGACCTTTCTTATTCATCAGAGGACGCAGGAAAAACTTTCCACTACACGATCAAAGAAGTCATTCCTGAAAGCAAAGCAAAAGGAATGACCTACGATGAAGGAAGCATTGACGTGACTGTAACTGTCACAAAAGATGATGCAAGCAATACACTCAAAGCTTCTGTGGCATATGGCGATAAGACATCCTTCACCAACAAATTGGTAACCACTTCAATTCCGCCAACTCCTCCGACGGTTGACAAACCTGAATTGAAACTCTACAACATTCAATTGCACAAAGCTAACGCAGATGGAAATGCTCTTGCAGGTGCTGTATTTGGTCTCTTTGAAGCCGATGGTACGACTCCTGTAGCAAATCCTTATGGTGCAGGTCAAGCGACCGCAACTTCTGATGCAAATGGTCTTGTAAC
>NZ_CABFMD010000024.1 GCF_901875555.1 Streptococcus parasanguinis
TGAACTGCACCCCAAAAGTTAGACAGAAAAATCTAACTTTTGGGGTGTTTTTATTATGAAATTAACTTATAAAGATAAAGTTCAGATCTATGAACTTAGAAAACAAGGGCGAACCTTCAAAGAGATTTCAAATATATTTGGGATAACAATTCCCAATCTTCAGTACATGATTAAATTGATTGATCGTTATGGAATAGAAATCGTCAAAAAAGGAAAGAATTGTTACTATTCACCTGAACTAAAACAAGAGATTATTGATAAAGTTCTACTTGAAGGTCGTTCTCAAATAAGGGTGTCTCTAGATTATGCTCTTCCAAGTGTTGGAATGTTGCCTAATTGGATAGCACAATATAAGAAAAACGGGTATACTATTGTTGAGAAAACAAGAGGGAGACCATCTAAAATGGGACGTAAACCAAAGAAGAAACCCGAAGAGATGACAGAGTTAGAACGTCTTCAAGCAGAAAATGAGTACCTGAGAGCGGAGAATGCTATTCTAAAAAAGTTGAGAGAACTCCGATTGAGGGACGAAAAGGAGCAAGAAGAAAAACAGAAATTGTCCGAGGATTGGTAACAGAGTTTGCCTTAGAGATTCTTCTAAAGATTATTAAGCTAGCACGTTCAACCTATTATTACCAGCTAAAGCAGTTAGATAAAAGCGATAAAAATCATGATATTAAAGATGAAATTCAAGCTATTTTTACTGAGCACAAAGGAAATTATGGTTATCGCCGAATGACTCTAGAATTGAGGAATCGTGGTTTTGTAGTGAACCATAAGAAAGTCCAACGTCTGATGAAGATCCTTGGTTTAAGTGCCCGAATTCGTCGTAAACGCAAGTATTCTTCATACCAAGGAGAAGTTGGCAAGAAAGCAGATAACCTTATTCAACGCCAGT
>NZ_CABFMD010000025.1 GCF_901875555.1 Streptococcus parasanguinis
AATGGTTTGATCAGGTAACCGAAGCTTTCTTCAAAACCGAGCATGTAAGTGTGGTTGTGTTGGGTTTCAAATTCATGAATTTTTTCACCGATAAATTTGAAACCAGTCAAGACGTTAAACATGGTTGCGCCGTAACTTTCTGCAATCTTGGTCACCAACTCAGTGGATACGATGGATTTACAAAGGGCGGCATTGGCAGGAAGGGTACCAGCTGTTTTGTGAGCTTCGAGGATATATTTGGCGATGATAGCACCAATTTGGTTACCTGAAAGGTTGAGGTAAGAACCGTCTGGTTGGCGGATTTCAACACCAAGACGGTCTGCATCAGGGTCAGTTGCGACTAATACGTCCGCATCCACTTTACGTCCAAGTTCTTCAGAAAGGGCGAAAGCTTCTTGGTTTTCAGGGTTTGGAGATTTAACAGTAGAGAAGTCTGGGTCTGGAACAGCCTGCGCTTCAACCACTTGAACTGCTTCAAATCCTGCTTGTGCAAGGGCACGACGGGCTAACATTTCACCTGTACCATGAAGTGGAGTATAGACAATCTTCATGTCACGGCCGTATTCATTGATTAAGTCTTGGTTGATGTTCACACCTTTGACTTCTTTGAGGTATTCAACGTCAACGTTTTCCCCAATGACTTCAATCAAGCCACTTGCCTTTCCTTCTTCAAGGTCAGCGAGTTCCACTGTGAAAGGATTTTCGATCGCACG
>NZ_CABFMD010000026.1 GCF_901875555.1 Streptococcus parasanguinis
TCCTTATCATGGTTGGTGTAAGTGTGGATTAAGTAAACATTGAAGACTTGGTCAACGGAACTATCAACGTCGTAATCAGCGGCCGTGAAACCATTTACAGTCGCATCACTGGTCTTGTTCGTTGATAAGGCGTAACCATTTGCCAAGTAATGCTTTAATTGTTCATCTGCGGTCGTAAAGCTGACTGCTGATCCGGCATCACCAGTTTCTGTGGCGTTCCAAAGGTTCTTGTCACCATCGGTTTCATCACTAATGTTGATGGTTGCCTTTTGAGCACCAATCGTGTAAACCACATGCACATCAGTGTTTGGTGCGTCCGCCGTAGGCGTTAATTCCGAAACGCTGGTTTGACTTGGCGTGTAGCTGGCGATGGCTGGTGAGTCTACTTGTGCCCACGTTGTGTCATCTCCAGTAGCCTTCCAATCAGTCGTGGTGTAACCACCACCAGATTGAACTTCCTTACCAGTTACGTTATCCGTCACAATGTTCCGCGTAAAGTCAATGTTTTGCGTAACCGTTGGATCCGCGGTTTGTCCTTGCTTTGGTCCATTTC
>NZ_CABFMD010000027.1 GCF_901875555.1 Streptococcus parasanguinis
AGATGCTGATACTGATTGACTTACTGAGGTTGAAGTTGATTCAGATGCTGATACTGATTGACTTACTGAGGTTGAAGCTGATTCAGATGCAGACACTGATTGGCTTACTGAGGTTGAAGCTGATTCAGACGCTGATGTACTCAATGATGCTGATTGGCTTGCTGATGTTGAAGCTGATTCAGACGCTGATGTACTCAATGATGCTGATTGGCTTGCTGATGTTGAAGCTGACTCAGATGCTGATGTACTCAATGATGCTGATTGGCTTGCTGATGTTGAAGCTGACTCAGACGCTGAGGTACTCAATGATGCTGATTGGCTTGCTGATGTTGAAGCTGATTCAGATGCTGATGTACTCAATGAGGCTGATTGGCTTGCTGATGTTGAAGCTGATTCAGATGCTGATGTACTCAATGATGCTGATTGGCTTGCTGATGTTGAAGCTGACTCAGATGCTGATGTACTCAATGATGCTGATTGGCTTGCTGATGTTGAAGCTGACTCAGACGCTGAGGTACTCAATGATGCTGATTGGCTT
>NZ_CABFMD010000028.1 GCF_901875555.1 Streptococcus parasanguinis
ATGACTTCAATCAAGCCACTTGCCTTTCCTTCTTCAAGGTCAGCGAGTTCCACTGTGAAAGGATTTTCGATCGCACGGATGTAGTCTGTCAAGGCATCTGCATCTGCTGGTGGCATTTGTCCACCATCTTCTCCATAAACCTTATAACCATTAAATGGTGCAGGGTTGTGGCTAGCCGTTACCATGATCCCAGCAAATGTGTGAAGATGACGAACGGCGAAGGACAATTCAGGTGTTGGACGAAGGCTTTCAAATACATAAGATTTGATACCATGAGCAGCCAATACTTGAGCAGATTCAAAAGCAAATTCAGGAGAGAAGTGACGGCTATCGTAAGCGATTGCAACTCCGCGTTTTTTCGCTTCTTCCCCTTTGGAGTCGATCAATTGGGCCAAGCCTTCAGTTGCTTGGCGAACAACATAGATATTAATCCGGTTGGTACCTGCACCAATGTAGCCACGCATACCAGCTGTACCGAACTCTAGGTTGGTATAGAAGGCATCTTCTTTGGTTTTTTCATC
>NZ_CABFMD010000029.1 GCF_901875555.1 Streptococcus parasanguinis
AAATTGCAAGAATAAGTGCAACATTTACTTGAACTCATCCTCTAGGGCTTCACAAGCAGTTCTGTAAGCTAAACATTTTCGTGGTCGGTGATTGATATCATATAAGGCCTTGTTCAAAGTCTCATCAGAGATAGCGGCTAAATCTGTTTTCTTTGGGAAATATTCTCTTAGTGAGCCATTTGAGTTTTCATTGCTTACTCTCTGCCAGGAAGAATAGGCGTCCGCAAAGAAAAAGGGAATTCCTAAGTTCTCTACCAGAGGATAGCAGGCAAACTCTTTTCCCCTGTCCGAAGTGAAGGTTTTCAGAGCCTCTTTTGGAAATAGCTTACAAAGTTGTTCGATGGCTGAAAACATAGATTTGGATGTTCTGTCTTGTATCTTGAAAGCTAGGAAAAAGCGTTTTTTTCGCTCTAGACAGCCCTTACTTTTGCCTCTGAAAGACACCACAGTATCGAGCTCCCAGTGACCAAAGGTCTCACGATTTCGGACCTCTTTAGGACGTTTGGCAATCGAC
>NZ_CABFMD010000030.1 GCF_901875555.1 Streptococcus parasanguinis
CATGAATTTGAAACCCAACACAACCACACTTACATGCTCGGTTTTGAAGAAAGCTTCGGTTACCTGATCAAACCATTCGTACGGGATAAAGACGCAATCCAAGCCGTTCTTATCGTTGCAGAAATCGCTGCTTACTACCGCTCACGTGGCATGACCTTGGCAGACGGTATTGCTGAAATCTACAAAGAATACGGCTACTTCGCAGAAAAGACCATTTCTGTCACCCTTTCAGGTGTGGACGGAGCTGCAGAAATCAAGAAGATCATGGATAAATTCCGCGGCAATGCTCCTAAACAATTCAATAACACAGACATTGTTAAGACAGAAGACTTCTTGGAACAAACAGCTACTACTGCTAACGGCGTTGAAAAATTGACAACTCCTCCAAGCAATGTGCTGAAATACACCTTGGCAGACGATTCATGGATCGCTGTCCGCCCTTCAGGAACAGAACCAAAAATCAAATTCTACATTGCTACAGTTGGTGAATCTGAAGCAGA
>NZ_CABFMD010000031.1 GCF_901875555.1 Streptococcus parasanguinis
GACCATCTAAAATGGGACGTAAGCCAAAGAAGAAACCTGAAGAGATGACAGAGCTAGAGCGACTTCAGGAAGAATTACTAAAAAAGTATCAGAGCTTGATAAGAGAATCGACAAAGTAAGTCTTATCAAGCTAGTGGAAGAGTATAAGAAAACGAGCCTATATCTATTATTTTAGAATGTTTCGGCGTCAAACGCTCCACCTTTTATCGCTGGAAACAGGAGTGTAAGAATTCTCAGAAAAGAGGCGAAATAGCAGATAAAATCGAACAACTCTGTATAGAAAATCACTTTATTTACGGCTATCGAACCATCACTCGCTTACTAAAGAAAGTTTATAACCTCGTCGTTAATCGCAAGAAGGTCTATCGTATCATGAAGGGAAAGGGCTGCCTTTGCCGTGCCCGTCCCAAGAAGGGACCTAAATTAGGGAAGCCTTACCATGTAACAGACAATAAGCTGGATCGTGATTTTCAGGCAGACAAGCCTATGGAGAAGCTTGTCATAGACATCACCTACCTCTACTTTGGAAACTGTAGACTTTATCTATCTTCGATCATAGATCTCTATAATCGTGAAATAGTAGCTTATACCATCTCCGAGTGCCAAGATACGGACTTTGTGCTCGACAGAGCTACCTCAAGGAGTACTTTTACACAGCGACCAAGGATCTGTCTACACCTCAAAAGCCTACTATCAAGCTTGTACGGAAAAAGGCATTACCCGCCCTATGTCCCGAAAAGGAACGCCAGCAGATAATGCCTGTATCGAATGGTTTCACTCTGTTCTCAAGTCTGAAACCTTCTCTCTCCATAAGTGAAGAAACATAACTGGAGATAGTATAACAGATATTGTCAAAAATTACATCATATTTTATAATGAAACTAGAATTCAACAAAAATTGACTGACCAGTCCCCTGTAGAGTACAGAGAATTGGTCGTAGAAGGGGTCCAGCAACCGAAGGGCGCTAGCCTTCAAATTTTCCTCCCAAAATGTGTCCAAAATATTGACAGAATTCCAACACGGAAGATTTGGCACAGAATGGATTATTTGGTTTTACGACTTTCTTTATCATCTTTAACCTTGCTTTGCTTGTCTTGGCAGGCTGGGTAGGGTATAAGTGGAAGATAAGATGAAAAAAATGGAGAAAACTCTAATGGTTCTTCTCCATTTTTTTATCTAATTGGTAATGTTGAAAATCGGAAGTGAAATGATACTTTCAAAGAATTCATTTTGAACACTAGCAAACGAAATAGAACCCTGATGCAAATCAACAATTTGTTTTGAAATTTTTAGCCCAATTCCAGTCGTTCTAATTTTAGAAATATCAATGTTTTTAAAAGATAATTCATTAAGTTCAGCAATTTTTTCTGGTGAAGCTCCCTGTCCATTATCTTTGATTTCGACAATTACATTTGTATCTTTTTTGAATAAGTGGATTCTTATTGTGCAACCCTTCTCGTTATGTAAAACAGAGTTGTAGATGATATTATGGATAACTCTTGTGATTAAAAACTGCTCAATCATGATAGATTGATTAACAAGTGAATAATCGTAATCAAATTCAAATTCAAAATCATTCCAGATTTCTTGATTTAAAATATGGATGAGAATGTCTTTGAAGAAGGGGATAATTTTTGTTTCAGTCTGATTTAATTGAAGATGACCGGATGAAAGGCGAGCTACTATATTTAAGTCATTTAAAATATTTTGGATGTAATAGGATTCTGTCAATATTGGGCGAATATGTTTTTTAGACTGTGTATCTAGTTCAGAATCATTTAACAAGGACGCGTTAGAAATGATGACAGAAAGAGGTGTTTTGATATCGTGTGCAATACCTGAAATCCATTGCTCTTTAAAGACTTCATTCTCTTTGAGTAGAGTATCAGTTTGATTAATTGCAGTTGTAAGATATTCTAGTTCTGATATAGAATTTATTGGATTTTTCAAACCATCTGGGAGATTCTGAATAGCAGTTACAAGAGGCGCAATTTTACGATTGATATGCGTCACACCATAGTAGTAAAGAAAAGCGAAATAGAGGCAGTTGAAAAGCAATACTCCAAATGCTACTAGCGGAATCAGGCGAATACTATCTATATCTAAGTAATTATAACTATAACGAGCAATTTTATCTTTTGGAAAACCAACAACAATGATGTAGTCACCTTTTATCTGACTAAAAACAGGATAATCTGAAAGATAATAGCGAGAAAATTGTAAAATGTCCCCATAGTCAAATTGCGAAGGAACTTCTGTAGGTTTATACTGTTCGTACACTTGTTTGCCAGTCTGCTTATCCAATACCATGAGCCATAACTTTTGTTCTTTTAGACTAGAAATATCATTTCTAGGTATGTGGACGTTATTTTTTGTGATGGTAATGTGTTCAGAAATTATTTTCACAGTCTCAGTAGCAGTTTGCTTTTCCTTAATGTAGAAAACAAAACTGGCAATTAGAAGAATATTGGTAATGAAGATAATGATGGAAAAAAAGATAAATTTCTTTAGTGAATACCTTAAAATTTTGGTTTGGTTCATAATCATGATAACAATTTATATCCCAGCCCTTTAGCTGTCTTTAAATATTGAGGTTTTGAAGGATTTTCTTCTATTTTTTCTCGAATTTTCCGAATATGTACAGTCAAAGTGTTTTCATAACCAAAGCTATCCACTCCCCAAATCGTATCACAGAGAGATTCGGTTGAAACGATGTAATTTTTATTATCGTAAAGTTTTTTCAAAATCTGAATTTCAATTGGCGTAATAGAAATTTCTGCTCCATTTTTTTGTACTGTTGCATTTCGAAAACTCACCAAAGTCTGTCCAATCTGTATTGCTTCCTGTTCTGATTTATAGCTTCTCCGGAGCAGAGCCATAATACGATAGATAAGATTTTTTGGAATGAAGGGTTTCATGACATAATCATCACCACCAGCATTGAAACCAGCTACCTCATCTTCAGGATTATTTTTGGCAGTCAGAAAGAGGATAGGTGTATCGCTTTTTTTTCGGATATGTTTTGCTAATGTGTAGCCATCACCATCGGGGAGCATAATGTCCAAAAGGAAAAGGTCGAACTGCTCTGTTTCAATCATGTCCAAACTAGATTCTATATCATAGGCTGATGTTAGATTGGAAAATCCGTAGGCAGTGAGAATATCTCTTATGGAAGAGTTTAAAATTTTATCGTCATCAATGATAAGGATATGCTTATTCAGGAGTTGTTGTTCGAAATTCATAATCTTACCTCACTTATCTATATTATACCATTTAAAAGAGTGAAAAAAGGTAAAACACTTTAATCTTAATGTAAAATTAAGGTTAGCTTAGTTTAAAATTAATCTAGCACGTCTATAATAAAGACATAACCTAGATAGAGATACTTCTCAAATAAATTTTAATCAGTGAGGTATTTCCAAATGGCTGAACAACAAATGAATCTCGTTGAGATTGAAGCAATGAATTCTCTTCAAGAATTGACTCTTGAAGAACTCGATAACGTTCTTGGTGCTGGTGGTGGAGTAATCCAAACCATTGTTTTAAGCAATCAATTTTATTCAGACAAAACAATGGTAATAGTGAGTCACCAATTAGATATTGTGAATTATGTTGATTCTACCATTTTTGTTGATAAGAGTTGTGGAGATGTTATCAAAGATACTCATGATAATTTGATTTATAGAAATCAAAATTATAGAAAATTATTTGGTTTAAAGGAGAAAGTTCATAATGATTAGTAATGTTTTACAGATAAAAAACTTACAAAAGGAATTTAAGAACACTCAGGTAGTTAACCTTAGTTCCTTATCAGTTCAACAAGGTGAGATTTATGGTTTTCTAGGTCCAAATGGAGCTGGGAAAACAACCACCATGAAGATGATTTTGTCTTTGATTTCTCGTACAGCTGGGGAGATTGAAGTGTTCGGTCAACCCATAGGTACGGACAAGCAGTATCTTAATCAGATTGGCTCTATGATTGAAGAACCGTCTTATTATCCTAATTTGACAGGTTATGAAAATCTCTTGGTCTTCCAAAAAATCCTTGGATTTGATAAGAAAAATATTCAGGAAACCTTGAAAATTGTGGGGTTAGATCAACCTAAAAACAAGAAAAAATTGGTTAAAGATTATTCCCTGGGTATGAAACAGCGTTTGGCTTTAGCCTTTGCCTTAGTCAAGAAACCACGTTTGTTGATACTGGATGAGCCAACAAACGGGCTAGACCCAGCAGGGATTCATGAAATTCGGGAACTGATTATCAAGTTGGCAAAAGAACAGGGCATTACTGTCTTCATCTCTACCCATATCCTTTCTGAAGTTGAGCATATCGCTGACCGTGTGGGGATTATCAATCATGGTCAACTGGTTTACGAGGGAGAAATTCGTAAAATTCAGTCCAATAAATGGCTGGAAGTGCGTGGGGATTTTAGAGATCGACGTGAAGTCATTAGCCAAGTGTTATTTGGTTATCCGTGCAAGATGTTAGAGATACAAGAGGATAAACTCAAGCTGACTAACCTTGCCGATCAGCAGATTTCTAGTTTGTTACGAGATTTAATAGTCGAGAAAGTTCCAATTTATGAAGTGAAGCAAGAACAAGAAACCTTGGAATCTATCTTCCTTAACTTAACCAAGGAGTGAGTCTTATGTTGAATAATTTGTCTATTGAATTGCTCAAGGCAAAACGAACCAAATCCTTCCTCATTAGCATACTAGTTATGGGAGTTGGATTTGCTTGGGCAATTGCAGCCGCTACACGCTACCTAAGTAATCCACACATGCACCAGATTAGCCTAATTTTCTATATGATAAAAGAAGTAAATGGCTTGATTCTTCCTATTGTGGTTGCTCTCTTTGTATCGCGGATTGTCAAGAACGAGAAGGAGGGCAACACTTTCAAACTGCTTTTGGCAAATGGTGAAAATGTACGGCATATCTTTCTGAGTAAGCTTGGCCTGACTATGTTCGTTTTGATCTTTCTCGCTTTTTTGGAGGGAGTAGTAGTCCAGTTGATTGCAATCTTATCTGGTCTAGAAATGCCTGTTAGCCTAATCCTCTGGCAAATCGTCATTTTCCTGCTAGCCTCTTTTGTCTTGACCTGTCTGTTTTTGACTTTGCAGTTTTTACTGAAAAAGCAGGCATTGATACTGTCATTAGGGATTTTCGGAGGATTTCTTGGAGTTGGATTTGGTCATGCTCCAGCTTTTCTACAGCTGATTTTCCCTTTTGGTGGTATAGGATATCTGTCTTTGGTGGATTACCAGCAAGTCGCAAGTCAAGTGAGTTATGTTTTGGTGACAAACCTAGGATTTAAACTCTTTACATATTTGCCAATAGCCCTAATCTATCTCTTCTTATCTCTCTATCTGGTTGAAAAGAAAGGAGGCAAGCTATGATGTCTTATCTATCAGTAGAATGGCGGAAAACCAAAAAATTTTCCATGCTGATGATTGGTATTTGGTTCTTAGCTTTTTGTAGCCTGATTGGTCTTGGGATTTACTTTGGTTCAGCTTATTCTATGGTTGCAGAAAGTGAAAAAGTACCTGTTTTATGGGGACAATTGACCTTCTATTATAGCCAGCTTTTCTTTCCGATTTTGGTCAGCCTTTATGTAGCCATGATGTTAGGAAAAGAGTTTGATAGAAAAAATATTGAATTTCTCAGAGCTAATAATGTCAGTCTTGGGAAATTATTGTTGGCAAAAGAAATAGTAATTATCTTGTTTATTGCTGTTTTACAGTTGTTCTTGTTTGGTATTTTTTATGTCAGTGCTCACCTAGCTCATTTAGAAATTTCTAATTTGTTCACCTACCTCAAGTGGGATTTATTGGGGATTTTTGGAACAATTAGTATGATGGCAGTACAGTTTTTTGTGACAGCTAAAACTCGTGTATTTAGTAAATCTGTGGGAATTGGTTCTATTGGTACTTTCGTAGGATTCATGATGATTTTTGTATCTGATAAATTATCTTTAATCTATCCCTACTCCCAAGCTATGGTGGCAATGCGGTCACGGAATTTGATAGACTTTAATTTAGTGGAAATATTGCTGTTTATCATTGTAAATATTCTTCTGTGGGGGATTTTTCATACATTGAGTAATAAAGAATTGCATAAGTAATGCGAAGACTCTTCGGAGTCTTTTTCTTGTGATAAAACTTACAAGTTCTTTTTGATATTCTTGACCTAGTTTTTATAGAAAGAAGGTCTAAGATGTTAAATAAAGAACAACTTTCTTTTGAACTAGATTAAAAAATATATAGCTTTATAATTGATCAAGAAAATAGCACCTTCCATTTATCAGGAGAAGGTGCCACTGATTCAACAGTAAAATATAAAGTTAAAGATGGTACCATTACAGTCGATATATCAGGAATAGAACATGAACATTACTAAAAAGGCAGTAAAGCATATAATAAAGTACTTCAACAATATAAGTAGAAACAGAGCTATGAAGTTTTAATTTCATACTTAATTAGGATATAAAAAACACCCTGAAAGATAGATGGAAAATCTAACTTTTAGGGTGTTGTTAATTTTAAGAGCATTGAATATGTTTTTATTTTGTAAGGGAAACACGGAAATCAGTGTATTTGCTATAATCAAAATCTTCATTAAGCCCTGTTACAAATAAAATTGGTGTGTAATGGCCCTCTCTTTTTCTATCAATAGCCTACATCTGAATAAGCAATGTAATATCGAACTTCTTGGTCACGATTTTTTTGAACAAAGCTGTACCACCACTCACCGTTTTCGTACATGTAATTGTCCCACTCAATGTTTGCTTGAGGTTGTACATAAGCAACACCGCTGCTTTTATCAGGTGAAGCATAGACAGGGGTATCTTTTAACAACTCCAAAGTACCAGAAGTGGCTTCCCAACCGCCATAACCTGTTTTCGGATCAGATTTAGAAGTTGTGGTTCCAGCTTGATTAGCACTGTTACCTTGACTTGGTTGCGTTGGTGTTTGAGCTTGCGCTTGTGTTGGTGCAGTAGTTGTTGCACTAGAAGCGGCACTAGCTTCAGCAGTTTTTGTCTCTTTCTTTCCAGAAGATGCTTTTGCTTTTTTCTGACTAGACTTCATCGTTGTTTGTGCTTCTTTGGCAGAAGATTTGCTCTCCTCTTTTTTTGAACCACAGGCTACGAGTAGGCTTGCAGACGCTAATACTAAAAGTGCTGAACTTGTCCATTTTTTCATCATCATGATACCTCACTTCATTTGATACACACTATTATATTACGAAATTACACATTGTCAAGCACTTTTTGAAATATTTTTGTAACATTTCGTAATTTATCTAAATATTTAAAAGATTGGCGTATAGAGTTTCCATGTAAATGATTTCTACATTCCTCTATTACATAATCATCAGAAATAGAAAATAAACGTAAATTAAATGTTGTTAGAGTTTTATTGGTACAAAATTACCAACAATAATTCCTACTATTCGCGGATCTTCATCATAAGAAAGAAAAATATCTTGATAGTTTGAATTGATAGAAACTAACCTTAAGCCATGCTCCTCTCGATAAACTCGTTTAATATAAGTCTGGCTATTGCAGACTACAGCATAAACTGCACCATCATAATCAAATCCTGTTTCACGAATGAGAGCAACAGAACCATTTTTATATTTGGGCTCCATCGAGTCTCCAGATACCCATGAAGCAAAGTCATGAGCTAGTTCTTCATCAAAATAAACAGTATCATAGTCCTGATCATTATAAACTGATGAACCGATACCAGCCGACATTTTTTCGTAAACGTGGTATTCGTATAGTTTCTCTGCTATTGAAATAACATTCTTACATTGTTCTTTCTGAACTAGTTTTTTGATATAGCTAAGTGCTTGATCTTTTCCTTCATCTGATAGTGCATTATATAGCCGAACGAATTCAAGAGAAAATTCGTCAGATAGCATCTCCGATGGATGCTGCTTTAGAGGGGCGCAATCGTCAAAACCCCTTGAGACCAGATTGGGAAGAGATCAAAGATGAGGTGATGCTCCTGCCCATTCGGATGAAATTTAGCCAAAATACCGAAATCGCTAAAGAATTGCTCGCGACAGGAGATGCCCTCCTCATCGAACATACGCAAAATGACGCCTACTGGGCTGATGGGGGAGATGGATCTGGAAAGAACAAGCTAGGCCTTCTCTTAATGCAAGTACGGGAAGAGTTGAAAAACCTCACCCTGTAACCTCTCCTCTTGCTATACCATTTAACAGCCTAGTTTTGGTATGAATGCCACAATGATCAATAATAAGGAACTCAAGTCAGTTGGCTTGAGTTTTTTTGTGTGGGCGAATGTGCTGGGAATACCACTAACTAGGCTTTTTTATAGCTGTGAAAGATGTTATAACATGAAAAAATTTAAAGGAGAAATGAATGGGAGATAAATACACAGTAAAAAGTGATCTTTCGGTGGCTGCTAAGCATGCTACTGCAATAGGATCTGCCAATAATTATTCAGCTATTACAGTTCAAAGAGATGAACAAACGACAGTTGCTGGTAATAATAGTGCAAAAAATGGTATTAGTCAATTTGAGAATCTTCAGACTCAGCTATCGAATCATATTGTGAATATGATTCAAAATATCCATAGCTTGGCCGACCAATTTTAAGATAAGGATGCCATGATTCGTCAAAATTTAAATATTTTGAATACCATTCAGTCTAAGCCATCATTCTCAAATGAAGCGAAATCAAAATACTTAGATGTATTAGAGGATTAGATATGAGTGCAGAAGATACATGGAATAAGCTCCATGAGAAAGAACGACAACTTTCAGATAAAGAGTGGGACTTATATCAGCGGATAGAAAAATTAGATTCGAAGAAAATGGAAGTAATGGATCAGCTGTTGAATGATTCACATTGGTTAAATGATCTAGATTTTCTTTTCGAAGGTAGTAGATATCAAAGTCAAATGATGGATGACCAGTTAGAATTCCAGCATCAAGTGAGAATAATGGAATACAGCCTGGATGAAGAATTAGAAAAACTTCGGAAAGAACATAAATCTATTGAAATAAAGTTAGATTCGATTCACCAAGAAAAAAGACGATTAGTGACGGAGGAAATCACATGAGTATAGATATGTATCTAGAATCCGCCAGAAGTCAGGCAAATAGTTTATCTAGTATATCCGCCCAGTGCGTGCAACAGAATATTGAATTGATTAAAGTTCTTGAAAATTTTGTAGCTGAAGAAGAGTTAAAAGGGCATGCTTACGACTCAGCAAAAGCGCATATTACAAGTACTGTAATTCCATTAATCCAAGGGATTGTCTTGTACCAAGAATCACTGGCGGAGGAGTGTCAAAAATTTGTCAGTCAATATACCTCTGATGTAGATAGTAAAAGTTGGCGTCAAGTGGATTTAGAAGAAAAAATTAGGGAAGCAGATCAAAAGATTTCCAGTCTACGACAGTTAATGGAAACAAAATCGGATAATAAGATTTCAGCATTTCTAAATCTTTCGGTATCCATAGCCGTATTAGAAGGAGCAAAACAAAAATTACAGAAAATATTAATTAGCCTGCTTACTTTTAATGCAGTATCTCCAACTATCTTTTTAAATTCAGAGCGGTATTTATTGGCCGTTCAAAATGGTTTTGCCCAAGCTGCACAATCATGGGATGCTGCTAGCGGAACCTACTTGCCTCCAAGTAGTGGAACTGATCTATCATGGAAGCAAACAATCTCTTTAGGATGGCAAAAACGACAAGACATTCTGAACAAAGTGAAGAATCCGAAAGTTGAAACGTTAGAGGAAAAACTTTCAAAAATGTCACGTGCAGAACTGGAGGAAGAGTATGGTACTGTAATTCAATCCTATAAAAGGTTTCTTACAATGGGACAAGGCGATAATGTGACTGCTACTATGGATTTTGAGGATGTGAAACTAATTTGGAAGCGGTATAATGAAGTGAGGGATGATCACTTAGGATTATTACCTTCAGAATTAGCCAAGGTGGACCCAAAATTTAAGAAACGTATCGATGCAATGGATCAAGAAGCGTTAGAAGAGGCCTACCCAGAACTTAAAACATTGATCTCCATGGCTCATGTGAATCCATATGCACAACTATTTAAATCTGAAACAGAACGTGCTAATTATGATTATCTACTAGACCGCTATTTCCTTTTAGATAGTCAAAAAATGCTTAGTTGGCGAGATCCCGCTTTTCAAACTAAATATGATTATTATATAATTGAAGAAGGAATTAATCCTTTTACAGGCAAACCAGCTACACAGGAAGAAATCAATCGGGCAAAAGATATCAAGAAGGTGAGAGCTTTTACTGATACCCTCCAACTAGCAAGTTCCCTGTATACCTCTTATGTTGGATACAATCAGTACTACAATAAACCCTATACAACGTTCTCGGATGTATTTAGTAAAGTAAAAGGGAAGGTTCCTGTCTTCAATAGGAAACCAGTAATTCCTGTTTTTTCAAATAGATATTCAAAAATAGATTTTACTCAAACTGACTTTGATGTTGAGTTAATAAGAGGTAGATTGAAAACTGATCCAGATACGGCTTTTTTCTGGTCAGGACGAACAGATGGCATTGGAGGAATGGATGTTGCGAAAAAAATAGCAAAAAATAAAGGAGGAGTTACATTAGAATCTACGATTGATGATACGAACATTGTAATGCCTGAATGGGATTTTAATACTCCTTCAAGTGTAACAGCTTGGGAGGAAGCTTCGAATGTTTACGCAGAGCAAGTATCTGGTGAAATAAGAGCTGTAGTTGGTAGCGAACTACGACCAGGAAATATTTGGGAAAACATCGAACTACCAAGATTGAAGGCCAATCCAAATGTTACTAAGGTTACAACAATAGATCCTAAAACAGGGGTAGAAAAAATTATATTCGAGAGGTAGAAATGAAAATTACAGGAACAAGATCAACAATTACTTTTGATTTAGAGAATGGTTTCCTCATAAAAGCACAAGGAGAATTGCTGATCAATAAAAAATTTGTTGTTTATAAAGATAGTATGACACAATGGGAGCCTCCTCATGAGAATCTTCCGATAACTCAAAGAGAAATAGAAAATATTATTAATACAGCTAAAAAAATGGAGAG
This sequence comes from Streptococcus parasanguinis, assembly GCF_901875555.1. GTDB lineage: Bacteria > Bacillota > Bacilli > Lactobacillales > Streptococcaceae > Streptococcus > Streptococcus parasanguinis_H. The sequence continues at coordinate 11,108 of NZ_CABFMD010000031.1, forward strand.
CAATCAAACTATTCAATTAGACTTTGTATAATTATATTGTATTCTAAGAGAAATAAATCTCTATACAAGTGGTCAGGTTGTCTATCATGGGACCAAACTCCTAGGTGGAAGTGAAGAAGATGCTCAAACTGCAAACTTTATCGGGAACATCGTAGGAGGTTATGTGGCCTCCTCAGCAACCAGCAAGTTTAGTTTGAATCAACCTATTTTTTCAAATCGATATTCAAAAATAGATTTTACTCAAAACAGAAGACCATTATAAAACATTTTAAAAAAATAGAATAGAGGTTTGAAATCCTGAAAAATAGAATTCATTACATTACGAAACTTGAAATGCAAGATCGATTGCCTTTCAGTGGCTTTGTAGCAAATTTTGATGGGAAGCAGATCCAAAACAAAGAAGAACTATTTCGTTTTCTTGAAAAAAATGTCGGACTTCCTGATGCCAATAATTGGTCATCTATTACAGATTGGCTGACAGACTTATCATGGATAAAAGCTGAAGAATACAACTTTATTCTTGAAAATTATGATAGCTTCTTAAAAGATGACTTATCATCTAAAGACTTATTTTTAGAAATTTTGGAAGAAGATATTCTTCCTTGGTGGGAATGCGATGTTGAAAAGCATGTTGTTGGCAGTAAGGTCAAGAGTTTTCAAGTTTACATAGTAGAAAATTAAAAATAGGACAAAGTTTTAAGGAGCTACCTTAAGGTAACCACTTATGTTGGATATAATCAGTACTACAATAAACCCTATACAACGTTCTTGGATGTATATAGTAAGGTAAAAGGGAAGATTCCATTCTTCAATAGGAATCCAGTAATTCCTGAGGTTAACCTTAAGGTAGATATCAATGGTAAAACTATAACAGAAACCACAAAACCTTATGATCGCGAACATATTTTACGAAATATAGAAGAAAGCAGGCTTGCGAGGGAGAATTCAGGGTTTAAAGACTTTTCAACCACGAGGCTTCAGCCGGTAGTCAAGCCTCAGCCTGCACCTAAGAATTTAGATGTTGAGGGACCAGTAGTAAATAATATTCAATCTAAATATCCCGATTTGCAAACTTATGAATATAATTCATATACAAATCCTGGTCCACTAAATGATTTAAGAGGTCAGCCTAATGTTAATTTTTATGGGGGACGGTATGATGTTGAAGTTTTGAAGTCTCCTAAAATATTATATCGAGCTGGCGACCAAAGCAATCCGCTAGGGCAATGGTTTACAGAATCAGCCCCACATTCTGAGATAGAAGTTAGAATAAATACGGCAGTAAAACCAATTTGGACAGATCGTTCAGGAAACTACACTGGCAGCTCTCCTTTAAATACAGTTTACGAAATAAAAATACCAGCTGGCACAACAATATACAGAGGACCTGTTGCGAGTCAAGGAGGCATCTATCAAGGTGGTTTGGAATATGAACAAATTTTTATTGAAACTCCGTGGAAAATAGAAGGTGTAGAGGTTATTAGCTCAAAACCATTAAATTAGTGAGGAAAGAAATGAAACGAAAAGAATTATTAGATAATATCAAATTAATATTACCACTATTAAATCAATACAATGATGGGACAATTCATGTACAAATTTCATTTTTACAAGGATTAGAATGTGCATTGGAAAATGGTGACTCACTCCCTACAATAAGAGAAATTAAAGATATCCTTTATCCTCCAAGAGGAGGTCTATCAGACTTTTTTGTTTGGAAGAATGATTATTTGGAACGACTAAAAATTAATGAAGAAATTGAAGCCTACAATAATAGATTATGGGAGCTTTTAAATCAAATAGAAAACTTGGAATCATAGTAAATGCATCAAATTTTAAAATTAGAAGCATTTCATCAATCTCATACAAGAATTCCAAGCGGAAATGAAGCATCTGCTTTTGAAGATTTTTGGAAACCAGGAGGACAAACCTTCCCAGGAAATATGCCAGAAGCAATCATTGATGAAGTTCCGTGGGGAGAATTTACAATTAGAAAATTAGGAGGCGACTAGAACGAGTTTAACTAAAATAACATGGGAAGAATTTGATGCCTTTGATAAGATTGAATCACCGAAGGGATATGATTTTCGAAGACATGAAGGGAAATATTACACTTTTGGAGAGTTTGGAGTAGCTTCAGTTCGTCGTGTCTTTGAAATTAATCCTTCTGATTTTAATGAATATTTATTAGGCAAGAGGACGGCACGTGAAATTGATTTTAAAGCGGAGAACGATCGTTGGCCACCAACGGAAGAAGAAAAGAAAGCTAGTGAGAAACAATTTATATTAAAAGGCTTAACTCCTTTAATAGCTAGTCCTAAAAGTTGGGAATTATTTACTCAGGAGGAGCTTGAGACGTTAATTCCGCTTGCTGAACAAAAATGGATTGACTGGAGAGGCAAGCTTCCAGATGATTATGTATCGCCATTGAAATAGCTTGTAAGGAACTTGTTTATACACTGTTAGTTGTAGGCAAGTTCCTGTTTTCACTTTAAGTGGACTAAATGAATCGCAAAATATTGACAGAATTCCAAGACTTACACTGAAAGAACCTGACGATTTTTAGTTCACATGATGATTCAAATTCCAAAAAAATAAAAAAAAAGAATGATTAGGTTACAAGGATATAGCTAACAGTTTATTTAAGATCTATATGAGCGAGAGAAATTTATCGACAAATTATTTAAGATAATAAGGAGTATATAATGAATATTCTTAAAAAAATTGAAGATAAAACATATCAAAATGCAGACTTAATAAATAATATAGATTTAAATCCTATAGTTTCTTATCATATTATCAAAGAAATTGTTAACAGTAAGATTAATGATATTAACGTTATTAATAAATTAATAGAAATTTCTGTCAGACTGTCTGTCAATGATTCAGTATTAGGTCCAATTTGTTTGGGTCATATGTCTTTGGCTGCGTTAAGAAAATTAGGGATTGATTTAAGAAAAGTTGATAGTCGTTCAGCTATTTCTGATTACGATTGGGAATTAGTTGATAATTTTTATCACGAAAATGGATGGTGAGGAAATAGATCCTTATAAGAAACAGGAAAGTCAATTCAATTAATTCTATACGAACTAAAAAGAATACTTGATGAGGTTTACTTAGGAGATTTACCACTTTACCGTTTGGCTATCACTTCAAAAGTAGAAGAAAAAGGTAGTTTTTTACTAAGACTGAAAGAAATAGGAATAATAAAGTGATAATAAAATTAAAAAATAGGATTGAATACGAAGTTTCAAAAATTGCAAATTTAAAATTAGATGAATTTGGAATTTATTTTTCCGAACAACCTCCCTACTTTCCAGAGGGAATTTCTGTAATAGAGGATGGAAATGGAAGATATAATCTGGCTTTTACTGAACGAGGGGAAATAAGATCCGAGATTTCTAAATTAGATGATAATGAGGTAACTTATCAAATTTTAAAGATAATCATTAAAAATATTTCCTCACATACCATTGATAAAAAGGATGTAGACTTAATTGAAAAATTGATCAAAAATAATGAATTTGAAAAAGTTAGTCAATTGGTTGAGAAAGTACAAGAGAATAGATATAGATATGAAAAGGAATTATTTGAAAAGATCAGTCCATTATATACTACATGGTACGAAAGAGAGCATGAATAATTAGTATAATTCCGATTGCTGTTTCAGTTCAAAATTTAATAATTCCAAGCGGAAATAAAGATTTAATTTTTGATGGTGTTTGGAGACCTGGTGGAAGAACATATCCGGGAGATATGCCCGAAGATGTCATGAAAGATATTAGTACCAAGAGAGGAGAATATACATGGAACATAGTAAATTAGCTTGGGAAGACGTTAGTAAGTTTGAAGAAATAAAAGGTTATGGACAACATGTTTGGCGACATCATGAGAAATATTTTTTTGTTACAGATGAAGGAGGAATAGCTGAACAGAGGGTAGTCTATGAATTCCCATTAGAACTATTTCAATTATTAAAGTCTGGGGAAAAAACACTTAAAGAAATTCATTTCAAGCTAAAAAACGACTGTTGGCCACCGAACGTGACACAAGAAGAAGCTAATAGAAATTTCTTGAGGCAATTTCCAGAAGCTTTAAGAGGAAATCCTAAAGCACAAGGTTTATTCACAAAGTCTGAACTGGAAGAAATATTACCCGAAGGGGCTGAAATTCTAGCTAGCAAAGATTAAAATAACTCTTTATATCTATGTTGGAATTGAAACAAATAAGAGTTTACAAATTAAGTATTAGTAAGCTCTTGCTTTAATTCTCGCCTATAAGAATTCTTTAGTGAAAATCCAACAGAGCACTCACAATATCAATTATCCCTTCATGAAACGAAATATTCAGCCTGAATTACAAGGGGAACAAAAAGACGAATTAAAAAGCAGTGAGGACCATTTTTGAGAAGTCAAGAGGACAAACTTTTCCAGAAGTATCTCAGAAGGGATAGAATAATAGCCTCACAGGATGCTTGGAATAAAGCCAGTGGGGACATTGAACGTTATAATAGCCTTTTTCAAGAGGAACAAATTCGCTTATTTAATATAATTGATCCTAAATATGGAGAGAAGAAGGAAGAAGAATAAACTAAATTGAAGGAAAAAATAAAAATTATAGAAGCTATTAAAGAAGGAAACGTTGAAGATATACTTCGCGGAAGACAAAAGTATCGAATTGAACCTCCAACTTTTGTTCCAGACGTTTTCCCTACAGATATTAATCAGGTACTGTTTGAATATTTTTATAATCAAAGTGATATCAAAAACATTCAATTATTATTAGAGAACTCTTTAATTAAATTGACAAAGAGTTCAGCTACGGATTTGTATATTTCAATATTATTTTTCGATTCAATACTCTTTATGGAAGATAAGGGTATTGCCACTTTTAAAATTGATACTTCAAAATTAGTAGCTGAAATAGCATCTGGGATACAAAAATTTCGGGAAGAGTTAACGAAAAGTATAACTTTTGATAATGGATTAACCAAAAAAGACCCTATGAATTTAATTGTCCGCTTCAATCAGAGGTACAAAAACAAATATAATTTTTTAATTCTTGAGGATTAGAAATAGGCTAGAACAAATGTTAAAAAGACAATATAAATTATTCAAGAGTGTCGACGACAGAATAGCACTCACCGTCCTATATAACAGAGAAAATTATAAAATTTTAACAATCTTTATGATGACGGAAGTTACTGATTTTTATCCAGATGTTCTAGAAGCTTTGGAGAATGTCATTTCTGGAAATATGGAAGAGTATGCTTTTGATGGTAATTTGTTGGGGATCGAAGTGGAAAAGAAATAACAGAAGTTTACTTCCAATTTGAGGAAGAAATATTAGGAGCCCCTTGCTTTATTCCAACTGAAGAACTGTATAAATTGGTTTTAGAGTGGAAAAAAATGGAAGAAAGAATGAAAAGAGGGGAAGAAATTTTTCCAGTGACTTTAGAGGATTAATGTTGAAAAACGCCAACCTGTAACCTCTCCTCTAGCTATTCCACCTATTTCATGCTAGAATAAAGAAAAACACATTTGGAGGCATTATGAATCAGACAGTGACTTATTTGCAGGAATTGACAGCCATTCCTTCCCCGACCGGTTTTACACGGGAGATCGCAGACTACTTGGTCAAAACCATTGAAGGCTTTGGGTACGAAGTAACTCGGACGGCTAAGGGTGGCGTGAATGTGACCGTACCTGGTGTGATCACAGACAAGCAACGCTACGTCACAGCCCATGTGGATACCTTGGGGGCTATTGTCCGCGCTGTGAAAGCAGATGGTCGCCTCAAGCTAGACCGTATCGGTGGTTTCCCTTGGAATATGATTGAAGGGGAAAACTGTACGGTCCATGTAGCCAATACAGGAAAGACCCATACGGGGACAATTTTGGTCCATCAGACTTCTTGCCACGTCTATAAGGATGCGGGAACTGTCGAGCGGACCCAGGACAATATGGAAGTCCGTCTGGATGAAAAAGTAACCAATGAGAAAGAAACCCGTGCCCTTGGTATTGAAGTGGGTGATTTTGTCAGCTTTGATCCCCGGACCATTGTGACTGATACCGGCTTTATCAAATCTCGTCACTTAGATGACAAGGTGAGTGCGGCGATTCTCTTGAATCTTCTACGCATCTACAAGGAAGAACAGATTCAATTGCCAGTAACGACCACCTTTGCCTTTTCAGTCTTTGAAGAAGTGGGGCATGGTGCTAACTCTAGTATCCCGTCTGAAGTAGTAGAGTACTTGGCAGTGGATATGGGGGCTATGGGAGATGACCAAGCGACGGATGAATACACGGTATCCATCTGTGTCAAAGACGCTTCAGGACCGTATCACTACGAATTCCGTCAGCATTTAGTAGCCTTGGCAAAAGCCCAAGAAATCCCTTATAAGTTGGATATCTATCCTTTCTATGGCTCAGATGCCTCTGCAGCCATGAGTGCAGGAGCAGAAGTCAAACACGCTCTTCTCGGAGCAGGGATCGAATCTAGCCACTCATATGAGCGGACCCACTTGGATTCTGTAGTCGCAACAGAGCGCATGGTCGATGCCTACCTCAAGAGTGACTTAGTAGAGTAAAAAGAACAACTATATTATCTAGTGGTTTAGAATGTTAACAAATAATTTTAAAATTAAGTGATATAAGTGATTCGAAAAAGTAGAATTGATATCTTTCCAGATTAAGACAGGAGTATATGGAAACTTTCCGCTGTGAGATAGGTGCCTGAAACACATTTGTTTCAGGCACTCGGGAGTTTTGAAACCTTAGATTCAAAACTAAGTCATGGAACTTCCTGGATTGCTGAAATTATCCACTGGATAATTTCACCTAACGTCCGAACTCACTTAAGGAAAGTTTCTAAGATAACTCGATCTTCGATTTTAACTACTCCACGGAGTAGTTTTTTTAAAAAACTAAAATTTTCTGAAAATTCCTTTTCTTCTGAAAATCTTTGTGGTATAATCTTAAAATAAACTTAAAATTTCTTAAGGAGTTTTACATGAAAAAAAGAAATGTCATTGCACTTGCGGGAGTTGCTCTCCTTTCAGCAGGTATCCTAGCAGCTTGTTCTGGTGGTTCGAAATCATCTAGCTCAAGCAACGGCCAAAAATTCTCATATGTCTATGAGACAGAACCTGAAAACTTGAACTACATTACATCAGGTAAAGCAGCAACCCATGAAATCACAGGGAACTTGATTGATGGTTTGTTTGAAAATGATAAGTACGGAAATTTGGTTCCTTCTCTTGCAAAAGATTGGACAGTTTCTAAAGATGGTTTGACTTATACCTATAAACTTCGTGATGATGCTAAATGGTATGATTCAGAAGGAGAAGAGTATGCAGATGTAACCGCTAAAGATTTCGTAACAGGAATCAAATATGCGGCTGATAACAAATCAGAAATGCTCTACATTATCCAAGATTCTATCAAAGGTTTGAACGACTACGTCAGCGGAAAAAATAAAGATTTCTCTGCCGTAGGAATTAAAGCAGTTGATGATCATACCCTTCAAGTTACCTTGAATCAGGCAGAGCCTTTCTGGAATTCTAAATTGACTCTTGGAATTACTTTCCCAGTCAACGAGAAATTCGTGAAATCAAAAGGGGATAAATTTGCCCAAGCAAGTGATACTAGCTCTCTTCTTTACAATGGTCCTTACATCTTGAAGAGCTTCACTTCTAAATCATCTATCGAGATGAGCAAGAATGAACACTACTGGGATAAAGACAATGTTCACATCTCAGATGTTAAGCTAGAATACTATGATGGTCAAGACCAAAGTAAATTGGCCAACTCATTTGAGGACAACGCTCTTAGCCTTGCTAAATTGTTCCCAACAGGATCTGGATTCACAGACCAAGCTAAGAAGTTTGAAGATAACATCATCTACGCTCCACAAGATGCCAGCACCTTTGTGATCGGTGTCAATATCGACCGTCAGTCATACAAGTACACATCAAAAACAACTGATGAAGAAAAATCATCTACTAAGAAAGCTCTTTTGAACAAAGACTTCCGTCAAGCGATCAGCTTTGCCTTTGACCGTGAAGCCTATGCTGCTCAATTGAACGGGAAAGACGGAGCAAGCAAGATCATCCGTAACCTCTACATTCCACCTACATTCGTTCAAGCAGATGGCAAGACCTTTGGTGAGATGGTTAAATCTGACTTGGTGACTTATGGAGACGAGTGGAAAGATGCAAATCTTGACGATGGTCAAAATGGTCTTTACAACGCAAAACAAGCCAAAGAAGAGCTTGCCAAAGCAAAATCTGCACTTGAAGCAGATGGTGTGAAATTCCCAATCCACTTGGATATGCCAGTAGACCAAACGACACAATCTAAGGTTCAACGTGCTCAATCCTTCAAACAATCAGTTGAAAGTACGCTTGGAAAAGAAAACGTGGTTGTTGACATCCATATGGTATCCAAAGAAGACCTCTTGAACGTAACCCTCTTTGCTGCTAAAGCAGAAGACGAAGACTGGGATATCTCAGACAATGTTGGATGGAGCCCTGACTATCAAGACCCATCAACTTACCTTGATATCTTGAAAGCCTCTTCTGGTGAAAACACTCGTACCTTCTTTGGATTTGACCCAAGCGAAAACAACGAGGCAGCTAAGAAAGTTGGTCTTTACGACTTTGAGAAGATGGTAACAGAAGCAGGTGCTGAAACACAAGACCTTAACAAACGTTATGAGAAATATGCTGCAGCTCAAGCTTGGTTGACTGATAGTGCTTTGGTCATCCCAACAACCTCTAAGACTGGTCGTCCATTCTTGAGTCGTGTTGTACCATTCTCAGCACCATTTGCTTGGACTGGTGGTAAAGGAAAAGACAACGTTGTCTATAAAGGTATGGAACTTCAAGACAAGGCTGTAACAACCAAAGACTACAACAAAGCTCTTGAAAAATGGAAGAAAGATCAAGCAGAGTCTAACCAAAAAGCTCAAGAACAATTAAAAGATCATGTGAAATAAAATTTCATATAAGGAAAGAGAGAACTAGCTTCTCTCTTTTTTATGCATTTGAAAAGCCAAAATAGAGGGTTTTACCCATTTTTTTACCAATAACCGATCAGATTTATTAGAATACTGATTATTCATAAAAGAAAAAATTGCCTTTGTCATGCTATTTTTGAACGGATTCATACTATAAAAAATCTCTATCTACAAAATAGATAAATATCCGTAAAACGTTTTATTTTAAATAATTATGAAATTCCTCTTGACTTCTGCCTTTTCATGCAGTAGAATGTTACACAATACATTTTTAGAAGGTAGAGGTAATCGTATGGTGAAAGAAAAAGTCATACTTGCTTATTCGGGTGGTTTGGATACGTCAGTAGCCATTACCTGGTTGAAGAAAGACTATGATGTCATCGCTGTCTGTATGGACGTCGGTGAAGGGAAAGATCTGAGTTTTATTCATGATAAGGCTTTGAAGGTCGGTGCGATTGAATCGCATGTGATTGATGTCAAAGACGAGTTTGCTGAAGACTATGTCTTGGTTGCGCTACAAGGACACACCTTCTACGAACAAAAATATCCTCTCGTGTCCGCTTTGAGCCGACCATTGATTTCGAAGAAATTAGTCGAAATCGCTCATCAAACAGGAGCGACCACCATTGCTCATGGCTGTACTGGAAAAGGGAATGACCAAGTTCGTTTTGAACTCGCTATTGCCTCTCTAGACCCGTCTCTCAAGGTGGTTGCCCCTGTACGGGAGTGGAAGTGGTCGCGGGAAGAGGAAATCACTTACGCCAAAGAAAACAATGTTCCGATTCCAGCTGATCTGGATTCACCTTATTCGGTAGACCAGAACCTATGGGGACGGGCCAATGAATGTGGGGTTTTAGAAAACCCTTGGAATCAGGCACCAGAAGATGCTTATGATCTGACCGTTGCTCCAGAGTCGGCGCCAGATACTCCCCTTTATGTTGAGATTGACTTTGAAGCAGGAATTCCTGTTGCCTTAGATGGAAAGAAGATGAAACTAGCAGATTTGATTTTGGAATTGAATGACCTAGCAGGGGCTCATGGAGTCGGTCGGATTGACCACGTGGAAAATCGCTTGGTCGGCATCAAATCTCGGGAAATCTATGAGTGCCCTGGAGCAGTAACCCTCCTAGCAGCCCATAAGGAAATTGAAGATCTAACCTTGGTGAGAGAATTGGCCCATTTTAAACCCATTATTGAAAATGAGTTGTCCAACCTCATCTACAATGGTCTCTGGTTTAATCCAGCGACCGAAGCCCTGATTGCTTATCTGAAACAGACACAAAAAGTTGTTAATGGAACAGCCAAAGTGAAATTGTATAAAGGAACTGCCACAGTGGTAGCTCGGAAGTCTAATAACTCTCTTTACGATGAGAGCCTAGCAACCTATACAAGTGCAGATACCTTTGACCAGGACGCTGCTGTTGGCTTTATCAAACTCTGGGGCTTGCCATCGAAGGTGCATGCCGAAGTACAGGCGCATCTAGACAAGTAGAAAGGATCTACTATGACAAACCATAAATTATGGGGCGGACGCTTTGAAGCTGCTTTAGAAGATTGGGTAGAAGAATTTGGGGCTAGTATCGGTTTTGACTACCGGCTTGCTCCTTATGACCTAAAAGGTAGCTTGGCACATGTCAAGATGCTAGGTCAGACTGGGATTCTTACCCAAGAGGAAGCCAAGGATATTGAGGCAGGTTTGGAAACCTTACTGGCCCGATATCAAGCTGGAGAGCTGACCTTTGATGTGGGAAATGAAGATATTCATATGAATATGGAAGCTCTGTTGACCGAAGAGATTGGTCCAGTAGCAGGGAAACTGCATACAGCCCGTTCTCGAAACGATCAGGTGGCGACAGATATGCATCTCTATCTGAAGGATCAGTTGCGGCTGATTGATCAGAAGTTGTTGCATCTCCGTCAGGTTTTAGTGACACTGGCTGAAGAGAATGTTGAAACCATCATGCCTGGCTATACACACTTGCAACACGCGCAACCGATCAGTTTTGCCCATCACCTTTTGGCCTACTACCAAATGTTCACAAGGGATAGTCAACGTTTTGGCTTTAATATGGAGCATACGGATCTTTCCCCACTTGGAGCAGCAGCACTGGCTGGGACGACCTTCCCAATTGATCGCCAACTTTCAGCAGATTTGATGGGCTTTAAGGGAATTTATCACAATTCGCTGGATGCTGTCAGTGATCGTGACTTTATCCTTGAGTTTTTATCCAATAGCAGTATCTTGATTATGCATCTCTCTCGCTTTTGCGAAGAGTTAATCAATTGGTGCAGTTATGAGTACGGATTTATCAGCCTATCAGATGCCTTTAGTACCGGATCTTCGATCATGCCACAGAAGAAAAATCCAGATATGGCTGAATTGATCCGTGGCAAGAGCGGACGGATCTATGGTCATCTGATGGGACTCTTGACCATTATGAAATCCTTGCCACTTGCCTACAATAAGGACTTGCAAGAAGACAAGGAAGGGATGTTTGATACGGTCGACACCATCCAGAAGTCCCTTGATATCATGGCAGGAATGCTATCTACGATGACCGTCAATAAGGATCGGATGCTAACGTCGACTCAAAAGGATTTTTCAAATGCGACAGAATTAGCAGATTACCTCGCAAAAAAAGGAATTCCTTTCCGAAAAGCGCATGAGATTGTCGGTAAATTGATCCTTGAATGTACTAAAACTGGACTTTATTTGCAGGACATTCCTTTGACGCGTTATCAGGAAGTTTCTCCATTAATTGAAGAAGATATTTACCTAGTCTTACAATCAGAGACTGCCGTTCAGAAGCGGAATTCCCTTGGTGGAACAGGATTTGACCAGATTCACTTGGAGCTCGAGAGAGCTAAAAGTGACTTGTCAAAGCACTAAGAAGAAGGAAAGCATCGTAAAAATTTACGATGCTTTTATTTGGAGTATTTTTAGGATATTGCTGAGATGGAGATGTAAGAAAAATTGATATTAAAACGCTTACATAGTATAATGGGAGTGTTGATTACAAAAAGTTAGGAGACTGACATGAAAAAGAAAACAATGGTTTCCATTGTCGCATCGAGCTTACTGATCGCGCCAATGGTTTTGCACCAAGTAGCAGCAGCAGATGAGCAGACAGAAGAGTTAGCTTCATCGACAGAAGTGGTCCATGCTCCATCTACTGAAGCAACACCGACAGCACGTGACACAGGTACTAGCTCTAGTGAAGAAGGAGCAAGCTTGAGTGAGGCATCGCTGGATCGGGTGGCAGGTGCCAATCAAGTAGCTCCTACATCAGTGGAACTTTCAAGACAAAGTGGTCCAACTGTCCCAGTAGCAACTCCAGCAGTAACAAACAGGGAAGCTGCACCTCAATCCACCCCTACTTCAGAAGCACCGGCAACAAGTCAGGATTTGGCAAAGGTCACAGGTTCGACCCTTGCAGCGGATCAGACCTCTAAAGAGTTGACAGTGCAAGATGCTGTTAATGGCTTGCTTCAATGGGCAGCAACGGATCCAAACCAATTAGGCCAAAGCCAAGCAGATCGGGAACGCTTTGCCAGGAGTTTAGGTTTGATTGAAACATCAGAAGATCTGACTCGTAAGGTCAGTCAGCCAGAATTGGCCAAGATGTACGAAACAGCTAAGAAACTCTATGATGCTTATCGAGCTGAAAAGAAAAGTCCGCTCTTTCTAAATGGTCGGGCCCAGCCTATTTTCCCTTATACAACGGGTGAAAAAGCTGATGAAGACTACAAATATGAGGACAGCCAAATTGTCCGCTTCCCAGTCTATGTTGAAACGGACTACGACACCGATGCCGACGGCAAGCCAGACTTGGTCAAAGCCATTGTGCAATTGCCAAAAGCAGTCGCGCAAGGTGACTTTAAGGCAGCGACCATTCTCGAAGCGCGTCCCTATGTGGCTGGAACCTTGGATGAAAACTATGTGACCCTTGAAAAATTGGGCTTGCCGACAGATGGTTCCTACGATATGAAGAAGCTGCGGGAGCAACCGGCTAAACGCCAGGCAGTCGGCAGCTCTTCAACAGTTGAAGCAGCAAAGAAAGCCAAGGCTTCGGATTGGTATTACTACAGTCCATATGAATACATTTATGACTACGAAGATCTCAACTGGTACGACTATTTCTTGGTCAGAGGCTATGCCTTTATCTCTAGTGCTGGGCTTGGTACCAAAGGGTCGGAAGGGTTTAACACGACAGGTTCTGATCTGGAAATCAATGCCTTCAAGAATATCATCGAGTGGGTCAATGGCAAGCGCAAGGCCTATACCGATAAGACCAGCAATATCGAAATCAAGGCAGACTGGGCAAGTGGCAATGTCGCAATGACCGGTCTATCTTGGGCTGGAACCACGACCTTTGGTGTGGCTGCGACAGGCGTAGAAGGTCTAAAAACCATCGTTCCAGCTGCTGGGATTGCCTCTTGGTATGATTATTTCAATAGCCAAGGGACCCAATTTGGCAATGCACCTTATAGTGATCTTTCCTGGCTCTCCCTCTACGTTAGCTCGCGTATGTTGGACCAAGACGATTGGGCAGGGATTTGGCAAAACTATTCCAACTACATCAACCAATTGAACAAGGACCAGTACGCCCATGATCGCAACTACAGTGATGTCTGGAAGGAGCGGGATTATACCCTTTATCCGGAAAATCTCAAGACCAGCGCCCTGATCGTCCATGGCTTGAATGATGACAATGTCAAAACCAAACACTTTGAACTCATGTACGATGCGCTCAAGAAAGCGGGCCAAGATGTCAAGCTCTATCTCCACCAAGGAGACCACGTCTATCCAGCAGCTATGTCTCGTGGCTATGGGATCACAGCCAAGGGCCAAGATTTCTATGACCTACTCAATACCTGGCTGACCCATTACCTCTATGGTGTGGACAATCACGTCGAAAGTTTGCCAGCAGTTCTAGCTCAAAACAACTATGATCCAAGTACGTGGACCAGCTATGATAACTGGAAGAGCAGTCAACGTCTCTTCATACATGCAAGCTCGAAACGACTAGAAGAAACCATTTCTAGTGATTATGCCGGAGCTGGTGTAGAAGTTGCCAAGCGTGACGAAACCGTGAGCCAAGGATCTTCAAAAGCCAACATGACCTTCGTATCGGAAGTGACAGAAGATACCACTATCAAAGGACACATCCCCGTTCATTTCAAGGCGGCTCTGGCCAAAGGTCAAGGAAAGAATTTCCAAATTAATGCTCTTCTGGTAGACGTGGCAGATCAAGACTTTGACGTGGTAGGAAATGGAAGCGTCAAGCAAGATAAAACAGCAGATGCTTTCTGGATGGGAAGTAATTTAAGCAACCTATCTGTAGCAGAATACGAAACCATTAAGACAAAGTACAAGGTCATCGCAAAAGGCTGGATCAACCTGGCTAACCCTGAGTCTGGCTACGATTCAGCAAGCTCTCGCGCAAGCATCGAGCCTAAAGTAGGAGAATTCCACGATTATACGGTCTATCTGCAACCAAATCTCTATACAGTTAAGAAAGGTCACAAGTTAGCTCTAGTCTTTAACACCTATGACCCATCTGATTTAACGGTGGAGCACCCATATGAAGTGACCTTCAAGACAGATTCTATCCAGGCTGCGATTCCAATTGTCGAAAAGACCCGCGCCCAAAAGGCAAGCTATCTACCAAGTGCAAGCGATACAGACTATGCAAACCTGCCAGAAGTTGAAGGATATGCTCTAGTAGCACCAGAAGTGCACTATATGGAAGAATACACCCTTCCAAACCCAGAATACCTTGTCCAACCAAGTCGGACTGTTCCTGAAAAAGAAGAGCAGATGCAAACAGCATCATCTAGGCAAGAGAACCCTCACCTTGCTCTAGCTGTATCCTATGGGCCACGATTTGTTACCACGACTTCAGAACCAGTTGCAAAAGATTCTCAAGAAGTGATTCCTGCAGTAGAAGGAGGGCATGCGGACCATACGCTTCCACAAACAGGTAGCAAAGAACATGCTCTGGGTCTCTTAGGTCTGTTTACCCTGACAGCTTCTAGCCTCATCTTTTGGCGCAAGAAGAAAGTAGATGCCTAAGGAGTCCCCGTAGCAAATATTTCTAAAATGGCATCATTTAGTGTAAAATAAAAGTAGAAATGCAGAATCAGTAGTCACTACTGAAAAAGGAGGAAATATGGCACACGTAATCACAGATGCAACGTTTGAACAAGAAACAAGCCAAGGCCTTGTCCTGATTGACTTTTGGGCAACTTGGTGTGGTCCATGCCGCATGCAAGCTCCAATCTTGGATCAGTTGGCAGAAGAAGTACATGAAGATGATTTGAAAATCTGCAAGATGGATGTCGATGAAAATCCAAACACAGCCCGTCAATTCGGTATCATGTCGATCCCAACTCTTCTCTTTAAAAAAGATGGGCAAGTTGTCAAACAAGTGGCTGGAGTTCATACAAAAGCCCAATTGAAAGCAATCATTGCAGAATTGAGCTAAAAAGAAGACTCGTTTTCCAAACTGGAAAACGAGTTTTTTTGATGGTGTGATTTTCTTTAAAATAAAGGCAGCAAACATTGACAGCGCTTTCTTATAATGCTAAAATGAAGCTGTGTTTCCTATAAAATTTTTACAGAAAAAATTCTCCTAGGAATATGTTGATCCTAGGAGAAAATCACATTTATTGGTTATTGGCCCTCTGTATCTTGGGCTACCCAGACACTGACGGAGCGCTCTGCCACTGGGAATTCGGCGCTACCGTCTTCTTGGACTTGAACAGTTTCGCTACAATTTTCTAGGACATCATAGTAGGTGAGTCCTGCGTATGATGAGCCAATCTCCATGACTTTTGTAGCAGCTTGGTTATTGGAAATCAAGCAGGCGATTGGTGCTGATTCTTCTGTACCTGAACGTGTCCATCCGATGCAATTAGGATTATCGAAGTAGTCCGTTTGTTCCCCGTAGGCCAGATCTTTACGAACCCATAAGAGGCGATCGAGAACCTCTTGGAAACTTTCTTGCGCAAATTTACCCTCGATACCGTAGTAGTCTCCATAGAAGACACAAGGCAAACCAGCTTCTCGAAGTAAGATCAAGGCATAGGATGCAGGCTTAAACCATTCTTCAATGGTAGATTCCAAGGCTTGCCCTCGTTGGGTATCATGGTTGTCCACAAAGGTTACGGCCTCTTCAGGATGATTCAGGACTAGTGTTCCGTCAAAAATAGTTTGAAGGTCGAAATTTTCACCTTCCTGACTAGCTCTGAAGAGATTTTGGTGGAGGGCCACATCGATCAAGTCGTATAAGTAGTCAATGCTTTCCAAGTATTCATCGTTGGTCTCTTTATCCCCATTCCAAAACTCGCCAAAGACGTAGAAATCTTCTCCATATTTTTTGGTGATATTGTGGATGAAATTTTTCATAAAGAAGGAGTCAATGTGCTTGACTGCATCCAGACGGAAGCCTTCTACACCAGTCGTTTCGATAAACCATTCAGCCCATTGGTCGAGATTTTCTACAACTTCGGGATGTTTGAAATCGATATCGGCGTACATGAGGTAATCGTAGTTACCGTTTTCCTTGTCTACCAGATCTCCTTGAGCCCAACCTTTGTTGTCCCCTTGGATTTGGTAGATCCCATTCTTATTGCGAGAAGCATCGTAGTCAGTACCGGTGAAATGGTACCAATGCCAGTGGAAGTCATTATAGGCTCCATTTCGACCATCAAAGGTGAATTTAGTCCATCCTTGAATGGTGAAGGGTTCAGTGAGGATCTTGTTTCGATCCATCGGATCGACCTCAACAACCTCGAATTCCTCTAAGCCATCAGCTGCAGCTTTATGGTTGAGAACGACATCGGCCATTGGTTGAATCCCAGCATCTTTGAGGGCTTGGATGGCTTGAAGATAATCTTTTTTGAAACCATATTTGGTGCGAACCGTTCCTTTTTGGTCAAACTCGCCCAAATCAAAGAGGTCATAGACCCCGTACCCAACGTCATTGTTAGAAGTAGCTTTAAAGGCAGGTGGCATCCAGACTTTACGAATGCCCAAGTCTGCTAAGTGTTGCGCATCTTCAGCAAGACGTGTCCAGTGGTTCCCATCAGCGGGCAAATACCACTCAAAATATTGCATTAAGGTTTGATTTTCCATTGTTATTTCTTCTTTCATGTGAATGTCCTTATTTTACCAAAAATAGTTGGATGGGACAAACGTTTGCGCTGGAAGCAAGCCCTTTCTAGAAAAGAAATCGCATACATGAAAGAAGTGAAGTGAGAATATAAAAAGTAGGATTTTATCTACGTAGAAATATCAGCCCGATACATATATTTCTATCCATTCATTTAGTTAGATCATATCAAAGGAGGATTGGTTTGAAAGTGAAAACCACCAATAGAGAGAGCATTGAAAAGATTTTTACTGAGGCTTTGGCTATTCCAAGCTTCACCAACACGGAGACCGAGAAAGGAATCGAAGCCTATCTGGATCAACGGATTGCCCAAATCCTCTATTTTAAGGAACATCCGGACCACTTTGGGCGCTATCAGGTGCCACAGGATCACTTGCATCGGTCGGTCAATTGGGCCTTGGTCGATAAAGGCAAGAAAAAAACTCTTATCCTGTTTCACCACCATGATACAGTTGATCTTGAAGACTATGGACATTTGTCGGAAATCGCGCTCGATTCTGATAAAGTCGCAGTAGCCTTGAAAACACTGGATATGCGACCAGATATGCAGGCTGATATAGCATCTGGTCAATGGAAGTTTGGCAGGGGATCTTGCGATATGAAAGCAGCCCTAGCCCTGCAACTAGGGGTTCTGGAAGCCTATGCGGCGGATCCCTCAGGAGGTCAGGTCAATCTGCTCTATCTTTCTGTTGGAGACGAGGAATCCTATTCACGTGGGATGCGAGGAGCCCTAGGCTTACTCACAAATTTACAGGAAAAATTTGATCTGGACTATGTATTAGCAGTGGATTCAGAACCCTTTGAATCGGATCTAGAAAAAGAAAAAGTCCTTCACATTGGCACAGTCGGCAAACTCATGCCAGTCGTTGTGGCCCAAGGTGTCTTGTCCCATATGAAGGAGCCCCTTAAAGGGATCAATGCCTTGTCGCTCTTAGTAGCCATTGCAAGTCAGCTAGATCTTCATCCCGATCTGGCTGATCAGGCCTTGGGAGAAACGTCTCCCCTTCCTTCTTGGTCCTATCTTAGAGATTTGAAGGAGCAGTACGATGTATCGACCGTGCTTTATGCGGCTGGTTATTTTAGTGTTCTTCATTTGAAGAAAACACCCCAGGAGCTCCTACAGCGGATTGATGAGCTTAGTCAGGAGGCCTTGGATTCCTTTTACAAGAAGTATGAACACTTGCAGGATCAGGCTGGCCAAGACCATATGATTGCAAGGCCAAGAGTTATCACCTATCAAGAACTAGAGGAACGTTGCCAAGCTTTAGAGGGCTACCAAGCCTTTAGAGAAGCTTCTAACCAAAAAGCGGAGCAAGATTTTCGTGATGGAACCAGCTACCAGAGCCTTGCGATCCAGCAAATCCAGAGACTCCTAGAGTTTCTAGGAGATAAGGATCCCTTGGTGGTCATTGGTTTTGCGCCCCCCTATTATCCTTCCATGAATTGCCGCTTTTTGGACAATACGGAACTAAAGATCGAGTCCCTGATCGCAGATTACCGCCAGTATCTGGACAAAAGAGGCTATAGCTTGAAGGTCGAAGAATATTTTATGGGGATTAACGACACCAGCTATTGTGCCTTAGAAAAGGACGTAGCCTCTTATCAAGTCGTCCTAGATAGCCTCGCCACTCCGGCCCAAATTTATGATCTGGATCTGGATAAAATTGCTCGAATTCAGGTTCCAGCGATCAATCTCGGGCCCTGGGGCAAAGAATTGCATAAGCGAGGAGAGAGGGTCTACCAGGAAGATTTTTTGGCGACCATTCCAAACTATTTACTAGAATTGCTCTACCATTTCGATGATCTATAATGACAATAGAAAACAAACACGATCCCAATGAGGATCGCACAAGGAGTTAGTATGATTACATTTCACGGAGTAACAAAAGATTACGACGGGCATATTGCCCTCAACCACTTGGACCTGACCATCGAGGATGGACAAATTGTCGGACTGATTGGCCACAACGGAGCCGGAAAGTCCACAACCATCAAGAGCCTGGTCAGTGTCATCACCCCAACCACTGGGACGATTGAAGTGGACGGTCAGGACCTCTATAGCCATCGGCTTGCGATCAAAAAGAAGATCGGTTACGTGGCGGATTCGCCGGATCTTTTCTTGCGTCTCACAGCCAATGAATTCTGGGAGTTGGTTGCGACTTCTTATGATATGAGTCAAAAAGACTGTGATCAACGCTTGGAAGAGCTTCTTACGATCTTTGATTTTCAGAGCCACCGCTATGAAGTGATTGAATCCTTTTCACATGGGATGCGCCAGAAGGTCTTCGTCATTGCAGCCCTCTTGTCCGATCCAGATATCTGGGTCTTGGATGAACCGATGACCGGGTTGGACCCGCAGGCTTCTTACGATTTAAAACAAATGATGCGCCAACATGCGGATCGCGGAAAGACCGTTATTTTCTCTACCCACGTCTTAGAAGTGGCCGAACAACTCTGTGATAAAATTGCTATTCTGAAAAAGGGAAATCTCATTTTCTATGGGACGATCGAGGAATTAAAGAGCCAACACCCAGACCAAAGTCTGGAAAGTATCTATCTCAGTTTAGCGGGGCGGAAGGAAGAAGGTGGCGATCATGCGTCTTAAGATCATCCAACAGCTGGTCAATGTCAATATCATCTATGCCAGCCAGCCCGCTCAGATTGCCAGATTACGTGCCAAACAGGCCAAAAAACCGGACGTCAAACTGAATGTTGCCCGCAAATCGGTGCTCAACTATCTCACTTTAGGTTTTTTCTATTTCGTCTTGTTTGGCTTGCTCTTTAGTGTCTATGATTTTGTCAACCAACCAGCTTTCTTTGTCAATATGGTGGCCCTCTTTTCCTTGATGACCATTTCCCAAGGCTTTATGAGTTTTTACAATGTCTTTTATGAAAGCAAGGACCTGCAGTTTTACCGGCCTTATGCCTTTTCAGATGCGGAAGTCATTGCAGGAAAGAGTATCTCGGTCATCCTGACCCTCCTTATGGCGATCCTTCCCTTGATCAGCTATTTTTTGATCCTTCCTGTGCAAGCAGGTGGTTTCAATCCATTAGGGATCCTGCTGGGAATCTTTTGTGCTTTGATTCTCTTAGCCGTTCTCTTTTTAGCGACGATCTTACTAGCTCATTTGATTACCAAGACTCTCTTTTTCAAAAAACACACGACTCTGGTCTCCAACATCATGATCGGTATCGGTTCCCTCCTCAGTCTGGGCGCCTATCTTTATTTGAACTTAGTCCAAACCCATCGGGTGGAAGTGTCGGGTGGAGCGGATATTCCCATTCTTTTTCCACCTTTTGTTGCCTTTCATCAGTTTATCCTCCATCCTTTTGATGGGGGAGCGATCCTTGGTATTCTGGGCTGGATCTCGGTGCTGTTGGTCTTGATCGGTCTTGTTCGCAAAATTGTCATCCCACAATTCTATGATGCAGCCCTTGCAGTTGCGACCAACCAAACCGTCAAAGAGCGCGTGAGAGCGATCCATGTGGGTCAGAAAGACTCCTTTAGACGATTTGTCATTCAGTATCATCGCAGACTCTTGCTTGATGGTACCCTCATGGTGCAAGTCCTCTTGATGATGAGCATTCTGCCTTATATTTTCTTACTTAGTGGAGCAGTAGGAGCATCCAAAAATATCGGAGGAATGAGTCCTTACTTGACGCCCCAGTACCTCGTCCCACTGGCTCTGGTTGCCTTCTTGATCGGTGTTTTCAATAGTTTTGGAGGCTTGACCAGTATCGGTATTTCCCTAGAGCGTGAAAATTTTGAGTACTTGAGATCCCTCCCTATTGATTTCAAGCGCTATCTCTTCATGAAGTTTTGGCTGCTCTATCTGGTGCAATCCATCCTTCCTGTCATTCTTCTGGTTGGTGTTTGTTTCTATTTTGGCGTGCATTCCTTGGCCATCCTTGCCATGTTGCTGATTTGGGTCGTAACCACCATACCAATCTGCATTCGAGACTATGTCAAAGATTTTCAAAATTTTAGCACCAATTGGACCAATATCACAGAGTTGATGAGCCGTCATCGTGGGAATGCCGTCCTTCAATCTATTCTCTTGATTGTCTTTATCTTTGTGATGTTTCTCTTGATTATTGTCAGCTTCATTTGGACCTATCATTCCGTCAGCACCCCGCTGGCTGTGATCCTTTATAGTGTCCTGCTGCTAGTCGGAGTAGGAATCAGTTCTATCATCTACCGCAAAAAAATCCGTACTCTCTACCAAGAGATCGGAGAATAAAAAGAGAGAGTGGGACAGAAATCGGTCATTCGTTAGAATTCGATTTCGTCGTCCCACCTCCGCACAGTTGAGTAGGGCTGTAAAAACTGATGAAATCAGCCTAGTAGAGCCCACTCAACCACTGCGTCTTGCTCGACAATCCAAAAACAAGAAGAGGCTAGGACTTTTGTCCCAGCCTCTTTTTAGTGGTAATTTAAATTTCATACCCCATAAGGAGTCCGCCTTCTTCAGCGTAGAAGCTACAAAGTCCAGAAGTAGGGAGGACTTCGATCATTGCATGGGCAAATTTCTCACGAACCAATTCAGAGAACTGCTCGATAAATTTTTCATTGTTGCGGTGGGCGATGGTAATATGTCCGCCAGCATAACCCGCCTTGAGCAATTCCTCAACAGCAGCCTTGATCGCTTTCTTTTGTCCCCGTGCTTTTTGAAGCAATTCAAGGGTACCTGTCTTACTAGCTTCCCCAACCATACGGATATTGAGGAGTCCGACAACAGCCCCGATCAGTTTGCTGAGACGTCCATTTTTGACCAGATTATCCACCTTGGCCAAAACAAAGAGCAGCTTGGTTTTTTCTTGGTATTTGGTGATGACTTGGACCACTTGCTCAAAGTCAAGGTCTTCAGCAACCAACTGGTTGAGCTTGCGAACGATTAGGTCTACCTCGCCCCCAGCTGACAAGCTATTAATGACGTGAATATTGGTATTTGGATGCTCTTCCAGATAAATCTTCTTAGCTACCTCAGCACTATTGTAGCTACCAGAAAGGGTACCAGTAATGGTGACAACGACGATATTATCCGCCCCTTCAAAAGACCTCATGTAGTCATCTGGACTTGGACAGGCGGACTTAGAAGCGGTCACAGTCGCATACATCTCCTCCATCATCTGATCGATATTGAGTTGGGCATCATCTGTATAGATGGTCTCCCCCACTTGGATGGTCAAGGGAACACTGACAAACTCTGTATCCGGTGCCAGATTGTCCAAAGAGCGGTAGTCACAGCCTGAATCCGCAATAATTTTCCATTTCATCAGTTCATACCTCATAATTGTATAAAAATGTACATTGACAAGTAGTTTGTCTTCTTTTACAATTATATCATGAAGTGTATGGTGATGAAAGTAGATATTATCAGGTGAGACACTTAGAAAGTAAATGTTATGGCAGAAAGAAAAATATCCGAGAAATCCTTGGAAAATCTTAAACGATTTAACCAAGAAAACAATGCAATTACTCGTGAATCCATCGAAATTTCTCTCCTGCAACTATTGGAGAAAAAAGATCTGAAAAAGATCACTATTTCTGAGCTAGTGCGGCGTGCTGGCGTGTCTCGTGCGGCCTTTTACCGCAATTATGGCTCTAAAGAGGATATTTTAGAGTCTATCTTTCAGTCCAGTATTGCTAAGATTACCAAGTCATTGGATAGTTTCAATCTCAAGACAGATCTCTACCAAGTTTGGCTCTATCTATTTAAAGAGGTCAAGAAAGAAGCCAAGATTATCAGCCTGGCCATTGATTACAATTCCGAGCGCCTTTTGACCAAGGCAGTTTATGATTTTTTGGAAAAACGAAATGGTGAGACTTCAAATGGCGCTGGCAGCTATCTCAATTCTTTCTGGAGCTCCGCCATCGTCTCTGTGATCTCCAAATGGATCAAGGATGGCATGAAGATCCCCGCTGAGAAGATCGCGACCCTTGGCCTCCCCCTCTTCCCACAAAAGAAGAAGTAATCACCACCGAGAGGTGGTTTTTAGTAAACTGCCCCTCTCCATAACTAGCCTAAATGAATAGATAGAACTATACATAGATTATTCAAAGGACAAGAACGATGATCGAAGAACGAATTCTTGCTGCTAAGCAGTATGTTAAAAGCTTATTTGCTGATCGAGCGGATGGCCATGATGTGGCGCATACCCTCCGCGTTTATACCAATGCTATGAGAATCGCACAAGCAGAAGGTCCATGTGATCTGGAGATAGTAGGCTTGTCGGCTCTTCTTCACGATGCTGATGATGATAAATTGTTTCAAACTGAGAATAATGCGAATGCTCGCACGTTTCTAGAAGAGGTTGGTATTCCTAAAAACCAAATCGACCAGATTTGTCAGGTGATCAATGCTGTTTCTTTCAGCAAAAATCGCGGTAAACATCCAGAAACCTTAGAAGGCAAGATTGTCCAGGATGCAGACCGCCTGGATGCGATAGGAGCTGTAGGAATTGCGCGAACTTTTTCCTATGGTGGCCACAAAGGGAGGTCCCTCACTGATACCGTCCAACATTTCCATGACAAGTTGCTCCTCTTAAAAGATGAAATGAACACGGAGACTGCCAAACAAATGGCAGAAAGTCGCCATCAATTTTTAATCACCTTTCTAAAAGAACTAGAGAAGGAATTGGACTGAGTGAAATATTGAAATTAACTTTTATAAAAGAATTATTTGAAAGAAAGATATGCTAAATCAACTAATAAAGAAACCTATTTTAAGTTGTTCAATTATATTTGTTATCTGCTCAGTAGCAAGGCTAATTGAATATTTCTATATTAGGACGGATAAAACCTTCTTATCTGAGAATTTTCTACATAAACTTTTTGGAATTCTTCTACTGTGGGGAGTCCTTTCAATTTGTAAATTAAGATGGAAAGATATTGGTTTCAGTCCTGACGGAACCGTGAGTGGTATAGGGAAGGGGCTACTCTTTGGCTTAGTGTGTTCCGTCTTTGCATATACAGTTGAGTGCATTGTTCTCTTGTTTCTTCATGGCAATGTTCACTTATCGTTTTACGCCAGTGGTTTTTCCTTAACAAACGAAAAAGTATCTCAAGCAGGAATCTTACTTATTCTCTCAAGTGTGTTGTTTAACCTGATAAATGTCTGGATGGAAGAAGGAATATTTCGTGGCCTTTTCACAAAAATTCTTGAAGGGCTTTCTTACCGCAAGAGTCTATTCTTTATAGCCTTCCTATTTGGAATATGGCACTTGGTAATGCCCTTAAGAGATTATCTTCAAGGAGAGTCGTCACTCGTAAACCTCATCGCCATGGGCATAGGCTATGTTATCTTAGCGGGAATGATGAGTATCAAATGGTCCTTACTCTACAAAATGACAGGTTCCTTATGGTTTGGGTTAGGAGATCATTTTTTCAACAATCTTGCTTCGAATCTAGTTCATGTGGTTTCAAATTCTGAAGGGGATAGTTTGCAGATAGTAAGAATTCTTCTGTGGCAGTTGTTGTCATTTGCATTTGTTTTGATCATTTATAGAAGAAAGTCAAAGACGATAGCTAATCAATGATGTAGCTCTTTTAGGAAATTTTGAATCCTATTACAGTTTATAAACCGACGGTTTAAAAAGGAATTGTTTATAAGGAAGTAACAAGAACCCCTGTCTGAAATGATTTCAGACAGGGGTCTTTCTTTATTCTTGGATCATGGATAGAAGGTCTTCTGCTGTAGTGGTTGGAAGGATCCGAACTCGTTTGAGGGAATAGAGGCCATCAGCGGAGCTGGCGAGTCCATTTTTAGTGGTGAGGCCTAGTTTGTAGTCAGCTTTCTTGGCTTGGTCGATCGTGACCTGACTATAGCGACCAGATGGGTAGACGATAACGCTGGTATTTTGATCCAGCACCTTGTTCAGCAGGCGTTTAGAAGCGACGAGCTCATTCTTTTGAGTCTCAAGGCTGGAATTGGCTAGGTCTGGATGATTGACTGTATGACTTTCAAAGGTCAGGCCAGCATGTTTCATCTCTTTGATTTGATCAAAGGTCAGGACATTTTCTTTTTCCTTTTGGGTAAAGTCTGTGATGATATTGTTGGTGGCCGTCATCTTGTATTTCTTAAGAAGCGGATAGACGATGGTATAGAAATCCTCGACGCCATCATCAAAGGTCAGCCAGACATATTTCTTTCCTTTTGGCACTTCGTTCTTAGCGAGGATGCGATAGGCTTCCTCTGGTGTCAATGTGTAGTAACCCGCTTTTTTCAGGGCCTTTAGTTGGCTCTCAAAGGTTTCTGGATCGACAATCAGATTGGCATTGGCAGCTTCGGACTCAGCCATATTGTGCACAGAGTGGTACATGAGGATGGGCAATTTGACCGGCTTTTTCACTCGCGTCCACTCGATAGAGGAGCTATCCTCCTCCAGAGAACGCGTCACGGCAGTGCCACTGGTATTCCCGTCACTCGGCTGAGTAATCCGTTTGATCAGAAGAAAGCTACAAATAAAGATACAGACCAGGAGGAAGGCATTGATTCCAAGTAGGGTTTTGATTTTTTTAGGTACTCTTCGTTTACTCATAGTGTCACCGTTTTCATCATTTTCTTTATTGTACCACAAATTCTATGTTCTTTTCCAGAACTTGCTACAGGCAGATCCTGTCATGAAAATTCAGAATTTTTAAGACAATGGGCTGTCAAATGGCCAAGTTTTTGTTATAATGGAGCTATTATAGAAATTTCAAGGAGACCATAGGATGTCTGTAAAGATTGCCTTACTAGGATTTGGTACCGTTGCGAGTGGTGTACCATTTTTATTAAAAGAAAATAGCGAAAAAATCACCCAAGCTGCTCATGATGACATTGAGATTGCCAAGGTCTTGGTTCGTGATGATGCGGAGAAGGAAAAATTGCAAGCTGCAGGTCATGACTACAACTTTGTGACCAATGTCGATGAGATCATCGAAGACAAAGAGATTGCCATCGTAGTGGAATTGATGGGTCGGATCGAACCGGCTAAGACCTTTATCACCCGTGCCCTTGAAGCAGGCAAGCATGTCGTTTCTGCGAACAAAGACCTTCTTGCCGTTCATGGAAGTGAGTTGCTTGCGATTGCGAAGGAGCACCATGTAGCCCTTTATTATGAAGCTGCCGTAGCGGGTGGGATTCCAATTCTTCGCACCTTGGTGAATTCCCTAGCTTCTGACAAGGTGACCAAGGTTCTCGGTGTGGTCAATGGAACCTCTAACTTCATGATGACCAAAATGGTCGAAGAAGGCTGGACTTATGAAGATGCATTAGCAGAAGCACAACGTCTTGGTTACGCTGAAAGTGACCCCACCAATGACGTTGAAGGAATCGATGCTGCATACAAGATGGTGATTTTGAGCCAATTCGCCTTTGGGATGAACATCCAATTTGACCAAGTGGGTCATAAGGGAATCAGCCAGATCACTCCTCAGGATGTCTCAGTAGCTCAAAGCCTTGGCTATGTGATCAAGCTGGTTGGCTCCATTGTTGAAACAGAGTCAGGGATCGCAGCAGAAGTGACACCAACCTTCCTTCCAAAACAACACCCACTGGCAGGCGTAAACGGGGTGATGAACGCGGTCTATGTGGAATCGATCGGGATTGGTGAGTCTATGTACTATGGACCAGGTGCGGGTCAAAAACCAACTGCTACCAGCGTGGTAGCTGACCTCGTTCGCATTGTCCGTCGTCTAAAAGAAGGAACGATCGGAAAAGCCTTCAATGAATACAGCCGTCCTCTTCAATTGGCCAAACCAGAAGATGTGAAGAACAATTATTACTTCTCCATAAAGGCACCAGACGCGACCGGTCAAATCTTGCGTCTTGCAGAGATCTTTAATGCAGAAGGAGCTTCCTTCAAGCAAATTCTCCAAGAAGACTCAGATGGTCAATTTGCAAGTGTGGTCATCATTACCCACCAAGTTAACCAAACCCAATTCAAGAACTTGGTTGAAAAGTTGGATTCAGAGGCGAATTTCGAACTCTTGAATACCTTTAAAGTTTTGGGAGAATAAGCATGAAGATTATTGTTCCAGCAACCAGTGCCAATGTCGGGCCAGGTTTTGATTCTGTTGGGATTGCCGTGACTCGCTATTTGACCATTGAAGTCCTTGAACCAGCAGATGCTTGGGTCATTGAGCATGATCTAGGAGCAGGGATTCCGACAGACGAGAAAAATCTCTTGCTTCAAACTGCACTGTCGATTGCTCCAGCTATTCAACCACATCATATCAAGATGCTAAGTCAAGTGCCTTTGGCGCGTGGTCTTGGTTCTTCTAGTTCTGTCATTGTCGCAGGAATTGAATTGGCCAACCAATTAGCTGATCTCAAGCTGTCAGATGCTGAGAAATTACGCATCGCGACCGAGATCGAAGGGCACCCGGATAACGTAGCACCAGCTATTTTTGGGAATTTAGTCATTGCCAGCTACATCGGTGAGGATGTCCAATATGTCACGGCTGACTTCCCAAGTTGTGACCTGGTCGCTTTTGTACCGAGCTACCAATTGAAGACCAGTGATAGTCGCAATGTCTTACCGAAAGAATGGTCTTATAAGGAAGCTGTTGCTGCTAGTAGTGTTGCCAACGTGGCTATCGCAGCTCTTCTCAAGGGAGATTTGCTGACGGCTGGTCGCTCCATTGAGTTAGATCATTTCCACGAGCGCTACCGTCAATCCTTGGTCAAAGAGTTCCCTCAGGTCAAAGAAGTCGCGCATGCGCATGGGGCTTACGCCACCTATCTGTCAGGAGCAGGTCCAACGATCATGAACCTTTTGGCACCGGAGCATACCGCAGCCTTTGTCGCAGCTCTCGAATATCTCAGGCTAGATGGTCAGATTTTCCAACTTAAAATCGACACATTTGGCGTTCGTGTCGAGAAATAAGACTGAATGTAACACAATTGAAAAAAGGATGTATACTTTTGTATATGTCCTTTTTGCTTCTCCTATGGTAGAATGGGGACTGTATGGGGAAAAGCTCAAGCTTTCCCGAAAATCTAGGGGGAAACATGAAACCAGAATATTTATATAGCATTGCTACCGATCTTGGTCTGCAATTTGATGGTGAAGCTCGTGTCATGTACGGGGAGCGTGAAGGCTTCTTGTTAGTCATCGAAGGAGCTCAAACCAAGAATGTATTTACCATTTCACTTAGTGTGAAACAAGGTTCCGAAGGAGACTTAATCGAAGACGGTGAGATTCTTTGGAACGAATTAAAAGAACAATCAAAAGCCATTAATGCCATTTCTTTTGATGGTTACTTGACCTCGATCGTCGTCAAAGGTGGGATGACCAAAGGGAAGGCTGTCGAAACCTTATGGACAGCTATCCAAGATATTGTTGATTTCTTACTCAACCACCAATTCGTGCAAGTGAATGCGGCAACGGGCGAGCAAGAACCGATCGGCCTCTATCAAATCGGTGATGCGATCTTTTTAATCGATGATACAACCTTTAGAGCCTACCAAGCAGAAGTGCAAGACACGGTGGAGGCTTATGAAGCGCGGGAAGAAAACTTCCTCTTAGGGATTGTAGGGGCCGTGATCGGTGTGATCATCGGTGGAGCGGTTGCCCTCTTAGTAGCGCGTCTCGGTTATGTGTCTGTTTTGGCAGGTGCAGCCCTCGGTTTTTGTACCATCAAGGGTTATGAGATTCTTGGTAAAAAATTGACTAAAAAAGGTGTGGTAGTTTCAGCAATTTTGATGGTCTTGACGGTCTTTTTGGTCAACCAATTAGATTATACTTTGGCGCTGATGAGTGAACTGGATTTGCCATTTGGTATGACCTGGACGCTTCTCAATGAAGCGACATTCCAAGGGGACGTCCCAGATAACTTTTACTTGAATCTAGCACTCTTAGCTGTCTTCACCCTTGGTGGTGCTTGGATTTCGGTCAAATCAGCTCTGGATGGACAAAAGAATCGTACCATCGCACGTAAAATTGCATAGTGAATGATAAAAGGAAGGCCTGAATATTATAGGCCTTCTTTTGTTTTTTAGGGTCGTAAAATAGTCAAAAATTTGGTATAATAGTTTGTATTTTATATAGAGAGAGAACAGACAGAAAGATGATTGAAGAAATGAATCAAATTCTTGAAGGGATTGATATCCGTTTTCAAGAACCATTAAAACATTATACCTATACAAAGGTTGGGGGAAATGCTGAATTTCTGGCCTTTCCTCGCAACCAATACGAATTAAAACGCATTGTACGCTTTGCGAACCAGGAGAATATTCCATGGATGGTCCTGGGGAATTCTTCTAATATTATTGTCCGAGATGGGGGTATTCCTGGTTTTGTTATTATGTTTGATCGCTTGCGAGATATCAGTGTGGATGGTTATGTGGTCGAAGCAGAAGCAGGGGCTAAACTCATCGACACCACCCATGTGGCCTTGCACCATAGTTTGAAAGGCTTAGAGTTTGCTAGTGGCATTCCAGGCAGTGTTGGTGGTGCTGTCTTTATGAATGCGGGAGCCTACGGAGGAGAGATTGCTCATGTCCTTGTATCCTGTAAGATACTGACCAAGGATGGAGAGATTGAAACCTTGTCGAGCAAGGAATTGGCCTTTGGTTATCGTCATTCCAAAATTCAAGAGATAGGTGCTGTGGTCATCTCAGCCAAATTTGCCTTGTCACCTGGTAATCACGAGCAAATTAAGCAAGAGATGGATCGTTTGACCCACCTGCGTCAATTGAAACAACCCCTCGAGTATCCTTCTTGTGGATCGGTCTTTAAGCGTCCAGTAGGTCATTTTGCAGGGCAATTGATCAGTGAAGCAGGGCTTAAGGGCTGCCGTATTGGTGGTGTGGAAGTGTCTGAAAAACACGCTGGCTTTATGATCAATGTGGAGAATGGAACAGCGAAAGATTATGAAGACTTGATCGCCCATGTGATTGAAGCAGTGGAAGCGAACTCAGGTGTCCGTCTAGAGCCAGAAGTTCGCATTATCGGTCAAAAATAAAGAGCCTACATGATAGGTTAGTACTAAGGTATCCGATTTACCTCAGAATGGAAAGGGGGTGAGTGCCTATCGATACCGTAAATAGGTGGGGCAGTCTTGTAAGTCCCCGAGAGGTATTGGTGGTCTGACAGATTTTCTGTCAGCCACTGCTTTCTGTATGGGAAGCAGTTTGGTATTTGTAGTAAAGAAGGAATTTATGTGAATTGAAAAAACCGATTATTGAGTTTAAAAATGTTTCAAAGGTCTTTGAAGATAGTGGTACCGTTGTCCTAAAGAATATCAACTTTGAGTTGGAAGAAGGGAAGTTCTATACCCTTCTTGGAGCATCTGGATCAGGAAAGTCTACGATTCTGAATATCATCGCTGGTCTCTTAGATGCGACCAGTGGGGATGTCTATCTTGATGGGGAACGGATTAATGATGTCCCAACCAACAAACGGGATGTCCACACCGTCTTTCAGTCCTATGCCCTATTTCCACACATGACGGTCTTTGAAAATGTGGCGTTTCCCCTTCGTTTGAAGAAGGTGGACAAGGCGGAGATTGAACGTCGTGTCTCAGAAGTCTTGAAAATGGTGCAGTTGGAAGGATTTGAGAAACGTTCGATCCAAAAACTGTCTGGTGGTCAACGCCAGCGGGTAGCCATTGCCCGGGCTATCATCAATGAACCGCGCGTGGTCCTTTTGGACGAACCCTTGTCAGCCCTTGACTTGAAACTGCGGACAGACATGCAGTATGAACTGCGGGAATTGCAACAACGCTTGGGCATTACCTTTGTCTTTGTGACCCATGACCAAGAAGAAGCCCTTGCCATGAGTGACTGGATCTTCGTCATGAATGAAGGAGAGATTGTCCAATCGGGAACTCCTGTAGATATCTATGATGAGCCGATCAACCACTTTGTAGCCACCTTTATCGGGGAGTCCAACATTCTAGATGGACGCATGATCGAGGACTACTTGGTTGAGTTCAATGGCAAACGCTTTGAAGCCGTGGACGGTGGGATGCGTCCTAATGAACCAGTCGAAGTGGTTATTCGACCAGAAGACTTGCAAATCACTCTTCCTGAAGAGGGCAAACTTCAAGTTAAGGTCGATACCCAGCTCTTCCGTGGGGTGCATTACGAAATTATCGCTTATGATGATTTGGGCAATGAGTGGATGATTCACTCGACTCGTAAGGCCATCGTGGGAGAAGTCATCGGGTTAGACTTTGAACCAGAAGACATCCACGTCATGCGTCTCAATGAAACCGAAGAAGAATTCGATGCGCGGATCGAAGAGTACGTTGAAGTGGAAGAGCAAGAAGCTGGTTTGATTAATGCCATTGAGGAGGAGAGAGATGAAGAAAACAACCTCTAATCTATTTATCCTCCCCTATTTCTTGTGGATTTTTCTCTTTGTCTTGGCTCCTGTTGTCATGATCATCTTTCAATCGTTTTTCAACGTTGAAGGGCAGTTTTCACTTGAAAACTACAAAGAGTTCTTTACTTCGCAAAATCTGACCTATTTAAAGATGAGCTTTAACTCTATCCTTTATGCCGGAATCGTCACCTTGGTGACGCTCTTGATCTCCTACCCGACTGCTTACTTTTTGACGCTGCTCAAACACCGGCAGTTGTGGTTGATGTTGATCGTCTTGCCAACCTGGGTCAATCTCTTGCTTAAGGCCTATGCCTTTATCGGTATCTTTGGTCAAAATGGCTCCATCAATAGCTTTTTAAGCTTTATCGGAATCGGTCCCCAGCAGATCCTCTTTACCGATTTCTCCTTTATCTTTGTAGCTAGCTACATCGAGTTGCCTTTCATGATCTTGCCGATCTTTAATGTCTTGGATGACTTAGATCCAAACTTGATCAATGCCAGCTATGATTTGGGAGCCAATCGTTGGGATACCTTCCGTCGTGTGGTCTTCCCCTTGTCCATGAATGGAGTCCGTTCAGGTGTGCAGTCTGTCTTTATTCCTAGTCTGAGTCTCTTCATGTTGACACGGATGATCGGTGGAAACCGCGTCATTACCTTAGGGACTGCGATTGAACAGCACTTCCTGACAACACAAAACTGGGGAATGGGTTCTACCATTGGAGTTGTTCTGATCCTTGCCATGCTCTTAACCATGTGGGCAACGAGAGAAAGGAGAGAACGATGAAAAAAGTATCTCATTTCTATCTAGGTTTCGTCTTTCTGATTCTCTATCTTCCTATCTTCTATTTGATCTTTTATGCCTTCAATAAAGGGGGAGATATGAATGCTTTCACTGGCTTTACCATGGAGCATTTCAAAGAGTTATTCGCGGATACTCGCTTGATGCTGATTCTGACAGAGACCTTCTTTTTAGCTTTCTTATCCGCCCTGATTGCGACAGTGATTGGGACCTTTGGAGCGATTTATATTTATCAATCCAAGAAAAAATTAGAAGGACCGTTGCTTTCCATCAACAATATCCTCATGGTAGCGCCAGACGTTATGATTGGGGCCAGCTTCTTGATTCTCTTTACGACGGTGAAGTACCAGCTAGGTTTCCTTTCTGTTCTGGCTAGTCACGTGGCCTTCTCGATTCCCATTGTGGTCTTGATGGTCTTGCCGCGCCTTAAGGAAATGAACCGGGATATGGTCAATGCAGCCTATGACTTGGGAGCTACCCAAGTGCAAATGCTCAAAGAGATTATGTTGCCTTATCTGACACCAGCCATTATAGCCGGCTACTTTATGGCCTTTACCTATTCTCTTGACGACTTTGCCGTGACCTTCTTTGTAACCGGAAATGGTTTTAGCACCTTGTCTGTAGAGATCTACTCACGTGCGCGTCAGGGAATTTCCCTCAGTATCAATGCCTTGTCAGCCCTTGTCTTTCTCTTTAGCGTGCTCTTGGTCATCGGTTATTACTTTATCACCCGCGAAAAGGAGGAAGCAGCATGAAAAAACTTTATTCATTCCTAACAGGGATTGTCCTTGTCATCCTGGTCCTCTGGGGAATTAGCCACCAGATCGAAGCCAGCATGAATACCAAGAACAGTGACAAGCTGGTCATCTACAACTGGGGAGATTATATCGATCCAGAATTGCTAACGGAATTCACCAAAGAGACAGGGATTCAAGTGCAATATGATACCTTTGATTCCAACGAAGCCATGTATACTAAGATCAAGCAAGGGGGAACCACCTACGATATTGCGATTCCTAGTGAATACATGATTGCTAAGATGATGGATGAGCATTTGATTGAAAAGTTGGACCAATCCAAGATCAAAGGGATGGAAAATATTGATCCAAAACTGTTGAACCAATCGTTTGATCCGGGTAACCAATATTCCGTTCCTTATTTCTGGGGTACCTTGGGGATCGTCTACAATACCAAGATGGTCAAAGAAGCTCCGGAACATTGGTCTGATCTCTGGCGTGAAGAGTACAAAAATGACATCATGATGTACGATGGTGCGCGTGAGGTGATGGGAATTGGTCTCAATACCTTGGGCTATAGTCTCAATGAAAAGGATCCCAAGAAATTGCAAGAGGCAGTAGATAAACTCTACACCTTGACGCCAAATATCAAAGCTTTGGTGGCCGATGAGATGAAAGGCTATATGATCCAAAACAATGCAGCTATTGGGGTTACCTTCTCAGGAGAAGCCAGCCAAATGCTGGATGCCAATAAGGATCTTCGCTATGTCGTTCCAACTGAAGCCAGCAACCTTTGGTTTGATAACATTGTCATTCCTAAAACGGTGAAGAATAAAGAAGCAGCATATGCCTTTATTAACTTCATGCTTCGTCCTAAAAATGCTTTGAAAAATGCTCTCTATGTCGGTTATTCAACACCAAATAAAGAAGCCAAAGCCATGTTGCCTGAAGATGTCCGAAATGACCAAGCCTTCTATCCAAGCGATGAAACACTGGACCATTTGGAAGTCTATCAACAATTAGGCAAGAAACTGCTTGGAGTCTATAACGATCTTTACCTTCAGGTCAAGATGTATCGAAAATAACACAAAAGGAACCTTCGGGTTCCTTTTTGATTGAAGATAAACTCCTCTTAGAAACTTTTCTTAAGTGAGTGCGGACGTCAGCGAACTTCGAAGAAGTTCCATGACTTAGTTTTGGACCTAAGGTTCCAAAACTCCCGAGTGCTAGAAACAATGGTGTTTCTAGCACTTTTCTCACAGCGGAAAGTTTCATTATATATTTAGATGCTCTACAAAAATGCTACATTTGAATTTTTAGCATCACTTAGGTGTTATTTGTAAAAAAGGATTATCTATATTCTAGCAGAACACCGCAGGTTCTTTTATGATTTCTGCATAAAGTCTCTAACTAGTGAGTTAGATTGAGATTCAAATGAAAGATGCTATAATAGTAAAGAAAGTGACTGGCCCATTCAGTCATGAAATGATTGATAGGAGAAAAAGAAATGAAAAGAAGAGTGGAATTATTTTTGATTATTCTGTTACCGGTCCTAGGACTCGTTTTTCTTGGAGGAAAAATCATGACCCTGACCAAAAGACCCGAACAGAAGGTAACGGCCTCATCTTCAAAGAAAGTCGAACAAAAATCAGAAGAAGAAATAAAAAAAGAACAAGTAGCCTATCTCAAAGAACACGAACAGAAGGTTGTTGATTTAGTCAAAGCACAAAATCCGAAAGTCGAATCCGTTCAGATTGATTGGGATCAGACACAATGGAGCGATGGCGGACTGACAACTCCTGAATATTATATGAATGTTTATGGATGTATAAATAATATTGAAGAATCGAGTTGGAGAGTAGATATCCCAATTAGTGAGGACAATACATTAAATTTAGATGAGATGTATCTAGGATCCGACATTAGAATAGGGGGTAGATTATTTGAGTAATTGGCATTTGAGCAGTTTTGACAATCTATATGCTTCATTAGCTGAATCAAGTTATCGTGATAGGCCCATGAACCTTCCATATAAGCAATTGGATCAAATCCAGGAAGAGCGCTCAACGCTCAAATGGGAGTATGACAATGAGATAGATGCTTTCTATAAACATCAGAAAAACTGGAATCGAAAGCCAAAAAAACAGTAAGGTTGCCCTTACTGTTTTTTTAGTTGGTTCCGGATGATGCTGTATCTGCGCCACTGTCTGTTGCGGTGGAACCTTGGTCTTGTGCTGCAGATGAACTGGTTTCTGTAGCGGATGAGCTATTGGTTTCTTTCTGAGAACTTGTTTCTGTATTGCTTGAATCGGTTTGCGTATTGGTATTAGCATCTGTATTGGTAGCGCTTGAGTCAGATCCCTTATCGTGGACCACGACGACGCTGGTGCTGCTAGATGGTTTGTCTTCTGTTTTTTGATTGTCTTTATTGAGCAGGCTCATAATCGTAAAGGAAGTGACGATAATCCCTAAAAGACTAGCAATCGTAGCTACAACCGTTTGAAATACGGATAGGCCTTGTTTGACTTTTTCACCACGTGAGGGTCTTGAATCTGTAGTATCTTCTGGTTTTTGGTTTTTGTTACTTCTTGAATAGTGTGACATGTTCTTTCTCTTTCTATCAAAAATTATTTTCTAATACTTTCTTATTATAAGTCATTTTCTGAAAAATGTCTAAAAAGAACTGAATTTTATGGAGTGATTTTACCTCATCTCTCTTTATCAAATCCTTGTCCCGAGCGGTTAGAAATGATAAAATAGAAGTTACGTAAAAAGAAAGTGATGGATGCGTAGGACATGATTTATTTTGACAATTCAGCAACGACCAAACCTTATCCAGAGGCCCTTGCGACTTATACAGAAGTAGCGACACGGATCTGGGGCAACCCTTCTAGTTTGCATAATCTAGGTAGTCAAGCGACTCGTATTTTAGAGGCTTCTAGAAAACAGATTGCGGAACTGATTGGGAAAAAAGCTGAGGAAATTTATTTCACGTCTGGTGGGACAGAAGGGGACAACTGGGTCCTCAAGGGTGTTGCCTTTGAGAAAGCCCCTTATGGCAAGCATATCATTGTCTCTGACATCGAGCATCCCGCTATCAAGGAGTCCGCTGCTTGGATAAAGACGCAGGGATTCGAAGTGGATTATGCTCCAGTGGATGCGCGTGGCTTTGTAAAAGTAGATGAACTGGCTCGTCTCCTTCGTCCAGATACGACCTTGGTTTCTGTTATGGCCGTCAACAATGAGATTGGCTCCATCCAGCCCATCCATGAAATTGCGGCTCTCCTAGAAGATCGCCCAACGATTAGTTTCCATGTCGATGCGGTTCAAGCTTTAGCCAAGGTAGCAACAGAGGTCTATCTACCAGAGCGCGTGGACTTTGCGACCTTCTCTAGTCACAAATTCCATGGTCTTCGTGGAGTTGGCTTTGTCTACA
Organism: Streptococcus parasanguinis; assembly: GCF_901875555.1. GTDB lineage: Bacteria > Bacillota > Bacilli > Lactobacillales > Streptococcaceae > Streptococcus > Streptococcus parasanguinis_H. Next base: position 47,591 of record NZ_CABFMD010000031.1, read on the forward strand.
TCAAAGAAGGCAAAAAGATCACACCCCTCTTAACGGGTGGAGGTCAAGAAAAAGAAATGCGCTCGACAACTGAGAACGTAGCAGGTATCGCAGCAACCGCAAAAGCCCTACGCTTAGCTATGGAAAATCAAGAAGCATTTGCTAGCAAGACCCAACAGATGAAAGAAGTGATCCGCAAAGAATTGGTTAACTATCCGGATGTCACTATCTTTTCTGGTGAAGATCACTTTGCGCCTCACATCTTGACTTTCGGGATCAAGGGAGTTCGTGGTGAAGTAGTGGTCCATGCCTTTGAAGAGTTTGATATTTATATCTCGACGACCAGTGCCTGCTCGTCCAAGGCTGGAAAACCAGCTGGTACCTTGATTGCTATGGGAGTGGACAAGAGCATTGCCCAGACAGCTGTTCGCTTGAGTCTCGATTTTGAAAATGACATGAGCCAAGTCGAGCAATTCTTGACCAAGTTCAAACTGATATATGAAAAAACACGAAAAGTACGTTAATTTTAGAAGGAAATCAATATGACCTTAACCTATTCAGAAATTATGATTCGCTATGGTGAGCTTTCTACTAAGGGAAAGAACCGGATGCGTTTCATCAATAAACTTCGCAATAATATCCAAGATGTTTTATCTATTTATCCGGCTGTCAAAGTGACAGCGGACCGCGATCGGGCCCATGCTTATCTACATGGGACGGATTATGAGCCGGTTGCAGAATCCCTCAAGCAAGTTTTTGGAATCCAAAATTTTTCACCTGTTTACAAGGTTGAAAAATCAGTCCCAGCCTTAAAAGCGGCAGTGCAAGAGATTATGAAGGAGATTTACGAGGACGGCTTGACCTTTAAAATCTCAAGTAAGCGTAGCGATCACACTTTTGAACTCGATAGCCGCGAGCTCAATCAAACTCTAGGTGGCGCTGTCTTTGAAGCGATCCCAACGATCCAGGCTCAGATGAAAAAGCCGGATATCAATCTGCAAGTCGAAATCCGAGAAGAAGCAGCCTACATCTCTTATGAAACCATCAAGGGGGCAGGTGGCCTTCCAGTTGGAACGTCTGGTAAGGGCATGCTCATGCTGTCCGGCGGGATCGACTCTCCTGTGGCTGGCTACCTAGCCTTAAAGCGTGGCGTGGATATCGAAGCGGTCCACTTTGCAAGTCCCCCTTATACAAGTCCTGGTGCGCTGAAAAAAGCGCAAGACCTAACCCGGAAGTTGACCAAGTTTGGCGGTAATATCCAATTTATCGAGGTACCCTTCACAGAGATCCAAGAGGAGATCAAGGCAAAAGCGCCAGAAGCTTACCTCATGACCTTGACCCGCCGCTTTATGATGCGCATCACGGACCGTATTCGCGAGGAAAGACATGGTCTCGTCATTATCAATGGTGAGAGCTTGGGACAAGTGGCTAGTCAAACCTTAGAGAGTATGCAGGCTATTAATGCAGTGACCAATACGCCGATCATTCGTCCAGTAATAACCATGGATAAGCTGGAGATCATTGACATTGCCCAAGAAATTGATACTTTTGAGATCTCGATTCAACCATTTGAAGATTGTTGTACGATTTTTGCTCCTGACCGTCCAAAGACCAATCCAAAACTGAAGAATGCGGAGCAGTATGAGCAACGCATGGATGTGGAAGCTTTGGTTGAGCGAGCTGTAGCAGGCATCATTGTAACAGAGATTACTCCAAAAGTGGAGAAAGACGAGGTTGATAACCTGATTGAGGACCTCTTATAATAGAGGCTGGGATGCTCCGGCCTCTTTTTATCACTGAATAGAAGGAAAGAAAATGAAAAAAATTATCGTGCTAATGACAAGTGTGCTTTTGTTGACTGGCTGTGTGAAGGTGTCATTTACTGGCCCAAAAAAAGAAGAGAAGACTAGCCAGTCGACCAGCAGTAAAAAAGAACCCCTCACATTTGTCAGAGCCGACCAGTATAAAGATCAGGACAACGAAGTTTTGGAAGCGTCTGAGAAATTTATCAAGGAACATCCAACCCTTGGAGAACCTGGGAAATTATTTGTCTTTTTCCCAGGTTATACCTTTGGAGATGAGGAAAACCGTTTAGCCTTGTTCTTTATTGTGAATCGCACCACCTCAACGATCGATCGTGATGGATCCTTTGTTCTAAATCTAGAATATGATGGAGAGCCACTTTTCAAAGATGTCACAGTGAACTATGAAGTGAGCGAATCAGGGGTGTTGAAACCCAATACCGCTGCCGCAATTCCAATCAAAATTACCAAGGAACAAGAAGAAAAAATGAAGGCTATGAATGATTCTTCAAAAGCCAAAATGAGTTTCAAAGACTTTAAATTCAAGGAATAAAGTAAGGTAGAGAGTCGTACTTTCAAAAAAACGTTAGGATAGAAGGGATTTTTTCTATGAAAATCCGTTTTCAGAGGCAAAAAGACTTGTCATTGTTGGATAGAAGTGTTATACTTATAAAGTTGACTATGCACATGCCTGTGCAACCGCTCGATCATCGTCGCTCATCCTTATGAGCTGAAGTGGTTCGTCCCACGATGCTAGGCGAGTCTTCACAAAAATACGGGGAAACCCAAAAATACATAGGAGGTGCATAATGAGCACATACGCAATCATTAAAACTGGCGGAAAACAAGTTAAAGTTGAAGTTGGTCAAGCAGTCTACGTTGAAAAATTGAACGTTGAAGCTGGTCAAGAAGTTACATTTAACGAAGTTGTTCTTGTTGGTGGTGAAAACACTGTTGTCGGAACTCCACTTGTTTCAGGAGCTACTGTTGTTGGAACTGTTGAAAAACAAGGAAAACAAAAGAAAGTTGTTACTTACAAGTACAAACCTAAAAAAGGTAGCCACCGTAAACAAGGTCACCGTCAACCTTACACTAAAGTTGTCATCAACGCTATCAACGCTTAATTTTTAGGAGAACACATGATACAGGCAGTCTTTGAGAGAGCCGAGGATGGCGAGCTGAGGAGTGCAGTGATCACTGGGCACGCTGGAAGCGGTGAATACGGCTTTGATGTCGTGTGTGCATCGGTTTCGACTCTAGCCATTAACTTTGTCAACTCTGTTGAGAAATTTGCGGGCTATGAACCGGACCTAGAATTAAACGAAGAAGAAGGTGGCTTTCTTCGGGTAACCATCCCGAATGAAATCCCACCCCATCAAAGAGAAATGACCCAATTATTCTTTGAATCATTTTTCTTAGGGATGGCCAACTTATCGGAGAACTCATCAGAGTTCGTCCAAACAAGAGTTATCACAGAAAACTAACTGGAGGAAAACAATTATGTTGAAATTGAATCTTGCTAACTTGCAACTTTTCGCCCACAAAAAAGGTGGAGGTTCTACATCAAACGGACGTGATTCACAAGCGAAACGTCTTGGAGCTAAAGCAGCTGATGGACAAACTGTAACAGGTGGATCTATCCTTTACCGTCAACGCGGTACTCACATCTACCCAGGTGTGAACGTTGGACGTGGTGGAGACGATACTTTGTTCGCAAAAGTTGAAGGCGTAGTACGCTTCGAACGTAAAGGTCGCGATAAAAAACAAGTTTCTGTTTACCCAATCGCAAAATAATAGATTTTATTCTATAGAAAGATGAGTCTTACAGGCTCGTCTTTTTTATGTTCAAAAATTCACTTTTTACATGCAAAATAATCAAAATTATATTGACAATAAGTTATTATAGTGATATACTCATAGTATAAACATTTGGAAAGATAAGGAGGTAATGAAAGTGGCTTTAAATCAGCTTTTTAGTAAAGATCTGGTATTTTGCTTACATGCTGACAATCAAGAAGATCTTTTCAATCAAGTAGCAAGTCTCCTCGAAGAGAGAAAAATTGTTGCTTCAACTTATCGTTCTGCTTTGTTAGAGCGTGAAAAGTCATTCCCAACAGGGTTGGATATGGGATTTCTGGGTAAGGATTTACCAAATGTAGCCATTCCTCACACGGATATCGTTCATAATCTCACGGAGAATGTGGTTGTAGTTCGTTTGGATCAGCCAGTGACTTTTCATAATATGATCGCTCCGGATCAAGAAGTAGAAGTTTCGCTCTTATTCTTTATTATCAATAATTCGAGCTCGAGCCAGACCAATATCCTGGCCCAATTGATGGATTTCTTTACATCAAACGGCAATTTGGAAGCTTTATCGAAACTGGATAGTGAAGAAAAACTCTACGACTATATCACGGAATCGATTTCCTAAAACATTCGTAAATATTTATAATGGAGGACATCCAAATGATTAAAATTTTAGCTGCCTGTGGTGCAGGCGTCAACTCTAGCCACCAAATCAAGAACGCGGTTGAAGAAGAATTGTCAAACCGTGGTTATGATGTGCATTGCGATGCGGTCATGGTCAAAGATGTCAATGAAGATTTGATTTCTGGTTATGATATCTTTACTCCAATCGCTGCAACTGATTTAGGATTTGATCCTGGTATTCCAGTGATTGAAGCAGGTCCAATTTTGTTCCGTATTCCTGCAATGAGTGCACCAGTCTTTGATAGCATCGAAGCAGCCATTAAAGAACATGGATTACATTGATATTTTTTTAGATGTATTTGTAAACGCTATCCAATAATATTCTTGGATGCATCAATTGTGTATTTTACAAAATAACTATAAATCGGGAGGATTTATTATGAATGGCATTATAGATTTTGCCAATACGATTTTCAAACCCATTCTAGATATGGGTGCTCCAATCATCATGTTAATCGTATTGACTTTATTGGCTCTCTTATTTGGAGTGAAATTCTCCAAAGCGCTTGAAGGTGGTATCAAACTTGCCATCGCTCTTACTGGTATCGGTGCCATTATCGGTATGCTTAATACTGCTTTCTCAGCATCTCTTGCAAAATTCGTTGAGAATACTGGTATTCAATTAAATATCACTGACGTTGGTTGGGCACCACTTGCGACTATCACTTGGGGATCTGCTTGGACCCTTTACTTCTTATTGATCATGTTGATCGTTAACGTTGTCATGTTGGCTATTAAGAAAACTGACACACTTGACGTCGATATCTTCGATATCTGGCACTTGTCTATCACTGGTCTTTTGATCAAATGGTATGCGGACAAGAATGGAGTGAGCGCAGGAGTTTCACTCTTTGTTGCAACTCTTGCAGTTGTCCTCGTAGGAATTATGAAAATCATCAACTCAGATTTGATGAAACCAACATTTGATGATTTGTTGAATGCACCAAGTTCATCACCAATGACATCAACTCACATGAACTACATGATGAACCCAATCATCATGGTCTTGGATAAGATTTTTGATAAAGTTCTTCCTGGTCTTGATAAATACGACTTTGACGCCGCTAAATTGAACAAGAAGATCGGTTTCTGGGGTTCTAAATTCTTTATCGGTTTCCTTCTTGGTATCGTCATCGGTATCATGGGTACTCCACATCCAGTAGCTGGTGTTGCTGATGCTAAAACTTGGGAATTGGTTGTTAAAGGTTGGTTGAGCCTTGGTTTGACTGCCGGTGTCAGCTTGGAATTGTTCTCATTGATCGGATCTTGGTTCATCGCAGCGGTAGAACCATTGTCACAAGGTATTACAAACGTTGCTACAAAACGTCTTCAAGGACGTAAATTTAACATCGGTTTGGACTGGCCATTCATCGCTGGTCGTGCTGAAATCTGGGCTTGTGCCAACGTACTTGCACCAATCATGTTGATCGAAGCAGTGCTTCTTTCTAAAGTCGGAAATGGCATCTTACCACTTGCAGGGATCATCGCAATGGGTGTGACTCCAGCTCTCTTGGTTGTGACACGTGGTAAATTGATCCGTATGATCATCTTCGGAAGCCTTCTCTTGCCACTCTTCCTTCTTTCAGGAACATTGATTGCACCATTTGCAACTCAATTGGCTAAGAGTGTTGATGCCTTCCCTAAAGGGGTAGCTTCTACTCAATTGATCACTCACTCAACTCTTGAAGGACCAGTTGAAAAATTACTCGGTTGGACAATCGGTAACGCAACATCTGGTGATATCAAATTGATCCTTGGTGTAGTTGTCTTCTTGGCCTTCTATATCGGAATCTTCGCTTGGTACAGAAAACAAATGATCAAACGTAACGAAGAATATGCTGCAAAAGCAAAATAATTTCTAATGAAATCTAAGGTTTCATAACAAATCACCATAGCTGATCGGCTATGGTGATTTTTCGTCTTCGAGTTTTTTTGATGGAAGTGAGGCCTGTTTTTTTCATTTCTCAGGCTTCTTTCAGTGTGATTTTTATGATATAATTATTAGATACTGTAATGAGGAAATTTGAATGAATATACAACAATTACGTTATGTCGTGGCCATTGCCAATAGTGGGACCTTTCGTGAGGCCGCTGAAAAGATGTATGTGAGTCAGCCAAGTTTATCGATTGCTGTACGTGATCTGGAAAAAGAACTAGGCTTTAAGATTTTTCGTAGGACCAGCTCAGGGACTTTTTTGACCCGTCGGGGAATGGAATTTTATGAAAAGGCGCAAGAAGTCGTCAAGGGCTTTGATGTTTTTCAAAATCAATATGCTAGCCCTGAAGAAGAGAAAAAAGAATTCTCTATTTCCGGTCAGCACTATGACTTTTTGCCTCCTTTGATGACGGAGTTCTCGACGCGTTATCCGGAAAATAAAAACTTCCGCATCTTTGAGTCAACGACGGTCCAAATTTTGGATGAAGTGGCTCAAGGGCATAGTGAGTTGGGGATTATTTATCTCAACCGTCAAAATACCAAGGGGATTATGCAACGGGTTGATAAATTAGGACTTGAAGTGGTGGATCTGATTCCTTTTCAGACTCATATTTACCTTCGCAAGGGACACCCTCTGGCTAAGAAGAAAAAACTGGTCATGGAAGATCTAGCTCAGCTACCAACCGTTCGCTTTACCCAAGAAAAGGATGAGTACCTCTATTATTCAGAGAACTTTGTCGATACCAGCTCTAGCTCCCAAATGTTCAATGTGACAGACCGTGCCACTCTAAATGGGATCTTGGAGCGAACAGATGCTTATGCGACCGGATCAGGCTTTTTAGATAGCCAGTCAGTGAATGGTATTACCGTGATTCCTTTAGAAGACAACTTGGACAATAAAATGGTCTATGTCAAACGTGAAGAAGTGGATCTCTCCCCTGTAGCAGAGAAGTTTGTCGAAGTCATGGTCGAATATTTTGATCAAAAGAGGTAAGTGATGAAAAGAAAAATAGGAATTCCTCTAGCCATTGTCCTCTTGGTGTTTGTAGATCAATGGGTTAAATGGTATGTGGTGAAGCATATTCCACTGGGTGTCGTGAAATCCTTTGTCCCTCATGTGGTTAGTCTGACCTATCTTCAAAACACAGGTGCAGCCTTTTCGCTTCTTGAAAATCAGCAATGGTTCTTTACCCTTATCACTCTTGTCGTGATGGTGGGGGCCTTTTACTATCTCTATAAGCATCTCAAGGGGTCGCTTTGGATGGTGACAGGCTTGACCTTGGTCATTGCAGGTGGTTTGGGGAATTTTATCGATCGCCTGCGTCAAGGCTTTGTAGTCGATATGTTCCACCTGGATTTTATGAATTTTGCCATTTTTAATGTAGCAGATAGTTATTTGACAGTCGGAGTTTTCTTGCTCCTGATCCTGATGTTGAAAGAGGAAACGCATGGACATTAAAATTGAAGTAGCCGGTGCGCGACTGGATAAGGCTTTGGCGGAATTGACGCCCTTGTCACGAGCTGTGGCCAATGAGCAGATCAAAGAAGGAAAAGTTCTGGTCAATGGTACTGTGAAAAAAGCTAAGTATACGGTCAAAGAGGGTGACATCATCCAGTATGAAGTCCCAGAAGTGGAAGAGGTCAGCTATGAAGCAGAAGATCTGCCCTTAGATATTGTCTATGAGGACCAGGATGTCGTCGTCGTCAATAAACCACAGGGGATGGTCGTTCACCCAAGTGCGGGTCATACCAGTGGGACCTTGGTCAATGCCCTTTTATACCATGTCAAGGACCTCTCAGGGATCAATGGGGAATTGCGTCCCGGGATCGTCCACCGGATTGATAAAGACACGTCAGGCCTCTTGATGGTCGCAAAAAATGACCAAGCCCATATCGCTTTGGCTGAGGAGTTAAAAGACAAAAAATCTCTCCGGAAGTATTGGGCCATTGTCCATGGGAATCTTCCCAATGATCGGGGTGTGATCGAAGCACCAATTGGTCGTAGTGAAAAGGACCGAAAAAAGCAAGCGGTGACAGCTAAAGGCAAGCCTGCTGTGACCCGTTTTCAAGTCTTGGAGCGCTTTGGAAATTACACGCTGGTAGAGTTGCAACTGGAGACCGGTCGCACCCACCAAATTCGGGTGCACATGGCCTATATCGGCCATCCAGTGGCTGGAGATCCTGCTTATGGTCCTAAGAAGACACTCAAAGGACAAGGTCAGTTTCTTCATGCGCGGACACTCGGCTTTACCCACCCACGTACAGGAGAGACCTTGGAATTTACAGCAGAGGTGCCAGCGATCTTTGAGAAAATGCTGGAAAACCTTCGAAAAGGATAATGAAAAATGAGAGTGGGACAGAAATTGGTCATTCGTTAGAATTCGATTTCGTTGTCCCACCTCCGCACAATTGAGTAGGGCTGTAAAAGCTTATAAATCAGCGTAGTAGAGTCCACTCAACTACTGCGTCTTGCTCGACAATCCAAAAACAATTGAGAGGCTAGGACTTTTGACCCAGCCTCACTTTCATTAAATTCGAAATAAATAGTATTAGAAAGAATCATAGAGATGAAAGCAAAACGAATCGTCTTTAAAGTAGGGACCTCGTCTTTAACCAATCCCGATGGGAGTCTCTCCAGACAGAAGGTCAAGGTCATTACCCAGCAGTTGGCTCTCTTACATGAATCAGGTCATGAGTTGATCTTGGTTTCATCAGGGGCGGTTGCTGCTGGGTTTGGTGCCCTTGGTTTTAAGAAACGGCCGACTAAGGTGGCAGACAAGCAAGCCTCTGCGGCAGTTGGTCAAGGTTTATTGATGGAAGAATATACCTCTAATCTTCTTTTACGCAACATTGTTTCTGCACAAATTTTATTAACCCAGGATGACTTTGCAGATCAACGTCGCTATAAGAATGCCCACCAGGCCCTTTCTGTCTTACTCAACCGTGGGGCGATTCCGATTATCAATGAAAATGATACGGTCTCGATTGCTGAACTAAAAGTTGGTGACAATGATACCTTGAGTGCACAGGTTGCGGCCATGGTCCAAGCGGATCTTTTGGTGCTGTTGACGGATGTGGATGGTCTCTATACAGCCAATCCTTCTCAGGATCCAACAGCCAAGCGGTTGGAGCGGATCGAGCACATTTCTCGCGAGATGATCGAGATGGCTGGAGGTGCGGGTAGTAGCAATGGAACTGGCGGAATGCTGACCAAACTCAAGGCAGCGACCCTGGCAACAGAGTCAGGAGTTCCTGTCTATATTTGCTCGTCTCTCAAGCCTGATGCCTTGATCGAAGCAGCTCAAGAGCAAGCAGATGGCAGTTACTTCCTTGCAGAGGACAAGGGGTTAAAAACCCAGAAGCAATGGCTAGCCTTTTATGCAGAAAGTAAAGGGGCTGTTTGGGTGGATGCTGGAGCAGCTGAGGCCTTGTTGGATCATGGAAAGAGCTTATTAATTTCTGGTGTGACCAAGGTAGAAGGGGATTTCTCTTATCAAGACATCGTCAGCGTCTATCATCAAGAGTCAGGCCAATTGCTAGGGAAAGGGAAAGTTCGTCTCGGCCAGTCGGCTGTGCGCGATATGCTCCAATCTAAAAAAGCCAAGGGAATCCTCATCCACCGGGATGATTGGATCTCGGTTACTCCTGAGATTGACCTACTCTTTACAAAATTTTAGAGGAAAACGTATGAGTACAACACAAGAACAGTTAGCCTTAGCGAGATCGGCTAAGAAAAGCATCAATACAGCTACTACAGCCCTAAAAAATCAAGCTTTGGAAGCCATGGCGAACCAGCTTCTGAAAGCGACGAAAGCCATTTTAGCAGCCAATCAAATCGATATGGAAGCGGCACGCGGGAAGATCTCTGAAGTCATGCTCGATCGCCTATTTCTTGATCAAGAGCGGATTGAAGGGATGGCACAAGGGATCCGTGCTTTAATCGATCTGCCAGATCCGATTGGGGAAGTGCTGGATACTGAAGTTTTGGAAAATGGCCTTGAAATCCGGAAAGTTCGAGTCGCTATGGGTGTCATTGGGATCATTTATGAAAGCCGTCCAAATGTGACGTCGGATGCTGCAGCGCTTGCCATCAAGAGTGGAAATGCAGTGGTTCTTCGTACGGGGAAGGATGCCTTTCATTCTGCTCAAGCGATCGTGACCGCTCTTAAGGCTGGATTGGAAGAAGCCGGACTCAATCCAGACCTTCTCCAACTGATCCAAGATACGAGTCGGGCTTCCAGCTTTGCCATGATGAAGGCTAAGGGTTATCTGGACTTGCTCATTCCACGTGGTGGTGCTGGCTTGATCCAAGCGGTGGTTGAAAATGCCATTGTCCCTGTGATTGAGACAGGAACTGGAATTGTTCATGTCTATGTGGATAAGGAAGCTGATTTCCAGAAAGCACTCGCCATTATCGAAAATGCCAAGATCAGTCGCCCCTCTGTCTGCAATGCTATGGAGGTCTTGCTGGTCGATCAAGCGATTGCGTCTGACTTCTTGCCTTTGGTCAAAGAGCGTTTAGTGGATGAGCGGGAAAGATCGGTTGAGTTGCGTCTAGATGAGGACGCACAGGCTATCATTTCGGGGACAGCAGCGCAGGAGCAGGATTTTGATACCGAATTTTTAGATTATATATTAGCAGTCAAGGTTGTTGATGGAGTAGAGGAAGCGGTGGACCACATTGAAGCTCATAGCACCCATCATTCGGATGCCATAGTGACTGAAAATCCGGAGACAGCCACTTATTTTACAAAGCAAGTAGATTCAGCTGCCGTTTATGTCAATGCGTCTACACGCTTTACAGACGGTGGTCAATTTGGCCTAGGATGTGAAATGGGGATCTCGACGCAGAAACTCCATGCGCGTGGACCAATGGGACTGCGGGAGATGACTAGTTACAAGTATATCGTCAGTGGAAATGGTCAAGTGAGGTAAGTTATGAAAGTAGCATTTATCGGTCTTGGAAATATGGGAGCTAGTCTGGCCAAAGCGGTCGCAAAAGAAGTGGCTAGCACAGACCTGCTCTTGGTCAACCGTTCCCCACAAAAGGTGGAAGAGTTTATCAGCCAGTATGGGGGAACAGCGTCTGATCTTGAACAAGTATTTCAAGAGGCGGAGGTCATCTTTTTAGGGGTCAAACCCTACCAAATCTGCCCTTTACTTGAAGAGTACCAGGACATTTTGGGCCAACGTTCCAATCTCATCTTGGTTTCTATGGCAGCAGGTCTGGAACTAGAAAAAATGGCTGAAGTCATCCAGAGCGACCGGGTGGGGCTCATCCGCATCATGCCTAATACGCCTGTAGCCGTTGGTCAAGGTGTCATCAGTCTGGCTCGCTCCCAAGCAGTGACAGATCAGCAAGTAGCCCAAGTCAAAGAGCTCTTAGCAGGAGCAGGAGCCCTCTATGAAATCGAAGAAAGATTGATGGATCCTGCAACGGCTGTGGCGGGCTGTGGTCCAGCCTTTGTCTATCAGATGATCGAGGCCATGACGGATGCAGGAGTAGCCTTGGGGCTTCCACGTGAGCAATCCTTGCAGATGGCCGCCCAGACCTTCCAAGGAGCCAGCCAAATGGTCTTAGAGACAGGCGAGCACCCAGCTCGATTAAGGGATGCGGTTTGTAGTCCAGGTGGCTCTACCATCGCAGGAGTCAACCGCTTAGAACAAGTCGGCCTACGGGGCGACATTATTGCAGGTGTGGAAGCAGCCTACAAACGAACCCAAGAAATGGGACAAGAGGAAGGGAAGAAATAGAAAAAAGATTGGTTTTGGCCAATCTTTTTTACGTTAGAGCGACTCTATCTCTTCGAAGCCATTTTCCGTCAGACGATAGATTTTTTGGCAGACTTCTTTGAGGAAGGTCCGGTCGTGGGAGACTGTAACCAGTCCGCCTGGGTAGTCTGCGAATAGGCGACGAATTTCTGGTTGGGAAGTGGGGGAAAAATTACGACTAGGCTCGTCCAAGTGCAGAAACTGGGGACTTGTAAGCACTAATTGAAGGAGGAAGAGTTTTCCTTGCTGGCCACCAGAAAGTTCAGAGATAGGATGGTGCATTTCAGAATAAGTAAAGTTGAGGGAGGCTAAATGCAATTGAATAGTGTTGATTTCTTCGCGATCACCTGAATGCTGTAGAAATTGAACGGGTGTCTGAGTCAGAGGGAGGCGTTCAGTGTAATCTTGAGGCATATAGGAAGTGCGGATACTCCCATTATTCTGTAAAATCTCCCAGATCATTTTTAGGAAAGTGGATTTCCCTACACCGTTGGAACCGATAATCCCTATCTTATCCTTCCCTTGAAGAGTGAGGGAGAGGTTCTTGACTAGGACAAGATCCTCAATTGCGAGCTCTTCATGATCTAAGAGAAGGACGCGTTTTTGAGGAGACAAGGGAGTGAGGGGAGGGAAATGCAGATTGATGATTTCCTCATCATAGGGTTGGGAAGTCATGGATTGGAATGCTCGCTCGTAGCGCTTTTCTTGTGAGAGGAGGGACTTCATTTTCTTTGCCAGGAGACGTCCAGCAGTGCTATCTTTGGTATTTCGTAAGGAAGTTTCGACTTGCTGACGGACACGACGGTGCTTCTCCATGGTTTTCTGGTAGGCTCGTTGATCGTTGGCCGCTTGTTGAGATTGTTGCTTAAATTGTTGTTCTCTCTGGATACTATAGTCTTGATAGCCTAGGTGCTCCACGATCGTTTCAGCCTCCTTGCGGTGTTTGATCTGTCTGAGGTGTATGATCGTATCCGCCGTTTGAGTCAAAAAATCCTCATGATGGGAAATAAAGATAATGGTTTGGGGACTCGTTTGGATCATCTGCTGGAGCCAATCCAAGGTCTCTAAATCCAGATCATTTGAAGGTTCATCTAAAAATAGCAATTCATGAGAACAACAAAGTTCGTGAAGCAGTTGGACTTTTAGGGCTTCTCCTCCAGATAGACTTCCGATAGCTTGATCGCTTGCAAAGCGCTCGCTATTAAAATGCAATTGATCTGCCAGTCTGTAGAGGGTGGAATAGTCTAGCTCGTTCTCTCCAAAAAAATATTCTTCCAAGGTTTTTCCCTTCAAAGCTTCCGGTAAAGTTTGGGGAATATAGGCATAGGAGTGAAAGGAAGTGGTGATTTCTCCTTCTATAGTCAGATAATCTGGTAGAGATTTTGGGGACATGAGGACCTGAAGTAAGGAAGATTTTCCATTCCCTTCTTCGCCAATAATAGCAACTTTTTTTCCTTCATGAATGGTCAGGGAAAGATCTCGAACCAGATCTCGTAAATCTTTTGTATGTCGGATAGTGAGGTGGGATAGTTTTAGCATAAGATTCCTTTCTACTGGGACAAAAAACAGCTCTACCTATTTAGTAGAGCTGTATTCATGTGGAACCCAAGCAGAAAAAACCTTATTTAGCCAACAAATGGTTGGAGAATAGGCAAGAGGGTACACAAAAAGAGATCGAACAAGCAGTCCACTAAATAAAGTATTTTATTTAACGAAGCTTAGTTGTTCATATCTCCTTACCTCCGAATATGATTAACTTTATTCTATTCCTTTTATTCGTTATTGTCAAGGAATTCCTTACTTCTTATTCCCTTTTCTTTTCGGACTCGGGGGGATTTTATGGTATAATTAAAGGTATGCATACACAACCAACGTCCGCTTATGTCCACATTCCATTTTGTACCCAGATTTGTTTTTATTGTGATTTTTCGAAGGTCTTTATTAAGAACCAACCAGTCGATGCATATTTGGAGCATTTGATCCAAGAATTTCGTCGGGAAGAAATCACACACTTACGAACTCTCTATATTGGGGGTGGGACACCGACAGCTCTAACCGCGGATCAGCTAGCCTATGTGCTCAAGGAGCTGACCAAGTCGCTTGATCTGTCTCAGATGGAAGAGCTGACGATCGAGGCCAATCCTGGTGATTTGGATCCGGATAAGATTGCGGTTATGAAGGATTCGCCAGTTAATCGGGTTTCATTGGGCGTGCAGACTTTTGATAATCGCTTGCTCAAGAAGATTGGTCGAAGCCACCAAGAGCAGGACATTTATGACAATATCGACCGTCTGAAACTGGCTGGTTTTGACAATATTTCGATCGACCTCATCTACGCGCTTCCGACACAAACCATGGAGCAGGTCAAGGAAAATGTTGCTAAGGCTCTTGCCCTCGATATTCCCCACATGAGTCTTTATAGCTTGATTCTGGAGAATCACACAGTCTTTATGAATCGCATGAGACGGGGTAAACTTCCTCTACCTAAAGAGGAGTTGGAAGCAGAGATGTTTGAATACATTATTCAGGAGTTGGAGCGAGCGGGCTTTGAGCATTACGAAATTTCCAATTTCTCCAAGCCTGGTTTTGAAAGTCGGCACAATCTCATGTATTGGGATAATGCCGAGTATTATGGTCTGGGAGCTGGTGCATCCGGCTATGTTAACGGTGTTCGCTACAAGAATCATGGGCCTATCCGTCACTATATGCAGGCTGTCGAAGAGGGAAATGCGCGTGTCCAAGAAGAGCATCTGACTCAGACAGAAATGATGGAAGAAGAGATGTTTCTAGGACTACGTAAGAAAACAGGCGTTTCCAAGAAGCGCTTTGAAGAAAAGTTTGGTGTGGATTTTGACCAACAGTATGGACCAGTGGTTGAGGAATTGACCCAGCAGGGCCTTTTGGTCCCTGACAAGGACATTGTTCGCATGACCAAGAAAGGTCTCTTTTTAGGAGACACTGTAGCAGAGAAGTTTATTTTGGAGTAGAAGATGGCAAAAACATTTGAATATAGCATGAAAATTCCGTTTGATATGAGCGATGTCAATGGGTTTATTAAGATTCCCCAATTGATCTTGCTGTCTTTACAGGTATCGGGCATGCAATCGATTGAGCTGGGCATGAGTGATATGTACATTCTAGAGAATTACAATCTAGTCTGGATTATCACGGATTACAATATGAAGATCGGGCGTCTCCCTGTGTTTGATGAGAAGATCACCATCGAAACTTATGCCATGAGTCACAATCGCCTTTTCTGCTACCGGGCTTTTAACATCAAGGATGAAGCAGGAAATACTATCATTGAGATGGTCGCGACCTTTGTCTTGATGGATCGGGATACGCGCAAGGTCCATCCTGTTATGAGCGAAATCACGGATGCCTTTGACTCTGAATTTTCTAAAACCATGCTCCGTGGACCTCGTTTCAAAGAATTGGAAGGCGGAGTAGAGCAAGAATATCTGGTTCGTTTTTATGATTTGGATATGAACGGGCATGTCAACAATAGCAAGTACTTGGACTGGGTCTTTGAGGTCATGGGAGCAGACTTCTTAACTCACCATGTCCCTAAAAAAGTCCATCTGAAATATGTCAAAGAAGTACTGGCAGGAGGTGCCATCACCTCACAATATGAACAAGAGGGCTTAACGACACTGCACCAAATTACCTCAGACGGGCATATCAATGCTCAAGCAGAGATCGAGTGGGAAGAAGTGAAAGAAAAGGGTTGGACTTATGGAAACTAGAAGATTAAAAAATAAAAAACAGGAGCTTGAAAGCTACCAAAAACGGGTCATGGCCTATGCCAAGCGTCAAAAGAACCCTTTCTACATGTTGGGAGATTGGCTCTTGACTCTTTGTGCTTTGGGCATCATTCTGGTGGAAGAAATTTATAAATTTTTCCGCTACCGTTTGAATTTAGAGAGTTTTAGTCGCTTTTTAAGAGAAGATGTGCGCTGGTATCGCGTTTGGATCCATTTCACCTTGGCCTTTCTCTTGCCTGTTGTGATCTTTTCAGTCGGTATTACCAGTCAATCAGGCTCCTTCTGGTCTAATTTCTATCATCGTTTGTCTCAAGGTGTGCTCTTTAGCACAACCGTCAGTCTCGCTGCGACCTTAGTAACAGATTTTGTAGAAAATTTGCAACCGGAAACCAAGTCAGACGGCCGAAACCGGAGTAGCAAACGCACCGTTTATCAAATCAGTGTGGATCAGGCGACCGTCATTGGTCTCTTGGTGACTATTGTCATTCTTATGGTAGCATCCTTCTTGTTCACTCAATCGGGAAGTCAAGGGATCAATTTTACTGGTTTGATCCTACAGTTTGTCCTTTATGCTGGTGCTCTACTTCTGTATGGTTCTGGTGGACGAGTGGACGCTGAAAAATTGAAAGAAGAAGCAGAGACAGAAAGGAAAGAATAAATGCACTACAAAGGCTATTTGATTGATTTAGATGGCACCATTTACAAGGGAAAATCACGGATTCCTGCAGGAGAAGCTTTTGTTCATGAACTGCAGGCGCGTGAGATTCCTTATCTCTTTGTGACCAACAATACAACCCGCACACCAGAGACTGTTCGGGATATGCTGGCCACTCATTTCAATATTGAAACCCCAGTTTCAACCATCTATACAGCTACCCTTGCGACCATTGATTATATGAAGGATCAAAATCTGGGCAAGAAAGCTTATGTGATCGGAGAAACAGGCCTCAAAGACGCCATCGAAGAAGCAGGTTTCGTCTTAGATGAAGAAGCACCTGATTATGTCGTGATTGGACTTGATTGGCAAGTGGATTATGAGAAATTTGCGAAAGCAACCTTGGCCATTCAAAAAGGGGCTCACTTTATTGGGACCAATCCGGACCTCAACATTCCAACAGAGCGCGGCTTATTGCCGGGAGCAGGATCTCTGATTGCGCTTGTCGAAGCAGCGACACGGGTCGAGCCTGTCATCATTGGGAAACCAAAGGCCATCATTATGGATAAGGCCATTGAACACCTGGGGCTTGCAAGAGAAGAAGTGGTCATGGTCGGGGATAACTACCTAACGGATATCCGTGCGGGTATTGACAATGGCATTCCGACCCTTTTGGTGACGACAGGTTTTACCAAAGCAGAAGAAGTGCCGACCTTACCAATTGCACCGACACATGTTGTTTCCAGTTTAGCGGAGTGGGATTTTGATGCTTAGAAGTTTGAAATCCATGAACCTAGTTTTCTTTATCTTGTCAGCTACGATCCTTCTCACCATTGTTCTAGCTTGGGCTATCTATCCCATGGAGATTCATTGGTTGGGGATTCAAAGCCGAACTGGTTTTTCGGCTTCAGTCATCATGAAGAATTTCAATATCTTGATGAACTATTTGACTAATCCTTTTCAATGGGTGTTGAAGATGCCTCAATTCCCCTCTTCAAAAAATGGCTTGCACCATTTTGAAGCCGTCAAGTACCTATTTCACTTAGTGACGGTCGTTTTCTTGGTCACTCTACCTGGTTTTATCCAGTTTATGCGGACAGTCGTCAAAAAAGGCTACCTGGCCTTGTACCGAAGTCTCTTCTTTTGGATGATGGTTTTACCAGTAGTGCTTGCAGTGATGACTGTTATAATTGGCTTTGATCAATTCTTTACGCTTTTTCATCAGGTCTTATTTGCTGGGGACAATACTTGGCTCTTTGATCCGCGCGTGGATTCGATTATTCTTGCATTACCAGAAGACTACTTTATGCATGCCTTTTTGATCTTCTTTGTCTTATACGAAGGAGTCTGTGCGAGTTTTTATCTATTTTCTAGGAGGAAGAAATGAACCAATACAAAAGATTATTAGACCCTAAAAAAGATATAGGAAGGTATTCTGGGACACTTGCCATTTATCTCTTGGTAATGACCTTAGTAACCGTCCTATGGGAAGTCCTCTTAGGCCTAACCCTAGCAGGCTCTCTCAGAAAAGATCCAAGTCAAGTAACGGAGAAACTCAATGCCCTGAATGTTTGGGCTGGTATCCCCTACCTCATCTCTATTTCCATTGGACTCTTTCTTTTTAATGCCTATCGTAAGAAGGCCCTTTATAAATATGATCTCAAACATAAGGGACGTAAGATGACACTTTCAGTCTTCTTTATTCTTCTCGCCTTTCTTGGCTTTTCTCAGGTCTTTTCATCTGTGATGACACAAGTGATTGACCGCATGTTTGAGACCATTGGCCTTCATTCTCCAACACCAGATCTAGGAGATACGATTGAGCGATCTTGGACCATGCTCTTGTATGCTGGCTTTTTTGGTCCTATCACAGAGGAATTCTTCTTCCGTGGGGCAGGCTTGCGAGGCTTGGAACGGTATGGCAAAATCTTTGCCATTGTCATGACGGCTATTTTATTCGGCCTCTTCCATGCCAATTTTGACCAGCTCTTTTTCGCGGGTATCATTGGTCTAGGATTCGGCTACATTGCCTTTGAATACAATATCTGGTGGGCGATTTTCTATCACATTTTCAATAACTTTGTCATTTCTCAAGGCTTGCATTATGTAGCCTATCATGTGGATGAAGGATTAGCGAATTGGCTCCAAATCGGTGTTTTAGCCATTGGTTCCATTGTCATGATAGTGGTTCTTGCGACCAAATGGCCAGCTATCAAGGCTTACATTCAGGCCAATAAACCTCAGCCGGGAGTTTTCCAGCGTGCCCTCGCTTCCTTCTGGTTCTGGTTCTTCGTGCTATTCACTATCCTGATGTCTGTTGTTCCTTATGTGATTCCGCTCTTCCGACTAGCCTATCTCAAGGGCTAAGGTTCTAAATATGTATGAATAGTGCAGAGAGGCTAAGACCTCTCTTTTTTGCTATAATAGAGAGTATGAATAACTTGATTAAATCCAAGCTTGAGCTCTTGCCGACGAGTCCGGGCTGTTACATTCACAAAGATAAGAACGGTACCATCATCTATGTGGGGAAGGCCAAGAATCTTCGCAATCGGGTGCGGTCCTATTTCAGAGGGAGCCACGATACCAAGACGGAAGCGCTGGTATCTGAGATTGTGGATTTTGAGTTTATCGTCACTGAGTCCAATATTGAGGCCTTGCTTCTTGAGATCAACCTCATCAAGGAGAACAAGCCCAAGTACAATATCATGCTCAAGGACGACAAGTCCTATCCCTTCATCAAGATTACCAATGAGCGCTATCCGCGTCTGATCATCACGCGCCAGGTCAAAAAGGATGGTGGCCTCTATTTCGGTCCCTATCCGGATGTAGGGGCGGCCAATGAGATCAAGCGACTCTTGGATCGGATTTTTCCTTTCCGCAAGTGTACCAATCCGCCTTCCAAGGTCTGCTTTTACTACCATCTAGGACAGTGTATGGCTCATACAGTCTGCCATAAGGACGAAGCCTATTTCAAGGGCATGGCGCAGGAGGTTTCTGATTTCCTCAAGGGGCAGGATGACAAGATTATCGATGAGCTCAAGCTCAAGATGAATAACGCGGCGCAAAACATGGAATTCGAGCGGGCGGCCGAGTACCGGGATCTGATTCAGGC
The DNA here is from genome assembly GCF_901875555.1 of Streptococcus parasanguinis. Lineage (GTDB taxonomy): Bacteria > Bacillota > Bacilli > Lactobacillales > Streptococcaceae > Streptococcus > Streptococcus parasanguinis_H. The sequence continues at coordinate 67,101 of NZ_CABFMD010000031.1, forward strand.
CATCGGGACCCTGCGGACCAAACAGCGGGTCATGGCCAAGGATTTGCAGAACCGGGATGTCTTTGGCTACTACGTGGACAAGGGCTGGATGTGTGTGCAGGTCTTCTTTGTCCGTCAGGGAAAGCTGATCGAGCGGGATGTCAATCTCTTCCCTTACTACAATGATCCGGACGAGGATTTCTTGACCTATGTGGGTCAATTTTACCAGGAGAAATCTCACCTGATCCCCAATGAAATCCTGATTCCTCAAGATATCGATGAGGAAGCGGTCAAGGCCTTAGTGGATACCAAGGTCCTCAAGCCCCAGCGAGGGGAGAAGAAGCAGTTGGTCAATCTGGCCATCAAGAATGCGCGGGTCAGTCTGGAGCAGAAGTTCAATCTCCTTGAAAAATCCATGGAAAAGACCCAAGGGGCTATTGAAAATCTTGGAAAACTTCTGCAAATTCCAACCCCTGTGCGCATTGAATCCTTTGATAACTCCAACATCATGGGGACCAGTCCGGTCTCAGCCATGGTGGTCTTTGTCAATGGAAAACCAAGTAAAAAGGACTACCGCAAGTACAAGATCAAGACCGTTGTCGGGCCAGATGACTATGCCAGCATGCGGGAGGTCATTCGCAGACGTTACAGCCGGGTCATGCGGGATGACCTGACGCCACCAGACCTGATCGTTATCGATGGAGGTCAGGGCCAAGTCAATATCGCTAAGCAAGTCATCCAAGAAGAGTTGGGACTGGACATTCCTATCGCAGGTCTGCAAAAGAATGACAAGCACCAGACTCATGAATTGCTCTTTGGTGATCCTCTCCAAGTCATTGAACTCTCTCGGACCTCGCAGGAATTTTTCCTCCTGCAACGGATCCAGGATGAAGTCCACCGTTTCGCTATCACCTTCCACCGCCAGCTACGGTCCAAGAATTCCTTCTCCTCCCAGTTGGATGGCATCGAAGGCTTGGGACCAAAACGCAAACAGTTACTGATGAAGCACTTCAAGTCACTGACCAAGATCAAAGAAGCTACTATGGATGAGATCGTCACAGTCGGCATCCCACGAGCAGTGGCGGAAGCAGTGCAAACTAAGCTCCATCAAGGACAGCAGGAAGAAGCAAGTCCCTTGATGGAAGTGGCGGAGGATTCTGAACCATACCAATCATAAGGAGTTTATAATGAACCATCGAATTGCTATTTTATCTGATATTCACGGAGATACAAGAGCTCTGGAGGCAGTGATTGCGGATGCGCGTGCTCTAGGCGCGACGGAATACTGGCTTTTAGGGGACATTTTGCTACCGGGACCTGGACGAGAGGACCTTTTTGACTTGCTGGATGCAATTCCTATCACAGCAGCTGTTCGTGGAAATTGGGACGATTGTGTCCTAGAGGCTTTGGATGGTGAGTACGGGCTCGAGGATCCGCAGGAGATCCAAATGCTTCGTCTCACTCAGTATGTCATGGAGGGACTGGATCCTAAGCGGATTGATTGGCTTCGTTCGCTTCCTCTAATGGAGAAGAAGGAGGTCAACGGCATTCGCTTTTCACTGACCCACAACTTGCCAGAAAAGAATTATGGTAGAGACTTGCATCCAGCTAATGCGACGGAGAACTTTGATCAATTGCTGGATGACCAGACAGATATGGCCATCTACGGGCATGTCCACAAGCAGTTGCTCCGCTATGGCAGTCAGGGTCAGCAAATCATCAACCCCGGCACCATTGGTATGCCTTATTTTGACTGGGAACCAATTCAAAACCACAGAGCTCAGTATGCTCTGATCGATGTCGAAGAAGATGGGGTGACCAACTTGCAATTTCGTAAGGTGGCTTACGACTATGAAGCAGAATTACAAGATGCCAAGGACAAGGGCCTTCCTTTTATTGAGATGTACGAAGAATTGAGACGCGAGGATAACTATCGGGGTCATAACAATGAGTTGCTGGCTTCCTTGATTGAGAAATACGGTTATGCCAAAGAAGTAGCTGCCTATTTCAATCTTTCCAATGAATCATAGGTGAGTCTCTTGTGTATTCAACCAATCAAAAAAGCGGATGTATAAATGTCCGCTTCTTTTTTCACAATCTTGGGCTGTAAAACCCTGCAAGCTCTTTCATTTTGTGTTAAAATAGAGGTAATAGAATTAGAAAAGGAAGTTGACTATGAAATTCCTAGAACTCAACAAAAAACGCCATGCGATCAAGCATTTCACTGACCAACCGGTCGATCCAAAGGATGTACGGACTGCCATTGAGATCGCAACCTTGGCCCCTAGCGTCCACAATAGCCAACCTTGGAAATTTGTGGTCGTTCGTCAAAAAAATGCAGAATTGGCAAAATTAGCCTATGGTGGAAACTACGATCAAGTCATGGAAGCACCTGTGACCATCGCCCTCTTTACAGATACTGATTTGCAAAAACGGGCTCGCAAGATTGCGCGTGTCGGTGGGGTGAAAAACTTCACAGATGAGCAGTTGCAATACTTTATGCAAAGTCTTCCTGCTGAGTTTGCGCGCTATGATGTCCAACAGACAAGCGATTACTTGGCTTTGAATGCCGGTCTTGTGGCGATGAACTTGGTGTTGGCTTTGACAGACCAAGGCATTGGAACCAATATTATCTTGGGATTTGATAAAGAAAAAATCAATGAAGTATTGGACATCGAAGAGCGTTTCCGTCCGGAAGTTTTGATTACAGTTGGCTATGCGGCTGAAAAAGTAGAGCCAAGCTATCGCTTACCAGTTGATGAAATTATCGAAAAACGCTAATCTAAAGAGAAATTTAGAAGCTCGAGGAGGAATTCATGACAACAGTTGACTTTAAAGCAGAAGTAGAAAAACGTCGCGATGAGATGATGGCTGACCTATACAGCCTCTTGGAAATCAATTCGGAACGCGATGACAGTAAGGCAGATGCAGAGCATCCTTTTGGACCTGGTCCTGTAAAAGCTCTTGAAAAATTCTTGGAAATTGCCAAGCGTGACGGCTATGAAACCAAGAATGTGGACAATTATGCCGGTCACTTTACATTTGGTGAAGGAGAAGAAGAGCTTGGGATTTTTGCCCATATGGACGTCGTGCCTGCAGGTAGTGGTTGGAAGACCGATCCATACAAACCAGAAATTATCGATGGCAAGCTCTACGCGCGTGGCTCATCTGATGACAAAGGGCCTACAATGGCTTGCTACTATGGTTTGAAGATCATTAAAGATCTAGGACTTCCTGTTTCTAAGCGCGTGCGCTTCGTTGTCGGTACGGATGAAGAATCAGGATGGGGCGACATGGATTACTATTTCAAACATGTCGGACTTCCTGAGCCAGATTTTGGCTTCTCTCCAGATGCAGAATTCCCAATTATCAATGGGGAAAAAGGAAACATCACGGAGTACCTTCATTTTGGAAATGACAACACTGGAAAGGCTAAACTTCACAGCTTTACAGGTGGCCTTCGTGAAAACATGGTGCCAGAATCAGCGACTGCAGTCGTTTCTGGAGAACTCCCTGATCTTGCTGGTTTCTTAGATGCTTTTGCCAAGGAACACCAGCTCAAGTTTGAAATCTCAACAGTAGATGAAGAAACTTATACCGTTACGATCGTTGGGAAATCTGCTCATGGATCCACTCCTGAAGATGGGATCAATGGTGCAACCTACTTAGCGCTTTTGTTGAACCAATTTAATTTTGGTGGCGCTGCTAAGGCTTACCTTCATGTGACAGCTTCGCTTCTTCACGAAGATTTTGCCGGTGAAAAATTAGGTATTGCCCATACAGATGCCAAAATGGGACCATTGAGCATGAATGCAGGTGTCTTCCATTTTGATGAAAGCCAAGCAGACAATACCATTGCCCTCAATATCCGTTATCCTCAAGGAACAGATCCTGAAACCATCAAAGCCATCCTTGAAAGGATCGAAGGAGTGGCTACGGTGAGCTTGTCAGCTCATGGCCACACGCCTCACTATGTTCCGATGGATGATGAATTGGTCTCTACCCTCTTGCGTGTTTATGAAAAACAAACAGGTCTCAAAGGTCACGAACAAGTCATCGGTGGTGGTACCTTTGGTCGTCTCTTGAAACGTGGAGTTGCCTTTGGTGCCATGTTCCCAGACTATGTCAATACCATGCACCAAGCGAATGAGTTCGCAGATGTTGAAGATCTCTATCGTGCAGCAGCTATTTACGCAGAAGCCATCTACGAATTAATCAAATAATCCACTACTCGGCCAGTTTTTCTGGCTGAGTTTTTCCATAGAAGGAGAACTTATGTCAAGGATTGAAACCATTAAAGAAGCCATTATGGCAGACCCTCAAAACAAAGGATATACAGAGAAAGGGATCGAGCCACTCTTTGCAGCACCAAGGACTGCTCGCATCAATATCATCGGTCAAGCACCAGGTTTGAAAACGCAAGAAGCGGGAATTTATTGGAAGGATAAGAGTGGTGACCGCCTGCGCGAATGGTTAGGAGTTGATGAAGATAACTTTTACAACTCTGGTCTGTTTGCGGTCATTCCCATGGACTTTTATTTCCCAGGGCATGGAAAATCAGGGGATCTTCCACCACGCAAAGGCTTTGCCGAAAAATGGCACCCACAGCTTCTAAAGGAGTGTCCAAATATTGAGTTGACCCTCTTGATTGGACAATATGCCCAAGCTTACTATCTGCATGAAAAAGTCAGTGGTAAGGTAACAGAGCGTGTTCATCATTTTAAGGACTATTTGCCAACCTATTTTCCACTAGTTCATCCTTCCCCTCGCAATCAAATCTGGATGGCAAAGAATCCTTGGTTTGAGGCAGAAGTAGTGCCAGAATTGCAAGCCTTAGTACAAGAGATCATTCAAAAATAAAGGAGATCGGAGATGGAGGCATACCAACAAGTTAAAGACAAATTAGACGAGTTAGGCATTTCATTTGATGTAGTGGAACACCCACCTGCATTCACGACTGAGCAGGCCGATTCTTACATTGAAGGCTTAGAAGGTGTGCGGACCAAGTCCATGTTTTTGACCAACAAGAAGAAAACCCAATTCTATCTGCTCATCATGGATGACCAAAAGTCTTTGGACATGGATGACTTTAAAGAGCAAGTAGGGGCCAATCGGATCCGTATGGCTTCAGCTGACTCTCTAGCAGAAAAAATGCAATTACCAGCCGGAACAGTATCTCCATTTGGTTTATTAAACAATGATGAAAAAGATATTCGAGTCTATTTCGATAAAGACATTGTGTCAGAAGAGATCATGGCTTTCCATCCCAATACCAATGAAAAAACCATCTTTATTAAAACCCAAGACTTGTTCCGGTTTTTAGAGTCAATTAGCTTTAACTATGAAATTCTAACCCTTCCATAACATACCATATAGGAGAAATCATGAAAGAAATTCTATTTTCAAGCTTTTACCAAGCTTATCAAAAAGGAGATCTACACGTTCTTGATGTACGCGAGCAGGAGGAGTATGATGCGCTTCATTTAGATGGGGTTCGTCTTCTTCCCTTATCTGAGTTAGCAGATCGCTACCAAGAACTAGAGTTGGATCAGCCCTATTATGTCATCTGCAAGTCTGGTCGACGCTCAGCACGCGCTTGCCAATTTTTGGAAGAGCAAGGCTATGATGTGACCAACGTCCAAGGTGGCATGGATGCATTTGAATCCTAAGAAACGGGAGTGGGAAAGAACTCCGTAAAATAAAAAAAGTTGAAAAGGTTCCCCAAACCTTTTCAATCTTCCCACCTCCGCATAGCTTCAACAGTCTGGGAGACTGTTGAAGGTTGTGGATAAAGGAAACTTTGTTTCCCTTATTATGTCATCTTTGGAGCTTAAAAGTTGAACAAAGATGCCAATCAATCACTGCGTCTTGCACTTATTCCCATCAAACTTCAAAGGCTGGACAGTTTTTGCGCAGCCTCTTTTTCTTTACTTATTTCTAAAAATGTATAGAATTTGTATGTTTTTCAAAAGATATTACAGGGATTTTCCAGTCTTTCATTGAAAATGGTTCAGAAATTTTGTATAATACCCTAGTATGAACAATAGTTAAGGAGATTAAATATGTCAAAACAAGATTGGCTGGATTATTTTGAAGCCGTAAATGGTCGTTCTGCTAGTGCAGAAGAAATTGCTCAAGCACTTGCTGCTGGAGAATTTCAAGAAGAAGTAGTGGTTCCAGAAGTACCACAAGCTCCAGAGTTTGTTGCAGCGCCACAGGCTCCAGAATTTGTCGCAGCACCAACTGCACCTGCGGAAGAACCAGTTGCAGCACCACAAGCCCCAGAATTTGTCGCAGCGCCAACTGCACCTGTGGAAGAACCAGTTGCAGTACCACAAGCGCCAGAGTTTGTCGCAGCTCCACAAGAACCAGTTGCAACGCCACAAGTTCCAGAGTTTGTCGCAGCTCCACAAGAACCAGTTGCAGCGCCACAAGCGCCAGAGTTTGTCGCAGCGCCAACTGCTCCTGCAGAAGAACCAGTAGCAGCTCCAGTTCAAGAACCGGCTCCTCAAGCTGCTTCAGCAAATGGACCTGCTTTCCAACAAGCTCCACAACAAACCTACCAACAACCTACTCAAGCAGCTTATCAACAAGCGCCTTACCAAGGTCAACCAGGACAAGCTTATCCTGCACAACCAAGTCAATTTGGTGTAGCTGTTGGTGGTTACTGGAATTGGTTCCTTTCAGCTTTGAAACGTCCAACAGCTGTAGAAAATCCAAAAGCTCTTAACGGAATTTTACAGTATGTCTTAACTGCCTTTATCTTGACCCTATCAACATTCTTTACAGCTAGTGGAATTACTGGTGGTTATGGTATGGATTTCCGTGCTTTTATGTTGACATTGATTTCACTATTCTTTAGTGTTTACGCCTTCCAAGTAGCCGGATTCTTTGTTCGCCGTGTGCTTCTTCAAGATAAGGAATACAGTTACGGTCGTTCATTTGAAGAATTTGGACGTTTGTCTGTTTACACTTTGCCACTTGCCCTTCTCGCTTTCTTAGTAGGTCTTGTAAAAGTTTATGAATTTTATGGCTTTGTAAACTTCCTTATTTTCTTCTTGTTCTTTGTCGGAACATGCTATGTGGTCCATCAAGGATTGAACAAGACAAGCTTTAAAGCAGATAAATTCTTACTTTTAGTTGCGTCATCTGTTATTTTGCTTCTCATTGCCATCTTTGTCATTTATGTGAATGCTCGTATTTTAGAACAAGTAGCCGTAGGATTTATTCCAAGTGCTCCAAATTTCTCTAACTTTGGATTCTAACAATATCACAAAACGGAAGGTGGGGGAACCCACTTTCCCTATTTTATAATGAGGGAGAAGAGATCCATGCAAAAGAAATGGGTTGAATTATTTGAAAAAGTGATCGGTCGCAAACCGTCACCAGAAGAGTTTATGGCTGGGAAAGCTTGTGGATTTGATTTAAAACAAATTCAGTCTATCGCAGGTAATGCCCCAGCAGAGGAAGTCGCTCCTGTTGAGGAACCGGTGCTTGAACCAGTTGAAGAAGTGAAGAATGTTGATCCACTTCTGGCAGCTCGTCAGGCTTGGTTGCAACATTTTGAAGAAACCTATGGCCGTAAGCCAAGTGCAGAAGAATTTACCGCTGCCAAAAGTCAAAACTTTGAGTTTTTTGTAGGACCTGTTCCTGAAGCAGAATTTGCGAACCCAGATTCAACAGAAGAAACACAGGAATATGTGCCTCAACAGCCGACTCAAGCGTATACGACTCCACTTGCTACTGAGCAAACGCAGGTCTTTGCTGGTCCAAATGTTACAGAAGCAGGTCCAGCTCAGAAAAAACAAAAGGCTCCTAAAACGAAGAGTGGGAAGAAACTTTCCAAGAAGAAAATTGGGATTATTTCTGCTATCGCAGTCCTTGTGATCGCTTTGGTGGCAGCCTTCTTTTACTTCCAGTCTACAACACGTGTCGAAGTGACTGCAGATAAATTCATCAAGGCAGTGGACACCAAGGATTATCGCGAAGCAGCAGACCTGCTTTCAACCGCTAACGATAAATGGACAAAGGATGAAGCCGAAAGCTTGATCACCAGCATGGAAGATCAAGGAGTCGATATTGGCACAGAGTTGAACAAGATCATCGATAATGGTGGAGAAGGCAGCTATACGGATAAATCTGGTAACAAGATCTTTGGTTTGGAAAAGGCGGACAAGAAATTTGGAATCTTCCAAGAATACCGTGTGGCCAGCTACCCACTGCAAGTCAAGGTCAAGACCAATTTGGACCAAGCCAAACTCAAAGTGGCTGCTAATAAAACCGTGACCTTGAAGAAAGATGCAGTGACAGACCTTGGTTCTTTCCATTACAATACAAAAGAAATGGAATTGACTGCTAAAACTGAAGTCGGAAATGTCACTTCTAAGATCCATCTCAATCCTAAAAAAGCAACCAAGAATAACTTAGAATTGCAGTTGAATTCTGAAAAACGCAATTTAGAAGTTGAGTTCCCAGATGAAGTTGAAAACCCAACGGATGTGAAGGTTGTGGTCAACGGTAAAGAAGTCGGAACCAGCACGACCTTTGAAGTAGACAGCATCCCTTATCAAGAAATTGAAGTGCACGCCGTCTTCAATATGAATGGGGAAACCTATACAACTGAAAAGGCTAAGGTGACCATTGAAGAGGGTGAGAACGATCCGATCGAACTAAAACTAGCCAAAGATACCCTAAAACGTATCAAGAGTGCACAAGATGCTAAGAAAGCGCAAGCAGCCAAAGAAGAACAAAATCGGACCTCGGCAGAAGAGTTCTTGAGAGAATACCGCGATGCTGTCTTTAGCTCAGTTTCAAACCGAGATAACACATACTCTAAATACTATGACACACAAAGTCAAGCCTACAAAGATATGGTTGAATTCACAACTGGTGATGGTGTTCGAAAGGCTAAAATTGACTACTATACTCCAGGAGCTTTGGACATTCAAAGTGTCACTGAAGAAAATGGTGTGGTGACCATCAAGACTTATGAAGACTTTACCGTGCATTATACAGATAGTCATCCAGATTCACAAAACCGCAAGTACAAGACTTACACCTTGAAAAAAGTAGGTGCAAGTTATGTGATTACGGATATTGTCGTAACAAAAGAATCATAGGAGATTCCCATGAAAGCAAGATTTTCCAAATTAACGTTGGTGACAGTTGCCTTGTTAACCCTGACAGCTTGCTCCCAATCTCAATCCACTAGTTCTAAATCTTCTGCAAAAGAAGAAAGCAAACAAACTCAAACCAAGTCTTCCAAAGAAATGTCTTCAGCAAAGAATCCATCAAAAGAGACTGGCAAAGAAGAGTCGTCAAAAGCTGGTAAGTCAGATGTGAAAGTGGACTCTGGTGTCAGCTACAATGGTTCTTACTATAGTGTTAAAGGGAAATATGGTGAGGTGATGATCGCCAACAAACATTATCCTTTGGCGCCGGACTTTAATCCAGGTGAAGATCCTGAAGCTGTTTCAGCTCTTCATGAATTGATTTCGGCTATGCAGGCAGAAGGTTATCCGATCAGTGACCAATATAGTGGTTTTCGAAGCTACGATACCCAAGTTGGCCTCTATCAAAACTATGTCAATCAAGATGGTCAGGAAGCTGCAGATCGTTATTCTGCAAGACCGGGTTATAGTGAACACCAAACTGGTTTGGCCTTTGATTTGATCGATACCAGTGGTAATTTGGTAACCGAACCTGGACCAAGTAAGTGGTTGCTCAAGAATGCTGCTAAATATGGCTTTGTGGTTCGTTACCAAGAAGGAAAAGAAAAAGTAACAGGCTACATGCCAGAAAGCTGGCATCTCCGCTATATTGGAAAAGAAGCACAAGATATCGCTGATTCAGGCTTGAGCTTGGAAGAATACTATGGCTTCACTGGCGGAGACTACGTTGATAAATAAAAAAGGTTTGGGATTAAAATCCCAAATCTTTTTTATTAAAGGAAAAGTCTTCTTAAAGACTTTCCTTAGGTGAGTACGGACGTCAGCGAACTTCGCAGAAGTTCCATGATTTAGTTTTGAACCTAAGGTTTCAAAACTCCCGAGTGAGGCTGGGACAAAAGTCCTAGCCTCTCAATTGTTTTTGGATTGTTTAGCAAGACGCAGTGGTTGAGTGGGCTCTACTACGCTGATTTCATCAGCTTTTACAGTCCTACTCAACTGTGCGGAGGTGGGACGACGAAATCGAATTCTAACGAATGACCGATTTCTGTCCCACTCTCTTTTATTGTATGTTTTTTAGAAATGCATCCAGCTCTTTTTGATTCTTGAGAGAGATAAATTTGTCTGGATAGGTAGAGCGGATATTTCGATACCTTTCTTTGGCATTCTTAGTTCGACCGTCCCAAAGGATCCAACGGATGAATTCCCAGTCAAAGCGTTCAGGACAGCCCGCTGCCATACTCTCACGGACGCGTCCCTTATAACGACGGTATCGTTTCCATGCTCTATAGAGGCAGTTCCAACGGGAGAAATTGAGAAAGATAATGTGGTCTGCTTGCTCCATTCTTTCCCCATAGCAACACCATGAATAATTGCCATCAATGACCCAGTCTTTATGTTGGCTAAGAAACTGTTTCATCTGTCCCTCCATCCAATCCCGGTCACTGTCTATCCACCCCGGTTGAAATTGAAGGGTATCCATATGAAGCTTGGGGATGAAGTAGTGGCGAGCTAAGTTTTCAGCCAAGGTAGATTTGCCTGCTCCAGAATAGCCGATAATAACGATTTTCATAAGCACCTCTCAAAAATTTAGGAACAAAAAAAGCTCCGGAGAGCTTGATTTTTATGCTGTTCTTGATTAACCAAGTTTCGCTGCAAGACGTGCTTTATCACGGCTAGCTTTGTTCTTGTGGATCAAACCTTTAGTTTCTGCTTTATCGATAGCTGAGCTAGCAGCGCGGTAAAGTTCTTCAGATGGGTTTGCTTCAAAAGCTTTGATTGCAGTACGCATAGCTGATTTTTGAGCTGAGTTTTTTTCGTTTTGTTTAACGTTCAATTCAGCGCGTTTGATAGCTGATTTAATGTTTGCCAAGTTATTCACCTCCATTGATAATCTAACTATCTCATTATATATGAAAAGTTAAGATTTGACAAGCCTAAAATAGCTTTTCCTTAAAAAAGTACCGTTAAAAGGCCATTTTCTCTAGCGTTTGAGATAAATTTCGTCGATTTCATGGTTGGTCGCCTTATGGAGAATCAGATCAGCCCGGTTACGAGTTGGTTGAATGTAATGTTGCAAATTGACTAAATTAATGGATTCCCAGACCTGATGGGCCATGCTTAAAACTTCCTCTAAGGGTTGTTCCGTAAATCGATAGTAGTAGTTCTTGGGATCATTCTGAGCTAATGCCAGGAGTTTTTGGAAGCGATCAATATACCAAGATTCGATATCATCGACTGCGGCATCCACATAGATTGAAAAATCAAAGAAATCGGTCATATAGAGACTGTCGTTTTGTGGATTTTGAAAGACATTGATCCCTTCTACAATGACAAAATCAGCCGGTAAAATCGTTTGCTTCTCATCTGGGACAATATCGTAAATTTCGTGGGAATAGACAGGGATTTCTACACTTCTGTTGTTTTTGATTTGGTTGAGAAAATCAAGAAGCAATTCCATGTCATAGCTTTCAGGAAATCCTTTTCGATTGAGGAGCTCTTGTTCTTTTAAGATAGCATTTGGATAGAGAAAGCCATCTGTTGTCACCAATTCCACGGTCGAGCCTTCGAAGGTCCGCGAAAGCAGGATCTGTAGAAGACGGCTAGTGGTGGATTTTCCAACAGCGACACTACCTGAAACCCCAATGATAAAGGGTTGGCGTTCACTCGTTTTTTGGAGAAAAATACCTTTTGAAAAGGCTAAATCTTCTTTAGAACGCTTGTAGATTCCAATCAAGTTTGTCAAAGGCAAGTAGACGTCACGTACATCTTGGAGGTTGATGCGGTCGTTAAAACTTTTAATAGAATTGAGCTCTGTTTGCGAGAGAGGTGGGGTGGTTTTGCGGTGTAAATTTTGCCAAGTTTCTCGATTAATTTTTTCAAAATGTAGAAATTCTTTATCCATTTGTCACTCCTATTGTAGTCATTAGTATACCAGTTTTTAGGGGTCATGTAAACGATTTAAAAAACGAATGAATTATGATAAAATAACCTTATGAGTAAAATGTATTTCGATATAAACCCAGATGCAGCCCATGATATTCATGATCTGGCTGTTGTTTTATTGGGAAAAAAGATGAATTTCTATACAGATGCGGGCGTCTTTAGTAAAAAAATGATTGATTATGGAAGTCAGGTACTCTTATCAACCCTGGATTTTCAAGAAGGAGAAAGTGTCCTCGATGTTGGCTGCGGCTATGGCCCAATCGGCCTCTCTCTAGCTAAAGCTCAGGGAGTTGCCGTGACCATGGTGGATGTCAATGAGCGGGCGCTGGACTTGGCTAAGAAAAATGCTAGCCGAAACGGTGTTGAGGCTCAAATCTTTTCTTCAGATGTCTATGAAACAGTAGAAGGGGACTTTGATCATGTGATCAGTAATCCGCCAATCCGAGCCGGTAAGAAAGTCGTTCACCAGGTGATCACCGGTAGTTTTGAACATTTAAAACCAGGTGGGGACTTGACTATTGTCATTCAGAAAAAACAAGGGGCTCCGAGCGCTAAGGCAAAGATGGAAGAGACGTTTGGCAATTGTGAGACTGTAAAAAAAGACAAAGGCTATTATATTTTAAGAAGTGAGAAAGAATTATGAGAGCAGTAGATATCATTCAGAAAAAAAGAGATGGTCTTGCCTTAACCAAGGAAGAAATTGAATGGCTGATTGAGGAATATGTGGCTGGAACGGTTCCAGATTACCAAATGTCTGCTTTTGCTATGGCCGTTTATTTTAAAGGGATGACGACGGAAGAAATTTCCCATATGACCATGAAGATGGTCCAAACAGGGCAACAGTTTGATCTGTCAGCTATTCCAGGAATCAAGGTAGACAAACATTCGACTGGTGGTGTGGGAGACAAGGTGACCTTGGTCTTGGTGCCTCTGGTTGCAAGTTTCGGAGTACCAGTTGCTAAAATGAGCGGTCGTGGCTTAGGCCACACAGGTGGAACCATCGATAAGTTGGAATCCATTAAAGGTTTCCAGATTGAGCGGACCCAAGAGGAATTTATCCGGCAGGTGCAGGAGATCGGTTTATCGGTTATTGGTCAATCTGACCAACTTGTAAAAGCGGACAAACTTTTATATGCTCTGCGTGACGTGACAGCAACAGTGGATACCATTCCATTGATTGCTAGCTCTGTTATGAGTAAGAAAATTGCTGCTGGTGCTGATGCCATTCTGTTGGACGTGACAGTTGGCGAGGGTGCCTTCATGAAGAATATTGAGGATGCTCGTCGTTTAGCACGCACCATGGTGGATCTTGGAAATGCAGTGGGTCGGAAAACGATCGCTGTCATTACAGATATGAGCCAACCTTTGGGAACCAGCATTGGTAATCGTTTAGAAATTTTAGAAGCCCTGGATATTCTGAAAGGACAGGGACGCGCTGATGTGACAGAGTTTATTTGTGAGTTGGCGCAAATCATGTTGAGATTGGCCAATGTAGATCAATCAATTGAAGCCATTCATGAACACTTGACCAATGGTCAAGCTTTAGCGAAGTTTGAAGAAATGGTCGTGGCTCAAGGTGGAGATTTAGAGGATTTGCACCGTCCTGTCAAAGTGGATCAGGTCCTTGAAGTAACAGCGGACCAAGATGGCGTCATTGCTGCTTTACCTGCTATGGAGTTTGGCTTGTTTGCTATGCGCCTAGGTGCTGGTCGTGCTGTCAAATCGGATCCCCTCGATTACGAAACAGGAATTGTGTTTGACAAGAAAGTGGGAGAGCACGTCAAAAAGGGGGAACGCATTGCCCGTATTTTCATGAATGAAAAAAATTCACAAGAAAGTGTTACAGAATTCAAAAAAAATGTTAAAATACTAGATAGGGCTGAAAGCGTTAAAGAAATTATTGAAATAATATCTTAAGTAGCTCAGGAGATTGTATGAAGTTAAATAAATATATCGATCACACTCTTTTAAAACCAGATGCGCAACAAGAACAGATCGAAAAGTTGATCGAAGAAGCTAAGGCTTATGATTTTGCGAGTGTCTGTGTGAACCCGACATGGGTGAATTTTGCGACCGAGGGCTTGCGCGATTCAGATGTTAAAGTTTGTACCGTCATTGGTTTTCCTTTGGGAGCAAATACACCATTTGTCAAAGCGTGTGAAACAAAAAATGCTATTCAAAACGGTGCCGATGAAATTGACATGGTCATTAATATTGGGGCTTTGAAGTCTAAGAATTTAGCACTAGTTGAGGAAGATATCCAAGCTGTAGTTGAAGCTAGCGGAGATAAGCTGGTCAAAGTCATCATTGAGACTTGTCTCTTAACCGATGATGAAAAGATCGTTGCTTGTCAAATTGCTAAGTTAGCTGGCGCAGACTTTGTGAAGACTTCAACTGGCTTCTCAACTGGAGGAGCAACGGTAGAAGATGTGGCCTTAATGCGTCAAACAGTTGGACCCGACATGGGTGTCAAAGCTTCTGGTGGTGCTCGCTCTTATGAAGATGCTCTTGCTTTTATCGAAGCAGGTGCGACTCGTATCGGGACCTCTTCTGGTGTAGCCATCATGGAAGGAAAGGTGGCTCATGGCGACTACTGAGTTGATTAACTTAGCAGTTGAAGTGAGTAAACAAGCCTATGTGCCCTATTCTCATTTCCCAGTTGGAGCTGTACTGCTAACAAAGAACGGGGAAATCTATACAGGTGTCAATATCGAAAATGCCAGTTTTGGTTTAACCAACTGTGGAGAACGGACAGCCATTTTTAAAGCTGTTTCTGAAGGAGCTCGCGAGTTCAAAGAGCTGATTATCTACGGGCAAACAGAAAGGCCCATCTCTCCATGTGGTGCATGTCGCCAGGTCATGGCTGAATTTTTTGAGCCAGACCTTCCTGTAACTTTGGTATCTAAAGATAAATCGACGGTCGTGATGACGGTCAAGGAATTACTTCCATATTCCTTTACAGACTTGACTTAGTTGGTCTGTGAGGCGGTCTTTTGACCCTTTCAATACTTTGCAACAATGTTGCACAATAATTTAGGAGGTTCAGTAATGAACAAGAAACAATGGCTAGGCCTTGGTCTAGTAACTGTCGCTGCTATCGGACTTGCAGCATGTGGAAATCGTGCGTCTAAAAAAGATAGCGCAAACTCAGAATCAAAAACTGATTTGAAAGCTGCTATCGTTACCGATACTGGTGGTGTGGATGACAAATCATTCAACCAATCTGCTTGGGAAGGTTTGCAAGCTTGGGGGAAAGAAAACGGTCTTTCTAAAGGGAACGGATTTGACTACTTCCAATCAACAGATGAATCTCAATATGCGACAAACCTTGATGAAGCTGTTTCTAACGATTACAAATTGATCTTTGGTGTTGGTTTTGCCTTGAGCGACTCTGTTAAAAAAGCTGCAAAAGACAACGAAGATGTGAACTATGTCATCATCGACGACCGTATTGAAGGACAAAAGAACGTAGCGTCTGCTGTCTATGCTGATAACGAATCTGGTTACCTTGCAGGTGTCGCAGCTGCGAAAACAACTAAAACAAAACATGTTGGTTTCGTAGGTGGTATGGAAAGTGAAGTTATCACACGTTTCCGCGCTGGATTTGAAGCTGGTGTTAAATCTGTTGACCCTTCTATCAAAGTTCAAGTAGACTACGCTGGTTCATTCGGTGATTCTGCTAAAGGTAAAACAATTGCTGCCGCTCAATATGCTGCAGGTGCAGACGTTATCTACCAAGTAGCTGGTGGTACTGGTGCTGGTGTCTTCTCTGAAGCAAAAGACTTGAACGAAAAGAAAAATGAAGACGAAAAAGTTTGGGTTCTTGGTGTTGACCGCGACCAAAAAGCTGAAGGTGAATACACTTCTAAAGATGGTAAAAAATCAAACTTCGTATTGGCTTCAAGCTTGAAGAAAGTCGGAGAATCTGTAAAAGACTTGGCTAAAAAAGCTGCTGACGGAAAATTCCCAGGCGGTAAAGTGATTACTTATAGCTTGAAAGATGGTGGAGTTGATTTGACAACTGACAACCTTTCTGCAGATGCTAAAAAAGCTGTCGAAGATGCCAAAGCTAAAATCCTTGATGGGTCTCTTAAAGTTCCTGAAAAATAATATTTGATTGGGCGGCCCTCCCTTTAAGGGCCGTTTCTTTTAAAGTGAGACATTTTTGTCTCAATAAAATCTGTTAGTTGTCTAACAGATTTTATTGAAATAAAAAATTTTTGAAAGGAAACATCCCACATGACACATGAATATGTCATCGAAATGCGTGAGATTACCAAAAAATTTGGTGACTTTGTAGCAAATGACAAGATTAATCTTCAGTTGCGCAAAGGTGAAATCCATGCACTTCTTGGAGAAAATGGTGCAGGGAAATCTACCCTGATGAATATGTTGGCTGGTTTGTTGGAACCAACTAGCGGAGACATCGTGGTAAATGGAAAAACTGTTAACCTAGACTCACCTTCAAAAGCAGCTTCTTTAGGAATTGGAATGGTGCACCAACACTTTATGTTGGTTGAAGCCTTCACTGTTGCTGAAAATATCATCCTTGGTTCTGAAACCACGAAACATGGTGTTTTGGACCTTAAAAAAGCCAGTCAAGATATCCTTGAATTGTCTAAAAAATATGGCTTGGCAGTAGATCCAAATGCTAAAGTTGAGGATATTTCCGTTGGTGCGCAGCAACGTGTGGAAATCTTAAAGACGCTTTATCGTGGAGCCGACATCCTAATCTTCGATGAACCAACTGCAGTGTTGACACCAGCTGAAATCGAAGAATTGATGACAATCATGAAGAACTTGGCGAATGAAGGAAAATCAATCATCTTGATTACGCACAAGTTGGATGAAATCCGTGCTGTTTCAGACCGCGTCACGGTTATCCGTCGCGGGAAATCTATTGAAACAGTCGAGATTGGTGGAGCAACCAACCAAGACTTGGCCGAAATGATGGTCGGTCGTTCTGTTTCCTTTAAGACTGAAAAAGGTCCTTCTGAACCAAAAGAAGTGGTCTTGTCGATCGAAAACTTGGTCGTGAATGAAAACCGGGGAGTCCCAGCTGTTAAGAATCTTTCCTTAGAACTTCGTGCCGGTGAAATCGTTGGGATCGCAGGGATTGATGGAAATGGTCAGTCTGAGTTGATCCAAGCCATCACAGGTCTACGGAAGGTAAAATCCGGTTCAATCAAGATTAAAGGCAAGGAAGTTGTAGGACTTCGCCCACGTCAAATCACAGAAATGAAGGTGGGACACGTCCCTGAAGACCGTCATCGTGATGGATTAGTCCTTGATATGATGATCTCTGAAAACATTGCTCTTCAAACTTACTATAAAGAACCTCTTAGCAAGAATGGTATTTTGAATTATCCAAATATTACCTCTTATGCCAAGAAGTTGATGGAGGAGTTTGACGTTCGTGCAGCTAGTGAAGTGGTGCCAGCTAAGGCTCTCTCTGGAGGGAATCAGCAAAAAGCCATTATCGCTCGGGAAATCGATCGTGATCCGGATCTCTTGATCGTCAGCCAGCCAACTCGTGGGTTGGACGTTGGGGCGATTGAATACATCCACAAACGGTTGATTCAAGAACGGGATAATGGAAAAGCTGTTCTTGTTGTCAGCTTTGAATTGGATGAAATTTTGAATGTTTCTGACCGTATTGCGGTTATTCATGATGGGAAGATCCAAGGGATCGTAACCCCTGAAACGACGAATAAGCAAGAACTTGGAATCCTCATGGCAGGTGGACAAGTAAAGGAGGGAGCATCAAATGAATAAGAATTTAAAACAAATTGCCGTTCCATTGGTGTCTGTCCTTTTAGGATTGGTCTTGGGTGCCATTATTATGTGGGCCTTCAGCTATGATGCCCTTTGGGGATATGAATTGCTGTTCAAGAAAGCCTTTGGTTCGATTAAGAGTTGGGGAAATATTTCCCGCGCCATGGGGCCACTGATTTTAGTTGCTCTTGGTTTTTCAGTAGCCAGCCGAGCCGGCTTCTTTAACGTCGGACTTCCTGGTCAGGCTTTTGCAGGATGGATCATGGCGACTTGGTTTGCACTTTCCTTCCCCAATATGCCTCGCTTACTGATGATTCCGATGACCGTTTTGATTGCGGCTATCGCAGGTGGATTCATTGGAGCGATTCCTGGTTTCCTTCGTGCCTATCTTGGAACCAGTGAGGTCATCATCACCATTATGATGAACTACATTGTTCTCTATGGAGGGAATGCCTTGATCCATAGCTTCCCAGCTTCCTTGATGAAAAACAAGGATTCAACCGTTGATGTGGGAGCCAACGCTGTCTACCAGACGGAGTGGTTGCGTAATTTGACAGACAAATCACAAATGAATATCGGGATCTTCTTTGCCATCATCGCAGTGGTGGTCATCTGGTTCTTGATGAAGAAAACAACACTCGGTTTTGAAATCCGTGCCGTTGGTCTCAATTCCAATGCGGCTGAATATGCTGGTATGTCAGCAAAACGGACTATCATCCTTTCTATGATTATTTCTGGTGCACTTGCTGGTATTGGTGGGGTTGTAGAAGGTCTTGGTATTTACTCAAATGTCTACGTTCAAACCAGCTCGATGAGTGTTGGATTTAACGGTATGGCCGTTGCCCTTCTTGCCATGAATTCTCCAATTGGTATACCATTTGCTGCCTTCTTGTTTGGAGCCCTTCAAATTGGAGGAGTTGGTATGAAGCCAGCTGCCATCCCTGAAGAAGTCGTTCAAATTGTGACAGCATCTATTATCTTCTTCGTATGTGCCCACTACATTATCGAAAAGATGATCTCGATGCGTTCAGCTAAAAAAGGAGGAGCAAACTAATGAGTATTGTAACGATTTTAAGTATTCTTGTTTCCTCTATGATTGTGTATGCGGCACCGCTGATCTTCACAAGTATCGGAGGAGCATACTCAGAACACGCTGGGGTTGTTAACGTTGGCCTTGAAGGAATCATGGTGATGGGAGCCTTCTCAGGTATTATCTTTAACTTGACTTTTGAGCCTGAGTTAGGAAGTTTGACACCATGGTTGTCCTTGATCGTTGCTGCAGGGCTTGGAGTACTCTTCTCCTTGATTCACGCGGTGGCAACGATTCATTTCCGTGCTGACCATATCGTCTCAGGTACGGTATTGAACTTGATGGCACCACCACTTGCGGTCTTCCTTGTTAAAGCGATGTATAACAAGGGACAAACTGATAATATCAAAGTTGCCTTCGGGAAAACATCCATTCCAGTCTTATCTAAAATTCCGGTGATTGGGGATATTTTCTTCAACAATGCCAGTATCATCGGATGGGTTGCGATTCTATTTTCATTCTTAGCTTGGTTTATCATGTTCAAGACGAAATTTGGGTTGCGTCTTCGTTCAGTTGGTGAACACCCACAAGCAGCGGATACATTGGGAATCAATGTATATAGAATGCGCTATTTAGGAGTGATGATCTCAGGTGCCCTAGCAGGTATTGGAGGAGCCATTTACGCGCAATCCGTTTCTGTTAACTTTGCAGTAACTACAATTGTAGGTCCTGGATTTATCGCCCTTGCGGCTATGATCTTCGGGAAATGGAACCCAATCGGGGCCATGCTTGCTAGTCTCTTCTTTGGAGCTTCACAAAGTTTGGCTGTTATCGGGAATCAATTGCCTTTACTTAAAGGTATCCCATCCATCTACTTGCAAATTGCGCCTTACGTCTTGACCATGGTTGTCTTGGCAGCCTTCTTCGGACAAGCAGTTGCGCCTAAAGCAGATGGTGTTAACTATATTAAATCGAAATAATGCACAGAGAGAGGTTGGGACAAAAGTCCTAGCCTCTAAATTATCTTTGGATTGTCTAAAAAGACGCAGTGGTTGAGTGGACTCTACTACGCTGATTTTATCAGCTTCACAGTCCTACTCAACTGTGCGGAGGTGGGACGACGAAATCGAATTCTAACGAATTACCGATTTCTGTCCCACGCTCTCTTTTGCTTTGTAAAGGTCCCTCATAGTCGCAATTTCTTTGGATTTAGGGTACAATAAGAATACAACTTTTCACGTATTGGAGGAGCAGATGTTTAAGTGGATGAGACGCCTGATTGGCATAGTGATTGTTTTATTTATTTTATTAGTGATCTTGTTGGTTCCTGGATCTATCCCTGAAGGGGAGCAGCTGAGAAATGTGCAGGCAGGGAGCTCTTTGATTGAACTGGCTAAAAATGCTGCTTCAAACGCCTCTGTGAGCGCTGAAGGACTCTCAACTGAGCTGAGTCTCAATTCTGTGCAATTGAGTCAAGTCGTAAAAACAAGTGCTGGATCTGCCCTTGACAATTCTGACTATCAAAAGATGGCACTAGGAATGGATGGCAATGACCTTCACGTCAAAGTTCCTGTATCATTAGGGCCAGTCGATAGCTATCTAGATTTAACCATGACCGGTCAAGTCGAAAACAATGTCATGAATTTAACTGTAACTGGTGCTAAATTAGGTAAAATGCCGATTCCAAAATCCTTGGTTCTCAACTATTTGAAGGATCAATCAAATCAAAATGGAGGTGGCTTCACAGTGAATGGTGATCAGATTACGCTTGAGATCGCTCAAGCGGGTTATACCATCTCAAAAGCAAGAGTGGAAAATGGCAATGCCAAGGTAACGGTTAGTATCTCCTTATTTTAAGTCTATGAAAATGGAGTTGTCATGCTTGTCTTTGAATTTTGTGCAGAGAATTTAACGTTTATTGATAAGGCGATTGCTACTGGGGCAGGTCGCATTGAACTGTGTGACAACCTGGCAGTAGGCGGGACCACACCGAGCTTAGGGGTGATTAAGGAAGCAATCAAACTGACGAGAGAGCAGTCCGTGGATCTTTGTGTCATGATCCGGCCCCGTGGTGGAGACTTTGTTTACACAGATCTTGAAGTCCAAGCTATGCTAGTGGATATTCGGGCTGCGAAAGAAATAGGGGTTACTTGTTTTGTGCTGGGTGCGCTGACGAGCGATCGAAAGTTGGATCAGAGAGTCATGCAGCTTTTACTAGCAGCCTGTGGAAATGCAGAGGTTGTCTTTCATATGGCATTTGATGAATTAGCTGTTACTGACCAGATAGAAGCGATTGACTGGCTTTCTACTCATGGTGTGGCCCGTATTTTAACACGAGCTGGAAGTCCAGGTGATAGACTAGAGCAACGATTTGCACACTATCATCTTTTATTAGCTGAGGCTAAGGGAAAGATTCAGATCCTGCCAGGTGGGGGTGTGACCCTTGACAATCGTCAGCTCTTTTTGGAGCAATTGGGCGTTTATCAACTGCATGGCACGCGCATCGTGTTTTAAAAAAGAAACGATCACTGCTTGAAGTAGTTTTGAGGATCTGTTATCAAGGTTGGAGACGTTGTTTCCAGCCTCTTCTAGTGCAAAAATAAATAAGGGAGAGAAAATGTTTTTAGAGCATTATTTTGACCGCTACACTTTTCAGCCAGAAAAGGGATTGGCTTATGGATTTGAGAAGAGAGAAGCAGGCTATGAGTACCAGTGCCCCGTCTTATCGGACACTTTTCTCTTAAAGTTCCGAGTCTGCGAGCAGAAGATTTCTTTTCATGTCTATGATCAGGATACAGGGGACGAATATATCCAGATCCATCTGGAACAGCTACAAGGAAATTTCGTTGGCCAAGTCAGGGAAGCCTGTCAAGAAAGACTTGCAAGGATCCGCCAAGCCTGTTTTGAGGTAGAAGAATTTCTCTATCCTCAAGCCAAGCGTCTCATGGCTTATATCTCTCTGCACTATCAGGGAACGATTGAATATTTGTGGGAGAGATCTCCGGAATCGGGTGCCATTCGCCACCGAGACACTCTTAAGTGGTATGGTGTCTTTATGACCATTGATTGGAAAAAACTGGATGCTAGCAAGTCAGGGAAAATAGAAGTTCTAAATGTTAAGTCTGACCAAGTAGCCCATTTCATCCAGCAGAAAGGGATTTATCCAGCTTTTCATATGAATAAAAACTATTGGGTGAGTATCCCCTTAGATGGAACAATTGCTGATGAGGTGTTGTTTGCTCTAGTGGATAGTAGCTGGCAGCTTACCAAAAAGGGGAAATAAGATGCATCTGTTAGGGAAATTATCTTGGTTTTTTAAATTAGAGAAGAAGCGTTACTTAATCGGGATAGGGTCCTTGATCTTGGTTAGTTTTTTAAATCTCATTCCTCCAAGAATCATGGGACTTGTGATTGATATGATCGATAAAAGAAGCCTGACACTGGGGCAGTTAGTTGTGGACATCGCTCTTTTGGTCCTCGCAGCTCTTTCCATGTATGGACTTCGTTTTGTCTGGAGACGCTATATTTTTGGGACGGCCAATAAGTTAGCTAGGATTTTGCGTTACCGTTTGTTCAAGCACTTTACGCTCATGTCACCGTCTTTTTATCAGCGTTATCGGACAGGAGATCTCATGGCTCATGCTACCAATGATATCAATGCGGTAACCATGTTTGCCGGTGGTGGGGTTATGTCTGCAGTGGATGCGTCTGTCACAGCCTTGGTGACCCTGGTCAGCATGTTTTTCATGATTGATTGGCGCTTAACCCTCTTGGCTATTTTGCCCCTACCAGTTATGGTGGTAGTGACTTCAGCCATTGGACGCAAAAACCACCAAGCCTTCAAAGAAGCTCAAGAAGGCTTCTCGGAGCTCAACAACTTTGTGCAGGAATCAGTATCAGGAGTCAAGGTAACCAAATCCTTTGGTTTTCAGTCAGATGAGATTCATGCTTTTGAAAAGACCAATCAGATGGTCTTTTCAAAGAATATGACTTCCGCCAGTTACAACGCCTTATTTGATCCGACCACTCTTCTTTTTGTGGGCTTCTCCTATGTATTGACCCTTTACTTCGGAGGGCTATTTGTCCAAGAAGGGAGCCTGACAGTGGGACAAATCGTAACCTTTATCACCTATCTTAATATGCTCGTATGGCCCCTTCAAGCCATGGGCTTCTTATTTAATATTAGTCAGAGGGCTAGCGTCTCCTATGACCGAATTGAGACACTTTTAGCAGAAACACCTGAAATCCAAGATCCAAACCATCCAGTCAGAGAAATCCAAAATGGAGATTTGGAATATGACATTAAAGAATTCGCCTATGAGAAAGAGCCTGTTCTTAAAAAGGTTGCTTTTCATTTAGAAAAAGGCCAAACTCTTGGAATTGTTGGGCCGACTGGATCTGGAAAGACCACCTTGTTGCGCCTCTTACTCAGAGAGCATGACCTGGAGCAGGGAGAGATCTTATTAAATGGTATCTCTATCAAAGATTATCGTTTAGAAGATCTTCGTAGCTTGATCGGCTATGTTCCCCAAGATCAGATTCTCTTTGCCATGACTATTCGTGAAAATGTGGCTTTTTCTGATCCACAGATTAAGGAAGAAGAGATGATAAAAGCTCTGAGAACCTGTGGGGTCTATGAGGATATCTTAGCCATGCCAGATCAGATGGAGACAGTGCTCGGTGAGAGAGGAGTCTCTCTTTCTGGAGGACAAAAGCAACGGATTGCTATGAGTCGTGCTTTGGTCATGAATCCTGAGATCCTGATTTTGGATGATTCCCTGTCTGCAGTAGACGCTAAGACGGAGCATCAGATTATCGAAAATATGAAACAGGAACGCAAGGGGAAAACAACCATCATCACAGCTCACCGCTTATCAGCGATCGTTCACGCGGATTTGATTCTGGTAATGGAAAACGGACAGATCAAGGAGAGAGGAAATCATGAGGAATTAATGGCTCAAAAAGGTTGGTACTATGAAACCTACCAAGCCCAACAATTATCAGAAGAAATGGAGGGAAAGCTGAATGAAAACATCTGAAGCTCGTGTGATGAAGCGTCTCTTGAATTACATGTGGCGTTACAAGTGGTTAACAGTCCTAGCCTTAGTCTTTACCTTCCTGACTAGTCTTTTATTGACAGCGATCCCTCTAGCGGCACGCTGGTATATTGACCACCTAGTGGATCCAACAGAAACCGGCTCGCCAGTTATGACAGCTTTTCAGTTTTTGATTCTCTACTATGGGTTATTCATTGGTCGCGTGCTGGCAACTTACCTGAGCCAATTAACCTTTGCGCGTGTATCCAATTCCATCGTAAGAGATATCCGTCTAGATATTTTCCAAAATCTGCAAAGGCTGGGCATGTCTTTTTATGACCAGACAGCAGCAGGTTCGATTGTCTCCCGTGTGACTAATGATACACAGGCCGTCGCAGATATGTTCTCCACTGTCTTTTCAAGTCTGGTTTCATCCTTTTTACTTTTTGTAGTGACCCTGGTGACCATGTTTAGCCTGGATTGGCATTTGACTATTTGGATTCTGCCTTTTCTTCCCATCATTTGGTTTTCCATTCGACTCTATCGCAAGTTATCCAACCGCCTGGTCAAAATGACGCGTCAGAAATTATCAGATATCAATGTGAAATTATCTGAATCCATCGAAGGCATGCGGATCGTGCAGGCCTTTCGCCAAGAAAAGCGTTTGACCGATGAGTTTGAACGAATTAATGGGGAACATTTGGACTATGCCAATCGTTCTGTCGATGTCAATTCCCTCTTTTTGAGACCAGCTATGACCCTTTTACAGGTCCTAGCCTATGCAGTCATTCTGACCTTTTTCGGTCTAAATTGGCAGTCTTCTGGCTTTACAGCAGGTCTTATTTATGCCTTTATCCAGTATGTCAACCAGCTTTTCCAACCCTTGATTGATGTCACTCAAAATTTTGCTACCTTACAGACTTCAACCATCTCTGCGAGTCGTGTCTTTGAGATGATGGATCGAACAGACTACGAACCCAAGCAAGCTGGCTATATAAACAAAATTGAGCGAGGAGATATTCGCTTTGAGCACGTTTCCTTTTCATATGATGGCAAACGGGATGTCCTAAAAGATATCTCTTTTGAGGTCAAAAATGGCGAAACCATTGCCTTTGTCGGTCATACTGGTTCTGGTAAATCTTCCATTATCAATCTCTTTATGCGATTTTATGAATTTGATCGCGGACGGATCTTGATTGATGGAAAGGATATCAAGGACTACAGCCAGGAAGCCTTGCGCCAGTCTATCGGTCTAGTGTTGCAGGAACCTTTTCTCTATCATGGAACCATTGCTTCTAATATCCGGATGTACCATGAAGAACTGACAGATGAGGAAATCCGACAAGCAGCTGCATTTGTGGATGTGGCTGACTTTATTGAGGGTTTACCTGGTGGCTATGATCATTCAGTAACAGAGCGGGGGTCTACCTTATCGACCGGTCAGCGTCAGCTTCTGGCTTTTGCCCGGACGATTGCTGCCAAACCGAAGATTTTGATTCTCGATGAGGCTACTGCCAATATTGACCAAGAAACCGAAGAGATGATTCAAAACTCTCTGAAGAAGATGCGACAAGGACGGACGACCATTGCTATCGCGCACCGCCTTTCCACCATCCAAGATGCCAACTGCATCTATGTGCTCGATAAAGGAAAAATCATCGAATCGGGAAACCATGAAGAGCTCATTGCTCTTGAAGGAACCTATAAGAAAATGTATGACCTGCAAGCTGGTATGATGCAGTAAAAAGGTTGTGATTACAAATTTAACCTTGTATTTTTGCTCTATTCGCAGTAAAATAAAGAAAAGAAGAAAAGGGAGTAAGGCATATGTCAAATGATTTTATCCTCATGGGAGTTGTGATTATCTTATTTGGACTCTATTTCACTCTGCAAGTCGAGCTCAATAAGGTAAGGAATCAACTAACCCATTTCCTCCTTCAACCGGGAAGTATTTCTAAGGAACAAAAAGAGAGGTATCTCAAGGCTCCAGAGATAGAAGCCATTCGCTTAATTCGCCTGGACTATCGGATTGGCCTTCAAAATGCCAAACTTGTCTATGAGCACTTAAAGAAATAAGAAGACCCTCGTATAGGCTATACGAGGGTTTCTCTTTCAAAAAAAGGCGTCAGCTTTGGTAAAAGTTTGGCAACATCTGCTGATTGGATTTTTGCTAGTTGATAGGGACAAGGAGTGATGTAGGCTGCTTCAAAGAAATCAAGCGGGAGTCCACTGTGTTTTAAGGCAGCAAGAGATTTGACCTGATGAAGATCTACTAGGACCCCATCGTGGGTCAGGGTCAGATAAGGTAGAAGAGCAGACTGCTCCATCAAAGTCTTCAGACTTATTTCTTCCTCTTTTTTTCTGGCGAGGAGTCGCTTTTTATTGGTCAGATACATACCATTATCGATATAGAGGCTCAAAGCCTTTTGCATAATAAGGTTGCTATCATAGTCCAGAATTGTCTTATAGGTCAAGACAGGTTTAAGAAGGGATTGGGGAAGGATCATGGAAGTAATGCGAAGAGCAGAAAAGAGATTGGTCGAAAAAGACTTGATATAGATAACTCGATTATTGCGATCTAGATAATGAAAAGAAGGAGCATTGCGGCCATCAAGATCTCCTAAATAGTCGTCCTCGACAAGGTAGACATCATATCGGTCAGCTAGTTGCAAGATCGCTTCTTTTTGCTTGGTTGAATAGCTATGACCGAGCGGATAGTGAAAACGGGGGATCGTGTAGAAAAATTTGATGTGGACACTCTTAAAAATCTCTTCGAGTTCCTCGAGGTCAATTCCCGTTAAATTTCGTTGAATGGTCCGGTAGGCAAGTTGCTGCGAATCTAAGAGTTGGTTCATCCGATGATAAGTCGGCTGCTCGATCAAGATCTGCGATTTTTTATTGGGAAAGTCAATCTGGCTGAGGATATTGAGTGCCTGCTGGGTACCAGCAGTTAAAACAATTTGATTTTCAGTCGTATAAATCCCTTCTTCCTTCAATAAGCCTTGAATCGATTGGCGTACTTCGAGTAAGCCTGCTTGGTCCGAAAAGTTATTGAAGAGGTAATTCTCACGACCAATCAAAGTTTCGTTGATACAGGTCCGGAAATCCTCGAAAGCTTGGTCGCGGTCTTTCTCTAATTTTAGTGGAAGATCCTCATGTCGATCAGGTGCCTGCTCCAAAACATAGTAGCCACTTTGAGGTTTAGCATAGAGGAAGTGCTGGTAGGTCAAATCCAGTAAGGCCCGTTGCACCGTATCCTTACTACAAGAAAATTGACTGGCTAACTGGCGTACAGAAGGAATTTTCTGTCCGGTTTCTAGTTCACCATCTTGAATAGCCTTTTTTAAAACATGAATAATTTCTTGGTATTTGCTCGTCTTCATTCTGACTGTCCCCATACAGTTTTTTTCTATTGTACAGAAAAAATCACAAAAAAACCACTCCGAAGAGTGGTAGCAGTATTACATAAAGTAAACGATGGCTAAATACTGAAGAGCAGAAGCTGCAAGGATGAAAAGGTGCCAAATCATGTGGAAGTATGGCTTTTTCTTGGCATAAAAGCCCGCTCCAACAGTGTAGCAAAGTCCTCCCATGAGCATGAGACCCCAGAAGACTGGATTGGTTTGGCTGACGATTTGGGGAATAATAAAGATGACCAACCAGCCCATGATCAAGTAAAGAGCGAGGCTGAACTTTTCATTGACTTTTTTGGCAAAGATTTTGTAGAGAATGCCAAAGATAGTGGTCCCCCATTGGATTAAGATAATGCTGTAGCCCATCCAGTTGTTCATCAAGGTGAGGACAACCGGTGTGTAACTACCTGCGATCGCAATGTAGATCATGGAATGATCGATAATACGAAGCACATACTTTTGAGGCGAATCGTAAGACATAGCATGGTAGACGGTCGAAGACAGAAACATCAAAAAGAGACTGATCACAAAGATAGAAGTTCCAAAAGCACTGAGAAGACCGTGTTGCTCAAAGCTATAAACAGCTGAGATTGGAAGTAAGATCAGCATGAGAAGGGCTCCAACAGCGTGGGTTACGCTATTGGCGATCTCTTCTCCAAAGGATAATTTTTTACTTAGTTTCATGGTATAATTCATCAGTTTCTTCCTCCGTTTTTACTGGTTGAATATAAGATAGGGTTTCAAGATAAAGTTGAACGGTCTGACAGGCAGAGCGAATAATGGGAGCGATCGGTTCTTTTTGCTCATTGAGATAAGCAACAAAGCTATTATAGAGAAGATCTGAGCTCGCCTGGTCCTGTAAGAAATTTAAGGTAGAAGCGATCTCCTGAATAGAAAAGACCGTTTTTAAGGTTGTAATAGCGATCAAGCGAGCTACCTGTTTACGCTGGTATTTCTTCTTATCTGGTTTTTCGACGTAACCATGTTTTACGTAATTGTTGATCATGGCAGCTGTCAAGCCCTTGTCTGAAGAAGAGAGGACAGGTGCACAGGTTTTATTAACATAAAGAAGGACCTGATCGAGATAGAGGTCTAGCTCAGGCAGTTGCTCCCAGGTTGGATAGGAAAAAGTGGACACTAAATCTTCACCTTTCTTTGATCTAGTTTTCATAACTAGATAATAACATTAATAAAAACTCCTGTCAAGAAATTTTGAAAAATATGGTACAATAGACCTATGAAACTATTAATTCCATCCGCTAAAGAACTGAACGAACAGACTCGTATGGTCGAGTCCCAACCCTTGTCACACAAGACAAAAACCATCCTCCAAGCTTTGAAACAATTCTCACTAGAAGAATTAGCGACCTTTTACGGGATCTCAGATGAAAGAGCCATAATAGAAAAAGAAAGAATTGAGGCTCTGTTAGCTGGGAGTGCTAAAACTTATCCTGCTTTGGAACTGTTTGATGGTCTCATGTACCGGAGCATCGAGCGTCAAAACTTATCTAAAAAAAAGCAGGATTATCTGCAGGAGCATTTGTTGATCACGACTGCTTTATACGGTGTGCTACCCGCCTATGAAGGGATTGCTCCCCATCGCTTGGACTTTATGATGAAGCTAAAACCAGCTGGAAAGTCTCTAAAGTCACTCTGGAAAGAAGACTATGATCAGGCAGTAGAAGGTGACGAGCAGATCCTATCTCTTTTGTCCTCTGAGTTTGAACAGGTCTTTTCAAAAACCATTCGTGAGCGAATGATCCGGATCAAATTCATGGAGAATCGTGGTGGGACACTGAAGATTCACTCAACGATTTCAAAGAAAGCACGTGGGGCCATGGTGACAGCTATGATGAAAGAAGAAATCACCCATCTAGAAGATCTGAAATCATTAGAAGTAGCAGGTTTCTCTTATCGTGAGGATTTATCGCAAGAGAAAGAATGGGTCTTTGTGAAAGAATAAATAAAAAAATTCCTGACAAGCATCAGGAATATTTTTTTGATCTGTTAGATAAAGAGAATGCACGATGAAAACCCCAAAATAGAGGATTTTGGAGTCAGAATCGTCTTGAGCAGTAGGTTTAGGCGATGTGTTTGAATTTCTTCAAGAGTTCTGTCAACTCAGCTTGCTCACCGCTATTAAAGACTTGCATCAAGCGTTGAATATTTTTGATATGATCTGGAAGAGCTTCTTCGATCTTTTTACGACCGGCATCTGTAATAGATACAAGATAAGCACGGCGGTCTTCTGGATCGGTTTCGCGTGTAATCCAACCATCGCGGACCATATTGCGAATAACCACAGTCATATTTCCAGAGGTCGCAAGAATGCTATCAATCAGATCTTGAATGCGGAGATCGCCCTTGCTGTACAAGGTCTCAAGGACAGAGAATTGAGTTGGTGTCAACTGGTGCTTTTTAAAGATATGAGCCTCAGAGGCACGGATCAATCGTTCTGCCTTGTGGAAGACGATCATAGTTTTTAAATCTACGTTTGCTTCTTTGAATAATCTCTTTAAATTTTCCATATCTATATTTTATCAATAAATAGTATTTCTATCGTTTAATTTTATTTTCAAATTAGTTACAAAATCGTGACATTTTTATTAAACTATGAACAAATAATAGTAATGGTGTTAATTTTAGTTTGTTTCTCAAACAATTTTATACTAAAACATTGTAACAGGTATGAAATATTGGTAACAATTCTTTCTTGAAAATCTATAGAATTCTAGGTGGCTTTAGTGTATAATGGGGGAGTGAAACAGAAAAATAATCTTTTTATCATATGGCAACATATAATAGGAATCTGTATCTTAGTGTTGACGGTCCTTTTTTCTTGGCTATTTCTTGCTGAAAAAACTTCCGATCGCTTGCAGGATCAAATGGCTCAAGCAAGAAAGACAGCCTTGTCTCACTCTTCGATCGCTACCATTGAAACAGAGAGTTTCTTTCATGGCAAAGAAGCGTATCTTTCTTTTATTGGCAAGGACCAAGAGGGCCAAGAACTAGCGGTCTTGGTGGCGGAAGCAGATGATCAGGTCTATACTTACCCTTTAAAAGAGGGGATCAGCCAGAAAAAAGCAAAGGCGATTGTGAAAGAGAAGAGCAAAGACGCGATTGATCGGGTAACTTTTGGACGCTTTAAAGGCAAACCGATCTGGGAAGTCAAAGCTGGGAGCTCTTATTATGTGGTGGATTTCAAGACTGGGAAAGTCACTGGTGTTTTTTAAGATTTGAGGAGGAAATATGAAATTATCAAATCGTGTATTGGAAATGGAAGAAAGCGTGACGTTGGCTGCAAATGCTCGTGCCAAAGCTTTAGCTGCAGAAGGTCGGGATATCTTGAGTTTGACGCTTGGTCAACCTGACTTTGCGACTCCAAAAAACATTCAAGAAGCAGCAGTCGCATCGATCGAGGATGGTCGGGCTAGCTTTTATACGGTAGCATCTGGGCTTCCAGAATTGAAGGATGCCATTAGCGACTATATGAAGCAATTCTATGGCTATGCAGTGAACCGCAATGAAGTAGTGGTGGGTACTGGGGCCAAGTTTATTCTTTATGCTTTCTTTACTTCTGTTATCAATCCAGGTGATGAGGTCATCATCCCAACTCCTTGCTGGGTTTCTTATGTAGACCAGGTCAAGATGGTAGAAGGAACACCTGTTACTTTCCAAACAACAGAAGAAAATCACTTCAAAGCCACTGTAGAGCAACTGGAAGCAGCGCGTACAGACAAGACAAAGGTTGTCTTACTGAATTCGCCTTCTAATCCTACAGGAATGATCTACAGCAAGGAAGAATTGGAGGCGATCGGTAACTGGGCTGTTGAACATGATATCTTGATTTTGGCAGATGATATCTATGGCCGTTTGGTCTATAATGGCAACACCTTTACGCCAATTTCTAGCTTATCAGAGGCGATTCGCAAGCAAACCATCGTGATTAACGGAGTTTCCAAAACCTATGCCATGACTGGTTGGCGGGTTGGTTTTGCAGTAGGGGATTCTGAAATTATCGGAGCCATGGCCAAGGTCATCAGCCAGACAACTTCCAACTTAACGACGGTCTCCCAATATGCTGCCATTGAAGCCTTGACAGGAGACCAATCTTCTATTGAGATCATGCGTAAAGCTTTTGAAGAGCGCTTGAATACCATATATCCTCTTTTGAATGAAGTGCCTGGTTTTGAAGCCATCAAACCGCAAGGAGCCTTCTATCTTTTCCCAAATGTCAAGAAAGCCATGGAGATGAAGGGATACACGGATGTGACGGAATTTACTACAGCGATTTTGGAAGAAGCAGAGGTCGCTCTGGTAACGGGAGCTGGCTTTGGTGCTCCTGAAAATGTTCGCTTGTCTTATGCGACCGATTTGGATACGCTCAAGGAAGCTGTACGTCGCCTTAAGGCCTTTATGGAAAAATAAGCAATAAGGATTCTCAGTTAGCATTCTGGGAATCTTTTCTGTTAAAAAAACAAGATTTTTGGCAGGTAGAATCTAGCGTATATAGGTGAATTGTGTTACAATAAAAGGTAATGATGTCTTTGGACAAGAACAACCAGAAAAGGAAGATGAATTATGACAAAACGGATTACCATCATCGAAGTAAAAGACTACGTCGGTCAAGAAGTGACCATCGGTGCTTGGGTAGCAAACAAATCAGGTAAAGGGAAAATTGCCTTCTTGCAATTGCGTGACGGGACTGCCTTTTTCCAAGGTGTAGCGTTCAAACCAAACTTTATCGAAAAATT
This sequence comes from Streptococcus parasanguinis, assembly GCF_901875555.1. GTDB lineage: Bacteria > Bacillota > Bacilli > Lactobacillales > Streptococcaceae > Streptococcus > Streptococcus parasanguinis_H. The sequence continues at coordinate 99,201 of NZ_CABFMD010000031.1, forward strand.
TGGCGAAGAAACTGGACTTGAAAAATTTGATACCATCAAACACTTGAGCCAAGAAACGTCTGTTTACGTTACAGGGATTGTCAAAGAAGACGAGCGCTCGAAATTTGGCTATGAGCTCGATATTACAGACATCGAAGTCATCGGTGAATCGCAAGACTACCCAATCACTCCCAAAGAACACGGTACAGATTTCTTGATGGACAACCGCCACTTGTGGTTGCGTTCTCGTAAGCAGGTTGCTGTTATGCAAATTCGTAATGCCATCATCTACGCGACTTATGAGTTCTTTGACAAGAATGGCTTCATAAAATTTGATAGCCCAATTCTTTCTGGAAATGCAGCAGAAGATTCTACAGAACTTTTCGAAACAGATTACTTTGGAACACCAGCTTACTTGAGCCAATCTGGTCAGCTTTATCTTGAAGCTGGTGCTATGGCCCTTGGTCGCGTCTTCGACTTTGGTCCAGTATTCCGTGCTGAAAAATCTAAGACTCGCCGTCACTTGACTGAGTTCTGGATGATGGACGCTGAGTACTCTTACTTGACGCATGACGAGTCACTTGACTTGCAAGAAGCTTATGTGAAAGCTTTGCTTCAAGGTGTTTTGGACCGTGCTCCTCAAGCTTTGGAAGCTTTAGAACGGGATACAGAGCTCTTGAAACGCTACATTGCAGAGCCATTCAAACGGATCACATATGATGAAGCTATTGACCTCTTGCAAGAACATGAGGGTGATGAGGATGCTGATTACGAGCATCTTGAGCATGGAGATGACTTTGGTTCACCACACGAAACGTGGATTTCAAACCACTTTGGTATCCCAACTTTCGTAATCAACTATCCAGCAGCTATCAAGGCATTTTACATGAAACCAGTTCCTGGTAACCCAGAGCGCGTGCTTTGTGCAGACTTGCTTGCACCAGAAGGTTACGGAGAAATCATTGGTGGTTCGATGCGTGAGGAAGACTATGATGCCCTTGTCGCTAAGATGGAAGAGCTTGGCATGGATCGTACAGAGTATGAATTCTACCTTGACCTTCGTAAGTACGGTACAGTGCCACACGGCGGATTCGGGATCGGTATCGAGCGGATGGTCACTTTTGCGGCTGGTACAAAACATATCCGTGAAGCCATTCCATTCCCACGTATGTTGCACCGTATCAAACCTTAAAAGACGTAAAAACGCCGGTAGGCGTTTTTAACTTTTATATCACAAGATGATTAGGAAAGGGATTCTTATGCTGAAAAGAGATATCATTGATGGAAAAGAATATGATTGTATTCATGGTGCTTTGATTGCTGACTTGGATCATACCATCCAAACCATGTTGCAGATTTCTTATCCCGATAGTCAGATGGATGACTTTATCACCTACAAGAATTTAAGTCAGTATTGTATGGATTATTTGTCCCAAATTATTGACCGGGCGAATGAGAAAAATGAGGCGATCAAGCAACAGGTGACGGCAGTCTTGCCGATGACGGAGGCTCCCTTTAACGTTGAAGACCGCTTAACGGCTAGCTATACCTTTGGTCAGCGGGTGGCGGATTCGGTCGCACGATTTGGTGGGTCATGGACTTTTATCATCACCTTTATCTTGATGATGGGGATCTGGATGCTGATTAACGTGGTGCATCCTTTTGGCTGGAATTTTGACCCGTATCCTTTTATCTTGTTGAATCTAGCCCTGTCTACGATTGCAGCCATTCAAGCTCCTCTGATCATGATGAGCCAAAACCGGGCGGCAGATTATGATCGCCTGCAAGCGCGAAATGACTTTAACGTCAATATGGAGTCTGAACGGGAAATCCGCTTATTGCATACGAAGATTGACCATATGGTGCAACAAGACCAGACGGATTTACTGGAAATTCAAAAGCTGCAAACGGAATTATTGGTATCCCTGTCTAATCAAGTCATCCAATTGCGTCAGGAAATAAATCAAGAAAGAATAGAGGAGGTGGAGAAAATGTAGGCAACTCTAAGTAAGTCTTTTAGAAACACAAAAAATATCTATTGAAAGAGAGAAAACAATGTTTAAAAGAACTTACAAAGGCAATATTCCACTCCTAGCAGGACTGGAATTTACATCTTATTTTGGAATCACCAGTTTTTGGATTTTATTTTTCATTCAGAATGGTCTTTCCTTGCTTCAAATCGGTCTCTTAGAGAGTATCTTTCATGGGACCAGTCTCTTGTGTGAGATCCCTTCTGGTATGTTGGCTGATCGATTTAGCTACAAGACCAATCTCTATTTGGCTCGCTTATCCAGTATTGGATCCTCCATCTTGATTTTATTTGGTCAGGGGAATTTTTGGATTTATGCGCTTGCCATGATGGTCAATGCCTGGTCCTACAATTTTGACTCGGGAACCAGTACCGCTTTCTTATATGATTCAGCAGTAGAAGTGGGTCAAAAGGACCGGTATCTTCAAATTTCTAGCTTTTTGTCTGGTGTGGCTGAGGTCACCCGAACTTTAGGTACAGTTGTGGCAGGCCTCTTTGTTCATGGCGCCTTGGCTTGGACCTATTATATTGCCATTGGCCTTTCATTAGTTTCCATTTTCTTGATTTTTCTGATGAAAGAGCCTGAAACCAAGAATAATGAAAGAGACCGGCTTACCTTAAAACGGATAGTGGTGGTAGTCAAACAAGAATGGCAGGAAAAACCAGTACTTTTTTACTGGATGCTCACCTATCAGTTGGTAGGGACCATCATGTGTATGTTTTATTTTTACTACCAACAGAAAATTAGTGACCTAGCTAGTTGGCAAGTGTCGCTCGTTATGCTTGTTGGGAGTCTCTTAAATCTCCTAGCGGTTTATCTGGCTAGTCAAATCGGAAAAAAATGGAATAGTGATAGCGTCTTTCCGATTCTGGTTGCACTGACAGGTTTGGCCTTGTTTTTGGTCGCATTCAGGACTCCATTCGCATATCTAAGTGTCTATCTCTTAACCAATGCCCTTTATGCAGTGTACCAACCCATATACTACAATGAGTTACAAGGCTATTTACCGTCCAGTGTGCGTGCAACCATGCTGAGTATCAATTCGATGATGTTTAGTCTATCCATGATCGTTATCTTCCCACTGACGGGTTGGTTTATTGATAGTTATGGATTTGTAGCAGTCTTTATTGTGTTAGGACTTATAACCTTATTCTCTTTCCCTCTCTTACTGATTGGACTGAGAAAAATGGGCAAGACCTTAAACAAGAGCCTAAAGAGTGAATAAAATTCTGACGGTTCATTTGTCTAGCAAGGTTTAAATAGAACAAAACTAAACGAACTTTCTCTGCTATGCAGGGAGATTAAGATTGAAGAAAAAGTCATCTTAGAAACTTTCCTTAGGCGAGGACGGACGTCAGCAAACTTCGAAGAAGTTCCATGACTAATTATTGAGCCTAAGGTCTCAATAATTCCGAGTGCTAGAAACAATAGTGTTTCTAGCACTTTTCTCACAGCGGAAAGTTACAGTAGATGATTGAATAACTTTAACAAATAAAATTTTTTTATCTTTAAAGAAGTTAATAAATTTGTATAAAAGTGCAGTTTATTTGTGTTCTCATTCTCTCTGCTATGCAGGGAGAGTTTTTTTGTCTGTCAAAATTGTGGTAAAATAGGTACATCCTTTACAATTAGAATCGAGTCGTATGAAATCGTTATTGAAGTATTTTAAGGGCTATTTGGCAGAAACCTTTTTAGGGCCCGTGTTTAAACTTTTAGAAGCCATTTTTGAATTATGTGTTCCCTTAATCATTGCCCACTTGGTCGATCAGGTCATTCCTCAAAAGGAAACGAGCGGAGTGGTGATGACGGTCGGAGTTTTGTTTTTATTTGCCGGCTTTGGTGTTGTCGTAGCTATTACGGCCCAGTATTTTTCTTCTAAGGCAGCTGTCGGCTTTACACGCGAGATGACCAAGGATTTGTATGATAAGATCTTGTCCCTTCCAAAGGACAAGCGAGATAGGATCGGTACTTCTAGTTTGGTAACCCGTCTCACTTCGGATACTTATCAAATCCAGGTTGGGATCAATCTCTTCTTGCGTCTCTTTTTGAGGGCGCCGATTATTGTCTTTGGCTCTATTATCATGGCCTTTACGATCAGTCCGAAACTAACTCTTTGGTTCTTGGGGATGGTAGCCATTTTGACGCTGATTATTGTCATCATGTCTCGGATTGTCAATCCTCTCTTTGCAACCATTCGGAAAATCACAGACCGAATGGTTACGGTAACCCGTCAGCAATTTCAAGGGATGCGAGTGATTCGGGCCTTTGGACAACAGGCTCGTGAATTAGAAGATTTTAGAGAGGTCAATCAGGACTACAAAGTCTGGCAAATTCGAGCTGGTATCTGGTCTAGTTTGGTGAGTCCCTTGACCTACCTTGTGGTCAATACGACCTTAGTCTGTGTTATTTGGCAGGGACAATTGACCATCTCTGCTGGTCTTCTGACTCAAGGGATGTTGGTCGCTCTGGTCAATTATTTATTGCAAATTCTAACAGAATTGATCAAGCTGGCTATGCTGGTCACGTCTTTAAATGTCAGCTATATTTCAGCCAAGCGGGTACAAGAGGTCTTTGATTTGAAAGAAGAAGACCTCCTAGAAGCTTTGGCAGAGGAAACTGCAACAGAACAAGAAGCGATCAGTGCAGAGGAAGTTTCTTTCACCTATCCAACGGCTTCAAGCCCAGCCCTAGAGGGAATTTCCTTTGATCTTGACCAAGGTCAGATGCTGGGAATTATCGGTGGTACAGGATCTGGGAAGTCCACCCTTGTTCAGTTATTGAGTCATTTGTATGCCGTTAGTCAGGGTAAATTAGCCCTCTATCATCAAGCTCACTCTCCTAAAACTCTCAAGGAGTGGCGGGAGTGGGTAGCTGTTGTCCCACAGAAGGCAGAGCTCTTTAGAGGAACCATTCGTTCCAATCTCTTACTTGGGATGGATGAAAGTGTGACAGATCATGATTTGTGGTGGGCACTAGAAACGGCTCAGGCGGCTGATTTTGTTCGTGAAAAAGAAGGACAACTGGATGAGCCGGTTGAAGCCTTTGGTCGAAATTTTTCAGGTGGTCAACGCCAGCGTTTGACCATTGCGCGTGCTCTTTTGAAAAAGGCCCCTTTCTTGATTTTGGATGATTCGACTTCTGCCTTGGATTATTTGACGGAGGCTCGTCTCTTAAAATCGATTAAAGAAGAATTGAGTGACACAAGTTTGATCTTAGTATCTCAACGAACCAATAGTCTCAAGTCGGCTGATCAGATTTTGGTCTTGAATAAGGGCCATCAAGTAGGCCTGGGCAATCATGAGTTCCTCTTGGCTACGAATGAGATTTATCAAGAAATTCATAAATCACAACACGGGAGGGAGGAAGCATGAGTAAAAAAGGTTCTAGTTATTTAAAACGTCTGTTTAGAGATTTTGCTCACCATCCCGGGCTCCTGATTCTAGCCAGTATCGGAACCATTGCTCAAGTAGCCTTGACGGTTTGGTTACCGATCTTGATTGGACATGCGGTTGACTTGGTCATCAATCCTCAAGGGATGACAGTCTTATTGCCCGTTTTGGTCCAAATGGTACTGATTATTTTAGCGAATACCTTGATTCAATGGATCAATCCCCTTCTCTACAATCAATTGGTCTATCGGTTTAGCCTAACCCTAAGAGAAGAAGTCATGGAAAAAGTGCATCGATTGCCCTTATCTTATCTGGATAAACAAGGGAGTGGGGACTTCGTCAGTCGTCTCACGACCGATGTGGAGCAACTCAATAGCGGGCTTCTGATGGTCTTTAACCAGTTCTTTGTTGGGATCTTAACCATTCTTGTGACCATTGTAACAATGGCAGAGCTGGATTTCTTTATGATGGTAGCGGTTCTGGTCTTGACTCCTTTGTCTCTTTTGATTGCTCGTTTTATTGCCAAGCGTTCTTATACGCTTTTCCAAGAGCAGACCAAGGCGCGTGGCCTGCAAACTCAGTTGATCGAAGAGTCGTTGACGCAAGAAAGTTTGATCCAGTCCTTTAACGCTCAGGATCAATTCCGCGAGGCCTTTAAGGGGACGAATGAAACCTACGCCAAGTATTCCCAATCTGCTATCTTTTATTCTTCTACTGTCAATCCTGCGACTCGCTTTGTGAATGCCTTGATTTATGCAGTGGTGGCTGGATTTGGTGCGGTTCGAATCATTTCAGGTTCGCACTTCACAGTTGGTCAATTAGTGACCTTCCTCAATTATGTCAACCAATACACCAAGCCATTTAATGATATTTCCTCTGTCTTGTCAGAACTCCAAAGTGCCCTTGCCTGCGCAGAGCGCTTGTACAGCGTATTGGATCAAGATGAGATCAAAGAGACGGGACATCAGGTTCTAGAAACTCAGGATGTCAAAGGAGCGATTGGTTTTGAGCATGTCGCATTTGGCTATGATTTAGGACGGACCTTGATCAAAGATTTAACCATTCAGGTTCCAGCCGCTAGTAAAGTAGCGATTGTAGGGCCTACAGGAGCAGGAAAATCGACCTTGATCAATCTGCTCATGCGTTTCTACCCTGTTAATTCTGGAGAGATCACGATTGATGGGGTACCAATTACGGACTACACTCGTGCTTCCTACCGCCAACAGTTTGGCATGGTTCTACAAGAAACCTGGCTTAAGGTTGGGACGATTCATGAAAATATCGCTTTTTCTCGGCCAGATGCGACCAGAGAAGAAGTGATAGAAGCAGCCAAAGCAGCCAATGCGGATTTCTTTATCCGGCAGTTGCCACAAGGCTATGATACTTATCTTTCAGATGCAGGAGAATCCCTCTCACAAGGGCAACGCCAGCTCTTAACGATTGCGCGTGTGTTCCTTTCGGTTCCTAAGATTTTGATCTTGGATGAGGCGACATCGTCTATTGATACCCGGACTGAGGTCTTGATTCAAGATGCCTTTCATCAGCTCATGAAGGGACGGACCAGCTTTATTATTGCCCACCGCTTATCGACCATTCAAAATGCCGATATGATCCTTGTCATGGTGGATGGCGATATTGTTGAGCATGGCACTCATGAAAAGCTAATGCAAGCAAAAGGTGTTTACTACAAGATGCAGACAGCTCAGCAACAAATTCGTTAGAATGAAAAGCATTTTCAAACCTGAAAATGCTTTTTTAGTACAAAAAAAGCATCTAGCAAAATTGCTAGATGTAAGTGTTATCACCAGGAAGTGTCTATTTATGTTTGGAATTCATAACTTGTCCCTTAAGTATGGCAAGAAAACATTATTGCATCCAACATCTCTAAAGTTCCAAGAGGGGAAATTATATACAACTTATAGAAAATCCTCGTTGTTGAATAAGATTGGACTGAATTCAATCAAGGTTTCTAAAGGGGATATAGCTGTAAAATATTATATATATACCGTATTGTCAAACCAAGACGGTACCAAAAATTAAGGTTTCGGAGCTTATAAACTTAAGAAAGTTGTCTCAAGTATTTGGCCTTTTTTTATTGTCTTTTTGTAACAAAGTAACGTAGTCACTTTTAGTGTGGAATAGGTGAGATAAAAAAAGAGTGTTTCGTTTTTGGTCAATGAAGTAAAGCAAAACATATTGGTCTATAATTTTTCCTCGTGAGGGATACTTGCTGTTAATCTTTACTCCGATTTTCTCATCAGCGTCAAAGCCTGCTTCAGGAAAAATCTCTAAACTTTTTAAGCTGTCTAAGATTTTAGTCACAGTATTTTTGGCGGATTGAGGGGATAGAAGTACCGTAGCTATATAGTCGTGTATATTGTCGATAGCATTCTCGACCTCTTTTGAAGCAATCACTTTATAAGCCATAACGTACCCTCATATCGTCTAGGGAAGTTCCTTCGCCTGCCTCGTATTCTCTCAAGGCACGCTCAGATTGGGCTTGTAATTCTTCAATCAACTGTTCTCTATGTAGATCTTCGGCCGTCTTAATAGGCAAATCTTGCTCTAGGACTATTTGCTCCACAAATAAAGAAATAGCATCTGTCATTGTCATTCCCTTTTCCTTGATAATTTTTCGAGCTTGTTCCATAGTGGCTTCATTCAGTTTAAAATTGTATTGTTTCGATAAAGTTATAGCCATGATATATCTCCAATCTATACGTTATAGATTGATTATATACTAGATATAGACTTTAATCAAGAAAAAAGAGAGCGGGACAGAAATCGGTCATTCGTTAGAATTCGATTTCGTCGTCCCACCTCCGCACAGTTGAGTAGGGCAGTAAAAGCTGATGAAATCAGCGTAGTAGAGCCCACTCAACCACTGCGTCTTGCTCGATAATCCAAAAACAAGAAGAGGCTAGGACTTTTGTCCCAGCCTCCTCAGAAACCATGAGGGTATATTATCTTTTTAAACGTTTAGCACCTTATCCAAGAATTCTTTCAAACGTGGGTGTTGGGGGTTATCGAAGATTTGGTCTGGTTTGCCGTCTTCGAGGAATTCGCCGTCTGCAGTAAAGATGACGCGGTTGGCTACTTGGCGGGCAAATCCCATCTCGTGGGTGACGATGATCATGGTCATCCCTTGCTTGGCCAAGTCCTTCATAACGTTCAAGACATCTCCAACCATCTCAGGGTCAAGGGCAGAAGTCGGTTCGTCAAAGAGCATAATATCTGGATTCATGGCGAGTCCACGCGCAATGGCCACACGTTGTTTTTGACCACCGGAAAGGCTGTTTGGATTGGCATCGGCTTTATCTGCGAGACCAACTTTTTCCAATAATTCCATCCCGACTTTTTGAGCTTCTTCACGGGTCATCAGTTTGTGCTCTACTGGCGCAAACATAATGTTTTCTAGGACACTCATGTGAGGGAAGAGGTTGAAGTGTTGGAAAACCATCCCAATATTTTCACGGACCAAATCAACATTGGTTTTTGGATCGGTTAGATCATATCCATTTACGGTAATTTGACCTTTTGTCACTTCTTCGAGTAGATTGAGACTCCGAAGGAAGGTCGATTTACCAGAACCGGACGGTCCGATAATACAGACCACATCCCCTTCGTAGAATTTCGCTGAGATTCCTTTTAAGACCTCATTTTCACCATAGTATTTGTGGAGGTCATGGACATCAATTTTTAATTTAGTCATTAGTTAACCTTCTTTTCTAATTTTTTTGCAAATCGTGTTAGCAAGGTGATAATCACGAGGTAGAAAACGGCAAGGATCGCATACATCTTGAAACTTTGGTAGTTTCGAGCAATGATGATTTTACCAGTTTGGAAGAGTTCGACCAATCCAATGGCAGAAACGATCGTCGTATCTTTCAGGGCAATGACGAATTGGTTTACAAAGTTTGGAAGCATGAGTTTGGTTGCTTGTGGCAAGATGATCTTACGCATGGTCTTGCCATAAGAGATTCCAAGGCTTCGGCTGGCTTCCATCTGTCCAATTGGTACAGCTTGGATCCCCCCACGGACAATTTCTGCGATATAAGCAGCAGCATTGAGGGAGAGGGCGATGGTACCTGCAACAAAGTCGTTGATTGGCGATTGGTGACCTGTGACAGATTCAATCAAGTTTGGAATTCCCCAGAAGATGAAGGCAGCAAGGATCATGAGTGGGATCCCACGAATAACATCGACAAAGATTTCTGCTGTCCAGCGGAGCCATTTATAAGGGCTAACACTAAACATCCCAAAAATAACACCGATCACCATAGCAATCGCGAAAGAGAGAAGTGCAAGGGCAAGGGTTACACCCAAACCACTTAACAATTGTTTGTAGTTGTTTTGGAGCAAGCCCCAGATTGTTGTTTCATCTGCTGTTGTACTTGAAGTACTTGATTTGCTATCTGACTTAAGATATTTATCTAGAATCTTTTGGTATTGGCCATTTTTCTTCAAGTTTGCAAGACCGTTATTGAACATTTCGATCAATTCAGGATTTTCACCTTTTTTAACGGCAAATGCTAGTTGACCACTTGGAGTTCCTTCGATAGGTGTTTTGAATTTACGCCCTTGTTTAATAGCGTATTTGATAACCGGTTCGTCGTCCATAATCGCAGCGACAGAACCAGAATTCAAGCTGTCATACATAGAAGCCCCATCAGAGAAAGTTTTGATCTTGTAACCATATTTCTTTTGGTTTTCTTCAAGGAAGGTCTGCGATGCAGTTCCGTTTTTAACACCGACCGTCTTACCTTTTAAGTCATCGTAAGAATCAATCTTGCTATCCTTTTGGACTGCAAGAATAGAGTTAGCAGTATAATATGGTTCAGAAAAATCAAATGTTTCTTTCCGAGCATCGGTCACGGTCATCCCTGCGATTATTCCTTGCGCATGACCAGATTGGACATCACTGACCGCAGCGTCAAATCCAGGGTTATCAATTTCAATAGTAAATCCTTGGTCTTTGGCAATGGCCTTGATCAAATCCATATCGATCCCTGTATACTTATTTTTCCCATTCTGGAAAACGAATGGTGCAAAGGAAGAATCACTTGAGATACTGTATTTTGATTTTTTAGGGGTCGCTTTTTGACCAGCAGGAGTAGTGGTTTCTGGAACGGCACTGTTCCCAGATGATTGGCTTTCACCGGTCCATTTCTTGATGATCTTATCAAGTGTCCCATCAGCTTTCATTTGGGCGAGGGCCTTGTTAAATTGAGTGATCAATTTTTCATGTTTCCCACCTTTTTTAACACCAAAGGCAAAGCCACCGACTGCTTCTCCATCCATATTGATCGCTAGGTCCTGACCTTTTTGGATGGCATATTGAATGACCGGCTGATCGTCCATAACTGCATCCACTGCACCAGTTGATAAGCTATTGTACATGAGATCACCCGTATCAAAAGTTGTGATACTGTAGCCGTACTTGTCCTTGTTTTTATCAAGGAAGCGTTGGGCTGCAGTTCCGTTTTTGACACCGACTTTCTTTCCTTTTAATTGGCTGTACTTCGTGATTTTGTCGGCTTTCGTAGTCGCTATGACAACTTTTGTATCGTAGTAAGTATCAGACATGGTGAAGACTTTTTCACGTTCAGTTGTTTTGGTCATTCCGGCCATAATGGCATCCGCTTGACCAGCTTGAACAGCATTGACTGCAGCATCAAATCCAGGGAAGGATTTATCTAAATCCCAGCCATTGATTTCAGCGACCTTGTCCAAGATTTCTACGTCAATTCCTTTATAGGTTTGATCTGAATCCTTAAATTCAAATGGTGCATAAGCTGTGTCGAAAACGACCTTGATCGTCTCAGCATGAGCATGACCAGCGAATGCTACCAGAGGAAATAAGAAAAGCAAATAGGCTAGTAATTTTTTCTTCATTTCTGTCTCCTTTTTCTTCATTTCTCTTTGGGTGTTTGACCCATGAGTACATTGACCAAAGGATGGCCTGAAAAAACAAAACATTCATACCAAATAGAGTATGAATGATCTTATATTTTTCTATAAAAGCTATTATATCAGAAAAATATCAGTTTAGCAAGAAAAATCAACTTTTGATGTTAGGTTTTCTGACATGAAGTTTCGTACATTACTGATTTTTTGGAGTCATTGGAGTCATAAATGAAGGAAAGTCGAACTCATATTGATGGGTTCGGCTTTTTCTATATAATAATAGGAATAATTAGCTTGACTTGTGCACCATGATTAATATTTTCTAAATGCATCGTTCCATTATGAAGTTTCATGACGCGTTTGACGAAAGATAAACCAAGTCCATAGTGACTTTCTTGAGAGGGTGTTCTTGCTTGGTCATCTTTATAGAAAAGATTTCCAGCATTCTGTAATATATTTTTTGAAAAATTAGATTGGTTATTCCATATAGTTAGAACTAATTGACTATTTTCTTGTGAAATTGTTAGCTGGATTTGTGCATCATTTTCTTTTTGATGTTGTATAGCGTTGTTAATAATATTTGTGATTGCTCGGAAAAATAGATTGGAATGAATTGCAATTTGTGTTGATGGAGTTACTGTGTTAGTAAAAACAAAATGTGTATTTCTAGGGAGTAAAGGTGAGATATGTTCCTGTAATTGATAAGTTACTTGTTTAATTGATATGTTTTCAAGTTGAATATCATGGTCATAAAAAGTTTTGGAGTATTGGATAAAGTGGTTAAAATAATCGTTTAACTGAATACTTGCTTGTTCCAGATCTTTTAGACATTCCATTGCTTGAGGTGTTTGCTCGGTGGATTGTAAGAATTCAGCATTTCCTCTGATGACGGTTAGAGGGCTACGAAGATCATGTGCAGCACTAGATACTTGAAACGTGAGTTCTTTTTTTTGATCTTTTTCATTTTGAATTCTATTTTTTATTTCAGATTGCATTTTTTCGATCAGTTCATTTGTTTCAATAAATTCTTTAATCTGCAAATGGTGATGTTCATTTTTTGTGAAATATAGACCACTATGATAAACCATCTTCATTTCTTTTTGAATCTTGGTTAATAACTGTCTAATATTTATTACAATGATAACAATTAAAATGATGCAAAGATAAATCCAAGAACTGACACTAAAAAATAAAGCAAAGCGATTGGCATTTTTCTCATTGATTCCAGATACAGAAGATAGAAGAGCGGGGAGTATGTAGAAAAGTATAAGACATAGAAGAAATTGCCAAATAATTGTAAGGTAGGTACGCTTAATGAGTTGCTTGATCGTCAATTCTTTTTCCATTTGTATCCTCCTCCCCATACTGTTTTGATTGGATCAATTTGATGAATTTTAAATTTTTGTCTAATTTGATAGATGTATTCAGTGATTGACCGTAGTTGAGCGTCAGAGCTTACAGGATAGAGATAATTGTAAAGTTCTTCTGTGCTAAATATTCGGTTTTCATTTTTTGCTAAAAGATAAAGTAAATCAAACTCTCGCTTAGTTAATGAAATTCTCTTTGATTGATAATAAACTTCTTGACGATCTCGATAAAAAGTTATATCTGAATTCATTTCTTCTTTAGAGGAATCGTGAGATCTTTCTTCTCTACGAAGATGCATTTGAATTCTTGCAATCAATTCTTTTATGCTGAATGGTTTTGTGATGTAATCATCGGCTCCAGCTTGTATTCCTTTTAGTAAATCTTCTTCAAAATCTTTAGCGGTTAGAAATAAGATTGGAGTAGCAATTTGTGGACGAATGGAACGACAAATTTCTAAACCAGAAATAGGCATCATGACGTCAAGTAAAATTAGATCAAATCCTGTAAAGTCACAGATATTGATCTCCTCTATATTTTTACGAGTTTCCACGTGAAAGTTGTTTGCTTCTAATGCATTCCCTATTAATCGTAAGATTTTTTCATCATCGTCAATGGCTAAAATTTTATACTTCATAGTTCCTCCAATTATATGAGCATATTATAGCAAATATAGAATGTAATTTGTTGAAAATAAAAAAAATAATTATTCTGAGAATTTCCTGATTTTCTCCTGTTATACTTGCTCCAAGTGAAGGTGGAATTTCACTAAAAGTCAGAAGGGAAAAAGAATGAATGATAACAATTCAAAAGCTACATAAGGAATATAATAATAAAATTGTCCTTCAAAACGTGTCTTTCAAAGCTAAGAAAGGTGAGATTACTGGATTGATTGGACCGAATGGATCTGGAAAATCAACTTTAATTAGGATTTTACTTGGTTTGGAAAATAGTCAAATGGGGATGGCGTTGATCGATGGCAAAAAATACTCTCAATTGGGAGATAATCCATTTGGTATTGTTGGATCATTCCTCGACAGTTGCAAACCTTACCCAACAAGAACAGGATTCCAGCATCTTCGGTGGATTGGCTTGGCTTGTGGTGTTGATAGAAATAGGTGCAAGGAATGTTTAGAGTTGGTGGGGTTAAGTGAAGCTAAACATAAAAAAGTAAAAGACTATTCATTAGGAATGAAGCAACGTCTTGGTTTAGCGACAGCCTTATTAGCAAATCCTGACATCTTAATTTTAGATGAACCAATCAATGGACTAGATCCAGAAGGAATTCGCTGGGTACGTAATTTTTTACAATCTTTTGTCAATGAAGGTAAAACTGTCTTAATGACAAGTCATTATATGAGTGAGTTAGAATTAACGGTAGATCATCTGGTTGGTATTTCTAATGGCAAAATTGTTATTGATGGTCCTACAAAAGATATATTGAAACAGTTTGGCTCTTTTGAGGAAGCATATTTTAAAGCACTAGAAGGGAAAGAAGGTGAATAATTTGTTGAAGCGTTCCTTTTTTAGTGACCTTTATAAATATAGTAGTTTACCTACTTTTAGAGTTACTTTCTTTCTTATTTTGGGAGTCAGCATATTTTTTTCAATTCAAAATATCCAGGTGATAAATGCCTTAGTAGAAGGAAATGGACAAGCGGTTAACCTTGATCCATCTATGTTATCCTCGAATCCAGTCTATACAGTCAGGGATGCTCTCTTATCTTCACCCTACCAAGCAAGTGTTATTTTCTTGCCAATTCTTGTTTCACTTGTTTATTCAACCCATTATCAATTTGGTGATGATTATTATAGCCAGTTATTGATTCCTAACTGGAAAGTTCGTCTTACTGGGTTTATTGCAAGTTCGATTGTTCTATCGTTACTTTCTACTTTAATATTTTCTATAGTAAACGCTGTTATTTTATTCGTTTTTCTGGATTCAACTCTAAAGAATTTTTTAGAATTGACATTGTTTTTAGATGTCACGGTAAGAGTTATGATATTTGCAATCGTTCTTACTTTATTAACTTTACTTTTCGTAATCGTAACGAAAAAATCAATGACTGCATTAATTGCAGACGTTTTATTATTGGTCATCACCTTATCAGGTATTCTAAGAGGAATTTCCTCTAAAATAGAAAATCTATTGCCTTTGATTGGGGCAAAGTCATTTGCATTTGGTCGAATTGAAGGGACTCAAACGAGCCAATTGTACGGCTTTACACTTTTAGTAGTAGAAGGGATCTTGTTCTTTGTGTTCATAATGGTTGTAGAAATGATTCGAATGAGGAGGAAGAATGGCAAGAATATTATTTAGTCTTATCGTCAAAAAATATAGTTTAAAACCCGTAAAGTACCAGATAGCTATACAGTCACTTTTGATAGGTTTTGTGTGTCTCTTCGGTGTGTTACCAGTTTCAATCAATGATACTGTTGTACAATTATCTATAAAGCAAGCTCTTGTTTTTGCCTCAATGCTTTCTGTTAGTATTGGGTGTGTTAATGCATTTGTTGAGTTACAATCACACGAAACAAAACTAGTTTACTTGGTAAGTGGAAAAAGGATCCTAAGTTCAATTAGGATCCTGTTCGTAGAGTTATTTGATGTAGTACTACAATCAACCTTATATTTCATTGTACTGCTTATATGGTTTCAATTATATAGGAGCGAAAATGGTGTCAGTTTAGAAATCTTCAGTTTCTATTTGTTTGGCTCCATCCAATACTTTTTGATTTCTTACTTCTTAAGCTGTTTTTTCAAAAGTCCAATGGGGAGTTTAGCTATTTTATTGCTATTTCCTATTTTAGTACAACCATTCATAGAAAGAGTAGTGGAACCATTGACTAGTTACCTATTTTATAATATTGTTGCAGATACCATATTAGGGAGAGCTTCCTATCTGCAACTCTGTATTTACGTTATTGGATTTGTATTTTCACTTGGAGCAACTCTCTACTTCTTGGTAAGGAATCAAGAAGTTAAGTAGTAAATAAAAATGATAGTGATGAGCAAACTTTTCTAATTTTGGGAGAGTGGGACAGAAATCGGTCATTCGTTAGAATTCGATTTCGTCGTCCCACCTCCGCACAGTTGAGTAGGGCTGTAAAAGCTGATGAAATCAGCGTAGTAGAGCCCACTCAACCACTGCGTCTTGCTCGACAATCCAAAAACAATTAAGAGGCTATGACTTTTGTCCCAGCCTCTTGTTACGTATTTCATGGTTTTAGAATAAAAGACAAGACTTTCGAAGTAATTGCGAGAGTCTTGTTTAGTTTTTATGCTAATGCGTGTCCAATTTATTATATTGTAAATTAAACATGTACTGAATTGATGGATTATTTTGTTACATCTTGTATTTCTCTGTCGTTCCCCATCACAGAGAATTTTGGTGATTTATGCTAAAATAAGAAGAACTACTTGAAAGGGGAAAAAGATGATTGTTAAGTTTGACAGAGGCCTGCTTAAAGTTCAAATTGCATGGGGCATGTTTTTTTCTCTCGTTCCATTGTGCTTGATTATTTCTTCCCTTTTAAATGATTCTTTGTATGAGGATTATTTTGGTAAGCTCTTTGTCCTTTTCTTTCTTTTGTTTCCATTATACGCTGGTATTTATGCGGTAGATGGTATGATGAATCTTAGAAAAACAAAGAAATTGATAGAAGTAGATGAGCAGACCTTCACCTATTATGGGAAACTTTTTGGCCGAAAAACCTTTGAAATCCCCTTATCTGATATCGACCTTGTCATGAAAGATTGGTCAAGTCACATAGCCGATATCAAGCGTTTATCATCTTTTCTTTATTTTTTGAAGCGGATTGAATACTTTTTTGACTACCAATCCGAATTGGATGATAAAAAAAGATACCGGGTTCTGATGATTCTATTCAAAGATAGTGAGACGGCTATCACATACGATAAAAAGCTCGGTTTTCAGTTACCAAGGAAACGTAAGTATGTTGAGAAGACCCAAATCATACGAATTCCCGTGGATAGAGGAGAGGTTTTCTCAGACCAAGAAATGAATGACTATATAAACGAAAGGAACATTCATGATAGATAGAAAAGTAAATAACAAATTTAAACTCGTGTCAAAATACCAACCGTCTGGGGACCAACCGCAGGCCATTGAGCAGTTGGTGGATAATATCGAGGGGGGCGAGAAGGCCCAAATCTTGATGGGGGCAACTGGTACGGGGAAGACCTATACCATGAGCCAGGTCATTGCCCAGGTCAATAAGCCGACTCTGGTCATCGCGCACAATAAAACCCTAGCGGGCCAGCTCTATGGGGAGTTCAAGGAATTTTTCCCTGAAAATGCGGTCGAG
Source organism: Streptococcus parasanguinis (assembly GCF_901875555.1). Classification (GTDB taxonomy): domain Bacteria; phylum Bacillota; class Bacilli; order Lactobacillales; family Streptococcaceae; genus Streptococcus; species Streptococcus parasanguinis_H. The sequence continues at coordinate 116,200 of NZ_CABFMD010000031.1, forward strand.
TATTTCGTCTCTTACTACGATTACTACCAGCCAGAAGCCTATGTGCCATCGAGCGATACCTATATCGAAAAAGATAGCTCGGTCAATGATGAGATTGACAAGCTTCGTCACTCAGCAACCTCCGCTCTTTTAGAACGAAATGACGTCATTGTAGTTGCGTCTGTTTCATGTATCTATGGGTTGGGTTCACCTAAGGAATACGCGGATAGCGTAGTGAGTCTGCGTCCGGGTCTGGAGATTTCTCGTGATAAATTGCTGAACGACTTGGTAGATATCCAGTTTGAGCGCAATGACATCGACTTTCAACGGGGGAAATTCCGTGTCCGTGGGGATGTGGTGGAGATTTTCCCGGCTTCTCGTGATGAGCATGCCTTTCGAGTCGAGTTTTTCGGGGATGAGATTGAGCGGATTCGTGAGATTGAAGCTTTGACCGGCCAGGTTCTAGGAGATGTGGACCACTTAGCGATCTTCCCAGCAACTCACTTCGTGACCAATGACGACCATATGGAAGTGGCCATTGCCAAGATTCAGGCGGAACTAGAAGAGCAGTTGAAAGTCTTTGAAAAAGAAGGCAAGCTCTTAGAAGCCCAACGCCTGAAGCAACGGACTGAGTATGACATTGAAATGCTTCGTGAGATGGGCTACACTAATGGTGTCGAAAACTACTCTCGTCACATGGATGGCCGGAGTGAAGGAGAGCCACCGTACACCCTTCTTGACTTCTTCCCAGAAGATTTCCTCATCATGATCGATGAGAGCCACATGACCATGGGCCAAATCAAGGGCATGTACAATGGAGACCGCTCACGTAAGGAGATGTTGGTCAACTATGGCTTCCGTTTGCCGTCTGCCTTGGACAACCGGCCTCTGCGTCGTGAGGAGTTTGAAAGCCATGTCCACCAGATTGTCTATGTGTCAGCGACACCAGGTGACTATGAGATGGAACAGACGGATACCGTGATCGAGCAGATTATTCGTCCGACTGGTCTTCTGGATCCAGAAGTGGAAGTACGCCCTACCATGGGACAAATGGACGATCTCTTGGGTGAGATCAATGCGCGTGTAGAACGTGGAGAGCGGACCTTTGTCACCACCTTGACCAAGAAGATGGCAGAAGACTTGACCGACTACTTTAAAGAAATGGGTGTCAAGGTCAAATACATGCACTCGGACATTAAGACCTTGGAACGGACGGAGATTATCCGTGATTTGCGTCTGGGTGTCTTTGATGTCTTGGTCGGGATTAACCTCCTTCGCGAAGGGATTGACGTACCAGAAGTGAGTCTAGTGGCTATCCTCGATGCGGACAAGGAAGGATTCCTTCGTAACGAGCGTGGGCTTATCCAGACTATTGGACGGGCAGCCCGTAATAGTGAAGGCCATGTCATCATGTATGCGGACACCATGACCCAATCCATGCAAAAAGCCATCGATGAAACGGCCCGCCGTCGTCAGATTCAGATGGCTTATAATGAAGAGCATGGCATTGTGCCACAAACCATTAAGAAGGAAATCCGTGACCTGATCTCTGTTACCAAGGCTGTGGCCAAGGAAGAAGACAAGGAAGTGGATATCACCAGTCTCAACCGCCAAGAGCGTAAGGAACTGGTCAAGAAACTGCAAGGGCAAATGCAAGAAGCCGTCGAAGTGCTTGATTTCGAACTGGCAGCACAGATCCGCGATATGATGTTGGAAGTCAAGGCCTTGGATTGAGGGATAAATATGATCGATTTAAGAAAACTAATAGAAGAAGATTTGGTGCCTTTGTGGGAAATTGCTTATTCACAATCTAATCCAATTTGGAAGCAGTATGACGCTCCCTATTATGACGATTATCAGTATTTTCCTAATTTTCAAGAATTTAAACTACAAAAATTAGAATCCACTCTAAACAACTCAAATCGCCTTGGTATTTTTGTTGATGATAAACTAGTTGGGACTGTTTCGCGCTACTGGGTATGTAAAGAAACAAGATGGATGGAATTGGGAATTTGTATTTATGATAACAAATTTTGGAACTCTGGAATTGGAAAAGCTGCTATGCTACAGTGGATAGATCGGACATTTCAGGATTACTTGGAGTTGGAGCATCTTGGTTTGACAACTTGGTCAGGAAATTTTGGTATGATGAAATTGGCTGAAAAATTAAGAATGAAAAAAGAAGCTCATATTCCAAAAGTTCGTTATTATCAAGGTGTTTATTATGATAGTATTAAATACGGCATTTTGAGAGAAGAATGGGAGGAAGCAAATGGTAATCACTGTCAAACAGATGGAAACTCCTGAAGAGATAGAAGGAAAATCTCTCGTTCATTGGCAAACGTGGAGAGAGGCTTATGACGATCTTTTACCCGCGGATTTTCAGGAGACGATGACATTAGAAAAATGTCGATTCTTTAGTCAAAAATATCCAGAAAATACCTTGATTGCGATGGATGGAAAGAAGGTCGTTGGATTTATCAGCTATGGAAATTACCGTGATGAGACCATTCAAGCTGGTGAAATCATTGCCCTATATGTTTTAAAAGATTACTATGGAAAAGGTGTGAGTAAACAGTTAATGCATGCTGCATTTGCTGTTCTCGATCATTTCTCTGAGATTTATTTATGGGTATTGAAAGAGAATAAGCGAGCCATTGCTTTCTATCAAAAAATGGGCTTTACTTTTGATGGCCAAGAAAAAATACTTGAACTTGGAAAACCTATTAAGGAATTGCGGATGATATGTTCTTCAAATAAAAATTCCTAAAGGACGTATCTATCAATCTTTGAACCATTATCAATTCATCAAATAAAAAAATAAAAGAGATAGAATGAACCAAAGAGATGAAGGAGAAGACGAATGAAGATTTTAGTCATCAATGGGCATCCAGATCCAGAAAGTTACTGTCAGGCAATTTTTCAAACAATTGTAAGCAATTTGGACACAAGCCGGCATGAGATTAAAACTATTAGTCTCAATGAAGAAGACTTTGATCCGGTTCTTCGCTACGGTTATCGAAAGCGGATGGAGGAAGATTCCTTTATCCTTCGTTCTCAAGAATGGATCCAGTGGGCGGATCACCTGATCTTTGTCTATCCCATCTGGTGGAGTAGTATGCCGAGCCTTATGAAAGGCTGGATCGATCGGGTCTTTACACCGGGGATTGCCTACTCGGCCAATGATCAAGGAAGCTTCATCTGGAATTACCTTAGAGGCAAGCAATTCAAGAAGTTGCTTAAAGGAAAAACCGCCAGTATTTATGCGACCTCCATGGCGCCTACTTGGTGGTACAAGATTTTTTCAGGCCCTCTGAACGTTCCAGATAGTTATGGCATTTCTGTTTTGAAAAATGCTGTCTTGAATCATTGTGGAATTAAAACTAAGCGTGTGTGCATACTAGGTGAAGTCGGCCGGGATGTGAATACCGATAGCATGCGAGAGAAGCATCTCAAAAAGGTGTCAGCAGAAGTGAAGAAACTTTGATCCTGTTCTTGTCTTTAGTTGTGTTTTGAATCGGATTCAGTTAAACTATCAATATAATCTATAAAAAAATAGGAATCGTCCAATATGCTGCTTTTTATCTATATGATCTATGTCATTTCTTCAATTTCAAAAATGAAAAGAGAAGGTCAAAGAGTTTCTATTTTTACTTATTTGATTGTTTATGGCCTATTGATTCTATCTTTGTTTATGCTTTATTTTAGTTTATTGTCATTTTTATTTAGCCCTTTGCCATTTTTTGGCTTTCTAGCTGCTCTTGCTATTGGCGGTATGATGCTGTCTCTTAAAATAATTATTACCATTCTTTTACTTTTGTTATCGCTCAGCCTATTCTTAGATAGTAAAAATAGTAATCCGGAAACGCCTCTCATTGATCATTGGTTACGATTGGGGGTTCATATTCTACTGATCATTATTTAAGGCGAGAACTCCACTTTCAGTCCTGAATGTTTAGTTTTTTGTCCCTTGAGATTTGCAACCCACCAGAGGCGGAAGTGAAAAATCTTAAATGAAGGTATCCATTCAATGCACATTGACGTAGTTATGGATTAGATTTATAATCTAGTTAGTTACATCTTTTCTAAATTAGGAGGACTTCTCTATGCTAAAGCAGTTAAATGGTTTTAAAATGTTTTATTTATTCTTCTTAGCTTTTTTCGTTATTGAAGTAATACTAGTTTTTTTGGTCTATCATTTACTCCTCTACTTAGTTGTCTCTGGTTTGATTTCTTATTTCTAGTTCTTGTTTTCCATCTTTGGTCTATCTTTTATAAAAAGAGAGAGTTCAAGTTTTTTCATCTAATCTTACAATTTTTGAGTGTCATTCTAGCATTTTTCATTTGGCTCATTCTCCAAGTGTCTTTTACAGATTCAGCTTATACCATAATCCCTCCAATCCATCATAATGCGGAGATACGAGGGAATTATGTTGAAATTCCCCATGGAGCGATCCCTATACGGAGTCGTGATTACTATGAACTGGTCAATCCCTTCATCATGAAGCTAGAAGTGAAATAAAGAGAATATGGATGGTAAATCCATAGAAAGGAAATATATGTCACGCGAAACATCTACCATTTTAACAAATCTATGTCTGATCGAAGACTGTACAACGAATAAAGTAGTCCTCCAATACCGGTCACCTGAGCGCTACAAGAAATGGTCTGGTTATGCCTTTCCTGGAGGCCATATCGAAGAAGGAGAAAGTATTGCTGAATCCGTCATTCGTGAAGTCTACGAAGAGACAGGACTTACAATTACAAATCCAAAACTGGTCGCAGTTAAAGACTGGGAGCCAGACGAGGGAGGCCGCTATATTGTCTTTTGCTACAAAGCGACAGAATTTACAGGCCAGCTAAGATCGTCTGAAGAAGGAGAAGTTTCTTGGGTTGAGAAGGACCAATTAGAAAAGTTGGACTTATCCTACGACATGCTTCCTCTGCTGGAAGTGATGGAAGACTCAGACTTGTCTGAGTTTTATTATCGCAAACGGACAGACGATGATTGGGAAAAATTAAGATTTTAAGGATTTATTCAAATGATAAATTGTGGGTTATTAGAATTTTTAATAATGACAAAGATAAATATTGTAAATAGCTGTTTCAAAGTAAGAATAATATTGTCTATAAGATTCAATTGTAAAAATTATTTAAGAACCAAACAACTTTTATAAGAAATATCAATAAATAAATATATATTATTGACATTATCTAAAATAATGATAAAATACACCTGCGTAGATATGGATCAGGAGGTGGGAAAATGACATTATTAGCAAGTCGATTTCGAAGTAGAAGATTAGAATTGAAGTTGTCTCAATCAGAATTAGCTGAGGGAATCTGTAAACAGGGACAAATAAGTCGAATAGAAAAAGGAAAGTATAATCCTGGATCTGATATTCTTTATAAATTAGCTCAGAAACTTAACGTACCTATGGAATATTTTTTTGATGAGAATATTTTAGCGGATAGTTCTACGCTTGGAAATTTTATAGATTTATCAAAAAAATTATTAAATCAAAGAGATTATTTCTCTCTAAAGTATTTATATAATCTAGAAAAAGAAAAAAAACATAAACTTCCGTTGTATGATCAATCATACCTTTCATGGATAGAATCAATTATTCTTTTTCATTGTGATAATAAAAAAACGGAGGCTATAAAGAAGTTAGAAACATTATTAAATAAAATGTCAGAATCAGATAGAGATTATTTTATGTTTCTAAACAGTCTTCTTAATTTCTATTCTTATATAGATTTAGAAAATGAAAAAATAAGTGGGGAAATGTATCAAAAAATCATAATCCCACTCGAAAAATCTAATATATCAATAATGGAGAATTTTGAATTATTAGTTAAAGTGCGTTATAATTACTGTCGATATTTATGGATAGATAATCAAATCAAAGAAGCAATTTCTGAAATTGTGAAAACAATCGATATTTGTAAAAAATTTAATCACTTTTATTTATTACCGGACTTATTCTGTTTATTAGGTAACGTAAGTGAAGGGTTTGCAAAAAAAGACGAAGTGAAAAAATATTTTAAATTATCTGAGACGTTGTATAGTTTATCTGGAAATGAGAAAATGGCACTAACTATAGAAAACTATATAAAAAATAACTTAATTTAATAATGTGGTTGCAATACAATTGTTTATGTATTTATCTACGGCCTCGCCTAAAGGCGAGGTTTTTTTAGATATAATTATCATGTAAAGAAATAACTATAGTATATAACTTTAAAAAATAACAAAAAAATAATATTAATTATTGACAATGAATGCTTAAAGTGATACAATTCACTTGTAAAATGAAAGGGGTTACAAGTGATGAAGAAGCTTTTTAGAAATATTTCAATTATGTTTAGTTTATTGTTATTTACTTTTGGTACTGTATATGTTTCTAATAAAGTAGAAGGTATAGATCCAGGAGTGATACATTCCAAAGACTTCTATGATAGGAATTTCAACAATTGAATTTTCATCTATATTAATGAGTAATAAGAATATAGATAATTTTGTATGATTGGAGCTGGTTATTATGTACAATATAAAATTTTAATTATTGCTAAGATTATAAGAAATTGAGGGAAATGCTATGAATAAGATTTCTAAACTGTTAACGATTATCATATTATCTGCAACTTTGTCGATCGCTTCAATTTCATATGCAGATAGAGTTATAGTACATGATGGTACTTGGGATTATGGTTATGGATGGAATAATGCATATTCTCACTATAAGCATGACCATAAAAATCATGGTGCAAAGGTTGTGAATGCAAATAATGGAATTAAAAATTTTAGAAATGCTGGCCCTGGTGTTTGGGCTAAAGCATCTATAGGGACTCTTTGGGATCCAGCAACATTTTACTATAATCCTTCCGGTTTTTACTCAAATTAACGATTTTATTTGTTCTACAATATGTATTTGGTATTCATAAGTTAGAATATCATGAATTTCATAGATAAGTAAGAGGAGGAGCACCCCTCCTCTTTTAAAAATTTTGTCGAATACATTAGGGTTGAGCTTTTTAAAAGCGAGGTACAGGATGTATAGTAAGTTTAAAAAAATTTTATTAATTATTTCCTTTCTTTTGATTTGTTTAATTGGCTTGTTATTCATCAATACAAATGAAAACGAGATTTTTGCTGGTTTTAGAAATGTAATAGTTGTTGAAAAATCTCCTGTCGATTTTTCTGATAAAATTAATGAATTTGTAGCTAAAAACGATATTGTTCTAGCAAGAAGAATTGTTGCTCCTGTCGATGAGTCTAACAAACAAATACAAAATACATATGTTCCAATTGGAGCCAAAAATTTACCTAAAGAGCTAAAGCAGCAAACGGATAATGAATTAATAGAAAATAGTTCATACAATACAGTTTATGTTGTTGTGAGTGGTTCTATGAATGCGGAGCAAGTAGCTGAAGGATTATTGCAGCTTAATGCCACTGTTAGAGTTTTGCCAACTAATTATGAGACTTCTCTATTTCGATTACTATTGAATACTCCACAATCAGTATTGATCGTAATTGGGATTTTAATTACCTATATCTCTTTAATACTAGCTCAACAAGTTTCTGGCATGAAAGAGGTTGGAATATTAAGAGTTTCTGGCAAAGGAAAGCATGCGATTGCTATAGAACAAACAAAAAACGATAGTATTTTTATCTTATGTTTATTGATATGTTCTATACTTGGTATTGTTAGTACATTAATCATTTTAAGAAAATTTTCGATTCTAGCTCTGTTGATAATCTTAGTACCAGTGTTTGTTTGGGCCTTATTAATATTTATCGTTAATTTTTTTCTTTCACATTGTTTTTATTATATTCTTCAACACCAACCAATTATTTTATCAATTAAAGGAAAGGCTCCGCTAGGTTTCATCTTTGTTATGACGATCCTAATACAGCTATTTACTTTATTTTCTGTTATGTTCTGTGTTTATGGAATGATTTCAATAACTAAAGAAGTTGAATCGTTAGAGGTAGGAAAAAGTCATTGGCAAAGGAATGCTGAATATTATGAGATAACTTCTTTAGAAGATGGCGACAGTGTTTCACAAGATCAAAAAGAAAAATTTTTTAATGAGTTATCTGACAACACTACGATTATTTATAGAAACGACATGTTAGATAATATGTTGATTTCGAACAAAGATAATAAGAATTTCGAACCAACTTCAGATTATTCTTCAAATGTAATTTATGTTAATGCTAACTACGTTGCAGTAAATAAAATTAAGTTATCTGACTCAGCAAAATTATTTCTAAAAGATATGAAAACATATGATAAAATGATTTTAATTCCAAATCGTTATCAAAATATATTTGATCAATTAAAGAATAAATGGGAGTATTTTGAGAAAAGGGGATTTTCATCTAAGGAAACATTAGTCGAAGATACCCAACCAAATTCCAAAATTGCTAGTTTCATATACGAAGGTGGTGATTTGTTTACTTATCCAGTTTACTCTTTAATTGGGAGGCAATTTTCCAATGAAGCAATGGTCCATGATCCAATTATTGTTGTGGAAAAACCTAACTATGCTTTATTGCCAACCTCGTTCTTAATAGTTAACCATTCTGAAAAAGTAACTACGTTAATTCGAAAATATAAATTGACAGCTTCCTTCGGTTCACTTACTAGTGGATTATTATCTATTGAGAAAAGAATTGATATGATAGTAACAAGAAAATACTTTTTACTTGCTACGACTGTTTTAAGTATTACTACCTCATTTTTATTATTCATTTTGATGAATAGTATTTATTTTTATCAAGAAAGGAGGACACATTTTATAGAACGTTTGGCTGGGAAAAACCAATTATGTATTCATCGAGTTTATCTTGGATTACTTATTACGTGCTTTACTCTAATTGGTATTTGTACAATTGTTTTAAGATTTTCATTTTTACTAATATTAGTACCGTTTGTATACTTATTATTGTTGCTTATCGTATTTGCATTTCAATTAATTAAAGAGAAAAGAGTAAATATTTTATTTCTAAAAGGAGCTTAATATGATCGAATTAAGAAATATAAATAAAGGATTCGATAACCGTATTGTTCTAGAGAATTTAAATTATAATTTTTATGAAGGGAATTCTTATGCTCTGATAGGTGCGTCTGGTGCTGGAAAAACCACATTACTAAATATTATTGGTAAATTAGAAGAAGCTGATTCTGGAGAAATAATTGTAAATGATATTAATCTAAATAATATTAAAGAAAAGGATTATTTCAAAAATTATCTTAGTTATTTGTTTCAAAATTTTGGTCTTATCGAAAATAAGTCGATTCAAGAAAACTTAATGTTGGCTTTTATTGGAGAAAAAATAAGCAAGTTGGAAATGCAAAAGAAAATGAATGAAGCTTTAAAAAGAGTTCATCTTGATGTAAATCTAAATCGTAAAATATATACTCTTTCAGGAGGAGAAGCTCAACGTGTAGCTCTAGCTAAAACAATTTTAAAAGATTCACCAATTATATTAGCAGATGAACCAACTGCATCTGTAGATCAAAAAAATAGTGAAGAAATAATAGAATTAATATTGAGCTTAAAGAAAGAAAATAAAATTATAATTATAGCTACTCACTCTCCTGACATCTATAACCAAGTTGATCATATTTTAGAAATAAAAGGTGAACAAAAATGAAATTTAATTATACAAATATATTGCTACAGTTAATCATCTTTATAAATTCTTCTTTTATCATATTGACACAAATGAACAATGTTAGACAGCCTGTTAAAATATTGATTCAATTCATTTGTTTATTGAGTTTTTTATCTACTGTAATTAACTTCTATAATTATTTAAAAGTAGATAAAGATTAACATGATTGAAAATTAAGATTTTAAACAAAGAGCTAGAAATATCTAGTTCTTTTTTATCTTCAAAGATAAAATGTGCCTAAAGCATTGAGAATGTTCCATTCGTGCTTGAATCTGCTTTAAAAAAGTACTATAGTATAAGCATAAAATACAATTGTAATCTTTCATACTGTGAATAGAAAGAAGGCAAGATATGAAATTACAATTTAGAATCCTTATAGGAATTTGCTTCTTGATCGGTGCCTTAGTCTTTGCCTTTCAAAAGGAATGGTTATACGCTTTGCTGTTGCTTTTAGTTGGGGCTTCTTACCTTTATAAAGGAGTGCGTCGATGAAGAGTGAGTGTTTAAACATCAAGGGGCTAAATGTTTGGTATAAAAAAGACAAGCCCGTTATAAAAGACACGAATCTGCTTGTACCCAATCATTCTGTAGTAGGGTTGATTGGACGAAATGGAGCTGGGAAGACAACCTTGCTAAAAGCTTTAAGTAGTGTTTTTGATCATCGGCAGTATGCAGTTGAGACTGTTACCTTAGAAGATAAGGTGACCTCCTTTCATACGAATTTCTATAAGAGCCGTACCTATACAGTTTTTACTGAAAACAATAGTTTTTTAAACTGGGATTTTGTTCACTATTTTAATTTTGTCTGTCGTTTGTATCATCGAAAGAAAGATGAAACGTTATTGCAGGACCTGATCTCAGGTTTTCATTTTGAAGAATTTCTCAACACCGATATCGGTAGTTTGTCAACGGGAAATAAGAAGAAAGTCTTCTTGATCACAGCTTTTTATCTCAAACCTCCCCTCCTTATTTTGGACGAACCATTTGATGGCCTAGATTTTGATGCGACAGAATTTCTATATGGTTTACTATTGCAGTATAAAGAAGAAGGCGCTATTCTGATGAGTTCGCATATCGCAGAGAGTATCGTTCGAGTCTGTGATACAGCTTATACTATTGAAGATGGTCACCTAGACGCGATCGAATCGAATTTAGAAGATTGGTTTCATGTCGTCAATCGTCAGAGGGGGTAGAGCATGCTACTAGCAATTTTTAGAGATTTGGTATCCAAAAATCGGCTCATCTTGTTCTTGACTTCCTTAGCCTTTGCTCTTTATTACCATCTTGTTGGGGCCAAATTTTCTACGAGCTTTCAAATCTTATTGATCAGTACGGCTATTGTCACTGCTCTATCAACCTTTCAATTGCTCTATTCCTACTTTTCGATGGACAGGGTCCAGGCCTATTACCAGCTTCCGTTGTCTCTCAATCGTTTCAAAGGTTCTTTTCTGACGGTAACCTTTCTTCTCAATTTGTTAGAGTGCGTGCTGTTATTGATCCTCTTTTTGGGAGTCAAGTTAGACCTGCCACAATCCTTTAAGCTTGTCCTCCTATCTTTACTGGTGGTATTGAGTGTGTTTTATGTCTTTATCCAGTTCAATACAAGGCCCAGTTTTCTTGGAGGGGTGCTCATTTTTGTAACGACTGTTCTTACAGTCTCTTCTTTATGGGTCCAACAAGTGTCCTATATGATCTTACTGTCAGCCCTCCTTGCTGTCTTAATTTTTAAAAATGAGGACCTGGTCGCGATTTCAAAAAATGATCAGTTGCTCGTCGCAAAGAGAAGAAGTGGCAATTATTTTTGGCTTTCCTTATTTCAAGAGCGCTATTTTTCCATCAATTTTGTCTTTACTCTCATATTCCTACTTCTCATTCTGATACAGGATTATGATGCATCTTTAAAAATTATCATTCTTTTAACGATGGCTTCTGTCAATACGCCATTAACCACCCTCATTTCCGCGGATAAAGATTTGATTGATCATGTTAAGTCCCTTCCTAAGAGTCGCTTCTTTTACTTGATGTATTACCGTGTATTGCTGACTTATTTCTTAGCTGTGAATCTATTTGTTGCTCTATTATTAAAAATGGTGGTCATGCATGACTTGGGGATTCTATTTTTACTAGGAGTCATGATTCTAGCAGTAATGGAAGCTTTTTTGCACTTACTTATTGAAATCTATTTCCCTTTAAGAACATGGATTTTAAAGAGGGAATGTTGGAAGCACCCACGAAAATACATTGTTCCTAGTATCGTCTTCTTACTTAGTTGGAGTCTCCTTTTCTGTTTCTAAGGAATTGCTCCTTCGCTTGTATCTAGATCTTAATTGTAGTATGATAGAGGAGTTGAAAAGATGCTAGAAAAGGTGGCAAGTATATGAAAGATTTTCACTTTGATGCAATTGCTGCATTTGAAAATTACGAAATCGAAAAGATGAGAGATGGCCATGTAGTGGTGACAACCAAGGTCGTTGATTCCTCGCTCAATTATTATGGAAATGCGCATGGAGGCTATCTCTTTACCTTGTGTGACCAAGTCAGTGGCTTGGTCGTGGTTTCTCAGGGGGTCGATGGTGTGACCTTGCAATCCTCCATCAATTACTTGAAAGCAGGACGTCTGGGGGATGTCCTGACCATCCATGGTGAATGTGTCCACAGTGGGCGCACGACTCGCGTTGTGGATGTCGATATTACCAATCAAGACGGCGCCAATGTCTGCAAGGCAACCTTTACCTTGTTTGTTACGGGAGTGAGAGATGAATCCGCACAAGTACGCATTTAAAAACTATATTTTTGATTTTTATGGAACCTTGGTCGACATTGAAACCGATGAGGACAGTCCAGTCTTATGGGATACCATGGCCCAGATCTACCAATCCTATGGGGCTAATTATACAGGGGAAAGCCTGAAGGCCCGCTATAAGGTGTTGGTGCAACAAGCTGAAGAAGACTTAGCCAAGGAAAAACAAGTTGCCCATCCTGAGATTGATCTGACGGTCATTTTTGTGCAATTGTATTTAGAAAGTCATCCTAGTGGAAACAGTGTTGCCCACCTCAAAGAGTGGGGACGTTTGATTGCACGGACCTTCCGTGTCCTTTCTCGCAAACGATTGGAGCTTTATCCACACACGAAAGAGGTTTTAGAGGATATGAAAGCTGCAGGTTGCCGGATTTATCTCTTATCCAATGCCCAAGCAGAATTTACAAATCCTGAGATTGATTTAGTAGGCTTGAGAGAACTTTTCCATGCCATTTACTTGTCATCAGATGCAGGTATTCGCAAACCTCAGCCAGAGTTCCTCTTGGAAGTGCTGAAAGAACACCAGTTGAACCCTGAGAAAACGGTCATGGTGGGGAATGACTTTACGACTGATGTCGCCGTTGCCCAAAGTATCGGTATGGAGAGTATCTTGATCAATACCTTCCCATACTCTGATGCTGAACTGAGCGAGAAGAATCAAGCAGGCGTGCGCGTGATTCGGGATATTCAAGAATTGCAAGAAGATTGAAAGATATCATCCATGTAAGGAGGCCAAGTTGTCTCCTTTTTATACAGTCAAGCCAGATTTGTCAAATATTCTCATTCATGGTATACTATGGGAGTTAATTTTGCTAAGGAGATGGAAATGAATAACCTACCAAACTGTCCAAAATGTAACTCTGAATATGTCTATGAAGATGGGGCGCTCTTGGTCTGTCCAGAGTGTGCTTATGAGTGGAACCCGGCTGAGGTCGAAGAAGAAGAGGGTGTCGTAGCGATTGACGCTAACGGAAACAAATTGGCTGATGGCGATACGGTGACCTTGATCAAAGATTTGAAAGTCAAGGGTGCACCAAAGGATTTGAAACAAGGAACGCGCGTGAAAAACATCCGTATCGTAGAAGGCGACCACAACATCGATTGTAAGATCGATGGCTTTGGCGCAATGAAACTCAAATCAGAATTTGTGAAGAAGATCTAAAGATAAGAAGAAGGGCTAGCCCCTTTTCTTTCAGGAGAATACTATGAAATTCAAACTATTGTTTATCTATCGTTTTCTATTGTTTATCTTCAGTGTGCTCGGCGTTTATCTGCAACTGACCAAGCATGGTGGCTTTGGTATGATGCTTTATTACACCATTTTGTCAAACATGTTGGTCATGTTTTTCATGGGAGATATGGTCTGGCGCATGCTTCGTAGTCGTTCGACCCAGACCCAGGGCTACCTTCGCATGAAGGGGGCAGTGACCATGGCTATTATGATTACCTTTGTTATCTACCACTTTATGTTGGCGCCTCTTGCGACACCAGAGAAGTTTTATCGTTTGGAAAACTTCCTTTGTCATTACATTGTTCCTTTGATGTTCTTCTTTGATACCCTAGTGATTGATAAAGCCAAGCAATACCGCAAGTTCGATCCTTTCCTTTGGACCTTGATTCCCCTTGCTTATATGCTCTTTGCTCTTCTCAATGGTTTGGTCCTGAAGTGGCCGATTCCAGGTGCAAAAGATAGTCCTTTTGCTTATTTCTTTATCAATGTCAATAAATACGGCTGGGCTTTTGTTGGTAAATGGGTGGTGATCATCTTTATCGCCTACCTCTTGGCTGGCTATGTCCTCTATGGGATTAAGAAGATCAAGCGGAAATAGGCTGTTTTTCAGTAAAAACCGAACATTATTTAGACGAAAAGTCATATCTTTAAATTTTTTTAAAAAATGTTGAGTTTTTTCTTGCATGTCGTTTGAAACTGTGATATAGTTATCTCAATTAAATAAATCCTTTAATCCTGTCCCGTGAGTCAGGCAAGGAGACTGTGAAAAACAATGGCTAGGAGTATAGGGCGAGACTATATCCTCTTAGACCATTCATTTGCTGAACCTCCTTGAAAAAGGAGGTTTTTCTTTTACAACTAAGGAGGACTGAATGAAAACCAAAGAAGTCGTTGATGATTTGACGATGAAACGGGCCATTACCCGCATCACCTACGAAATCATTGAACGAAACAAAGATTTAAGCCAGATTGTGCTGGTGGGAATCAAGACGCGCGGTGTTTACATTGCTCGCCGGATCCAAGAACGCCTCTCTCAGCTGGAACAAATTGATGTCCCTGTTGCAGAACTCGATACCAAGCCTTTCCGAGATGATATGAAGGCAACAGAAGATACGACGGTTTTACCAGTTGATATCGCTCATAGAGAAGTCATCTTGATCGATGATGTCCTCTATACAGGTCGCACGATTCGCGCTGCCATTGATAATCTGGTCAGTCACGGTCGTCCTGCTCGAGTAAGTCTTGCGGTTCTAGTCGACCGTGGGCATCGGGAGTTGCCGATTCGTCCTGACTTTGTTGGGAAAAATATCCCGACTAGTAAGTCAGAGGAAATCATTGTCGAAATGGTGGAGCTAGACGGCCAAGACCGCGTCCTCATCAAAGAAGCTTAAACAAATTGTAAACTATTTGCATTCACATTTTAAAAGGAGAATCAACATGTCTGAAAATCAAATCGCTCTTAAAAACCTTGTCTCAATGGAAACTCTTACCAATGAAGAAGTAATGGCTTTGATCAAACGTGGGATTGAGTTCAAAAACGGAGCTAAAGCATCCTACGAAGACCAACACATCATCTCAAACCTTTTCTTTGAACCTTCAACTCGTACCCACAAAGCCTTTGAAGTGGCAGAGTTGAAATTGGGATGTGATCTCCTTGACTTTGATGTGAAGACAAGCTCTGTGAACAAAGGGGAAACACTTTACGATACCATCTTAACCATGTCAGCTCTTGGAGTGGATGTTTGTGTCATCCGTCACCCTGAAGTAGACTACTACAAAGAATTGGTTGAAAGTCCAACGATCACAGCCTCTATCGTCAATGGTGGGGACGGTTCAGGTCAACACCCAAGCCAAAGCTTGCTTGATTTGATGACCATCTACCAAGAATTCGGTCACTTTGATGGCTTGAAAGTTTGTATCGCTGGGGACTTGGATCACTCACGTGTGGCAAAATCAAATATGCAAATTTTGAAACGTTTGGGTGCGACCCTCTACTTTGCAGGTCCAGACGAATGGAGAAGTGCAGAATTTGAAGATTATGGAAAATTTGTGACGATCGATGAAGTTATTGAAGAAGTGGATGTGATGATGTTCTTGCGTGTGCAACACGAACGTCATGATTACGAATCACTCTTCTCTAAAGAAAACTACCACCGTCTTCATGGGTTGACACAAGAACGTTATGACCGTATGAAAGATACTGCGATCTTGATGCATCCAGCACCAGTGAACCGTGACGTTGAAATTGCGGACCACTTGGTAGAAGCTCCTAAATCTCGCATCGTAGAACAAATGACCAATGGTGTCTTTGTCCGTATGGCCATCATTGAAGCCGTCCTTAAAGGTCGCGGAGCAAAATAAGATAACTGACAATTCATTGAAAGGAAAGAAAGAGGACAGAGTAGACAACTACATGGAATCTGACTTTCCTTTTTTTGAGGAACTGTGATAAAATTGGAGTAGTGTAATAGAAGGGAGGGGTTCAATGAAACGATTATTGGTTCTAGAGGATGGGACTGTATTTGAAGGAGAAGCCTTTGGTGCAGACCTATATGTGACTGGTGAGTTGGTCTTTACCACAGCCATGACAGGTTATCAAGAATTGCTCACGGATCAGGCTTTTAGTGGCCAGATTCTCTCCTTTACCTTCCCGGTTATTGGCGCAGCAGGGATCAATCGGGATGATTCTGAATCCATTACACCCACTTGTTTAGCGGTAGTGGTTCAGCATCTAGTGGAGATGCCGAGCAATTGGCGGCAACAGATGACCTTGGATGAATTCTTGAAGCGAAAAAAAATCCCTGGGATTGTAGGGATTGATACGAGGCAGGTGGCAAAAATTGTCCGCAAGTATGGACGGATGAAGGCGACTGTCATTAACAAGGGAGATTCGATCGAGCATATCTTGGATCAGTTGCGTGCGACAGTCCTTCCAAAAGACCAAGTGCGTCAAGTCTCGACCAAAACGGCCTATGCTGTACCTGGATTTGGAAAGAGTATTGCCTTGATTGATCTAGGGGTCAAGCACTCTGTCTTACGCCAGCTGAGTCAAAGGGACTGTAATGTGACAGTCTATCCCTATGATATCTCTTATGATGAACTGATGGAACAGCAACCTGATGGGGTTATTTTATCCAGTGGGCCTGGCGATCCCCATCAGGTGAAAAGACTCTGCTACTTGATTAAAAAGCTCAATGGTCAGATTCCGATCTGGGGCATGGGCTTGGGAGCTCAGTTGTTAGCACAAGCTTACGGGGCTGAGCTAGCTCCCATGGAAGTTGGGCATTTCGGTTTAAATATTCCTGTGCGTGAAATTGCGACAGGAAAAATCGAGATAACCAGTCAAAATCACTTGTATAGTATAGCGAGGGACAGTCTGCCCCATGATTTATTGGTCACACATGAAAATGTCAATGACCATAGTATTGAAGCCTTTCGTCATCGTTACCAACCAATTTTAGGGGTACAGTTCCAAGTAGATGCTAGTCCAGGTCCAAGAGAAAATCTCTATTTTTACGATGAATTTTTAGAGTTGATTGATGCAAAAATTCACGAAAGTAGAAGGGAGAAGGAATGATGAAACAAAACCAGAAATTGCTTCTCCTGTGTGGAGATTCTTATCAGGATATTAGCCTTTTAGCTGCGGTAAATGAAGCACAAAAACTCAATGCCAAGGATGGGAATGCTCTTGTCCTTTATCTGGGCGAAGAAAATGCTATTACCCAAGAAGCTGCAGATATAGTTGTAGTCTGTAAGCTCAAGCTGGATGCTCTTAGGATGACTCTTCTTTCTTATACTGGATCTCGCTTGCTCCTAGCTTTTGCGGATAAACAGATTTTGAATCTCTTATTTCGTTTGGAAGAAACTGGTTTTTTCAAAGAAGTATCGATTACGATTGTCGGACCTAGCCTCCAACGCTACAGGAACTTTTATCAGCAGGCAGATCAACGACGTCTCTTTCAAGAGCTGGGCTATCAGGTACCGGCTTCAGCACTGATTGGTTCGGTTCGAGAAGCTATCGAGTTTTCTGAAGGCATTCAATTTCCTATTATGATCTGGCCAGTAGCGAGTAAGCAAGGGCAAGGGCGAAAGATCGCTCATAACCTGGATGATTTATGCGAAGCTGTAGAAATGGGACTTTCGGTCTCTCCAAGTCAGCAGTGTTTGCTGGAGTTTTCGACTTATGGCTTTAAGGAACTGGATTTTGTAGTCATGCGGGATCGTGAAGACAATCACTACTTGGCGGCCTCTATTGAAAGCATTGATCCTGTTGGGATCCATTCAAGTGACTCTTACCAATTTATGCCAGCGGTCACTCTGACTGACCGGGAGTTTCAAAATCTTCGTGAAGCAGCGATCCACATCAGTCGCTATTTGAAGCTAACAGGAGCCATCTCCATTAAGTTTGCCTTGGATCCGACAAGCTACGCTTTTTATATCTTAGAGGTTAATCCATTTGCTTCAGATAGTATCTCGATAGCCTCTATGGGCTTGGGCTATTCCTTGTTTGAGCAAGGCGTGCAGCTGCAATTGGGGCGCTCTCTCGAGCATTTGCCTCACCCCTTATTAAAGGATCTAAAGGCCGTTTACGAACCGAGTTTGGACTATATCTTCTTTAAGATCCCGATTTTTTCGGATGCTGCTAAAAATGCCCGTCTCAATACCCAAATTCACTCTTATGGGGCAGTTTATGGATTTGGAAAGAGAATAGACGAAGCCTACCAACAAGCCCTAGAAACCCTTAAAGATAAGAACTTGCTGACGATTTTTCCTGAGGAAATGAGCGATGATGAGTTAATCCAAAAAATAGCTCGTCATATGCCCCATCGGCTCTTCTATAGCTTAGAGGCACTGAAACGTGGTTTTGAGTTTGAAGAACTCTTGGATTTGAGTAAATTAGCACCTGTTTATTTGCAGGTCTTGGCCAATCTAGTGGAGTTAGAAAAAGGAGTAGAGGCTGATACAAGTCCAGCATTTCTTCCGGTTGAGCCATCAGCTGGCTTATATGAGGTCAAAGCGGGAGCAGCCTATTATCTGACCCATAACGGGACCAATGAATCATTCGGTTTGGATGCTGCTTGTGTCTTGGTGGATGATCTAGAAATCCGCGATGAGCGTTTTTACCAAAAGGTGCGAAAGCAGGTGAAAGAAAAAGGACAACAGGTGATCTTACTCACCAATCGTCCTTTTACAGAATCATTGGCAGATAAAGTCTATTATCTTCCTATCAATGAGACAAGTCTTAAACTGATTCAGACCATTGATCAGGTCAAAGATATTATTAAGCTTTCTACAATACAATAAAGGATCCGGACAATCTATCCGAATCCTTTTTGTTACTTATTTTTTGGTCACAATACCGATAATGGTATCAACAGCGCGTTCCATGGTTTGAAGACTGACGTATTCAAAGCGACCGTGCATATTTTCGCCACCGGCAAAGATATTTGGTGTTGGGATTCCCATAAAGGAAATCTTAGAGCCATCTGTCCCACCGCGGATTGGTTCAATGATTGGCGTGATTCCAAGATCTTCCATGACTTCCTGAGCAAGGGTAATCGGCGTCATATCTTTTTCAATCACTTGCTTCATGTTGTAGTATTGATCTTTGAGGGTAAGGAGAACGCGTTCGCTACCAAGTTTAGCATTCATCTGATCGGCAATAGCTTGCATGAGGTCTTTGCGTTTCTCAAAACTTTCTGTTTCAAAGTCACGAATGATGTAGCTGGCACTTGCTTCCTCAACAGTTCCTTCAATGTTCATCAAGTGGTAGAAGCCTTCATAGCCTTCGGTTAATTCAGGACGTGCTCCTTCAGGGAGTTTGTTATGGAAATCAATGGCCAGTTGAAGGGCGTTGATCATTTGACCTTTGGCTGTACCTGGGTGGACATTGCGTCCCTTGAAGGTGATTTCAGCTCCAGCTGCTGAGAAGGTTTCGTATTGCAGCTCACCAAGCGGACCACCGTCAACCGTATAAGCGAAGTCTACATCAAAATCTGCCGCATCAAATTTGTCTGCACCGACGCCGATTTCTTCATCTGGACCAAAGCCGACACGGATCTCCCCATGTTTGATTGCAGGATGAGCCGTCAGGTATTCGATAGCCGTCATGATTTCAGCGATACCAGATTTATCGTCCGACCCTAGAAGAGTAGTACCGTCCGTCGTGATCAAGGTTTGTCCCTTGTAGTTGTTCAAATGGGCAAAGTCAGCTGGATCCAGTGTGAAACCAGAGTCTCCTAGAGCAATCACACCCCCATCATAATTCTCAACAATTTGAGGATTGACGTTTTCTGCATTGAAGTCAGCGGTGTCCATGTGAGAGATAAAGCCAATCTTGCGGGTGAAGCTTGGATCATTAGCTGGAAGTGTTCCAATAGCATAACCGTTTGGCAAATAGTAGACGTTTTGAAGACCCACGCGTTTCATCTCAGGGATCAAGACCTTGGTTGCAAAATCAACTTGTGATTGGGTACTTGGAGTGGTTGTAGAGTTTTCGTCTGAACGTGTGTTGACCTTTACATAGGTAATAAAACGATCCAACAGATTTGCGTATTTCATAATCATTCTCCTTTTTCAGTTTCAATTAATTTGTGAATAGCATGGGCCACGCCATCCTCATCATTAGTCAAGGTGATGAAGTCAGCTATTTCCTTGACTGCAGCATTGCCATTTCCCATAGCGACGCTATAGCCAGCAAAACGAAGCATTTCAAGGTCATTATTAGCATCTCCAAGAGCCATAACCTGGTCTCGACTGTAGCCTAATGTTTGGCTTAATGCTTGAAGAGCAGATGCCTTGCTGGCACCTTTTGGTAGTACTTCAAATAAGATGTCCTGCGAGCGAACGGTGTTGAAGTCCGTCTCTAATCCAGCCTCGTGCTGAGCTTGGAAGGCATCAATAGCAGTAGGCTCACCCACGTACATAGCTTGAAAAATCGGAACAAGGTTGGGGAGATCCTCTTCTGAGACAGGTGTCGGTTTGCTATTTACGATGCTGGCATCCATCGTAACCAGTTCACTGGCTTCAGGTGCGACTACTAGGTAATGATCCATGTCAAATAAGGTCAGCTGGACGTCTGAATCTTTCGTCAAAACATGCAACCGGTGCATGTCCTCAAGGCTTAATTCTTCCTTGCCAATGATTTCCCAATTCTGAGTAGACAAGGTTGTACAGCCATTATTGATAATCATGTAATAGTCGCCCTCAGGTAGATCAATTGTTTCAAAAATAGGACGTACACCTGATAAGGGACGGCCTGTACAGATCACAATGTCATAACCGGCTTCATGGGCCTGGTGAAGGGCTTCAATATTGGCTCTTGAAAGGGACTTGTCTTCGTGAAGAAGAGTCCCATCTAAGTCAATCGCAATTAATTTAATCATTTGATCTCCTCCAGCTCGAGAGGAATAAAGCCGTCTATAACCTTTCCAATCACTCCAGGTTCCTCATCCAGTGGAATGATCTGATCACTATATTTTTTATTGAGGGAAACCAGTCGAATACCGTTGGCCTCACGAAAGACACGCTTAATCAAGGTCTGCCCATCAAAGTCAATGGCATAAATAGCCCCTGCCTGATCGTAGTAGGTTTGCTTGACTAACACAACAGCTTCTTTTTCATATTTGGGCTCTAGAGAATCCGTATGAATCCAAAAAGCCAAATCGTAAGGAATCTTTTGATCAAACCAAACGATATCAGCTTGCTTCTGATTTTGGTAAGCTGCAAAAGAATCATAGACAGAATATGAGTGGTATTGTTTTTCAATTTTCTGTCTTTCTTTCTGATGGGTCAAGAGACTTTTTCCGTAAGAAAGAAGATTTTCTTGATTTCCTTCATCGAGCTGTTTATACAATCGTTCAATTTCTGAATCAATGACCACAAAATCATTGCGTAATCGAGGGTCAATTTCAGCAACTGCTACCTGAAAAAAGGCAGCAATCTTCTCCAAATTTTCAGGAACGGGAAGAGAAGTTCCTTTTACATATCCAGTCAAGGTGCTAGCAGGAATTCCAGTAATACGAGATAATTCGATCTGTTTTTTTCCTTGTTCTTTCAGTAATTCTCTAATTTTTTCCGATATAATCCGTAATGCCTCTTTGTCTTGAGGACTTGCTTTTCCACGACCTCTGGCCAACGTACTCACCTCCTTGTATTTACCTTTTCTATTATAATGAATTAAATCGAAAAAGTAAATAGAAATCCCTGATAAATGTGAAAAAAGATTGATTTGATATAAATCGGATTTTTAATTGAAATTTTATTTAATTTCCCTTTACTTTTTGAGGAAAAAGTTCTAAGATAAAATCAAAGATTTCATGGAGGTTGTGGTATGATTCGTACTGTTCAAGTCAAAGATGCCCCTCAAATTAGAGATTTGTGTCACCAAGCATTGGGGTATGATTCGACCCTTGAGAAAGTAGCAACTCAGATCGATAAATTTAATCAGCCAGATTCGGGTCACTTTTGTTTTGTTTACGAAGAGGACCAAACAGGCCATATTCTTGGTTATGTCGAAGCAGAAGCTTATGAAAGCCTCTATAGTGATGCCGGTCTAAATATTTTAGGTTTAGCGGTTTTCCCTTCTGCTCAAGGACATGGGATCGGTCGCCAATTGATGGAGCGAGTTGAAGAACTTGCCAAAAGCAGGCATTATGCTTTTATCCGTTTAAATTCTGGATCTCATCGAAAAGAAGCCCATGTCTTTTACAAACGAATAGGCTATGAGGGAAATAAAACGCAGAAGCGATTTTTGAAAATAATGGATTAAGATAGGCAAAGGCCTATCTTTTTTGTTATAATGAAGAGTACGATTAAATTTACTAGGAAGATGATTATGCCAAATTTTGAAGAATTAAAAAAACGACAAGAGAAGATTCGGAACTTCTCGATTATCGCTCATATTGACCACGGAAAGTCAACTTTGGCCGATCGAATTTTAGAGAAAACCGAAACGGTATCTAGCCGCGAGATGCAAGCTCAGCTCTTGGATAGCATGGACTTGGAGCGGGAACGTGGGATTACCATTAAACTGAATGCTATCGAGTTGAACTACACCGCTAAAGATGGGGAAACCTATATCTTCCACTTGATCGACACACCGGGACACGTGGACTTTACCTATGAAGTTTCTCGCTCACTTGCTGCCTGTGAGGGGGCTATTCTCGTAGTGGATGCGGCTCAAGGGATTGAAGCTCAGACCCTAGCCAATGTCTACTTAGCGCTGGATAATGATTTGGAAATCCTTCCAGTCATCAATAAAATTGACTTGCCAGCTGCCGATCCGGAGCATGTCCGCAAAGAAATTGAGGATGTGATTGGGTTAGATGCTAGTGAAGCAGTTCTCGCCTCTGCCAAGGCAGGGATCGGGATTGAAGAGATTTTGGAGCAGATCGTAGAGAAAGTTCCAGCTCCGACTGGGGATGTTGAAGCGCCCCTTCAAGCCTTAATCTTTGACTCGGTTTATGATGCCTATCGTGGAGTGATCCTTCAAGTACGAGTGGTCAATGGTATGGTCAAACCAGGTGATGCCATTCAGCTCATGAGTAACGGCAAGACTTTTGATGTGACAGAGGTCGGAATTTTTACGCCAAAAGCGGTTAACCGTGATTTCCTTGCGACGGGTGATGTTGGCTACATTGCTGCCTCAATCAAGACAGTAGCAGATACCCGTGTTGGGGACACCGTCACCTTAGCGACCAATCCAGCAGCTGAGCCTCTTCATGGATACAAACAAATGAATCCAATGGTCTTTGCAGGTCTTTATCCAATCGAATCAAACAAATACAACGATCTTCGGGAAGCTTTGGAGAAGTTGCAATTGAATGACGCTAGTCTTCAATTTGAGCCTGAAACATCTCAAGCCCTTGGTTTTGGTTTCCGTTGTGGTTTCTTAGGTCTCCTTCATATGGATGTGATCCAAGAGCGCTTGGAGCGTGAGTTCAATATTGATCTCATCATGACAGCACCATCTGTTATCTACAAGGTTAATTTGACAGATGGAGAAGCACTGGATGTCTCAAACCCATCTGAGTTCCCAGATCCAACCAAGATCGCTTCGATCGAAGAACCTTATGTCAAGGCTCAAATCATGGTGCCACAAGAGTTCGTCGGAGCTGTCATGGAATTGGCCCAACGCAAACGTGGGGACTTTGTGACGATGGATTACATTGATGAAAATCGGGTCAATGTCATTTATCAAATCCCACTGGCGGAAATTGTCTTTGATTTCTTTGATAAGCTCAAGTCGTCTACGCGTGGCTATGCCAGCTTTGACTATGAATTGTCTGAATACCGTCCATCTAAATTGGTTAAGATGGATATCCTCCTCAATGGCGATACTGTCGACGCCCTCAGTTTTATCGTCCACAAGGATTTTGCCTATGAACGCGGTAAGTTGATTGTTGAGAAGCTCAAGAAGATTATCCCCCGTCAACAGTTTGAAGTGCCCATCCAAGCAGCTATCGGTCATAAGATCGTGGCCCGTACAGATATCAAGGCCCTTCGTAAGAACGTCTTGGCCAAGTGTTATGGAGGGGACGTCTCACGGAAACGCAAGCTTCTTGAAAAACAAAAAGCCGGTAAGAAACGGATGAAAGCCATCGGATCTGTAGAAGTACCACAGGAAGCCTTCCTCTCTGTATTATCAATGGATGAAGAATAATCGTTTTGATATTTTCTTGATTCATTCTACAAAATGAGGATGCATTTTTTTGAGGCACTTTAACTATTCTACTTTAAAAATGCTCGTCTACTTTATGAGATAGATCGCTCGATCTATCTTTTTTTACTGTCTTTATGGTATAATCTTTCTATTGTTTAGAAGAGGAAATAGAGGATGACACAGGAAATTGATATTGAAAAATACCATCAGTTAGCTCTCCAAAAGCAAAAGGAGCACCGCAAGGTATTGGCGAATCTCAAGAAGAAGCCACCTAAGAATTTAGATAAAATTGCTCAAGAAATCCATGACGAGGTTTTCCAAGAAATCGATTGTACAGCTTGTGCCAACTGCTGTAAGACCCTAGGTCCTGATTTTAAGGAAGCGGATATCACGCGCATCGCCAAATATTTCAAGATGAAACTTCCGGCATTTGAGGCAGAATTTCTTCAAGTGGATGAAGATGGGGATAAGGTTTTTAAGTCCATGCCTTGTCCTTTTCTTGGTGGAGATAATCTTTGCTCCATCTACGACGTGCGTCCCAAGGCTTGTCGAGAATTTCCCCACACCGATCGCAAGAAGATTTATCAGATCAACCATCTGACCATCAAAAATACCCTCACCTGCCCAGCAGCTTATTTATTTGTAGAAAAATTGAAGGATCGTTTGTAATGGCTTATAAATTTTTACTTTTTGATTTAGACCATACCTTGTTGGATTTTGAAACTGCTGAAGAAACAGCCTTGACGCAGATGTTAGAAGACATGAATTTTCCAGATATACAGGCCTTTAAAGATTACTACAAACCCATGAACCAAGGCCTCTGGAAGGACTTGGAGCAAAAGAAGTTGACCAAGCAAGAACTCGTGGATAGTCGGTTTGCGATTGGGTTTGCTCACTTTGGGATCACGGTTGATGGGGCTGAGATGGCTCTCCGCTACCAAGATTACATCAGTCTTCAAGGGCAGTCTTTCCCAGGGGTGGAGGACTTACTGGAACAACTTGAAGAAGCAGGTTACCAGCTCTATGCGGCAACGAATGGAGTGACCGCCATTCAAGAAGGACGCTTTGCTCATTCTACAATTGCTTCTTATTTCAAAGAAGTCTTTATCTCTGAGCAGTTGCAGACCCAAAAGCCGGATCCGGACTTCTTTGACAAAGTTGGTCAACTGATTCCAGGTTTTAGTAAGGAAGAGACTCTCATGATCGGTGATTCCTTGACAGCGGATATCGCAGGAGGCCATGCTTCTGGGATTGCTACCGTTTGGTATAATCCAGATCACAAGGAAAATACTAGCCAAGTAGTGCCAACTTATGAAGTTAGCACCTATCAAGAAATCGCTGATTTACTGCTTAAATAAAAATTTTTTAAGAGTGTCAAGTTTTTTTCTTGACAGGTTGATGAAATGTGTTATAATAGATCATGTGCTAAATAGCTTGTCTATTTCACCGAAAATTAAAATATAGAAAAGAGACTTATAAAAATGGCAGTTAAAATTCGTTTGACTCGTATGGGTTCTAAGAAAAAACCTTACTACCGTATCAACGTTGCAGATTCACGTTCACCACGTGACGGACGTTTCATCGAAACAGTTGGAACATACAATCCACTTGTTGCTGAAAACCAAGTAACTTTGAAAGAAGATCGCGTTCTTGCATGGTTGGCTGATGGAGCTCAACCTTCAGATACAGTTCGCAACATCCTTTCAAAAGCTGGTGTGATGAAGAAATTCCACGATTCTAAATTCTCAAAATAATTTTTTAAGTAGGTTGATGTATGGATACGATTGAAAATCTCATTATTGCAATTGTGAAACCCTTGATTTCACAACCGGATGCCTTAACCATCAAGATCGAAGATACTCCTGAATTTTTAGAGTACCACCTTGACCTTGATCCTAGCGATGTTGGTCGTGTAATCGGTCGAAAAGGTCGCACCATTTCTGCGATAAGAACGATTGTCTACTCTGTCCCAACTGAAGATAAAAAAGTAAGAATCGTTATTGACGAAAAATAAAAAGCGGGACTCTGTCCCGTTTTTTTGTAACAAGGAGAAGCTATGAAAGAAGTGACCATTCAGCAATTACAAGCCTATTTAAAAGAACATTACAAAGGCAGTCGTACGGAAGAAGGTCTGTTTATCAAGCTCGTCGAAGAGGTTGGGGAAGTTGCCGAGGTCTTAAATGGTCGTTCTGGACGAAAAGAAGGGGTTCAGGACTCAAATGAGGAATTGGCCAAAGAACTAGCTGATATCATTCACTATACAGTCGCCATCGCAGCTATCAATGACATCGACCTCACTAAAACCATCTTTGAAAAGGATAAAACAGCGGCTGTCAAATACCAGCACGAGCAGGATTTGGAGCAGTTTCTAGCAGAAAAGAGCATTTGAGAAAATCCCTTGAACGTGATAAAATAGAGTGAATAAACTACACTGGAGAAATCATGAATTACTTTAATGTTGGGAAAATTGTCAATACCCAAGGCTTACAAGGAGAAATGCGGGTATTGTCTGTGACAGACTTTGCGGAAGAGCGTTTTAAAAAAGGAGCTGAGTTGGCTCTCTTTGATGAGAAGGATCGTTTTGTCCAAACGGTGACCATTGCCAGTCACCGCAAGCACAAGAACTTCGACATCATCAAGTTTAAGGATATGTACCATATCAATGCCATCGAGAAATTCAAAGGCTTTAGCCTCAAGGTTGCGGAAGAAGACTTAACGGATTTGGAGGATGGCGAGTTTTATTACCATGAGATCATCGGTCTTGATGTTTATGAAAATGACCAGCTGATCGGTCAGATCAAGGAAATCCTGCAACCAGGTGCCAATGATGTCTGGGTGGTGAAGCGCAAAGGCAAACGTGATCTGCTATTGCCCTATATCCCACCAGTGGTTCTCAATATTGATATTCCAGGAAATCGAGTGGATGTAGACATTTTAGAAGGGTTAGACGATGAAGATTGATATTTTAACCCTCTTTCCAGAGATGTTTTCGCCTTTGGAGCATTCGATTGTCGGAAAGGCGCGTGAAAAGGGACTTCTCGAGATCAACTACCATAATTTCCGTGAAAATGCAGAGAAGGCGCGACACGTGGACGATGAGCCCTATGGTGGCGGGCAGGGGATGCTCTTACGCGCTCAGCCAATCTTCGATGCCTTTGATGCCATCGAAAAAAAGAATCCGCGCGTGATTTTGTTGGATCCTGCCGGTCGGACCTTTGACCAACCTTATGCAGAAGAATTGGCTCAGGAAGAAGAATTGATCTTTATCTGCGGTCACTATGAGGGCTACGACGAGCGGATCAAGACCTTGGTAACGGATGAGATTTCACTGGGGGATTATGTCTTGACAGGTGGGGAACTTGCTGCTATGACCATGATCGATGCGACGGTTCGTTTGATTCCAGAAGTGATTGGAAAAGAGTCCAGTCACCAGGATGACAGTTTCTCCTCTGGTCTTCTAGAATACCCTCAATACACACGGCCTTATGAATACAGAGGAATGACAGTTCCTGATGTTCTCATGAGTGGTCATCATGAAAATATCCGTCAGTGGCGCCTCTATCAGAGTTTGAAAAAGACCTTGGAGCGTCGCCCTGACCTGCTAGAAAACTATGAATTGACAGTAGAAGAAGAGAAGATGTTGGAACAAATTAAACAAGAAGACTAACAGCCTTAGCTGTTTTTCTTTTGCCCCAAAAATTTATGAAAAAAACTTTTTAAACCTACTAGTTATTGGTAACAAAATGTGGTATGCTAAGGGGTAGAGAAACTTTAAGAAAATGATTCAGTTTTGGGGGTGAGTTTAATGGTTAAGAAATTAGGAAAATCGGTTTTCACTACTGGGATTGCTGCAACAACAGTCCTATCTGGTATGTTTCATCAAAAGGCTAGTGCGGAAGAGGTGAAGCAAAATGAAAATGCAGAAACCAATAGTACGGAAGTCGTCGAAAAACCAATTACAGTTGATGAATTGAAGCAAATTACAGCTCAAAAAGGGCAAGTGGTGAAAGATGTCCACTACCAAGAGCAAAAAGTGATCGATGCTCAAACGGAAGTCAAGGCGGCTGGACAAGAACTGGAAGAAAAGAAAGCAGAAGTGACGGAGGCGGAAAACCTGATCGCAACGACTTCAAATGCACAAGTTCAGAAAGCAGAAAATGATGTCAAGGTGGCGCAAGCCTATGTGACCATCGAAGAAAATAAGGTTCGAGAAGCAGAAGCTGCACACGATCAAGTTGTAGAGACTGTCCGTCAACAGGAAAATCAGGTTACTGCTCAGGAATCTTTGGTCGATGTAGCACAAAATGAATTAAATCAAGCCAAAGCGCCAATTTCTAATGATGAGAATGTGCTAAACCAAGCCTTGTTGGAGCAAAGCCAAGTCGAGCAAAGTATCCGAGAATCTCAGAATTACCTCGCAACCTTGCAAGCTAGTCAGCAAACTGGCTCAGATACAGTAGTTCAAATTGAGAGTGACATTCAACTGGCTCAAACACGTTTGACAGATTTGAAAGCGGTCATCGCAACCAAGGAAGCAGAATTGGCAGCCTTAGAACAAGCCGCGGCCAATAGCCCGGTTCAGTTGAGCCAAGCGACCTACGAAGGCTACTTGCAACACTTAGCAGACAATGGCAATGAAGCTGCAGCAAGCGCATTAGCTCTCTATAAACGTGGGCGTGAAGAAGACGGCTTGACGGTTGGAGAGTCTGGATCCTTGCAAGCCAATCTTCGAGCCCTTGAAATCGCAGATGCCATTAATAGCTATCGTCGCAATGCAGGCTTGCCTGAATTGGAGCTGGATCTATATTCCCTTCCTGCCAGTCAAGTACAGTTGGAATACTTCAAAAAAGCCAACTGGCATATGTTTAAGTATTTGCCAAACGAAAATATTGCTTATGGCTTCTCACCTGCTGGTGCAGTAGACTTTTGGTACAATGAAAAAGCGGCTTACCAAGAGGTGGCGGCTCAATATGGTCTACCAACAGACGAAACTCAAATCGATGCCAACGACATCTATATGAAGATTGGGGCTGAGGCCTTTGCCAAGGTTGGTCATTACCTCCAAATGGTGGACAACAAAGCAACGGCTTTATCAGTGGCTTATGATCCAAGTAATGCCATGTCAGAAGCGGCTTTCTTACACAGTCCAGTTACCTCAGCAGTGTCAACCAATGCACTTGCTTACCAATTGCGTCAGGGAGCTGGTGCTACAACGACAAGATCAGATGTGAAAGCAAAATCTGATGAAGTCGCTAACCTCAAGCTGGACAAGGCCAATCAAGAGTCACAAATCATTATCTTGCAAGGCAAATTAGAAGATGCCCGTCATACTAATTCAAATGTGGAAGTAGAGATGGCCAATGTGCAAAAGACCATCCAAAACTACAAAATTCTTCTTGTCAGCAAGGACCATGCAGTTGAAAAAGCAAAAGCGACTCTTGATGTATCTCGAGGTCGGATTGAAGCAGCTATCCAACCAAAAGAAGCAGCGCTTCAAAAAGCCAAAGATTTGTTAGCAGCTGCGCGTGAGAAATTAGATCTTTTAAAAGCAGAAGAAGCAGAAAAAGCCCAAGTCGTTCAAGAAGCGCATGTGGGCTTGAAGGCAGCACAAGAACGCTTGATTGCTGCTGAAAAACGTCTTTCTGACTTTAAAAATGCTCCAGAATTATTGGTCAAAGCCCAATCAGTTTTATCAGCTGCGGTGGCTAATTTAGAAAATAAAAAAGAAAAATTAGAAGCCGAATTCACTACTCTTCAATCTTATCAAAGTGTCGTGGAACTGTTGAATTCTCAATATGAAGATCTAGCGTCACGAATGGATCCAGCTGTTTTGGAAGCAGCAGATATGCCAATGGATATCCGCTCAAGCAATCCAACAACTTTCTCGGATACGCCAACCGTTCTTCCAACAAGTACCAATAGTCCGCAAGTGCAAGCACCAAAAGCTACCCCAGCTCCAAAACAAGAAGCCAAAGTAGAAGAAATCAAACCGAAAAAAGAAAACAGCCAAGCTGTGGCTGGATCTGATTCCTCCAAATATGCAGCAGCAACAACAGGTGTTGCCGTTGGGCTACTTGCCGGATTGTTTGGTTTCAAGAAAAAGAAACAATCTACAAAAAACGATTAAGACGTACGAAGATAGAGTGGATGCTTAGACACTTTATTGCTTAAACTCTTCAAAGAAGATTTATGAGGGTGGGAAAAGAACTCGCTTAACAAAATGAGTTCTTTCCTGCTCTTTTTTTGTAGACTCTTAGAATTTTTGAAAGAAAGTGATAGAAAATGATAAAAAAGTGTTGACATTTTTTGGAGATGGAGTATAATAGTCTCTGTAATCGATTGCAAAAGGAGGAGAAATGCTTAAGTCTGAACGAAAACAATTCATCCTCGAGAAGGTATTGAAGGATAAGTTTATTTCCTTGGAAACTCTTGTACAAGAACTGGGAACGTCTGAATCAACCGTTCGACGTGACTTGGATGAATTAGAAGCGGAAAGCAAACTTCGCCGGGTTCACGGTGGTGCGGAAAGCCTGCATTTTCTTCAAGAGGAAGAAAGCAATAAAGAAAAATCTATCAAAAACATTCAAGTTAAGTCAAAGATTGCGGTAAAAGCAGCAGAGATGATCCAAGATCATGATGTGATCTTTATCGATGCTGGGACGACCAATGAATTACTGGTGCAAGAAATTGTTAATCCAACGGTAACGGTGGTGACCAACTCGATTCACCACGCAACCAAGCTGGTCGAGCGCAATGTTCCGACAGTGATCATCGGTGGCAAAGTTAAATCTTCCACTGATGCTAGTATCGGAGGGATCGCGCTCAATCAGATCGGTCAGTTGAACTTTGACAAGGCCTTTCTTGGAATGAATGGAATCGATGATGAATTTTACAGCACTCCAGACCTAGAAGAAGGATCTGTCAAGCGTGCGATTATCGAAAATGCAAAAAAAACCTATATCCTAGCGGATGATTCAAAAATTGGGGTGACATCCTTTGTCAAAGTGGCTCCGATCAAGCGAGCCATGATCATTACCAATCAATGTGAACCGCAACGATTAAAGGTTTTAAAAGAAAAAACGGAGGTTATAGAGGTTTGATTTATACAGTAACACTGAATCCTGCCATTGACTATATTGTCCGTCTCGATCATGTAGAGACAGGGGCTGTCAACCGGATGGCTTCGGAAGATAAATTTGCCGGTGGTAAGGGAATCAATGTCAGTCGTGTCTTGAAACGTCTCGCTATCGAGAACACAGCGACTGGATTTATCGGTGGTTTCACTGGACGTTTCATCGAAGATGTACTGACTAGCGAAGCCATTTCAACCAACTTTGTGACCGTGGACCAAGACACACGGATCAATGTCAAGATCAAAGCCGATGAGGAAACCGAGATCAATGGCAATGGTCCAGAAGTGACGGAAGCGCAGTTGCAAGAACTGATCAGCATTCTATCGAGCTTAACAGCAGATGATGTGGTGGTCTTTGCTGGCTCTGCCCCATCTTCACTTGGGAATGCTGTTTACAAACAATTGATCGCAGCAACTCGTGCGACAGGTGCGCAAGTCGTTTGTGACTTTGAAGGGCAAACCTTGATTGATTCTTTGGAGTTCAATCCCCAGTTGGTCAAACCAAATAACCATGAATTGGGAGCTATTTTTGGAGTGACCTTGACGGAATTGCCAGAAATTGAACGCTATGCCAAAGAAATTTTGGCCAAAGGGGCACAAAACGTCATCATTTCCATGGCTGGTGATGGAGCTCTTCTTGTCAGTCCAAGTGGTACCTACTTTGCTAAGCCAATCAAGGGTCAAGTCAAGAACTCAGTCGGAGCAGGTGACTCCATGGTGGCAGGCTTTACCGGCAAACTCGCAACGACGGGTGATGTCATCGAAGCCTTCAAGTGGGGAGTGGCTTGTGGAACAGCGACCACCTTCTCAGATGACTTGGCGACAGCCGACTTTATTAAAGAAACTTATGAAAAAGTAGAGGTAGAAAAACTATGAAAATTCAAGACGTTTTAAATAAAAACGTAATGTTGTTTGATCTTCAAGCAACAGATAAAGAGGGCGTGATCAATGAAATGGTCCAATCGCTCGTTGACAATGGTGTGGTGACAGATTTTGAGACTTTTAAAACTGGTATCATGAACCGTGAAGCACAAACTTCAACCGGTTTGGGTGAAGGGATCGCTATGCCTCACAGCAAAAACGAAGCAGTCAAAGAAGCAACGGTCTTGTTTGCAAAATCAAACAAGGGTGTGGATTACGCATCACTTGATGGTCAACCAACAGACTTGTTCTTCATGATCGCAGCTCCAGAAGGAGCCAATGACACTCACTTGGCAGCCCTTGCTGAATTGTCTAAATACCTGATGAAACCAGGATTTGCGGACAAACTTCGCCAAGCAAGCAACCCAGATGAAGTGATCGCAACTTTTGATGCAGAAGAGCAAGAAGCTGTCGTTGAAGAAGCGAAAAAAGCCGAAGCAGCCAAAGAAGCCGTATCTTCTGACAAACCTCTCATTGTTGCCGTTACGGCATGTACAACTGGTATCGCCCATACCTACATGGCAGAAGAAGCCCTCATCAAAAAAGGGGAAGAAATGGGTGTTACAGTTCGCGTTGAAACCAACGGTGCATCCGGTGTCGGCAACCGCTTGACCGCTGAAGAAATCGCCAAAGCTGAAGGAGTGATCATTGCTGCAGATAAGGCAGTTGAAACAGCTCGTTTTGACGGCAAAAAATTGATCTCTAAACCAGTCGCAGCCGGTATCCGTCAAACCGAAGAATTGATCCAAACGATCTTGGATGGCAAAGCAGATGTCTTCCACGCAGAAAATGCGGCAGAAGCTAGCGCAAGCCAAGAAAAATTGAGCTTGGGTGGAGCTTTCTACAAACACTTGATGAGTGGGGTTTCTCAAATGCTTCCATTCGTTATCGGTGGTGGGATCTTGATCGCCCTTGCTTTCTTGATTGACCAAATTCTTGGAGTACCTCAAAGTCAATTGTCTCAACTTGGTTCATACCATGAATTAGCAGCTCAATTTAAGACAATCGGTGGAGTGGCCTTTGGATTCATGCTTCCTGTACTTGCAGGTTACATCGGATTCTCCATTGCTGAAAAACCAGGTTTTGTAGCAGGTTTTGTTGCTGGATCCATTGCTAGCTCAGGTACAGCCTTTGGAAATATTGCTTTCGGTGCTGCAAACGGTAAATTACCAGCAGCTGTATCATCTGGTTTCCTTGGAGCTTTGGTAGGTGGTTTCCTTGCAGGTGGAGTCGTTCTCGTGCTTCGCAAAGCCCTTGCCGGTCTTCCACGCTCGCTCGATGGTATCCGCTCGATCCTTCTCTTGCCATTACTTGGTGTTGGTTTGACAGGATTCTTGATGTTCCTTATCAACATTCCAATGTCAGCGATCAATACATCTTTGAACAACTTCTTGACTAGCTTGTCAGGTAGCTCGGCAGTTCTTCTTGGTCTTCTTGTCGGTGGTATGATGGCTGTCGATATGGGTGGACCAGTTAACAAAGCAGCTTATGTATTCGGTACAAGTACGTTGACAGCTTCAGCCCTTACAAGTGGTGGTTCAACCGTTATGGCGGCCGTTATGGCAGCTGGTATGGTTCCTCCATTGGCAGTCTTTGTAGCAACAGTCTTGTTCAAAGATAAATTTACTGAAGAAGAACGCGATTCAGGTTTGACAAACATTATCATGGGTCTTTCCTTCATCACAGAAGGTGCCATTCCATTTGGTGCAGCTGACCCAGCTCGTGCCATTCCAAGCTTTATCGCAGGTTCAGCTTTGACAGGTGCCCTTGTTGGACTCGCAGGCTTGAAACTGATGGCTCCTCACGGAGGAATCTTCGTTATCGCCCTTACTTCTAACCCTCTTCTTTACCTCGTCTTCGTATTGATCGGTGCAGTCGTAAGTGGTATCTTATTCGGATTGCTTCGCAAACCTAAAAACTAAACCTATCTAAAAGGTTGGGGACTCCCAACCTTTTTTATTGCCCAAAAACACCAACTAGTGATGAAGTTGCTTATCTCTATAGATTTCGATATGATAGTAGAGAGCATTTTATCTTGGAGGGTCCATGCGAAAAAAGAAAAAATACCTTATTGTGGGAATAATAGTCATGATCCTATCAGGAGGGACAATCATCGGCTTACAACATCCAAATTTGTTTTCAACTCATAGTCATCTAACAAAGTATGTCAGCAGCAAAGGACAACAGTTAGAAAAGGTAAAGAAACATGGAAAAGAAATCGAAGATTTTGTAAAATCTCAAAGTCCTAAAGTTGAATCTGTTCAGATCGCCTGGAATGAAACACAATGGGAAGAAATAGGGAATGGCACACCTCAGAGTGGCGGTCAAGTCCTTCGAGTCTATGGAGGATTTAATCATTTCCAAAATTCAAGTTGGAGTGTTTTGGTCTATTTGAAAGACGGTAAAAATGGCGAGAAAGATTTAATCGAAGGAATTGGTAGCGGTAGTCCACTTCGTGTAGGAGGAGAACTTTTTGACGAGTAGCCTTCTAAAAATTTTTCGCAATTTATTAGAATCTTAGTTGGGAAGGAAAAAAATAAATGAAAAAGAAAATAATCATTACTGGTTCATTAGTTCTAGCCATTGTAGTTACAATTTTTAGTGTATCGACTTATCAACACCACCAGCAACAAGAAAAAGCTAAGCAAGAACGTGATAAATACGAGAACTATGATTACTATACAGGTCAGTGGGAAATCGACTCTTATAAATTCTTGGATGATGGACGAGGAGTTGTAGTACACTGGAAGTCTCTAACACCAGAAGAAGATAAGCTATTTGCCAAGTACAATCCAGAAATAAGCGAAAATTATTTAGGTGTGCATGGGGCATCTAATGAACGCTATATTATTCGTCAGAATATAAAAAAATTAAAGAATATACCAACAATGTCTTTTCCAAAAGATGATTCAGAAGGTTATTTCAAACTTTCAATCTATAAAATACAAGATCACACCTTACAAAAAGAAGATCTAGACCTTTATCGTTTTGTAAAAAAATATAATAAGGCTTATAAGCCAGTAGAAATTGAAGCGATTATAGAAAAAGATGGGAAAGATTATCTACCTATCAAATCTTATCTAACTACTGAAGAAAAAACTATTAGTAAATATCTTTGGTTAAATCTAGAGACAAAGAAAATAGAGTGTGAAGATACAAAAGTGCAGTATAACAGTCATAAAGACATTTTTGTGGATTTAGGTAAATTAAAAGATAGAATTTCCGAATCTACAGATAATCTTAGTACGACAACTGGGCTTGACCTTGCAAATCAAAATATGCTATCTTTTAAAATAAATGTATTAAAAAATAGTGTACTGGAAACAAAAGATCCAAAAGCCTATCAATTACTAAGTAAAAAGGACTCTCAGTTTTATATTCTGATAGATTCTAAAATTGAAAATAATAGAGTCTATGGCAATGTCCAACAGTTTATCGACTTGTACCAACTCTTTGTTCCCGCTAATACGAATCTTTATGAAGGAATTACGATTCCGGCAGCATTAAGTAAATATGGTCAGATGCGTCAAGTGAATACCAAGGATGAGTTTGACAGATATTACGATGTACAAAAGGATAATGAGCTAAATAAGCAACGTCAGGCTTTGGTCGAGCGGAACTAGGTATTCTTTGTTTATAAAGGTCGGTCACCCGGCCTTTTCTTTTTTCTATCCTCAAAACTGACATCATCCTGAAATGGTATCTTGATCTGAATTATGGTATAATAAGCATAACGCATATTTTTAGGAGAATAAAAATGGATATTCAACGTGAAAAAGAATTTGTCAGCCAATACCACTATGACGCTCGTAATTTTGAATGGGAAAAAGAAAATGGCATTCCAGAAACAAAGGTGGATGTAAACTTTCAATTGATCAATCGTGATCAAGAACAAAACACAACTTCTTTGATTGTGATTTTGAGCTACATGATTGTATTTGACGGTTTTGTGATTAGTGGAACCATCACTCAAATCAACCACTTATTTGGTCGTTATGTTAATGAACCAAGCGAATTCAGCAAAGATGAAGTGGAAGAATTGGCTCGCCCTTGCTTGAATATGCTCAACCGTTTGACCTATGAAGTCACAGAAATCGCCCTTGATTTACCAGGGATTAATTTGGAGTTTTAATCGATGAAATTAGCAGTGATCACGGATTCATCTGCCTATTTACCGCAGGATGTGATCCATCACGACGACTTATTTATTTTAGAGATCCCGATCTATATCGATGGGGAATCTTATGTAGAAGGGAAGAACTTGACGGAAGCGGAGTTCTACCAAAAGATGGCTGCCTCAAAGGAATTGCCTAAGACGAGCCAGCCTAGTGTAGCTGAGCTAGAAGAAATCTTAGCTGGATTGACAGCCAAAGGGTATACGCATGCCATTGGTCTCTTCTTGTCATCAGGAATTTCTGGCTTCTACCAAAATATCCAGTATTTGAAGGATGAATTTGAAGGCCTCACGGTTGAATTTCCGGATTCAAAAATCACTAGTGCTCCTTTAGGCATGATGGCTGAAAATTGCTTGAAATGGGCCGGTGAGGGTCGTTCGTTTGACGAGATTGTCGCACATGTGCAGACGCAAATCGAT
This sequence comes from Streptococcus parasanguinis, assembly GCF_901875555.1. Classification (GTDB taxonomy): domain Bacteria; phylum Bacillota; class Bacilli; order Lactobacillales; family Streptococcaceae; genus Streptococcus; species Streptococcus parasanguinis_H. The sequence continues at coordinate 153,211 of NZ_CABFMD010000031.1, forward strand.
GGAACTGGCGCCTTTATCATGGTGGACGATTTGGACCACTTGGTCAAAGGGGGCCGTCTCTCAAATGGTGCTGCCATCATTGGCAATCTCTTGAGCATCAAGCCGATCCTTTACTTTAATGACCAAGGGGTCATCGAAGTTTTTGAAAAAGTCCGTACGGAAAAGAAAGCGATCAAGCGCTTGGTGGAAATCGTTGATGAAGGGATTACGGGAGGGCATTTCCAAGTCTTTATCATCCATGCCAATGTACCTGAAAAAGCCGAAGCGCTTCGCCAACTGTTGGTGGCTGATGGTGTGGAAGGCGAGATTCCGTTTGCGACTTTTGGTGGTGTTATCGGGACTCACCTTGGAGACCATAGTATAGCAGTTGGGTACATTCCCGTCATTTAAGGAGAAATCTATGTCGATTAAAGTCATTATTGCAGGTTTTAAAGGAAGAATGGGTCAAGCAGCCTATCAGATGGTGTCAGGAGATCCTGAGCTGGAGTTGGCAGCCTTGATTGATCCATTCGCAGAAGAGACAGATGTCGCAGGCGTTCCTGTCTTTAACCGCAAAGAAGATCTTGTGGGTCTAGAAGCGGATGTTTGGGTCGACTTTACCATGCCAAAGGTGGCTTATGAAAATACTCGCTTTGCAATTGAAAGTGGCTTTGCGCCTGTTGTGGGAACGACTGGCTTTACCCCTGAGCAGATTCAAGAATTGACAGAGCTTTCTCGCGAAAAGGGCTTGGGTGGCTTGATCGCGCCAAACTTTGCCATCGGAGCCGTGCTCTTGATGCAATTTGCAGCGCAAGCAGCCAAGTATTTCCCAAATGTGGAAATCATCGAATTGCACCACGATAAGAAAAAAGATGCACCGAGTGGAACAGCGATTAAGACAGCTGAGCTGATCTCAGAGAAGCGCGAGAAAATTCAGCAAGGCGCAGTAGATGAAGAAGAGTTAATGCCTGGAGCAAGAGGGGCTAATTTTGAAGGAATGCGCATCCATTCGGTTCGCTTGCCTGGCCTAGTGGCTCACCAAGAGGTGATTTTTGGTAGCCAAGGCGAAGGCTTGACTCTCCGTCATGATTCCTATGATCGTGTTTCCTTCATGACAGGAGTAAATCTAGGAATTAAAGAAGTTGTCAAGCGTCATGAGCTTGTTTATGGTTTGGAACACTTACTATGAGATTAGAAAAGATGCCTTCTGAGTTTCAGGAGGCTTTACCAATATTAGAGAAGATTAAAGCAGCTGGTTTTGAGGCCTATTTTGTTGGGGGATCTGTCCGAGATGCCCTTTTGGACCGTCCGATTCACGATGTCGATATTGCTTCCTCCTCTTATCCAGAAGAGACCAAGGCGATTTTTGATCGTACAGTAGATGTCGGTATCGAACATGGGACCGTCTTGGTCCTCGAAAATGGGCAAGAATATGAAATTACGACCTTCCGGACGGAGGATGTCTATGTAGATTATCGTCGTCCGAGTTCCGTGTCTTTTGTACGCTCACTGGAAGAAGACCTCAAGCGTCGTGATTTTACGGTTAATGCCTTTGCCTTAAATGAAAGAGGAGAGATTGTCGACCTCTTTCATGGGTTAGAAGACTTGGAAAACAAAGTTCTTCGGGCGGTTGGAATTCCTCATGAACGGTTTAATGAAGATTCGCTCCGGATCATGCGAGGCTTTCGTTTTCAGGCCAGTCTTGGCTTTGAATTAGAAGAGGCAACCTTTGACGCTATGAAGGAGTGTGCTCCCCTATTAGAGAAGATTTCAGTAGAGCGTACCTTCATCGAGTTTGATAAGCTCTTGCTTTCACCATACTGGAGACAAGGCTTGGAGGCTATGCTGGCAAGTGGAGCCTATCGCTATCTGCCAGAGATGAAGGATCGCAAAGAAGCGATCGAGCGTTTGTTTGACTTAGAGCTGGAATTTACTTTTTCAACTTCTGAGCAAGCCTGGGCAGCTCTGATCTTAGCGCTTGAGATTCAAGATATTCCAAAATTCTTTAAAAAATGGAAGACCTCTAGAGAGTTTGCCAAGACGGTGGAGCAGATCGTGGAGATTCTTAAACTCCGAGAAAAAGGGAGTCTAGACAAGCGTGCATGTTACAAGTTCGATAAGCATTTGTTGCTAGTAGCTGAAGAGCTCCGGGAAGCATATGCCTTGAGTGTGGATTATCTGGCCATCGAGCGTGTCTATGATAGCTTGACCATTCATGATAAGCACGAGGTTGTTGTCAATGGCGGTATGCTGATCAAAGAATACGGCTTTCAACCAGGTCCTGCTTTAGGTGAGATTTTGACAAAGATCGAATATGCTATTGTCGATGGGAAACTGGCCAATGAAAAAAAGGCCATCATCGCCTATATCCAACAAGCAAAAGAGGAGGGAAAATGAGCGATTTTATTGTCGATAAATTAACCAAATCTGTCGGAGATAAGACCGTCTTTCGTGAGATTTCCTTTATCATTCACGACTTGGATCGGATCGGATTGATCGGGGTCAATGGAACCGGAAAAACCACTCTGTTAGATGTCTTGTCCGGTCGCTCTGGCTTTGACGGGGATGTTAGTCCTTTTTCTGTAAAGAGTGATTATACGATTGGTTATCTAACTCAAGAGCCTGATTTTGATGATCAAAAGACGGTGTTGGATACAGTATTGTCCAGTGATTTGCGGGAGATGCAGCTGATTCGAGACTATGAGCTTTTGATGGCCAATTACCAAGAGGAAAACCAAGCTCGTCTTGAAAAAGTCATAGCGGAGATGGACTCGCTCAATGCCTGGGAAATTGAGAGTCAGGTCAAGACCGTCCTGTCAAAACTTGGAATTGAAGATCTGAATGCTCAAGTTGGGGATCTATCTGGTGGCTTGCGTCGTCGGGTACAGCTGGCTCAGGTCTTGCTGTCTCACCATGACCTGCTTTTACTAGATGAGCCAACCAACCACCTAGACATTGATACCATCGAATGGTTGACCAATTTCTTGAAAAACTCTAAGAAAACTGTGCTCTTCATTACCCACGATCGTTATTTCTTGGATAATATCTCGACGCGGATCTTTGAGTTGGATCGAGCTTGTTTGATTGAGTACCAAGGCAATTACCAGGATTATGTCCGCTTAAAGGCTGAGCAAGATGAGCGTGATGCGGCCCTTCTTCATAAGAAGCAGCAACTCTATAAGCAGGAGTTGACCTGGATGCGTCGTCAGCCCCAGGCGCGTGCGACCAAGCAACAGGCGCGGATCAATCGTTTCCATGATCTCAAGCAAGACTTGTCTGGTCAAAGTAGTCAGACGGATTTGGAGATGAACTTTGAGACCAGTCGGATCGGAAAGAAAGTGATCGAGTTTAAAGATGTGAGTTTTGCTTTTGAAAACAAGCCGATTTTACAGGACTTTAACCTCTTGGTACAAAACAAGGATCGCATCGGGATCGTCGGGGATAATGGCGTCGGGAAATCCACTCTTTTAAATCTCATCGCTGGGCAACTCCAGCCTCAGAGTGGGCAAGTCATTATTGGTGAAACTGTGCGCGTGGCTTATTTCTCTCAACAGATTGATGGCTTGGATGAGAGCAAGCGCGTGATTAATTTCTTGCAGGAAGTGGCTGAGGAAGTGAAGACAACTGTCGGAACCACCTCTATCGCGGATCTCTTGGAGCAATTTCTCTTCCCACGCTCGATGCACGGAACCTTGATTGAAAAACTCTCCGGTGGGGAGAAAAAACGTCTATTTCTCTTGAAACTCCTGATTGAAAAACCCAATGTGCTTCTCCTCGATGAGCCGACCAATGACTTGGATATCGCAACCCTGACGGTTTTGGAAAACTTCCTTCAAAACTTTGGTGGACCCGTCATTACCGTTAGCCACGACCGCTATTTCCTAGATAAGGTCGCTAGTAAAATCCTCGCTTTTGAAAATGGGGGCATTCGTGAGTTCTTTGGAAATTATACGGATTACCTGGATGAAAAAGCCTTTGAAACAGCGCAAGCAGCAACCAGTCAAAGGGTTGAAAAAGAGAAACCTGTTAAGCCAAAAGAAGAGAAGAAGCGCATGAGCTACATGGAAAAGCAGGAGTGGGCGAGCATTGAAGCAGATATCGAAGCGATTGAAAATCGGATCGCAGAGATTGAAATGGAAATGAATGAAAACGGTTCTGATTTTGGCAAATTGTCAGCCCTTCAAAAAGAACTGGATCAGGAAAATGAGCGACTGCTTGAGAAGTACGATCGTTATGAATATTTGAGTGAATTAGATGAATAAGGAGGCCTTATGTATCAATTGAACCGGATATCCCTTGGGATTTCAGCTACTATTTTTACCATTATCGGTATTGTCTTGTTTATCAATCCGATTGAGCACATCGGCTCATTTAGCTGGTTGATTTCCTGTGGATTCTTTTTAATCTCCCTTTCGCGTTTTTCACGCTATTACCGATTGCGACAGGCAGGTGTTGTTCAGCAACAACAGCTCTTTCATAGTATGGTTGCCTTGGTTTTTGCGGTCTACTTACTGCTCTATGGCTACAAGACCTTGCCGATTGTTTTTCCAGTCACTTTAGGAATCTGGCTGATCTACCGTTCGATCTTGAACTTCCGAAAAGCCAACTTTTACTCAAGGAAGATTGAAGAACTATCTAAGCGTTATATATTCTTTGCCTTGATTCAGCTCTTTATCGGTTTATTCTTAATCGTTAGTCCGCTATCAATTAGTGTCTTTCTATTAAATATCATTGGTTTGATTTTCCTGCTTCTAGGATTTCAATCCTTCAGCCTCTTGTTAAAAAGTTAAGAAAAATCATGTGCAAACATTTGCATTTGCCTAAAAGTCTGATATAATAGAAGTGTAAGTGTTTACAGGTTGAAAGGAGTAATAGATGTCAAAAAAAATTATTGGGATTGACCTTGGAGGAACTTCCATCAAATTCGCCATCCTCACTTTGGACGGTGAAGTGCAAGAAAAATGGTCCATTAAAACAAATATCTTGGATGAAGGTAGCCACATTGTAGACGATATGATTGAATCAATCGCACATCGTTTGAAGATGCTTGAACTGGATGCTTCTGAATTCCAAGGAATTGGAATGGGTTCACCTGGTGTGGTGGACCGTGAAAAAGGAACCGTTATCGGGGCCTACAACTTGAACTGGAAGACTCTTCAACCAGTCAAAGAAAAGATCGAAAGTGCCCTTCACATTCCATTCTTCATCGATAATGATGCCAACGTTGCTGCCTTGGGTGAACGTTGGAAAGGGGCTGGTGAAAACCAACCGGACGTTGTCTTTATGACGCTTGGTACCGGTGTTGGTGGCGGTATTGTCGCTGAAGGTCGCCTCTTGCACGGGATCAAAGGTGCGGCTGGAGAGCTTGGCCACATCACAGTTGATTTTGATGATCCAATACAATGTACCTGTGGTAAGAAAGGTTGTCTAGAAACCGTTGCTTCTGCTACAGGGATTGTCAATTTGACACGTCGCTATGCGGATCTCTACGAAGGAACTTCTCAATTGAAAGCCTTGATTGACAATGGTGAAGAAGTGACAGCCAAGATCGTCTTTGACCTTGCAAAAGAAGGAGACGCCCTTGCCTTGATCGTCTATAAAAACTTCGCTCGCTATTTAGGTCTTGCGATTGCCAACATTGGTTCAACCTTGAACCCATCGAAGATCGTTATCGGTGGTGGAGTATCTGCTGCTGGAGACTTCCTCTTGGATGGCGTGCGCAAGGTCTTCGAAGAAAACTCATTCCCACAAGTACGTGAATCTACTCAATTGGCGCTTGCAACTTTGGGAAATGATGCTGGTGTCATCGGTGCAGCATCACTTGTATTACAATAAGAAAAAATAGGAGTCCAGCCAAAAGCTCGGATCTCCTTTTTTTCTTGACCTATGATATAATGAAGGCAATAGTAGATTCAAGGAGTTTTTATGACAAAAGCAGATACTATATTTAAGGAAAACATTCGAAAAATCATGGAAGAAGGGGTCTGGTCGGAGCAAGCCCGTCCCAAGTACAAGGATGGCAGAACGGCAAATTCTAAATACATCACTGGTGCTTTTATGGAGTTTGATCTCGCCAAAGGCGAGTTTCCGATCACGACCCTGCGTCCCATCGCGATTAAATCAGCCATCAAAGAGATGCTTTGGATCTACCAGGATCAGTCGAATAGCTTAGACCTGTTAGAAGACAAGTATAATGTCCACTACTGGAATGACTGGGAAGTAGGAGATAGCCGGACGATTGGACAACGTTATGGAGCAGTGGTCAAGAAGCATGACATCATACACAAGATCCTTAAGCAATTAGAAGCCAACCCATGGAATCGTCGCAATATCATCTCGCTCTGGGATTATGAAGCCTTTGAAGAAACCGATGGTCTCTTGCCATGTGCCTTTCAAACCATGCTGGACGTGCGGCGCGTGGACGGGGAGATCTATCTGGATGCGACTCTGACCCAGCGTTCCAATGATATGCTGGTGGCCCACCATATCAATGCCATGCAGTATGTAGCCCTTCAGATGATGATCGCCAAACACTTCGGCTGGAAGGTCGGCAAGTTCTTTTATTTCATTAACAACCTTCATATTTATGATAACCAATTTGAGCAAGCAGAAGAATTGCTCCGACGAGAGCCTTCAAATTGCCAGCCACACCTGGTCTTGAACGTGCCAGATGGGACGAATTTCTTTGATATCAAACCGGAAGATTTTGAACTGGTAGATTATGATCCAGTGAAGCCACAGTTAAAGTTTGAACTCGCGATTTAGTGATAAATCAAGGTTTTTTGATGCCTGTATTTACGGGTAAAATCGTTTTAAATTTAAAATTATTTCAGCTAAAAATTTTTACTCATTTTTGAGTCAAAACATTTTGAATATCGTTCGGGTTTTGTTAAAATAGATAAGGTTTGGAAAAAAACTAAACAATTTTAAAAAGAATGTTAATTTATAGATAAATATGGAGGTACATTAAATGGGGAAAGACTTATTTAATGATCGTATTAGCAGATTCTCAATTCGTAAATTGAATGTGGGTGTTTGCTCAGTACTTTTGGGAACGCTTGTGATGGTGGGAACCGCTGCAAGTGCAGCCGCTGAAGAAAAGACAACTACGACAAGTGAAAGTGTAGCAGCTGTTGCGCCAGTATCAGAGGCACCTGAAGCATCTACAGCTACAGCAACGTCAGCAACATCAACTGCACCAGCTACATCGACTTATGATGCAAACGCAGCAATCACTGCACCAGCGTCTACAAGTGCTGCAGCGTCTACAAGTTCCGCTTCAAGCACGAGTACAGCAGCATCCGCTGCCTCAACGGCACCAGCAACATCAACTGCACCAAGCCTAGAAGTAGTTAAGCCAGAAGACAAGGCAACAGAAGCAACTGCAACAAGTGCAGATAAGAAGGAAGTACCAACTCTTTCAGCTGGACAAGGTGTACCAACAAACAATACACAAGCCACTGAAGAGACAGCACAAACTTCTGCTAAACGTCGTAGCCGTCGTTCTATCGGAGATCCAAACGATCCAAACCTCATCGCAGATGATGTCCAAGATGCTACTGCAACTCCGAAAGAAGCAAAACCAGGTTTCACAACAAATATCAATGCTAAAGACTTGGCCAGCCAAATCTCTTGGTTGGACTTTGGCGATACAGCCAACTGGACTGGGGCTACGACAACATCAGATGGCCAACTTGCTCTCCAAGTTGGCGCAACTTACACCAAAGAAATCATGCCGGGTTATGTTGTCACCATCAAAGTTAAATCTTTGAAGCCTTTCCAAGCGACAGAACTTTATAAAAAACGCCTTGAAGAGCGAGGAGCAACTGAAGCAGAAAAAGCGACCTATGATCCAAATGCTAGAAATGGTTATGTGAGTGGGACTACTGATAGAAAATCACTTGCAGAATTGAACGCTGGTCATGAAGCCAAGGTTATTGCTGAGCCTCAAAACAATTGGACTCAAATTAAATATGAAGGTATTGACACTGGGACAAAGAAAACTACTATTAGTTCAGAATTAAATGGTGGGAACATTGGGGTCCAATTTGAAGTTTCCGCTACCTTCCGTGGGAAAGTGGTCAAACCTGCCATTGTCATGGCGGATGGTGAGTCTGCTAGCATCGGTGAGTTGGTCCTTTTTACCACAAATGGTGAAGGATGGCAACATATAGGGGAATGGAAAAAATGGAACAAAAGATATAATGTAACCTATATTCCACAAAATACAGACAATTTATTTGGTTCGAACCCTTCCACTAATATAAATGGCATGAATTTCAATAGGGTCAACCTTGACCAACTTCGACGTTCAACTCAAGTGGGGCCAGATAAAAAAGCGGTTGCTTGGAAGTACTTTGGAAGTGCCGATTTAACAACTGGAGGTCTCGGAACAGGAGTCTTCGGACCAAACATTTCTGATGCTGATGTGGATGTTCCTCTTGTTATGACTAGGGGGGCTTCTGAGATTGGTCTTTACATTGCTTCAGGTGGGAAACAGTCCGCTATGCTTGGCTTCTTCCCACTTGACGAAGGAGATGCACCAGCTTCTTATGGGAAGGCGATCCATTCTATCGCAACGGTTGATGGAGTGACCGGTAAAGATGTCAGCCAACCATATCTCGGTCACTTGAGCCCAGATATGGATGAAAACAACACTCTTGATTGGTTTGGGGATGACAAGGCGACGACTGCAGACGAAGGAGTTGATCAATTGCTCCCAGCTGACCTCAAAGGGACAACCAATGAGATGATCAAGATGGATCGTACCAAACCAGGCAATTATACAATTTCTGTTGAAGCTCATACAGACGGGGCGCCTCAAGCCAATATTTATGGTTGGATTGACTTTAACCAAAACGGTACCTTTGATGAAGACGAACGCTCAGATTTGGCGACTATCACCAAAGATGGAACGGTTGAACTACATTTTACAAAGAGTAAGACTTACATTGATCCTAGTGTTAATGAACTAGGTGTTCGTGTCCGGATCGCTAAGGATGCCACTCAAATTGAAAGTCCTACAGGAATGGCATTCTCAGGGGAAGTCGAAGACTTCAGAACTCAGGTTACTCACCCACCTAAAGGAGAATTCAAAGAAACAACTGGCCCTCAATTTGAAAAACAAACTGCTACTGTAGCCTTTACGGCTCGTGGTCTCTATAAGTATAGTCTGACAGATAAGGCTCAGATTGACGAAACAGTAGCTCCGCAGATGGTGGACAACCGTACAGGTCAAGTCGTGACACCTGGTGCAGATGGTTACTATGCTGTGGCTGGTCAAGGGAAATACAAGATCACGCCAAACGGAACTTCAGTGGATGTGGAATTCATCCCAGAAGACCACTTCCTAGGAACTGCAGATGGTATTTCAATCCGTCGGACAGATACCAATGGTTATGACACTGGTTGGTCAACGAAATTCCCAGACAATGAAGCCAATGTCGATACAGCCATCAATACCATGGACGGTCTGTACATCCCAACGGTGACTCCAAAAGACATCGAAGGCGAAAATAAAACTTCAACAGATGTACAAGGAGCAACTCAAACCGGTACACCAACCTTTAACGTAGTAGGAACTAACTTAGATGGTAATAAGGTTGCTATCACTCCAAGTGCGCTATATCCTGCTAAATTGGTAGACCCAGCAACTGGTCAACCGACAAATGCGCTTTCTGTTACGGTAGCAGGAGAAGGAACTTACACTATCGATGATACGACTGGTCAAGTGACCTTCGTTCCAGAACCTGGATTTACAGGAACTGCAAATGGCGTAACGGTTTCACTTTCTGCGCCAGTTGGACGAGATAAAGATGGCACGATTCGTGATGAGTACGTTAAGACAGCGACAGCTAAGTACACACCAACTGTCACCCCGATTACAGTGACCCCTACAAACAAGGTTTCTGAAGACATTCAAAATGTTCCTCAAACTCAAACGCCAACTTTCGATTTGAGCAATGATAAGACAGCTCAAATCACCAGCAAGAAATTGGTGGATCCAGCGACTGGTCAACCAACTGATGCAACAACTGTAACCGTAGCAGGAGAAGGATCTTACACCATTGATCCTACTACAGGTGCTGTAACCTTCACACCTGAAAAAGACTTTGTCGGAACTGCAACTGGTGTTACAGTTCAAGCAACTGCAACCATCACCAACGAAAAAGGTAAGACTGCAACGATCACATCTGATGCAACTTACACACCAACCGTAGTGGCTGCTAAACCAACTGCACAACCTGCTACATCTAAGGACATCCAAGGTGCTACGCAAACTGGTACGCCAACCTTTGCAGGCACAACTGTTCAAGTCAACGGTCAAGATAAGGCTATTACCATCAAGGACAATAGCTACAAACTCTTGGATAAAGATGGAAACGAAGTAACTGGTACAACACCAGCCTATGCGGCGGATGGTACAACTGTTATTGGTAACTTCTCAATCGATCCAGCAACAGGTGTTGTCACCTTCACACCAACTGATAAATCCTATACCGGTGCAGTTACACCAGTGAAAGTTCAAGCTGAAAGCTCAAACGGAATCAAGGTTGATACAACTTACACACCAGAGATTGTCCCTGTAACTCCAACAGCAACGCCAGCTGAAACCACTGATATTCAAGGTGCCACTCAAACAGGTAAACCGGAATTCCAAGGTGGAACGGTAAACGTTGACGGCGTTGAGAAGACAGTAGCGATCAATGAAGCTGTCCCAGCAACCTTCGATGATGGTACAAAAACTAAGACAATTCCAAATGTAGGTACTTACACAGTAGCAGCAGATGGTACAGTCACCTTCGTTCCAGAAAAATCATTCATCGGAACTGCACCAGCAGTAACTGTTGTGCGTGAAGACATGAACGGAACCAAGGCTCAAGCGACTTACACACCAACTGTGACACCAGTGAAACCGACAGGTACTCCGGTAACTTCTACAGATATCCAAGGTGCCACTCAAACAGGTAAGCCAGTCTTTACTGAAGGCGATAGCCGTGTACCAATGGACGATACCGTTCCTGCAACCTTTGAAGACGGATCAACGACGAAGACAGTCGATGGCGTAGGTACTTATACAGTAGCTCCAGACGGAACGGTTACATTCAAGCCACTTCCTACTTATGTTGGAACACCTGAAGGCGTAACTGTTAAGCGTGTCGATAAGAACGGTACACCAGCCACAGCTAAGTATACACCAACTGTAACTCCAGTCGTACCAACTGCAGAACCTGCAACTTCAACGGACAAACAAGGCCAAACCCAAACAGGCACACCTGCCTTTACTGCAGGTAATCCTAATGTTCCAATGGATGACACGGTTCCAGCGACATTTGAAGATGGATCAACTACCAAGACCATTCCAGGTGAAGGAACATACACAGTAGCACCAGACGGAACTGTAACCTTTGTTCCAGAAAAATCATTCACAGGAGTGGGAACAGGCGTAACTGTTAAACGTGTGGATAAGAACGGTACTCCAGCAACTGCTAAGTACACACCAACTGTAACTCCAGTTATTCCAACCGCAACACCAGCTACATCAGAAGCACCTCAAGGTGTGGTTCAAACTGGAACTGTAACCTTCACAGAAGGTGATCCAGTTGCCCCAATCGATAAGGATACCATTACCCTTCTTGATGAAAATGGTCAACCAGCAGCTTCAGTAGTTGCGAAATCACCAGAAGGTAAAGAGATCGGTACTTACACAGTTGATCAAACAACAGGTGTTGTCACCTTCACACCAACGGATAAATCATACTCAGGTGAAGTCGTTCCAGTTAAGGTTCAAGCCAAAGATACAAATGGCACACCAGCTGAAACAACGTACACACCTAAGATTACTCCAGTAATTCCAACTGCGGAACCTGCAACATCTACTGATATTCAAGGTAAGACACAAACAGGTAAACCAACCTTCACCGAAGGAAACCCAAGTGTCCCAATGGATGATGACGTGCCAGCAACATTTGAAGATGGATCAACTACCAAGACGATTCCAGGTGAAGGAACTTACACAGTAGCTCCAGATGGCACAGTCACCTTCGTTCCTGAGAAATCATTCACAGGAACAGGAACAGGGGTAACTGTTAAACGTGTCGATAAGAACGGTACTCCAGCTACAGCTAAGTATACACCAACTGTAACTCCAGTCGTACCAACTGCAGAACCTGCAACGTCAACGGACAAACAAGGTCAAACTCAATCAGGTACTCCAACCTTCACACCTGGAAATCCAGATGTGCCAATGGATGACACGATTCCAGCAACCTTTGAAGATGGATCAATTACTAAGACTATTCCAGGTGAAGGAACATACACAGTAGCACCGGATGGCACAGTCACCTTCGTTCCAGAAAAATCATTCACGGGAGTAGGAACGGGTGTCACTGTTAAGCGTGTCGATAAGAACGGTACTCCAGCCACAGCTAAGTACACACCGACAGTAACTCCAGTAACACCAACAGCAACTCCAGCTGAATCAGAAGCACCTCAAGGTCTTGTTCAAACTGGAACTGTAACCTTCACAGAAGGTGATGAGGTAGCTCCAATTAACAAGGATTCTATTACTCTTCTTGATGAAAATGGTCAACCAGCAGCATCAGTAGAAGCGAAATCCCCATCAGGTGACGTAATCGGTACCTTCACCGTTGATAAGACTACAGGTGTTGTCACCTTCACACCAACGGATAAATCGTACTCAGGTGATGTTGTCCCAGTTAAGGTTCAAGCAGCTGATACAAATGGAACTACAGTAGAAACAACTTATACACCGAAGATTACTCCAGTTGTCCCAACTTCTGAAGATGCAACATCTACAGATGTCCAAGGTCAAACACAATCTGGTAAACCAACCTTCACCGAAGGAAATCCAAATGTTCCAATCGATGAAGATACACCAGCGACCTTCGAAGATGGCTCAACTACGAAGACCATTCCTGGTGAAGGAACTTATACTGTTTCTCCAGATGGAACTGTAACTTTCGTTCCTGAAAAATCATTCACTGGAACTGCTACAGGCGTAACAGTGAAACGTGTGGATAAGAACGGTACTGAAATCACAGCTAAGTACACACCAACTGTGACACCAGTAACCCCAACAGCTGAGCCAGCAAAATCTACAGATATCCAAGGTGCAACTCAAACAGGTAAGCCTAAATTTACTGAAGGCGATAGCCGTGTACCAATGAACGATGATGTACCTGCAACTTTCGATGATGGTTCAACTACGAAGACTGTAGACGGTGTTGGTACTTACACAGTAGCAGCAGATGGAACAGTTACATTCGTCCCAGAAAAATCATTCGTCGGAACTGCACCAGCTGTAACAGTGGTTCGTGAAGATAAGAACGGAACAAAAGCTTCTGCAACTTATACACCAACCGTAACACCAGTTACCCCAACTGCAGAAGATACAACATCTACTGGCAAACAAGGTCAAACGCAATCAGGTACACCAACCTTCACACCAGGTAATCCAAATGTTCCTATGGATGATGATACACCTGCAACATTTGAAGATGGCTCAACTACGAAGACCATTCCAGGTGAAGGAACATATACTGTTGCTCCAGACGGAACCGTAACATTTGTTCCAGAAAAATCATTCACTGGAGAAGGCACAGGCGTAACAGTTAAACGTGTCGATAAGAATGGTACTCCAGTTACTGCTAAGTACACACCAACTGTGACACCAGTAACTCCAACTGCAACACCAGCTGAATCTACTGGACCTCAAGGTGTTGTTCAAACTGGAACTGTAACCTTCACAGAAGGTGATCCTGTTGCCCCAATCGATAAGGATACCATTACCCTTCTTGACGAAAATGGTCAACCAGCAGCATCAGTAGATGCGAAATCACCAGCAGGTGATGTGATCGGTACCTTCACCGTTGATAAAGAAACAGGTGTTGTGACCTTCACACCAACGGATAAATCGTACTCAGGTGATGTGGTTCCAGTTAAGGTTCAAGCTAAAGATACAAACGGAACAGTTGCTGAAACAACTTACACACCGAAGATCACTCCAGTTGTACCAACTGCTGATCCTGCAACATCTACAGACATTCAAGGTCAAACACAAACAGGTAAACCAAGCTTCACGCCAGGTAACCCAAGTGTACCAATGGATGATGATGTACCAGCAACCTTTGAAGATGGTTCAACAACTAAAGTTATTCCAGGTGAAGGAACCTACACTGTTGCTCCAGATGGAACTGTAACCTTCGTCCCAGAAAAATCATTCACTGGAACAGGTACAGGCGTAACAGTGAAACGTGTGGATAAGAACGGTACTCCAGTTACTGCAACATACACACCAACAGTTACACCAGTTGCTCCAACAGCAGAACCAGTTACTTCAATTGGTAAGAAGGGTGCTACTCAAACAGGTAAACCAGTCTTCACAGAAGGTGATAGCCGTGTTCCAATGAATGATAAAGTTCCAGCAACCTTTGAAGATGGATCAACTACGAAGACCATTCCAGGTGTTGGTACTTACACAGTGGCAGCAGACGGAACAGTAACCTTCACTCCAGAACCTGAATTTACCGGTACTGCACCAGCAGTGACAGTAGTTCGTGAAGATGTGAACGGAACAAAAGCTTCCGCAACATACACACCAACTGTTCTTCCAATCACTAAGTTTGTTGATAAAGAAGGTAAGGAAATCCCAGGATATCCTACAGTTGATGGAGAAGAGCCAAAAGCTGAAATTCCAGGTTACCGCTTTGTGGAAACGAAGAAATTGCCTAATGGTGATACCGAACATGTCTATGAACAAGTTAAGACTTCATATGTAGACGAAAATGGGGATCCAATCCCAGGTAACCCAACAGAAGATGGGGAACAACCGAAGAAAGATATCCCAGGTTATGACTTTGTGAAGACTGTTGTAGATAAAGATGGAAACATTCAACATATCTACAAGAAAACTGTGACACCAACTCCAACGCCGGATCCAACTCCGACACCACAGCCACAGCCTAGTCCACAACCACAACCTACTCCACAACCAAAACCTGAAGAACCAATGATTCCTGTCGTTCCAGAAACGAAAGAAGAAGTGAAGTATATCGATCCACAAAATCCTACTGCACAACTTCCAAACACAGGAACAAAAGAATCTTCTACTGCTGGTCTTGCAATCTTTAGCGCTTTAGCAGGTCTGTCATTATTCGGATTTGCAAAACGCAAAAAAGAAGACTAAGCTAACTTGTGGCTAAGAAAAACCGCGAAAATCTCGCGGTTTTTTCTGTTTGTATTTGAAAAATATCCTCCAAACTAGATAGTTGAAATCAGTCTTTTATAAGAAATTTTGATAAAATAGAAGTATCAGTGTAAAGGATAAGAGAATGAAAAAGATAATTGGTATCTGGGCTCAAACTGAAAATGGCATTATTGGAAAGGACCAAGTCATGCCTTGGCATCTTCCAGCTGAGCTTCAGCATTTCAAAGAAACGACCATAGGACAAGCAATTCTTATGGGAAGAGTGACCTTTGATGGTATGAAAAAACGGGTTCTACCAGGTCGTACTAGCATTATCTTAACGCAAGATCAGGATTATGATCCTGAAAATGATGCTGTACTCGTCATGCATAGCAAAGAAGAAGTCTTGGAGTGGTACCAGAACCAAGAGAAGAATCTTTACATTATAGGGGGTAGTCAGATTTTAAGGCTCTTCTCTGACCAGTTAGAAGAGTTGATCCAGACCATGATTCATGCAACGATTGATGGAGATACATTGGCACCAAAATTTGAAGAGGGCCACTATGAAAGAGTTTGTCAAGTCCATCATCCGAAAGATGAGAAGAACCCATATGATTTTACGGTCAACTATTATAAGAGAAAGGATTTAGACTAATGGAGCGAAGTGTCTTTGGTTTTTTTACAGCTGTCCTATGTGTCATCTGTTTGATTTGCGCCTTACAAACCTTTCGTAAAAAACGGTTTGGCCTCGCTATTTTATTCTTACTAAATGCTTTTACCAATCTTGTAAATTCTATTCACGCCTTTTACATGACCTTATTTTAAACTAAATAGAAACAGAAAATGACAGAAAGAGGAAATACATGCCAACGAATCAAAATAATGATATGATGGTTTATTGTTCATTTTGCGGAAAGAGCCAAGATGAAGTCCAAAAAATCATTGCAGGGAACAATGCGTTTATCTGTAATGAATGTGTAGAGTTAGCTCAAGAAATCATCCGGGAGGAGCTTGCTGAAGAAGTACTTGCTGACCTTAGCGAAGTTCCAAAACCAATTGAATTGCTTAATATCTTGAACCACTATGTCATCGGTCAAGATCGGGCTAAACGTGCCCTTGCAGTAGCGGTATACAACCACTACAAACGCATTAACTTCCACGATACACGCGAAGATGAGACGGATGTTGAATTGCAAAAATCAAACATCCTCATGATTGGACCTACTGGTTCAGGAAAGACCTTCTTGGCCCAAACCTTGGCTCGTAGCCTCAATGTTCCATTTGCTATTGCAGATGCAACAGCTTTAACTGAAGCCGGTTATGTGGGTGAAGACGTTGAAAACATTCTCTTGAAACTTCTTCAGGCAGCTGATTTCAACATCGAGCGTGCAGAACGAGGCATTATCTACGTCGATGAAATTGATAAGATCGCTAAGAAAAGTGAAAATGTCTCGATCACACGTGACGTTTCTGGTGAAGGGGTACAACAAGCTCTCTTGAAGATTATCGAGGGAACCGTCGCTAGTGTACCACCTCAAGGGGGACGTAAACACCCTCAACAAGAGATGATCCAAGTGGATACCAAGAACATCCTCTTTATCGTAGGTGGGGCTTTTGATGGGATCGAAGAAATTGTTAAGCAACGTCTCGGTGAAAAAGTCATCGGTTTCGGTAAGAACAATAAAGCCATTGATGAATCAAGCTCTTACATGCAAGAAATCGTTGCAGAAGATATTCAAAAATTCGGGATTATCCCAGAATTGATCGGACGTCTTCCAGTCTTTGCCGCTCTTGAGCAATTGACAGTTGACGACCTTGTCCGTATCTTGAAAGAGCCACGCAATGCCTTGGTAAAACAATACCAAACCTTGCTCTCTTATGACAATGTTGAATTGGAATTCGATGACGAAGCTCTTCAAGAGATTGCCAATAAAGCCATCGAAAGAAAAACAGGAGCTCGTGGACTTCGCTCGATTATCGAAGAAACCATGATGGATGTCATGTTTGAAATTCCAAGTCAAGAAGATATCAAACTTGTTCGAATCACAAAAGAAGCTGTAGATGGAACTGAAAAACCAATTCTTGAAACAGCCTAGAAAGATAAAATATGGAAATTAACACACATAATGCGGATATCCTCTTAAGCGCTGCAAATAAGAGTCATTATCCTCAAGATGAGATTCCAGAAGTTGCACTTGCCGGTCGATCAAATGTCGGCAAGTCTTCTTTTATTAATACTCTCTTAAATCGAAAAAACCTGGCCAGAACATCTGGGAAACCAGGAAAAACCCAATTGCTAAATTTCTTCAATATCGATGATAAACTCCGTTTGGTAGACGTACCTGGTTATGGTTACGCACGTGTCTCTAAAAAGGAACGCGAGAAGTGGGGACGGATGATTGAAGAATATCTCACTAGTCGTGAGAACTTAAAAGCAGTCGTTAGCCTGGTCGATTTTCGTCATGAACCTTCTGCAGATGATATTCAGATGTATGAGTTCTTAAAATATTATGAGATCCCTGTGATTTTAGTTGCTACCAAGGCAGATAAGATTCCACGTGGAAAATGGAACAAACACGAATCGATCATCAAGAAAAAACTAGATTTTGATCCAGCCGACACGTTTATCGTCTTTTCTTCTATAACTCGGGAAGGACTAGAGAAGTCATGGAATGCTATTTTGGAAAATGCGTTTTACGAAATAAATTGAAATGACATGAAAATGTCATTTTTGTTTTGGATTTATCTCGCAATTGTAATACAAGTGTAATATAAGTACCTTTGTTTTCTTCTATTTATATGGTATAATCTCTATAAAGATAAAAGATGATAAAAAATTAATTGGAGATAAATTGTATTATGAAAAAGAAAATACGGAATAAAACGAAATTATTTGGTTTGTTCGTTTCTGTATTAGCAGCGGGGACATTTGTTGCTGCTATGAGCGAGCACGTTACATCAGTTGGTGCTAATGATGGAACTTACCAAGCATACTCAGACCCAACTGAAGCTTTCATCTCACAAATTGGGGAGTCAGCTCGTCAGCTTGGTCAAGAGAATGATCTTTATGCTTCCGTTATGATTGCACAAGCGATCTTGGAAAGTGGATCAGGACAGTCTGGTTTGGCTTCTTATCCGCATTACAACCTTTTTGGGATTAAAGGAAGTTATGCTGGGCAATCTGCAGTGATGCAAACTTGGGAAGATGATGGTGCTGGAAATGCCTATACGATTAATGATGCTTTCCGTTCTTACCCATCTTACTACGAATCATTGCAAGACTACGTAGCTGTATTGAAACAAGGACATTTTGCAGGTGCGTGGAAGAGCAACACCTCTAGTTACCAAGATGCAACAGCAGCTTTGACAGGTGTTTATGCGACAGACACAAGCTACTATGCAAAACTCAATAACATCATTGAAACCTATAATTTGACTCAGTATGATTCACCAAATGTTCAGGGTGGTATCACTGGTTCGGTATACAATCCATATCGCCAACAGTTCACTTCACAAGAAATCTTGAATTTGGATATCGCTTGGGCAAACCGTTTAAACTATTAAAAAAGAAAAGCAGGCAAATGCCTGTTTTTTTATTATTTCTTTGTGTATGATTTAAACCGTATATATTTTGAAATTTAAGAATTCTTCTTGAAAGCCTTTTCAAAAATTTCTATCTATGATATAATGATTTTGTTCACAAACATCATATAAGGAGAATATTATGCCTGAATCTAATTTTATTCAAAAAGTGGGAGCGGCATGTAATAAGAAAGAGGATCTTTATCAGAAATCTAAAACTCGCTATGCAGTTCGCTCTATTTTTGCTGGAGGATTTCTTACTTTAAGTACGGCGGTCGGAGCTGTTGCAGCTGACTTATTAAATACATTTGTGCCTGGATCGGGTCGTTTTCTTTTTCCATTCATCTTTGCCTGGGGGCTTGTTTACCTCTTATTCTTAAATGCGGAATTAACCACCTCAAATATGATGTATTTGACGGCGGGAACCTATCTAAAGAAAATTCATTGGAAGAAAGCTTTGGAGATTTTACTTTATTGTACCTTCTTTAATTTAATTGGTGCTTTAATCGTAGCTTTTCTGTTTAATCAAACCACAGCCTTTGCTCATATCGATCCAAAAGGATTCCTAGCCACTGTGGCAGAAAATAAACTCCAACGGAGCAATCAAGTGGTCTTCTTTGAAGGTGTCATTGCCAATATCTTTGTAAATATTGCTATTCTTTCTTATCTATATTTCAAAGATGAAACAGCGAAGGTGCTCTTAGCCCTATCTGCTATTTATATGTTTGTCTTTATGACCAATGAACACTTGGCGGCTAATTTTGCTTCTTTCTCATTATTAAGCTTTAATTCAGTATCTAGCCAATTGCCACATTTTGAATTTTTAAATATTTTACGTCACTATGGTGTTACCTTCTTTGCTAACTGGGTAGGAGGAGGAGTCCTAATGGGACTAGCCTATGCTTGGTTGAATAATATCAAGAGTCTTTACAACGACTAAAAAATATAAAAAAAGTTTGCAAAAGTACTTGCATTCTTTTTTTATATGTGATAAACTAATTTACGGTTTGAAAAAACTGCCTAAGACAGTAGGGGAGCTCGACTCATAAAAATCCTACCGAGGACAAAACGTATCAATTAAAAGAAGCGTATTGTACTTTCGTGTCTAGGTTTGGGCGCGTTTTTCTTTTGGAAAAATTCCCCAAGCAAAATAATTACGGAGGTGAACACACTAATGAGTAGTGAAGCAATTATTGCTAAAAAAGCGGAACTAGTTGACGTAGTAGCTGAAAAAATGAAAGCTGCTGCATCAATCGTCGTTGTAGATTCTCGCGGTTTGACAGTTGAGCAAGATACAGTTCTCCGTCGCAACCTTCGCGGAAGCGAAGTTGAGTTTAAAGTTATCAAAAACTCAATCTTGCGTCGTGCAGCTGAAAAAGCTGGTCTTGAAGATCTTGCATCTGTATTCGTTGGACCTTCTGCAGTAGCATTTTCTAACGAAGATGTTATCGCACCTGCGAAAATCTTGAACGATTTTGCAAAAGACGCTGAAGCACTTGAAATTAAAGGTGGTGCAATCGAAGGCGCTGTCGCATCTAAAGAAGAGATTCTTGCACTTGCAACTCTTCCAAACCGCGAAGGACTTCTTTCTATGCTCCTTTCTGTACTTCAAGCGCCAGTGCGCAACGTTGCTCTTGCAGTCAAAGCGGTTGCAGACAACAAAGAAGACGCAGCTTAATCTTAAGCTACGCAGCGTAGCCTAGCTACAAAAAAATAAAACATAAAATTAAAACTTATTTGGAGGAAATAACAATGGCATTGAACATTGAAAACATTATTGCTGAAATTAAAGAAGCTTCAATCCTTGAATTGAACGACCTTGTAAAAGCTATCGAAGAAGAATTTGGTGTAACTGCAGCTGCTCCTGTAGCTGTTGCTGCAGCTGGTGCTGCTGACGCAGGTGCTGCTAAAGATTCATTCGATATCGAATTGACATCTGCAGGCGACAAGAAAGTCGGCGTTATCAAAGTTGTACGTGAAATCACTGGTCTTGGTCTTAAAGAAGCTAAAGAACTTGTTGATGGTGCACCTGGCGTTATCAAAGAAGGTGTTGCTGCAGCTGAAGCTGAAGAACTTAAAGCTAAATTGGAAGAAGCTGGAGCTTCAGTTACTCTTAAATAAGAGGCATATACCAATTAGAATTCGGAATACTATAGTATCAGCCTTTTAGAATCGTGAACACATTTTAGAAACTGATAAATTAATTTAGTTTCCTACCAAAAACCCTACCAAAAATTAATTTGGCAGGGTTTTTCTTTTTGATAAATTGCAAGAATAAGTGCAACATTTACTTGAACTCATCCTCTAGGGCTTCACAAGCAGTTCTGTAAGCTAAACATT
>NZ_CABFMD010000032.1 GCF_901875555.1 Streptococcus parasanguinis
GTATTTTGAAATCCGAAATGTTTTATGGTTATGAGAAGACGTTTCACTCACTTGAGCAATTGGAACAAGCTATTGTAAACTATATTGATTATTACAACAACAAACGAATTAAGGTAAAACTAAAAGGACTCAGTCCTGTGCAATACAGAACTAAATCCTTTGGATAAATTAATTGTCTAACTTTTTGGGGTCAGTACATTTTGTCCCAATCTCTTTTTATGTAGCTATTACAGAATAGGATAGTGATCCGTTGTGGGTAAAAGACATATTCTATTTCACACTTTAGTTCATTTATCACTAAATAAAAATATCATATAAATAAACAATTTTTTTCAAAAAATAGGCTAGAGTTTGAAAAATCTTTCACAAAGGAGTATACTATTAGCATAGTTTTGGAAGGAACTTATGATAGAACCCATCAAAACTAGTTGTCAACCCTTGCTGTTCTTCTATGAACGTTTGCTGGTATCGTTGATACCAAGGAGGAATCATATGTCTAAAGTAGCTATTGTCACAGGTGCTGGTCAAGGAATCGGTTTTGCAATCGCAAAACGTTTGGTGCAAGATGGCTTCAAGGTCGGAGTATTGGACTACAATGCTGAAACAGCTGAAAAAGCAGTTGCTGAGTTGTCAGCTGAAAATGCTTTTGCGGTTGTTGCTGATGTATCCAAACAATCAGAAGTTGCTGCTGCCTTCCAAAAAGTTGTCGATCACTTCGGTGATTTGAATGTTGTTGTAAACAATGCAGGTGTTGCGCCAACTACACCACTTGATACGATTACAGAAGAACAGTTTACACGTACATTTGCTATTAATGTTGGTGGTGTGATTTGGGGTTCACAAGCAGCTCAAGCACAGTTCAAAGCACTAGGTCATGGCGGAAAAATCATTAATGCAACTTCACAAGCAGGTGTTGTAGGTAACCCTAACTTGACTGTCTATGGTGGTACTAAATTTGCAGTTCGTGGTATCACTCAAACTTTGGCACGTGACTTGGCTGATTCAGGAATCACTGTCAATGCTTATGCACCAGGTATCGTTAAGACTCCAATGATGTTTGACATTGCTCATGAAGTAGGTAAGAACGCGGGCAAAGACGACGAATGGGGTATGCAAACATTCGCTAAAGATATCACTTTGAAACGTCTTTCAGAACCAGAAGATGTGGCTGCTGCAGTCAGCTTCCTTGCTGGACCAGATTCAAACTACATCACGGGTCAAACCATCATCGTGGATGGTGGAATGCAATTCCATTAAGATGAAAAAAGAGGTTGGGATCAACATCCTAACCTCTTATTTTTTATGCTATTTCGTTAATACAATGGTATCAGAAGGATCGAGATCGTCATCTTCAATAGTGAGTTGGTTACCTTCTAGTTTGTAATATTTGAGATCATCCCCCGCAGTGAGAGTATGATTGTCGGCGTGAATGGTTACAGGCTTGCTTTCTTTCTCGTCATCCCTTTCAACCACTTCCCATGTGCCCGTTATACCAGAGAGGGTTAGAGTGATCTGATCAGTTTCATCAGTCCCTTTGTATGTACCGTCTAGATTTTCAGCTTGGCTAGCCGTTTGTGAACCTTTAGAGCTTGAAGTGCTCGAAGAAACCTGTTGTGAACTAGCAAAGTTTGCAGGTGTTTGAGCTGTCTGGTTCGAGGAGGCTGCTAAAAGACCAAGAACTGCCAGTGAGGCAATAGAAAGTGTGGATTTATTGGACAATGTCATAGGCTTGTCTTCTTTCTTTGATAATCCAAATATAGCAGAGGATAGAGGAGAAGACAATGAAAATGATTTTTCAGAAAGAGAATTAATCCCTCAGTTAGCATGAAAACATTAGAAGATGTAGTTTCTGACACGATTAGAATAAGAATGGCGAAAAAATGTAACCGTTTTCGATTGACATTCTATCAGCTAATTAGTATAATAGGTGTGGAATAATATAAAAGGCAATGAGGCCTATGATTGCAATGGAGCAACTGTTTCAAATCATAGGTCCTTTATTGCCTTTTTTCTAATTAAATTTTATTTTGGAGGTTTTCTTATGAAGAAACATCGTCTCTTTTTCGTTTGTGGTTTAGCTTTATTTATGGTTGGGTGCCAGCCTTCTCAGTCATCCAAAACAACAGAGCCTAGTAAAGCTAAACAAGAAACAAGTGTTTCTAAGGAAGATCAAATACTCAATCGTGGTCAGTGGGAGGATAAGCTATATAAGAAATTAAGCAATGTCATTAAAGATAATGGTAAATCTAGCTCTAAATATGATGAATCAGCAAAACCATATGCTGTATTTGACTGGGATAACACAACTGTCATCAATGATATTGGTGAAGCAACTTTCACCTATCAAATCGAAAACTTAGAATTTAAGATGACCCCAGAAGAGTTGGATAAGGCCATTCGGACCAATATTCCAGAAGACAACTTCAAAGAAGATCATAACAATAAAGAAGGAAATCCAGTTAATATAGATAAGATCGCCAAGGATATCGTATCTGATTATACTGTGATTTATAATGAATACAAAGGTTTTAAAGGATCTAAGAGCCTCGAAGAAGTAAAACAATTAAACGAATATAAAGATTTCAGTGCTAAGCTACGTTATCTATATGAAGCTATCGGTGGAACCTTCAGCTCAGACATTTCTTATCCATGGGTGACTTACTTGTTTACAGGTATGACATCTGAAGAAGTTCAAGCCGTATCGGAAAAATCAATTGAACGTGCCTTAAAAGAAGATTTAGTTTATGAAACTTGGGTGAGCCCAGAAAACTTGAAGGGTGAAGCTGGTCAAGTAGAAATCAAATTTAAACGTGGTGTTCGCGCAGTAAAAGAGATGCAAAATCTTTATAAAACACTACAAGATAATGGCATAGATGTTTATGTTGTTTCTGCTTCATTTCGAGATGTTGTTGTTCCTTTTGCTACTAAGGAAAAATTTGGATATAATATTACTGAAGACCATGTCTATGGAATGGAACTTGTAAAAAATGATTCTGGTGTCATTCAATCAGAATACAATAACGACTACTTCCAAACACAAGGTGAAGGAAAAACAAAAACAATCAAGAAGTTCATTGCAGATAAACATGGGAACCAAGATCCTATTCTAATTGCTGGAGATAGTAATGGGGACTATGCAATGTTGAAAGATTTTGGAGGATTACAGATGGGAATCATCTTTAACCTATTACGGGATCCATCCAAAGGAATTGGCTTACTTTCACAGACTGCAGTAGATACATATGATAGCAAAGATGCCAAATACTTCCTACAAGGTCGTGATGAAAACAAAGGTGTTTTAGTTAAGAGTAGAGAAACAATCAAGTTAGGAACTGATGAGGCGCAGTTAATTAAAAAATAGGGGAGATTTATGAAGAAAATCATGTTTGTTGGTTCAGTGGGAGTAGGGAAAACAACTCTGACCCAACGATTAAAAGGATTAGATATTGAGTATTTTAAAACGCAGGCTGTTCAATTCCACGATAGTATTATTGATACGCCAGGAGAATTTTTACAACACAGACGCTATTACAATGCTTTAACAGTGACTGCAGCAGAAGCTGAAATCATTGGACTCTTAATTGCAGGGAATTCAACCATGCAAACTTTTCCTCAAGGATTTTCTTCATTATTTACCCAAGATGTGATTGGAATCATTAGCAAGATTGATTTAGTCGACTCAGAGGAGCAATTAGAATTTGCACGCAAACAATTGTTAGATGCGGGTGTAACAAGGATTTTTGAGATTTCTTCTACTGAGAATACTGGAATCGATGCTTTAAAAGACTTTCTTGAGACTGAGTAAACATGATATAATCTAAGTGGACTACTTTAGCTTTCAAGAAGGAGATGTGTATGATTGTTGAACATGGAGGGAATGGACGTCTATTAGCTGAAAAGAATGGAAACTCTTCTGAAAAGTGGATTGATTTTAGTGCGAATATCAATCCGCTTGGAGTTTCTAAAAACCTCCGCCAAGTCTTAGTGGACAGTATTGATAGAATTACAGAGTATCCGGATATAACAAACCAATATGAAAAGGATTTGCTTAGGGATCATCATGGCAATCATGATCTAGAAATCCTTTTATCAAATGGTGCAGTTGGATTATTTTATGAACTAGCTCAGACTTTAAAACCCAAGAGATTACTGATTTTAAGTCCCACCTTCATGGAATATGAAAAGGCTTTTTATCAAGAAGGGACCGAGATTCTATATCATCGTTTAACGGCTCCTCATTTTGATTGGACGGTGGAAGAGCTTCAAGCAGCTATAGAAGATCTGGAAGCAGGTGATGTTGTCTTATTATGCAATCCTAACAATCCGACAGGAACCCTTGCTCCAGTTGGTCACTTGCTAGAAATCGCGAAAAAATTGCTGGAACGGAATATTCATTTTATTCTAGATGAAGCTTTTATTGACTTTTTAGAAGACGAAGAAAAGTATACTTTTGTTCCGTATTTGAGTGAGTTTACAAATACAATTGTGGTTCGCTCTCTAACCAAGTTTTATGCCATTCCAGGATTACGATTAGGATACGCCCTCGGGAAACATCCATGCTTAACAAATATTAATGAACGTAGGGCTCCGTGGACAATTAATGCACTGGCTCTTCAAGCTTTACCTGTGATTTTGAAGGATCAGGATTATCAAGCTCAGACTCTAAAATGGTTACAGGAGGAAAAAGACTTCCTGTATCGTTCTTTGGGAACTTTTTCTGCATTAACTGTTTTAAAACCAAGTGTTAATTATATTTTTTTTAAGTATACGGGTTCCAAGGATTTACGTGAAGAATTATGGGGCTATAACATTTTTATCCGCTCCTGTTCCAACTACCGTAATTTAAGTAGTGATTACTACCGCGTTGCAATTCGTAGCAGAGAAGAGAATAGCTGTTTATTAACTGTTCTGGAAGCGATTCTTGGAGGACATGAGTAGTGAAAGGGACAATGATAGCATCTTGTCCAGGATCTTGTGGAGAATTATTCCAATGTGTTGTAGATGGTCGTGAATTTTTGATGTCTTATGGCATTGAAAAGAAAAGTCAAGTAGTGATTGGCCCTCAAGCAGGTCAAGTAGGAGAAGTGTTGCGGCCTAAAATGCTGCAAGTTATGAATGAACTAACGGATCAGATAGATTTCGACTTCTCATTTCAAACAGATATTTCTATTGGAAAGGGATATTCTAGTAGTACAGCGGATATGCTCTCGATCTTAGGAGCTTATTCTGCCTATAAGCATAAAGAAGTGTCAGTGTCTCTACTAACGAGTCTCTGTTCAAAGATTGAACCAAGTGATTCCGTAGGATTTTCGGACTGGACTGTGATGAATCCGCTTAATGGTGAGATTAAATGGCAGACCAGGTGGAAACCAAAGCTTTATGTGTACATTCTAGAGCCAGATCAAATGGTTGATACGACGAGTTTCATAAGAATGACGGAAAGTCCCTTGTATCCTGCAGAGCAATCAAAAACATTGTTGACTGATTTTAAAATAGCCTGTGACAAGCAAAATGTAGAGCTATTAGGCGCCGTCGCGACTAGAAGTTCTTTATTGAATAACAAACGGCTGCCCAAACCCTATTTAGAAGATATTATAGAAATTACAACTGAATTAGGTTTACTAGGAGTTAATGTTGCTCATAGTGGTAGCATTGTTGGTATTCTGCTGACCCAAGATCAGCTCCGTCACTTGTATAAGTTAGAAGAACGACTGTCCCAACATCCTTTGGCAAGCTATTATTCTATAAGGAATCTAAGCAGAATTATATATGATGGGCTAGAAGTGAAGAAGGTGGAGGAGATCTTTGGATAGACAAGAAGAATTAAATCACATCCTAAAAAATATTGTCCCAATTGACGCTAAAGCATTAGAAGAAGGAAAAAGCTATTGTGATCGATTAGCAAAACCTTTGGGTGCATTAGGGAAAATGGAAAAAATGTATGCTAGATTACATGCGATGTTCCCTGACAATATCCAGCTGACGAAGAAAATGGTCATGATTTATGTAGCGGATAATGGAGTTTGCGATGAAGGAATCTCCTCAAACCCTATCGAAACAACATTTATTGTAGCTAATAATATTAGAAATGGGAAAGCAGGGGTGGCTAATATTGCTGAACATGCAGGTTCAGATATCTGCGTCATTGATATTGGTTGTAAAAGCCCAATCGATCCTGATAATCCAGACCATATTCTAAATGGAACACGAAATATGCTAAAGGAACCTGCCATGACTCGGCAGGAGGCCCTAGAAGCGATTTTGGTTGGGTATAGAAGAACAGTTGAATTGATTAATCAGGGCTATACCTTGTTTGGAACTGGTGAGATGGGGGTTGGCAATACCACGACTTCCGCAGCAGTTATTGCCGCAACTTTGGGGCTTCCTGCACAAGAGGTGACGGGATATGGAGCGGGAGTTACGGAAAAGATGAAGGCTCATAAAACAACGGTCATTCAAAAGGCAGTAACTAGTCATGCGCCTTATAGTGATATCATTGATCTAGCCTCCAAAGTTGGTGGCCTGGATATGTTGGGGATGGTTGGTACTTATTTAGCCTGTGCCCAATACCAACTGCCTTGTGTCATCGATGGACTGATTTCTTTAACGGGACTCTTGATTGCTTCTCAATTAAAGAAAGAGGTTTTAGATTATTGTTTCCCATCACATTGTTCAACAGAACCAGGATATCGGATTGTTTCTGACTACTTAGGATTATCCCCCATGCTTCAAATGGATATGCGCTTAGGTGAAGGTTCCGGATGTCCATTAGCTTTCTTTTTAATGGAAAGTTCGGTATATACTATAGAGCATATGCCTACTTTTGAAGAAGGAAAACTACACCGGGAAGACTATGTAGATATTAGATAATAGGAATAAAGGAGAAAAATATGCAATTATATACAAAAACCGGAGACAAAGGTCTTACGAAATTGGTAGGTGGTCAAAGCGTTGCAAAAGATTCAGATCGAGTCAATGCTTATGGGACCATTGATGAACTAAATACTTGGGTTGGTTATACCATTAGTAAAATGGATCCTGAGGATGAATTGAGAGACGAATTGTATCAGTTACAAAATTATTTATTTGATTGCGGCTCAGATTTATCTACTCCACATGGTGTATATCCATATAAGGTGGATGAAAACCTCGTCAAATGGATTGAAGAACGTATTGATACGTATGCGGATATCCCGCCTGCTCTAGAAAAATTTATTTTACCTGGTGGTGATGAGATTGCTTCGATGATTCACGTGGCAAGAACCATTGCTCGCCGTGCAGAACGTCTGGTGGTTGCAACCATGTGGACAAATGAAATCAATAACCAAGTCTTGATTTTTATTAATCGTTTGTCTGACTATTTCTTCGCACTTGCACGGGTTATTAATTATCGAAAACATCGTGAGGATATTCCTTATGAAAGAGGAGCTAAGGTGTTCCATAATATTACCAAAGCAGATGTGGAGCGTTGGGCAAAACAAAACAATAACTAGAATAAAAGCACTACCCTTACCAAAGATAGGGGTAGTGCTTTTTCAAGTCTAATCATTTTAAATAGAGAAAATAAAAAAACCTTGTCTCCCATAAAGGGAAGGACAAGGTCCAAATTCGAAAGCTGGATGTACAACAGCGTACAATTCTAATGTTAAGCTTCATTGGTTAACATTAGCTTTCCAAATATTGACTCTGCTCCTTTGCAGATGATGGAAAATCCATCTTTAGAAAATGATACGTACTCATACGTAGAGTCAATAGGGGAAAGCACTATTTTGGTGTATTTCCTATCTGACATCACCACCTTACATCGAGGCGTGAAATCTACTAAAATTTAAGAATAAAGACCTGACTTAAAGCAAAGCTTATCACAGTGGCGGGACCGTGTTGGATTTTCACCAAGCTTCCATACCCTTAAAAGTACCAAAATCATTTCTATGTTTTAATGATATCATGTTCTGAAGGAATCTGCAAGTGAAATGACTTAAATAAATTAAAAAATACAAAAATATATGCTTATTTATTTGCGTTGAAAACGTTTTTATGTTATACTCTTGGTAAAGTACAAAGAGGTACAAATTTAAGCAATGAAGCTATATGAAATATGCCAAAATTCAATTCACTTTGGCAGTATTTCATGTGGCTTCTTTTTATGCAGTTTTAAGAGTTTCGACTAGTAAAGGAGGTAAAATATGAAACTCAAAAAGAAAGGAGAAAGAATGTATAACATATACTACAAAACTAAACTTTATGTTGGAGAAGGTGCTCTAGCTAAGTTGGAAGACTATCATAATAAAACCTTCTTAGTTGTTGCTGATCCGTTTCTTAAAGAATCAGGACAATTAGATCATATTCTCACTCACTTCGATTCTAGCAATGAGATTATCACCTTTACAGATATCGTTCCGGATCCTCCGATTGATGTTATTGTAGCAGGAATTCATGCTACGGAAGGAAAATCTATCGATATCGTTTTATCTGTTGGAGGAGGATCTGCAATTGATGCCTCTAAGGCGATGTATTACTTTGCTAAGAAACAAGGAATATTTAGCGATGTTGAACTAATTTCTATCCCTACTACTAGCGGTACTGGATCTGAAGTTACAAGCTTTGCTGTTATTACAGATGCTGAGAAAGAACAGAAGTACCCGATCGTAGATTGGGATATTTTGCCAGACGTCGCAATTTTGGATTCGAATTTGGTAGCGACATGTCCAGCAAATATTACTGCAGATACTGGAATGGATGTATTGACACACGCGATTGAGGCATATGTTTCAAATAAAGCAACTGATTTTTCTGATGCTTTAGCTGAAAAAGCTATCAAATTAGTATTTGAATACTTGCCTCGTGCATACAAAAATGGATATGATTTAGAAGCACGTGAAAAAATGCATGTAGCCTCTACTTTGGCGGGAATGGCCTTCAACTCAGCTTCATTGGGGATTAATCATAGTATCGCCCATGCAGCAGGAGCAAAATTCCATATTCCTCATGGACGACTTAATAGCATCTTAATGCCACATATTATCCAGTATAATGCGAATGTGGCAACGAATGGTGTTCGTGCTGGTAATTTGAATAAAGAAACCGCTGAAAGATATCAACAGATTGCTCGTTTATTAGGATTGAGTGCTTCTACACCTATTCTAGGTGTAAGACAATTAGTGGATGCTGTTCGAAAACTTCAGAAGAAATTAGATCATCCGACTTCTTTAAGATCTTACGGAGTAGGACTGGATGATTTTAATGCTCACAAACGTGAGATTGCGGAAGCTGCATTATTGGATAAGTGTACGATTACAAATCCGAGAGTCCCTACAGTTGAAGAATTATTGAAGGTTATAGAACAAGCTTTCTAAAAAAGTCATTTTAAATTAACAAAAAGAATTTATAAAGTCTAATTAATATAGTAGAAGTAAATCTGCTAGTGAAAATTAAAAAAGACATGAGAGTTCAGTTTTTTAGGAATATCTATATAATAAAAGTTCACATGATTAATTGGAATTTTTAAATTTAACTTGTTTAATAGAGGCTTACTTTTATAAGTTTTTAAAGCACTAATAAATTGTCTTGTATTGGTTTTGCATAGTACATAATTAAAAGTCAATGGTTCTATATTTTATAATCAATTATTTCAAATAGTAAAATTAACATACAAAAAATTAAAGATTAAAAAGAATTTCCCTCAAATTTAAGATCTTTAATTTGACACTGTTATGTAATAATTTATTTAAAAATTTTTATTGAAAGCGAATACTAAATATAGTATAATCAAATTATTTAGAATTATATTTATTGTAAAACCAATCCAGAGGTGGTAATGAATGTCAGAAAAACAAAGAATGATTCAGGAATACGTTCCTGGGAAACAAGTCACATTAGCACATTTAATTGCTAGTCCTGATCCTGTTATTTTTGAAAAATTAGGATTACAGACAGATTTTCGTGATGCTATTGGGATATTGACCATCACTCCAAGTGAGGCTGCAATTATTGCTGTGGATATAGCTACTAAAGCAGCAGGGGTACAGATTGGTTTTGTAGATCGATTTAGCGGATCTGTTGTAATGACAGGGGATGTTGCGTCAGTAGATGCATCACTCCACGCAGTATTAAATGGTTTAGAAGAGATTCTAGGTTTTTCAAGTACGGTTGTAACAAGAACATAATTTCATATGAGGGATGGAGTTTATGAAAGGCAGAATACTAATTTGTGATGATGATCCGATTATTCGCTTAGATATCAAACAAATTTTGGAACAGTCAGATTATGAAGTGGCTGCAGAAGCAAGTGATGGTTTTGAAGCTATTGAACTTTGTCAAAAACACTTTTTCGATCTTGTAATAATGGATATTAAATTACCGTTATTAGATGGTTTGTCAGCAGGTAAAAAAATATTAGATGATGAATTAGCATACGGTGTGATAATTCTTTCTGCTTATAATGATGACCATTATATCAAAAAGGCGAGTTTAACTGGTGCTAGTGCTTACTTGGTAAAACCGTTGGATGCAAAGTCTTTAATTCCCACAATAGCAGTTTGTATAGAGAAAGGACGGCAACAGCAATTACTTTCGAAGGAATTAATTAAAATTAGTAAGAAGCTCGACGATCGAATTGTTTTAGAAAAAGCAAAAGGACTCTTGATGACAAGAGATCATCTTTCTGAGCCTGAAGCATTTAAACAGATTCGAACAATTAGTATGCAAAAACGTGTTCCAATGATTGAAATTGCAAAGTTGCTGTTATTGAATAATGAAGTACAATAATCAGATAAAGAAATTTTGCGAGGATAAAACAGATCTTAATGAAGCAGATATTGATTATTTGATTCGACAATCAGAGGCCGTTTTATCCAGTAAAGAGTTTATGGATAAGGACGTCTTCATTGATGTAAAAAATATTTATTCTGATCATGCAATTGTCGTCTTTCATAGAAAACCTCATACAAAAGAGAGTTTGTATGAAAAAACAGTTGTTGGGCAATCTGCCTTTTTAGAAAATGAACCTGGAGTTCTTCGTACTCTTCAAACAGGTGTTCCTTCAGTGGGTCTTCGAGGCCAATCGCAAGAAGGAGTTGCAATTGAACAGACGGTTTTTCCAATTATCAGAGGAAAAAAAGTAATTGCTACTTTAATTGTTGAAAGTGACTTTTCAAATAGTTTCTCATCCAGTTTTTCTCTCCAACAATCTAAGGGTGATCATTCTTATATTTTTCAGGCACCAAAAGAATCAGTCAGAGAAGATGAAGTATCCTTATTGGATTATGTAGAAGACGCAGTATTAGTATTTGATCAGGGAGGATTTTTGCTTCACTGTAATCAATCAGCAGTTCTTTTATATAGAAGTAAATTGGGCTACTTGGAGAGCATCCAAGGAATGCACTATGATAATCTTTCTTTAGATGGGACGATTTTTTCTGAATTAATAGGAGATCATTTTTCTGATAGGAATAAAACTATCAAATATGGGAAACATTATTTTCAAGTCAAGTGCTATCCCAATGCTCGAAACCATCAAACGATTCTTACGATAAGGGATGTCACTGAGCTCCAAAGTAAAGAAAAAGAAATTCAAGAAAATCTGATTGCTTCACGAGAAATTAATCACCGAGTTAAAAATCATCTTCAGACTATTATTTCTTTGTTACGTTTGCAAGGAGCACAGGTCAAAGATTCGGGAACCAAGGTTGCTTTTGAAGATTGTATTAATAGAATTTTCTCTATTGCAGCTACCTATGAACTTCTTTCTAATCAAGATCATGAAAAAATTTCATTGAAATCCTTGATAGAAACAGTATCTTCTAACATTCAACGATGTTTTGCTGAAAGAACAGATGTTCAATTACGATTGAATGTATGTGGGGATATCTATTTGGATCATAATAGAGCATCATCGCTAGCATTAGTAGTAAATGAATTGTTGCAAAATTCATATGAGCATGCTTTTGTTTCAAAAAAATATAAAAAAAATCAAAAAAATCAATGTATTCGTTTGCAAATCACAAAGAATGATGATATAATACGTATACAAGTAGTTGATAATGGTAGCGGTTACAATGTCGAAACCGTAGGTCAAGAGCATCTTGGCTTAATCCTAGTTCAAAGATTTGTAGAGAGTAAATTATCTGGAAGGCTGGTCATCAACTCAAATCATGAGGGGACGCAAGTGAAGATAATTTTTAAAATGTAAATAATTTAAGACTAACAATGAAGTCAGTCGAAAAGCAATGACGCTTAAAGAATGCAGGAAACCTATGTTTCAGTGCATTCTTTAAGCGTCTTTTTTGGAGGTTTCCTATGTCGGAAAAAATTTTGAGTGTTGGGTTAGACCTCGGTACTGCGACCACTCAACTAGTCCTGTCAGAACTTACCATTGAGAATATTGCGTCTGTATTTACAATCCCGCGGGTATATATAACGGATAAGAAAGTCCTTTATAAGAGTAATATCATTTTTACTCCCATTTCACATCAGTCTTTGATAGAAGTGGATCAAATAAAAGACTTTGTTATCCAAGAGTATAAAAAAGCTGGAATTGAAAAACAAGATATTCAAATGGGAGCAGTTATCATTACTGGTGAAACTGCTAGAAAGGAAAATGCTAGTCAAGTCTTACAGGCTTTAAGCGGATACGCTGGAGATTTCGTTGTTGCGACAGCAGGTCCTGACCTAGAGAGTATTATTGCAGGCAAGGGAGCTTGTGCACACCAGTATTCTCAGGAACACCATACTTCAGTTGTAAATATAGATATTGGAGGTGGAACTTCAAACTTTGCGGCTTTTCGCGAAGGAGATGTTATTGACACAGGTTGCTTTGATATTGGCGGTCGTTTAATAAAGGTTGATCCTAGTACTCTGAAAATTAAATATATATCACCGAAACTACAAGAGATTATAAAACAAGAAAATTTACGACTGTTTTTAGATGAAATTGTCAATAGGGATGAATTGAATAAATTGATCCAGATTTTGGTGAGAGTTTTGGAGAAGGCAGTGGGACTCGAAGTAGATGCTCCCTACTATGAGTTCTTAGAAACTAACCATGGATTGCGACTCGATTATGAATTAAAATGTGTTTCGTTCTCCGGTGGAGTAGCGGATGCTATTTGTGAAAATTCCGATAAAAGTGATTTTGCCTATGGCGATATTGGAATCATACTAGGACGAGCCATTTATCATTCGAAAATTTTTGAACAAAAGAAAGTGATTGAATCTGCTGAGACAATTCGGGCTACTGTGGTTGGAGCTGGAAGTCATACAACAGAGGTCAGTGGTAGTACGATCACTTA
Source organism: Streptococcus parasanguinis (assembly GCF_901875555.1). Classification (GTDB taxonomy): domain Bacteria; phylum Bacillota; class Bacilli; order Lactobacillales; family Streptococcaceae; genus Streptococcus; species Streptococcus parasanguinis_H. The sequence goes on from NZ_CABFMD010000032.1 coordinate 13,290, forward strand.
TATTTCTAAGACGTTACCGATTAGAAATATACCTGTATTGAAATTAGCCAAAGACGACGAGCTAGAAAGTTGCGAAAAATTAACTGAAATTATTCGCGATAAATTAGAATGGTTTACCTTGGAAAATGAAGTTCAACAGGTTGCTTTAGCGATTAATGGAGAAAAAAGTCCAAGTTTTGTTAGAGTACAAGAATTTGCAAGCGCTATCACCGTAGGAATGGGGGAAAGTATTCGAAAGAATATTCCATTAATAGTAGTTGTTAGAGAAGATATGGCCAAGGTATTGGGGCAATGTTTGTTTGCTTCATTACCTAAAGATTATCCGTTTGTATGTATTGACTCTGTTGATGTTCAAAACGGCGATTACATTGATATCGGAAATCCTGTGGTTGAGGGATCGGTCTTACCGGTCGTTGTTAAAACGTTAGTTTTTAATTAAGAAATTATTAAAGGAGGAGACTTTAAATGATTTTAAAGACAAAATTATTTGGAAGAGTCTATGAATTCAAATCAGTAAAAGAAGTTCTAGCCAAAGCCAATGAATACAAGTCGGGTGACCAACTTGCAGGCGTAGCTGCTGAATCTTCTGAAGAGCGCGTGGCAGCTAAGGTTGTTTTATCTCAATTGAAACTTTCGGATTTGTTTAACAATCCAGTTGTACCATACGAAGAGGACGAAGTAACACGCATTATCATCGATGATGTAAATCTTCGTACATACGAAAAGATTAAAAATTGGACAGTATCTGAACTTCGTGAGTGGATTTTGGATAACAATCACCAAAATGTGGATATCCAATGGCTATCTCGTGGATTAACTTCAGAAATGGTCGCAGCGGTTGCGAAGTTGATGACAAACCTCGACTTGATCGTCGCTGCTAATAAGATTATCATTACCAAACGTGCTAATACAACAATTGGTGAACCTGGAACATTCTCTTCTCGTTTGCAGCCAAACCATACGACAGATGATCTTGATGGTATCATGGCTTCTACAATGGAAGGTTTTGCTTATGGATGTGGAGATGCCCTTCTAGGGCTCAACCCGGTTGATGATTCTGTTGAAAGTACAAAACGAATTCTTCATAAATTTAATGACTTTATCGAAGAGTATAAGATTCCAACTCAACACTGTGTGCTTGCTCACGTTACTACTCAAATTGAAGCAATGAACCAAGGTGCACCAACTGGATTGGTCTTCCAATCTATCGCAGGTTCTGAAAAAGGAAATGCTGCATTTGGTTTTGACGCAAAGATTATTCAGGAAGCTAAAGATACTGCTCAAAAAGTTGGTACTTCAGCTGGTCCAAACGTAATGTACTTTGAAACTGGTCAAGGGTCTGAATTATCATCAGATGCTCACCATGGTGCCGACCAGGTAACAATGGAAGCTCGCTGTTATGGTTTTGCAAAACGCTTCGATCCATTCTTGGTAAATACAGTAGTTGGTTTCATCGGTCCAGAATATTTGTACGATTCAAAACAAGTTATTCGTGCTGGTTTGGAAGACCATTTCATGGGTAAATTGACTGGTATTTCTATGGGTTGTGACATTTGCTACACTAACCATATGAAAGCTGATCAAAATGACGCTGAAAACCTATTGGTTCTTCTTGGAGCAGCGAATGTAAACTACATCATGGCAATTCCTCATGGGGATGATATCATGTTGAACTACCAAACTACCGGTTACCATGAAACTGCTACGATGCGTGATCTCTTGAACAAACGTCCAATCAAAGAATTTGAAGAATGGATGGAAAAAATGGGATTGATGAAAGATGGTCATCTTACTGAAATCGGTGGAGACGGATCTATCTTTATGAAACAAAATTAGTAAGGAGGTATTAACAGTGAATGAACAAGATTTAAAAGAAATGATTCGTTCTTTGTTAAGTGAGTTGGATACAGATGCCATTGCAGAGTCAACAAAAGAGGAGCAAAAAGTAGATTCCAATTTGAAGACGAAAGAAAGTCCAAGTGTTCAACCAGATAAGGAAGAAACTACTATTGAAGATGGAATTATCCCAGATATTACAGAAGTGGATATTCAGGAACAATTTTTGATTCCAAATGCCATTAACGAAGAAGCTTATCGTAAAATTAAAAAATTCACACCAGCTCGTTTGGGCTTGTGGAGAGCAGGAAATCGTTACAAGACTGAAACAGTCCTTCGCTTCCGTGCTGACCACGCAGCGGCACAAGATGCGGTATTCTCTTATGTATCTGATGATTTTGTTAAAGAAATGGGATTCATTCCAGTTCAAACAAAAGCTTCAACAAAAGATGAATACTTAACTCGACCAGATTACGGTAGATTCTTCCCAGAAGATCAACAAAAAATTATCAAAGAATCTTGCAAACCAAATCCAAAAGTACAAATTGTTGTAGGAGATGGATTGAGTTCATCAGCCATTGAAGCGAACGTAAGAGATTTCTTACCAGCTTTGAAACAAGGGTTGAAAATGTTTGGTCTTGACTATAATGAAGTTCTTTTCATCAAACATGCTCGGGTAGCGGCTATGGACCAGATTGCTGAACTTACAGGAGCTGAGGTCATCTGTATGCTAGTGGGTGAACGGCCTGGTTTGGTAACAGCTGAATCAATGAGTGCTTATATGGCTTACAAACCAACAGTTGGTATGCCTGAATCTCGTCGTACAGTTGTATCCAATATCCATAAGGGTGGAACTCCAGCGGTTGAAGCTGGTGCCTACGTGGCTGAAATTATCAAGAAGATTCTTGATAATAAGAAGTCAGGTGTAGAATTAAAATAGAAATGGGGTTTAGATTTTGAGAAATGATAGACTTGGCGCTAACGTATTAAGTGCATTATTAATTTCTAATGTAGATGCAGGGTTAGCAGCATCATTGGAATTGAAACCACATCATAGAAGTTTAGGAATTGTTACTTCTGACTGCGATGATGTAACCTATGTTGCTTTAGATGAAGCAACAAAAGCAGCTGATGTTGAAGTTGTTTATGCTCGTAGTATGTATGCCGGAGCTGGTAATGCCTCAACAAAATTAGCAGGTGAAGTTATTGGTATCCTTGCCGGACCTAATCCAGAAGAAGTTCGCAGTGGCCTAGACGTCGTTGTATATGAAATTGAAAATGGGGCAAGTTTCTACAGTGCAAATGATGATGATAGCATCCCATATTTTGCTCATTGTATTTCTAGAGCAGGTAGCTATCTTTCAGAAGGTGCCAATGCAGAAGAAGGTACAGCAATTGCCTATTTAATTGCACCTCCTGCTGAAGCTATGGTTGCGCTAGATGCTGCTTTGAAAGCTGCAGATGTATCGGTTGGAGCCTTTTATGGTCCACCAAGTGAAACAAACTTTGCGGGTGGTCTATTAACTGGATCTCAATCTGCTTGTCGTGCTGCTTGCGATGCATTTGCGCGAACTGTTCTAAGTATTGCAGACAATCCAAAGAATTATTAAGATGAGGTATGCTCATGGTAGAAAAAGCACTTGGATTAATTGAAGTGCGAGGTTTTCTTGGAGCAGTTGTTGTAGCAGATGCTGCTTTGAAAGCTGCAAATGTCTCACTATTAAATGTAGAAACTGTTAAGTCAGGTTTGAACACAGTTCAGTTAGTAGGCGACGTTAGTGCAGTAAGATCAGCTGTAGAAGCCGCAGTTGAAATTGCACAGGATCAACCTTACTATCTTCATAGTCACGTGATTGCACGGTTAGACTCACAAACTGATTTAATCCTCAACCCAATCCGTAAGGAAGAGAATAAAGAAGTTCCTAAAGTTGAAAGTGTCTCATTAGAAGAAGAAAGTGTTTTGGAATCACTTGACCCAGTTGAAGAAGCTGAGGTTATTACAGAGCCATTGCAATCAGCTATTGAGGAAGTCGTTGTTGAAGACATAGTTTCTGATGTTGAAGAAGCCATCGTTGAAGGGATTGCTTCTGATATTGTGACGGAAGAAGAAATTTCGACAGAAGGAAAGCAAAAATATTCTGAGGAAGAATTAAATAAATTCAAAGTTGTTGAATTAAGAAGTATTGCTTATCGGGAAAATAAAATCGATCTATCTAAGAAAGAAATTAAATTTGCGAACAAACAATTACTAATTCAAGCTTTACTAAAATTGAAATCATAGGAGAAAGTTGAATGTATATTGAAGATAAAGATCTCTTATCTATTCAAGAAGTTCGCCATTTGATTCAACGAGCAAAAGTAGCTCAACAAAAACTCGCATTGATGAGTCAAGAACAAATTGATACGATCGTAAAAGTTGTAGCTAAAGCTTGTTATGATCAAAGAGAACGTTTAGCCAAAATGGCTGCTGAAGAAACTGGATTTGGTAAGTGGCAAGATAAGGTTTTAAAAAATGCCCTTGCTTCAAAAGGTATTCTTGAAGAAATCAAGGATATGCGTACAGTAGGAATTTTGAGCGAAGATAAGGAAAATAAAGTTATTGAAGTTGGAGTTCCAGTTGGGGTCGTTGCAGGGCTAATCCCTTCAACCAATCCGACTTCGACAGTCATGTATAAAGCTCTTATCGCTTTAAAAGGTGGAAACAGTATTGTTTTCTCTCCACACCCACACGCAGCAAAATGTATCAATGAAACTGTAGATATTATTAAAAAAGCAGCAGTTTCTGCAGGCTGTCCAGAAGGTGCTATCGGTGTGATTCAACGTGTTTCTATTGAAGCAACCAATGAATTGATGAAACACAAAGATACAAACCTAATTTTGGCAACCGGTGGGAATGCGATGGTAAAAGCTGCGTATTCATCAGGAACACCTGCTATTGGGGTAGGACCTGGTAATGGTCCAGCCTTTATCGAAAAAACTGCAGATATTCCTAAAGCAGTTCGTCAAATCCTAGATTCAAAAACGTTTGATAATGGTGTGATCTGCGCTTCTGAACAATCAATCATTGTCGAAGAAGAAACAAAAGAAAAGGTTGTTGAAGAGTTCAAACGTCAAGGTGCTTACTTCGTTCCAAAAGAAGATGCTAAGAAACTTGGTTCCTTCATTATTCTACCTAGTGGAGCAATGAATCCAAAAATGGTAGGTAAAACACCTCAAGTGATCGCTAAACTGGCAGGAATCTCTGTTCCAGATGATGCTCGCGTCTTGATTGCTGACGGTGAAGGAGTTGGAAAACAATATCCATATTCTATGGAAAAACTTGCTCCTGTCCTTGGTTTCTACACTGTTAAAAATTGGGAAGAAGCTTGTGAGTTGAGTATTCGAATTCTTCATCATGAAGGAGCTGGACACACATTAGCTATCCACACCCAAGACGAAAGTATCGTTCGAGAATTTGCCTTAAGAAAACCTGTTTCAAGACTTTTGATCAATACTCCTGCTGCTTTAGGAGGAGTTGGTGCTACAACAGGTTTGTTCCCATCCTTTACTTTAGGTTGTGGAGCTGTAGGTGGAAGCGCAACATCTGATAATGTCAGCCCGTTGAATTTGATTAATATTCGCCGTGTCGCTTATGGTACTGCAGAATTGTCAGATCTGAGAAAGGCTGAAAATCAAGAAAATCTTGACTGTCAACGCTGTGAAGTTGATAAGCAAGTAGATGAAGAACAATTAGTTGATCTGCTTGTTCAACGTGTGTTATCAAAATTAACTAAATAACTTATTCATTTCATAATTGGAGGAAATTAAAATGGCAAACGCAAATGCATTAGGAATGGTTGAAACAAAAGGTTTAGTAGGTGCTATCGAAGCAGCAGATGCTATGGTGAAAGCAGCAAACGTTACATTGATTGGTAAACAACAAGTTGGTGCTGGATTGGTAACTGTAATGGTTCGTGGTGACGTAGGTGCGGTTAAAGCTGCAACAGATGCAGGTGCATCAGCAGCTGAAAACGTAGGTGAATTAATTTCAGTTCACGTGATCCCACGTCCACATTCAGAAGTAGAAGTCATTCTACCACATCCATCAGCTGAATAATTAGATTTTATAATAGGAGGAAAAGAATATGTCAAACGCAAACGCATTAGGAATGGTTGAAACAAAAGGTTTAGTAGGTGCTATCGAAGCAGCAGATGCTATGGTAAAAGCAGCGAACGTTACATTGATTGGTAAACAACAAGTCGGAGCTGGTTTGGTAACTGTAATGGTTCGCGGTGACGTAGGTGCGGTTAAAGCTGCAACAGATGCAGGTGCAGCAGCAGCTGAAAATGTAGGTGAATTGATTTCAGTACATGTCATCCCACGTCCACATTCAGAAGTAGAAGTAATCCTACCTCATAAAGAGTAGATTTTCAAAATTTCTCATGCAGGTAATCAGCAATTAATGTTTTGATAGGAATAAGCATTTTGATGTAAAGAATATTCATTCATGTTAATAGCTGAGCGAGGTTGGGAAGTTAAATCTCAACCTCGTTGTATCCCTGTAGTTAATTTGTGGTAGAAGGATGTGAATGCATGACAGTTTATACTGAATCTCGAATTAGAAAGCTAATGAAAGATGGACAGGTTAGTGAGCAAAACGTTCTAAAACTCTCGAGTGAGGATAAATTGACTCCAGCAGCAAGAGGTTTCTTGCATGATCGCCATATTCAGATAGCTTATACTGATTCGAAAATAAAAACTCAAACAGAGATTAGCAAAACATTTCATAAGACTGTTTCGTCTCTAGAAGAGTCTGCTGTGTATCCACTACTTTTCAAGCTAACGAAACTATATACGTATTTTCTAAGATGCCAAAAAGAACTCCACCTTGCTTTTCTTGATGACAAAGTAGAACAATTAGGAAATCTTATTCATATTATAGAAAAAATTGTAGGTTGTTATATTGAAAATGATATATCATACTATAATCAGAATCTTGGTACGAATGAAGAGTTACAATCTGTTCGGGTGATTAAACAGTTGGATCAAGGAAGTGTACAAGTTGATTTCAAATGTGAGAGTTGGAAACTTTCGTGTTATGAGTTATATATTGAGATTGCTAATATTCGAAAGGAATTAGCTCTTGTAGTATCCGGTATTCAGGATATTTATGCTGAGAAACTGATCGCATTATTGAAATCGATTGAAGTATTAGTATGGCTTACTTTAGAATAGAATGTGGAGAATAACAATGTCATTAGAAAATTTAATTGATAAAGTTATTGATAGGATTCAAAATGAACTTGATGGTTCGTTTGAAGTAGAAGCTAGTGGTAGACATGTCCATTTAAGTCGTAAGGAATTAGATGCACTGTTTGGAACAGGATATGAATTGACAAAGGCGAAAGACTTATCTCAACCTGGTCAGTATGCTTCAAAGGAACGATTAACGGTAGTGGGACCAAAAGGAGCCTATCATAATGTAGTTATTTTAGGTCCTGTTAGAAAAGAATCACAAGTTGAAGTATCACTTACGGACTGCTTGCAATTAGGTGTTAAAGCTCCTATTCGAGAAAGTGGTGATATCGAAGGTACTCCAGGTATTGTCTTAGTAAATGGTGATAAGTCTGTCTCTTTGGACAAAGGTTTGATTGTTGCTAAACGCCATGTTCATATGACACCTGAAGATGCTGAAAAATTGGGCGTAAAAAATCATGATATTGTAAAAGTAAAAGTTGAAGGAGCAAGACCTTTAATCTTTGACGACGTTGTGATTCGTGTGAGTCCAAAGTTTGCAACTTATATGCATATCGATTACGATGAAGCCAATGCTTGTGGTTTTAGCAAAGGAATCCGTGGTCGGATTATTAAAGACTAGTATTGGTTGTTGGAGGTAGGTCAAAAATGGAGAATCTAGATAAGATCGTAGATTTGATTACAGACCGTTTAATGGATAAAATACAGGTTGAAACGCATAAGGCCTCAGTATTTGTTATCGGAGCATTTGATATTCCTGAAATCGTAACGAAAGAAGGTTATCAAGTTGTGAAACAATCAAGTAGTGCTGACATCATTCTAGTAGAATCAATTGGTTTTGATGCAATGATGCGAATCGCTTCTTTGTGTCCGCTAAATGCTGATGAAGCTGTTGTCATTAAAAGTTTGTTGAAAGGAAAGAAAGTTTTGGTTCCAGTAGAATCATTTGACTTCCATCAGTTTAAACAAACTTCAAAAGCATTATTGTTTCAAGATCTTCAAGAACAGTACGAAAAACTTCTTCGATATGGTGTTCAATTCTATAAAAAAGAAGAATTGCTATCATTGCTAGAAGAATCTACTTGTGGAGAAAACAATAAACCTTTAAATGATGTGACAAAGAATGAAACTCAACCGAAATCTGTTGAAAAGGTTGGCTTATTAACTGAAAAAAAGTTAATTGAAATGAACCTATCTGATCATGATAGGATTCGGATTAGAAAAGGAATGATTGTGACCGCTCTTGCAAAAGACTATTTGAAACGTCACAATATTATAATAGAAGAATAAGGAGTAGCGAGATGTTTGTTGGGAAAGTGAAAGGAAGTCTATGGGCTACGAGAAAAGATGAAAAACTTAATGGATTAAAGTTTTTAGTGGTCGAACGACAACTGGATGACCATCAAACAGATCCTGCCTTAGTCATTGCTGCTGATTGTATTGGTGCTGGTGAAGGTGATCAAGTGTTGGTCACTACAGGAAGTTCAGCTCGTGTGAGTTTGAATAGACAGGATGTCCCAGTAGATATGGTCATAGTAGGTATCATTGATAAAGTTGAGTATCAACTGGATGATTATTGAAAGTAGGGATTAATTTATGAGTATAAATGAAATTATCATTTACATTATGGTTCTGTTTATGCTTGTCGGTGCAGTTGATAAATGTATCGGTGGGAAACTAGGATTAAGTGAAAAGTTTGAAGAAGGTATTATGGCTATGGGAGCCTTGGCTTTGTCAATGGCTGGGATCATGGTTGTAGCTCCTTTGCTTGCAGATTTATTGAAACCTGTAATTGTTCCACTTTATGGAATGGTTGGTGCGGATCCTTCTATTTTTGCGACTACCTTTATTGCGAATGATATGGGGGGAGCTCCTTTAGCCTTAAGCTTGGCACAAGATAAAGCTGTTGGTGATTTTGCAGCCTATGTTTTAGGTTCTATGATGGGACCAACAATTGTGTTTACGATACCTGTTGCTTTAGGAATTATTGAAAAATCAGATCGTCCATTCTTAGCCCGTGGTATCTTGTACGGATTGGTAACCGTACCTGTCGGATGTTTAGTTGGTGGACTTCTAGTTCCAGGTTTATCATTTGGTACTTTGTTAATCAACTTGATCCCTATCGTAATCGTTTCTGCTCTTATTTTCCTAGGGTTACTTCTTATTCCAAATGGAATGATTAAAGGATTTGAAATCTTTGGTCAAATTATTGTTGTGATTGCAACATTAGGTTTAGCATTTGGTGCTGCACAACTCTTGACCGGAAATGAATGGTTGATCAATTTGTATCCAAAAGGTGCAGAAACACTTCAAGAAGCCTTTGTCGTTGTTGGTTCGATTGCAGTAACCTTGGCGGGAGCTTTTGGTTTAGTTGCTGTATTTACAAAGGTTGCCAACAAACCTCTTTCAGCTATTGGTAAATCATTAGGTATGAATGAAGTAGGGGCTGCTGGTTTGGTTGCTTCTTTAGCAAACAACATTGCCATGTTCCAAATGTTAAAAGATATGGACAAACGTGGTAAAATCTTGAACATTGCCTTTGCTGTATCTGCATCATTTGTAATCGGGGACCACTTAGGGTTCACTGCCGGACAAAATGCTAAAATGATTGTTCCAATGATGATTGGTAAGTTTGTTGGTGGGGTGACTGCTGTATTACTTGCCTACTTCTTAACTAAGAAAGAAGCCTAATTGGGGGTAAAAATAAATGGATTATAATCGTACAGATATTGAATCTTTGGTTCGTAAAATTCTTTTAGAAGAATTAGCGAGTAAAGGTTCTGCTAAACGTGTAAGTAAATCTGGTGTAACCTCTATTTCACTACCAAGTCTAGATGTTCGTCCTGAAGATCGTTTGGATACAGGAAATCCAGAACACCAAGTATACACACGAGACCTCTTAACATTAGAAGAAAGTCCTCGTCTTGGCTTAGGGTTGATGACCATGGACAAGACAACCTTCCCTTGGCATTTAGATTATGATGAAGTAGACTACGTTATTGAAGGTCGATTGGATGTTATCTCTGGTGATGAAGTCATGAGTGCTGGTCCAGGTGAAGTCATCTTTATTCCAAAAGGTAGCGATATTCAATTCTCTGTTAAAGATAAGGCTCGATTTATTTATGTGACTTATCCAGCAGATTGGCAAGGTTGATCAACTTTATATAGAATGTTTTATAAGGAGCACCGTATGTGTGCTCTTTTTTTGATTGCGTTTTCAATTTTTTATTGACAAATACTATAATTTATATTAGAATAAAAGCATCTTTAGTGTTTAAGGATATAGAAGAGCACAACGAGGTGCTAAGTAATAAAATAGAGCAACGGAGCTACAAAAAATAGTGTATTTTTTGTAGCTCTATTTTTTTCAAAGTTAGGGGTGTGTTAGCATGAAGCAGTTTATGTTGGCTGGTGTGTCAAGTGGTGTAGGAAAAACAACCGTAACACTAGCTGTATTAAAAGCTTTAACAGATATGGGGTATAAGGTTCAGCCGTATAAAATAGGCCCGGATTATATTGACACATCATATCATAGTCGTATTACAAAAATTTCATCCCGAAATTTGGATAATTTTTTAATCCCTGATTCCAATTATCTAAAGTGGTCCTATTATCGTTGGCATCAAAATAGTGATGTAGCAGTTGTAGAAGGAGTAATGGGACTTTATGATGGATTAGGAACAGATAAAGATTGTGCTTCTTCGGCATCTGTTGCAAAACAGCTCAATCTACCTGTTGTATTGATTATTGATGGGAAATCGACTTCAACTTCAGCAGCAGCAATTGTCCATGGCTTTTCTTCATTTGATCCTGGTGTCAACATCGTTGGGGTTATTGTGAACCGTGTTGCTTCAGAAACGCATTACCAGTTGATTAAGGGAGCAATTGAACGCTATACAGATATAGAAGTTTTAGGCTATTTTCCAAAAAATGTTCAGGTTGAACTCCCATCTAGACATTTGGGATTGATTCCTGATGTAGAGATGGATGATCTTGAAGAAAAATTTGCTATTCTTGGAGAGCAGGCTAAAAAAACGATCCAGTTTGATCGTTTATTGGAAAAAGTTGACGGAGCATCACTAGAATTGTCTTCTCCATTCAAATTTCAACATACCATTCCATTAACGATTGCTTATGCTCTTGATGATGCTTTCCATTTCTATTATGAAGATAATTTGGATTTATTGAAAAATGCTGAAGTCACCCTCATTCCATTTAGCCCCTTGAAGGATCAACAGTTACCTGAAGCCGATGCTTATTATTTTGGTGGGGGCTATCCGGAACTATTTGCCAAAGAATTATCGGAAAATCTATCCTTTAAACAATCTGTGTTAGATGCTCATCAAAAGGGAATCCCAATCTACGCTGAATGTGGTGGCTTGATGTATCTTGGAAAAAATCTTGAGATAGAAGATCAGGTCTACGAAATGGTTGGTATCTTTGATGGGACTAGTGTGATGACGAATGGGCTAAAACGTTTTGGCTATTGTTTTGCAACTACCAATGAAGATTCTTTATTTGGTCCGTCTGGTACGGAAATTCGAGGCCATGAGTTCCATCATTCAGTTTTCAATACTTCTGAAAAAACAGTTTTAGATCTGAGAAAAGAAAGAGATGGAGAAGTGGTTTCGAATTGGACAGGGGGATATCAGAAAGGGAAAACCTTTGCCAGTTACCTCCATGTTCATTTATATCAGAATGAGCATCTCCTAAAGAGTTGGATCGATTATATACTGGAGTCTAAAAAATGATAGTTATTGCACTCTTTATTGCTCTTCTTCTTGATTGGTTAATTGGAGATCCCTATTCGTGGCCACACCCGGTCAAACTAATTGGAAATTTTATTTATGATTGTTTACGGATGGAAAAGTTAAAAACGAGATATCCTGTTCTGTTCGGAATATTCCTTTGGATATGCACCGTTTCTTTGACAGTTTCCATCACGTATGGAATCTTGTGGGGGGCTAGTCAGCTTCACCCAATTCTTTATTGGATTTTGTGGATTTATTTAGCCTATACCTGTTTAGCAACTCGCTCTCTGGCTTTTGAAGCTCTTAAAGTATACAAAGCTATTCAGTCTGGTTCCATTGAGAAGGCTAGGTATCAAGTGGGAATGATCGTAGGGAGAGAAACAGATCAGCTTACCATACCTGAAATTTGTAATGCGACCATTGAAACCGTCGCAGAAAATGCAAGTGATGGAGTGATCGGCCCCTTATTGTGCTTATTTATTGGCGGTCCCGTATTTGCAATGGGATACAAAGCTGTTAATACGCTAGATTCAATGGTCGGTTATAAAACAGCCAAATACCGAAAGATTGGATATGTTTCGGCTAAAATAGATGATTTGGTCAATCTCATTCCTGCCCGTTTAACTTGGTTGTTTATGATGGCAAGTGCCAGAGTCCTGCAATTGGATTTCAGAAATGCCATAAAAATTGGCTGGAGAGATCGCTACCAACATGCGAGTCCAAATAGTGCTTTCCCTGAGTCGGTCGTGGCAGGTGCCCTGGGGATTCAATTAGGTGGAGCTCATATCTATCATGGTGAGTTGATTACAAAACCAACTATTGGTGATCCTACAAGAAGTGTAGAGCCAGATGATATTTTAACATCCATTTCTATGCTCTATATGACAACGACGATTTCAGCTTTCGTTTTGTCAATTATTTATCTCATCGTTGTAAATTATTAAAAGAGGAGTATATATGTCCTATATTAAAAACCCTTCCTCAATCGAGGAAAAAAGTTTCCAGATCATTCAATCGGTAATCGATCAGGATCATCCAGATTATGAATTCCATGAAGATATGGAAGAAGCCATTATTAAACGCGCCATTCATACCACGGGTGATTTTGACTATCTCTATACCATGAGGTTTATCAACCATGTTAATGAACGAATCGTTGATGTGATTCAAAAAAAAGGGACAATCATTGTTGATTCCAGCATTTCCTTAAATGGGATCAATAAACGAGTTCTTGATCAAATGGGCGTTTCCTACCGTTGCTTAATTAACGATGAAGATGTCATCCAACTTGCTAAGGAAAAAAATATTACTAGAGCTATGGCAGCTGTTGAAAAAGCAACTGAGATAGAAGGACCTAAAGTATTTGCTTTTGGAGGAGCACCTACAGCTTTGTTCCACCTCCTTGATTTAATCAAAGAGAAAAATGTTAAAGTAGATGCAATTATCGGTGTTCCTGTTGGGTTTATCAATGTCCTAGAATCTAAGGAAGCATTATTAGCGACTGACTTTCCTGTTATGGTAAATGAAGGGCGTAAGGGGGGAAGCACCCTTGTCGTAGCGATTATTAATGCGATTATTTATCAAATGCAAACAATTGTGACCGATGACTATGTTCGTTATTCTACAGCTTTAAATGATAAAAAAGGATAAGGTATTTATGAGTTATATAAAAGTATCAAATCAGATTGAAGAAGCTAGTTTTAAAAAAATTCAAGAAATCATTGATCAGGAGCACCCAGATATTGTGTTTGATAATCCATTTCATGAAGCAGTTTGGAAACGAGTTGTTTTTGCGAGTGCGGACTTTGATTACCTTTACAATATCAAATTTTCAAATGATGCTATCGACCATATTTTAGATGTTATTAAAAATAAAGGAACTATTTTCACCGATACGACCATGGTTCTAGGTGGTTTCAATAAAAGAATCCTTGATGAGCTTGGTGTAGCCTACAGATGCTTGGTTAATGAACCAGCGATCTTTGAAGAAGCCAAGGCAAAAGGGATTACTCGTTCTATGGCTGCAGTAGAGCATGCAGCTAATGAATTAGGACCAAAATTATTTGTGTTTGGAAATGCACCAACTTCTATCTTTAAAGTCTTAGATATGGTAGAAGAAGGGACATTAGTCCCTGATGCTGTTATTGGCGTTCCAGTTGGCTTTGTAGGAGCTGCAGAATCAAAACAAAAATTACATGAGAGTTCCATTCCTTCCATCGTTGCATTGGGAAGTAAAGGTGGAAGTACGATTGCAGCAGCAGTAGTGAATGCGATCCTCTACCAATACAAACAAGAAATGGAAGATTACCAACGTTTTGTAGTCCCAAATAAATAATGTAAGGAGGGGGAACAATATGGATGAGTACTCATATGTTAATGGAAAGAAATTAAGAAAAGGGTTTACTACAGGTACTTGTGCAACTGCAGCAACTGCAGCGGCTATTAGTATGATTTTAAATCAAGATATCGAAGAAAAAGTTACCGTTTCTACAGCAAATGGAGTCGAAGTAACGATGGATATCAAAAATCCTTCTTTTGGTGAACTGACTGCTAGTGCCGCTGTCGAAAAGGATGGTGGTGATGATGCCGATGCAACGCACGGTCTCCTTATTTATTCGACTGTAACTCTCTTACCTGACTCAACTGAAATTATCATTGATGGTGGGGAAGGAGTTGGCCGAGTAACTCAAAAAGGGCTGAAATGTGATGTCGGAATGGCAGCAATCAACCCAACCCCTCGAGCGATGATTGAAAAAACAGCCCGTCAATTGTTGGGGCCAGACTGCGGAGCCGAAATTATCATTTCAGTTCCTGGGGGCGAAGAAACAGCCAAGTTAACCTATAATTCTCGGTTAGGAATTGTAGGAGGGATCTCTATTTTAGGGACGACAGGAATTGTTAACCCAATGTCTGAGGATAGTTGGAAAGCTTCGATTACGATTGAGTTAACCATGTTGTACAATCAAGGCTATCGTTCAGTTGTTTTAGCTCCGGGGAATTACGGCGAGGATTTTGCGACCAATGTGCTGGGGATTCCACCTCATCGAATTGTGAACATGAGTAACTTTGTTGGGCATGTCCTTAAAGAAGTCCAGCGGATTGGCTTTACTCGCGTCCTGATGGTTGGACATATGGGGAAATTTGTAAAGGTCGCTGGTGGGATTTTCTCAACTCACAGTAAAGACTCAGATGCGCGAATGGAGATCATCATGGCTAACCTAGCCTTGTTAGGTGCCCCAGTTGAACTTCTTGAAAAAGTGGATCAATGCATTACAACAGATGCAGCCGGAACTCTGATTGAGGAATATCATTATGAGGAAGTTTATCAGGTCTTGGTTGACAAAATGAAGTTCCGTTCGGAACGCTTGCTTAGAAACCGGAAGCCGGAAGTGAGCATTGATGTAGTAACCTTTGGGACAGAAACTGGGTATCTAGCTTCAACCCAAACATTAGAAGAAATAGCGGAGGAATGGACGTGATCTATGTAATTGGAATAGGGCCAGGAGCCCCTTCCTATGGACTTTTGGGAAGTGAAGAGATTTATGAAAAGGCAGACTATATTCTTGGAAGTGAGCGTCATTTGGAAATCCTTCCAACTGCCTATCAGTCAAAAGGTGTCGTACCTCCAAAAAAACTTTCAGAATTAGCTCAATTAATAGAGTCTTATCCGGAAGAATCGACCATACTTTATTTGGCTTCAGGGGACCCCTTGATTTATGGTTTGGGAAAATGGTTGTCTGAGAAATTTAAAGGGCGCGTGCTTATTCAGCCGGGAATTTCGTCTTTCCAGTATTTGGCTAGCAAGGTATCGTTGCCTATGAATGAAGCCTACTTGACAAGTAGTCATGCAAAAATTCCTAATTTTGATTTCATTCTTTCTTTACCAAAAGTATTTATGGTAACCGATAAAAAAATTGGTCCATATGAAATTGCTCAAGAAGTTAAAAAACGAGGCTTGAAAAAAGTCTTAGTCATCGGTGAAAATCTTAGTTATGAAGATGAAAACATCGAAATTTTAGCAGAGGATCAAGTTGTCAATCGACAATATGAAATGAATGTGGTGGTGATTTTAGATGAAGGATTCGGCATTTATTAGGGCAAAGGTCCCAATGACAAAAGAAGAGGTCAGGGCTATCAGTATTGATAAATTGGACTTACACAAGGCAAAGAGAATGCTGGATGTTGGCTCTGGTACAGGCAGTGTAACCATTCAAGCAGCTGTATCTTTTCCGAACTTAGAAGTCGTTGCAATTGAGCAAAATGAAGACGCAGTTGCATTGACACAGGAAAATATTGATTACTTTGGCTGTCAAAATATTAATCTGATAAAAGGAAAAGCCCCTGTTGACCTAGATGGACAGTTTGATGCTATTTTTGTGGGTGGAACCGGTGGCAATATGGCAGAAATCTTTGAGTGGTGTGAAAGTTTGTTGGTACCTGGAGGACGATTTGTTCTAAACTTTATCCTCTTGGAAAATGCTATGGAAGCTATTCAACTTGCTGAAAAGTTGGAATGGCAAGACTTAGATGTTGTATCTATTCAAGCTAGTAGATGGTCTGCTTTGGGCAAGGGCCACTATTTTAAACAGCAAAACCCAACGATCATTGTCTCAGCTGTAAAACCAGAAAGGAATTAAATATATGTCAATTGTACATTTTGTCGGTGCAGGACCTGGTGATGTGGATCTCATTACTCTAAAAGGTTACCGCAAATTATCCCAAGCAGATGTAGTTATCTACGCGGGTTCTCTTGTAAATCCAGATCTCCTTCAATACTGTAAAGAAGGTGCGGAGATTCATGACAGTGCTTCTATGCATTTGATGGAAATTATTGATGTGATGGAAGAAGCTGTTAAAGCTGGAAAAGACGTCGTCCGCTTGCAGACAGGGGATTTCTCTATCTACGGTTCTATTCGTGAGCAAACAGAAGAGATGAAGAAGAGAGGCATTGAATTTGACTGTATTCCTGGAGTGAGCTCTTTCTTAGGTGCAGCTTCAAGTATTGGAACAGAATATACGGTCCCTGAAGTCTCTCAAAGTGTGATTATCACTCGCATGGCCGGACGGACTCCAGTTCCTGAACGAGAATCCCTCCGAAGCTATGCTCAGCACAGAACCTCTATGGCCATTTTCTTATCTGTACAAGGTATTGAAAAAGTGGTGGCTGAATTGGTTGAGGGTGGTTATCCAATAGAAACACCTGTCGCAGTAATCTATAAGGCAACTTGGCCAGATGAACGCAAGGTCTTTGGGACATTGGAGACCATTGCTGAGAAGGTTAAAGAAGCTAAAATTAGAAAAACTGCCTTGATTTTAGTTGGAGATTTCTTGGGTGAAGAATTTTACTACTCTAAACTCTATCACAAAGATTTCCACCATGAATTCCGTAAAGGATTGAGTTCGCATGCTAAATGATTCCCCTCGTTACGCCATTGTGGCGGTTACTAACAATGCAAAAAATTTAGGCCTAGAGCTCAAGGAAAAACTTGGGATTGATTGTCCAGTCTATACTACTGTGAAAATCGCTGACTCTCGAACGGTACCGATTGAAGGACGTGTCATTGAAGGACTTCGGAAAGTATTCCAAGAGGTGGATGTGTTGATTTGTATCATGGCGATTGGTGCGGTTGTCAGAGGCATTGCCCCTGTTATTAAAGACAAAACAACTGATCCTGCTGTGATCGTTATGGATGAGAAAGCCAATCATGTGATTAGTTTATTGAGTGGTCACTTAGGTGGGGCCAATCAGGTTACACTTAAAATTGCTGAATTATTAGATTCAAATCCAGTGATCACGACCGCAACAGATACACAAAATGTTGTAGCCTTGGATAATATTGCTAAAGAAGTAAATGGGTGGCGGGAAGAATTGCGCCACTTAGTGAAAGTATTTAATTCTTATTTAGCGAATAAAGACTGTGTGTATTTTTATCAAGAAAAGCCTTGGGTTTCTGACCTGAGAGGGCTAACAGTCATTAAGGAAAATCAGATACAGGAAGTACTTGCTAATAAGAGCCCATTTATTTGGTTGACCTCTCAAACAGTTGAGGTTGACGAAGAAGTGGTAGCCCTGATTCATCCAAAACCCTATGTTTTAGGAGTTGGGGCAAAGAAGGATCTTCCAACTTCAACTTTTATGGAATCATTCCGAGCGTTTTGTGAACAAGAGGGAATCTCCAGTTCAGAAATCGCTAAAATAGCTAGTATTGATGTCAAAAAAAATGAACAAGCTATACTAGCATTAGCCCAACACCTAGATTGTCCGTTTGTCACATATTCTAAGGAAGAATTACAAGTTGTGGCTGATAAATATCCGCAATCGGAATTTGTGAAGAAAACTGTAGGTGTGGGAAGTGTGGCGCTTGCTAGTGCGGACCTTGCAAGTAAAGGAAATGTGCTGACCCAACGGTTCGCACAAAATGGTGCAACATTTGCACTTGGTAAATTAGGTAACAATTATTAAATATTAAATTTAAGGAGAAATACATATGTTATACGTTATTGGACTTGGCCCAGGTAAAGAAGAATTGATGTCTCAAGAAGCATTGGAAGCTATTAAAGATTGTGAAATTATTGTTGGTTATTCTACCTACATGCGTTTGATCAAAGATCTTGTAAAAGATAAAGAAATGGTTGCGACTGGTATGCGTCATGAGATTGAACGTTGTCAAAAAGCCATTGACCTTGCTCATGAAACTGGAAAAAATGTCGGTGTTGTTTCTAGTGGTGACGCAGGTGTGTACGGAATGGCTGGTTTGATTCTTGAATTGTTGGAAGAGAACGATACTCTTGAAGTAAAAGTTGTACCTGGAATTACAGCAAGTTTGGGAGCCGCTGCAGTGATGGGAGCACCTTTGATGAATGACTTCTGCCATATTTCACTCAGTGACTTGATGACACCTTGGGAAATGATTGAAAAACGTCTTCATGCAGCAGCACAAGGGGACTTTGTCGTTTGTCTCTACAACCCAAGAAGTAAAGGTCGTCCAGAGCACTTGTCAAGAGCACTCGAAATTATGTCTGAATACAAAGCCAAAGATACGATTGTCGGAATCGGAAAAGATATTGGACGTAAGGACGAAGAAATTATTTTGACGACGATTGAAGACTTAGATGAAACTCTTGTAGATATGACAACGATTGTCATTGTCGGAAACAAAGAAACTTATGTGAAAAATGGACGCATGATCACACCTCGAGGATACACACTATGATGAAACTGCTTTTCGGTGGAACTGCTGAGAGTACGGAAGTACTTGAATTTCTTTCACAAAAAAACATTCCTGTCACGACCTCTGTTGTTTCGGATTATGGACGTCATTTAGCATCTAAATTTGGACAAGATGTAGTTCAAGGGAGAATGACTGCTCAAGATATGGTTGATTTCATCAAAAAAAATGAAGTTGACGAAATTATTGATGCTTCCCATCCTTTTGCTGACATTGTTTCTCGGGAAGCAATGAAAGCAGCAAATCTGGCTGGCATCCCTTATGTACGCTTCGAGAGACAAGCTACAAATGATTTATCTGGAGCAACGGTTGTTCATTCGACAGAAGAAGCCATTGAATACATGAAAGAGAAGCAGTACAAAACTGTCTACTTAGGGACAGGAAGTAAAACTTTGCCCTTATTCGTACATGGTTTGCCTGACTCTCGCATTGTAGTCCGAGTTCTTCCGACTTCAGAAGTCCTTAAGGGCTGTGAAGAGTTAGGACTTGTTCCGGATCAAATTGATGCCATCAAAGCTCCTTTCTCTAAAGAATGCAATAAAGAATTATTAGCACGCTCGAAAGCAGAAGTATTTGTTTCTAAAGAAAGTGGAAATATTGGTGGTATTCGAGAAAAGATTGAAGGTTGCCAAGAACTAGGAATGGATTGTGTGATTATTTCACGGCCGATTGTTCATTATCCTAAAGTGGTTTCAACTATTGAAGAATTGGAAGCCTATTTGAAGAAAGAGGTGGCAGAATGAGTGGCTTTGTTAGTCTAGTTGGTGCAGGTCCAGGTGATGAGGAATTAATCTCTGTAAAAGGAGCTCGCAGACTAGAGGAGGCAGATGTTCTGATCTATGATCGTTTAGTGAATCCCATGCTTCTGTCCTACACAAAATCGGACTGTGAAAAGATCTATGTTGGTAAGATTCCTAATCAACCCTGTGTCTCCCAAGAAGAAATTGAGGAAGTCCTAGTTGAAAAAGCCAAGGCAGGGAAAAAAGTTGTTCGTTTAAAAAGTGGCGACCCCTATATCTTTGGTCGAGGAGGAGAAGAAGCTCAAACTCTTATTCAAGAAGGGATCCCCTTTGAAGTTGTACCAGGAATTACCTCAGCTATAGCCGGCCTTGCCTATGCAGGCATTCCCATGACCTTTAGAAATGTCGCGACTAGCTTTCATGTCTTTACTGGCCATCTACAAGATGCCAGTGAAGCATTGAATTGGGATGCGATATCCCACTTAAAAGGAACTCTAGTCTTCCTTATGGGAATGAAAAACTTGCAGACCATTTGTGAGGAATTGATGGTTCGTGGTTACGATAAGGAAACTTCAGTAGCGATTATCGAATGGGCTACTCACCCTCAACAACGTTCCATTGATGGAAAATTAGAGACCATTGTTGAACTGGCTGAAAAACACCAGATGAAAGCACCAAGTTTAATTGTGATTGGGGACGTTGTTGCTTTCCGTGAGGAATTAAACTACCATGAAAAATTGCCTTTGTTTGGTCGAACCGTTTTGGTGCAAGAAACTCCTAATGCCAAGCTTCCTAAATTGTTGAAGGATGCTGGGGCGACAGTATATGCTTTTCAGTCACCAAGTAAATTGCTTGCAAAAGAACTGAAACTTCCTCAACTTTCTGACATTGACGGTTTGGTAGTAACAGACCCAAGCTCTTGGAACTTCTTTGTTGCCTATTTGCAACAAGAAAATCTGGATATTCGGAGTCTCAGTCATCTGAAGATTGTAGCAAGTGGACATCATACCATCAAGACTATTAAAGAAGCAGGAATTCGCCTCTATGATCAAATCAATGATGTTGCAGAAGAGAATTTTGTAAAGCGGATGAGTGAGCAAGAAGGAAACTGGATCATTCTCACTTCTGATATTAAGGAAAAAGCAGTAGCAGAAGTTTTGAACTTCCCGATCCACACCACACATTCTGTTGACTTTGAAAGTGAATCATTCTCTTATCATGCAGAGGATATCCAGCTAATTTGTTTGCCAAACTCTGCTGCAGCTTACCACTTTGTGTTGATGGCAGAGAAAACCCAAGAGAATTGGAAAGAGAAACCGATTGTCATTATGGGAGACAATACTAGATCTGTATTGGAAAAAGCTGGCTATCATCAGTTGATCGAAACAGAAGAAAGAACCTTAAAATCGGTTTGTGAAGCTTGCCAAACTTTTTTTAGAAGGGAAAGTGAAAATGTCTAAAGCGATTATTGTCGTCAGTTTCGGAACCACCTATCCTGAAACACGAAAGAAAACCATTCAAGCCTGTGAAGAGACGATCCAACAGCGGTTCCCAGATTTTCAGGTCCACCGTGCCTTCACTTCGAATGTTGTCATTAAGCGCATTAAAGAAAATGAAGGAATCTCAGTTCCAACTGTGAACCAATTATTGGAACAATTGAAAAAGGATGGTGTTAAGGAAGTTTATATTCAACCACTCCACATTATCTTGGGGAGTGAGTATGAAAAAGTGGTTCACCAAGCTAACCAGTTTAAAGAAGATTTTGAACTTCTAAAAATCGGGAAACCTCTTCTTTTTAGTGAAGAAGATTATGAAAATGTTACAAATATCCTTGTAAAAGAATACAATAATAATGTAGATGAAGCGACCATCCTTATGGGACATGGTAGTAAGCATTATGCCTTTACTGCTTATGCTGCTTTGGATCATATGCTAACGGATGAAGCGGTCTATATCGGCTGTGTCGAGTCTTACCCTCCAGTAGAGTTACTTGAAAAACGTCTGGAAGCTAAAGGTGTTCAAAAAGTTCATCTTGCTCCCTTTATGTTAGTGGCTGGGGATCATGCTACCAATGATTTGTGCTCGGATGAAGAAGGATCATGGAAACACTTCTTTACAGAAAAAGGATACCAAGTGGAGACACACTTGATTGGACTTGGGGAATACCCAAGTGTTCAAGAACTCTATGTTCAACACCTAGAAAAGATTATTCTATAGGAGGTCAAAAATGGCAACATTTTACGGTATTGGGATTGGTCCAGGAGACAGTGAGCTCGTAACCGTTAAGGCCAAAAATATTCTGGAAACATTGGATATTTTGTACACTCCTGAAGCCAAACGCGGTTCCAAGAGTGTGGCATTGACGATTGCAAGTCCTTATGTCAGTGATCATCTAGAAATTAAACAACGCCACTTTCCAATGGTTCGTTCGCTAGAAAAGAAAGAACCTCAGTGGGAACAAATTGCTACTGAAGTGGTGGAAGATGTGAAGGCTGGAAAAAATGTTGGTTTTATCACGCTTGGAGATCCAATGGTCTACAGTACCTATAGTTACCTGTTGAGATTAATTGGAGATAGCATTGATACCCAAACAATTCCTGGAATTACCTCATTTGGTAGTATGGCTTCTGTCTTGGGACAACCTTTAACCATGGATGAGGAGTCCTTTGCAGTGGTACCTGCTACAGCAGAAGCTGATAAGATTGACCAAGCCTTGGCAATTCATGATACTGTCGTCATTATGAAGGTGGCTAGACATTTGGATGTCGTTCTTCCTTTGTTGGAAAAACACAACCTGATTGAAAAAACATTTTTAGTCAGTCATGCCTCTACTGAAAAGCAAAGAATTTTGTACGGAGTATCGGACTTAACAGTCGATGATAAATTGGATTATTTTACAACCCTATTGGTTAAGAAACATCCATTGGGATAATGAAAAAGGAGTGATATTATGAAACAACGTAAAAAAATGATAGCAATTGCTCTTTTAGTATTGCTGATCATCTTTAGACCTCAACCAGTATCTGCTATGCACATTATGGAAGGCTATCTCCCATTAGTATGGTGTATTGTTTGGTTCTTGCTATTTTTACCATTCTTCATCTTCGGTTTGATCAAGATTAAGAAGATTGTTTCAAAAGATCCAAATTCTAAAACTATGTTGGCCTTGTCAGGTGCCTTTATCTTTATCTTATCCTCATTGAAAATCCCTTCTGTAACAGGCTCAAGCTCTCACCCAACAGGTGTTGGTTTGGGAACTGCTATGTTTGGACCATCTGTTATTAGTGTGTTAGGAACCATTTGTTTGTTGTTCCAAGCTCTTCTTTTAGCCCATGGTGGTTTGACAACACTTGGTGCCAATGCTTTTTCAATGGCTGTAGTTGGTCCTTTTGTCGGATTTGCAGTTTATAAATTCAGTCGTTCTTTGAAACTATCTAAACCAGTCTCGCTCTTCTTGTGTGCGATGATTGCAGATTTAGCGACTTATGCAACAACTTCCCTTCAACTTGGATTGGTCTTCCCGGATCCAACCACTGGATTTGTAGGGTCAACCTTTAAATTCTTGGGTGTCTTTCTGATTACGCAAATTCCAATTGCGATTGTAGAAGGATTGCTTACTGTTATCTTCTACAACTTGATTTCTGAAAATGCTAGTGAAAGAGAGGGGCTCTTCCTATGAAAAAACACAAGAATCTTTTGTTATTAGCTGCCATTGTTGTGATTATTGTCGGTGCTTTCTTATTTGCTCCTAAAGGAGTAGAATATAGTGGTACGGATGATGCTGCAGAAAATGCTATTTCGACTATTCAAAAGGACTATAAACCTTGGTTTTCACCTTTGTTTGAACCACCAGGATCAGAAGTTGAAAGCCTACTCTTTACGCTCCAAGGTAGTATCGGTGCGGGGATTATCTTCTATGTCATCGGTTACCAAAGAGGAAAAAAACATCAAGAAAAATAATTTAGTTTAGTAAGTATTTGTAGGGGAGGAAACTATGTTTGTAATTGATCGCTATGCGTATAATAACCGTTGGACTGCAGTTCCAGAACTGCATAAGTTCAGTTTGTATATTTTGTTAATGGTCATTTCTTTCTCTGGTTTCCTCCCTTTACAAATTCTACTAATTACTATCATGGTCCCCTTGACGTGTTATATTGCTAGACTTCCTATTTTAAAATACTTGAGCTGGTTTCGCTATCCGTCTATTTTCATTTTATTAAGTATGGCGACCTTTGTCATTAGCTATGGTGAAAATAGTCATCAGTTTTTAATGGCCATTCCAGTTGGAAGTCATGGCTATTTAGGAGTTTTTCATTCTTCTGCCAAACAAGTTGGACCGATTGTTATGAGAATTTACTGTTCTTTAATTTCAACCTATTTTATGGCTTTAACCATTCCCTTTAACCAGATGATGAAGCTTTGTAAAACCCTTCATTTGCCGGCTATCTTAATGGAATTAATCGTTCTTATGTATCGCTTTATTTTTCTAGTATTAATCGAATTTTTAACCATTCGCGATACCTTAGATTTGAAGTTTTCATTTGTCAATAAGAAAAAAAGTTATCTTGGCTGGGGAAGATTAGCCAATACCTTGTTTGTGAAATTATTGGCTGACAATCAACGGTTAAATGAGGTCTTAAGCTTGAAATTTGCTCAAGCTAAAGAACTCGATGAGGAGGAATAGAAATATGTTGAAATTAGAGAATATTACGGTTTTGTTTGATGATTTAAAAGCCTTAGACCATGTGAATATGGAATTCATGGAAGGAAAGATCACCGGGATTATTGGAACCAATGGTTCTGGAAAATCTACCCTGATGAAGGTGATGACCAAACTGCTTAAACCCCAAGAAGGTAGTGTTTATTTGGATCAGCAGCTCATTCAAGACAAAAAGAAAGATTTATTTTCCTATCGACAAGAAGTCAATATGGTGTTTCAAAATCCGGAACAACAACTGTTTTATACCATTGCCAAAGATGACATCGGCATGGCTTTAGAGAATTTGGGGTATCCGGAAGAAGAGTGCGAAAAACGAGTGCAAGAAGCCATTGAGTTAATGGATATCAAAGAGTTGCAGGACCGTCCGGTACAATACTTGAGTTATGGCCAAAAGAAAAAAGTTGCTATTGCAGGAATGTTGGCCCTCAAACCACGATTTTTGCTCTTAGATGAGCCGACAGCTGGTCTTGATCCTAAAGGGCGAGACCAAATGGCCATGATTATGAAAAAACTTGTTTCCAATGGAACCAGTATTATTGTTTCCAGCCACGACATGGATCTCATGTATGACTGTTGTGACTATGCCTACCTGATTAAAAAAGGAAAAATCATGACCCAAGGGACGAAATACGAAGTATTTCAACAAGAAGAGATTCTACTGGATGCAGGCCTTTCGGTCCCATGGATTGTCAAACTCCATCAGGCCATCCAAACACCTTTAGTCGAAAATGAAGAAATTCTGTTTGAACAGTTGAAAGAAGGATATCTATGGCAAAATCATTAATGATTCAGGGGACAGCTTCCGATGCAGGAAAGAGCTTAATTGCCGCGGGTTTGTGTCGTATTTTAAAACAAGATGGTTACACGGTTGTTCCCTTTAAATCCCAAAATATGGCTTTAAATTCTTTTATCACCAAAAAAGGATTTGAGATGGGGAGAGCTCAGGTCGTGCAAGCAGAAGCCGCAGGTATCGATCCAGATGTTCGCATGAATCCTGTCCTACTGAAACCAACTTCGGATCGTAAATCCCAAGTTGTTTTTATGGGCAAAGTCCTTAAAGATATGGATGCGGTGGATTACCATGAATTTAAGCAGGAGTTACTGCCTAAAATCAAAGAAGTCTACCAAGAATTGGACCAGGAGTATGATGCCATAATCTTGGAAGGAGCGGGTAGTCCAGCCGAAATCAACTTAAATGAACGCGATATCGTCAATATGGGGATGGCTCGTCTGGTTGATGCTCCGGTCATCTTAGTTGCGGATATTGACAAGGGAGGAGTATTTGCCTCTATTTATGGTACAATCGAATTAATGCCAGAAGAAGACCGCAAGCGTATCAAAGGGATTCTGATCAATAAATTTAGGGGAGATGTCGCCCTCCTTCAATCTGGAATTGATATGATCGAAGAGCTGACGAACGTCCCTGTTCTAGGAGTGGTCCCTTATGCAGATATCGATATTGATAGTGAGGATAGTGTCGCTTTAGGCAGTAAAGGACGCAGCTTTAATCAAGAAAAAGATCTGGATGTGGCCATTATCACCCTAAAACGCATCTCCAACTTCACAGATTTTCATAGTTTGGAAATTCAACCGGACGTTTCGGTTCGTTATGTCATGCCAGGGGATGCTATTGGAAATCCGGATCTCTTGATTCTACCTGGAAGTAAAAATACTATCGAAGATATGCAAGTTCTCCAAGATTCAGGGATTGTTGATGAAATCCGTCAGTGCGCTGATCAGGGCATTCGCATTTTTGGAATTTGTGGGGGCTTCCAACTTTTAGGAAAGAAAATTTCAGATCCAAACCATGTCGAATCAGAATTGGATGAAATTGAAGGATTGGGACTTCTTGATGTTGAGACCCAGATGCAAGGAACCAAACGCACCACTCAGGTTCAAGCAGAACATGAGGGGCAACTCTTGGAAGGTTACGAAATCCATATGGGAGAAACTGAAATTTCTGATCAGGTATCACCTTTTTCTCGCATTGTTCTTCAGAACGGCCAAGAGACTAGTAGGTATGATGGTGCCGTTTCACCGGATAAACAAATCCAAGGAACCTATCTTCACGGAGTTTTTGATAATTCTCAATGGACGCGCGATTATTTGAACCAAATTCGCCTGGAAAAGGGCTTGGAACCTATCACAGATCAGGCGATTGATCTCAAAGAATTCAAGGATTTGCAATATGATAAACTGGCAGCAGTTATTCGTGATGCAGTCGATATGAAAAAGATTTACCAGATTATGAACGGAGAAGAGCTTTAATGAGAATTTACACAAAGTATGGGGATAAAGGGTTTACCCGACTATATGGTGGGGATCGTGTGTCTAAAACACATATTCGTGTGGAAGCATATGGGACAATGGATGAATTGTGTTCTCAAGTTGGCTACCTGGTATCTGAAATAAAGGAATACAAAGAATTAGATGATATCAGAGAAGAATGTGAAGAAATTCAGCAACATTTATTTGACTGTGGAAGCGATCTTGCTACTCCTAGAGAATTGAGACCATACAAACAAAAGGAATCAGATATTACCTTCCTAGAAGAAAAAATGGATGCTTATATGCACATTCCAGAAAAGATTGATCGCTTTATTATTCCTGGCGGCCATCGGATCGCCAGTCTCTGTCATGTAGCTCGTACTATGACCCGTCGATTGGAGCGAAAAATGGTCGCTGTCATTGAAGCAGATGAAACGGTCAATGAAGTCGGCTTGATCTATATCAATCGCTTGTCAGATTACTTCTTTGTCATAGCTCGCTTGGTCAACCATCGCCTAGAAGTCAAAGATACAGTCTATAAACGAAGTGCTAAGATTTTTAGAGAAAGAAAAGAGGGAGAATAGTCATGTATCCTGTCATGATGAATATCCAAAATAAACCAGTCGTCATTATTGGTGGGGGAAAAGTAGCAGCCCGCAAGATTAAGACTTTGTTGTCAGAAGGGGCCAAGGTTATAGTCATTAGTCCTGAAATCAATGAAGCGATTCCTAAATGGCAGGTTGAATGGATTCAAAGAAGCTACCAAACTGGGGATTTGGAAGGGGCAAAATTGGTATTTGCCTGCACAGATAACCAGGAAGTCAATAAAAAAGTGATGGAAGATGCGCACCCTAGTCAGTTCGTCAATAATACTGGGGATAAGAAAAATTCCGATTTTTATAATGTGGCTATTGCTTCAAATAAGGAACTTTCCGTCATGATCTCCACAAACGGCTTATCGCCATCGCGCTCAAAAGAAGTCAGAAAAAAGATCGAACAACTTTTAGATCAATTGTAAGAACGGGGCGGACAGAATGTATTTATTATATGTTGGTGTCACTCATCGTGTAGCACCATTATCCATTTTAGAGCGGGTTCATTTTTCTGATGAAGAAAAAAAAGAAGCTCTACTCAAATTAAAAGAGGAAAAAAGTATTCTAGAGGATGTCATCCTTTCAACCTGTAACCGGACAGAGTTGTATCTGGTCGTTGACCAGCTGCATACCGGTCGCTATTATTCCAAGCATTTTTTGGCAGATTGGTTTCAGATTGACATCGAGGAACTAGAGCCTTATCTTGCCTTTAAAGAAGGCAATGACGCTTTAGAACATTTATTTAGAGTATCCATTGGTTTAGATTCCAAGATTGTAGGTGAAACACAAGTTCTCGGTCAATTAAAGCAAGCCTTTTTGAGCGCCCAAGAAACTGGTACGACAGGAATCGTCCTGAATCAAGCTTTTAGGCAAGCAGTTACCTTTGCTAAAAGAATGCACGATGTTTACCGGATCAATGCCCGGCCCATGTCCATCGGTTTGACCTCTTTACAAATGTTGGATAAGGAAGATCTTGATTATGAGAATACAAAAATCGTGGTCATCGGATTAGGGGAAATTGGCCAATTGGTGACCAAGTATGTTCTACAACGTCCTTTTCAGTCTATCCGCTTGGTCAATCGCACCCTTTCCAAGGCCAACCCTTATTTAACAGAAGATCGTATTCAGGCTTATTCTTGGGATGATTTAGAAGAAGCCGTGAAAGATGCGGATATAATTTTCACTGCTATCAAGTCTGAAGGCTATATTCTCTATCCGCATATGGTGAAAGCAGGGGCAATTGTTTTCGACTTATGTTTACCACGGACCTGTCATCCAAATTCGTCCATTACCATTCACAATATCGAAAATATCACCAGAGAATTGCAAGCCTTTTTTGAGGAAAGAAATGAGATTGCTAAGAGTATCGAAGCAGAGATTTCAAGTGAACTGGTGAGTTTTGAAGAGTGGAAGCAGCAGTTAGGCATTATTCCCCTGATTCAAGAGATTCGAGAAAAAGCCATTCAGGCTCAGCAGTCAGCTATGGAAAGCTTATTACGCAAACTTCCAGATCTTACTGATCGAGAAAAGAAACAAATTTCGAAGCATATGAAGAGCATCATCAATCAGATCTTAAAGGAGCCTTTGTTACAATTAAAAGAAATGTCTGTGGGTGAAAATTCGGAATATGATATTGCCTTAATTGCTAAAATTTTCGATCTTCATAGCGGAAAGGGAGTGAACCATGAGAAGCATTAAAGTCGGAACCAGAAAAAGTCAGTTGGCCATGACCCAGACCAAAATGGTGGTAGAGCGCTTAAAAGAATGCCATCCTGATGTGGAGTTTGAATTGGTCCCTTATAAAACCCAAGGAGATCGGTTGGTTCATGTTTCTCTGCAAACCATTGGTGGAAAAGGGGTCTTTGTCAAGGAAATAGAGCAGGCGCTCTTAAATCAAGACATCGATATCGCCATCCATAGTTTAAAAGATGTTCCTTCTATCCTTGTGGACGGATGTACCATTGGGGCCATTCCAGAGCGAGAAGATGTTAGAGACTGTCTGATCTATAGAGAAGAAGGCATGACTCTTGAAACCCTTCCGCAAGGGGCAGTTGTAGGGACCAGTAGTATTCGTCGTCAGGTCCAACTTCAGAGTCTGAGAAGTGATCTCCAATTCAAACCCATACGGGGAAATATTGATTCGCGCATCCGCAAGTTACAAGAAGGAGAATGTGATGCCATCGTACTAGCTGCTGCTGGTTTAAAACGGATTGGATATTTAGATCAGTCGCCCTCTCTCAACTTAGAATTTTTAGATCCTCATACATTTATTCCTGCTGTTTCACAAGGGGCCTTAGCCGTCGAATGCCGGGAGAACGATGAGGAAGTCCGGCATCTATTGGCAGCAATTCATGATCAGGAAGTAGAAAACTGCATCCAATTGGAAAGAAGCTTCCTAAGCTTGATGAATGCGGATTGTACCTTCCCGGTAGGAGCTCACGCTCAATATATTGAGGGGCAATACCAGTTGAAGACCATGTTGGCAGATGGTAAGGATCGATGCTTGTATGTGTCTCTCACTTCTGAGGATGGAAGCGATCTTCCCAAACTGGCTTTAGAGCAACTAATGGAAAAAGGAGCCTTAACAGACAAATGGTGGGAAGCTTAATTATTTTTACAAGAGAACAAAAACCCTCTGTCGAATTACAGACTTTACTAGACCGGAACCAAGTCAAATGGTTGCATGCGCCCCTCATTTGCACACAAGGCAATCCCCTTCCACTCATTTTTGAAGAAAAACTGGCCAAAGCTGATTGGGTCTTCTTTACGAGTGCCAATACAGTTCAGTTATTTCTTCCCTATTTGAGACCTGATTTAAAGATTGCCTCAATCGGAAGTCAGACCAGTAAGTTATTGAAAGAGCATCAAGTAGATGTCACCTTTGAGTCCAGTAGTCAGTATGGAGTGGATTTTATCAAGGAGTGGGCTAGTCAATATGGGGAACCGCAAAACATTCTTTTCCCTCATAGTGATTTGGCCAATCCGACCTATCCAAAGATGTTACAGGAATTGGGACATGACGTTTACGCTTGGCCTCTTTATCAAACGGTCGCCAATCAAGAGGGAATCGCTAAAATAAGAGACATCTTGTCCATAGAGGAAACATGCGTTTGGACCTTTGCCAGTCCGTCAGCCTGGGATGTTTATTATCAAGAGGGGCTTTCTTTACCAGAGTATCACCAAATTGGGGTGATTGGAGAGACCACAGCAAAAGCTGTTTTAGATTGTGGTGTCTCGGTAAACTATATGCCTTCTAGTCCATCCATGCTACAATTGGTAGAGGTGATTATAAAGGAGATAAAATATCATGAATTTTAAAAGACATCGTAGACTTAGAAAAAATTCTCTCATGAGAGATTTGGTTAGAGAAACAACTGTAAGCGTTAATGACTTTATTCAACCGCTTTTTGTAAAAGAAAATATAGAGCAAAAAGAAGAAGTGGCTTCCATGCCAGGTGTCTTTCAATTTGCATTAACGGATCTGTTAGAAGAAGTTGAATCTTGTGTTCAACTTGGGATCAAAGCCTTTATTATCTTTGGAATCCCTGCGGAAAAAGACGAAGTTGGTTCACAGGCCTCTAACCCAGACGGGATCGTTCAAAAAGCCCTACGCTTGATCAAGCAACACTATCCAGATCTCATTCTTGTAGCAGATACCTGTCTCTGTGAATTTACGAATCATGGCCATTGTGGCATTCTAGATGGTGAAACGGTTGTGAACGATCTTTCTTTGGAACGCTTAGTCCAAGTAGCGATTAGTCAAGCTGAAGCGGGAGCAGATATCATTGCACCGTCCAATGCCATGGATGGATATGTTGCAGCGATTCGAGAAGGCTTAGACAAGTCTGGCTTTGACATGGTACCGATTATGTCTTATTCGGTTAAATTTGCTTCTAGTTTTTATGGACCATTTCGTGATGCTGGTGAGAGTGCTCCGGCATTTGGTGATAGAAAAACCTATCAGATGGATCCAGCAAACCGTTTAGAAGCTCTGCGGGAGGCTCAAAGTGATGAAGAAGAAGGAGCAGATTTCCTAATGGTAAAACCAGCTCTTGCCTTCTTAGATGTCTTAAGAGATTTACGAAATCAAAGCGATCTCCCACTTGTGGCATACAATGTCAGTGGGGAATACAGTATGGTGAAGGCTGCTGCTGCCCAAGGTTGGATTGATGAGCGCGCCATTGTGATGGAAAGTCTCATCGGGATGAAGCGGGCAGGAGCGGATTTGATTATTACCTATTTCGCTAAAGATGTAGCAGGTTATTTGAAAGGCTAGGATGAAAGATGAAACGAACACAATCAAATGAGTACTTCACAGAAGCAGAATCCATTTTCCCAGGTGGTGTCAATAGTCCTGTACGAGCGTTTAAGGCAGTAGGTGGCAATCCTCTTTTCATTGACCATTCGCAAGGAGCTTACCTCTATGATGTGGATGGCAATCAATTTGTGGATTACGTGCTCTCTTGGGGACCAATGATTTTAGGACATGCTCGGAAAGAAGTACTTGAGGAAGTGCAAGAAGCTCTATGGGAAGGGACCAGTTACGGCGCTCCAAGTCCACGTGAAATCAAATTAGGCAAACTTATTAAAGAACGTTTGCCTTTCGTAGAGAGAATCCGCATGGTGAATTCAGGAACAGAGGCAACCATGAGTGCCATTCGTTTAGCGCGTGGGATTACCAAACGACCAAAGGTAGTGAAATTTATTGGTTGCTACCATGGACATAGTGATTCTTTCTTGGTACAAGCTGGATCTGGTGTAGCAAGTTTTGGCATTGCAGATTCGGCAGGTGTGATACCTGAGGTGGCGCGTGAAACCATTGCCCTTCCTTATAATGATCTGGAAGCTTTACGGACCTGCTTTGAAGAACATGGTGCAGAAATTGCCTGTGTCATTGTAGAAGCTGTTGCCGGTAATATGGGCTTGATTCCAGGTCACAAAGAATTTATTGAGGAGATCCGCCGTCTCACGACAGAAAGCGGTTCTCTCTTCATCATGGATGAAGTCATGACTGGTTTTCGTGCTCATTACCAAGGGGCAGTGGGCTTGTACCAAGTCGATCCAGATTTAATCTGTCTAGGAAAAGTCATCGGTGGTGGTTTCCCAGTCGCTGCTTTTGGTGGGAACGCTCAATACATGAATCAAATTGCTCCACTGGGCGATATTTATCAAGCTGGAACTCTATCAGGGAATCCAATCGCCATGGCAGCAGGTTATGAAAACTTACGCCTATTGACCAAGGAAATCTTTGATCAAACTGTCGAAAAAACAGACTATCTCTGTCAGGGGATCCGACAGTTAGCAGAAAAACATGGACTAGCCCTCCAAGTAGTCTCTGTTGGAACCATGTTCGGATTTTTCTTCTCAGAAAAACCAGTTTTGAATTTTGAGGATTCCAAACAATCAGATCACCAACTTTTTGCCAAGGTTCATGGCTTGCTTTTAGAAGAAGGTGTCTATATTGCACCATCTCAGTATGAGAGCAACTTCTTATCCAGTGCCCATTCCTTTGAAGATCTGGACCGTACGTTAGCTGCTTTTGACAAAGCCTTTAGTCAGTTGTCATGAAAGGAAGATTATGGGGAAGATTGTTTTAGTCACGGGCGGTGCTCGTAGTGGCAAATCCTCCTTCGCTGAATCCAAACTCTTGCAGAAGGAAGGGGTTTGTTACATAGCCACTGGTCTCGTGATGAAAGAGGATCCAGAATGGCAGGAGCGGGTCAAGCTCCATCAAGAAAGACGACCACAAAGCTGGGATACGCTTGAGCAGTACCGGGACTTAGCTACCTGGATTGAACAAGACCATCATGGCGATTATTTATTGGACTGTGCGACCATGTTAACTACCAATCAGCTCTTTGATTTGGTCAATGAGTGGTATCCCGAAAAAGGCTTCTTATCGGACGAACAGTTTTTAAGTAAAGCCGAACAAGCCCGTATTTTGGACGCCATGGAAGCAGAGTGGTCTCAGATACTTTCGGCCATGAAGAAACGCCAAGCTACTTTTTGGATTGTCACCAATGAAGTTGGTCTCGGTATCGTTCCAGATACTCGTCTAGGACGTTACTTTAGAGATCTTCAAGGGCGAGTCAATCAATTGATTGCAAAGGAGGCAAGTGAAGTCTACTTAGTTATTTGTGGACTGGCACAGCAGTTAAAATGATTTCAGCACTGATTATCTATACACAATTTTTTAGTCGGATTGTGATTCCAAAAGCAGTTGATCTCTCCTATGTTCGAAAGGGAGTTCCGATTTTAACTCTCTTTGGTCTCTTATTAGGACTCATTTCCTCCTTATTTTTTGTTTTGACCTCTTTGGTACTTCCTGATACCATTGCTTGGATTTTGACCTTGTTCTTTGATGTCCTTTTAACGGGTGGCTTCCATTTAGATGGCCTTGCTGATACAGCAGATGGCTTATTCTCTTCTCGTTCCAAAGAACGGATGTTGGAAATCATGAAAGACAGCCGTATCGGTAGCAACGGTGTCTTGGCCTTAATTTTCTATTACGGATTGATGATCGCGATGGGACCTTATCTTCCTCAGCCCAAGTGGCTGATTGTCGCTTCTTTATCGATGATTGGGAAGGTTGGTTTGACCATTCAGCTCTACAAGATGCGCTATGCAAGAGAATCTGGTGGCTCTGGAAATTTCTTTTCCGGAACCAAGACCAGTTCGATCCTCTTAGCTCAGATTGTCCCACTAGCCGTTCTTATTGCTGGTTTTTGGCTAAAAGGGCTTCTTGCATATAGCTTGGTCATTCTTGGGACTCTCGCCTTTCGCTGGTTCGTTTATCAAAAGATCGATGGGGAGACAGGGGATACCCTAGGAGCATCAGTAGAAGTAGCTCAGATATTATTTTTAATAGGAATGATCATATGACAGTAAAAAAGTGGTATCTGATTCGCCATGGAGAAACAGACTTTAATAAAAAACGATTCTTCTATGGGAAAGCGGATGTGTCCATCAATGAGACGGGAAAAGAACAAGCAGCCCTCCTTCATCAATTGATGAAAGGAAGAAATATTTCTCGGGTTTATACCAGTCAGCTCAAAAGAACGCAAGAAACAGCGGCCATCATTTTCCCAGATCAGACCCCCACGGCTTATAAAGCATTGAACGAAAGAGATTTCGGCTTATGGGAGGGAAGGACAGCCAATGAAATTCAAGCAGCCTTTCCCTTGGTTTGGGAAGAGTGGCTGGAAAGCCCCTTTGAGGTGACGCCGTCTAAGGCTGAACCTTTTGAAAAATTTAAAGAACGGGTCTGGTCGATTGTCAAGGAGATTCGAGAAACAGAAGATCCCGAAATCGTGATTGTTGGGCATTTAGGAGTCTTACGCCTGATTTATCAGTTTTTAGTTGATAGAGAAGCTGATTTTTGGTCGATCGATATCCCACAAGGAATTGCCTTGTTATTAGAGGACAATGATCCTTGGGAAGAAAGACTTATCAAACAAGAAGCTGACTTGAATCATTCACAGGACAAGTGATCAAAACACAAAATGATATAGAAAGTAAGACGGTAGTTTTTGGGATTGGTTATCTCTTCGTTTTACTTTCTTGTCAATTAAACTATATTAACAGGATGAGAATACAAATGAAAAAATGGAAATTACTTTTAGGAACAGCTTTAGTGAGCCTCGCTCTTCTTGGTTGTGCAAAAACGAATCAACCTTCCTCACCTGAAGATGCCAAAAACGCTCAAACGGTAACCATTGGGTATACTCAGTTTCCAACCAATATTGATCCTGCAGACGAGTACAATGGCTGGTTCACTGTCCGTTATGGAGTGGGAGAAACCTTATTTAAAATGGATGATCAGTTAGAACCACAACCTTGGCTAGCTAAAAAAATAGAGCAATCCTCTCAGTTGGAGTGGAAAATTACCCTTCGCAATGATGTCACTTTCCAAAATGGGGAAAAAATGACAGGTGCTAAGGTAGAGACCTCTTTAAAACGACTCATTGAAAAGAGTAAACGTGCAGCGGATGACCTTGGAATTGAGAGCATTCATTCAGATGGTCAAACCGTCACCATTGAAACAAAATTAGAACAGCCGATCATGAAGAATCTATTAGCAGAGCCTTATTCTGTTATTGTAGATGTAGATGGGAAGGCTGCCTCTGACAAATCTCCAGTAGGGACAGGCCCGTTTCTTATCAAGACCTATACTCCAGAAACAGGAGCTACTTTAGAGGCCTATGAAAACTATTGGGGTGGTAAAGCGAAGGTGGCACAGGTTCAGATTAAATATTTCTCTGATCCGACAGCCATTTCTGTTGCCCTTCAATCCAAAGAAGTCGATGCTGTTTATGGGCTTCCCTATGCTAATTTAGCAAGCTTTAAGAAGGACAGTCAGTATAAAATTTCTGAAAAAGAAGGTGGCCGTTACTTAAGCTATGTCTATAACTTTGAAGATCCTTATGTAGCTGATGATCAGTTCCGTCAAGCTTTGGATACCTTGATCGACAAGAAAACTTATACAAAATCTCTCTTTAAAGGTGCGGCCGTTCCAGCTACTGGACCGCTCCCTTCTAGCTCTGATTTTGCCTTAGATAAAAGTATTCATGAGTTTAATGTAGAAAAAGCTAAGAAGCTGTTAGATGAGGCTGGATACAAGGATACAGATGGGGATGGCTATCGTGAAAAAGATGGAAAGAAAGTCACGATTGAATTGCTCTCCTTTACTCGTTTACCAGAAATGCCTTTAGCCATTGAAGCTTCTCAACAACAATTAAAAGAAGTTGGAATTGAAGCGAAGATTCGTAAGGTTGAAGTAAGTGCTGTCGCTACGGAGAAAAATTATGCCTTTACGCCTTATGCCGTCGTAGCTGCTCCGATTGGCGATCCATATGCTTACTTTAACTCAGCTGTTAAGACAGATGGAGTAGGAAATATCGGTCATTATAGCAATGCGGAAGCTGATCAGAAAATCAAAGAGTTAGCAACTGAAACCGATCAGAAAAAACGGATACAATTAAGCAAGGACATTCAAGCCCTTATAGATAAGGATCATGGGTATACGATCATTGGATTTTATAAAGTTGCCATCGTCATGAACAAATCCATCTCTCATTTGGAATCACATCCAACAGATTATTATCATGTAACCAACAAACTCTCGAAGGAATAATGCCATGTTACAACTGACGAATGTCACGGTTTCTTCCCCGTCAAAGGTTATTTTAGATCAACTTTCTCTAACCGTTTCGGCAGGTGAAGCAGTCGGAATCGTCGGAGAAAGCGGAAGTGGCAAAACAACGATTTTAAAACTGCTTTTGGGTCTTCCCTTGAACGATTTAGTCTTTAACAAAGGAAGTATTTCTTATAGGGATCAGGCCATCAGCCCACAAAAGAAGCGGGTTTCTTATCCATTTGTGGGGACAGAACTAGCCTGGATTACCCAACAGTCCAGTCTAGGTTTTAACAATAACCGTAAAATCAAGCACCATTACGAGGATCTCGTCAAGAGTCATGCCTCTCAAGTAAGAAAGATGAGATCGTTAGAGGAATGCCTCCAGATGGTTGGGTTGGATCCGGCTCAGGTCTCATCCAAGTACCCTTTTGAACTTAGTGGAGGTATGATGCAACGAGTGGCGATTGCTTTGGCCCTTGCCACTCATCCTAAATTGCTCTTGGCAGATGAGCCGACCAGTGCTCTTGATGTTCTCTCCAAGGAATCATTTCTTCAAACCTTGATTGAAATGCTAAGGAGCGAAGAATCTAGCCTCTTATTTGTCACTCATGATATGAGTGTCGCCAAAAAGTTGGCAGATAGGATCTTGGTTATGAAGGAGGGGAAGATTGTGGAAGAAGGAAGTCGCGACCAAATTTTCCAAAATCCGCAACATCCCTACACCCAGAAGTTACTAATGGCTATTCCAAAATTAAAATTGTAGCAGGAGTCACCAAATGACCTATTTACTCGAATGTAAAGATCTCACTCATCATTATAATGATTCGCTTCATCATCAGGCTGGCGTTTTTGATGTCTCCTTTACGCTAGAAAAAGGACATCGGCTTGGTTTGGTTGGAGAATCCGGTTCGGGTAAAAGCACCATTGCCAAAATTCTGAGTCGACTCCTGAACGTGCAAGAGGGAAGTATTCAGTTCTTGGGGCAATCACTGACGACTTATACAGACCTTGAGTTTTACAAAAAGGTGCAATATATTTATCAACAGCCCCAAGAAGCCTTTCATCCCAAAAGGACTTTACAAGAAAGTTTAGAAGAGGTTTGTAAGAATTTTAATATTTGTAAGACTAAGAAGGAGATGGTAGAGCAGATTCACCAACTCTTGGAAAGGGTTGGCTTGCATCCGGATCTGGCGCAGCAGTTTCCCCACCAATTAAGTGGTGGAGAATGTCAACGGATGGCTATAGCCAGAGCTCTCTTGGTCCAGCCTGACCTATTGATTTGTGATGAGATCACCAGTGCCTTAGACGTGACTGTCCAAGATGGAGTGATGGACCTTCTACAAGAGATTCAGAATAGCTCCCAAACATCTTTTCTCTTTATTTCACACGATATTGCGCTGGTCAGCCAATTTTGTGATGAAATCATGGTACTAAAAGATGGAAAAATTCAAGAGAAAGGGGTGATGTCAGACGTTTTGCGAAATCCTCAATCGGACTACACCAAAATGTTGATGAAACCATATCAAGAAGAAGGAAGGGAGCTATGATAAGATATTTCATCAAATTACTGTTTCAAATGGTTTTGATTCTGCTCTGTGTTAGCTTTCTTTCTTTCTTGTTAGTGTATCTAGCCAAAGGGGACCCTGCAGAAAGTATCTTAAATGCGCAAGGAATTCCTTATACCAAATCGCTACTAGAGGTAAAACGAGCTGAGATGGGCTTAAATGATAGTTTCATTTTGCAATATCTGAGATGGTTAGGAAACATCCTCCAAGGGAATTTTGGGATCAGCTATCGTACAGGAGCCCCAGTTTGGGATCAAATGGTCTTTTACTTTCCAAATACGATCTATTTAGGGATCCATATCTTGCTGGCAACGCTTGCCATTTCCCTTCCTCTTTCGATGTATGCAGCCTATCATATCGGTAGTAGACTGGATCGATTTATAATGACAGTTTGCGCATTTTTAAATGCCATTCCTAGTTTTGTCATTGGAATTCTCTTAATGCTTGTCTTTTCGGTCAAGCTTGGCTGGTTTCCTATTCAGTCAACTGCAAATGAATGGGGCTTAATTTTACCGATTTCTACCATGGCCCTGACCATGTCTACGCGCTATATTCCTCAATTAAGAACGGCCATCATAGATGAACTACAGTCACCAGCAGTAGAAGGTGCTAGAGGACGTGGCATACCGGAAGGCCGCATTCTATTTAAGGATGTCTTGTATAATACCCTTCCCTTTTTGTTGACATTGGTGAGTTTGTCACTGGGTTCTCTGTTAGGAGGTGTTGCTATCATAGAGTATTTATTCTCTTGGCCAGGAATTGGAAAAATGCTGATTGCAGTTGTGGTCAATCGAGATTATCCTCTGGTCCAAGGAGCTGTTCTGATGATTACACTTGGAGTATTACTTGTCAATTTTACCACCCAAGCCTTGATCACATGGCTAAATCCGAAGACCCGTCTATCAAAACCAACCCCCTTCCTTCTTTTTAAGAAAGAGGTCAGTCCTAAAGGAAATGGAGGGGATAAGTGATGAAAAAAGTTAGTCACCGCAACCTCTATCTCTTGGCTGGATGCCTTCTCTTGGTTCTAGTGGTTTCTTGTCTGTCTCCCTTCTTTTTAGGAGACAGCACTACCAAGGTTCATTTAGAAAATGCCCTCCAAGCACCCAATAGTCAAGAATGGTTTGGTACAGATGCTGTGGGCCGGTCTGTATTTGCTCGAACTCTGAGTGGTGGAGTACAAACCATTGTGCCTGCAGTCGGGATCCTCCTCTTGGTTACCCTTGTTGGTTCCTTGATTGGAGTAACCAGTGCCTTGATAGGTGGGAAGTTTGATCGAGCTATTTTCTTGTTCATTACTGCTTTTCAGTCCTTACCATCCATAGTCTTAGTGATTGCTATTGTGAGCCTATTAGGAGTGGGATTGCAACAAACGGTCATTGCCATTGGCTTAACGGCTTGGACCAAGTATGCCTATATCACACGGTCGCTGACCCTGCGTTTAAAAAATGAATTCTATATTCAGTCAGCAAAAATGTATGGAAATAGTTTTTGGAAGACCATCAAACATTACTATGTTCCCAGTCTATTTCCACAAATTGTCACCACTATGATCTTTAATGTTTCATCGATCATCATGGAGATTGCCGGTCTCAGTTTTGTTGGACTAGGCGCACAAGCACCGTCTCCAGAATGGGGAGCTATGATGAATGATGGTCGCACCTATATCCAGGAGGCTCCCTGGATCGTCGCTTTTCCTTGCATCTTTTTAATCGGAGTCATTTTATTGATTACAAAATTTGGAGATGCGTTACATACTAGTGTTAATAAAAATAATCAATCATGAGGTTTTTATAATGAAGAAATTTTGGAAATTAGCTGTTACGAGT
Source organism: Streptococcus parasanguinis (assembly GCF_901875555.1). Classification (GTDB taxonomy): domain Bacteria; phylum Bacillota; class Bacilli; order Lactobacillales; family Streptococcaceae; genus Streptococcus; species Streptococcus parasanguinis_H. Next base: position 53,193 of record NZ_CABFMD010000032.1, read on the forward strand.
TTAGCAGTTTTGTGTCTAGCTGCCTGCCAGCAGAATGGTAAGTCTTCAGACAGCAATGCTGAGAAAGACAAGATTACTCTCGCCTGGGGAGAAGACTTTGGAGATGTCAATCCCCACGTATATAATCCAGATCAATTTATTATTCAAGATTTAGTTTATGAAGGGCTTGTTCGTTACGGAGACAATGGAAAAATTGAGCCAGCCTTAGCTGAGAGTTGGAAAGTAAGTGAAGATGGGAAAACCTATACATTTAACTTGAGAAAAGCCAAATTCTCAGATGGCTCTGATTTCAATGCAGCCAATGTGAAGCGGAATTTCGATACGATCTTCTCAAAAGAAAACAAAGGAAACCATGAATGGTTTAACTTTACCAATGTTTTAGATAGTTACAAAGTTATCGATGATCACACTTTTGAAATTACCCTCAAAGAACCATACAGTGCTACCCTTTATGATCTTTCTATGATTCGTCCAATTCGTTTCTTAGCAGATGCAAGCTTCCCAGATGGTGACGATACGACTAAAAATAAAATTAAATCCTCTATCGGTACGGGTCAATGGGTGGTGAAAGATAAGAAATCTAACGAATATATCACTTTTGAACGTAATGAAAACTACTGGGGGGAAAAACCAAAACTAAAAGAAGTTACCATCAAGATTATTCCTGACCCTCAAACACGGGCTTTAGAATTTGAATCTGGTAAAGTAGATTTGCTGTATGGAAATGGTATCATTAGTTTAAATACATTCGCACAATACAAGAAAGACAAGAAATATACAACAGATGTTTCGCAACCAATGTCAACTCGTTTGTTGCTCTTGAACGCCAAACAAGAAGTATTCCAAGATAAGAATGTTCGTAAGGCTATTAACCATGCCATTAACAAAAAAGAAATCGCAGAGAAATTGTTCATGGGTGCAGAAACTCCTGCGGATACCATCTTCTCTAAATCAACTCCTCACTCAGATGCTGGCTTAACACCATATAAATTTGATAACAAAGAAGCAGAAAAAATGTTGGATGCTGCTGGTTGGAAGAAGGGATCTGATGGAATCCGTGCCAAAGACGGCAAGAAGATGGAATTGAATTTCCCTTACATTTCTACAAAAGCAACTGATAAAGACCTAGCTGAATATTTCCAAGGTGAATTGAAGAAAATTGGTGTCGAAGTGAAATTGACGGCCATGGAAGAAGACGATTATTGGGAAAATGCAAAAACAGGAAACTTTGATATGATGCTCACTTTCTCTTGGGGAGCTCCATGGGACCCTCATGCATGGATGACAGCTTTGACAGCAGAGTCTGCAAATGGTCACCCAGAAAATGTTTCTCTTGAAGCCCTTCCAATTAAGAAAGAATTGGATGAGACCATCAAACAAACTTTGACAGAACCAGATGAAGATAAAGTAGATGCTGGCTATAAAAAAGCTTTGACCTTGCTCCATGAAGAAGCAGTTTATATCCCATTGACTTATCAGTCAGTGATCTCTGTTTATCGCACAGGTGAGTTGAAAAATGTTCGTTTTGCTCCAGAAGAAAATGCCCTTCCAGTTCGCTACATTGAAAAAGTGAACAAATAAGGACAAGGTCTTGAATGAAGTAGACAATGTGGCCTCCATCAAAGTGACAATCCTTTTATTTTGATATGGGACTCCGCTTTAGAGGATCAATGTTGATCTTTTAAAGCGGATTACATTGTTTTATGATCTACGTTTTATATGATATGAAAGCTGTTTTTAAAAAAATTATTAGTTTTATAAGTGGTTTACTAGTTATCTCTATTATTACCTTTATCCTGACCAAATTTACATCGCAGGATCCAGCAGAGAATTATCTGCGAATTCGGCATTTGCCAATCACTCCAGCAGCTCTTGAAAATGCGAGAACCTATTTGGGTTTGGATAAATCCTGGATTGAACAATATCTATCTTGGTTCGTAAAAGTTCTTCACCTGGACTTTGGAACCTCTTATTTACTGAAGGAATCCGTTGTCAGTTTAATTGCTGGTCGTTTCCTATCCACTTTTTATTTAGGACTGACTTCCTTTATTCTGATTATTGTCGTTTCTATTCCCATTGGGGTTATCAGTGGCTTGAAGACCAATTCCTTCTTTGACAAATGCATGCGTTTCATTGGCTTTAGCTCGGTATCCATGCCTGCCTTTTGGCTCGGTTACATGTTGATTTTTATTTTTTCTGTGAAATTAGGCTTATTGCCTGTATCTGGTAAAAATGAACCTCTCAGCATCGTCTTACCAAGTATCACCTTAAGCTTTTCGCTGATTGGCCAATATATTGCCTTGGTAAGAAAGGCTGTATCGACCCAGTTGGAGAGTCCACATGTTGAAAATGCGCGCATGAGAGGGGTTAAACTACGCTATCTTTTACCCAATCATATTCTTCGAAATGCTTTGCCATCCATTGCGACTGGTTTAAGTCTAACCTTTGTCTATTTGATGACGGGTTCCTTGATTGTTGAGGAAGTATTTTCTTGGAATGGATTAGGCAGTTTGTTTGTAGAGGCGATTCGATCGATTGACACTCCCCTAATTCAGGGATGTATGATGTTATTTGGCTTGCTATTCTTATTGAATAATGGCATGACACAAGCTGTCAACCACTGGATTGACCCACGAGTAAGGAAGAGAGGAAAGAGTTCATGAAAAAAAGTGTGATGTTTTCTATTTTCATATTAGGTCTCTTGGTTTTCCTTGCTTTGTTTGCCTCCTTTATAGCGCCTTATGATCCGCAATATGTAGATGTTTCTAATAAGCTCTTAAGTCCAAGTCCCCAACATCTTTTAGGGACAGACCAATTGGGAAGAGATGTTTTTTCGAGACTCTTATATGGTGCACGCTATTCCCTATTCTTAGCTGTAGCGATAAGTATCTTAGAAGTCGTGACTGGCTTTATCGTAGGCTTGGTTGTAGGCTGGTATCAGGGAAAAATAGAAGGAGCCTTTCTTTGGTTTACCAATGTCTTGATGGCTTTTCCAAGTTTTCTTCTCTCCCTAGCTACCGTTGGAATCTTGGGACAAGGGATGAGCAATATGATCATTGCCATAGTCATTATCGAATGGATCTACTATGCAAGGATTGTGACAAATCTTGTTATTTCTACCAAGCAAGAGCCCTATGTGATTAGTTCTCAGATCATGGGAATGGGATCATTTCATATTCTCAAAAAGCATATTTTGCCTTTTATCTACAAGCCAGTACTGGTGATCCTTCTCATGAATATCGGGAATATCATTCTGATGATTTCTGGTTTTTCTTTTTTAGGAATTGGAGTCCAACCCAATGTTTCGGAGTGGGGCTTAATGCTGCATGATGCGCGGGCTTACTTCCGAGTGGCACCTTGGATGATGATCGCACCCGGCTTAGCTATCTTTTTAACCGTCATTTCCTTTAACCTATTTGGTGAATATATCGAAGAGAAAGGAGAGAAGAATGGCATCATTCATCATTAAAGATCTTTCTCTTGTCGATCAGGAGGAGGCTCGTCTGGATCGGGTTTCTTTCACCCATCCCTTGGGAGAATCCCTGCTAGTGGTGGGAGAAAGTGGATCTGGAAAAACGCTCTTAACTAAGGCTTTAATAGGGATTATTCCTCGGAACATGAAACAGACTGGATCGATTCATTATGGAGATCTCCATCTAGATTCTTTTTCAGACAAAGATTGGAACGCCTTTAGAGGGCAGAAGATCGCTTACTTGGTTCAAAATCCCATGTCTATGTTTAATCCCTTTCAAACGATCTGGACGCACTTCTATGAAACCATAAAAAGTCATTCAACTCTTTCCAAAAGTGAATGCCGCAAGAAAGTTCTTGACGTTTTAGAAAAGGTTCGGATCGCAAATCCAGAATCAGTTCTCCAGCAATACTCCTTTGAACTGAGCGGAGGCATGCTCCAACGGATTATGTTAGGTATGATCTTGTGTCTAGATCCCGAAACGATTATACTAGACGAACCAACCTCAGCAGTCGATCGGGTGAATCGTGAGATGATCCTAAGCTTGATCAAAGACTTACTCGCTCAGCACAAGACGGTTATTACCGTTACCCATGACTATTATTTAGCCAGGGAACTCGGTGGCAATATGTTGGTCTTGGAGAAGGGCAAAGTCGTTGAATTTGGAAAAACCGAGGATCTTTTGACAGCTCCAAAAGAAAGCTATACTAAGGAATTATTTTTAGAACAAGATTTGAAGCAGGTGATCAGAAATAATGCTGGAATGTAAAGATATTACGGTCAACTATCAAGGAAAAACTGTATTAAACCATTGCAATCTATCCATCAAAAAAGGTGAAATTGTCGGAATTATGGGAGAAAGTGGGAGTGGCAAGTCCACGCTGGCAAGAGTCATCTTAGGAATTGAAAAGCCAACTCAAGGACAGGTTCTCTTAGATGGCAAACCCTATTCCATCAAAGAGGATGGCGTTCGCATCTTAGTCGTTTTCCAAGATTCCTTTCACGCAGTCAATCCACGATTTACTGTGAGAGAAATCTTGCTAGAAGCTCTTCCCAAAGATTTTCCGATGGAGCAGGTCGACACTGTTTTAAAAGAGGTAGGTTTACCATCAGAAGTACTAGAAAAAAGAGCAAGAGAATTAAGTGGTGGCCAGTTGCAAAGAGTTTGCATTGCCAGAACCTTGCTCCTAAACCCAGATGTCATTATTTTTGATGAATCTCTCAGTGGTTTGGATCCCAAAACCCAGGTTCAGATTTTACAATTGCTTTATAAGATTCATGGTAAATATCAGAATACCTTTATCTTCATCGCCCACGATGAGCAATTGTGCCGGGCCATTTGTGATCGCATTCTGATCTTAGAAAATGGCCAATTTACCCGTGAAATTCAGGATCTAGCGGAAGCGACCTGATCTTCTAAAGAAACAAGAAGCAATAAAAAGGAGAAAAGTTTGAAACAAACATTTGAAACACGTAAATTATATTTTGGATTTCCTGTATTTTTCTTAGGATACAAGGATGATGCGCATGGCTATAATATTTCGACCTCTAGTTCAGCCTATACTCTCGGTAGTATGATGGTGGTCGCTATGAGAACCAAAGGAAATGCCGTCACAGAAATTAAAAAACACGGATCCTTCACCGTGAATATCCCTACAGAAGAGCTCTTAACAGAGGTTGAAATTGCTGGTTTCAATAGCCGCAAGGACAAGTTTGCTCTTACAGGTCTAGACTATACAATTGGAGAAACAGTAGACGCTCCAATGGTAACGGCTTGTCCAGTTTCCATTGAATGCCAAGTTGTTGAATTCGTAGAATGCGGAGCATTGACCAATATTATCGCTCGTGTAACCCGTCGTGAAGTGGAAGAAGACTTGATTGACCAAGATGGTACCTTCAAGAGCGATACTTTCTCACCGATCAGCTATATTGGAGATGGATCTGGCCGTTATTATAGAAACTATAAAGATGGTGGCGTTCAAATGGGAAGCATCATCAAGAAAATCAGAGAAAATGAAGAATAGAAGAAAAAGGCTAGGGAAAACCTTAGCCTTTTTGCTTTCCAAGCGCTACCATTCGAAGAAGGGCCTTGCGTTTTCGTTCGTCTACCATGCTTAGAAAATGGTGGTAGGCTTTTTCTAGGTCAGCTTGGTAGCCTTGTGGGCCCTTGAATTCCAGCTGATCCAGAAAGACAATAGCACTGGCTCCTTTAAAAATTTGTCCTTGAAAGAAGGAGTGCTTGCTGACAATATCGATAGAAAGTTGCGAAGAACGCCAGCGCCTCTTGCGCGTATGCTTAGGTTTCCATCGAAGTTTTAGTTGCTGATCTTGCAAGTACCAGCCCATGATCTCAAGGCTGGCCCTTTGTCCAGTTTTAGGGTCCAGGTAGTCAGCAGGGATGCTGAAAACCTGGACCCCACGTTTACTATATAAGAAGGGATGAAAATCAGGAATAAAGTCATAATCTTTACTGGAGACAACCGATAGTTCATCAGGATGTCCTAGTTCAGAACGGCTCGTATGGCGAAAAGGATCAAAATCTGCCAGGCTTTTTGCTGTACCTTTCCACTCGAGTTCATAAGCCGTGACCTGATCCACAATATTACGTGACCTCTTTAGAAAAGGAAGGACGTCCTCGTGGGCCTGATAGAGAGTAACGATATTCTTTAACCGTGTTTCCTCAGAAAATTCGTAAAGATCCCGAGGAAAAACTAAAACGTAGAGAGTCTTCAAAGCTTCTAAAGGAACAGTAGCGATGCCCTCTAACAGTTGCAGACGTTCGATAAGACTAGCATGGGCAAATAAAAGGCTCTGACCAGAATCTTGTTCTAGATCAATGACAACTAGTTGTATCTCTCTTTTAAAGCTGAGAATAAAAGTGTCCGCTGCTTCCTTTTCAAAGCGAACCAGGGGAATAGAAGAATAATGGTGGTAGGGTTTTAAGGCAAGAAAGGTCCCTACAGTTTCTGTGATAGAGTGCATTTTTCTATTGTAACATAAGAAAGGAAGAACTCAAAAAAACCACTCCCGAAAGGGAAGTGGTTCTATGTTGGTTCTTATTTGAGACCGTATTTTACAAGGAGCATTTATTATATGATTAAATGCCTATTATATAGCGTATTTTAAAAGGAAGTTTTATCATAATTGTAATTTATATTACGTTATATATAAGTAATTAGGTACCAAAAAGGTACTAAAATTGTGGTTTCGGAGTTTATAAAATAAAGAAAAAGGATGCTATTTGCATCCTTAAAAGCAATAACATCTATTTTGATGTTTGACTAACACAATGAGGAAAACTGGCTACTTCATAACCGTATTGATCTTTTAGGATCGCTTTAACTTCTTGTCGAGTGAGTTTCCCTGGAAGTATGAATTCTTCAAAATCAGCGATTTTACCATCTTTGCAGAGTCTTACAGTTGCGTATGTATGAGTTTTAGTCATCCTATAAACCTCCTTTTTTTTATATATTATTAGTATGCCACAAAAAATCGAAAAAATTAGAAAAAACTCATAGAATAAGTAAAAATTTATTAGAAAGGTTTTTCAATTCATAATCATTTTCTATTTGCTCTTAGTTTTTAGTTCTTAGTTCTTCGATTTCTGCCCTTATAGCTATTTTGTGTTTTTCTATTCTTTCTTTAAGGCTTAATCTTTTTTCAGTTAATTCTAAATGATCAACTAGTTCTTTTGTAGTAAATGTATCAAGTAGATAGAATGAGATATTCTCACGAAATCTAGTAACATCAGTTACAATTAAGTATAGAACCTTAGTATTATTATCAATATTTTTGATTGCAATTTTTACCCCTAGTTGATTGAAAAGGTGATCTTTTAGGTTTTTTATATAGATTTGTTTTGTTAGGAACTGTCTATAAATTGAATTATTTAATAAAATTTGTGGAAGTTCATTAGCATTCTCAACTCTTAGTTGTTTTGCAATTGAGATGAGTAGTGCGGAAATGTATTTACCAGTGAGTTCTCCGGAGTAAGTTAGTTTAAAACCTTTATTTTCTGTCATTTTTTTCTCCTTACATATTTTTATCCATAACCTTATTTATTTGTTGAACAACTGAAACTATTAATTTAATTGGATTTAGTGAATTAACTATGAGTAACTGGCTTTTGAAAAGAGGAGTAGAAGTATGTTTTTTTGCGAATTCCCGCCACCGTTTTGATTTGACACACATTATTCTGAATCTTTCCAGAAGCTTTTTATACTTATTCTGTAAAGCTAGTTGCTTTTTGGTAAGTTCAGAAATGTGCCGATCCTTTGAGATTACTATATTTCTATATTTTTCTCCCTTTGATTTCTCTATTATCATCTCATTCCTTAATTTAAATATATCTTGTTCAAGTTTGGCTACTTTCATTTCCTTGTCCAAATAACTTGATTTAATCTTATTATAGGATTCAGGATCCATTACAATCTGCTCTTTACCAAAGGGGAGTTTTTTCTTTTTTATAGCTAATTCATTATCCCAATTTTGCTGAATTTTATCATTTGATTCTATTACTTTGGTAAGTTCACCAAGTTCTCTTTTATTTTTTATGAGTTCATGTTGTATGTTTGCTAATTCATGTTTAGCATCATTCACTTTTTCTGTTTTTTCTTCTAACTGATTTTGTAAATCTTTATATTCTTTTACTGTAAGGTGTTTAGCAGTGCTACCTTCTTTCCCCCTATGAATATCATATCCATTTTCATTTAAATATTTTGGCAAATCATTTTGAATTTTGAGAAGTTCTTCTCTGTTAAACATCTGTTTTGAAGATAATTTACCCTCTACCATTGGAACTATACCTAAGTGCATATGAGGAGTACTTTCATCCATATGTACACTGGCAAATGCAATATTTTCTTTACCATATCTCTTTTCAAAAAAATCTTTAGAAGTTTCAAAAAAGCATTTAATTTCTTCATTATCTAATTTTTTGAAAAAAGAACTGTCAGATGTTATGATCCATTCATTGCACAATACCGCATCCTTTCGAATAGATCGACTGCCTACTTTATTTTCATCAATGAAATCAGTGATTTGCTTTTTATACGTTAGTTCTTTGTTACGATCAGTTAATTCATAATTTAGATGAGTTTTTGAAGGATCAATCTTTTTATTGCTATGATTTTTAAATATACGCTCATTGTGATAGTAGATCCCACCTAAGTTAGAACTCTTTAGCTTTTGCATTCGTGCTACAATTTGGCTCATTTTTTGCTCCTTTTTAAATATCTTATAAGTATTTAAATAGATTATATAAATTAAAATAAACAGCTATTAAAGTTCAGGAATCTATTTAAGATCAAGCATACTTCCAAGTGAAGTATAACGCACTATACTTTACCAAATGGTAAAAGTGCGTTACACATGCAAGCATGTCGAGAATCACATAGATTCTATTAGACTATCCAGGAAAGATGAAGCAGATTTATAATTGTTTTCTTTTACCAATTTTTCTAACTTATCTCTATTTGATGGTTTTATAATAAACTGGTATTGTTTTTTCTTTTCCGTTTTATGATAGTTGTTTTCATTAGCTGAACATGCATCGGACTGTCGGGGCATATTTGTAACTCCTTTACTAAGAGATTCAAAATCAGTAGATATCCTATAACTTAAATAATCTTTATCATAGATGTCGATATAATCGAAAATGTTTCTTTCTGAGATAATTAATTTGTTTCCAAATTGAACGGGATAATAAAATTTCTCCTGTCTAATTTGAGATACTGAATCATAAATAGATTCATTTGAACAAAATAATATATCTTTAATTTCTCGTAAATCAATGCAAATGGTATCATTTTGAGAAACCTGTAAAGACTTATTAATTAAGAATTTTATTAGTTCATTACATTTTATATTCATGATGTTATGATCTTTCTTTGTAATGATCAGAAGCTACCTTATGGGCTCTTAGTTTTTCTTCTTGTCGTCTCTCTTGAATGAGATTTTCTATCATCTTAAACAAATAAGCTAATGGACTTTCTGTGGTTGAAGGAATCCTGTCAATTAAATCCATGATCTCATTACTTTGTATATAATTTGATTCCAGGTACTTTCCAATCTTCATTTTTTGAGAGTGTTTTAAAACAAAACCTTGGGGATACATAAAACGATCGTTATATTTATCAGCAATGACTTGAACTAAGTTATAGTAATTTTCACCTATAAAATTTTTCTTTTTTGAAGTATTATTTTTAGGCTCTTCTAGAACTAAATATCTATTCTCTAATCTCTTATCTCTAATCTCTAGACTCTGGTGGAGATTTGTCGGACTTTTGTCGGACATTTGTCCAGATAATAAAATATTTTGTTTTTCGTTAGCAATTCTATTTCTATATTCTCTTTTGCGATCGGCTTCTGTTGTTGTTTTCCCTATAAAGTTTTGAATATCCATCATATAGATTGCACCATTGTCCAACACCTCAATTAACTCAAGCTCCTGGAACAAATGTAATGCTTTTTCGACAACAGCAACGGGTTGCCTTGTCATAGAAGCTATTAACCATGGATTGTAAGGAATCCTATCTCTATACATCAATTTACCCTCATTCTTTAAACTTTTTAAATATAACTTCAGAAGGATATTTGAGTACTTTTCGCCATCAGGTTGATTTTCCAAGAGAAGTAGTTCTTCAGTATCAAAAAAATCTTCTTTCAACCTCATGTAATAATATTTTTTCGAATCAGACATACAGCAACCTCATCTTTCAAATCTATGTAGCCATTCAGTCACTTTACGCTTATCATATAAAGTAACTCCGTCAATAACAATGTGGGGCATTCCTTCACGTTGCCATTTAATAATAGTGGTGGTAGAGACATCTAACCAGCGACATAAACCCGCCATACGCACCATAGGTTTATAGAGTTCTTTATCTTCTAGAGCTTTTTCTATTGCACTTTGTAGCATGTTGTCATATCGAGCAAGTAATTTTTTTTCTGTTACTTTTGGGAGTTGAATTGTAAAAGCTTCTGACATTTTTAAGTTCTCCTTTTCTATAAATCGTTTATTATGACTTTGCACATTTTTATTCTTTAGGTTTCTCTCTTGAGTGTTTTAAACGTTCAGCGATTGTATTACGTTGTTCAATGGTAATCCTACGTTTTTTCTTCGGAAATACATTAATTGAAAAATCATTGCCAATCTTCATATTTGCTTTGAGCCAAATGATTCTGTTGTTTTCTTTCTCAGATTCTAATACTTCATATGCCTTTGAAAGCTTCATTACCTTTTGGATGTGAGGATAATAACTGGTTTCAATGCTCCATTGTTTATCTCGTGCATCATATTTAATAAATGTTTCTTGATCTTCTATTGCGTAAGCCATTTCTGACTCCTTTCTATATTTTATAAGCTCCGAAAGTATTGACTTTTGTATAACTTTAATACAAAATACATTTTAAAACACTTTTGTATATTTGTCAAACGTTTTTTGTATTTCTGATTGAAATTTTGTATTATTTGTGTTATTTTAGTTACAAAAGGAGAAATTATGAATACAAAAATTCCATATTTAGTAGCTTTAAGTGGTAAAACACTAAAAAAGATTAGTGAAGAAACTGGTATAGCATACCCAACATTGTCAAGCTATAATCAAGGTGTGAGAAATCCTAAAAAGAATAATGCGGTTATTCTTGCAAAGTATTTTGGCGTTTCTGTCGGGTATTTACTTGGTGATGAAGAAGATCCAAATTTAATAAATCCAGGAGATGAATCCTTGATAAAATCTTTTTCAAGAATTGCTAAAGGAAGTTCAAATTTAGATAAGGTAACAGAATGGACACCTTTTAAAGACGATGTTAGTTTTGTAAAGACAATGCTTTTATCTACTCCAACACTAGAGAAGAAAATCGATGAAATCTTTGAAGGTATAGAACCTTGTATTATTCAAGCTCTTAAACAAAGAATTAAAGAAGTTGCTGAAGAATTTCCTTATACCATTAATCAGAGTAGTGATAAAAAGTCTAAATATCATTATGTTTGGGAAGCATGGATCAATTCTGACGAATACAAGCAATCAATTAAGAAAAAATAATTGACTGATATTTCTTTATTTTATAAGCTCCGAAACCATATAAAATAAAGGAGAAATTTAGATGTCAATTATTAAATATAAGGCTAAAAAATCAAAGACAGGCTACCTTTATAAAGTTAGAATTTATAGAGTGATAGATGGAAAGCGTCATGACTTCTTTAAAAGCGGGTTTAAGACGCTTAGAGAAGCGAAGCAGTACGAAACGTTGATGATGCAAAAGAAATACTCTGGGGAGCTCACGGAGCTCCTGAGTGCTTCAAATAAGTCCTTTATGGATGTTTTTGAGGAATGGTTTAAAACATATCAAGATACAGTTGAATTGACTACAAGTGTTCGTACGGATGATTTATTTAGGCTTCATATTCTTCCTAGTTTAGGTGAATTTAAAATTTCTAAAATTACACCATGGCAATGTCAAGAGCTAATTACTGAAAAAGGTAAGACTTTTAGGAATATTAAGCAGATTAAGTCATACATTAGCCAGATATTTGAGTTTGCTATTAAAATGAAATTAATTAGTGATAATCCAGTAAAAGGAGTGGTTCTTCCAAAAAGGGAGAAGATTGAATCACAGAATTATTTTACAGTTCAAGAGCTACATCAATTTTTAAAAATTGTAAAAGAAGAAGAGACTTACAAAAATTATGCTTTATTCAGATTATTAGCTTATAGTGGGTTACGAAAAGGGGAATTGTATTCATTGAGGTGGTCTGATTTAGATTTTGATAATCAGATACTATCAGTGAGTAAGAACCTAGGTAGAATTAATGGAAAAGCACTAGAAAAAAGCACCAAGAACAAATTCTCGGTGCGTCAGATAAGGTTAGATCAAGATACAGTAGATATACTTTCTGAATGGAAACGACAATCATTAAGAGAAAAAGGGAAATTAACTGTCACTCTTTTAAATCTTGGTGAATCGTATATGTTTACTTTTATTAATCGAAACGGTGAGGAAGAACCGCTTTATCAGGATTATATCAATAGTATTTTAAAAAGAATTATTGATAAACATGGTTTAAAGAAAATCACACCTCATGGTTTCAGGCATACTCATGCTACACTAATGATTGAAATCGGTATTGATCCAGTTAATACAGCGAAAAGATTAGGGCATGCAAGTAGCCAAATGACTTTAGATACATATAGTCATACAACAGCAGTAGGTGAAGTAAAAGCTATTAATAAGTTTGCAAATTATATGAACGGGTGGAAAGACTAATTTTCCAAGACGGTACCAAAAACGGTACTAAAAAGAAAAAAGCCAATTCCAATTTCTTGGAAAAGGCTTTATTTTCAACGTTTTTAAGTTCGTTATGCGGTTTCTTATTTGAGACCGTATTTTTTGTTGAAACGATCCACACGTCCATCTGCTTGAGTGAACTTTTGACGTCCAGTGTAGAATGGGTGTGAGTCTGATGAAATTTCAACACGGATCAATGGGTAAGTTTCACCTTCGAATTCAACTGTTTCGCTAGAGTACTTAGTTGAACCGCTGACGAACTTGTAACCAGTAGTAGTGTCCATGAAGACAACAGGGCGATATTCTGGATGGATATCTTTTTTCATTTTGCAATATTTCCTTTCTGCCATGGTCTCTTTCCGAGCCATAGATTGTTACTTAGCTAGTGTACCAAATTTCTAGGATCTTGACAAGTATTTTCACTAATTTTATTTAAAATAATGGTCAAAAAATCACCTTGGCTAAGCCAAGGTGATTCTGATATTATTATTGTTCAGATTGATTTGGATCTTTTGGTGCTTCAACCGGTTGATCAGCTTGTCCCTCAGTATGTTCGTGAGTTTCTTTTTTGATTTCATCTACAGCAGTTTTTACAGTAGAAGTTGTCACACGTCCAACAGATTGGGCAAATCCTTTACCTGATTCAGCAAGTTCTTCGAAGGTTCCTTTAGTGATTTTACCACCTGACATCGCCAAGAGACCAGTCACAACAATAGCGATAGATGCGATCAAAGCAAGGATCAAACCAAAACCAATTGAAACGCCATAACCATTGAAGTCAACAGCGTACTTGTTCACACCGAAGACATCGATCAATGTTACAATAGTTGAGAGAGCTCCTGCTACGATAACACCAATTGCAAGACCTTTTGGTAGTGAAGATTTTACATCGTTCAAGCAAGCAAGGACAATCGCAACGACTGCGAAGATAATAACAAACCATCCATCTCCGCGAAGGCCATTCCAGCTGTATGAACCAAAATTTCCAGCATTCAGGCTTGCCCATGGCAAGAAAGAGCTAAGAATCGCTACCGCAGCAGAGATAATGATAAACAAACGATTTTTTTCCATAATAAGTCTCCTTAAAATTTTATTAGCTTTATTTTACCACAAGTGAACGTATATGAAAACCCCATGTCAAGATAAAAAGGCTGAGAAACCGTTCTCAGCCTTCGTTTTGTCGAGCCACTTCTTGTAGCTCTTGGTAGATTTGGTCATTTTCTTCAAAAGAGTAGGAGTTAGCTCCACTAGCTAGTGGATGACCACCACCATTATGTCGTTTGGCAATTTCGTTAATCACTTTTCGTTTGCTACGCATCCGGACACGGAAGTGACCGTCAGGCTGCTCGACAAAGATAGCCCAAACAGATACGGTATCGATGCGTCCAGGAGCACCGACAATGGCAGCAGTCTCAGAATCACGTAGATCAAATTTCTTTAAGAGCTCTTGTGTCAAGGTCACACGCGCAGCGCCATGTTTATCGATCTCGAGATGGTCGTAAACATAGCCTTGAAGCTTAGCTGTCTTGAGATTGATCGTATCCATCTGACGAGCAAGTGCTGTAAAATCAAAGGGAATGCTTCGAAGGAAGGCAGCAAGCTCAAAAGTCCGAGTCGAAGTGGCAGGATAAAGGAAGCGCCCAGTATCGCCGACAATCCCAGCATAGAGGAGACGCGCAGCACTAACTGGAAGTTCGAGATCTAATTCCTTAGCAAAAAGTGCAATCAACTCGCTGGTAGAGCTAGACTCGGTATCGACCCAGAGCAGATCACCATATGCATCATCATTTGGATGGTGGTCGATCTTGATCAGGAAATCACCCGTCGTATAGCGCTTGTCATCGATGCGGGGAGTATTGGCCGTGTCACAGACAATCACCAAAGCCCCATCATAATCTTCATCCTTAACCTCATCCATTTCAGCAAGCCAAGTCAAGGTCGGCTCATCATAGCCAGTTGCCAATACCTGCTTTTGAGGGAAGTGCGCACGCAGGAGATCCCGCAAGCCCACTTGGCTACCAATCGCATCCGGATCCGGATTCTGGTGACGGTGGATAATAATCGTGTCATAAGCTTGAATCTTTTCAAGAATGTCATTCATTACGTTCATACAATACCTCGTTTTCTTAGTCAATTTTAACATAAGAAAGGCCCATCCAGCAAGCATTTATCACTATCTAGGGACTGTGGAAGCGGTTTTACATGGTTTAGATATTTTGGTAGAATAAAATTATTAAACTATGTTCTTCTTCCGCTATTATCTGGATCGCCAAGCAATTTACTATATTCGCAGTCATTACGAAGGAGCAAATGATTATGAGAAACTGTTAGCATATGGTAAAGAAAACGATATTGAATTTGATTATACAACGGGCTCTAACTTCCATAACCGCTTTAAGAAATCAGATAGTTTCCAACGTCCTTATAATATGAAGGTTCAAGTCCCTAAGGGGAATTCATCTAAAGACAAAGATTTAAACAATGCACGAATGGTGGAATTTATAGTTAATTTGGATACCGGCGAGTTTGAAAGTCAATGGGATGCTTATGACAAGCACAAACTTCCAAATGGTCACTATGATTCCAACCCAGATCATTATTCTGAAGATGAATTGAGGGAAATCGCCAACACGGAGTCTTTTAACTATGGCCCTTCAACAGGTCAAAATTCCGATGTTACAAAATTTTATATAGGAAAACATGGAACGCTCGATGTGGATGGTACGCCAGAGCCAGCCACTCGAGTTAGAGCTAAAGAGTTCTTCCGTTATGAAAAAGATTTGGGTAAAAAGGATGAAAAGACAGGAAATGTTGGTCAATTTGCGGATATTGTGAGAGGAGGAGGACATGAGGATTATGAAGCATGGCAAAAAGTTCCAGATGAAGATAAACAAAAAGTTTATAACGATTATATTAATTGGGCTGGTGACGATTATAACGGTATCTTGGATTATTTTAAAGAAAAACATCTCTTTGGATATTAGTCAAACCGGCTATGAAAGAATGCAAGCCCGTCAATTTGTTACAGTTCAGGATAGTAGATATCCCGAAGATGAGGTTAGTTTTAACTTAAAAACTCATGAGCTTTATAGTTCTACTAATGCTATAAAAAATGGGAAGATTTATGTGAATAGCGTATACACGCCAACTGTTCTGTATAAAAGTAAACTGGAGGACATGGTAACATATGGAATTATGAATATTCCAATTACAAAAAGGGATATTTTGGATCATCAGTATACGTTGGAATTTAAAGCAAGTAAATTTATCAATCAAAATAATCTTTCTGATATAAAAAAAGGTTATATAGAAAATTATTACGTTTATGATAAGATGAGTAAAGTTCGTGTTACCTATAACAAAGAGTTTCTTCCCATAAAACTGGAAGGATATTATGAAAAAAATGGTGAAATGAGTTGGAATACGATTCGCACTTATTTATACCCATTCAAAAACAAATCTGACTTCGATAAGAAATTAGATGAGCAAATCCAGCTGATCAAAGAGTTTGAAAGCGAAAAAGAAGATTAGTCTATAGAGCGATATGAAAGTATTAAATAATTCATTAAAGTTAAAAGCTCTATCGAAGAACCATCTTCTCTTAATCGTGGTAGTCATAATAATAGCGGCTGTTTTAAGTTTCCAAATAGTCAATCATATTCAACAGCAACCAACGGATACTTATGATATTTTACAGAAACAGCGATTTGTTTTTGTCCAAAATCAAGATGATTTAGATCAAGGAAACAATACGGGAGCAGGATTTGATCTGCAAGCAGAGAACCTATTTGTGTCTAATAGCACTGTAATTAAAAATAATAAATTATATGGTAAAAGTGGAGTCTATACGACTAAAGGATTTTATAAACGTGCACTAAATGGTGGAATATCATCCATATTATTGAATTTAAAGGTTACGCCCGAGGAGATTGAAAAGCATCATTTTCAGATTGAAAGGGATCCAGAATCTTTAGTTAATAAAAAATTTCTAAAGGAGAAGTATCCACCAGAATTTGAGTTGCAGTATAAATATCGGGAGAAGAATCAATTTTCCAAAGTCCGAATTACCTACAACAAAGAGTTTTTACCAACAAAAATAGAGTGGTATTACAAAGGGCAAGAAGGACTTAAATGGTATACTTGGCAGTTTTATTCATATCCATTCAAAAACGAGACCGATTTTAATAAAAAGCTAGATGAAGAAATTGAAACTATTAAAGAAATTCGAGAGGAAAACAAGGGTGATTAACATGCTTTTGAAATAAAGCTGAGCTTATTAAATGCTTGGCTTTTTGAATAGGATATGTCCTTCCTTTAGATAGATATTTTGCTTGAATGAAATCATTCAACAATGAATTTATGATGTAGATGAAAGCACTGGTCATGTAGGTTAATTTGCAGATATTGTAAAAGGAGAAGGACTGAAGATTATGAAGTATGGCAACGAAATACAAAAGGGATGTCAGAAAAAGAAAAAGTGGAAGAGTATAATAAATATAAAAGTTATGCTAGTGGCATTAAGCCTAGCGATCGCAGGTATAATAAGTATACTCGTAGCGCAGAGTACATCAAAGAACATAACTAATACTCATTCAATATTAATAAATAAGCGTTTTATTGAAACTCAAAGCATTTCAGATGATAATAAAAAAATATCAATCAGTGCGGGTTTTGATTTAAAAGAACAAGAATTTTTTTATTACCATGGTGCTGCAATAAAAAATAATAAATTATATGGTGGTAGTCAGGATTATAGTGCTGCTGAGTATTATAAAAGAGCATTGGATATTGAGCTCACTTCAGCACTTTTAGATCAGCAGATTAGTATTAAAGATATAAAAGATTCCAACTATCAAATCACCCGTTCAACTAATTTTTTCATCGATAAAAAACTATTAGAAGAAAAGCATCCCCCAGAATTTGAAGGAAGATATTCTATCAAGGATAGTCAGTTTTCCAAAGTCCGTATCACCTACAACAAAGAATTCTTACCAACCAAAATCGAGTGGTACTATAAGGGACCAGAAGGCCTCAAATGGTACACTTGGCGCACATACTCATACCCATTAAAAAATAAGGCTGATTTTGATAAGAAGTTGGATGAAGAAATCAAAACTATTAAAGAAATTCAAGAAGAAAACGAGGGTGATTAGAGTCAATCGGTCCAATTTCTTGAAACAAGTCCCTTCTTTCATCTTCTCAGGAAAGGTTTCGTGCAAAATGCTTGAAAAAATGGTATAATACGGAAAATAGATTTTGGGAGGAAATTATGACTGTAGCGAAAATTGTTTTTGCTAGTATGACTGGAAATACTGAAGAAATTGCAGATATCGTAGCGGACAAATTCCGTGATCTTGGTGTAGAAGTAGACGTGGATGAGTGCACAACTGTGGATGCGGAAGACTTCCTTGAAGCCGATATTGCAGTGGTTGCGACCTATACTTACGGCGATGGAGAGCTTCCAGATGAGATCCAAGATTTCTACGAAGATTTGGCTGGCCTTGATCTCAAAGGCAAACTTTACGGTGTTGTAGGATCAGGGGATACCTTCTACGATGAATTTTGTAAAGCTGTTGATGATTTTGACCGTTGCTTCGCTGCGACGGGGGCTGAAAAAGGTTCTGAGTGTGTCAAAGTTGATTTGTCTGCAGAAGACGAAGACATTGAAAAATTAGAAGCCTTTGCAGAAGAACTCGTAGCCAAAGCAAATTAATGATAAAGAGGCTGGATCGATGGATTACAGCCTTGATTTATATCCAAAATAAAGAGGAGACACATGGATTTAGATCAGATTCGTAAGGACATTGACCAGATTGATCAAGAGCTTGTAGCCTTGCTGGAAAAACGGATGGTTTGTGTCGGTCAGATTGTAGAATATAAGGAGCAGCAGGGTCTACCTGTGCTCGACCAGGGAAGGGAAAGAGAGGTGCTAGAGAAGGTGGCTTCTCTCGTGGATGATGAGCAGTATCGTGCGACCATTCAATCCCAGTTTCAAGATATGATGAAGCGTTCCAGAGACTACCAAGAGGAGGTGAGGGCGCGTGACTAGTCTATCTATCAAGCAAAAAGCACAACAATATGTGGTCCTAACAGGGATGGCCCTCTTCATCGGTCTCTTGGTCGGTGCCATTGACATGATTTTTGGTCAAGGATTGCTCCTGATCGGAGATGTTCGAAGCCAGCATTGGCCCTTGATTCTTTTCCTGGCTTTAGCAGGGCTTGTCATCGTTTATCTTTATAAACGTTTTGGTGGCAAGGCTTCAAAAGGGATGGGATTGATCTTTGATGTCGGGCATGCGCGTGAGGAGGAAATCCCCTTGGTCTTAGTGCCTTTGATCATGCTGACGACCTGGATGAGCCACCTCTTCGGTGGTTCGGTCGGTCGGGAAGGCGTAGCGGTCCAGATCGGTGCAACCCTTTCGCACCGTTTTGCTCGTCATATCAAGATAGCCGATGCTTCGCGTATCTTTCTCATGACAGGGATGGCAGCCGGTTTTGCCGGGCTCTTTCAGACGCCGCTAGCAGCGACATTCTTTGCCCTTGAAGTCCTGACCGTTGGGGAGTTGCAACTGATTGCTCTCTATCCAGCCCTTATCGCCTCGATCGTGGCGAGCTTTACCTCTCATGCCCTGGGCTTGGAGAAATTTGCTGTGCCACTAAGAGAAACGCTGAGCTGGACACCAGAGACCTTGATCAAAGTCGCCCTTCTTGGCTTGGCTTTTGGCCTCGCTGGGAAGCTCTTTGCAGTTAGCCTTTCTTGGTTGAAAAAAACAGTCGCGAAAGTACTGCCTAATCCGTATATTCGAATCGTGGTCATTGGGGCTGGACTCAGCTTGGTCCTCTTGACCCTCCAGCTGACCAAGGTTGGCTCTTATAGCGGACTCGGAACCAATCTGATTGATGTGGCTTTTCATCAGGGTAGTGCGCAGAGTTATGACTGGATCCTCAAGCTCCTCTTTACCGTGGTGACCATCTCTGCTGGATACCAAGGAGGAGAAGTGACACCGCTCTTTGCGATCGGAGCTACACTTGGCGTCTTTCTTGCTCCTCTGCTGGGCTTACCCGTCTTGGTCGTGGCTGCTATTGGCTATGCCTGTGTTTTTGGCAGTGCGACGACGACCTTGCTCGCACCGATCTTGATCGGAGGGGAAGTCTTTGGCTATGCTAATCTACCATTCTTTGTCATTGCCTGCGCCATTGCGTATTGCCTACCAAAAGAGTGGAGCATTTATTCCGGTCAAAAAGTTGCAAAAAAGTAGGGAAATAGCTTTACAAACCTGAAAATATCTGATATGATAGTTTTTGTGCGTAATGGAAGCACAAAAATACAGTTTATCCGCTGAGGGAGGTCCCTCAAGATTGACGAAGATAGGAGAAAATAATGAATCCATTAATCCAAAGTTTGACAGAAGGTCAACTTCGTACTGATATCCCTGCATTCCGTCCTGGTGACACTGTTCGTGTTCACGCGAAAGTTGTCGAAGGAACTCGCGAACGTATCCAGATCTTTGAAGGCGTTGTGATCGCTCGTAAAGGTCAAGGACACACTGAAATGTACACTGTTCGTAAAATCTCTAACGGTGTCGGTGTTGAACGTACATTCCCAGTACACACTCCACGTGTAGAAAAGATCGAAGTTGTACGTTACGGTAAAGTACGTCGTGCGAAATTGTACTACCTTCGTGCATTGCAAGGTAAAGCAGCTCGTATTAAAGAAATCCGTCGTTAAGACGAACAAGGAGGCGGGAGTGATCTCGCTTCTTTTTTATCTGTCCCCTTAGTTCAATGGATATAACAACTCCCTCCTAAGGAGTAGTTGCTGGTTCGATTCCGGCAGGGGACATATGATCTATCTATCTATTTTCTTATAACGTAGCAAAAAACAGTGAGCATGATCACTGTTTTTCTTTTAATGTATAGGCGTAATTGGTCATATTGATAGCATGCTTTAATCGCATATTCATTATATCCGATACACCATTTTTATATTTATCCACGGCTTGAGTAGATACGCCACAGTTTTTGCTAATAGCATAGGCTGTGGCATTGTCTAAGAGCCAGCGGATTGCTTCAATATCTACTGACATATATTACCTCATAAAATACCAAAACATGAATAGAAGTAGAAGAAGTCCAACAATAAAATCAACTTTTTCACGCTTTGTTGTTTTTCTAATTTTTAGATTTATTTTCATAGTTTTCCTTCTTAATTTAATAACATTCTTGAAGGGGGCAATAGTGATTAATCACTATCAAAATTCGATGTGACATTCAAAGCTAATTATAAATAAGCTTATACTAACTACTATCTTTTTGTATTGACTTTGACTGATTTATTTTTGAACGTAAACATTTAGTATTCAGTTCTACTAGTTCTCTTCTCTAAGGTTTCCTCCTAAACCTTATGTACCTACGATACAAATAAAGCCATACAAAGTCAAGAGCTTTCTTAAAGTTTTTCTAAATATTTTCGTTACTGACTTGCCCCTAAAATTGTTTTTTATATTTTAAATTGTTTTTCTTTCTACACGGAGAATTTTTAGATTATTGTAGTGAAAAGAAATTTATGGGAGTAGGAAAGAACTCTGACTAATTAAAAATTAATTGGTCTCCCTAATAATCACATAGAATGAATTGATTTTTTAGGAGGGAAGGAGTAAAATGTAGTTAATATAATGACTAATTAGGAGTTTTATTATGAATGGTTTAGTTTTGGGTTTGGATATTGGTATTGCTTCAGTTGGAGTAGGTATTCTTAATAAAGATACTGGTGAGATTATCCATGCGAACTCTCGTCTATTTCCAGCTGCAACAGCTGACAATAATGTTGAGAGAAGGACTAGTAGACAGGCTAGACGCTTAAATCGCCGGAAGAAACATCGTAGTGTTCGGCTCCATGATTTATTTGAAGATTTTGGTTTGTTAACTGATTTTTCTAAGGTGTCCATTAATCTAAATCCTTATCAACTTCGTGTACAAGGGTTGGATAATCAATTAACTAATGAAGAGTTGTTTATCGCTTTAAAGAATATTGTTAAGAGACGTGGCATTAGCTATTTGGATGATGCTTCTGAGGATGGCGGTACAGTATCGTCTGATTACGGTAAGGCGGTTGAAGAAAATAGAAAATTACTAGCTGAACAAACCCCTGGTCAAATTCAACTAGATCGTTTCGAAAAATATGGTCAGCTTAGAGGGGATTTCACTGTAGTAGAAAATGGTGAAAAACGCCGATTGATCAATGTTTTTTCAACATCTGCTTATAGAAAAGAAGCTGAACGAATTCTTAGGAAACAGCAAGAATTCAATAATAAGATTACAGATGAGTTTATAGAAGACTATTTAACAATCCTAACGGGTAAAAGAAAATACTATCATGGGCCAGGAAATGAAAAGTCACGGACCGATTATGGACGCTTTAGAACTGACGGAACTACCCTAGATAATATTTTTGGTATTTTAATTGGTAAATGTACATTTTATCCTGATGAATATCGTGCTTCAAAAGCTTCCTATACTGCACAAGAATTTAACTTACTAAATGATTTAAATAATTTAACTGTTCCAACAGAAACCAAGAAATTGAGTGAGGAACAAAAGAAGATAATTGTCGAGTATGCGAAGACAGCAAAAACATTAGGAGCTTCAACGCTATTGAAGTACATTGCTAAATTGATTGGTGCTTCAGTTGATCAGATACATGGATACCGCATTGATCCCAATAAAAAACCTGAGATGCACACCTTTGAAGTTTATCGAAAAATGCAATCATTAGAAACAATCAGAGTGGAAGAGTTACCGAGAAAAGTCATAGATGAGCTTGCTCATATTCTAACTTTAAATACGGAGAGGGAGGGGATAGAAGAAGCGATTAACGCGACGCTAAATGATACATTTAGTCAGGATCAAGTACTTGAATTGGTTCAATTTAGAAAAAATAACAGCAGTCTATTTAGTAAGGGATGGCATAATTTTTCTCTAAAACTTATGATGGAGTTGATTCCAGAATTGTATGAGACTTCAGAAGAACAAATGACAATTCTCACACGATTGGGAAAACAAAAATCTAAAGAAACATCAAAACGAACCAAGTACATTGATGAAAAAGAATTAACAGAAGAAATCTATAATCCTGTCGTGGCAAAATCTGTCAGACAAGCTATAAAGATTATCAATGAAGCAACAAAAAGATATGGGATCTTTGATAATATCGTTATCGAAATGGCGCGTGAAAATAATGAGGAAGAGGCAAAGAAGGACTATGTTAAACGTCAAAAAGCAAATCTAGACGAGAAAAATGCTGCCATGGAAAAAGCTGCTTTCCAATACAATGGGAAAAAAGAATTACCGGATAACGTTTTTCATGGACATAAAGAATTAGCAACTAAGATTCGTTTGTGGCATCAACAAGGAGAAAAGTGTCTTTACACTGGGAAGAACATTCCAATTTCAGATTTGATTCAAAATCAATACAAGTACGAAATTGATCATATTTTACCTTTATCTCTTTCTTTTGATGATAGTTTATCTAATAAAGTATTAGTTCTTGCTACAGCGAACCAAGAGAAAGGACAACGTACACCGTTTCAGGCTTTAGACAGTATGGATGATGCTTGGTCTTACCGTGAGTTCAAATCATATGTAAAAGATTCGAAATTACTAGGCAATAAAAAGAAAGAGTATCTTTTAACGGAAGAAGACATTAGTAAAATTGAGGTGAAACAGAAGTTTATCGAACGAAATTTAGTAGATACTCGCTATTCTTCTCGAGTTGTTTTAAATGCTCTACAAGATTTTTATAAGGAGCATCAATTCGATACAACTATTTCAGTGGTCCGTGGACAATTTACTTCACAGTTGAGAAGAAAATGGGGACTTGAAAAATCTCGTGAGACCTATCACCATCATGCTGTAGATGCTTTGATCATTGCTGCATCTAGTCAATTAAGATTATGGAAAAAACATAATAATCCTCTGATCTCTTATAAAGAAGACCAATTCGTGAATTCAGAAACTGGTGAAATTATTTCATTGAGTGACGATGAATACAAAGAGTTAGTATTCAAAGCTCCATATGATCATTTTGTTGATACATTGAAGTCTAAGGAATTTGAAGACAGCATTCTATTTTCTTATCAAGTGGATTCAAAATATAACCGAAAGATTTCTGATGCAACAATTTACGCAACAAGAAAGGCGAAATTAGATAAGGATAAATCTGAAGAAACTTATGTTCTAGGTAAGATTAAAGATATTTATAGTCAAGCGGGATATGATGCATTCATTAAAATTTACAATAAAGATAAAAGTAGATTCTTAATGTATCACAAAGATCCACCAACATTTGAGAAGGTAATTGAAGAGATTTTAAGAACCTATCCTTCTAAAGAATTTAACGATAAGAATAAAGAAGTTCCTTGCAATCCTTTTGAGAAATATAGACAAGAAAATGGACCAATCAGAAAATATAGCAGAAAAGGTAATGGTCCAGAAATTAAAAGTCTGAAATACTACGATAATAAGTTAGGTAATCACATTGATATAACACCTGATGAAAGTATGAATCAAGTTGTACTTCAGTCTATTAATCCTTGGAGGACAGATGTATATTATAATAATAAGACAAAAAAATATGAGTTTCTTGGATTAAAATACTCTGATTTATATTTTGAAAAAGGTACTGGTAAATATAAGATTTCAAAAAATAAATATGATGTTATTAAAAAATTAGAGGGTGTTGATGAAAAATCTGAGTTTAAGTTCACTTTGTGTAAAAATGATTTGATTTTAATAAAGGATATTGAGACAGGGCAAGAACAGTTGTTCAGATTTTTATCAAGAAACAATAAAGGAAAGCATCAAGTTCAATTAAAACCTATTGATAAATCAGATTTTGAAAAAGGAGAAAAATTGATTGATATTTTTGATACCGTTCCGAACAGTACCACACAATGTGTAAAGGGGTTAAATAAACCAAATATTTCTATATATAAAGTTAAGACGGATCTTTTGGGTAATAAACATTTCATCAAAAAAGAGGGTGAAGAACCAAAACTCAAATTTTAAAAAATATTTTTAAAAAAGAGTTGCAAACGCTTTTACAATGTATTATAATATTAACTGTAAGGGACGCCTTACACAGTTACTTAAATCTTGCAGAAGCTACAAAGATAAGGCTTCATGCCGAATTCAACACCCTGTCATTTATGGCGGGGTGTTTTCGTTTTGTAAAGAGGATAAAAATAATGACTTGGAGAATTGTACATGTTTGTCAGAGTGAAAAGATGCAATTAAAATTGGATAATCTTTTGATTAAGAAGATGGGTGAAGATTATGTTATCCCCTTGAGTGATATTTCTATCATTGTCGCAGAAGGAGGAGAAACGGTTGTAACCCTAAGATTATTAAGTGCATTAAGTAAGTATAATATTGCCTTAATTGTCTGTGATAATGAGCATTTGCCAACAGGTATTTACCATTCACAAAATGGCCATTTTAGAGCCTATAAAAAGTTACAGGAACAATTGTTGTGGACGCAGGAGCAAAAGGATAAATTATGGCAAATAGTGACCTACTTCAAAATAAATAATCAGCAAGATGTTCTTTCAATGTTTGAGAAGAATATCGATTGCATCCAGTTATTAGCGGATTATAAAGATCATATTGAATTTGGGGATAAAACTAATCGTGAGGGTCATGCTGCCAAAGTTTATTTTAATGAATTATTTGGAAAGAAATTCGTTCGTCTTACCCAACAGGAAACTGATGTTATTAATGCAGGCCTAAATTATGGCTATGCGATTATGAGAGCACAGATGGCGCGTATTATTGCTGGGTATGGGCTAAATCCCTTGATCGGAATTTTTCATAAAAACGAATACAATCAATTTAATTTGGTAGACGATTTAATGGAACCTTTTAGGCAGATTATTGATGTTTGGGTTTACCAAAATCTACGGGATGAAGAATACTTGAAATATGAGTTTCGTTTAGCCTTAACAGACACACTGAATGCAAAAATTCGATACGGAAAAGAAACGTGTTCTGTAACGGTAGCAATGGATAAATATGTCAAAGGTTTCCTAAAATGTATTTCGGATAAGGATACGAGTAAATTCTACTGTCCGATCGTTTCTAGTGTAGAATGGAGCTGAAGAAATGAGGTATGAAGCATTGAGGTTATTGTGTTTTTTTGATCTTCCTATGGATACGAATCAAGAAAAAAGAATCTATCGTAATTTTCGGAAAGATCTAATTGCTAATGGTTTTGAAATGTTACAGTTTTCAGTTTATTATAGAACGTGTCCAAATCGCAGTTTTGCTAGTAAATTCTATAAAAAATTAAGCCAGAGTAATTTACCTAGTGGCAATGTCCGTTTACTAGCAGTTACGGAGAAACAGTTTTCTGAAATGGTTTTGATCATTGGTGGAAAAACAAAACAAGAAGAAGTAGTCAGTGATAATAAGTTGGTAGTTATATGAAAATGAACGTCAGTCATCCATACAAGGATAATATTACATTGAGTTTTGGACAATTTACCCAAGTTGTTGGCCAAGATCAACAATTAAAGTACTATATTTGGCAAATCCTGTTATGGTATTTTGGAGGAAAAAAATATAGTGAGGAAGACTTAGTCCTATTCGAACAAAATGAACCCAAAATCTTAATAGACGATACGGTGGTTTCCCGTTCGGAATTCAGGGTGATTCAACTATCGAATATAAATGATCTAATTGAGCAGATGGAGTATAAAAAAGGAACGATAGCTTATGATTATATAAAGAAAAAGATAGATACGGTGGAGATGATGGAGCAACTTGAAAATATCAATGATCATCTAGATAGGATTTCTTTGCTGTTGAATCAGAATTTGAATCTACAACTAGATGGTATTAACTATCATACAGAAGCGAAATATTTTAATGCAGACCAATTGATCCAAAAAAATTTTCTGCCCTATTTTGGACAGAACGATAAAAATATATCCTTTGAATTTGTTGACAATAAGACAAAATTTTTATTATTTCTTTCGATGTTGGTATTAGTGATTACGGATCAATCTGAAAAGGTATTGCTTGTGCTCCGAAATATGGATGATTATTTATCTTATAAGGAATTCGTTGAGTGCTGTGAACAATTAGAGCAATTAACCAATCAATGTAACATGTTATACACTATTTCATTTCCTTCAAATGAAGGATATCTTCATGTCACGAAAGAAGTACTAGAGGAGATTAATATTGTCTCTGATTACATTGATCATTTTTATTCTTTAGAATTTATGTATGAACGTTTTACTAATCAATATCCAATAAATCAAATACCTAGTAAACAAGAGTTTTTATCATCTTTAAGAAAGATTGGACCTTATTTATTTAGTTCTGACATTCTCCATATGAGTTTATCTATTGAGGATCAAGTAGCATTGAGAATATTAAATAATTTGTACCAGTATGAAATGAAAATAAAATTCCGTATTGAACCAGTTAACTCAATGTTATTGAAGTATTTAGAAGAATAGTATTGACGAGTTAGGTTTAAGACTTTATAATGGTTTTGAGCTACAAAAACCAAAATTGACGAATTTGAGGTTTTTGTACTCTCAAGATTTAAGTAACTGTACAACAAGCCCCGCAGAAGAACGTACATTGAGCGCGTTTTTGTACTCTCAAGATTTAAGTAACTGTACAACAGATCTGGTTTTGGTAACTTATCCAGAGTGGTTTTTGTACTCTCAAGATTTAAGTAACTGTACAACTAAAATTTAGAGGAGAATAACATGACTAATGTTTTTGTACTCTCAAGATTTAAGTAACTGTACAACCTTGTGCTGGCTGACCGTCAACAGGAAAGGTTTTTGTACTCTCAAGATTTAAGTAACTGTACAACTTCTTCACAAGTGACTGATAGCAGTAGCTAGTTTTTGTACTCTCAAGATTTAAGTAACTGTACAACCTGGTTTCAAACATGACAATACAGCTAATGGTTTTTGTACTCTCAAGATTTAAGTAACTGTACAACCATGTCCATACCTGTATAGACAGGGTTGCTGTTTTTGTACTCTCAAGATTTAAGTAACTGTACAACACACCTTTTGTATAGCTCCCATTGCCACTAGTTTTTGTACTCTCAAGATTTAAGTAACTGTACAACTTTCGCCACTAAATCGGAATTAGGTATTGTGTTTTTGTACTCTCAAGATTTAAGTAACTGTACAACTCGTAGAGTAGATCTGTCTCGACGAATCCTGTTTTTGTACTCTCAAGATTTAAGTAACTGTACAACATATGATATGCGCGAACTTGCTAAAAGTGCGTTTTTGTACTCTCAAGATTTAAGTAACTGTACAACAGATCCGTAAGCCGCCATCATGGCCATGATGTTTTTGTACTCTCAAGATTTAAGTAACTGTACAACTTATCTTATCCCGATGAATGAGAAAGGTGGTTTTTGTACTCTCAAGATTTAAGTAACTGTACAACATTGTTTGGTTGGTACAGCAAAGCCGTTGTGTTTTTGTACTCTCAAGATTTAAGTAACTGTACAACCAAATCCAAATTGACTATCAAAGAGATGTTGTTTTTGTACTCTCAAGATTTAAGTAACTGTACAACCCGATGCTGACAAGTTTGTTACTCATTGGGGTTTTTGTACTCTCAAGATTTAAGTAACTGTACAACTTAGAAAAGGATGGAAAATAATGTTTATCTGTTTTTGTACTCTCAAGATTTAAGTAACTGTACAACAAGTTATTGGTCAAGGAATTTTTTGGCAAAGTTTTTGTACTCTCAAGATTTAAGTAACTGTACAACGAGTGCTTCCGTGCATAAGCAAGATCAGCTGTTTTTGTACTCTCAAGATTTAAGTAACTGTACAACATAAAACTGTATTTTTCTTATTTTTCATATGTTTTTGTACTCTCAAGATTTAAGTAACTGTACAACACAACAACTGGATACCGCTATCCAAGGAGTGTTTTTGTACTCTCAAGATTTAAGTAACTGTACAACTCAACACGTAGTCAACATTTTGCTTTACAAGTTTTTGTACTCTCAAGATTTAAGTAACTGTACAACTGATTCGTAGTAGATCATCTGTTGAATAAGTTTTTGTACTCTCAAGATTTAAGTAACTGTACAACTGACACTCGCTTACTTTGACAACGACCTATGTTTTTGTACTCTCAAGATTTAAGTAACTGTACAACGAAACGCTTGAACAATTGGAACCATTGCATGTTTTTGTACTCTCAAGATTTAAGTAACTGTACAACAACCAGAGCTTGTGATCGACATTCCAGATCGTTTTTGTACTCTCAAGATTTAAGTAACTGTACAACCAAATAACAACCTTGCTGCTGCACGCTACGGTTTTTGTACTCTCAAGATTTAAGTAACTGTACAACAACACTCGTTATGGTACGGCAGCCGAATTGGTTTTTGTACTCTCAAGATTTAAGTAACTGTACAACTTTGTGTCTCAGAGGATAAGGTTTACAACCGTTTTTGTACTCTCAAGATTTAAGTAACTGTACAACGCGCACTCGTTTAACAACCAATTGTGGTTCGTTTTTGTACTCTCAAGATTTAAGTAACTGTACAACTGATAGCCTGTACGAGTGAATACTCATAGGGTTTTTGTACTCTCAAGATTTAAGTAACTGTACAACTTATGGGACTTTTTGATAAATTTGTTAATGGTTTTTGTACTCTCAAGATTTAAGTAACGGTATAACCCAGAGTACACAGAGCCTATGTTATAGAGCCGTGTTGTTTCGAATGCTCTCAAAACTTATTTTTTGTATGTTATAAAGGAATATTTTAAAAATGAAGGGATTTTCTATGGAGAGTGATGTGTTTTTGGATTATTATTTAAAATCACTTAGGTTTTATTTTGGTGATAGGTGTAAGGATATCGGATTTATAAAGTTTTTCAAAGATGAGAATAATTGTTTTATTACTATTGAGGATTATGTTTTGGAATCATTTGTAGTATTGTCAAATATTTTGAGTAAGGAGAGGATTGTGTTTTCTTGTGGAATTATTCATAGTAAGTGGGGAGTTACTGGAGTAGAAGTATGTATGAATGTATTAGAGTTAGAAAGATTAAATCATTTGTATAAGATATAGTTTTAAAGAATATTAAAAAAATAAGGGAAACTGTCTATGTAGGATGTGTGGAGTTGATAGTATCAATGCTTCCTGGTTTTAGAGCTGTATTCTTTCGAATGATCCCACAACGAGAAAAACAAAAAATGATGGTCTAGGAGCTCGATACATTGAGCTTCTTTTTCTTTAGAAATTCAAATAATAATTTTACAGACTTTTATGTCATTAATTTATTTTCCCCCTCCACTTTTCCATTGACGATCCTTTCTTATTTCTCTAAAATAGTAGGTGTGTGAAGGGAGATTAATATGAAAAAAGGTATTGTGATTATGCTTTCTGCATTGGTCTTGGCTTCGTGTGGTCGGCCCTATCGGTCGGTTACGCCGAAGACTCCGTCTACCAAGCAGTCTAGCCATGCTGATAAAAAACACTCAGGTATGGACTTGAAAGCTATTAAGAACAAGGATTACTCGAGTATCGAGGGGACTTGGATTGACGGCCATGGGAATGAGCTGGTCTTTGATGACAAGGGCTTGGTCAGCGAGGATGTTGAGCTTGATGCATCGAGCTTTAAGCAAAAGGACCGGATCGCTGAGATGACGGTTAGTGCCAAATCTGGTGTCGGTGGCTTTGGTATCTTGCTCCTTCCTAAGGGGGAGACTGCTGGTAAGGACGATGCATCGGATAAGTCCAAGGATCGGATCTGGGCGGGTCAGTCACCGGCATATGGCGATGATGACAATTTCTACTATCGCAAGAAAGAGCAACCAAAAGATCGGGAGCAGGTAGATAAAAACGATAGCAGTAGTACGACTAAGACAAGCAAGGCCAAAAAATGGGCTAGCAGTCAAGGATCCGATACCAAGTCTTCGAAAAAATCAGATAAGGATAGCTTCACAGGCTATTCGTCTGAGCAGATTGAAGCTGCGCGTGTATGGGCTTATGTGATTCAGTCTGTTCCTAAGGAATTGAACATCAACGAAAGTGCTGCTGGTAGCTATATTTACCAAGATGGGATGGGAGTGACCTATCCGAAGACGGTCCATCATTTATATGGCTCTTATTCGGCTGAAGGAAATGTGACCTATGCGTCTAACGGTGATGGAACAGTGACCATTTATCCTGTACCGAGCCACTGGCAACAGTCTGCGGATGAGTTGAACAGCCAAGAATACATGACTCAGTTCACCCAAGGAATCTTGGACCATGCGGAGACGGTAACATTGCCTGATGGGGATCCTGATATGATTCGGCAGATCCTAGCCGTTCTGCAGTAGAAGTAGGAAATGAGGACTCAGTTTATTGTTTTTTTAAGCTGATCCTGATACAATAGAATCACAGAAAAAAGACTGGTCTTCCAGCCTTTTTCATTTCCTTATAGAAAGGTCTT
Source organism: Streptococcus parasanguinis (assembly GCF_901875555.1). GTDB lineage: Bacteria > Bacillota > Bacilli > Lactobacillales > Streptococcaceae > Streptococcus > Streptococcus parasanguinis_H. The sequence goes on from NZ_CABFMD010000032.1 coordinate 84,452, forward strand.
TTATGAAACGCAAAACGATTTTGTTTTTTTATTTATTGTTACTGACCATTGGGTTGGCTTATGAGACCCAGTCGCTGACGGAAGGTTGGATGTCGGGTAGCCAGTATGGGATTGTGGGACTTTCGACCCTGATCCTCTTGGTCTACGCACTTCCGGCTGTCTGGGCATTGTTTCATTTTGCCAAGAAGTGGAAGTTGTCTTGGGTACCGGTCCTCTTTTCGCTTTTAGGTGGAGGCTTTGTGGCTGGTTGGCTGTCTAGCTTTGCTAATACTTATTTTCATGACATGGTCCAAGCAGTAGCGCCGAATAGCGCCTTTTGGAACCAGTATGAGAGTGCCATTGCGGCGCCCCTCTTTGAGGAACCCTTTAAGTTGCTTCCGATCTTCTTTGTTCTCTATTTGTTTAGTGTCCGTCGGATCAAGTCGATCTTTCTCTTAGCCATCGCGTCTGGTCTTGGATTCCAGATTGTGGAGGATTTTGCTTATATTCGTCAGGATCTGCCTGGAGGTTTCTCCTACACGGTGTCAGGGATTCTCGGACGTGTGGCCAATGCGCCTATGTCTCACTGGGTCTACACCGGCCTTGTCATGCTCGGTTTCTACTTGATTGTCCAAGCTAGCAGAGGACGCAAGGATCTAGCTCTAGCAGGCTGGGGCTATTTAGTAGCTGGGTTTGGACTCCATTTTGTTGGAAATTCACCCTTCTCACAAATCGTGACCGAGTTGCCGATTGCGATTCCAGTCTTGAATGCTACTGGTCTCTTCCTGATCTACCTAGCTTATCAAACTGTCGAGCGATTAGAACAAGGAAAATAAACTAAAAAAAGATGCGTATGTTTGCACACATACGCATTTTTCTTATTTTGGGCACATTGTTTTTCTACTTTTGTATAAACTGGTTGATACGATAGCTGTAAACTAAATTCTATTTTGAAAGAAATATTTGAGACTTTCTGCCGTGAGAAAAGTGCTTGAAACATTATTGTTTCAAGCACTCGGGAGTTTTGAAACGTTAGATTCAAAACTAAGTCATGGAACTTCTTCGAAGTTCGCTGACGTCCGTACTTACCTAAGGAAAGTCTCTAAGAGTATATGATCTTAAAATAGATTTATTTACCGAGACAGAACTGGCTGAAGAGTTGGGTAATGAGCTCATCTGGAGCGGCATCCCCTGTGATTTCTCCGAGGATTTCCCAAGTTCGGGTGAGGTCGACTTGAAGCAGGTCTACTGGCATGCCAAGGGCCAAACCTTCGTTGACAGCTTGCAGGCTTTCAACAGCTTTCTCGATCAGAGAGATGTGGCGGGCATTAGATAGATAAGTAGCGTCTTGCTCAACCAGCCCAGCATTTTCAAAGAAGAGGGCGTTGATCCGATCTTCGATTTGATCGATATTTTGGTTCTTTAGAACGGAAATCTTGATGTGATCTTCTGGCAGTTGATCGATTTCGATCTTCTCTGGGAGATCGACCTTGTTGAGAAGAATAATGCGGTTGCTATCTCGAGAAATTTCAAGTAACTGGCGATCTTGATCGGTCAGAGGCTCGCTAGCATTGAGGACCAAGAGGACCAGATCAGCTTCCTTGAGGGCTTTTTTCGAACGTTCGACACCGATTTGCTCGACGATGTCTTCGGTTTCCCGGATCCCAGCCGTATCGACCAACTTGAGGGGAACCCCGTTAATGTTAACGTATTCTTCGATGACGTCCCGGGTGGTTCCTTCGATATCGGTCACAATGGCTTTTTCCTCTCGCAGAAGGTTGTTCAGAAGGCTAGACTTGCCGACGTTTGGTCGACCGATGATAGCAGTAGAGATCCCTTCACGCAAGATCTTGCCACGGCGAGCTGTCTTAAGGAGATTGGTCAGAAGAGCTTGGAACTCAGTAGTTTTCTCACGAATGATCTCAGTGGTAGCTTCCTCGACATCATCGTACTCAGGATAGTCGATGTTGACTTCGACTTGAGCCAGAGTATTGAGGATTTCTTGGCGGGTGTTGTTGATCAGTTCAGACAGGGAGCCATCCAACTGTTTGACGGCGATATTCATAGCCTTGTCGGTCTTGGCGCGGATAATGTCCATGACAGCCTCAGCCTGGGTCAAATCGACCCGACCGTTGAGGAAGGCCCGCTTGGTAAATTCACCAGGTTCGGCCAAACGGGCTCCTTCACGGATGACCAGCTGCAGAATTTCATTGGTCACCGCGATCCCGCCGTGGGTATTGATCTCGATGATGTCTTCTCGGGTGAAGGTCTTAGGTGAGCGCATAGCGCCAACCATGACTTCGTCGAGGATCTCATCCTTATCTGGATCAACGATATGACCGTAGTTGAGGGTGTGGCTAGCCACCTCTTGGAGGTTCTTACCTTTAAAGATCTTTTGTGCAATGGCAAAGCTGTCTGTTCCGCTTAAGCGGACGATCCCGATCGCTCCCTCACCGAGTGGTGTCGAGATGGCAGCGATGGTATCAAATTCTTTGGTAATCATGTCATTTCTCTTTTCCTGTAGATTCATCTCTATTCTATCGTAAAGTCAGCTGTCGGGCAAGGTTTTGATTTTGAACGATAAGCTGGAAAGGTTTTCATTTAACTAGTGAAATCTCTTCCAAAATATGCTATACTAGAGGAGTGTAAAAAGGAGGTCAATGATGGTAAACCTAAAAGAACAGGTAGGAATCAAGGCGGCTGAGTTTGTCAAAGACGGCATGATTGTCGGTCTCGGTACAGGGTCAACTGCTTATTATTTTGTAGCTGAACTAGGTCGTCGCATCAAAGAAGAGGGCTTGAAGATCACAGCTGTCACGACGTCAAGTGTGACCTATGAACAGGCTGAGAGTTTAGGTATTCCGCTCAAGGCCATCGACGATGTCGAAGTGGTCGATGTGACAGTGGATGGCGCCGATGAAGTGGATCCTCAATTAAACGGGATCAAAGGTGGTGGCGGGGCTCTCCTCATGGAAAAAATCGTCGCTACCAATTCAAAAGATTGCATTTGGATCGTGGATGAATCCAAGCAAGTCAAAACTCTTGGGGCCTTCAAACTTCCAGTGGAGGTTGTGCAGTACGGGGCTGAAAATCTTTTCCGTCACTTTGAGCAAAAAGGTTACCACCCTTCTTTCCGTCTTGCGGATGATCACCGTTTTGTCACTGACCAAGGAAACTTTATCATTGACTTGGATCTCAAGATGATCAAGGATACAGAAGCTCTGGCAAATGAACTGGATCACACGGTTGGAGTTGTCGAGCATGGTTTATTCTTGAACATGATTTCAAAAGTGATTGTAGGGACACCGGATGGTCCTGTCATTATTGAAAAATAATTTTTTAAAGGAAGGCCAAGTCTCCTAGAGGTTTTTACGGATAGGGATTCGATATTAGTCTAAATTTTATAAAGGAAAGAGGCAGTTTATGTCAAAATTTAAACGTATGCACTTAGTTGTGCTGGATTCAGTTGGGATCGGTGCTGCACCAGATGCCAATAACTTTGTCAATGCAGGAGTTCCGGATGGAGCATCTGATACTCTTGGACACATTTCAAAAACAGTTGGTTTGAATGTACCAAATATGGCGAAGATTGGGCTTGGAAACATTCCTCGTGAAGCGCCTTTGAAGACCGTGCCAGCTGAAAGCAATCCAACTGGTTATGCAACAAAATTGCAAGAAGTTTCCCTCGGGAAAGATACTATGACTGGTCACTGGGAAATCATGGGCCTCAACATTACAGAGCCTTTTGACACTTTCTGGAATGGTTTCCCTGAAGAAATTATTACGAAGATTGAAGACTTTTCAGGCCGTAAGGTTATCCGTGAAGCTAACAAACCTTATTCTGGTACAGCTGTTATCGATGACTTTGGACCACGTCAAATGGAAACGGGTGAGTTGATCATCTATACATCCGCTGACCCTGTGCTTCAAATCGCAGCTCACGAAGATATCATTCCTTTGGATGAACTCTACCGTATCTGTGAATACGCTCGTTCCATTACATTGGAACGTCCAGCTCTTCTTGGTCGGATCATTGCTCGTCCTTATGTTGGAGAACCAGGCAACTTTACACGTACTGCCAACCGTCGTGATTTGGCTGTTTCACCCTTTGCGCCAACTGTTTTGGACAAGTTGAACGAAGCGGGTATCGATACCTATGCAGTTGGTAAGATCAACGATATCTTTAACGGAGCTGGTATCAACCACGATATGGGCCACAACAAATCAAACAGCCACGGTATGGATACCTTGATTAAGGCCATGGGACTTCCTGAGTTCCAAGAAGGCTTCTCATTTACCAACTTGGTAGACTTTGATGCGCTTTACGGACACCGTCGCAATGCCCATGGTTACCGCGATTGCTTGCATGAGTTTGACGAACGCTTGCCAGAAATCATTGCAGCCATGCGTGAAGATGACCTCTTGATGATTACGGCTGACCATGGTAACGACCCAACCTACGCTGGTACAGACCATACGCGTGAATACATCCCATTCTTGGCTTATAGCCCATCCTTCAAGGGCAATGGCGTGATTCCAGTTGGCCACTTTTCTGATATTTCAGCAACCATTGCAGAAAACTTTGGCGTTGAAACTGCCATGATTGGTGAAAGTTTCTTAGATAAGTTGAACTAAGATGCCGATTGACCGTCTTTTGACCATTCGCACTGCCAATACATGTGACAAAATTGGCCAATTTTTAAGGAAATCATAAAGGAGATACGCAATGACATTGTTAGCAAAAATCAATGAAACAGCTGCTTTTTTGAAAGGCAAAGGAATGGAAGCACCTGAGTTTGGCTTGATCCTTGGATCAGGTCTTGGAGAACTGGCTGAAGAAATCGAAAATCCAGTCGTAGTAGACTACGCTGACATTCCAAACTGGGGTCGTTCGACGGTTGTAGGACACGCTGGTAAATTAGTCTACGGTAAGCTTGCTGGGCGTAAGGTTTTAGCCCTTCAAGGACGTTTCCACTTCTACGAAGGAAACCCATTGGAAGTGGTGACATTCCCAGTTCGGGTCATGAAAGTGTTGGGATGTGAAGGGGTTCTTGTCACCAACGCTGCTGGTGGTATTGGCTTTGGTCCTGGTACTTTGATGGCCATCACTGACCACATCAACATGACTGGACAAAATCCATTAATCGGTGAAAACTTGGATGACTTTGGTCCACGTTTCCCTGATATGTCAAAATCCTATACTCCAGAATACCGTGAGACCGCTCATAAAGTCGCTGACAAATTGGGCATCAAATTGGATGACGGGGTTTATATTGGTGTGACAGGTCCTACTTATGAAACTCCAGCTGAAATCCGTGCGTATAAGACACTTGGTGCGGATGCAGTTGGGATGTCTACAGTGCCAGAAGTCATCGTGGCCGCTCACTCTGGCTTGAAGGTTCTAGGAATTTCATGTATCACCAACTTTGCGGCTGGTTTCCAAGAAGAGCTTAACCACGAAGAAGTGGTAGAAGTGACTGAGCGCGTCAAAGGCGACTTCAAAGGCTTGCTAAAAGCAATTCTTGCTGAATTGTAAGACCATGAAAGCACGACTCCAAAGCTTGCCTTACGGATGGCGTCTGCTGTTAGCGACTGTCGCTTTGGGAATAGGAACGGGTCTGGTCGGAATGGCCTGTCATTATCTATTAGAAGGTGTGCAAGTGTTAGCTTTTGGCCAAGAACGGTCTGATCTGCTCCAGCAATTTCAAGAAGCAGGAGGGCTTCGTCGATTTCTTGTCCTAGGTGTGACAGGGGTCTTGGTAGCAGGTTTCTGGTATATTCTGCAAGAGCGCTATAAAATTCTCTCCATTCGTAGGCAAATCGACCTGGTTGGAGAGAGAGATCCGGCACCATTAGCCCATATCCTTCACGCAAGTATGCAGGTTGCGATTGTCGGGGCCGGCGCTTCGGTCGGAAAAGAAGGAGCCCCACGTGAGGTTGGGGCTCTTCTAGCTGGTCGTTTGGGCAAAGCCTTCTCCTTAGCAATCAAAGAACGACGAGTTTTGATTGCCTGTGGGGCGGGAGCTGGGTTGGCCGCAGTCTATCAAGTTCCCTTTGCTAGTAGCTTGTTTGTCTTTGAGACCTTGGGACTGTCCTATCACTGGAAAAATTTTGTACTGGTCTTGTCCAGTACTTATTTGGCGACTTGGGTGGCCCAGCCAATCGTTGGACATGGTGCTATTTATCATATGTCGCCAGTTCATTGGTCAGCCAGTAGTTTATTCCAGGCTGTCATAGCGGCTCTATTGGTTACTCCCTTGGCACTGGCCTTCCGTTATCTAGCTAATCAGGCTAGTCGCAAACGGCGGAAGGATTGGACCATTCTTTGGGCTCTGCCTGTAGCCTTTATGGTGGTAGCTGGGATTGTGCTCTTTTATCCGATTTTTATGGGAAATGGACAGGTTCTAGCTCAAGCCCTTTTATCAGATCAGCCATTTTCCAACCTTGTCTTGACCTTGGCCGTGAAGGGGTTCCTAGTCTACCTTCTCTTGCGAAATGGGGCATACGGAGGGACCTTGACACCGTCATTTGCCTTGGGGATTGGATCTGGCTATCTAGTTACCTTGCTTTTGACAGCCGTTGGCATTCAAATGGATCCTGCTCTAGGAATGCTACTTGGAGCGACGGTCTTTTTAGGGACGACCTTACAGGCTCCATTGACAGGCGTTGCCCTAAGCCTTGGTTTTACAGGCCAGAGCTGGGCTTTGATTCTACCGCTGGCATTAGCTGCTGGTGTGTCTTATGTGATTCAAAATAGATGGGAGAATAAACGATGAGAGTACATTTTGTCTTGCACGAAACTTTTGAAGTTCCTGGTGCTTATCTCAAGTGGGCGCAGGATCGTGGTCATCATGTGACCATGACCAAGGTCTACGAGCGAGAAGCGCTACCTGAGACAGTGGATGAGATTGATTTTTTGATTGTTATGGGAGGACCGCAATCGCCTGATGAGGATCGCGCAACCTTTCCTTACTATGATCCGCAAGCTGAGATTGAATTGATTCAAAAAGCCATGAAGGCGGATCGCTACATCGTTGGGGCCTGTCTGGGTGCTCAGCTCATGTCTGTTGCTTATGGCGCAGAGTATGAGCATAGCCCAGAGCGGGAGATTGGGGTGTATCCTGTGGATTTAACGCCTGAAGGATTGGCAGATCCGCATGTCGGCTTGTTTGGTTCAAGCTTTGATTCAGGACACTGGCATGGTGATATGCCGGGATTGACGAATGATGCTGTTGTCCTTGCGACCAGTCAAGGTTGCCCACGTCAGATTATTCGCTTCAGTCCTAAACACTATGCCTTCCAAGCTCACTTGGAATTTGATCCAGATGCTGTCAATCTCTTGATTGCTGCAGATGGTGAAGCTGTTTTGGAAGAACAAAGTCAAACATTGCCATTTGTCGAAAAACCTGAAGCCATTCGTGCTTACGATTACCAAGAAATGAATGCCAAACTCTATGCATTTTTGGATTCATTAACAAACTAAAAACAAGAAAGGGAGGGCAGTTCGGGTTTGAATTGAACCCGGGCTATCCATGACTTTCAAAACGATATTTAATTGAACCTGCCCTAAAAGCTGTGTGAAAAAGATCGATTGTCTTGCAAGTCCAGTACTTGCTGCGACAATCCCCTATTTTCACTTTGCTTATTACGGGCTTGGTATCTTATAGAAAGGTAGAGCATGTGTTCTAATTTGAACACGAGCGGAAAGCTCTCCAAATTACTCAATAAAAAAGAAAGGATGGGTTTACCGTATTCGCTGAACTGAATACGGCTTACTCTCCTCTAAATCATCAAAATTAAAAAAGAAAGGAATTGAACCCACCCTAAAAGCAGTGGGAAAAAGATAGTTGGTCTAGCGAGCATCGCTCACTGCGCCCAACTCCTATTTTCCCTTCGCTTTTTGACGGGTTTGGTATCTTATATTATGTCTATCCATATTGCTGCCCAGCAGGGTGAAATTGCTGATAAAATTCTTCTTCCTGGGGATCCTCTTCGTGCGAAATTTATCGCTGAGAATTTCCTTGAAGATGCTGTATGCTTCAACGAAGTTCGGAATATGTTTGGTTACACTGGTACCTATAAGGGTCACCGTGTTTCTGTCATGGGAACTGGGATGGGGATGCCATCCATCTCCATCTATGCGCGTGAGTTGATTGTCGATTACGGTGTGAAGAAATTGATCCGCGTCGGAACGGCTGGTTCTTTGAATGAGGATGTTCACGTCCGTGAATTGGTATTGGCGCAAGCAGCCGCAACCAACTCCAACATCATCCGCAACGACTGGCCTCAATTTGATTTCCCTCAAATTGCCAGCTTTGATCTTTTGGACAAGGCTTATCATATTGCCAAAGACCTTAGCATGACGACCCACGTTGGCAACGTCTTATCATCAGATGTCTTCTATTCAAACTATGGTGAAAAGAACATTGAACTTGGTAAATGGGGTGTGAAAGCTGTGGAAATGGAAGCGGCAGCTCTTTACTATCTTGCTGCCCAACACCACGTCGATGCTTTAGCTATTATGACGATTTCTGATAGCTTGGTTAATCCTGATGAGGATACAACCGCTGAAGAACGTCAAACAACCTTTACAGATATGATGAAGGTTGGTCTAGAAACCTTGATTGCAGACTAATGGCAGAATTCCTTCATGATGAATGGCTCTACGATCTCCATCATTATCACTATAGCCGTGCTCTTCGTTCCCTTCAGCAAAAAGGGAATATACCGGATTTGCTGGTGAGTTTATTGCAGGTGATGGCAGAACGTCGTGAGCTCAATATCCAACCTGTCATGAATCAACAGTTGAAAACAGAAGTCCTAGAAGCGACTGGTTTTCAGCTTTTTTGGCATGAAGATCCAGAAGATGAACAGTTGGCCAATTACCTTTATGACTTAGAGGCGAAGTTGAGAAATGAACAGATTATCGACTTTGTTCGTGCTGTTAGTCCGGCCATCTACCGGATCTTTATGCGATTGATTCAGTTGAAAATTCCTGACATTTCCAACTATATCCATAACTCCAAAGAATCCAGTTATGACCGTTGGAAGTTTGAGGACTTGCATGCGTCTGACAATCCTATCTTACAGGAATTTCATAGTGAAAGTGTGGTCAATTCATCCAGTTTGACAGAATTGATCGTCCAGTTGGACTTGCCAGATCGCGTCAAAGTTGCGTCTCAGCAATTACGGGAGCTAGAGAGATCCGTTCGCAATCCCTTGGCCCACTTGATCAAACCCTTTGATGAGGAAGAGCTTCATCGTTCAACCGGTTTCTCTTCTCAGGATTTTTTGAAGAATTTGATTGACCTTGCAAGCTACACAGGCATCCATTATGATCAAGCTCACTTTTATTTTGATCAGGTCAATGCTGTGATGGAAGAGCTACTAAAGGAGAAGTAGATGGATAAGATTGCTCAACTACAAGAGATGATTGATCAGAGTCAAAGCATCGTCTTTTTCGGGGGTGCCGGCGTCTCTACGGAGTCGAATATTCCGGACTTTCGGAGCTCAGACGGAGTCTATAGCGTTCAGGTAGGGCGTCATTTGACAGCCGAGCAATTGGTTTCTCATACCATGTTCGAGCGCTACCCAGAGGACTTTTTCGACTTCTATAAGAAATACCTGCTCTATCCCGATGCCAAGCCCAATGAAGCCCATCGCTATTTGGCTCGTCTTGAAGAAACTGGTAAGCTCAAGGCAGTTGTGACACAAAATATCGATAGTCTCCATGAAATGGCCGGCTCTAAAAAGGTCTTGAAGCTCCATGGTAGTGCCGATCGTAATTACTGTACGGGTTGCCATCGTTTCTATGATTTAGAGGCATTTCTAGCTTTGGAAGGCCCGGTTCCACACTGTTTGGACTGTGGTAAGGTGGTCAAACCAGATGTGACTCTTTACGAGGAGCCTCTAGATATGAAGGTCTTTAGCCAAGCGGCCCAAGCCATACAGGCAGCCGATCTTCTCATTATCGGTGGGACCTCCCTTGTGGTCTACCCAGCAGCTAGCCTGATCCAGTATTTCCAAGGGAAGAAGCTGGTTGTCATCAATAAGACCAGTATCCTTCAGGACAAACAGGCAGACCTTGTTATCGAAGGAAAGATTGGGGAAGTATTTTCACAATTAAGACACTAAAAGAACACCTGAGAGAAGTAGAAGGCTGCTTGTTTCAGGTGTTTTTATGTCTTCCTTTTGATAGCGCTATAAGAATGTATTTGATTATGATATAATGAAATAGATTTTCTTAAGGAGATGAAAAAGTTGGAAATTAAGAAGAAACATATCTATCTGACGTTAATTAGTGTATTCATTGGTTATATTGCTCTTCGTTATTATTTAAAACCTGAGTTATTTGAGCCAGGAGCTATTTATTATGATGTATACAATTACAAAACCAGTAAGATTAAGCCACAGGAAAAGATTATCAAAGATATCAATTTTGAATTTATTCATGAGGACATAAAAAAGAAACCATCTGATGGACAATGGAAAGAATCTATCCGAACAGACATAGATGAATATGGTAGTCATACAATATTACATGTAACCTTCACAGATAAAAGCAAAGCGGACATTCCCTTTGATGTAAGTTCAATTGGTCCTGCATTTAGCGAGAGAATTTTAAATAATGAACTTCTTACGAAACTATCTAACCGTTTTCCAAATCTAAAAAAGGTGGATCACAGCTATATTTATAGAACTGATTTAGTTTTAATGCTCTACCAAGGGGATACCTTGGTTCAAATACCAGAATATCCATATGAGATTAGATTTCAAGTTAGAAATCCTAAGAGTGGGAAACTACAAACTTACTTCCAATATGGTACGGAACCTGAATTTACTTTTTTCCGCCCAGTATTCTTTCGGCAAGCTGTTATGAATACAGCAGAAAGGAATCAAAGGTTTTTTGATGCTTATGGTCAATCAAAGCAATATAATTATTGGGATAGACGGTTTGATCATGGTGGAAATAGTTTAAATATTGGTCAAGAAAAATTTGCTGTTTTTTTATTTTATTCTGATCGATTTACTAATCAACCAGTTGGAATTCGTATGACAGGAGATTCATTTAAAACTACTATAACAGATACATATATTGTGAAAGACCGTAGCAAGAACATTAAAGGTCTTAGAGTTTTATCTCAATCGAAAACATACACAGATAAAAATGAATATACAACTGAAATACTTAGTAAAAATGTTAACTGATTTCACATATCACAGATGCTTAACTGATTTCGTGGATACAAGTTATTGACCCATTTTTATTTCCAAATATTGAAATGACCAAAAAAATATCTGAGTGAACCTGAGCACTCAGATATTTTTTTACTTATCAAACTTCACTTCCTCAAGCAAGTACTCGATGAATTTTTCTCCCATTTTTGAGAGGGCTGTTTTTTCATGTTTGATATAGACCAGCTCGATCGGGTCTTCGATATCAAGGGGAATAGAAACGATGTTATCCCCATTGAGATTGCTGTTGAGGATCCCAGTCGCAATGGTGTAGCCATCCAGACCGATCAAGAGATTAAAGAGAGTAGCTCGGTCACTGACGACGATGGATTTCTTATGATGCTCTTGAGAGAGGATCTCTTCTGAGAAGTAGAAGGAGTTGTGGGTCCCTTGGTCATAGCTAAGGTATGGGAAATCTTCCAGATCTGACAGGTGGACAATGTCCTTCTTAGCAAGGGGATTGGTCTTGCTGACAAAGATATGGGGTTGCGCTGTAAAGAGGTGGGTAGCAATCAAATGATTATCATCCAGCATCTTGGAGAGGACATCCCGGTTGTAGCTATTTAAAAAGAGCACGCCAACCTCGCTTCGGAAATTCTTGACGTCATCAATGATCTCCCAAGTCCGCGTCTCCCTTAGGAAGAGCTCGTATTTTTCCATATCGCTTTTCTTGAGGAGAGAAACGAAGGCCTCGACCACGAAGGCGTAGTGCTGTGAAGAGACGCTGAAGAGTTCACGAGAGCCCACAGGATTTTTATAGCGCTCGGACAAGAGGTCGATTTGCTCCACCACCTGGCGGGCATAAGAGAGAAACTCCATTCCATCACGAGTTAGAGTGATTCCTTTGGGATTTCGAATAAAGATTTCAATTCCCATCTCACTTTCCAAGTCCTTGACAGCATTTGAAAGACTGGGTTGCGTGATAAAGAGTTGTTTTGCGGCTTCATTCATAGAGCCAGTTTCGACGATTTTGATAATGTATTGTAATTGTTGTATTCTCATGCTTTTATTTTAACATAAAAAGACACGTTTTTCCCGTAAAATGTGGTCTTTCAAGGACTGTATCAGAGAATAACGCCGGCCGAGGGAGGTAATCAGCAGTAGGCTAAATCAAATAGTTAAAAAAATAGCAGATTGGAAACAAAATCTCCATCTGGGGACTGATTTTGATGGAAAAATACAGTTTTGCCTTGCTTAAGGTAAGATCCGATTGATAGAATGGTAAAAAATTGATTGAGGAGATCTTATGAAAAAACTAGTGTCCTGGTATAAGAAAAAGGATAAGGAATTGGAAACTCATTTCACATCCGGACTCTTGCAGATCAATTTTGTGACCAATGCTTTGATTCTATTGGCCTTTTACATCTATTTTGTCATTAGTCAGTCGCTTTATGCCCTGTCGGATCGATTTGTTCAATTTAGTTTTTTTGCCATATTTTCCTTTACGATGCAGGTACTGCCCTACGGTATAACCTTAGCCCTCTTTGTCCCCAATATTTTTGTCCTCATCTATGGGATTGGGCGGTGGTCCAGCATCCAGTTTAAGGAAGCAGAGGAAGAATCCCTCAAAGACCCGGATCTGTTTGAAGAGAGAGGACCAGTCAAGGGAGAAGAATTGATAGAAGAAGCCCACTTCACAATTGAAGCACCGAGTCCTAAGCCTGTCAGAAAGAAAAAGCGACAGCCAACAGTCGTTCTTTGGTTTGGTCTCTTTGGTTGCTTTCTCGAAGCGATTTTCATTTTCATCGTGAAAGATATGACCTTTTACGATTGGAGTGAGCGCCTGATTAATTCGCAGAAACACGCCCTGATCTGGTCTGGCGCCTATCCAACCTTCTTCACCTTTGCTGCTCTTACCTTGCTAGCCTTGATCATTTATTCCTATCGGGATGCTAATTCCCTCTCTCCATTGGCTAATATCTTCTGTATTAGTGGCATTCTGGGAGGAGTGGTTCTCCTCTTAGTTTTTGATAATCAGCTGCAGGTAGCAAGTTTTCACACCTTTTTCTTACTGATCTATTCCATAAATCTCTTGTGGGTTCGTATCAAGGAGTGGCAGGAAGATCGAACAGAGATCACCTATGAAAATCGTCTGCTCCAGTATTTCCATCAGCTCTTAAACAAGTCACGTAACTGGCCTTGGCTAGCGGTTCTGCTTGCCCTTCCGACACTGGCTTTCGTCGTCCTCATTCTCATGCTCTTTGGGCAACAACCAGATTCCATGATCAAGGCCTGGACCAATACAGCAGACTGGTCCTTCTCACAAAAGATCCCTCCTCAGAATCTCATTATTGATGAGCACTATCTCTGTACAGTTGCGGCTGGTGGTCATGAAAAGGTGGTCAAGCCCCAGCGGATGGGGATCCGTCACGGTCATCCAGTCGTTGTCAATCGCCAGCTCTGTATTGCCAATGCTTTTGAGCAGGTGCTAGAAGAAAAGACGCCGCGATTCCATCGCTTCTTGCGTCGCAATTATGACCGCTATGGCTATCCTTTTGCCAAACATATCAAGAAGAAATGGGCCATGGATTTGATTTACTACCTAATGAAACCCTTGGAATGGATTTTTTTACTGGTTCTTTATCTCGTCGACCGTAAGCCCGAGAATCGAATCGCCATGCAATACATCCAACCGATCCCAGACGATTTTGATCCCAAGAAAGCTTCTTAAATCACCGATTTCTACTTGACAAGCGAGAAGGAGCACGATATAATGAGAAAAATTAACCTTTAAGAGGTCCAGAGAGGCCTGCAAGGAAAGACAGAAAAAAGATCAGCGGACAGAGTCTAGCTGCTCAATTGTAGGACCTTGCCTTTGCGAGGTCTTTTTTGCTGAAAGAAAGAAGAGGAAATCAATGGTCAGTGACAGTTGTAAAAAACGCTTTGGCAACATCATGATGGAGGAGATGGAGCTGATCGCTCAAGAAGAGATTGCTCCTCGCATCTATTCCATGATCTTAAAAGGGAAAATGGTGGAGCAGATGCTTCCGGGTCAATTCCTTCATATTCGGGTTCCTGATGGATCTAAGCTCCTTCGCCGTCCGATTTCAATTTGTGAGATCGACCGTAAGACACAGACTTGTCGCTTGATCTACCGTATCGAAGGTGGGGGGACAGCTATCTTTTCTCACTTGCCTGTCGGTAGCTTTCTCAGTGTCATGGGCCCGCAAGGAAATGGCTTTGACCTAAAAGATCTTGGTCAAGGGGCGCGTGCTTTGATCATCGGTGGCGGGATTGGAGTGCCTCCCTTGGTCCAAGTGGCTAAACAACTACATGATCAAGGAGTAGAAATCCATTCTGTCCTGGGATTTGCAAATAAAGAAGCAGTTATCCTTGAGGAAGAATTGAAACAGTATGGTCTAGTCACTATTACAACTGACGATGGATCTTATGGCACAAAGGGATATGTCTCCACCATCGTTGACCAGATGGACCAGGAGTTTGACGCCATCTATTCTTGTGGGGCTCCCGGCATGCTCAAATACGTCAACAGCAAGTTCTATGATCATCCCCGCGCCTACATTTCCATGGAATCCCGCATGGCTTGTGGGATGGGAGCTTGCTATGCCTGTGTGGTTCATCTTGAAAATGCAAGCCAAGCAGCCAATAAGCGCGTGTGTGAAGACGGACCGGTCTTTGAAACCGGTACGATTGTGATGTAGGAGGACTGTATGACAGCAAATCGACTAGCCGTATCCTTACCCGGTTTAGACTTAAAAAATCCTATTATTCCAGCATCTGGCTGTTTTGGCTTTGGTCAGGAATACGCTAAATATTATGATTTGGATCTGCTTGGATCCATTATGATCAAGGCGACGACTGCTGAGGCTCGTTTTGGTAATCCGACGCCCCGTGTTGCTGAGACTCCCGCAGGCATGCTCAATGCCATTGGTCTCCAAAATCCAGGTGTAGACGTGGTCCTGTCAGAGAAACTCCCTTGGTTGGCCCAGCATTATCCAGATCTACCGATTATCGCCAACGTAGCTGGATTCTCCAATGAAGAGTATGCGACAGTATCTGGCAAGATCTCGCATGCACCTAATGTCAAAGCGATTGAACTCAATATCTCTTGTCCAAACGTAGACCATGGCAACAACGGCCTCTTAATCGGTCAGGTTCCAGAGTTGGCCTATAATGCGGTAAAAGCTGCGGTAGAAGCCTCCTCCGTTCCTGTCTATGTCAAATTAACGCCAAGTGTGGCAGACATCACTCAGGTCGCAAAAGCAGCAGAGGATGCGGGAGCGACTGGCTTGACCATGATCAATACTTTGGTCGGGATGCGCTTTGACCTCAAGTCTGGTAAGCCCATCATTGCCAATGGTACAGGAGGGATGTCAGGACCAGCTGTCTTCCCAGTTGCTTTGAAACTAATTCGCCAAGTAGCTCAATCCACTAACCTGCCAATCATTGGAATGGGCGGTGTCGATTCAGCAGAAGCAGCCATTGAAATGATGATTGCTGGTGCTTCAGCGATTGGAGTCGGTACTGCCAATTTCACCGATCCTTATGCTTGTCCAACCATTATCGAAGACCTGCCACAGGTCATGGACCGATATGGCATTGACACGCTTGAGAATTTTCGAAAACATGTGCGGGAAAATCTACTGTAAATCCTTGACTTTTCCCAAATATCGTACTACAATAAATAAAAACCTTTAAAGCAGTCCAGAGAGGCTTCTAAGGTCTAGACGGTGAATCATGGTAGTTTTTCCTACCTAATTTTCGTGTAACCTTGCCTCGGGCAAGGTTTTTTTGTAGATAAAATGATCAATCAAAAAAGGAGTAATCCATGCGTGAAGAACGTCCTATTATTGCCCTTGACTTCCCAGCTTTCGAGGATGTCAAAAACTTTTTAGAGCATTTTCCAGAAGACGAAAAATTATTTGTAAAAATCGGAATGGAATTTTTCTATGCAGTTGGTCCTGAAATTGTACACTACCTAAAAGGGCTTGGACACAGTATCTTCCTTGATTTAAAATTGCACGATATCCCAAATACAGTCAAATCAGCCATGTCTGTATTGGGGACTTTCGGAGTAGATATGGTGACGGTCCACGCAGCCGGTGGTGTAGAGATGATGCGCGAAGCCAAAGCAGCTCTTGGTGAAGGAGCTAAGTTGGTAGCCGTAACCCAGTTGACTTCGACCAGTGAAGAAGACATGCGTGATTGCCAAAACATTCAAACAACGGTCCAAGAATCAGTAGTTAATTATGCTCGCAAGGCACAGGAAGCAGGCTTGGACGGTGTTGTCTGCTCCGCGCATGAAGTCGCTTTGATCAAAGATGCCACTTCATCAGATTTTGTCTGTGTGACACCAGGGATTCGTCCTGCTGGAGCTGAAATCGGCGACCAAAAACGGGTTATGACGCCACAAGAAGCCCATAAAATTGGATCAGACTATATTGTTGTTGGACGCCCCATTATTCAAGCAGAAAACCCATGGGACGCTTACCATGAAATTAAGAGACAGTGGAATAGTTAAGAACGTCTAAGAAGCTGCGCTTCAAGACGTTCTACGGAAAGTCCGATGGGACCTTCCCTAACGCATTCACTAGATTTAGAGGATAAAAATAATCGTTTTATCCTCTAAATCGTCGGAATATCAGGAGTCCGATGGGACCTTCCATAACTTACTTACTGACCTGTATTGTTGTTGTTTAAATCATCTGTTGATTTAATTCGTATATGATTAAAATCGTAAAAAGGAGTTATAATGTCATTAGCTAAAGATATTGCCAGCCATCTTTTAAAAATTGAAGCCGTTTATTTGAAACCAGAAGAACCTTTTACTTGGGCTTCTGGAATCAAGTCCCCTATTTATACGGATAACCGCGTGACCCTTGCTTATCCAGAAACTCGTACCTTGATTGAGAATGGATTCGTGGATAAAATCAAGGAAGCTTTCCCTGAAGTCGAAGTGATTGCGGGGACAGCAACTGCGGGGATTCCTCATGGAGCCATTATTGCCGACAAGATGAACCTTCCTTTTGCTTACATCCGTAGCAAACCAAAAGATCATGGTGCTGGAAACCAAATCGAAGGCCGTGTACCGCAAGGTCAAAAGATGGTGGTGGTTGAAGATTTGATTTCTACTGGTGGATCTGTCTTGGATGCTGTTGCAGCTGCAAAACGTGAAGGAGCAGACGTCCTTGGTGTGGTAGCGATCTTTACTTACCAATTGGAGAAAGCTGATAAGAAATTTGCGGAAGCTGGCGTTCAACTCGAAACCTTGTCAAACTACACAGAATTGATCCACTTGGCAGAAGAACAGGGCTACATTACCTCTGAAGGATTGGAACTGTTGCGTCGTTTCAAAGAAAACCAAGAAACATGGCAAGACAAATAATATAACTGAGAGTGGGACAGAAATCGGTAATTCGTTAGAATTCGATTACGTCGTCCCACCTCCGCACAGTTGAGTAGGGCTATAAAAGCTGATGAAATCAGCGTAGTAGAGCCCACTCAACCACTCCGTCTTGCTCGACAATCCAAAGACAATTGAGAGGCTAGGACTTTTGTCCCAGCCTCTTTTTATACTCTTTTCACTAGTTGGTGGTTAACTTGAAACCCAAAGTAAAATCCGGTATGATAGTAGTAATTGTTTTCAATAGAGGATGGAAAACACTAATGTAAGGGAGAAAAAAATGACAAAAGAACATTATTTGCAATTGAAAAAGGAATTTAAAATTAGATTTACAATTACTATCGTCCTAGCTATAATCGCTAGTGTATTTTATATTAAGATATTACTCAGCAACTCTCGTGAAGTACCATATTTTATAATTTGTATTGGAACTCTCATCTTAACCAATCAGTCATTGATTGCACCTGTTTTTTATAAGAAAAAAGCAGCTGAGGAGGAACATCCAGAATGGAAGAATTTATCAACAAAGGGAGTAGAAATTCCTCAGGAAGAAATTCAAAAACGAAATGGGATATCGATCCTAGCTTTCATCATTGTAATTGTTGGATTCTTCATGTTATACCGACCAGCTCCAAAAACGGATGTAGGGACTGAGGTAATAAAAACTAATAGCGAGATTCAGTCTGTTCCGGAAAGTTCAACAGATAAAGAGTCTAGCACGGTCTCTAATTTAACACCACAGGATGTTCAAACCTTACAAGAATTGAAAGAGGATATCGAATCAAACACCCCATCAGATTCACCATCACTGGATATCAACAAAGCAAAAGATCTTGCAGAAAAGGCACAGCAACAAAATTGGTTGAAAAGAGATAAATAAATGTTAATTTGATTCCTTTATTGAGATTTTAAAAAGAAATAGGTGAATAATGAACATCAGTAGAAAATTATTATTTCGTATTGGCTTTGTATGTATTGGGATAGGCATATTCTTAAGTATTATCTTCTACTCGTACCAAGGATATTTATCTAAGAAATATTCTGGTTTCCTATATTACACTGGAAAAGCGAAAATTGACTCTTACGAATTTATTGCAGATGGTCAAGGTGTTATTGTCCATTGGGAACCTGTAAAGTCTGAGGAGAAGGAGCTGCGCAAATATAATAAGCAATTATTTACAGGCTGGGCTACTCCCGTATCTCAACACTATGTTCTTAGAGAGAATATGAAATTACCAAATCACCCTTCTAAAATTCATAAAAGTGTCAGAAAAGATGCTTATTGGACCTTGTCCATGTATAAGGTTGAGGGAAATCGTTTGAAAGAAGAACCTGAGATTGATTTACTTTCTACGGTTGATCAGTACAAAAAAGGATATATTTCAAATGATCTTGGTCCTGTCTTTTCGTATAAAGGGGAAGATTATGTAACGCTTTATGCGAGACCATTAGAAGAATGGAAAACTGAAAAGAAAGTATTTTTAAATCTTCAAACCAGAAAGATTGAAGAAGTAAAGGCACTTGAAACGATAACTGATCAGTTACCAACAGCAGAAATAAGTGTTAAAGATTTTAAAAAACTTGGTATTAAAAAAGCAACAAGAGATATCAATTTATTTACAATTAACAAAAATAACTTGAGTAATACACCAATCAGCAAAGATAGAAAAGCAATGTCAATTCTGGAAAAAGAAAATTCAAATATCATTGTATTGAACAATAAGAATACGATAGATTTTGGTACGCGTCTTGTTTCGGTGTATTCACTATTTTATCCTAAAGATTATAACCCTGGGGAGTATCTGTATATTCCAAAAGAACTTTCAGTAGATGGTCAGGAACATGATACTAAAAATAAACAAGAATTTGATCAGTACTATGATATGGATAAAGCTAAGCAATTGTATCATGTGAATGATTAAATTTTTTCCATTCAGCTAAGACAATAGAAAAAAACTTTATCAAAGTAAGGAGTAGAAGGATGACATTAAAAAAGTGGCTTGTAGTCATTTTGCTAGGAGTTGGTATAGTGTGGGGTGGTTTCTATCTTTACCAGCAACACGTTGCAAAGGAAGGGGCAAAACCAAGATTGATTCGCACGGTTAAAGAGTTACATCCTAAAAATGTCAAAATTTTAGGAGATCGTCAACAATATGTTTTGTCTGACCATGACACGGTTTTAGTCGGAGGACGTTATCTTTTTGGAAGAGATTATAAGGAGTGGAAAGCTAAAAAGGATTCCACATCGACCGTTGAATATATTAGTTTCACTTACTATGATGTGGAGACTAAAAAAAGTCGAACTGTCAATGTATTAGAGACAATTCCTCAAAAAAATAAAATAAAGAAAATCACTCGGCTTGGTCTACCTACAATAAGTGGTATTGCATATATGGACACAGTTTATATAGAAGCGTTAGAAGATAACAAAACCACTTATACTATCAAAAAAATTTACTATAACTTAGATACAAATAGTTATTATACTCCATCTACCACTAATAAAATTCCAAGCGCTCTGAAATTAGATGGTATTGCGCTTTCTTTAACGAATTTAGATGATCAAATAACTAATTTAGGCTATTTTTATGATGTAGATTATAGAGGTATCGCAAAAGCTTTAGATAAAAAGGCAGATACTGATATCAATTTATTTAGTGAGTTTCCAGAAATCAAAAATGATGTCATTTCAGGAAAGAAAATATTATCTATTCGTTTTGATCAAGTTCAAGAAAAAGAAGTCTTTAATACTCTGATGCATTGGTTTGCTCCCAAGGGGCAAGAAACCCTTTCGGGAGTGAAAATAAAAGCTGAATACTCCAAGGATGGTCAGGAACATGAAATTCACTCTTATGATGAGTTCAAGCAATTTTACAATGGAAAAGGTGGTGAATTAAATGAGTAAGTATAGGACTTTCAGTTTTGCCCAACTTTTCTCGATTGACAGACAACTAAAAGGAAGATTATGTATTTAATCCTTGATTTTATGTTTAATTGTAATCCTATTTTACAGAGGTCTTGAATTTACAGAGCATAGGGAAATTGAATTTGATTTCAAGGAAGATCGTAAATAACAAAGATAATTCCTCAACCTAAATGATTTCGTATCAATCCAAAACAGCAGAAATGCTGTTTTTTTGGTATAATGGACCTATGTTATCGAAAAGTAAACGTACCTTATTTGGGTTACTGTATCTTATCATGTTGCTCCTCATGGTCCACTGGTTGTATACAAGTGTGGTGTACCTACAAGAAATTTCAAAGATTGCCATTTTCATTGCTGTCTTCTTGTTTCTTCTAGCTTGGTTGCTACGTGATCGGCTAAAGAAAGCCTATGTTTGGCTGACCCAGCATAAAAAAGGTTTCCTGATTGGAGCTGTTATTTGTCAGTTTGTGATGATGGTTTGTGCGGAGCTTTTGATCCGTCGGGATGCTGCAGTTGTTTTTAAGGGAGCTTTTGATCTTCTTAAGCAGTCTTCCATTACCAACTACCTCAGTCGCAATCCCAATAACATCCCACTTTTCCTTTACGAAAAGTTTTTCTACGTGGTCTTTGGCTCTAGCGGTTTGTGGGTCATGCAGCTTCTCAACATCCTCTATGTCAATTTGGGTGCCGTCCTCTTGTACAAGCTGTCCCAGAAGCATTTCAGTCAAAAAACAGCTGATTTGGCTTTTGTCTTTTATGTGAGCTTGATTTGCTATTCGCCTTATTTTTATTCCATGTACACGGATATTCTACCCATCCCCTTGATCACCCTACAGCTATGGTGGGTACTTGACCTTCTGAAGGCTGATGATGCAGTCATCTCTTGGAAAGAGCTGCTAGGACTGGGTGTTTTATCAGGCGTTGCCATGTTGATCCGTCCAACGACGATTATTGTCATGATCGCCTTTTGGGCTGTGCTTTTCTTCCGTGGTAATTGGAAGTCCTTTGGCAAGATCGCTATGGTAACAGGCCTTGCGACGGGCTTTGTCTTTGCTGGCTTGAATACCGCGGTGGAGCATCAGTCGGTTGTGCCGATTTTGAAAAAGGAAGGTCTCGCAAAGGGCCCACTCTTGTTTATCAATTTAGGCTTGACGGATATGGGACATAACCAGGAGGATATGAAAGAGGGCTTGCTGGCTTATATCGATGAGGACAAGCGGTCGGATTATAACAATGGCCTCTTTAAGAAAGAAAATGTCATCAAAGAAATCAAGCGCCGTCTCAAAGAGTATGGTCCTTGGGGCTTGCTGGGGCATATTTATTACAAGCAGTCCTTGACAGTGGCAGAAGGGACACTTGGTTGGCTATACCGAGATGTAGAGTATGAGAAGACACCTTATATTAATCCTCTCTATGCGCCACTGACGAAAAACAATGGTCTGGCAAAATGGGTACGGACTTACTTCCTCAGCATTGACCGTCCGCAATACAAGTATTATGAATTTGTGAAGCAGGTGATCTGGATTGTCCTGTCAGCTGGCTTGGTTGGGGCTTATCTCAAACGTCGAGATACAGATGCCTTCAATTTCCTTTCCTTAGCGGTCTTTGGTGGCTTGCTCTTCTTGACCATTTTTGAAGGTGGGAAGACCCGCTACCTCATTCAATTTCTGCCGCAAATTATACTAGTCGCTTCGATCGGTCTAGCAGGATTCAGTAAGAAAGAAAATACATAAAAACTCTCGCTTGTTTGACAGGCAGAAAAAGAGGTTGGATAATATGTCCAGCCTTTTTTTATCCAGTGGATCTGCGTCAAATGTGGTATAATGGAAGGTAAGAATTTATTGGACAGGGGAGAGTTTTCATGGAGCATTCACCATGGCATGAAGCCATCAAATCCCACCTTCCTGAAGGGTATTTTCATCAGATCAATGACTTTATGAATGAGGTCTATAACAAAGGAGTGGTCTATCCACCGCGTGATAAGGTTTTTAAGGCCTTGCAGACAACTGAGATGGATCAGGTCAAGGTCTTGATTTTAGGCCAAGATCCCTACCATGGACCAGATCAAGCACAAGGATTAAGTTTTTCTGTTCCGGATCATGTGCCAGCGCCGCCTTCTTTGCAAAATATTCTCAAAGAATTGCGCTCAGATATTGGAGAGAAGCGGTCGCATGATCTGACCTCTTGGGCAGAGCAAGGAGTGCTCTTGCTCAATGCCTGCTTGACGGTTCCTGCTGGTCAGGCTAATGGTCATGCGGGTCAAATTTGGGAGCCGTTCACAGATGCTGTGATCAAGGTGGTCAATGAGTTGGAGGAGCCAGTTGTCTTCATCCTCTGGGGATCTTATGCCCGTAAGAAAAAGCCTCTGATTACCCACGACCGACATTTGGTCCTTGAATCAGCTCACCCAAGTCCCTTATCGGCCTACCGAGGATTCTTTGGGTCCCAACCCTTTTCAAAAACCAATCAATTTTTGAAAGAGGCGGGACGCGAGCCGATTGATTGGTTAAGATAGGAGAAAGAAATGCCACAATTAGCAACGATTTGTTATATCGACAATGGGAAAGAATTTCTCATGTTGCATCGCAATAAGAAGCCCAATGATGTCCATGAAGGCAAATGGATCGGGGTTGGTGGAAAATTAGAACGCGGGGAAACCCCTCAGGAGTGTGCGGCGCGTGAGATTTTTGAGGAGACGGGACTTAAAGCTAAGCCAGTCTTAAAAGGAATCATTACCTTTCCAGAGTTTACTCCGGATTTGGACTGGTATACTTATGTCTTTAAGGTGACGGACTTTGAGGGTGAACTGATCGAATGTAACGAAGGGACACTAGAGTGGGTACCTTATGATCAAGTCCTCTTAAAACCAACCTGGGAGGGGGACCACACCTTTGTTGAGTGGTTATTAGAGGATAAACCCTTCTTTTCAGCAATGTTTCGCTACGATGGCGACCGTTTGTTAGAGTCGCATGTTGATTTTTATGAATAAAGGAGAATGCAATGGTTGTCATTAAAAATGGTCGTGTCATGGATCCAAAGACCGGTTTGGATCAAGTCTGTGACCTTCGCATTGAGGGAAAGAAAATTGTAGAGATTGCTGAAAATCTCCCAACGGATGGACAAGAGGTCCTTGATGCCTCAGGTTTAGTGGTAGCTCCTGGTTTGATCGATGTGCACGTGCATTTCCGTGAACCCGGCCAAACCCATAAAGAAGATATCCATACTGGTGCTTTAGCAGCAGCTGCGGGTGGTTTTACCCGAGTAGTCATGATGGCCAATACCAATCCGACTATTTCAGATATTGCTACCTTAGAGGAAGTCTTAGCTTCTGCAGCCAAGGAAAATCTCCACATTCATACGGTTGCGACGGTGACCAAGAATTTTGACGGTCAACACCTGACAGATTTTGAAGGCCTGCTCAAGGCGGGTGCGGCTGGTTTTTCAGATGATGGAATTCCCCTTCAAAGCACCAAGGTCGTCCGCCAAGCCTTGGAAGAAGCTAAGCGTCTAGGAACCTTTATTAGTCTGCATGAAGAAGACCCTGAGTTGAATGGTATTCTTGGGTTGAATGAGAACATTGCCAAGGAACACTTCCATGTCTGTGGGGCGACGGGTGTGGCTGAATACTCGATGGCTGCGCGTGATGCAATGATTGCCCATGCGACTGGTGCCCACCTCCATATCCAACACCTTTCCAAGGAAGAAAGTGTCAAGGTTGTAGAATTTGCCCAAGGATTAGGAGCTCATGTGACGGCAGAAGTGGCACCTCAACACTTTTCGAAAACAGAAAGTCTGCTCTTGACTAAAGGAAGCAATGCTAAGATGAATCCACCTCTTCGCTTGGAATCAGACCGTCTAGCAGTGATTGAAGGCTTGAAGTCAGGCGTCATATCCGTGATTGCGACGGATCACGCGCCTCACCATGCGGATGAGAAGAATGTTCCTGATATTACCAAGGCACCATCTGGAATGACCGGTCTTGAAACATCACTTTCTCTTGGTTTGACCTACTTGGTCCATGCAGGACATTTGAGTCTCATGCAATTGCTAGAAAAGATGTCCTATAATCCAGCACGTCTCTATAATTTTGATGCCGGATATATCGCAGTAGATGGACCAGCAGATTTGACCATTTTTAATCCAGAAGCAGATCGTTTAGTATCGGATCATTTTGCTTCAAAAGCTGGAAATTCGCCATTTGTGGGTGAAACATTAAAAGGGAAAGTGGCTTACACCATCTGTGATGGACAAGTGATTTTTCAAGGATAAGAGATCGTATTCATATGAATCCTAAAAAAATGATGCAAGGCTTGGTTTTCTTTTTAACCAGCCTTCTTGTCTTTGTCTTTCTATTTCGTTCTTTGCTCCCGACTGCGTCTCCTCGTATGACCAAGCCCAAACCGTCTACCAAAGAGGTCACCTATACCTATGTAGCGCTGGGAGACTCTTTGACCAAAGGCATCGGAGATAGCACCAATCAAGGGGGCTTTGTGCCCTTACTCGCTCAAAGCCTATCCAATGAAAACGACGGCCAGTACCAGCCTGTCAACTACGGTGTAGCTGGAAATACAAGTGCTCAGATTTTAGATCGGCTCAAGAAACAAGCAGACCTTCAAAAAGATCTCAAAAAGGCGCGTGTGATGACCTTGACAGTTGGGGGAAATGATCTACGCAAAGTCGTTGTCGATCATCTGAGTGACTTTTCCCTATCGGATATTCAAAAACCACTCAAGAATTATACAGCGAACCTCAAAGAAATGATCACCAAGGCCAGAAAGGACAATCCCCATCTTCCCATTTATGTAGTGGGGATCTACAATCCTCTTTACCTGAATTTTCCTGAATTAACCAGTATTCAGACGGCTGTAGATCGTTGGAATGAGACGACGGAAGAAACCATCGCACAATTTGATCAGGTCTATTTCGTTCCGATCAATGATGCCCTGTATAAAGGAATCGACGGGAAAATGGGTGTGTCAGAAGTCAGTGATGGCAAGGCGACGATTACTAACGATGCCTTGTATGAAGAAGATCGTTTTCACCCCAACAACACAGGTTATGAAAAGATGAAACAAGCAATATTGGAGAAAATCAATGCGACTAAGAAAACTTGGAATTAACGGAATCCCCAAGAAAGACCAACTAGCTCAGATTAAAAAAATCAATATTTGGAAATGGCTCTTTTTAGGCTTGGTGAGTTTCCTTGTAGCTCTGGGCCTTGTGGTACAAAGCCGATTGGCAACACCTAGAGAAGATGTCCGTCAGCTCCAACAGACTGCAAAGACTAGTGACGTCCAAGTTGGGACCATGACGACAACCAGAGATCAGCTCAATGACACCATTAAATATCTGCTAAAAAAATACCATTTATCCGATTACAAGGTCTATGCGGACAACCAACAAATCTTGCTAGAAGGGCAGTTGGGCCTTTTGGGCAAGTCATACCCTTTGTACATTTACTTTCAACCATCCAAGTTGGAAAACGGGAATATTCTCTTAACGGTGAAGGACTTTTCAGTGGGAAGCTTCCAAATCCCCCAAAGGATGGTCTTGCAGCTCTTGAGTAAAAATAAAAACATCCCAAAATTCATTCAGATCTCACCCAAGCAGTCCACCATCACCATTCTCTTGTCGGAGATGGATAACGACTTTGGAATCTTCGCCAAGGCCAATACTGTCGATCTCTATAACGACAAGATCGTTTTTGATTTGTATCAGAAGAAGTAGGGCAAAAGGGGATATTTTGTTTCTATTCAAAAAATTCAGAATATTACAGAAAATTCTTGACATTGCTTTTTCCCTATGCTAAAATACTAAACAAGACATTGAACAAAGGAGAAAGTCAAACATGAAAACAGCTAAGTTTATTCAATTTGCTTTGTTGTTGAGGTATAAGGGCTAGTGCAGAAGCATTAGTCCTGTTTGGCTTACCAAGCGGGCAAAAACATCTCGCTTGGTTGACCGAGTGAGATGTTTTTCTTTATATCCACTACATAGAAATGAGGAGACCCTATGCGTAAAGTTGAATTTTTAGATACTAGTCTTCGGGATGGTGAACAAACACCGGGTGTAAATTTTTCGATCAAGGAAAAAATTTCCATTGCCAAACAATTGGAAAAATGGGGTATTTCTGCTATTGAGGCTGGCTTTCCAGCGGCCAGTCCAGACTCTTTCACCGCTGTACAGGAAATTGCAAAAGTCTTGACCAAGACAGCAGTCACTGGCCTAGCTCGTTCTGTTAAATCCGATATCGATGCCTGCTACGAAGCCTTAAAGGATGCCAAGTATCCGCAAGTTCACGTCTTTATCGCAACCAGTCCCATTCACCGGGAGTTTAAACTCAACAAGAGCAAGGAAGAAATACTTGAAGCCATTAAAGAGCACGTTTCATATGCGCGTTCAAAGTTTGAGGTTGTGGAGTTCTCACCAGAAGATGCGACACGGACGGAATTGGATTTCCTCTTGCAAGTTGTCCAGACTGCGGTCGACGCAGGGGCTAGCTACATCAATATTCCTGATACAGTCGGTTTCACGACACCAGCAGAGTATGGCGCGATCTTCAAATACTTGATTGACCATGTCAAGACGGACCGCGAGATTATCTATTCCCCTCATTGCCATGATGATCTAGGAATGGCAGTGGCGAATAGCCTTGCTGCTGTCAAAAATGGGGCCCGCCGTGTGGAAGGGACCATCAATGGGATCGGTGAACGGGCTGGAAATGCAGCGCTTGAAGAAGTAGCGGTCGCTCTTAATATTCGCGAAGACTATTACCAGGTGGAGAGTCCGATTGTGCTCAATGAAACCATCAATACTTCTGAGTTGGTTTCTCGTTACTCTGGGATTCCAATTCCTAAAAACAAAGCGGTTGTTGGTGGCAACGCCTTTTCACATGAGTCAGGGATTCACCAAGATGGGGTCCTTAAAAACCCGCTTACTTATGAAATCATCACCCCTGAGTTGGTAGGCGTCAAGAGCAACAGTCTTCCTCTTGGAAAATTGTCTGGTCGCCATGCCTTTATTGAGAAACTCCATGAGTTAGGACTTGATTTCTCAGAGGAAGATATCCAACCATTATTTGCCAAGTTCAAATCTCTGGCAGACAAAAAACACGAGATCACCGATGCCGATATCCGCGCCCTTGTTGCCGGTACAGCAGTAGAAAATCCAGATGGCTTCCAATTTAACGATCTCCGCTTGTCGACCAATGCCGATGAAAGTATTTCTGCAGCAGTTAGCCTCAGCAATGAAGAGGGAGAAGTGCTTGAATTCCTTGCCACTGGTCAAGGATCTGTCGAAGCCATCTTTAATGCCATTGATAAATTCTTCAACCAAACTGTTCGCTTGACATCTTACAATATCGATGCGGTGACCGATGGGATTGACGCCCAAGCCCGTGTCTTGGTATCCGTGGAAAATGTCGATACAGATACGATTTTCAATGCCTCTGGTTTGGACTTTGACGTATTGAAGGCGTCAGCGATTGCCTATATCAATGCCAATACCCTAGTGCAAAAAGAGAATGCGGGTGAGATGGGACGAGCTGTCTCCTACCGTGATCTTCCACAAGCCTAAGAGGAAATGAACATGACAAAGAAAATTGTAACACTTGCAGGAGATGGGATTGGCCCTGAGATCATGGCAGCTGGACTAGAGGTTCTCGCAGCTGTTGCTCCGAAAATTGGCTTTGATTATAGCCTAGAAGACAAACCTTTTGGGGGTGCTGGGATTGATGTCGCTGGTCATCCACTTCCCCAAGATACTCTAGAAGCAGCGAAAGGAGCGGATGCTATTCTTCTTGCAGCCATCGGAAGTCCGGAGTATGACCATGCTCCTGTTCGTCCTGAACAAGGTTTGCTCGCTATTCGCAAGGAATTAAATCTTTTTGTAAATATTCGCCCTGTACGGATTTTTGACGCCTTGAAACACCTGTCTCCTTTGAAACCAGAGCGTATCGAGGGTGTTGACTTCGTGATTGTGCGTGAATTGACAGGTGGAATTTACTTTGGAGAGCATATCTTGAAAGAAAATACAGCGCGCGATATCAATGATTATAGCGCAGAAGAAATCCGTCGGATTATGCGCCAAGCCTTCAAGATCGCACAAGGACGTGGCAAGAAAGTGACCAGTATCGATAAGCAAAATGTCCTTGCAACGTCTAAATTATGGCGCAAAGTGGCAGAAGAAGTTGCCATAGAATTTCCAGATGTGACTTTAGAGCATCAGCTTGTAGACAGTGCAGCCATGATCATGATCACCAATCCAGCTCGCTTTGATGTCGTCGTAACAGAGAATCTATTTGGAGATATTTTATCGGACGAATCGAGCGTCCTTCCAGGAACACTAGGCGTGATGCCGTCTGCCAGTCATTCTGACCAAGGGCCAAGTATGTACGAACCGATTCATGGTTCAGCACCAGATATTGCTGGTCAAGGTATTGCGAATCCGATTTCCATGATCCTCTCCGTTGCCATGATGCTCCGAGACAGTTTTGGAGAAACAGCAGGTGCAGAAATGATCGAAAAAGCGGTCAACCAAACCTTGAATCAGGGGATTTTAACCCGAGATCTAGGTGGTCAGGCTTCGACTGCAGAGATGACAGCAGCTATCATAAGGAATCTCTAAGATGACTTGGAGAGAACGTTATTTACTAGTGCTGGCCATTTGGAACGGTATGGTTTTTCTAACCTATGGCTTAGATAAGCGAAAAGCCATCCAAAACAGGTGGCGGATTCCTGAAAAGGTCCTCTTACTCGAGAGCTGGCTACTTGGTGGATTTGGAGCTCTTCTAGGTGGATATCTCTTTCACCACAAGGTACGGAAATGGTATTTCCAAGCCACCTGGTGGATCAGTAGCCTTCTCTTAGCAGGTGTTCTTTTTCTAATCCTTCGATGGATTCCCTAGCAAAAACATAAATGGAGAAAGACGATGAGTGGAAAATCTATCTTTGATAAACTTTGGGACCGCCACGTGATTACAGGAGTGGAAGGGCAACCCCAACTCATGTATGTGGACCAACACTATATCCATGAAGTGACGAGTCCCCAAGCCTTTCAAGGATTACGGGATGCAGGACGCAAGGTTCGCCGACCCGATTTAACCTTTGGAACCTTTGATCACAATGTTCCAACGGTTAATATTTATGATATCCGAGATGTCATTTCAAAGGCCCAGATTGACAAATTAGCTGAGAATGTAGTAGAATTCGGGATCGATCATGCAGCTCACGGTTCAGAAAAACAAGGGATTGTTCATATGATAGGCCCTGAAACCGGTCGGACCCAGCCAGGAAAATTTATTGTCTGTGGAGACAGCCATACCGCAACCCACGGAGCCTTTGGTGCCATTGCCTTTGGGATTGGAACCAGTGAAGTGGAGCATGTCTTTGCCACCCAAACCATCTGGCAAGTCAAACCAAAGAAGATGTTGGTCGAATTCACCGGAACCCCACAAAAAGGAATCTATTCAAAAGATTACATCCTAGCTTTGATAGCGCGCTACGGTGTTGCTTGCGGAGTTGGCTATGTCGTAGAGTATCGGGGAGAAGCGATTGATCGCTTGACCATGGAAGAACGCATGACCATCTGTAACATGTCAATCGAGTTTGGATCCAAAATGGGGATCATGAATCCAGATGAGACGACCTTTGACTACCTTCGGGGACGCGAATGTGTGCCAGATGATTTTGAGGCCGCAGTAGCTGACTGGAAAACTCTGGTCAGTGATGACGATGCGGTCTACGACAAGGTCATCCGTATGGATGTATCTGAACTAGCTCCGATGGTGACTTGGGGGACCAATCCTTCTATGGGAGTGGATTTTGAGACACCCTTCCCAGAGATTCGGGACATGAATGATGAACGGGCTTATCATTATATGGATTTAGAACCTGGTCAAAAACCAGCAGACATTGAATTGGGCTATATCTTTATCGGTTCCTGTACCAATGCGCGTCTCAGTGATTTAGAGCTGGCAGCCAAGTTTGTGAAAGGCAAAAAAATCGCACCCAACTTAACAGCCATTGCCGTACCGGGCTCTCGTCCGGTCAAGCATGCCGCTGAAAAGTTGGGCTTGGATCAAATCTTTATGGATGCAGGCTTTGAATGGCGTGATCCAGGGTGCTCGATGTGTCTCGGGATGAACCCAGACAAGGTGCCGGATGGCGTCCACTGTGCCTCTACTAGCAATCGAAACTTTGAAGATCGCCAAGGGTTTGGGGCCAAAACCCATCTCTGTAGCCCCGCTATGGCCGCTGCAGCAGCAATTGCTGGTCGCTTTGTCGATGTGCGCCAATTGCCAGAAGTCGAGTAAAAGGAGGAATCATGGAGAAATTTACCATTTATACGGGGACAACGGTTCCCTTGATGAACGATAATATCGATACCGACCAAATCCTCCCCAAGCAATTCTTGAAGTTGATTGATAAAAAAGGTTTTGGGAAATACCTCATGTATGCTTGGCGCTACTTGGATGACCAGTATACTGAGGACCCAGATTTCATCTTTAACAAGGCAGAATACCGCCAGGCAACCATTTTGATCACTGGTGACAATTTTGGGGCTGGCTCCTCTCGGGAGCACGCCGCCTGGGCTTTGGCAGATTATGGCTTTAAGGTCGTTATAGCTGGATCCTTCGGAGATATTCATTACAATAATGAGCTCAATAATGGCATGCTGCCGATTGTGCAACCGCTAGAAGTTCGTCAAAAACTGGCAAGTTTGAAGCCCACAGATCCAGTAACAGTGGATTTGGAAGAGCAGAAGATCATTTCGCCTGTTGGAGAGTTTCGCTTCGAGATCGATCAAGATTGGAAGCACAAATTGCTCAATGGGTTGGATGATATAGGGATTACGCTTCAGTACGAAAACTTGATCGCAGCTTATGAAAAGAATCGGCCAGCTTACTGGCAATGATAAAATTGTATACTTAATTATGAATTTTCTGAAAATATATTGAATTTTTCGTGATTTTTTGATAAACTACTAAAAAGAATAGAAAAGGAAAGAGACTTATGACAAGACACATTCAATGGGACGGAACACTTTCACAAGAAGGATTTGATATTTTGAAGGGAGAGGGTGGTTGTATCGTCTGCCCTACAAAAGTTGGCTACATCATCATGACCAGTGACAAGGCCGGCTTGGAACGGAAGTTTGAAGCCAAAGAACGCAACCGTAACAAACCAGGTGTGGTTCTTTGCGGAAGTATGGATGAACTTCGTGCCCTTGCGCAATTGAATCCTGAAATCGAAGCCTTCTACCAAAAACATTGGGATGAAGATATCTTGCTTGGTTGTATCCTTCCATGGCGCGAAGATGCTTATGCAAAATTGCAAGCCTTCGGAGATGGACGTGAAGAACTCATGACAGACGTTCGTGGAACCAGCTGTTTTGTCATTAAATTTGGGAAAGCTGGTGAGCAAATCGCCAAAGAAATGTGGGAAAAAGAAGGCAAGATGGTTTATGCTTCTTCAGCTAACCCTTCCGGTAAAGGAAATCGCGGGAAGGTCGAAGGAATCGGTGAGCGTATCGAAGGTGCTGTGGACTTGGTCATCGAAGCCGATGACTATGTAGCTTCTATCCAACCAGACAAGACCGTCGAAACTCGCTATGAACAAGGAGTGATGGTTTCTATGGTGGATGCAGAAGGTAAGCTCATCCCAGAACAAGGAGCAGGCAGCCGTTCTGTCAATACTTGTCCAGTCGTGATCCGTAAAGGATTGGATATCGATAAGATCATGATGCATTTATCCGATCATTTCAACTCTTGGAACTACCGCCAAGGGGAGTACTATTAAGAAATAGAAAAAAGCATTCCAATTGGGATGCTTTTTTTGTGCTCAAATTAGGTTCTGGTATACTAATGTTAGTAATTGTTCAAAGAATATAAATGAGTTCTAATTTTAAAAATTATCAATAATTTACCGAAACTTTCCTCCGTGAGAAAAGTTCTAGAAACACTATTGTTTCTAGAACTCGGGAGTTTTGAAACCTTAGGTTCAAAACTAAGTCATGGAACTTCTTTGAAGTTCGCTGACGTCCGTACTCACCTAAGGAAAGTTTTTAAGGTAATATTGTAATTTCGTTTTGAATGCTCTTTTTGTGAAAGGATAAAAGATGGTATAATAGAGACAAAAGATGTTCCGAACAAGGAATAAGCCGTTATTTTTAGCCCAATCAAAAAACTAGAGCGCAGGCTCTAGTTTTTTGGTTGTTGGTGGGTGATGTTCTTTCCCCAAGGGATGAGATTTTCTTTTTTCTCTTTGATCCGTTGGATATTATCTTTATGACGAAGAATGATCAAGGTCGCTAATGCCAAGACAATGATTGTAAAAAGCGGATCATAACAGTGCAAGATCCATCCAGTCAAAGGGAGAAGAAGGACTGATAAAATGGCGAGTAGAGCAACAGTTACACTCGAAAACGAGATCATACTGGTTAAATACAGGCTGGCTACAAAATACACAGCCAAAATGAGTAGTAGAACAGGCGAGAAGCCAAGTAAAACACCAGCACTTGTTGCCACTGCTTTTCCGCCTTTAAATCCAGCAAAAATTGGGAAAGTGTGTCCCAAAACAGCCAAGAGACCAAAGACCATCGGCGAGATCCCCTGAATTCCAAAGAAAGTCGGAAGAAGGACTGCCAGTGTTCCTTTCAAGAGATCAATCGCAAAGACGATGATCCCAGCTTTCTTCCCTAAAATCCGAAAGGTATTGGTCGTTCCAGTATTACCTGAGCCATGTTCTCGTAAATTAATATTAAAAAAGACTTTTCCAATCCATAATCCCGAAGGAATGGAGCCTAACAGATAGGCCAAAATTAAAATACTTATTTCTTTCATCATACCTTCATTATATCAAAAAGCATTTAATAGAAAAAGCAATTTCTTGAGATCAAGTGTGACATCTGAAGAAAGTGTTTAGCCAGCATTTTATACTGAGATATAGAAATCTCCATATAAAGAGAAAAAATTTTGCAAAATTTCCTAAAAAACTGTAATATAGAAAAGATGAACAAACAGGAGGTTCCTTGTGGCAAAAAAGGAAATCAATATTAATAATTATAATGACGATGCCATTCAGGTACTAGAAGGGTTAGATGCGGTCCGTAAACGTCCAGGGATGTACATCGGATCAACCGATGGAAACGGCTTGCATCACATGGTCTGGGAGATCGTTGACAATGCAGTCGATGAAGCCTTGTCTGGCTTTGGATCACAAATCGATGTGACCATCAATAAAGACGGTTCACTATCCGTGGTAGACCAAGGACGGGGAATGCCGACAGGAATGCATGCCATGGGCAAACCAACTGTCGAGGTGATCTTTACAGTTCTCCACGCGGGAGGAAAGTTTGGACAAGGCGGTTATAAGACTTCTGGCGGTCTCCACGGTGTGGGATCGTCCGTCGTGAATGCTCTCTCAAGCTGGCTTGAGGTAGAAATTACCCGTGATGGAGCTGTCTACAGACAACGCTTTGAAGATGGTGGGAAGCCTGTTACGACTCTTGAAAAGATTGGGACTGCTCCCAAGTCTAAGACCGGGACCAAGGTTACCTTTATGCCGGATCCAACCATCTTTTCAATGACAGATTTCAAATTTAATACCATTGCTGAGCGGATCAAAGAGTCAGCCTTCTTGCTTAAGGACGTGACGCTGACGCTGACCGACCTTCGTAAGGAAGAAGACAACCATGTGGCCTTTCACTATGAAAATGGGGTTCAGGATTTCGTTGAATACTTGAACGAAGACAAGGAAACCCTGACACCTGTTCTCTACTTTAATGGGGAGTCAGATGGTTTTCAGGTAGAAGTGGCCATGCAATACAATGATGGCTACTCTGATAACATCTTATCTTTTGTTAATAATGTCCGCACCAAAGATGGTGGAACCCACGAGACGGGTTTGAAGACAGCCATTACCAAGGCCATGAACGACTATGCAAGAAAGACCGGACTTCTCAAAGAAAAAGACAAGAATCTGGAAGGATCGGACTACCGTGAAGGTCTTTCCGCTGTTCTTTCTATCTTGGTCCCAGAAGCTCATTTGCAGTTTGAAGGACAAACCAAAGACAAATTAGGGAGTCCCCTGGCTCGTCCAGTCGTCGATAGCATTGTTTCGGATAAATTAACCTTCTTCCTCATGGAAAATGGGGAGTTGGCTTCTAGTCTGATCCGTAAAGCTATCAAGGCTCGGGATGCGCGTGAAGCAGCTCGAAAAGCGCGGGATGAAAGCCGAAATGGCAAGAAAAACAAGAAAGACAAAGGGCTCCTATCTGGTAAATTGACCCCAGCCCAGTCTAAAAATCCTGCTAAAAACGAACTCTATCTAGTCGAAGGAGACTCAGCTGGTGGTTCTGCCAAACAAGGACGGGACCGGAAGTTCCAAGCCATTCTTCCCCTTCGTGGGAAGGTTCTTAATACTGAGAAGGCCAATATGAGTGATATCCTCAAGAATGAGGAAATCAACACCATGATCTACACCATTGGTGCTGGAGTTGGGGCAGATTTCTCAGTGGAAGATGCCAACTATGATAAGATCATTATCATGACCGATGCGGATACAGATGGTGCCCACATCCAAACCTTGCTCCTAACTTTCTTCTATCGCTATATGCGACCTTTGGTAGAAGCTGGACATGTCTACATCGCGCTTCCTCCTCTATATAAAATGTCGAAAGGCAAAGGGAAAAAAGAAGAAGTGGCCTATGCTTGGACAGATAGCGAATTAGAGGAGTTGCGTCGAACCTTTGGCCGTGGAGCAATCCTCCAACGTTACAAAGGGTTAGGGGAAATGAATGCAGACCAGCTTTGGGAAACAACTATGAACCCAGAAACCCGTACCTTGATCCGTGTCACCATTGATGATCTAGCTCGTGCAGAACGCCGCGTCTCCGTCCTAATGGGCGATAAGGCGGCACCACGTCGTCAATGGATTGAAGACAATGTTAAGTTCACCTTGGAAGAAACGACAGCGTTTTAAGGATAGTATAGGAAATATTATGGCGAGACAGAATTATTTTGATATTTTGAACCGTATGGAATTTGATCCACAGAGAGAGTTAAAAAATTTGATGGATTTACTGGAAATGGAGAGAAATTTCAAGAGTATCTATTATGAAACAAGTTTAAATAGTGCGATTTCTGATAATTTCTTAGATTATCCTAATCGTTCAACCTTTACCAATTATTCACAAATGATAGAATTTGTTGGATCGAATATCTATAATACAACTGAACAACTATTTGTTTTCTCTGAGTTCTTAGTTGATATTTTTTGTAATCTTGCAGAAAAATTTACAAAGAAAGAGAGTGAGTTTATTCAAATTATATTTGATAATATTAAAAGGTTTTTAGAATTATCAAATCATGAATTGATTACATTGGATAATGGTAACAAAATCATTGTTGAAAAGAATGTATATGCCTCAGAAGCTTCTCAGATTGTATCTGAAACTAGTATTGAGGAGGCGATAAAGGTCTTAGAATATAATCATTTTTCAAATAAGGGAAATATTCAGCGTAAGAAAGAAATACTTATTGCTTTAGCGAACTACCTTGAACCGTTTAGGAGAGAACTAAATAATTCTGAAGAATTAAAAGATATTTTGAAAGTCAACAATCAAAAGGTTACCGCGTTTGAAAAACTTTTTGAAATGTATAATAATTTTGGTTTAAGACACAATAATTCAAATCAATATCATCTTGATTTGACTGATGATGAACTGGAACAATGGTACGATGACATCTATACTTCGACTTTATTTGTTATTTTAAGCATGGATGAATCTAGAATTTTGTCGAAACTAAAAACTTTGAGAGAAGAATAGCTAAATCTTTTATAATTGATTAACTATTTTAACTTGAGAAATAGTATGCTAATATACAGGAATATCAAATGAGAAACAGGTATTAACATGAGAACTGCCCCCGAAATGTTGAATCTAATTTTACACACAGCAAAAACTCTCCAAGTAGAGGCTGTCGCCATGTCCGGTTCACAGGCAAATCCAAAAGCACCAAAAGATGAGTTTCAGGATTACGACGTGGTTTATGTTGTGGATGACTTAGATACTCTAACAAGCAATCTTGCTTGGTTGGACCAGTTTGGCACTCGTATCATTGAGCAGTATAATATCCTAGGTAACCGTCGTCTTTACCTCATGCTCTTTGAAGATGGGAATCGTATTGATTTAAGCCTCTGCCCCAAGGAGTATATCCAAGAGTGGGTGGAGAGCGAAGCAAATTTTGAAGTTATAAAAGACGACAATGGCTTGTTTGAAGCCTATCAGCCTAATGCTAAGCGCTACTGGACCGCTCCGCCCTCCGAAGAGGAATTTGCAACATCCTGCAATGAATTTTGGTGGGTATCGGCATATGTCGTAAAGGCCATTAGAAGAAATCAGCTTATCTATGCGACTGATCATCTCTATGGCATTTGTCAGCAAGAACTCCTCAAGGTCTTAGCTTGGCAGGTGACAAGCAATAGGGGAGTAGTTGACATCGGAAAGAACTACAAGCACCTCTTCCAGTATCTACCAGCTGAGCAAGAGAAGGAGTTCTCAGCTTTGCTTGATTTATCAAGTTTCGATAAAATCACTAAGTCTTTATTTTCCACAATGAAGGGATTCGATCGAGAAGCTCAAATTCTGGCCCAAAAGATGGGGTTTGCCTACGATCAGAAAGAGGCTAAAAAGATGATGGATTATGCTGAGGAGAGGTTCGGATTATAGGAGAGCTCCTAGTTATAAAATTATTTAACAGTAGATTATTTATCAGGAAAGGCTAATGTGATTTTATAAAATACAAGTTATTTTACATTAATTTAAAATAGTTTTTATAAATATGGACAATGAAAATATGTTATTCTTATTATTAAATATATTAAATAGACAAAAAGTAGACAGAAAAAAAGAAATTGCGGGACGCTTTTACGATTCAATGAGTGATCTTTCAAAATTAGTGTCTATTCTAGAATCAGAGGGGGTATTTTTACAAAACAATAAAGTTATCTATATTAAGAAATCTGATAAAATAATTGATTTTGAAAAGTATGGTTTTAATATATTATATTTAGGGGAATCTAATGATTTTATTGAGTTCTCTCTTCAATATCCAGAAGGAAGAGAAATAGAATTACCAAAAAAGTCAATCTCTTTAGATTTAAATATTTTGATTGATTTAGGAAAATTATGGAATAATACATATAGTGGTAACTCTGAAGATTTTTTTCAATTCTTAGAATTTATTAAGAGCGAATATGAAATTGATATTACCTCTGCTTTACATGAGAATTCGCAAAAGATAACTGATTTTAAAAATTCTAAACATAGAGTTAAGGTGAAGACTGAATTATTAGCTTATAAACAATTATGTAAAGCAGATATTTCTCAAATTCGTAAATTTAACTATGTACATATTGATGTAGATGATAAGATAGATATTGATAATCAACTATCTAATCTATTTTCAGACAAATTGATTCCGGAATATAAAAGATTATTAGTAGTTCAATGTTTATTTTTAAAAGCTTATATCTTAAACTATAATTCTTCGAAAAAACCAAAGGATAAAATTAATGATTTGATAAATTACTCATTATGTGTGCTGAAAGTATTTTCTGATTATGAATTGTTATTAATTTATTGGTATTTTCAAGATAAACAAGTAACTAGAAGTGCATTTAGAAAAATGAAGCCCAAAAAGAAAACTTTGAATGAATTGGTTAATGATATATGCAATACTGCTTGGGATATATTCCATTTTAGAAATTTAGAAGATTCATTCGTTTCTTCTGTGGTTAAAAACGATTTAATTGGAAGTTGCTTTGCATCAAGGGATAAACAGTATAGAGAATTTTTAAATTTAAACCCTATTCAATTTATAGTTATTCAGGACGAATCCTATCTTCCATGGCGTAAGTTCAGGTTACAAGATGAAGTTGAAATTTCTGAGGAAAATTGGAAAGAATATAGATCTAATGAATCAGAAAGAATTAAATTCCAAATGAACTCAGAGTATTCTTGTCTGGAAAAAATTAAACAATCGTTAATCAAAGAAATAAATAAGATACATGATTAATAGTTAAATAGAATATTTTTATATACATTCATTTTTTAACTTTATCATATAATTTTGAAAGGAGTTGAACGCGCCCAAAGTACTGTGTGAAAAAGATAAATGTTCTATTATCCTTAGCATTTTACGGGCGTTGTACCCTATATGATTAATATCCAAAATATGTCCCTGGAGGACATCATGGGAGAGCGCTTTGGTCGCTACTCCAAATACATTATTCAAGAACGGGCTCTTCCTGATATTCGGGATGGCTTGAAACCTGTTCAACGGCGGATCCTTTATTCTATGAATAAGGACGGCAATACCCATGACAAGGGCTACCGCAAGTCTGCCAAGTCTGTCGGAAATATCATGGGGAATTTTCACCCTCACGGGGATAGTTCGATCTATGATGCCATGGTCCGCATGTCTCAAGACTGGAAGAATCGTGAGATTCTTGTTGAGATGCACGGTAACAATGGTTCCATGGACGGTGATCCACCTGCTGCTATGCGTTATACGGAAGCCCGTCTATCTGAAATTGCTGGTTATCTCCTTCAAGATATCGAAAAGAACACAGTGCCATTTGCCTGGAACTTTGATGATACAGAAAAAGAGCCAACGGTTTTGCCTGCAGCCTTTCCAAACCTTTTGGTCAATGGGGCAACGGGTATTTCAGCTGGTTACGCGACAGATATTCCGCCCCATAACCTAGCGGAGGTCATCGATGCTGTGGTCTACATGATCGACCATCCATCTGCCAAGGTAGATAAGCTCATGGAGTTTTTACCAGGGCCTGACTTTCCGACTGGTGCCATTATCCAAGGTCGCGATGAAATCAAGAAAGCCTATGAAACAGGTAAGGGACGGGTAGTTGTCCGTTCTAAGACAGAGATCGAGCAACTCAAAGGCGGCAAACAGCAAATCGTCGTCACTGAGATCCCTTATGAAATCAATAAGGCTGTCTTGGTCAAGAAGATCGACGATGTCCGTGTCAACAATAAGGTGGCCGGCATTGCCGAAGTTCGGGATGAGTCAGATCGGGATGGTCTTCGGATTGCCATTGAGCTCAAGAAAGATGCCAATGCAGACCTAATATTAAACTACTTGTTCAAGTACACAGATTTGCAGGTCAACTACAACTTCAATATGGTGGCGATTGACAATTATACCCCTCGTCAAGTTGGGATTGTGCCGATTCTCTCTAGCTACATTGCTCACCGTCGGGATATTATTGTTGCTCGCTCTCGCTTTGATAAGGAAAAGGCGGAACGACGCCTTCACATCGTAGAGGGCTTGATCCGTGTGATTTCTATCCTCGATGAAGTCATAGCCTTGATCCGTGCTTCTGATAACAAGGCAGATGCCAAAGAAAACCTCAAGGTCAGCTACGATTTCACGGAAGAACAAGCAGAAGCCATTGTCACTTTGCAATTGTACCGCTTGACCAATACAGATATCGTCACCTTGGAAGAAGAGCATGCTAACCTCAAGGAGCAAATTGCGACCTTGGCAGCCATCATTGGGGATGAACGGACCATGTTCAATCTCATGAAGAAGGAATTGCGTGAAGTGAAGAAGCTCTTTGGCAATGCTCGTCGCAGTGAGTTGCAAGACACTGCTAAGACGATCGAGATTGATACAGCCAGTCTGATCGTTGAAGAGGAAACCTTTGTTAGCGTGACCCGTGCTGGTTACATTAAACGGACCTCTCCTCGTTCGTTTAATGCCTCAACATTGGAAGAAGTTGGAAAACGAGATGATGACGAGTTGATTTTCGTAGAGCCTGCGAAGACCACCCAGCATCTCTTGCTCTTTACCAACTTGGGAAATGCCATTTATCGCCCTATCCATGAATTGACAGATACTAAGTGGAAGGACATCGGCGAACACCTCAGTCAAACCTTGACCAATTTCGAGCAAGAGGAAGAAATTCTCTTTGCTGAGATTGTGGATCAGTTTGAAGGCGTGACCTACTTTGCGGCAACCCAACAAGGTCAAATCAAGCGCTTTGAACGCAAGGAATTGAGCCCATGGCGGACTTATCGTTCTAAATCGACTAAGTATGCTAAACTGAAAGACGATGCGGACCGCATTGTCGCTGTCGCACCAGTTGTTCTGGAAGACATCATGATCATTACCAAAAATGGTTATGGTCTGCGCTTCAACATCGAAGAAGTGCCTGTCGTAGGAGCGAAGGCAGCAGGGGTTAAAGCCATCAACCTCAAAGATGGGGATCAGGTGGTGGCTGTCTTCAAGTCAACGACTCCAAGCATGTATCTTCTAACTCAAAGAGGCAGTCTCAAACGGATGTTGCAAGATGACATTCCTGTGACCAGCCGGGCTAAACGGGGACTACAGGTCTTGCGTGAACTGAAAAACAAACCGCACCGTGTTTTCATGGCAGGTCCAGTCAATACAGACCAAGGAGATTTCGATCTCTTTACCAGCCAAGAAGAAGTAGCGGAACAAGACCAAATTCTAGCTATCACTTCAACTACAGGTCAAGTGACCGAAGTGGATCTGACTCAGCTCAGTGTCTCGGAAAGAACAAGCAATGGATCCTTTGTCAACGACACAATCTCAGATCAAGAAGTTTTTTCAGCACGAATCAAATAAAAAAGGAAGTCGGTCTATTCTTAGACTGACTTTTTTCAAATAAATTTTCTGAAAATTGAAAATATCGCTTGAAATTCTCATGAATTGGTGTACAATAGTGTACATAGATTGAGAAACTGAATCGGTCAATTTCAGATCGACTAGAAAAAAGAATAAAGGAGAACTATCATGACAGTATCACTTGATTGGGAAAACCTTGGCTTTAACTATATGAAATTACCATATCGCTTTTTGGCGCATTACCGCAACGGAGCCTGGGAAAAGGGTGGATTGACAGAGGATGCGACCTTGCATATCTCAGAATCGTCTCCAAGTTTGCATTATGGCCAACAAGCCTTTGAGGGATTAAAAGCCTACCGTACAAAAGACGGAAGTGTCCAATTGTTCCGCCCAGATCAAAATGCTAAACGTCTGCAACGGACAGCTGATCGCTTGCTCATGCCACAAGTACCAGTGGATATGTTTGTCAATGCATGTAAGGCAGTCGTCAAAGCTAATGAAGAATATGTGCCTCCATATGGTACAGGAGGAACCCTCTACCTTCGTCCTCTTTTGATCGGTGTTGGTGATATTATCGGTGTGCATCCTGCAGAGGAGTATATCTTTACCATCTTTGCCATGCCTGTCGGCAACTACTTCAAAGGTGGTTTGGTGCCAACTAACTTCTTGATCCAAGACGAGTATGACCGTGCGGCTCCACATGGAACAGGGGCTGCTAAAGTTGGAGGAAACTACGCAGCCAGCATGCTTCCTGGTAAAATTGCTCACGATCGTAATTTCTCTGACGTCATTTACCTTGATCCAGCAACCCACACCAAGATTGAAGAAGTCGGTTCTGCAAACTTCTTTGGAATCACTGC
Organism: Streptococcus parasanguinis; assembly: GCF_901875555.1. Lineage (GTDB taxonomy): Bacteria > Bacillota > Bacilli > Lactobacillales > Streptococcaceae > Streptococcus > Streptococcus parasanguinis_H. Next base: position 126,490 of record NZ_CABFMD010000032.1, read on the forward strand.
TAATAACGAATTTGTGACGCCATTGAGCCCTTCTATCTTACCATCTATCACCAAATACTCTTTACTTTACTTGGCAGAACACCGTCTTGGTATGACACCAATCGAAGGGGATGTCTTTATCAATGACTTGGATCGCTTTGTGGAAGCAGGAGCTTGTGGTACCGCAGCAGTGATCTCTCCAATCGGAGGTGTTCAACACGGAGATGACTTCCATGTCTTCTATTCCGAAACAGAAGTCGGTCCAGTGACCCACAAACTCTATGATGAATTGACGGGTATCCAATTTGGTGATGTCGAAGCACCTGAAGGATGGATCGTTAAAGTCGATTAATGGAAATAGCTATTTCTCGGTTGAGAATAGCTTTTTTCTTGCGCCATAAACTAAATTTTTGTAAAATAGAAAAAGTGAAAAGAGGACTGAAATGAGTAAAAAAGACAAGAAAATTGAAATTCAAATCGTAGATAGTAAAGTAACCGTTGGAAAGGATACTTTTGACGGATTCACACTTTCAATTGGTAAGAAAACGATAGGTGAAATTGCAGACATGGCAGGTCAATTTGCCATTATCAAAAATGGAAATGTGGATTCTCTTTACAAAAAACTTGAAAAAGCCGTTGAAATTATAATAGAAAATTATAATTTGAATAAATAAGGGCTTGCAATCATAATAAATCAATGGTATAATAGAACCTGTTGATTTATATGGAGAGATAGCGAAGAGGCTAAACGCGGCGGACTGTAAATCCGCTCCTTCGGGTTCGGGGGTTCGAATCCCTCTCTCTCCATTAGCGTTCATTGTGACGATGATAAAGTGACTGATGTCAGCGCTCTTTTTGGGGTATAGCCAAGCGGTAAGGCAAGGGACTTTGACTCCCTCATGCGTTGGTTCGAATCCAGCTACCCCAGTTCTTAGGTAATATCAGATAAGTGATAAAATATCTAACTAGGTATTTTATTTCTTTATAGGGTGAAGTCGTTAAAGGTGATATTGAATCTCGTTTCGGGTGCTTGCTTAGGAAAAATAATTATTAGTATGTCAAGTTAAGAAAACTTGATTGTTGGAGGATTTTTTAGATGAATGAATTTGAAGATTTGCTAAACAGTGTTAGCCAAGTTGAACCAGGTGACGTCGTTACTGCTGAAGTATTGACAGTTGATGCGAACCAAGCTAATGTTGCAATCTCTGGAACTGGTGTCGAAGGTGTCTTGACTCTTCGCGAATTGACAAACGATCGTGATGCGGACATCAACGATTTGGTTAAACCAGGTGAAACACTTGAATTGCTTGTTCTTCGTCAAGTAGTTGGTAAAGATACTGATACAGTAACTTACCTTGTATCTAAAAAACGTTTAGAAGCTCGCAAAGCATGGGACAAATTGGTTGGTCGTGAAGAAGAAGTTGTTACTGTTAAAGGAACACGCGCTGTTAAAGGCGGACTTTCGGTAGAATTTGAAGGACTTCGTGGATTTATTCCAGCTTCAATGCTTGATACTCGTTTTGTACGTAACACTGAACGTTTCGTAGGTCAAGAATTTGATGCGAAAATCAAAGAAGTAGATCCAAAAGAAAATCGTTTCATTCTTTCACGTCGTGAAGTTGTTGAAGCATCAGCTGCAGCAGCACGCGCTGAAGTATTTGGTAAATTGAACGTTGGCGATATCGTAACTGGTAAAGTTGCACGTATCACAAGCTTTGGTGCTTTCATCGACCTTGGTGGTGTTGATGGATTGGTTCACTTGACTGAATTGTCACACGAACGCAACGTTTCACCTAAATCAGTTGTAACTGTTGGTGAAGAAATCCAAGTAAAAGTTCTTGACTTGAACGAAGAAGAAGGTCGTGTATCCCTTTCATTGAAAGCTACAACACCTGGACCATGGGATGGCGTTGAACAAAAATTGGCTGCTGGTGACGTGATCGAGGGAACAGTAAAACGTTTGACTGACTTCGGTGCATTCGTTGAAGTATTGCCAGGTATCGATGGACTTGTTCACATCTCACAAATTTCACACAAACGTGTTGAAAATCCAAAAGATGTTCTTAAAGTTGGACAAGAAGTAACGGTTAAAGTTCTTGAAGTAAATGCTGCTGATGAACGTGTATCCCTTTCAATCAAAGCTCTTGAAGAACGTCCAGCTCAAGAAGAAGGCGAAAAACAAGAAAAACGTCAATCTCGCCCACGTCGTCCAAAACAAGAAAAACGTGACTTTGATCTTCCAGAAACTCAAACTGGATTCTCAATGGCTGACTTGTTTGGCGATATCGAATTGTAAAATTTTTAAGAGGCTGGGACAAAAGTCCTAGCCTCTTAATTTTCTTTGGATTGTCGAGCAAGACGCAGTGGTTGAATGGGCTCTACTACGTTGATTTCATTAGCTTTCACAGCCCTACTTAACCGTGAGGAGGTGGGACGACGAAATTGCATTCTAACGAATTACCGATTTCTGTCCCACTCTTTTTTTACTTGTCATATACTTGAAAATTTGATATACTATAACAGTTGCCACCCTTAGTGTAATGGATATCACGTAAGATTCCGGTTCTTGAGATGGGGGTTCGATTCCCTCAGGGTGGAGTAGTTAAGAGGCTGGGACAAAAGTCCTAGCCTCTCAATTTTCTTTGGATTGTCGAGCAAGACGCAGTGGTTGAGTGGGCTCTACTACGCTGATTTCATCAGCCTTTACAGCCCTACTCAACTGTGCGGAGGTGGGACGACGAAATCGAATTCTACGAATTACCGATTTCTGTCCCACTCTCTCTTTTTTATTTATTTAGAGCTAGAAAAAAGACTCTCTGGAAATCAGAGAGCCTTTTCTATTGATGGATTAGTTTTTAGATGCTGCTTGGAATTCAGGGTTTTTCCATGCTTCATCAATGATGGCTTGCAACTCAGAAGCAGAAGCTTGCATCTTTTGAGTTTCAGCATCGTTCAATGGAATGTTTACAGGACGTACAATACCATGCGCACCAACAACGGCTGGTTGACCGATATAGACGTTCTTCACGCCATATTGACCTTCTTGGAATACTGAAAGAGGAAGGACAGCATGTTCATCATCAAGGATAGCTTTTGTAATACGAGCAAGGGCGACTGCGATACCGTAGTAAGTAGCACCTTTTTTATTGATGATAGTGTAAGCTGCGTCACGAACACCTTCGAACAATTCGATGAGTTCAGTTTCTTGAACGTTTTGAGTGTCTTTCAAGAATTCTTCAAGGTTGACACCTGCAATGTTAGCATGTGACCAAACAGCGAATTCTGAGTCACCGTGTTCACCCATGATGTAGGCGTGAACAGAACGAGCATCTACGTCCAATTTTTCAGCAAGGGCTTGACGGAAACGAGCTGAGTCCAGTGAAGTACCTGAACCGATAACACGTTCTTTAGGGAATCCAGAGAATTTCCATGTAGAGTATGTCAAGACATCAACTGGGTTCGCAGCAACAAGGAAGATACCTTTGAAACCTGATTCAACAACTTGAGTTACGATTGATTTGTTGATGGCAAGGTTCTTACCTACAAGGTCAAGACGAGTTTCACCTGGTTTTTGAGGTGCACCAGCAGTGATGACAACTAGATCGGCATCTGCACAGTCTTCGTACTTAGCTGCGTAGATCTTCTTAGGTGAAGTGAAGGCAAGGGCGTGGCTAAGGTCAAGAGCATCACCGACAGCCTTTTCGAACAATTGAGGAATTTCAATGATTCCAAGTTCTTGAGCAATACCTTGGTTTACAAGTGCGAAAGCGTAAGATGAACCTACGGCACCGTCACCAACCAGGATGACTTTTTTGTGTTGTTTAGTTGCAGTCATGAGTCTAAACATCTCCTTCATTTTTTTTGAGATCATCTCTCATTCGTTTTCATTTTACCACTTTTAAATGTCTTTGTCACTCAAAATAGTATAGAACCTAAGATGTAAACGTTTTTACATTTGTGCTCACAGAGAGTAAAATAGCGTAAAATGTGATATAATAGAGGGGTGAATTAAGTAAAGAGAGGCATTTTTTGAATGCAGGATAATAATCTTATTAATGTGAATTTAACATCAGAAATGAAGACGAGCTTTATCGATTATGCCATGAGTGTAATCGTGTCTCGTGCTCTTCCTGACGTTCGAGATGGTTTAAAACCTGTTCATCGCCGTATCTTATACGGTATGAACGAGTTGGGGGTTTCACCTGACAAACCACATAAGAAATCAGCTCGTATCACAGGGGATGTTATGGGTAAATATCACCCACACGGGGATTCCTCTATTTATGAAGCCATGGTTCGGATGGCGCAATGGTGGAGTTATCGCTACATGCTAGTGGATGGTCATGGAAACTTTGGTTCTATGGACGGTGATGGTGCCGCTGCACAACGGTATACCGAAGCTCGTATGAGTAAGATCGCTCTTGAAATGTTGCGCGATATCAACAAAAATACCGTTAATTTTGTGGATAACTATGACGCCAGTGAGCGCGAACCATTAGTTCTTCCAGCGCGTTTTCCGAACCTTCTTGTAAATGGGGCAACGGGGATCGCTGTTGGGATGGCCACTAATATTCCACCTCACAACCTTGGAGAAACCATTGATGCTGTGAAGTTGATGATGGACAATCCTGAAGTGACGACACGCGACTTGATGGAAGTTTTGCCAGGTCCGGATTTCCCGACAGGAGCTCTTGTCATGGGGAAATCAGGGATCTTCAAGGCTTATGAGACAGGGAAAGGTTCTATCGTCCTTCGTTCCCGCACTGAGATTGAAGTAACTAAGAGCGGCCGAGAACGCATTGTCGTGACTGAGTTTCCATATATGGTCAATAAGACCAAGGTCCATGAACATATTGTCCGTTTAGTGCAAGAAAAACGGATCGAAGGGATTACAGCTGTACGGGATGAATCCAACCGTGAAGGGGTTCGCTTTATCATTGAAGTACGCCGGGATGCATCTGCAAACGTGATCTTAAACAACCTCTTTAAGCTGACTCAAATGCAAACTAGCTTTGGTTTCAATATGTTGGCCATCGAGAATGGGGTTCCTAAAATTCTCTCTCTTCGTCAAATTTTGGGCGCTTATATTGAGCATCAAAAAGAAGTAGTGACTCGCCGGACCATCTTTGATAAGGAAAAGGCAGAAGCCCGAGCTCATATTTTAGAAGGCTTGCTCATTGCCCTAGATCATATTGATGAAGTAATCAAAATCATTCGCAACAGCCAAACGGATGCAGAGGCTCAAGCGGAATTGATGAGCAAATTCAAGCTGTCAGAACGCCAAAGTCAAGCTATATTGGATATGCGTCTTCGTCGTTTGACTGGTTTGGAACGAGATAAAATTCAAAATGAATACGATGACTTGGTAGCTTTGATTGCTGATTTAGCAGATATTTTGGCTAAACCAGAACGGGTCATTGCAATTATCAAAGAAGAATTGGAAGAAGTCAAACGCAAGTTTGGCGATGCTCGTCGCACGGAGTTGATGGTCGGTGAAGTTCTGTCTCTTGAAGATGAGGACTTGATTGAAGAAACCGATGTCTTGATTACTCTTTCTAACAAAGGATATATCAAACGTTTGGACCAAGCTGAATTTACAGCTCAAAAACGTGGGGGACGTGGTGTTCAAGGAACGGGTGTAAAAGATGATGATTTTGTCCGTGAACTGGTATCAACTAGCACCCACGACCATCTGCTCTTCTTTACCAATAAGGGACGTGTCTATCGTCTTAAAGGATATGAAATCCCAGAATATGGACGTACAGCCAAAGGCTTACCGATTGTCAATCTTTTGAAACTGGACGAAGGAGAGTCCATTCAAACCATTATCAATGTTGAGCAAGATCGAAGTGATGAGGCTTATCTCTTCTTTACGACGCGACAAGGTTTGGTGAAACGGACCAATGTAGCAGAGTTTTCAAATATCCGTCAAAATGGACTGAAAGCCTTAAATCTAAGAGATGATGATGAATTGATCAATGTCTTCCTTACTGATGGAGATACAGACGTTATCATCGGTACCAAGTATGGCTATTCTGTTCGCTTTAATGAATCGGTCGTTCGGAATATGGGCCGGACAGCCACTGGGGTTCGTGGAGTGAATCTTCGTGATGGAGACCAGGTTGTCGGTGCTAGCGTGATTACGGACCAAGATGAAGTGTTGATCATCACTGAAAAAGGGTATGGTAAGCGGACAATGGCAAGTGAATACCCAACCAAAGGTCGTGGTGGTAAGGGAATTAAGACAGCCAACATTACAGAGAAAAATGGTGCTCTCGCAGGTCTCATGACTGTTGAAGGCAATGAAGACCTTATGATTATAACCAATACTGGTGTGATGATTCGGACGGGTGTGGCTAATATTTCTCAAACTGGTCGTTCCACTCAGGGTGTGAAAGTGATGCGACTGGATCAGGATGCTAAGATTGTGACCTTTACAACAGTTCAGGCCGATGAAAAAGACGAAGAAATAGTAGAAGAAAACGAATAGATAAGGGGACAGAATGTCACGCAAAAGAAAAAAGAAAAAGAGTTTACGCAATACTCTTATCAATGTCGTTGCAACGCTCTTGATTATCCTCTCGCTGTTATTGATCTTTAATGCACCGATCCGAAATATGATCATGGTATGGCACACCAATCAATACCAGGTGAGCAAGGTTGATAAAAAAACCATTGACAAGAATAAAGAAGTGAAGACGAGCTTTGATTTCCAACATGTCCAGTCACTCTCGACGGAAGCCGTGATCAATGCCCAATGGCAAGCCCAGAAACTTCCTGTAATTGGTGGAATTTCGATTCCTGAATTAAACATGAATCTTCCCATCTTTAAGGGACTCGAAAACGTTGCCCTATATTATGGCGCAGGGACCATGAAGGAAACCCAAGTCATGGGTAAAGGCAATTATTCACTTGCCAGTCACCATGTCTTTGGTTTGACTGGTGCTAATGCTATGTTATTCTCACCTTTGGAAAAAGCCAAGGCTGGCATGAAGATCTACATCACGGATAAGGAAAAGATTTATACCTATGTCATCTCGTCTGTTGAGACGGTGACCCCTGATCGTGTGGATGTAATCCAAGACCGTGAAGGTGTCAATGAAATTACGCTAGTAACTTGTGAGGATGCTGCAGCAACTTATCGGACAATTGTAAAAGGAAATTTGGAAACCTCTGTTGACTATGACAAGGCTCCAAAAGACATCCTGGATTCATTCAGTAAGTCTTATAATCAAATGCAACTCTAAGAAATTAAAGCCCGAGACAGAAATGTCTGGGCTTTTTCTATGTAGGAAGCTAGGAGAAATTTCTGTAAAATTGTAAGAGATTGGTAATATAATGTAAGGAATTTGTCATAATATTAAGGGAAATTCAGTATATAATAGAGGAGAAAGAGTATGATAAGGAGGTAGAATAGTGACGAAAGAGCGCATTTATCATCTCTTGCATCATTTCTACAATCTCTTAGTAAATGATTTTCCACGAAATGGATTAATTACGAAAGGTATCTATGAAGTAGAGCAAGTCTACCAAGCTTTAGAAGCCATCCCTCAGAATCAGGAGTACTTGATCCGCTGTGAAATTCAACAGTTTCTAAAGGAGCTTGAACAAGTTCAAACAGGTTATCAGATTCGCTTTAATAAAGATGAAGTCTTAGTGTTAAATGATTTGAAGCAAGAAATCACCTGCAAATAATGATAGATCGTCATTTTCTCAATTTATTACGAATTAATAAGTGAGGAGGAAATTATGTACGACATTTCATTTATTGAACCATCTTTACTTCCTAGGGAACGCTTGGTTTCTGAAGGAGTGGATAAGCTGAGTCACCAAGAATTGTTATCCATTCTCTTGCGGACAGGCAATAAGCAAAAAAGCGTATATGAGATTGCACAAGCTCTATTAAGCTCTGTTCACAGTTTAAAGGAGTTAGGGCAATTAACGCTAGAGGAACTACAGGAAATTTCTGGAATTGGCCGGGTGAAGGCCATTGAACTTCAGGCTGTGATTGAGTTTGGTCGAAGGATTCATAAAGATGAATTAATGAGTTCTGAACAGATCATGAGCAGTCAGAAATTGGCCCATAAAATTCAACAGGAAATTGGCCATAAGAAACAGGAGCACCTGGTTGCACTCTATTTAAATACGCAGAATGAAATTATTCATCAACAAACCATCTTTATCGGAACGGTCAATCGTAGTATTGCGGAGCCACGTGAAATCTTGCATTATGCACTGAAACATATGGCAACCTCCATCATCTTGGCGCACAATCATCCATCTGGTGCCGTATTTCCAAGTAAAAATGATGATGAAGTAACGCATCGAGTCTTAGAGGCCTGTGAAGTGATGGGCTTAACCCTATTGGATCATTTGATTGTATCCGAAGAAAATTACTATAGTTATCGAGAAGAAACGGATTATTTGGTATAAAAAGAGAGTGGGACAGAAATCGGTCATTCGTTAGAATTCGATTTCGTCGTCCCACGTCCGCACAGTTGAGTAGGGCTGTAAAAGCTGATGAAATCGGCGTAGTAGAGCCCACTCAACCATTGCGTCTTGCTCGACAATCCAAAAACAAGAAGAGGCTAGGACTTTTGTCCCAGCCTCTTTAGTTGTTATCCGTATAATGCTGATCTTTATTCCTCGTTTTTACGCATAAAATAAAGGAGTGTTTGCAATTCACTAGTAAGATCGACATATTGGACGACGACATCCTTAGGGACTGTCAGATGCACTGGTGAGAAGCTGAGAATACCTTTGACACCAGCGTCTACCAAAAGGCTAGCTACTTCTTGAGCCTTGATGCTTGGAACGGTTAGAATGGCTGTTTGAATGCCTTCTTGTTTGAGTTTTTCTTTAATGGAGGAAATTCCGTAAATGGGAATTCCGTCCTTATTTTTTGTATTGATCAGTTCATGATCGTCTAGATCAAACGCCATGACAATTTTCATCTTATTGCGTTCATGGAAGCGATAGTTGAGAAGTGCACTTCCCATATTTCCGATCCCAACAATAGCGACATTGGTAATGGCATTATCATTTAAAAGATCTGCAAAGAAGTTCATCAGTTTTTTTACGTCATAACCAAATCCACGTCTTCCTAATTCACCAAAATAAGAGAAATCTCGGCGAACAGTAGCAGAGTCAATCCCAATTGCATCCGCAATTTGCTTGGAATTGGCGCGCTCTATTTTTTCAGAGTTAAAGCGTTTAAAAATGCGGTAGTAGAGCGATAAGCGTTTTGCTGTTGCGCGTGGAATTGGAGTATTTTTATCATGTTTCACAATATCACAACCTTTCCCTCTTATTGTATAGGAAGATTGTGAAAAAATCAACTATCTAGAATCGTTTTTCAAAAATATTTTTGTCTAAAGAAAAAGCTGATGGCGATGGAGAGTTCCATCAGCATCAGCTTAGTTTTCAGCTTGCTCTACCTTTTTCAAAAAAGCATAGAGTCCATCGACTCGCCCTGTATAGGGGAGCTTTTTCCCCTTGTATTCAATGGATACGATGGAGTAAGAGTCGGGCAAGGTTACACAGCCTGAAAAAGCTAGAATACAGGCTGCAAGGTCGGGATAAGTAGTGGTTCGTTCTACTTGATAAGCATCGATATAAGTTAGATTTACCATATTAGGCCTCTGTTTTGTTGAAAATTTCTCTTTCGACAAGACTATCCATTAGGAAATAAAATTTTTGTTGGATAATGTCATTTTCTGAATTTTTAAAGATATTCACCAGGCGAAGTCCAGACTTGTCAGTAATATTGATCTTAAAACCTGTTAAATCTTTATTGAAAATGATTTTAAGTAGGAAGCCTTCGCCGCTATTTGGAACGGCCTCGAGCAAACGATTTAACTCGTAATTTCCTACTTTTGTAACAGCAAATGTATTGTCACGTAAGGTATATTTTTTTACATTTGGGTGCAGACTATAGATATAGTTGCAGTCTTTCAATGAAACACTTGTTTCAAAAGCCATATTGTTCTCCTATGATAAAATTTCTTTTAGTGTTGCGAGGAAGTCTTGAACTTCCTCTACGGTGTTGAGTTCTGAAAAACTAATTCGAAGGGATTCTCTTAGGCGTGAGCTATTTTTTCCATAGAGCGCCTCAAGGACATGGCTGGGTTGAACTGTACCAGCGGTACAAGCAGAACCTGTAGAGACGGATATTCCAGCCAGATCGAGTCTCATCAGCAAGACATCATTTTGGACACCTGGAAAACCAAGATTCCAAACAAAAGGAAGGTGATCGTCACTCGCATTTATGTAATAGTCGTAAGCTGCTAAACCATTGACTAGTTCTTGACCGAGTTTTTGAACCTGGTGGAAATTTTCTTCTTGATGAAGCGTGGCATGCTGTAGGGCAGTCGCCATCCCTACAATAGAAATGAGATTTTCTGTGCTGGCTCTCATTTTGCTTTCCTGATCACCACCGTGGATGAGATTATCAAAGTCTGGGACAGCTGCATAAAGGAAACCGACTCCCTTAGGGCCATGGAATTTGTGGGCAGAAGCACTGAGAAAATCAATTCCCAACTCTTCGGGATAGACAGGGACCTTTCCAATTGCTTGGACAGCATCAACGTGAAAGGCAGCTGGATGATCTTTTAAGAGTTCTCCGATTTCTTTAATCGGTAGAAGATCGCCTGTCTCGTTATTGGCAAACATGGTAGAGACAAGAATGGTATCCGGTCTAAGAGCCGCCTTGATATCACTAGCCTGAATGCGTCCATCTCTTGGTTGGACGATCGTAACTTCAAATCCGAAACGTTCGACAAGGTATTCGATGGGTTCTAGAACCGCATGGTGTTCCAAAGCGGTAGTAATGATGTGTTTGCCATCTGCCTGGTGTTTCAAGCAGTAGCCTTTTATAACGGTATTATTACTTTCTGATCCACCTGAAGTGAAGAAAATACGATTTGGAAGAGTATGGAGAGCCTGAGCAATCTGCTCGCGAGATTCTCGGAGGAGTTTGCTAGCCATCCGTCCATGAGCATGAAGGCTCGATGGATTTCCAAAAGTGGTCTTCATGGTTTCAGACATTTTATCAATGACTTCAGGTAGAAGGGGAGTTGTTGCGGCATTATCAAAATATATCACATTAAGACCTTATTTCTTGTGGTAGGCAAATAGAGGACTAACAGGTTTTCTTTCTTGAATGCGAACAATAGCTTCTGCGATCAGTTCGCTAGCTGTCAGATAGTTAATATTTTTTGGAGTTGGTCCATTTGGAGCAACAGAATCGGTTACTAAGATTTCTTTGATCGGAGCTTGGTCTAATAATTCAACAGCTCCTTTCACAAATAAACCATGACTTGATACAGCATAAATTTCAGTAGCCCCTTCGCGTTCGACGATTTTTGCAGCTTCTGAGAATGTCTTACCAGTATTGAGGATATCGTCAATCAAGATCGCTTTTTTATCTTTGACATCCCCAATAATATAGCCATAATCACGGTTCGCATCATCTTGCTCGTAATCAATGATGGCAATCGGCGCATCAAGATATTCTGCTAAACTACGAGCTCGTTTAACCCCTGAGTTTTTAGGGCTGACGACAACAACATCTGGACCAGTTAGACCTTTGTTGATGTAGTGCTCTGCAAAAAGTGGAATGGTAAAGAGGTTATCCACGGCAATATCAAAGAAACCTTGGACCTGAACAGCGTGGAGATCCAGTGTGACGACGCGATCGACCCCAGCTTTGACCAACATATTTGCGACGAGCTTAGCAGTAATTGGTTCACGAGGAGCAGCAGTCCGGTCTTGGCGAGCATAACCGAAGTAAGGCATGACCACATTGACAGTATTTGCGCTGGCCCGTTGGCAAGCATCCACCATAATTAACAGTTCCATCAAGTGATTGTTAACTGGAAAACTGGTTGATTGAATGATATAAATATCATATCCACGAACACTTTCCTCAATATTGACTTGGATTTCACCATCTGAGAATTGACGGGATGAAATTTTCCCAAGTGGAACCCCAGCGTGATCCGCGATTTTTTGTGCAATCTCTGGATTTGAATTAAGAGAGAAGAGCTTCATATTTTTTTTATCTGACATGTGATTCCAACCTCATTTAGATTTTTGATCTTAGCACTATTTTAGCAAAAATTTGCGATAATTTCAGCTATTTTACAATCTTTCCGCCAATCTGGCAATTTTATTTTTGGCTGCTTTGTAGACGATTCCATGGTCTTGAATAAATTTGTGAAAATTTTCTTCCTGTTCAGCAGTTTCTACCTCAATTTCCAACTCATAATCTTCAGTGTCTAGATAGAGACTGTGGTCTAGAGCCACCAAGCCTGCGTTTGTTTCTTTATCGAATCGTTCTGTTGTCAGGCTTCCCCAGACAGCAAGTTGCTCAACTGGGATTTCTTTAGAAATCAAGAGGTTTTTGATTTCTCCGTCAGCAAACTGTTGGTGTTGAAGGATCGCCTCGGTTTCTTCTTGGCTGAGGTCTTGATTGTACTCGAAATGGCCAACTGCTTCAGGGACCTTGAGAGTCAATTCAGCCTGATCTGTGAAAGTACGCACCCGCAAGGCCATTTTTTCTTTACGGATGAGCTGGTCGGGTGTATCGATATAGTGATTGGTTTGGACAACCAATTTTGTATCTGCAAAAAGTGGAAGGAGGGATTGGTATTCCTCCTTATCTAGCAAGGTTTTGTATTCAATTTCTAAATGGTTCATTTTGTGGTCCTTTGCTTTTTTTCAAAAGAGATTCATGATATAATAAGAGATGTGTTTATTGTATACAAAAATGGTTCAGATTACAAGGTGGTAGGATGGCAATTGATTGGGAAAACTTCTTAGATCCTTATATCCAAGCAGTTGGGGAATTAAAAATCAAACTGCGTGGGATTCGAAAGCAATATCGTAAGCAACAAAAGCATTCTCCAATCGAGTTTGTGACAGGTCGTGTTAAGCCGATTGAGAGCATCCGTGAAAAGATGATCCGAAGAAATATTTCTGAAGAAAATCTGGCTCAGGATATGCAAGATATTGCTGGTCTTCGCATCATGGTCCAGTTTGTGGATGACGTCGAAGAGATCCTAGAGGTTCTGAGGCAACGGCAGGATATGCGCGTGGTCCAAGAGCGAGACTACATCCGCCACAAGAAATCGAGTGGCTACCGGAGTTACCACGTCGTGGTCGAGTACCCGGTTGATACCATTGATGGAAATGAAACCATATTAGCAGAGATTCAAATTCGGACCTTGTCCATGAATTTTTGGGCAACAATCGAGCATTCACTAAATTATAAATATAAAGGAGACTTTCCAGACGAGATCAAAAAACGCTTAGAGACGACAGCAAACCTGGCCTATCTCTTGGACGAAGAAATGGGTGCCATTCGGGATGCAATTCAGGAAGCTCAAGCCCTGTTTGATCCACTTCATCGTAAGTTAAATGATGGCGTTGGAAATAGTGATGACACAGATGAAGACTACAGGTAAAAAAGTATCCATCATTCGCAATCGAAAGCGTCAGAGTGAAGAGGTTTTTCAACAATTGCGTTACAAACTTCGTCAAAATAATTTTATTTTAACGGAGAAACATCCCGATATTGTCATTTCAATCGGTGGTGATGGGATGTTGCTATCGGCTTTTCATAAGTATGAACACCAGTTAGATCGAGTTCGCTTTATCGGTGTCCATACTGGGCACTTAGGCTTTTATACGGATTACTTAGATAGTGAGATTGACAAGTTAGTTGAAAACTTAAAATTTGACACGGGGGCCAAGGTTTCCTACCCTATTTTAAATGTCAAGATTACCTTTGACAATGGGGAAACCCGTACGATGAGAGCGCTGAACGAAGCTACGATCAAGCGCAGTGACCGGACTATGGTGGCTGATCTTATGATTAATGGTGTGGATTTTGAGCGCTTCAGAGGAGATGGGATTACCGTTTCGACTCCTACAGGAAGTACGGCTTACAACAAATCCTTGGGAGGAGCAGTCCTTCACCCAACTATTGAGGCGTTGCAGATTGCTGAGATCGCTAGTCTCAACAACCGTGTTTATCGTACCTTGGGTTCTTCTGTCATTGTCCCTAAAAAGGATAAGATCGAGATTACACCGACGAGACCTGGCTTTCACATTATCTCTGTTGATAATTCAACCTATTCTTACCGCAATATTGCTAGGGTAGAATACCAGATCGACAACCATAAGATAAATTTTGTGGCAAGCTCCAGTCACACCAGTTTCTGGAATCGGGTCAAGGATGCCTTTATCGGAGATGATGGGGAATGAGATTTGAATTCATTGTCGATGAGCATGTAAAGATCAAGACTTTCTTGAAAAAGCACGAGGTTTCTAAGGGGCTCTTAGCAAAGATTAAGTTTCGTGGGGGGCAGATCCTTGTCAATGGACGTCCGGAGAATGCGATCTATCTGTTGGATATTGGGGATCGCTTGGTCATTGATATTCCGGCAGAAGAAGGGTTCGAAACCCTAAAACCCATGGATCGGCCCTTTGATATTTTGTTTGAAGATGATCATTTTTTGGTCTTAAACAAACCCTTTGGCATTGCCTCGATTCCAAGTGCGATTCATTCTAATACCTTAGCAAATTTTGTGAAAGGCTATTATGTGAAACAGGGCTATGAGAACCAGCAGGTTCACATTGTCACGCGCTTGGACAAGGATACAAGTGGCGTTATGCTTTTTGCCAAACATGGCTATGCCCATGCACGTTTGGATAAGCAATTACAGTCTAAAACGATTCAGAAACGCTATTATGCCTTGATCAAGGGAACTGGGAAGCTTGATCCTGCTGGAGAGATTATTGCCCCGATTGCGCGTGATGAAGATTCGATCATTACTCGAAAGGTAGCAAAAGGTGGCAAGTATGCTCATACCAGCTACCAGGTCGTTCAATCTTTTGGTGATATTCACCTAGTGGATATCCAATTGCATACAGGTCGAACCCATCAGATCCGAGTTCATTTTTCCCATATTGGTTTTCCCCTTTTGGGAGATGATCTCTATGGCGGAAGTTTAGAAGACGGCATTGAGCGCCAGGCCCTTCATTGCCATCGTTTATCCTATTATCATCCATTTCTAGAGGAAGGATTGGTCATAGAAAGCCCACTGCCTCCAGATTTCCAAGCTGTTCTAACACAGCTTCAAACCAGTTATTAATTATTAAAAGGAGTAAAACTCATGGAAGTTTTCGAAAATCTCAAAACCAACCTCGTTGGTAAGAATGCTCGTATTGTATTACCAGAAGGTGAAGAGCCTCGTATTCTTCAAGCGACAAAACGCCTTGTGAAGGAGACAGAAGTAACCCCTGTCTTGCTTGGTAATCCGGATAAAATTCGGATTTATCTTGAAATCGAAGGGGTTTTGGATGGATATGAAATCATCGATCCTCATACTTATCCAGGTTTTGAAGAAATGGTAGCTTCCTTGGTAGAACGTCGTAAGGGCAAAATGACAGAAGAAGAAGCGCGTCAAGTCTTGAAAGACGACGTGAACTATTTTGGTGTCATGTTGGTGCACATGGGAATTGTTGATGGGATGGTTTCAGGTGCGATTCACTCAACAGCTGCAACTGTTCGTCCAGCTCTTCAAATTATCAAAACTCGTCCAAATGTCAAACGGACTTCAGGAGCTTTTCTCATGGTTCGTGGATCTGAACGCTACTTGTTTGGGGACTGTGCTATCAACATCAATCCAGATGCTGAAGGATTAGCCGAAATTGCCATCAACTCAGCTATCACAGCCAAGATGTTTGGAATTGATCCAAAAATTGCTATGTTGAGCTATTCAACAAGAGGGTCTGGTTTCGGTGAAAGTGTTGATAAGGTTGTTGAAGCGACTAAGCTTGCCCATGAACTTCGTCCAGATCTTGAAATTGACGGGGAATTGCAATTTGACGCAGCCTTTGTCCCTGCAACTGCAGCCTTGAAGGCTCCAGGTAGCAAGGTGGCAGGCCAAGCAAATGTCTTTATCTTCCCTGGTATTGAAGCAGGTAATATTGGATACAAGATGGCAGAACGTCTTGGTGGCTTTGCAGCGGTAGGTCCAGTCTTGCAAGGGTTGAACAAACCAGTGAACGACCTCTCTCGTGGATGTAATGCAGATGATGTGTACAAATTAACCTTGATTACAGCGGCACAAGCAGTAGAACAATAAGAATGAGTGAAAGACTAAGGATGATCTTGAGCTTCAGATTGAAGAAAAAGTCATCTTAAAAACTTTCCTTAGGTGAGTACGGACGTCAGCGAACTTCTTCGAAGTTCCATGACTATTATTGAGCCTAGGGTCTCAATAATTCCGAGTGCCTGAAACATTATTGTTTCAGGCACTTTTCTCACAGCGGAAAGTTTCGGTATTTTCTTGAATCAATTTAAAAAATGGAACTCATTTTTGTTTTTTTGCAGAATTGCTTAACTTATTTTACTTTAAAATAGTTTGTCTACATTTTAAGGCTCAGGATTTTCCTGAGCCTTTTTCTTTATAAAATCAGAATTTCTAAACTAAAGACCATTCTATGGTATACTAGGAATATGTTAGATTTAAAAGATTACGGGATTACCATGTGGGAGGAGGAAAAAATTGCTTCCTTCCGAGAGAAGTTATTAGCCTGGTATGATGCCCATAAACGAGATCTCCCCTGGAGAAGAACTCAGGATCCTTATAAAATTTGGATTTCAGAGATTATGCTCCAGCAGACACGTGTCGATACGGTGATTCCATATTATGAGCGTTTTCTGGAGTGGTTTCCTACAGTTGCTGATTTGGCTCAGGCTCCTGAGGAAAAACTTTTAAAAGCTTGGGAAGGCTTGGGCTATTATTCACGTGTCCGCAACATGCAGAAAGCTGCCCAGCAGATTATGGAGAACCACAGAGGAGTGTTTCCATCAAGTTATGAGGCTATCTCTAAACTGAAGGGGGTTGGGCCTTATACTGCAGGGGCAATTGCTAGTATTGCCTTTGGCCTATCGGAGCCTGCTGTGGATGGTAATGTCATGAGAGTACTGGCTCGCTTGTTTGAGGTGGACTACGATATCGGAGTCCCGACCAATCGCAAGATTTTCCAAGCCATGATGGAAATTTTGATCGATCCGACCCGTCCTGGTGATTTTAATCAGGCTTTGATGGATTTGGGCTCAGATATTGAGTCGCCAGTCAATCCACGGCCGGAAGAGAGTCCTGTTAAGGAATTTAGCGCGGCCTACCAACATGGGACCATGGATCGTTATCCCATTAAGGCTTCTAAAAAGAAACCTGTAGCTGTCTATCTCACAGCCTTTATTATCAAGGATAGTCAAGGACGCTTCTTGCTGGAGAAAAATGAGCGAGAAGGGCTTTTATCAGGTTTCTGGCATTTTCCCTTGATCGAAGTGGAAAGCCTATCTGAGAACCTGGGCCAATTATCTCTACTGGATGGTAAGGGGGATACAGAGAGCAACCCAGAAATTCTTTCCTTTGAACAGGACTATGACTTGGCCATTGATTGGCAGGACAGATCTTATCCTATCGTCCAGCATGTCTTTTCGCATCGCAAGTGGCAGGTTCAGATTCGGTATGGCCTAGTAAAAGAAGGAGAGCAGTCAGTAAGTGAATCGACTGTTTGGTTAAAGCCAGAAGAATTTTCCGAATATCCTTTTGCCAAACCTCAACAAAAAATTTGGATAACTTTTACGGAAAACGAAAATTAGCTAGAGACTGATCTCTAGCTAATTTTTTATAGATGAGCGAATGCTTTGATTTCTTCTTCAGACATGGATGAGTCACAACGAACAGTAACTTCGCCGGATTCAACATGTAAAAATCCAGGGACAGTTGGGATGCCGTAAGTTGAGCGGAAGGCTTGCAATGCGTCTAGCTGACTTGGTTCTTCACTATTAATAAAATAGATATGAGCGTTTGTTTCAGATACGACCGTTGCTAGTTTAGCAGCGAACTTACGGCAGTAAGGACAAGTCTTACGTCCGATAAAGAAGGTTGCTGTTTCTTTTTGATCGATCGCTTCTTGCGCACGCATGACAGTTGTGACTTCAAGATCTTTAATATCTTCTAAAAATTGTTCCATGAGATGACCTCGCTTTCTTCTAAATCTAGTATGCCATATTTTCTAAAAAATCGCTGGTATTTGCTACGAAAGAAAGAAAAAAGCTCCGATGAGGAGCTTTTCATGTTTTAGCCTACAAAAGCATTGATTTCTGCTTCGATATTCGCAATTTTTTCTTTAGCATCTGCTTCAGATTCACCAACTGTAGCAATGTAGAATTTGATTTTTGGTTCTGTTCCTGAAGGGCGGACAGCGATCCAAGAATCGTCTGCTAAGGTGTATTTCAGCACATTGCTTGGTGGAGTTGTCAATTTTTCAACGCCGTCAGCAGTAGTAGCTGTTTGTGCCAAGAAGTCTTCTGTCTTAACAATGTCTGTGTTATTGAATTGTTTAGGAGCATTGCCACGGAATTTATCCATGATTTTCTTGATTTCTGCAGCTCCATCCACACCTGAAAGGGTGACAGAGATGGTCTTTTCTGCGAAGTAGCCGTATTCTTTGTAGATTTCAGCAATACCGTCTGCCAAAGTCATACCACGTGAGCGGTAGTAAGCAGCGATTTCAGCTACGATCAAGACAGCTTGGATTGCATCTTTGTCACGTACAAATGGTTTGATCAGGTAACCGAAGCTTTCTTCAAAACCGAGCATGTAAGTGTGGTTGTGTTGGGTTTCAAATTCATG
>NZ_CABFMD010000033.1 GCF_901875555.1 Streptococcus parasanguinis
AGGTCTTTGTCGCTCTCTCGCGACAACTATATTAGTATATCATGTCCTACACTAACTGTCAACACTTTTTTAAAAAAAATTTTGTTTTTTTGAAAGTTTTTTTGAAGTTATGAAAAAAAGCCTGTAATAAAAGGCTTTTCTAACCGTTCAGTTTTTTGTTGATGATGAGAAATTTTTCTTCTCCGTAGCCTCTTTTGATTAAACCTGCTCTAGCTATGTCTATCAGATCTTTTGAAAAGGATTGGATGGTTTCTTCTTCTTTATTGCTTAGAATTTTTTTTGAATATTTCTTTCTAAGTTTTCTATAGTCTTCTTCTTCATTTTTAAAAAATGAACAATCTTCTAAATAGTTTTCCAGTTTTTCTAACTCTACAAATAAGCCTAGCTCAAAAGCTATCGGGGCAAAGGTTGTTTCTAATGGTTGTGTACAAACACTTCTAAATTCCACAGTACCACGAGCAGTTAGATCCTGAAATTGGTAACTTCGATGTTGTTTTAGATCTTCTTTTACAGGATTAATGATTTTCTCATTTCCATCAGCCGTATAGGCTGTAATATCTTTTTGATCTAGATAGTCCTCCACTCGAATTGGTTTAAAATAATACGATTTCCCCTCTCTAGTTGCCGTAAAAATAGCCGTTCTAGCGAGATTATTGAAAAACTCTTCTTCGTTTTGGTAGTCCTTAGGATAAATCCCTACATTTTCCTTATAATAGCCATGTAAGGATTCTTCCCAGAAAATATCTCTGGCAATGTTTGTATCCCAAGCCTCTGCTGAAAATTCTGAGTTAGAAAACAAATATGCTTTTGCCGCTTCAATTTTATTAAATGCATTGATGATCCGAATATAGTTATCACGCCTTACATCCAATTGAACCTGGTTTCCACATATAAATGCTCCGTACGAAGGATAGGGGTGTGTTTTCATTCCTGTACCATTCATGGCAAGGAAAGCCATTAACATCTTGTATCGTTCGATTTTTACTGGACTATTATCATTTTCTTGCCACTGAGGATGGATCCCATGCCCTTGAATTTCGTGGTGACCTTCTTGTAAAATCGGTTGAATGATCTTTAAATAGGCTTCAAAGCGTTCTGCCACCTCATCTATAGAATGAGCCTTTTCAAATGCAAATTCAATTGTATTGTAACTTAACTCGAATAGAATACGATCCTTGGAAGAGCAGTGAACCAATTGAATTGGATTTTGATCGTCATCTATTTTTTCGACTTCAAAATCTGATAAGTTTGCTAAGGTTCGAAATAGATTTTTCGTAACTTCTATATTGGTTTTATTTCCATTTATTTCTACAATCGGAAACTCTAATTCGACTCCGACAAAGAGCTCAGAATCGTCTTTCATATTACTGAGGTACTTCTCTTTTAGTAATTTAATTGCTTGTTGTTTTGTCATTGAACCTTTTTTCTTCTATTAGAGATATGGGTTCCATTATATCATTTTTTGCTATTCTCGACTACTCATGAAAAGCAAGACAAAACGCCTGCTTACGAAATTGTTTTAAGTTAAAGCAATTTCGTAAACAAGCGTCTACCATTCATTCAATATGATGAGTGTTCCCGCTGGGGAAAATCCCCCAGCGGTAGACCAGAGCTAGACTAAGAATAACAGTGTATTCCATCATCATAACACTCAACAAAATTGATGATATTATACCAATTCGATGATAGCCATTGGCGCAGCATCACCACGACGTGGTTCAGTTTTAAGGATACGAGTATATCCACCATTGCGCTCAGCATAACGAGGTGCTAATTCAGAGAACAATTTTTGAAGTGCAGTTGTTTCTGAGTATTTACCTGTTTCTTCATCAAAGTTTTGTGATGCAACTTCGTTACGTACGAATGCAGCAGCTTGACGACGTGCATGCAAATCACCACGTTTACCCAAAGTAATCATTTTTTCAACTGATTTACGGATTTCTTTCGCACGTGCTTCAGTTGTTACAATTGCTTCATTGATGATAAGATCTGTAGTCAAATCGCGAAGCATCGCTTTACGTTGTGAGCTAGTGCGTCCTAGTTTACGGTAAGCCATGTATTCCTCCTCTATTTATCGTTTTTCAACCCAAGGCCTAAGTCGGCAAGTTTGATTTTAACTTCTTCAAGACTCTTACGTCCCAAGTTACGAACTTTCATCATTTCTGCTTCTGATTTTTCAGTTAAATCATAAACAGTATTAATGCCAGCGCGTTTCAAACAGTTATACGAACGAACTGAAAGATCTAATTCTTCGATCGTACGTTCTAAAATGCGATCATCAGAAGTTGTATCCACTTCTTTCATAACATCTGTTGCAATAGCAATTTCAGTTAAGTTTGTGAATAGATTTAGGTGTTCTGTCAAAATACGAGCAGACAAACCTAAGGCATCTTCTGGAATGATTGTCCCATTTGTCAAAATTTCAAGGGTTAGCTTGTCAAAGCCATCGTTGCTACCAACGCGTGCTGGTTCAACTTGGTAATTGACTTTAGTCACTGGCGTATAGATTGAATCTACAGCAAGTGTTCCCACTGGTGCATCATCTTTTTTGTTTTGATCAGCTGGAACATAGCCACGTCCACTGTTTACAGTAAGCGTTGCTTTCAAAGATGCTCCTTCTCCGATTGTAAATAGATAATGATCAGGGTTTACAATTTCGATGTCACTATCAGTAAGAATATCCCCAGCAGTTACTTCTGCAGGTCCTTCTACATCAAGTTCAATAATCTTTTCGTCTTGGACGTAAGATTTAACGGCAATTCCTTTAACGTTAAGAATAATTTGCATAACGTCTTCACGGACTCCTGGAACGGTATCAAATTCGTGGAGTACACCTTCAATGTTGATTGAAGTAACAGCTGCACCTGGAAGTGAAGCCAGAAGTACACGACGAAGTGAGTTTCCAAGTGTTGTACCATAGCCACGTTCAAGTGGTTCTACGACAAACACGCCATAATCTTTATTTTCATCAATTTTTGTTATATTTGGTTTTTCAAACTCAATCATTTGCTATACTCCCTCTTAAACGAAAAGCTGTGTAATTGTTGATGATTATACACGGCGACGTTTTGGAGGACGAGCACCATTGTGTGGTACAGGAGTTACATCGCGGATTGCGGTTACTTCAAGACCAGCAGCAGCAAGTGCACGAATAGCAGACTCACGACCTGAACCAGGACCTTTAACAGTTACTTCAACAGATTTAAGTCCGTGTTCTTGAGCAGCTTTTGCAGCAGCTTCTGATGCCATTTGAGCAGCAAATGGTGTAGATTTACGAGAACCTTTAAACCCAAGTGCACCTGCAGATGACCAAGCGATTGCGTTACCATGCACATCAGTAATCATAACAATTGTGTTGTTAAATGTAGCGTGAATATGAGCAATACCAGATTCGATATTCTTTTTCACACGACGTTTACGTGTTGGTTTAGCCAAGATTTTTACCTCCTTATTTTATTTTATTTTTTCTTACCTGCAATCGCAACAGCTTTACCTTTACGAGTGCGAGCATTGTTTTTAGTGTTTTGTCCACGAACTGGAAGTCCACGACGGTGACGGATACCACGGTATGAACCGATTTCCATCAAGCGTTTGATGTTCAAGTTTACTTCACGACGAAGGTCACCTTCAACTTTGATTGCGTCAACTTCACGACGGATAGCATCTTCTTGATCTGGTGTAAGATCGCGAACACGAATATCTTCAGAAATGCCTGCAGCAGCAAGGATTTTCTTAGATGTTGGAAGTCCGATACCGTACACATAAGTCAATGAAATTACTACACGTTTGTCATTTGGAATGTCAACTCCAGCAATACGAGCCATGTTTTCTCCTTTCTATCTTATCCTTGACGTTGTTTGTGTTTTGGATTTGCTGGGCAAATTACCATAACACGACCATTACGACGAATTACTTTACAGTATTCGCAAATTGGTTTGACCGATGGTCTTACTTTCATTTTTATCCCTCCAAGTTTTTCGATTATTTAAAGCGGTATGTGATACGTCCACGTGTCAAATCGTACGGACTCATCTCCACTGTAACACGATCTCCCGCTAAAATACGAATATAGTTTTTACGAATTTTACCAGAAACTGTTGCTAAAATCTGATGTCCATTTTCAAGTTCAACCGTAAACATAGCATTCGGCATTGTATCGACTACTTTGCCTTCTACTTCAATCACATCGTCTTTTGCCACGCAAAAGTACCTCCATAAATTTCGATTCATTCCTCTGAGCACAGAGGTAACAATTATAAGTCAGACTAACTAATTGTAACACTTGTTGTCAAATATTGCAAGTGACTAAAACGTTTTTATTTCAAATTCTCTAAGACTTTTTGGATATCTTTGAAGACGTCGTTGATGTCTTGATTTCCTTCAATATCATGTACCAATCCTTTTCCACGATAATGAGCAAGAATCGGCTCACCTTGAGCAATATTCACATCCAAGCGGCGTTTCACGGTTTCTGGTTTGTCATCTTCACGTTGGTAATAGTCTTCTTCCTTGTAGTCAGCTGGTGGGTTGAATACTTTATGGTAAGTTTCACCTGTTTCGCGGTGAATAATACGACCACTCAAGCGTTCAAGAAGGCAAGATGGATCCACTTCGATATTGATTACTCCCTCAAGCTCCAAACCAAGATCAACCAAGATTTGATCCAAAGCATGAGCTTGTTCGATCGTGCGAGGAAAACCATCCAAAAGGAATCCTTTTTCCTTAATATCGTCTTGAGCCAAACGTTCTTTTACAATCCCGTTTGTCACATCATCTGGCACCAATTCACCTTTGTCGATGAATGATTTTGCCAATACACCCATTTCAGTTTGGTTAGCCATTGCTGCGCGGAACATATCGCCGGTAGAGATATGCGCTACGTGAAACTCTTCAACGATTTTAGCCGCTTGAGTTCCTTTACCTGCTCCAGGCAACCCCATAATTAAAAGATTCATGATGAATCCTCCTTATTTTGTTTTTAAATGGAAGCAGGAGCGAATTCCTATTTCCATTTAAAAACAAAATAGAAGGCTGACAAAGTCAACCTTATTCTATTCTGTTGTTGTGTCCATAAATCCGACATACTTACGTTTTAATAAGTAGCCTTCTAGTTGTTTCATTCCCTCAATACCTGTCGAAATAATGATTAACAAACTAGTTCCTCCAAGAGCAACTGCATCTGTCAAACCAAATAAATCTCGGGCTAATATTGGAATGATGGTAATAAAGCCGAGGAATACTGATCCGACGCTTGCCAAACGACGTAGCAAACGAGACATAAACTCTTCTGTCCCCTTACCAGGACGAACGCCTGGGATATAGGCACCACTCTTTTGAAGGTTTTCTGCCGTTTTTTCAGGATTGATCTGAACAAACGTGTAGAAGAAGGTGAAGAGAATGATCAATAAGGCATACATGGCCACACCAGTTGGTGTGTTTGTAGCCAACATGGCTTGAGCTGTTTTCACCCATCCTGCATTATAACCCATAGCGCTAATCACTTGGAAAATTGCAGCAGGTGCTGCTGTAATCGAACTAGCGAAGATGACAGGAATCACTCCTGCCGGGTTCACTTTCAAAGGAAGGTAAGAACTTGATGGAGCTCCTTGCGCAATCTTTGTATATTGGACTGGAATCTTGTATTCTGCTTGCTCTACAAAGGTTGTAAAGTAAACAATAATCAAGACAGCAAGGATTAATACCCCAACAAAAATGAGGGAATTAGTCATTTGACCAGAACGAACGTTCACAAATGCATTTTCATAGATTTCTTTAATCATCTCAGGAATTGATGACACAATCCCCGCAAAGATAATCATTGAAACACCATTTCCGTACCCTTTATCTGTGATTTGTTCTCCAAGCCAAGTCACAATCATGGAACCGGTTGTCAGAATCGCACCGATTAACAAATAGGTCTTAGTATTTGGAGTTGCGACTAATTTCGCCTGAGACAAAGTGTGGAAGGTAGCTGTAATCCCAATGGATTGAACAAATGCTAGAACCAAAGAAATATAGCGTGTTGCTTGGTTGAGCTTTCTACGACCAACTTCCCCTTGTTTGCCCCATTCAACAAACTTAGGTAACAGATCCATTTGCAAAAGTTGCACGACGATCGAAGCTGTGATGTATGGGCTAACCCCTAATGCGAAAACCGAGAAGTTCCTCATGGCATTCCCAGAAACCAAACTGAGCATGTTCAAGAAGGACACATCTTGAAGGTTGTTCAGAATCTTCGCATTTACACCAGGCACTGTAATCGTGGTTCCAATGCGGAAAACAAGAATGATGAAGATAGTAAATAAAATCTTCGACCGAACTTGTTTCACCTTAAATGCATCTTTTAATAATTTAAAAAACATAGGTCACCTCACTTAGATGACTTCAACTGAACCACCTTTAGCAGTGATAGCTTCTTCAGCTGATTTAGAGAATTTAGCCGCTTTAACAGTCAACTTCTTAGTCAATTCTCCGTTACCAAGAATTTTGATACCTGATTTTTCAGCTTTTACAATTCCTGATTCTACAAGTACTACTGGAGTTACTTCAGCACCATCTTCAAAGGCGTTCAATTGATCAAGGTTCACAATAGCATATTCTTTAGCGTTGATATTTGTAAATCCACGTTTTGGAAGACGACGGAACAATGGAGTTTGTCCACCTTCAAAACCAAGGCGTACACCGCCACCGCTACGAGCTTTTTGACCTTTTTGACCACGGCCAGAAGTTTTACCGTTACCAGATGAAGTACCACGACCAACACGGTTGCGGACTTTACGTGAACCTGTAGCAGGTTGTAATTCATGAAGTTTCATTATTTATTTTCTCCTCTTTTGTAAATTGCTAACGCATGTAATCAGGAAAAGGTGTCCTAACTACAAACTCGCCTATACTTATATTTAGTTTTAGGGGATGAGAAAATTCTCATACCCCTGAAAACTTTGTTTCTATTTTAAATAGATTATTTTACTTCTTCAACTGTTACCAAGTGAGATACAGCAGTGATCATACCACGTACTGCTGGATTATCTTCTTTAATAACAGAGCTGTTCAATTTGCCAAGTCCAAGTGCTACAACAGTTTTACGTTGTGACGGGATGCGTCCGATTGGAGACTTAGTCAAAGTAATTTTAATTTGAGCCATTTGAATCTCCTTTCTTAAGCCAAGTCAGAAACTGAAATACCACGAAGGGCAGCAACTTCATCAGCGCGTTTCAATTGTGCTAAACCGTTAACAGTTGCACGAACGATGTTGATTGGAGTATTTGATCCAAGTGATTTAGATGTAACATCTGCAATACCTGCCAATTCGACAACGGCACGAACTGCTCCACCTGCAGCAACCCCAGCCCCTTCGATAGCTGGTTTCAACAATACACGAGCTCCACCAAATACTGATGTAACTTCGTGTGGAATTGTTGTTCCAACCATAGGAACTTCGATCAAGTTTTTCTTAGCATCTTCAACAGCCTTACGGATTGCTTCTGGAACTTCTTGAGCTTTACCAGTACCAAATCCAACACGGCCATTACGGTCACCAACAACTACAAGAGCTGCGAAACGAAGACGACGTCCACCTTTAACAACTTTTGTTACACGGTTGATGGCAACTACGCGTTCTTCAAGTTCAACTGCATTATCTTTAAATGCCATTTTCTAGTGTCCTCCTATTAGAATTTCAATCCGTTTTCACGAGCTGCATCAGCCAAAGCTTTAACACGTCCGTGATATAGATATCCACCGCGGTCGAACACCACTTCAGAAATACCTTTAGCAACTGCACGTTCAGCAACAAGTTTGCCGACAACAACGGCTTGTTCAGTTTTAGTTCCTTTTGAAACTTCTTTGTCAAGAGTTGAAGCGCTTGCGAGCGTTACACCCGCTACGTCATCAATTACTTGAGCGTAGATGCCTGTATTAGAACGGAATACGTTCAAACGTGGGCGATCAGCAGTTCCAGAGAGTTTTCCGCGAACGCGACGGTGGCGTTTTTGACGGATTTTGTTTTTATCTGGTTTCGAAATCACAATTTTCACCTCTTAATTTTAAAATCATGTGCTAAGCACTGAGTTGGTAAGATGAAGGTTGGTTGAAAAACAACCAAACTACATTATTTACCTGTTTTACCTTCTTTGCGGCGAACGTATTCACCAACATAACGGATCCCTTTACCTTTGTATGGTTCAGGTGAACGAAGGCTACGTACATAAGCAGCTGTTTGACCAACTACTTCTTTTGAAATTCCGTGAACAACGATTGTTGTTGGGTTTGGAAGTTCAAAAGTAATTCCTTCTGGAGCTTCAACTTCGTCTGGATGAGATTTACCAACAGCCAAGACAAGTTTAGATCCTTGAAGTTGTGCACGGTATCCAACCCCGCGCATTTCAAGTTCTTTCTTGAATCCTTCAGATACTCCAACAACCATGTTGTGCAAAAGAGCACGAGTTGTTCCATGGATTGTTTTCATTTCTTTTGAATCGTTTGGACGGTGAAGTGTTACTTCAGTACCTTCCACACGGATTTCAATATCTTTTGAGAACGTACGAGTAAGTTCTCCTTTAGGTCCTTTTACAGTTACAACGTTGTCATTGTTAGTGAGTTCAACACCAGCAGGCAACACGATAACTTTATTACCAATACGTGACATGTTTTATATTCTCCTGTTAAATTGTCAGGCCTTTGAAGGCCAGTTTTCACGGGGAACTAAGATACAGAGGGCGTTATAAAGTCAAAGTGAAAATAGAAAACTTGACGAAGAAACTGGAGTTTCTAGGAAAGTTTATCTTTTTCACACAGACTTTAGCCCGTGTTCAATTAGTTCATTCATTAAATCAGATACTAAATTCGTTCATCAGCTGAACTGAACACGCTCTAAGAACTGTGCAAAATAGATAAGTTGGTTTGTTTGTAAACAAACTGCTCCAACTTCCTAATTTTGCTTTGTTCTTTACGAGCTTTGTATCTTGATATTACCAAACGTAAGCGATAACTTCCCCACCAACGTTCTTTTGGCGTGCTTCTTTATCAGTAAGCAAACCTTCAGAGGTTGAAAGGATAGCAATTCCAAGTCCGTTAAGAACTTTTGGAAGATCTTCACGTTTTTTGTAAACACGCAAACCTGGTTTAGATACACGTTTCAAGTTTGTGATAACTTTTTCACCGTTTTGTCCGTATTTCAAGAATACACGGATGATGCCTTGTTTGTCATCTTCGATGAATTCAACGTTTTTTACAAAACCTTCGCGTTTAAGGATTTCAGCAATCCCTTTTTTGATGTTTGATGCAGGTACTTCAAGTACTTCGTGTTTTGCTTGGTTAGCGTTACGAATACGTGTAAGGAAGTCTGCGATTGGGTCAGTCATAACCATTATAATTTCTCCTCTTACTAGTAGTTTGCAAGTTGCACTTGCTAGTTAATGATTGAGCTGGGCTCAGAATATGTTTCTAGGTTTCAATTCCTAAGTGAGTCTAGGCATCTGCTTGCAGGCATAACTTGAGTTAGGCAAAAGCAGATAACGACGAATCACGACGGAATTGAATGCTAGAATTACCAAGATGCTTTTGTTACACCAGGGATTTGACCTTTGTATGCCAATTCACGGAAGCAAACACGGCAAAGTTTAAACTTGCGGTAAACTGAGTGTGGACGTCCACAACGTTCACAGCGAGTGTATGCTTGAGTAGAGAACTTCGCTGGGCGTTTGTTCTTAGCAATCATAGATTTTTTAGCCATTAGATTTACCTCCTATATTATTTTGCAAAAGGCATTCCAAGGCCTGTAAGCAATGCACGTGACTCTTCGTCAGTGTTAGCAGTTGTTACGATAACGATGTCCAAACCACGAGTTTTGTCAACGTCATCAAAGTTGATTTCTGGGAAGATCAATTGTTCTTTCACACCAAGTGTGTAGTTTCCACGTCCATCAAATGATTTTGTTGGAACACCATGGAAGTCACGCACACGTGGAAGTGAAACTGTTACCAATTTATCCAAGAATTCGTACATACGTTCACCACGAAGGGTAACTTTTGCACCGATCGCAACACCTTCACGAAGACGGAAGCCGGCGATTGATTTTTTAGCCTTAGTGATCAATGGTTTTTGACCTGAGATCAAAGCAAGCTCTTCAGCAGCTTTTTCAAGGTTTTTAGCATTTGATACTGCATCACCAACACCCATGTTCAAAACGATTTTATCAACTTTTGGCACAGCCATAACTGATGAATAGTTGAACTGTTCAGTCAATGATGGTACTACTTCATTAAGGTATTTTTCTTTTAAACGATTAGCCATTATACTTCTCCTTTCCTTCGTGATTAGTCAAGCACTTCGCCTGATTTTTTGTTGTAGCGAACTTTTTTGCCGTCTACAAACTTGTAGCCAACACGTCCAGCAACACCGTTTTTGTCCAAAACTTGAACGTTAGAAGCATGAATTGGAGCTTCTTTTTCAACGATTGCACCTTGAGGGTTTTCGTTATTTGGACGTTGGTGTTTCTTGATGATGTTTACACCTTCTACAACAACTTTATTTACTTTTGGAAGAGCAGTAAGAACAACAGCTTCTACGCCTTTGTCTTTACCAGCGATAACGCGAACTTTGTCGCCTTTTTTTACAAACATTTCTTTCTCCTTTTATTCTTACGCCCAATGGGCACCCTGGCTTAGCCAGGGGACTGTGTTTGTTTTCTTATTGATTAAAGTACTTCTGGAGCAAGTGATACGATCTTCATGAAACCACCGTCACGCAATTCACGTGCAACTGGGCCAAAGATACGTGTTCCGCGAGGAGTTTTATCGTCACGGATGATCACTGCTGCATTTTCGTCGAATTTGATGTATGAACCATCTTTACGACGAGCACCTGATTTAGTACGAACGATAACAGCTTTTACAACGTCACCTTTCTTAACCGCACCACCAGGAGTAGCTTGTTTTACAGATGCAACGATTACATCTCCGATGCTCGCGAATTTACGTTTTGAACCACCAAGAACTTTGATGGTCAAGATTTCGCGTGCGCCACTGTTGTCAGCGACTTTCAAACGAGTTTCTGTTTGAATCATTTACGTTTTCTCCTTTCAGGTATGATTAGATGATGACCGCTTCTTCAACGACTTCTACAAGACGGAAGCGTTTTGTAGCTGAAAGCGGACGAGTTTCCATGATACGAACGATATCGCCTT
This sequence comes from Streptococcus parasanguinis, assembly GCF_901875555.1. Lineage (GTDB taxonomy): Bacteria > Bacillota > Bacilli > Lactobacillales > Streptococcaceae > Streptococcus > Streptococcus parasanguinis_H. Next base: position 11,186 of record NZ_CABFMD010000033.1, read on the forward strand.
CTTTAGCAACATTGTTTTCATCATGAGCTTTGTATTTTTTAGAATAGTTGATACGTTTACCATAGACTGGGTGGTTCCGTTTCGTTTCAACTACAACTGTGATTGTTTTGTCCATTTTGTCAGACACAACGCGCCCAACAAGAACTTTACGATTATTGCGTTCCATTGAAATTCTCCTTCCCTAGTCTATTATTTAGCTTCTGATTGAACAGTTTTGATACGAGCGATTTGTTTTTTCACTTCTTTCAAACGTGCAGTTTGTTCCAATTGACCAGCAGCCGCTTGGAAACGAAGTTCAAACAATTCTTTCTTCAATTCATTTTCACGCTTCGCGAGTTCTTCTTGAGAAAGACCACGAAGTTCTTTAACAAATTCTTTTACTTCTGTAAGTTTCATGACCTCTCCTTATTCTGCTTCACGTTTCACAAATTTAGTTTTAACTGGCAATTTGTGGCTAGCAAGACGAAGTGCTTCGCGTGCGATCTCTTCAGATACACCAGCGATTTCGAACATCACTTTACCACGTTTAACTGGTGCTACCCAACCTTCAGGAGCCCCTTTACCAGATCCCATACGTACCCCGATAGCTTTAGCGGTGTATGATTTGTGTGGGAAAATCTTAATCCAAACTTTACCACCACGTTTCATGTAACGAGTCATGGCGATACGAGCAGCTTCGATTTGACGGTTTGTGATCCAGTGGCTAGTTGTAGCTTGAAGACCGTATTCACCGAATGCTACTTCTTTTCCACCTTTTGCTTCACCGCGCATTTTACCACGGAATTCGCGACGGTGTTTTACACGTTTAGGTACTAACATTGGTTATTTACCTCCTTTAGCGTCTTTACGAGCTGGAAGAACTTCACCACGGTAGATCCATACTTTAACACCAAGTTTACCGTAAGTAGTGTCTGCTTCTTCCCAAGCGTAATCGATATCAGCGCGAAGTGTGTGAAGTGGAACAGTTCCTTCAGAGTATCCTTCTGCACGGGCAATATCTGCACCGTTCAAACGACCTGATACTTGAGTTTTGATTCCTTTAGCTCCAGCACGCATCGCACGTTGGATCGCTTGTTTTTGTGCACGACGGAAAGCAACACGTTGTTCCAATTGACGAGCAATTCCTTCACCAACAAGGTGAGCATCCAAGTCAGGACGTTTGATCTCAATGATGTTGATGTGTACTTGTTTACCAGTCAATTTGTTAAGAGCTGCACGAAGTGCATCAACGTTTGCTCCACCTTTACCAATCACCATACCTGGTTTAGCAGTGTGAAGAGAAACGTTAACTTTGTTTACTGCGCGTTCGATTTCAATAGTTGAAACGGCTGCGTCAGCCAATTCTTTTTGAATGAATTTACGGATTGCAAGATCTTCATGAAGGTAATCCGCGTATTCTTTTTCAGCATACCATTTGGCATCCCAATCACGGATGATACCAACACGCATACCAATTGGATGTACTTTTTGACCCACGAGTTTACCTCCTTATTTTTCTGCAACAGCTACTGTGATGTGAGCTGTACGTTTGTTGATTGGTGAAGCTGAACCTTTCGCACGTGGACGGAAACGTTTCATTGTTGGTCCTTCGTTTGCGAATGCTTCAGATACTACCAAGTTAGCTTTTTCCAAACCAAAGTTGTTTTCAGCGTTTGCTACTGCTGAGTTCAACACTTTAAGGATGATCTCTGCAGCTTTGTTTGGTGTGAATGTCAAAATAGCGATGGCATCGGCTACGCTTTTACCACGGATGTTGTCAAGAACAAGACGTGATTTACGAGGTGAAACACGCACTGTACGAGCCATTGCTTTAGCTGAAGTAATTTCTGCCATTTATGTTCTCCTTATTTTCTACGTGTCTTCTTGTCGTCTGCCGCGTGACCTTTGTAAGTACGAGTTGGTGCAAATTCACCAAGCTTGTGACCTACCATGTCTTCTTGGATGTAAACAGGTACATGTTTACGTCCATCATAAACAGCGATAGTGTATCCGATGAAACTTGGGAAGATCGTTGAACGACGTGACCAAGTTTTAATTACTTTTTTCTTTTCGTCGTTTGCTTGAGCTTCAACTTTTTTCATCAAATGCTCATCGACGAAAGGTCCTTTTTTAAGACTACGTCCCATTTTGTAATTTTCTCCTTTAAAATTTAGTACCACAGCGGCTTGCGCTGCTAAGCAGCGCTACCGAGCTGGCGGAAAGTGTAAGCTAGTTGCTTATGATTATTTTTGGTTGCGACGACGAACGATAAGTTTGTCAGATTTCGCTTTCTTGTTACGAGTTTTAAGACCAAGCGCAGGTTTACCCCAAGGAGTAGATGGCGCTTTACGTCCAACTGGTGCTTTACCTTCACCACCACCGTGTGGGTGATCATTCGGGTTCATTACAGAACCGCGAACTGTAGGGCGAACACCTTTCCAGCGGTTACGTCCCGCTTTACCAAGGTTTACAAGTCCATGTTGTTCGTTTCCGACAACACCAACTGTAGCACGACAAGTTCCAAGAATCATACGGACTTCGCCTGATTGAAGACGAACTAGTACATATTTACCTTCAGAACCCAATACTTGAGCAGAAGCTCCAGCAGCACGTACCAATTCTCCACCTTTACCAGGTTTCAATTCGATGTTGTGGATCAAAGTACCAACTGGGATGTTAGCAAGCGGAAGAGCGTTTCCTACTTTGATATCTGCTTCTGGTCCAGATACAATGCGTTGACCTACTTCAAGACCTTTAGGGGCGATGATGTAAGCTTTCACACCGTCAGTGTAGTGTACAAGCGCGATGTTAGCTGAGCGGTTTGGATCGTACTCGATCGTTTTAACAACTGCTTCAACTGCATCTTTGTTACGTTTGAAATCGATCAAACGGTAATGACGTTTGTGTCCACCACCTTGGTGACGAACAGTGATACGACCGTTGTTGTTACGACCTGCTTTGTTGTTAAGAGAAACAAGCAAAGTTTTCTCAGGTGTGTTTGTTGTGATTTCAGCGAAATCCAAAGAAGTCATATTACGGCGACCGTTTGTTGTTGGTTTATAAACACGAATTCCCACGATATTTCCTCCTTAGATTATTCAGCTTCAGTAGCAAACAACTCGATTGCTTTAGAATCAGCTGCAAGCGTGATGATAGCTTTTTTAGTTTTTGAAGTAAAACCAGTGTAACGTCCAACGCGTTTTGCTTTAGGTTTTACGTTTACAGTGTTCACATTCGCAACTTTTACACCTTCAAACGCAGCTTCAACAGCTTGTTTGATCAAAAGTTTGTGAGCGCGAGTGTCAACTTCGAATACATATTTGCCTGCTTCAAGTTGAGCCATTGACTTTTCAGTGATAACAGGTTTTTTGATAACATCATACAAATTCATTATGCAAGAACCTCCTCGATTTTAGAGATAGCTGCTTGAGTAACAAGAAGTTTGTCACTATTTGCGATGTCAAGAACACTTGCAGTTGTAGCAGTCGCAACTTTCACGTTTGGAAGGTTACGAGCTGAAAGAGCTGCGAATTCGTTTCCTTCTTCAAGAATAACAAGGACTTTAGAATCGATGCTCAAAGCTGCAAGAACTTTTGCAAATTCAGCAGTTTTTGGAGCTGTAAATTCAAGAGAATCAACGGCTACAAATTTGTTTTCAGCAACTTTTTCTGAGTAAACAGATTTAAGCGCAAGGCGACGAACTTTTTGAGGAAGTTTGTACGCATAGCTACGTGGAGTTGGTCCGAAGACGATTCCACCACCACGCCATTGTGGAGAGCGGATAGAACCTTGACGAGCACGTCCAGTTCCTTTTTGACGCCATGGTTTGCGTCCGCCACCTGAAACGGCTGAACGGTTTTTAACTGCGTGAGTTCCTTGACGAAGGCTAGCACGTTGGCTGATGATCACATCAAATACAACTGCTTGGTTTGGTTCGATACCAAAGATCGCATCGTTAAGAACAACTTCGCCCGCTTGTTTACCAGTTTGGTCGAATAATGTTACATTTGCCATTTTGACTGTATTCCCCTTTCCTTATTATTTACCAGCTTTAACTGCTGACTTGATCGTGATAAGAGATTTCTTAGCACCTGGTACGTTACCTTTGATAAGGATAACGTTCTTTTCTGGAACAACTTGTACAACTTCAAGGTTTTGAATCGTTACACGATCGCCACCCATACGTCCTGCAAGGTTTTTACCTTTGAATACGCGGTTAGGTGCAACAGGTCCCATAGAACCTGGACGACGGTGGTAACGAGAACCGTGAGCCATAGGTCCACGTGATTGTCCGTGGCGTTTGATAACACCTTGGAAACCTTTACCTTTAGAAGTACCAGTTACATCAACAATGTCCCCAGCTTCGAAAGTGTCAACTGTGATTTCAGCACCAACTTCCAAGCCTTCAACGTTTTTGAATTCACGAATGAAGCGCTTAGGAGCCGTGTTAGCTTTTGCTACATGTCCTTTAGCAGGTTTGTTGCTCAATACTTCGCGTTTGTCATCGAAACCAACTTGGATAGCGTTGTAACCATCTGTTTCAACAGTTTTAACTTGAAGAACAACGTTTGGAGTTGCTTCGATAACTGTTACAGGGATCAATTCGCCAGCTTCAGTGAAGATTTGAGTCATTCCCACTTTTTTCCCTAAGATTCCTTTTGTCATGAGAAAATAGTTCCTTTTCTATAGTTTTTTTATTCAAAAAGTTTTTAACGAGCGTTTTTTATGCTCTGGATCAAGCTTTAGATTAAAGTTTGATTTCTACGTTTACACCACTTGGAAGATCCAATTTCATCAAAGCGTCAACTGTTTTTTGAGTTGGGTTGATGATATCGATCAAACGTTTGTGTGTACGCATTTCGAATTGTTCGCGAGAATCTTTGTATTTGTGAGTCGCACGAATGATTGTGTAGAGGCTACGTTCAGTTGGAAGTGGGATTGGACCCGCAACTTGTGCACCTGTACGAGTAGCTGATTCTACGATTTTTGCAGCCGCTGTGTCGAGTGTACGGTGTTCGTACGCTTTCAAACGGATGCGGATTTTTTTGTTTGCCATCTTTTTCTCCTTTTCGTCTATTTAAGATAATAGGCTAGCTCCACAAGAAAACCGACGCGAGTTGCGTGGCAATGCAACCGAGCGTGTCGCAACCTCTTGCATCAAAGCTAATAGCTGTTTTTCACAGCACCATAGTAGTTTAACACAAACAAAGGCCCAATGCAAGGGATTTGAGAAGATTTTTTTGGTTTTTTTAATGAAAGTGTTTTCGAAAAGGAAGGCCGGCTAAAAAAGTTGCTATTATATAGAAAAAAGTTCTACTTTTCGTAGAACTTTCTATTCTTTTTCAATACGAAACTGATCTTGTGATGTATTGACTAGGATATCCGCTTCACCTTCCATCGGTTGGTAGTACTGATGGTATTGTTCTCGTCTGATCTGGTGGGTTCGATAGATGAAGTCAATTTCTCGATTTCGTTGGGCGACGTCTCTGCTTAATCGTCTTTCCAGCTCCGTATGATCATCTGTGTAAAAACAAATGGTTTGATCAAACAAAGACTTGGGTAAAAAAGCCACTGACATCCCTTCTACGATGAGAATAGACTTGTTCCCAGATAATATGTGGCTTGGAGACCATGGCTGATCAATCGTTCGGATATCCATTCCCGCTTGAAGTGCTTGAATATCTCGTTCTAAACTAGCCAATTCGTGAGCACTTGACAGACAAGCCGTTACTTTTTGATTCGGATGATCTTTAGGAACTACGAGGTCTCTAGAAGAGCCAATGATATAAGGATCTGTCTCCAAAAGGTTTACTATCGCGAGATCCAATCGTTCACAGAGCGCTTTGGTAAAGGTTGTTTTTCCTGATCCACCATGACCGTAGATCCCAAGCGTTCGTAATTCTCCCGATTGAATCTTTTTTACCAAGGAGTCCAGTAGTCTTTCACGATCCATCCTAGAAATTCCGTCCTGACTTGTTATAGCCATATTTTTCAATGAAATGCTCACGGAACTCCAAGAGGTTGTCATCCATAATGGCTTGACGAACCTGTTTCATAAGATTGATCAAGAAATAGAGATTGTGGTAGCTGGTCAAGCGAATCCCGAAGGTCTCATCTGCCTTGAGGAGGTGGCGAAGATAAGCTCGGGTGTAGTTTTTACAAGTGTAGCAATCACATTCGTGATCCAGCGGTGTAAAGTCTTCTGCAAATTGCGCATTTTTCACCACCAAGCGTCCTTGACTGGTCATGCAGGTACCATTTCGCGCAATCCGCGTTGGCAAGACACAGTCAAACATATCCACTCCACGGATGACGCCATCGATCAGACTGTCCGGTGCTCCCACTCCCATGAGGTAGCGAGGCTTGTTCTCTGGCAAGAGCGGAGTTGTGAAATCAAGCACCGCATTCATCTCTTCATGGCTTTCTCCAACAGCTAACCCACCGATGGAGTAGCCAGGGAAATCCATACTGACCAGATCACGCGCAGACTGACGGCGCAAGTCTTCGAATCCAGCTCCTTGGACAATCCCGAAAAGGCCTTGATCATGAGGACGACGGTGAGCCTTAAGACCCCGTTCTGCCCAACGACTGGTCCGTTCGATCGATTTTTTCACATAATCATAGGGTTGATAGAACTGGGGACATTCATCAAAGGACATCATGATGTCGCTTCCTAGATTGTTTTGGATGGAGATGGCCTTTTCTGGAGAGAGGAACATCTTCGAGCCGTTGAGGTGGTTTTTAAAGGTCACCCCTTCTTCGGTGATATTGCGAGTATCCGCTAATGAATAGACCTGGAAGCCTCCACTATCTGTCAAAATCGGCTGATCCCAGTTCATGAACTGGTGCAGACCACCCGCTTTTGCGACTAAGTCATCCCCGGGACGAAGCCAGAGATGGTAGGTGTTGGCCAAGATAATTCCGGAACCCATCTCCTTGAGCTCTTCTGGCGATTGGGTCTTAACGGTTGCCTGAGTCCCTACAGGCATAAACATTGGGGTTGGGAAGGTCCCGTGAGGGGTGATAATTTCTCCCAGACGAGCACCTGTATGCTTTTCTTTTTTGATTAATCGATATTGAATCGGTGAATCTGTCATGGTTACCTCCGTACTGGGAAAAACAGTCCCAGCCTTCTTATTCCTGTCACAGGATCTCCTGTGAGCACCTGTACGATTGTACCAAATTTTACCGGCTCTGTCACGGACTTGTGTTATAATAAAAAGTACTACTATGAAGAGAGTGTGATCTATGAACCTAAAACTAATTCGCCTTCGGGCCCGCACCATGCAAGTCCAGCAACCGGGCTTAGCGATTCTTTTTGCTCTGCCAGTTCTCTTGACCATTCTTGCCAACTTTTTCTTGAACGGGCAAAATCTGATCGATCTGCTACCGGATATGACCTTGCAGCAAGCCATTATCTACATGATACAGCTACAACTCTTTCCTACTGTTGCCTCCTTTATTATTTCTATTCTTGTAGTGGGGGCAACCTTTAGCTATCTGGATACCATCAATCCCAAGATTGAACACCGGACACGGGTCCTTGATATCTTTAAGCAAGATCGCTTCACACCGGTTTTTCTGACTTTGCTTCTTAAGCAAGTGATCCTCTTTGTATGGGGGATTCTTCTCTATGCAGGTGGCCTCGTTAGTACTTATGCGAGCATTCGGTTTTTAGCAATCTATGATAAAGTTAGTGATCCAAGCAGTCTAAGTACGACGAGCCCTCAATTTCAAGCGATGATGCAACAAATCCCCTTAATGACAATCGGTATTGCCCTTGGGCTTCTGGGCCTCCTCTTTTACCTTCCTCAATACTACAGTTTCAGTCTTGTCGAGTTGATTCTTTATGAACAGCTGCGAGACAGTGACTTCAAAGGAGCCTTTGGAGTGCTTCGCCAAAGTCGTGAAACCATGAAAGGCTTCCGCAGCAATCGCTTGGTGCTCGATCTCACTTTGATCGGCTGGCACTTCCTGAATTACTTCACGCGCGATGTCATCGGTTTTTACACCATGCCATACTTTATCAACTGCCAAATTGCATTTTACGATCAAATCAAACAGATCAAACAAGGGCCACGCCATTTTACAGGCCATCCAAGCCATGAAACTGAATGAGAGCAAGAAGAAAACCCCACAAGCTGGGGTTTTCTTCTATGTCAATTGTTTATCATTTATAAACCGTATAGGGAGTCTCCTAAGATCAGTCGGGTGTGTTCCCGTTTGATACAGCGGTTCATGACGATATCTTCGCGACCGGCTCCACGAAGGATTTCTTCTGCTTCTTGATTTTCCAGCTCCAATTGTGCCCAAAAAATCTTCGCGTCTGTCTCGATGAAGTCACGCGCCACATCTGGTAAAAATTCACTGCGACGGTAAACATCTACGATATCTACTGGGAATGGAATTTCCTGCAGGCTGGCATACACCGTCTCCCCAAGGATCTGGCCACCAGCTGCACGGGGGTTGACGGGAATGATCCGATAGCCCCGCTCTTGCATCTCCTTGCTGACACGATGACTGGTCGTGTCTTCACGATCAGATAATCCAACTACAGCGATGATCTTGCTGGTTTCTAGGTAATGTTTGATAATGCCATCACTAGGATTGCGAAATGAATAAGCCATAAGAATCTCCTTTTGTATGCGTTTCCTTTCTTTAAATAGTATAACAATCCGGAGGGCATTGCAAGTGTTTGTCGTTAAAAGCGGTAGGAAACTAAAAAGTCTCCTACCGCTTTCTATTTTGAATAAACTCAATCTTATTTGGCCTCATACCATGTCTTGCCTGCATTCTCATCGGCTTCCAGTGGTACCGCAAGCTCAATAGCGGATTCCATGGTCTCTTTGACGAGTTCCTTGATTGCTGCCAATTCATCACTTGGCACTTGCAGAACGATTTCATCGTGCACCTGAAGAAGCATCTTGGTCTTGTAGGCTCCTGCTTCTAGCGCTTGGTCCAAGTGGATCATAGCAATTTTCAAGATGTCTGCTGCCGATCCTTGGATCGGTGAGTTGATTGCTGTCCGCTCCGCAAAACCTCGAACATTGAAGTTGCGAGAGTTGATATCTGGAATTTCTCGGCGACGCTTGAAGAGGGTTTCTACATAGCCTTTGTCGCGCGCTTCCCGTACCACTCTTTCCATATAGTCCTTGATGCCAGGGTAGCGTTCGAAGTAAGTTTCAATATAGGCTTTGGCTTCTTTTCGACTGATCCCTAGGTTGTTAGACAGTCCAAAGTCGGAAATTCCATAAACCACACCGAAGTTTACTGCTTTAGCATTGCGGCGGTCATTCGGCGTCACATCTTCTGGTTTTTCAATATTGAAGACCCGCATAGCGGTCGATGTATGGATATCTGCCCCATGTTTAAAAGCATCAATCAAATGCTCATCTCCTGAAATATGGGCCAAGACGCGTAATTCGATCTGTGAATAGTCTGAACTCAACAAGACACTGTTTTCCTCTTCTGGAACAAAAGCCTTGCGAATGAGACGACCTTGTTCCAAACGGACAGGGATGTTTTGCAGGTTGGGATCCACACTGGACAAGCGCCCTGTCTGCGTCAAATCCTGCACATAGCGGGTATGGATCTTCCCATCTTCCAAAATCCAGTCTTGAAGACCGATGACATAGGTCGATTGGATTTTAGCAATTTGGCGGTATTCAAGAATCTTAGACACGATTGGTGCGATGGGAGCCAGGCGTTCCAAGACATCAACAGCTGTTGAATAGCCGGTTTTGGTCTTTTTGGTATATTCAAGAGGGAGTTCCAATTTTTCAAAGAGGATGGCCCCCAATTGTTTTGGAGAATTGATGTTAAACTCTTCTCCTGCCAACTCGTAGATTTCTTGGGTCAAGCGTTCCAAGACTGCTTCGTTTTCCACCTGCATGTCTTGGAGGGTCTGGCGTTCCACCTTGATCCCTGCAATTTCCATCTTGGCCAAAACAGCTGCTAGTGGTTGCTCCATATCATAGAGCAGATCTAGTTGGTCATGGGCTTGTAACTGCTCCACCATGGGCTCTTCCGTGTCTAGTAAAACAGCGACTTTTCGTGCCAAATGCTCTAATAGGACCGCCTTTTCTGGAATGGATTTTTTGGCTCCCTTGCCATAAACGACTTCGTCCAGCGGCAACGCAATCTGACTATAGAGATTCGCAATGGTTGAAATTTCATTGTCCTCTACGGTCGACAAGAGATACTTAGCCAATCGACTGTCAAAAGCCGGCTTTTGAAGGGTAATGTCCAAGTGGCTGAGCAGGACCTTGGCCCGCTTGAAGTCATAAACCTTGAGGGGCGTTTTTTCGAGAAATTCTTTGAAAATCGGTGTTTGTAAAAGATCAGTATCTGTACTCGCGTAGAGCTGACCTTTGGTCCCCCATGCGAAACCGATGATGGGTTCTGTATGGTAATTGTCCCCAAACATCTCAAAATGGAAGAAACTATCTTCTGTGAGCATATCGGGAGTAACCTGCTCTACTTCTGTATAGTCAATGGCTACAGGAGCTACTTCTTCCCCACTGAGATCCAAGGCTTGGCGAAGTTGCTTGAAGCCCATCTCCTCATAAAACTTGGCTAGATTTTCTAGATGAGGACCTGTATAGGTGATATCGTCCAGACCAATCTCAATGGGCGCATTGGTATCGATGGTCGCAAGGGTCTTGGACAGGTAGGCCTGCTCCTTGTCGTTGATGAGGTTTTCCTTCATCTTAGAAGCCTTCATCTCGTCAATATGCTGGTAGAGCCCGTCGAGAGAACCGTACTCTATGAGTAGTTTGATCCCTGTTTTTTCTCCAATCTTGGTAACACCCGGGATATTATCCGACTTATCTCCCATCAAAGCCTTAAGGTCGATGAATTGCTCGGGTGTCAGCCCCATCTTTTCTTTGAGATAGGCTGGGGTAAAGGCTTCAAACTCTGCCACCCCTTTTTTGGAAATCTCAACCACCGTATTGTCATCTGTCAGCTGGATCAAGTCCTTATCTCCAGAAACGATGGTGACATCAAATGGGACCGCAGAGGTTTCTGCCAACTTGTCCAGCGTTCCAATAATATCATCCGCTTCATACTGAGCTAGTTCATAATGGCGAATTCCCAGATGGTCTAATTGCTCCCGAATGAAAGGGAACTGCTCGCGGAATTCATCCGGTGTCTTTGCCCGCCCCCCTTTGTAGTCGGCGTACATCTCCGTCCGAAAGGTCGTTTTTCCTGCGTCAAAGGCAACGAGGACATGGGTTGGTTGGATGCGCTCCAAGAGATGGCTCAACATGAGATTGAAGCCGTAGACTGCATTGGTATGCAGACCATTGGCATTTTTGAAGCGATCAATTTGATGATAGAGTGCGAAAAAGGCACGAAATGCGACGGAAGACCCGTCGATGAGTAACAATTTATTCTTTTTTTCCATAGGCCTATTATACCACGAATCACAAGGTCCCTGGTACATAAAAACTCTACCCTTTCGGGTAGAGCCTTCTTTAGGAGTTTCTTATGAAATATGAAAAGACCTGTTTATTCGCCGTAACAAGATCCTTGTTGTGGCAATTTCTTAAAGCGTTTTGGATAATTGACTGAGATTTTCATTTTCTGTACCTCATTTCTTATTTGATGAATAGAGTATACAAGAGAAACCTAAACGATTCCTTATAGAAAACTTCAAGAAAACTAAAAGCTAAGGCGCAAAACACGCGGTTGTTTTTGGCTACAAGTTGGTAACTGAAGGTGGAGCCCTTGGTCATCTTGGCTCCAAGAAAGAGAGTCACTTTCTCCAAGGAGCTCTACCTGCTGAATGCGCGCATGGAGAATGCGAGGTTGTTTCAGATCATAGGCGAGAGAAGGCAAAGTCAGCTCTTCTCTAACCCTACTAGGTTCCAGCTGGATGGCATAAAGCAGGCCTTCACGCGTGGTATAGCGGAAATCTTGGCTGGTATAGCGTGGTGCTTCCCCATCTGAGAAGGAACCTTCCTGGGCCTCGGTCGGTCCGTCCGATGACACCCGCCAAGGCCGACTCTGATAAATGGCTTCTCCATTTACCGCCAGCCAGTCCCCGATCTCTGTAAGGATGTCTTGGTCTTGCTCAGGGATAGTGCCATCTGCCTTGGGTCCAATATTGAGCAGAAGATTGCCATTTTTTGCCACAACATCAACTAAATTTTGCAACAATTCCTTGCTGGTCTTGTAGGCTAAATTCTGGGTATAGCACCAAGAATTACGGGCGATCGCGGTATCCATTTGCCATGGAAAAGCTTGCGTCTCCCCGTAGCCTCCCCGCTCCATCTCGACGATTCCTGAACCAAAAGGTAGGGCATCCTGTTTGTAACAAACAGCCACCGTGCGATCCTCTTGTGCTGCTAGATTGTAATAATAAGCCAAAAAGCGCATTAAGTAGGGACGGAAACTCTCATGCTGGATCCACCAGTCAAAATAAAGAAGCTCTGGCTGGTAGTCCCGCACCAGTTCGCAAGTCCGCAAGAGCCAGTCTTCCAAAAACTCTTCACTTGGATAGGGTTTGGAGGTGAGATCAAAATGATCCTTCGGTTCTGGCTCTGCTGGCCAATAAAGGCTGTCTCTTGGCACTTCTTGCGGAATATCACTGGCAAACTCCTTGCCATGTGAAAAGAAAAACTGGTGCTCCGCCCGGTGAGAGGAGGCACAGAAGTGGAGGCCACGTTTTTCTGCTTCCTCCCGTAGCTCTCCTAGGACATCTCGTCTTGGCCCCATTTCTAAGCTATTATAAGGAGAGAGACTCGAAGCATACATTTGAAAACCATCATGGTGCTCAGCTACTGGGAAAAGATAGTGAGCTCCCGCTTTTTGAAAGAGATCGAGCCAAAATGCCGGATCAAATCGATCTGCTGTAAAAAGAGGGATGAGATCCTTGTAGCCAAAGCTCACCTGATCTCCAAAATGCTCTCGATGATAGTCATAGCAAGGATTCCCTTGGATATACATATTTCGCGAATACCACTCCGAACCGAAGGCAGGAACACTGTAGACGCCCCAGTGGATAAACATTCCAAATTTGGCATCCCGATACCAGTCTGGACAAACTTGATGGCTAAGAGAGTCCCAGCTTGGCTCAAAAGGGCCTGACTGGACGACTTGATCAATCTCTTCAAGGGTTATCATTCTCTTCTCCTCGTTTCTTATTACTATCTCTATTGTATCGAGAAACCCTCGTTTGTAAAGACAAACGAGGGGAATGTTTAAAATAGTAGACAAAGAGCTTGATCTAGGAGAATCGAGCCGATTACAAATAGATTAGACTGGCTAGCCCTTCACTGCTTGAGAAATGAAATGAGCGACGGCGTCTGTCTCCCCTTGGTGGAGAGCCTTAACGATTTTGGATCCCACAATAACCCCATCTGAGACCTTGTTGAAACGGTGAACATCCTCCATGCTGGAAACTCCAAAACCTGTTAATACAGGAATCGAAGCTATTTCGTGTAATTGGGCCAAGTGGTGGTCCAGATCGTCTCGATAGCTACCAGTTTTCCCCGTCACTCCGTTGACAGCAACAGCATAGATAAATCCTTCTGCATCTTGGATCAATTTCTTCTGGCGCTCGATTCCTGTGGTCAGACTCACTAGCGGCACCAAAGCGATGTCTTTATCCGCTAACAGAGGCTCTACCAGATCCGCATGCTCATGAGGAAGATCCGCAATAATCACTCCCTTGACCGCTGTTCCGTCTAAATCTCTAAAGAAGTTTTCAAGGCCATATTGGAACAAGGGATTGAAATAGGTCATGATGACCAAAGGAACAGTTGTCTCTATGTGCTGGATCGTTTGCACCAGTTCCTCTGTCGTCGTCCCATGGGCTAAACTTCGTAATCCTGCCTCTTCAATCACAGGGCCATCTGCCACTGGATCTGAAAAAGGTATGCCAACTTCAATGGCTGAGACACCAAGATCTTCCAAAAATTGGATGGTTTCCTGCAAACCTGCTAAGCCTTTTTCATGATCTCCTGCCATGATATACGGGACAAAGATCCCTCGTTGCTGGTCTTTCAGCTTTTGTAAATGCTCTGTTAAGGTCTTTCCCATCTTACTCCCCTCTCTCTTGTTCTAGGCGGTCTTTGACTTGTACTACATCTTTGTCCCCACGACCTGACAAGCAAACAATCATGGATTTTTCAGGCCCCATCTCCTTGGCCAATTTCACCGCATAGGCGATAGCATGGCTCGATTCCAGAGCCGGAATGATTCCTTCTACTTTTGAAAGTAATTGAAAGGCTTCTAGAGCTTCTTGGTCTGTCACAGGCACATAGGTTGCCCGCTTAATCTCATGGAAATAAGAATGCTCTGGCCCAATTCCTGGATAATCGAGACCTGCTGAAATTGAGAAAGCTTCTAAAATCTGTCCATGGGCATCTTGTAAAACATCCATCAAGGCGCCGTGAAGGACTCCTGGACGTCCCTTGGTCAAGGTTGCTGCATGCTTGTCTGTATCTACCCCAAGTCCAGCTGCTTCCGCCCCATACATGGCAACAGTTGTGTCCTCTACAAAAGGATAAAAGAGGCCAATAGCGTTCGATCCACCTCCTACACAAGCTAGGACGGCATCTGGCAGAGCCCCGTCATTTTGCTCTGCAAATTGGCGTTTGGCTTCTCGACCAATGACACTTTGAAAATCACGGACAATCTCTGGGAATGGATGAGGTCCTAGAGCAGATCCCATGATATAATGGGTATCTTCCACGTTTGCTACCCAGGCTCTAAGGGCAGCGTTGACTGCATCCTTGAGAACACGCGACCCATCTGTTACCGATTGAACCTTTGCCCCCAACAACTCCATCCGAAAGACATTAAGAGCTTGGCGTTTGACATCTTCTTCCCCCATGTAGATGGTACATTCCATATCAAATAAAGCAGCGGCCGTTGCCGTTGCAACACCGTGCTGTCCGGCCCCTGTTTCTGCGATGATCTTCTTTTTACCCATTCGGTGTGCCAGCAAAACCTGTCCTAGAGCATTATTAATTTTATGAGCTCCTGTGTGGTTGAGGTCTTCTCTTTTTAGAAAGATCTTGGCTCCACCGACATACTTGGTTAGATTCTTAGCGTAATAGAGCGGTGTTTCCCGACCGACATATTGTTTCAGAAGCTGATCCAATTCTGCTTGAAAAGAAGGATCTGCTTGACTTTCTCTGTAGGCTTTTTCTAATTCTAAAACTGCTGTCATCAAGGTTTCAGGGACAAAACGTCCTCCGAACCGCCCGTAAAATCCGTTTTGATCTGGTTGTTTATATGCCATGCTTGACCCTTTCTATAAATCGTTTTATCTTTTCTTGATCTTTTTTTCCATTTGTCTCGACCCCACTGGATACATCCACCGCATAAGGATGAAAGAAGCGAATGGCATCTGCTACATTGTCTACCGTCAAGCCTCCTGCAATAAAGAAGGGTTTTGTAACGTTTTGACTTTCGAGCTTTTGCCAGTTAAAAGTCTCTCCACTTCCTGCTACAGGAGCATCAAAGAGCAGATAATCGGCACCGGTCTCAGGAAGTGCTGCATCTTTCCCCACTTGAACAGCGCGAATCGTTTGTTGGGAAAGCTCTTGCAAGATGGTATCATCCATCGGTCCATGTACTTGTATCAGGTCCAAGCACACAACTTGGCAAGCTTGCTCCACTTCTTCTCTTTGTGGGGATACAAAAACTCCGACTTTTTGAACTCTCTCTGGAATCCCTGTAGCCAACTGCCGGGCTTGCTCTAGTGTCACTCGCCGTTTGCTTGGTGCAAAGACAAAACCAATGTAATCTGCACCAGATTCAACAGCTGTCTGGACAGCTTCTGGGGTGGATAATCCGCAAATTTTAACCTTTGTCAATCTGCAACTCCTTTACTTTTTCAGCCACATTATCTGCCTTCATGAGGGCTGTCCCAACGAGAATGCCACTAAAATAAGGAGCGAGCATTCGCGCATCTGCTGCTGTAAAAATAGCAGACTCCGAGATGTAGACCGGTTCTTGTTCAAAATTGGTCGCCAATTCAAGGCTAGTGTGGAGATCTGTCTCAAAGGTCACCAAGTTGCGATTGTTGACCCCTATGATCTGAGCCCCAATCCGGTGAGCTACCTCTAGTTCTGTCAGATTATGGGTCTCCACCAAGACCTCCAGACCAAGATGGGTCGCAAAGTCATAGAGCTCCTTCAGACGAGCCTCTGATAAGGCTGCAACTATCAACAAGATCACGGTCGCCCCTGCGTTTCGCGCCCGAATTATTTGCTTTTCATCCACAATAAAATCTTTATTGAGGGTGGGGATACGTACTTGACTAGATATTTCCCGGAGATACTCGATACTGCCCTTGAAAAACACTTCATCGGTCAAGACAGAAATCATCACAGCTCCATTTTCTTCGTAAGTCTTAGCCTGCGCAACGATATCCACATCGACATGAATATCTCCCAGACTCGGGCTAGCCTTTTTCACCTCTGCGATGACCTGAAGCTTATCTGGATGACTCTTTAGGTAATCATACAAGCGGTAGGTCTCACGCAAAGGTTGGAGCTCCTCTTCTTTCATCACAGCCACTTCACGCGCCTTTTCCTTTAGAATCTTTGGTAAGAATTCTTGACTCATTTTTGATACTCCTGTAATAATCTCAATTTCTCAAGGGCAGCCCCGCTGGCAATCACTTCCCGTGCCAAGGCAATCCCCTCCTTGATAGAAGCTACCTTGCCGTTGGCATAAAATCCAAGGCCAGCATTTAAGACCGTCACCTCTAAAAAGGGACTCGCTTCATTCTTCAAGACACTGAGCAAAATTTCTGCATTGCGTTTAGCGTCTCCACCACGTACTTGATCAATTTCGATGCGCTCCATTCCCATATCTTCTGGTTGAAAGCTGGATAAGGTAACCTGTCCATTTTCCAAAATAGCGAGCTGGGTTTCTCCATCAAGGCCTGCCTCGTCCAAACCTTGTGGGCCACTCACTACCACTGCGCGTTTTCGACCCAAATTCTTTAGAATCTCTGCCGTACTTTCCAGCATATCTGGACGACTGGTTCCCAATAGCTGGCTTTCTAGAGGAATCGGATTGATAAGAGGACCAGTTAAGTTCATCACTGTTGGAACTCCTAGCGCCAAGCGAGCTGGCATAATATAGCGCATGCCAGGATGCAGATTTTTGGCAAATAGAAAGACAATGCCCGCCTTTTCAAACACTCGTCCCAAATCTTCTGGACCCAAATCAAGGTTAATCCCTAGAGCTTCTAGCACATCAGCTGAACCTGATTTAGAAGAGATCGAGCGATTCCCGTGTTTCGCCATCTTGACGCCACCACCAGCGAGAACAAAGGCAGCTGTAGTTGAAATATTGAAACTATAGGAACGATCCCCACCAGTTCCACAATTGTCCATCGCTCCTTGAACTTCTGTAGGAATAGCGACCGCATAGGCCTGCATCACTTTTGCAATAGCCGTCCGTTCTTCAACCGTTTCCCCTTTCATTTTTAGGCCTAGAAGTAGAGCCGTCACCTGCGCTTCTGAAGCACGACCCGCAACAACTTCTTCCATGGCAGCTTCTAATTCTGCGCCGGTTAGATTTACTCCTTCCGCTACCTTTGCAAGCACTTGTTTCATTTTTCTCTCCTTGACCAATTTGACAAAATTTTCGATGGTCTTAAGCCCATCTGGTGTCCCGATACTTTCTGGATGGTATTGAAAGCCATAAATCGGTAAGCTACGGTGTTGGATCCCCATAATCGCTCCATCATCCGTCGTCCGAGAGGTAATGACAAACTCCTCTGGCATGTCTTCAATCGTCAGCGAATGGTAGCGCATGACTGGAACTTCTTTTGCGACACCCGCATATAGCGGAGAGGGAGCTTCTAGCTGGATCTGGCTTTGTTTGCCATGCATGACCTGAGGGGCCAATCCTAAGCGTCCTCCAAAAACTTCTGCAATCGCTTGATGTCCCAAGCAGATCCCCAAGATTGGTTTAACCCCCGCGAAATCTCGGATCATCTCCTCCATCTTGCCCGCATCCTTTGGCCATCCTGGACCTGGAGAAAAGACCAAGGCATCTGCTTCTTGAGCAACCTGGTACAAATCCGGATCATCATTTCGAAGCACCTGAACCTCATCAAATTTTCCGATATACTGTGCTAAATTGTAGGTAAATGAATCGTAATTATCAACTAATAAAATCATCCTTCTTCTCCAATCCTTGTCATCGATTTTGCCTTATTGACGGTTTCTTGGTATTCATTTTCAGCGATCGAATCATAAACGATTCCTGCTCCAGCTTGCACATAAGCCTTCTTATTTTTGAGGATCATGGTTCGAATCGCGATAGCAAAATCGAGATCCCCCGTCACCGAAAGATAGCCAATCGCCCCCGCATAGACCCCTCGTTTCTCTTTTTCAGCCTCATAGATCCGCTTCATAGCCCGAATCTTGGGAGCGCCCGAAACGGTTCCAGCAGGAAGAGTTGCCTTCAGAGCCTCAATGGAGGCTAGCCCAGGAAGTAATTGCCCCTTGACCACACTGGTCAGGTGCATGACATAACGGAAGAATTCCACTTCCATATATTTGGTCACTTCAACTGACCCATTTTGAGCGATACGACCAATATCATTTCGTCCTAGATCCACCAACATCCGGTGTTCTGCGACTTCTTTTGGATCCCCTGCCAAATCAGCTACCAATTGCCGATCAGCCTCCTCATCGATCCCTCTGGGACGTGTGCCAGCAATGGGATTAGTTGTCACCACTCGATCCTTGACCGACACTAGACTTTCTGGACTAGCACCGATAATTTGGTACTCCCCAAAATCATAAAAATAGAGATAATTCGAAGGATTGGTCACACGCAAATTGCGGTAATAATCTAGCGGTTTTCCCGAAAAATCAGCTGAAAAACGTTGACTGAGCACGCATTGGAACATATCTCCTTTTCGAATATAATCCCTAGCCAGGGCCACCATTTCCTCAAACTCTTTTTGCTCCAAATGATTGTGGAAATGAAGAGCATGCAGATCCTTGTCCTGAAACTCTTCCTTTGCAGGTCTTGCCAACTGTGCTAATACTTGCTCCAAGCTCGACGCTTGTTCTGCTTCACTTCGCCCACTATAGAGATTCTCTTCCACCACATAGACCTTTTCCTTTTTGTGGTCAAAAATCACATAGCTTTCATATAAGAAAAAGTGGAGATCTGGAGTGCCGATCGTATCTTCAGGAATAGAACCGATGTTCTCATAGAGGCCAATCAAGTCGTAGCCGACAAATCCAATCGCTCCTCCGTTAAAAGGAAGCTCTTCAGAAGTTTTCGTTTTGACCGTGATACGATTCAAAAAGTCCAAAGGATCCTCTTCGACAGTCTGATCATTGTAATAGAGGACACCATGTTCAAACTTGACTTCACTGACTGGCCGATAGGCCACAATTGAAAAACGCGCATTCTCTTTTTCACGAGGGATCGACTCCAAGATCATTTTATGGGGTGCATCCAAACGCATATAAGCCAAAATTGGACTCAACACATCAGCAGATAAAACTTTTTTCATATCAGAAACCTCTCTTCTAGAACTCTTTTTCTAATGAATCGTAACATCGCTTGCTAAGGCTATCAAGGATATCCCACGCTCTGTTTTCGCTTTGGGATCAATGTGCCTAAGCTCGCTTCGCTTGCTAAGGCTATCAAGGATATCCCATCGCTCAATTTTCGCTTTGGGATCAATGTGCCTAAGCTCGCTTCGCTTGCTAAGGCACATAGAAAAGCCCTCACACAAAAACTGTGTGAGGGCGTAGTGTCCGCGGTGCCACCTCATTTATAGGAAAAATAGCTGGTCTTTCCCTACATCTCTATCTCCTCTATCAAGGAGTTGCACGGTAAGGGGTGCCAACCGAATTCACATGGGTTAGAATTCATTGATCATAACAGTCCAATTTTCATCAGTCGCTATTGCTTGTTCACAATTCCCACAAGCTCCCTGAAAATAGCCGACTCATTACTTTTCTGTTGCTACCATTATAACCCTTTTTCTTCGAAAGTCAATAAAATTTTTAGTCTTTTTTATACTTTTTCTACACTAATTTAATAAGATCAGCGGAACGTCCTTTTTATCCCAAAAATAGGATACTCAACAATGCTAAAATTGCAGGACCGCCTTGGGTCAAGATAATCTTTTTATGGGCTGTCATCGCACCGTAGGCTGCTGCTCCAATAATAAAGAGCACAAAAATCGTAACGACTTCAATATTTTCAGACACAAACAAGCCATACAAGAGGAAGACACCGATCAAGGCATTGTATATTCCTTGATTTTTAAATAGAGAGGTCACAGATGGGCGAGCGAGTTCTTCTTTATCCATGTTGAAAACCCGACTGGTGGTATCAGATGTGGTTCGGATGCTCTCCAAATAAAAAATATATAAATGCTCCAGTGCAGCAAGACTTGCTAAAATAATCGTCAGTAATGACATGGTAGATTCTCCTTTTTATTCAATAGTTATTTGTTCAATACCAGATACTAATTTATCCAGCAAGTATGAAAATTGCTCTTGTTCTTGAACGGTCAAAATGTGACTCATCTGTTCTTTCACAGCCACATGATGGCGAGGGGGATGTTTGACCAAATGATTATAGGCCATATCCGTCAAATGAATTAAGATTTCCCGCTGATTCTTTGGATTTCGACTCCGATGGACAAACCCTTCCTTTTCTAGTATTTTGAAATGCCGCGTTAAAGCAGCTGGATCAATCTGCAAGCGTTCCTGAACCGAGATCTGATTGCACGGTGCTTGTTCGAATAAATCCTGCAAAATTTGATAACGTGTTAAGCTAATCCCTAGGCGCTTTTCAAAGAGTTGTGTAGTCGATTGGTCTGCCAAACGTAGTTGGTAGAGCAAATCATTGATTTCTGCCATATCCTTTCTCCGATCTGCTTTTGATTTATCAATAATTGACTTATCAAGTATAAATCGTTTTTTATCTTCCTGCAAGAAAAAGAGCTTGCACTTTGTTTCACACAAAAAAAGCCGCCTGATTGGGCGACTCTTAGGGAGATTATTATGAAAAAGAAAAGTTTTAGGATTTTTCTAAACAAAGTTAGGAGGTCTTTGTTTATGCTTCTATTATAGCGGACATTTCTTAAAGAAAGCTTACGACTTTATTTCAAAATGAGAACAATCTCTTTACAGATTCTTTTCAGGGCTTAAAACGCTTGGGATATCCCGTAAAGTTTTCATCTGGTGATTGCCTTCATAGTCAGTTGTCAAGAAATTGATACTCTGAATCTGGCTATTTCTTGCAAAATCAATATCCAGACTCCGATCCCCAATATAGTAGGTATTTTCTGACTCCAACCCGTACTTCTTCATCAGATACCTGGCTGCTTCTGGGTTAGGCTTGCGTGCAAAACCACTTTGACTGGTCAAAATCTCTTTAAAAAAAGATTCCAAACCCAAGTCCCGTAGAATGACCAAGGCATTCTCTCCCTTATGGGTATAAACAAACTGCTGGATCCCCGCATCCTTCGCCCAGGACAGGACATCACGCGCCCCCTCCATCAGGACAACCTGGGCATTTTTCTCTGCTAGACTTTCTGCCCGACGCTGATTTAAGTCGGTCACATCCAGTTGATACTCCTCTGCCACAGCTACTAAAAGATCCTGAACCGAATGCTTCAAGATATAGTCTTTAATACTCGCTCGGTCAAACGGAAGCTGGTAATAGGCATAGGTCTCCTCAAGACCAGCTAGGATTGCATCATAGGAATCTAGCAAGGTTCCATCCAAATCCCAAATAAAAGCTCGTTTTGTCATGTTCTCTCTCCTACTTTTCGTCGATAAAGCTGACTCAAAAATAGCCAGCGAAAGGCATTATCTAGTAGCGTTCCCGTCCAAACTCCTGGAAGTCCGAATCCAAGGGTTACTCCAAGCAGATAACCCGCTCCAATTCGAATGACCCACATGCCAATGGTCGTTGCATAAAATGGCAATTTCCCATTTCCTAAGCCTTGCCAAACAGCTGTATAGATGACCGTCCCTGCTGTAAAGGGTGTTCCTAACAAAGAAAAGAGGACAACCGAAAGGCTAGCTTCTACCGCTTTCGTATCTTGCGTGTAGAGATGCGTCAGAAAGGTGCCACCAAAAAAGATTCCCAAGGCAATGGGTAACATCAACACGAAGGACAGCCAGTAAGACTGCTTTCGAAGGCGATCAATCTGCTCAAGATCACCTTCACCCAGGCTCCGTGCTACGAGCATGACCGTCGCTGTGGCCACTCCAAATACAGGCATGTAGTTAAACTGGGTCAAGGTCTCTCCGATGGCATTGCCCGCGACTGCTTCCGTCCCAAAAGCGACGACGATCGCGATAATCACCACATCTCCAGCCCGCATCATCAAGCGCTCTCCGGCAGCTGGAAGCGCTAAGTCTAAGAGCTTGCGATCCAATCCCCACCGAAGGGGAGCAAAGGGTAGCCGGACTTTTTGCCACAAGAGAAAGGCACCGATCAAGCGGGCTAGCACAGTCCCCAAAGCTGCTCCGACAATTCCCCAACCAAAAAGGAAAATAGCCACAGAGGAGAACAGAGCATTTAAAACATTGGTCAAGAGGCTCACATACATGGGAAGGCGTGGATTGTTGGCCACCCGAACCAGCGAGCCCAGAGTCGTCATCAAGCCTAAGAGAACAATGGTCCCGCCGACCAAGGAAAGGTAAATCCCCCCACTTTCGGCGACTTCTGCTTCAGTCCCCAAGAGCGAAATCATCTGGCGACCAAAGAGGAGCGACGCTCCACCTAAGAGAGCACTCACCAACAAGGTCACTTTCAATGACTCTGTTGCATGGTAGGCAATCGCTTCTTGATTTTTTTCGCCCAGACTTTTAGACATGACACTGGCGACTGCCGCACCCAGTGCCAAAAAGATGGCTTGATAGATGGTGATGATATTCCCTGCGACGGACACACCTGAGATAGCAATCAAGCCCAGGTGCGCGACTAAATAAGAGTCCACCATGCCCATCAGCATTTGTAAGAAATTTTCACCCATGGCAGGAAGGGCGATGTTTACGATTTTTTTGTATGAATGCATGCGTATAGAAAAGAGCCAAACGGCTCTTTTGATCTTTCTAATAAGGAGAATTACAGTCCCAAGTAGTCTTCGACAGCTGTTTGCATATCTTGGGCTGCAACGCTGGTGCGATGGCGAACCGGTGCAGTTTCCAGACCGTCTACGGCCGGTGGTACAGGAACACCTGAGAGTGTGTGTAATTTAGCCAAGGCTTCAAAATCGCCTAAACCTGTCTCGCCCGTCACCGCTTCTACTGCTACAACTGGAAATTTATAAGGACTTGCTGTAGAGGCAATAACTGTTTTAGCAGTATCCCCTGTTTGGGTCCGGTATTTTTGATAAACAGCTGATGCTACGGCTGTATGAGGGTCTTCGATGTAATCAGACGCTTCATAAACCCGCTTGATTTCTGCAGCAGTTTCTGCTTCATCTGCGTAGGCCGCCGCAAACAAATCTAAGATGTCTGCATCAAAATCGGACAATTGGTACTGACCTGTTGCAACGAGGCTTTCCATCAATTCTTTGGTCTTTGGAGCATCATTGCCTAGCAAGTGGAAAATCAAACGTTCCAAGTTTGAAGAAACCAAAATATCCATTGATGGACTAGTGGTCACCTTGAACTCACGTTTCTTATCATAGACATGTGTTTTGAAGAAGTCTGTCAAGACATTGTTCTCGTTTGATGCACAGATCAATTTCCCAACTGGAAGACCAATTTGTTTGGCATAGAAAGCTGCTAAGATATTTCCAAAGTTTCCTGTTGGTACGGTGAAGTTAACTTTTTCTCCCGCTGTGATTTGGCCTGTCTTGACCAATTGCGCATAGGCATATACGTAATAAACGATCTGAGGCACCAAACGGCCGATATTCATAGAGTTAGCTGATGAAAATTGCATCTTGTTGGCTGTTAATTTTTCACGAAGGGCCTCATCGTTGAACATATGTTTGACGTTGGTCTGAGCATCGTCAAAGTTTCCATCGATGGCGATCACATAAGTATTGTCCCCCGTTTGAGTGGTCATTTGCAATTCTTGCACCTTGCTGACACCGTCTTTTGGATAAAAGACGATGATCTCTGTTCCAGGAACATCGGCAAAACCGGCCATAGCAGCTTTCCCAGTATCACCAGATGTCGCTGTCAAGATGACAATCTTGTTTTCCAGACCGTGCTTCTTAGCTGCTGTTGTCATGAAGTAAGGCAAGATCGACAAGGCCATATCCTTAAAGGCAATGGTGGAGCCGTGGAAAAGTTCCAAGTTGTATTGCCCATCGAGTTTGACAAGCGGAGCAATAGCCGGGGTATCAAACTTGCTGTCATAGGCATGAGAAATGCAGTAGTCCAACTCTTCTGCCGTAAAGTCGTCCAAGAAGGCTGACAAAATGAGTTTTGCTACTTCCTGATAGGAAGCATCTTTGAGGGTATCAAAATCCAGCTCCACTTGAGGATAAGAGACCGGAGTAAACAAACCGCCATCTGTCGCCAAGCCTTGAAGGATGGCTTGACTAGCTGTTACAGTATTTTTTTCATCTCGTGTTGATTGGTAAACTAATGTCATGAGGGATTCATTCCTTTACTAGTAGTCTTCTCATTATATCATAAATGTCAGAAAATTTAACGGCTTTTCGCCAAATTAGGTGAGAGATAAAAAAGAAAGAGGCTGGGACAAAAGTCCTAGCCTCTCAATTGTTTTTGGATTGTCGAGCAAGACGCAGTGGTTGAGTGCTCAAAGCACTGCTTTGAGATGGCGGATAGAACTTGCGAAGCAAGTATCCTAAGTTTTTGTTCGCTTTTTAAGCTTCAAAGATGCCCTATGTTGACGGAAACTATGTTTCCTTTATCTGCAACCTTCAACAGTCTCCCAGACTGTTGAAGCTGTGCGGAGGTGGGACGACGAAATCGAATTCCAACGAATGACCGATTTCTGTCCCACTCTCTCCCAGATAAATCTTGTCTACCCTTGTCTTTCCCGTTCGATCAAGCCAATTCCAACTCTGCTAAGACAGACGGGAAATCTTTCTTCAAACTGTCAAGAGCTACGGTCACTTCTTGACGAGTTTGGTTGTTTTTCACGGTGACTTGACCGCTTTCAACCTCGCTACTTCCTAAAGTAATCAAGGCTTTGGCCGCAAAGACATCTGCAGACTTAAATTGGGCCTTAAGCTTGCGTCCGAGGTAGTCGCGTTCGGCCTTGAAACCTTGAAGACGAAGAGCTTGTACCAAACTAAGCGCCGCTTCATTGGCCTCGTCCCCTAAGACGGCTATATAGGCATCTAGACCTGTTTCAATTGGTAATGCTACACCTTTCTTTTCAAGAATAAGAAGGATCCGTTCCACACCGATACCAAATCCAAAACCAGCTGTCGCAGGGCCACCGAAGTATTCCACCAAACCATCATAGCGACCACCCGCACAAACTGTCAATTCATTACCTTCAATTTCTGTAATAAACTCAAAAATCGTGTGGTTGTAGTAATCCAAGCCACGCACCATATTAGTATCGATGACATAAGATACTCCCAAGTCTTCCAACATCCGACGAACCGCATCAAAATGCGCTTGGCTTTCTTCATCCAGATAGTCTAGGATGGAAGGAGCCTGTTCAACCGCTGCCTTGTCTTCTTTTTCTTTTGAATCCAAGACACGAAGCGGATTTTCTTCTAAGCGGCGTTGGCTGTCCTTGGACAATTGATCCTTCATTGGCAAGAGGTAATCAATCAAAGCTTGACGATAAGCCTGGCGACTGGCTGGGCTTCCCAAGGTGTTCAAGTGCAAGGTCACATTATCAATTCCCAATTCTTTAAGGAATTGTGCCGCCATGGCAATGGTTTCAACATCCGTTGCAGGATTACTCGATCCAAAACATTCTACCCCAATTTGGTGGAATTGACGCAAGCGCCCTGCTTGAGGACGTTCGTAGCGGAACATTGGGCCTATGTAATAGAACTTACTTGGTTTTTGTACCTCAGGCGCAAAGAGTTTATTTTCTACATACGAGCGGACAACAGGAGCTGTTCCTTCTGGACGAAGCGTGATATGACGGTCTCCCTTGTCATAGAAATCATACATTTCTTTGGTAACGATATCCGTTGTATCCCCTACTGAACGGCTGATGACTTCATAATGCTCGAAGATCGGTGTGCGGATTTCATCATAATTGTATCGCGCAAAGACCTTGCGTGCAAAGCCTTCTACATATTGCCATTTGGCTGAATCGCCAGGAAGGATATCCTGGGTCCCTTTTGGTTTTTGTAATTTCATAGCCTTCATCCTTTGTCTTACTTTTGCCTCTATTTTACCACAAATTCGAAGAGAAATGGAGGCTAGACTGAATTTCCTTCGTTCGACGCGTTCAAATCCTCTTTATCTTCTTGCCTTATCAGCCAAATTATGAGAAAATGGAAACCATACTACACTGAAAGGATCTTGCGATGAGAGAGGATATAAAAATCAATGACCGCGCCCTCGCACTGGAAAAGGCATTCATCGAAAAATTGGAGCTTGTATTTGATACCGATGTGGAGTTAGATGTCTATAACCTAGGACTGATCTACGAGATCCATCTAGATGAAGCTGGCACTTGCAAGGTAGTCATGACCTTTACAGATACGGCTTGTAGCTGTGCCGAGAGCCTTCCGATCGAAATCGTTTCGCGCCTTAAGGAAATCGATGGAATCGAAGAGGTCAAGGTCGAAGTGACCTGGTCGCCCGCCTGGAAAATCACGCGCATCAGTCGATACGGCCGCATCGCACTCGGACTCCCACCACGATAACAATCATGATTATTTTAAAAAAGCAGTCAACTAATGAAGGAATGCTCCTTCGGAAATCCGATCCACAATAAAAACGAGGAACACCAGCTCTGCCATCAGAGTCTGTTCCTCGTTTTTTATGATGGTTGAATCAGTGAAACTTTCTCACTACCAGAATGGTCTAAGCCCGGTCAGCTTTTGGTTCTGGAAGGATTTGGTACAACACAATCCCAAGAATTGTTGACGTTGCCACACCTGTGATTTGAAGACCACCAAGGTCAATCATCAAACCACCGATCCCTGATACCAAAATCACACTTGCAATCAAGAGATTCTTTTTATTATCAAAATCAATCTGATGTTCAACTAAAATTTTCAAACCGCTAGCAGCGATAACCCCAAAGAGGGCAATAGACAATCCTCCCAATACAGGAGTTGGAATAGAGTGCAAGAGTGCTGATAGTTTCCCGATAAAACTCATGACAACCGCAATCACTGCTGCGCCTGAAATAACGTAAACTGAGTAGACCTTACTAAGGGCCATAACCCCAATGTTTTCCCCATAAGAGGTTACTGGAGGAGCTCCAAAGAATCCGGCAATAATCTGTGCCAAACCATCACCAGTAAGCGTATGGTCAAGCCCTGGATCCTTGAAGTAATCACGCTCCGTCAAACTATTTAAAACCATGAGGTGGCCAAAATGTTCCGTCATGGTCACAAAGGCAATCGGAGCCATGGTCAAAATCGCACTTGGATAGAGCTTAAAGCTATAATCCACAAATGGAATGTCAAAGTTTGGAACTTGAATCCAATGCGCCGCACTGACCTCTGAGAAATTGACAAAACTATGTCCTGTCACCAAACCAAGAGCCACTGAGAAAATATAGCCCACAATTAATCCAAGTAAAATTGGGACGACACCGACAATCTTCTTGCCATACATGTTAAATAGGATAACCGCAAAGAGGGTCACCATCGAAATCAATAGAGCATAGCCGCTATAGCTTTTATTTAAGGTTGTCGCATCAGTGACTGCATTCGCCGCAAGATTCAAACCAATTACCATAATAATGGGACCAACCACGATTGGTGGAAGGACCTTATTAATCCAGTCTTTACCCGCATACTTAACAATCAGAGCCACAAACAAGTAGACCAAACCACCCGCCATGGCACCTTGCGCAACTGCTGCGATCCCATCTGACTTCATCAGCATTTGCATCGCTGCAATATAAGCAAAACTAGATCCCATGTAGGCAGGAATCTTATACTTGGTCACTGTCAAGTGAGCCAAAGTCCCCAAACCAGATGAGAACAAAGCAATGGCAGGATCAATCCCAACCAAAATCGGCACCAGCACCGTCGCACCAAACATGGCAAACAAATGCTGGAAAGATAAACCAACCAATAAACCAGGTTTTGGCATATCATTCACATCATATTTAACGTCATTCACGATCGTAAAAACCTCCTAAAATTAAGATGCAACAAGCTATGGCTGAATAAAAATGTCTACCTTCGATGACCAAATCGTAAGGGAGTACTTCATGCTCCATCATCGACGATTTCTTTTTTTATCAAACCACTTTTCAACTATACAAAAAAATCCCCCACAACAAGGAGATACACAAAATATAGGCTGGTCTTCCCAGGCCTTTCTTTTCCATAGCTCCTTGCCTGCCTCTCTGGACAGTATTAAAGGATTGATTTGATTAGTCACAATTATAGCAAATTATAGACAATTTTACAAGAAAAATGACAGATGATACACTCAAATCCCCAAAAAAGTAATATTCATACGTTTCAGCGACAGGGTTGAAAACAGCCCCTTTGATCCAAAAAAAGAGGCTGGGACAAAAGTCCTAGCCTCTTCTTGTCTTTGAATTGTCGAGCAAGACGTAGTGGTTGAGTGCTCAAAGCACTGCTTTGAGGTGGCGGATAGAACTTGCGAAGCAAGTATCCTAAGTCTTTGTTCGCTTTTTAAGCTTCAAAGATGCCCTATGTTTCCTTTATCTGCAACCTTCAACAGTCTCTCAGACTGTTGAAGCTGTGCGGAGGTGGGACGACCAAATCGAATTCTAACGAATGACCGATTTCTGTCCCACTCTCTCTTTGGACAAAGTCGTCCTTGCAATTACTGTTTACCAGACTGTTCCATATTCCAGAAGTCTGTCACGGCACCGCGTGAGGCTGAAGAAACGATATGGGCGTATTTACCCAGAACCCCACGGCTATAGAGTGGTGGCAAGGTTGTTTCCGCCTTGCGTTTCGCTAACTCTTCGTCTGAGACATGCATAGTGATTTCTTTAGTATCTTGGTCAACTGTCACCAGATCCCCTGTGTGGAGGTAGGCAATTGGACCGCCGACCTGAGCTTCAGGCGCGATGTGTCCGACAACGAGACCGTAAGTCCCTCCAGAGAAACGTCCGTCTGTCAAGAGGGCCACCTTGTCCCCTTGGCCTTTCCCAACGATCATGGATGATAAGGACAGCATTTCCGGCATACCAGGACCACCCTTAGGACCAACGAAACGAACAACGACAACGTCGCCATCCACGATTTCGTCTGAAAGAACGGCCTCAATGGCAGCTTCTTCTGAGTCAAAGACCTTAGCAGGACCCGTGATGTTGCGGACCTTCACACCTGATACTTTGGCAACTGCTCCTTCTGGAGCCAAGTTCCCTTTCAAGATGATCAATGGACCATCCGCACGTTTCGGATGTTCAAGTGGCATGATGACTTTTTGACCTGGTGTCAAATCAGCGAAGGCTTCTAAGTTCTCAGCCACCGTTTTACCAGTACAGGTAATGCGATCTCCATGAAGGAACCCATTCTTAAGAAGGTATTTCATGACAGCTGGCACGCCACCGACATTGTAAAGGTCTTGGAAGACATATTTCCCTGAAGGTTTCAAGTCCGCCAAGTGAGGCACGCGCTCTTGGAAATCGTTGAAGTCTTCCAGCGTCAAGTCAACATTGGCCGCATGAGCGATCGCAAGCAAGTGAAGGGTCGCATTGGTGGAACCACCGAGCGCCATGGTCACTGTAATGGCATCTTCAAAGGCCTCACGAGTCAAGATGTCAGATGGTTTCAGTCCCATTTCCAGCATCTTGACAACTGCACGACCTGCTTCTTCGATATCCGCCTTTTTATCAGCTGATTCAGCAGGGTGAGAAGAGGAACCTGGTAAGCTCATCCCAAGGACCTCGATCGCTGTCGCCATGGTGTTGGCCGTATACATACCACCACAGCCACCAGGGCCAGGGCAGGCGTTACACTCTAATTGCTTCACTTCTTCAGCGGTCATATCGCCGTGATTCCATTGCCCAATTCCTTCGAAAACAGACACCAAGTCGATATCCTTGCCGTTCAGATTACCCGGAGCAATGGTCCCACCATAAGCAAAGATCGCAGGGATATCCATATTGGCAATGGCAATCATGGAACCCGGCATGTTCTTATCACAGCCCCCAATGGCTACAAAGGCATCCACGTTGTGACCACCCATAGCCGCTTCGATAGAGTCCGCGATGATATCACGTGACGTTAGGGAGAAACGCATCCCTGGTGTCCCCATAGCGATCCCGTCCGCAACCGTAATGGTTCCGAATTGGACTGGCCAAGCTCCTGCATCTTTCACACCTTCTTTGGCCAATTTTCCAAAATCATGAAGGTGGATGTTACAAGGGGTATTTTCCGCCCATGTCGAAATCACTCCGACAATCGGTTTTTCAAAGCTTTCATCGGTCATTCCCGTCGCGCGAAGCATGGCACGGTTGGGAGATTTTACCATGCTATCGTAGACACTACTACGATGTCGTTTGTCTAATTCTGTCATGTCATTCCTCTCATCGTTTTTTTATTATTATAGCACAATTTACGGCCCAACGATAGAAGAAAATTCTTGAATTTTCAGACAATTTAGCTCAATCGCTTGCTTGCTAAAATAATTTACAGTTATATCTTGACTTTTGCGAACAAAGTGATATCATTTAGATATCATAAAGAAAGAAGGGCTCGTCCCATGGAAGAAAAAATTTTAACCCAAAAGAAAAACGGCTTAGCTGCCCTTGTAGGCTTGCTAGTTGGAGATCTTGTTTTAGTTTTTGCCTTTATTAGTTCGATTGCTAGTTTACCAGAAGGTTTCCCGCTTGCAATTGGAGTTATTACCTGTATTTTTCTCTTTATTGCTAGTCTGGTATGCTATGCGGGGATCAAAATTATTAAACCGCAAGAGGCCTTGGTCTTGACCTTGTTTGGGAACTATATTGGAACCATTCGAGAAGCGGGTATTTACTTTGTCAATCCCTTCTGTGTCGCTGTCAATCCTGCCAATAACACCCGCTTGGGCCAAAGTGGTGATGTCACCACCAAGTCACCCATGTCTGTCAGTAAAACAGCAGAAGGCAACAATATTTCTATCGAGACAGGTAAAAAGAGTATTTCCTTAAAAGTGATGACCTTGAATAACTCTCGTCAGAAGATTAATGACTGTTTGGGAAATCCTGTAGAAATCGGTATTGCAGTTACTTGGCGCGTGGTGGATACGGCTAAAGCAGTCTTCAATGTGGATAACTACAAAGAATATCTCTCATTGCAGTGTGATAGTGCTCTTCGTAATATTGTCCGCATCTATCCTTATGATGTAGCTCCTAATGTCGATACGACAGGAGACGGCCAGGCAGATGAAGGTAGCCTAAGAGGCTCCAGTGAAATCGTGGCCAGTCGTATTCGAGAAGAGATTCAAGCACGTGTAAAAGATGCTGGGCTCGAAATTCTAGAAGCTCGTATTACCTACTTGGCCTATGCTCCAGAAATCGCAGCTGTCATGCTTCAACGCCAACAAGCTTCTGCCATTATCGATGCGCGGAAGATGATTGTCGACGGAGCAGTTGGGATGGTTGAAATGGCCCTTGAACGCTTGAGCGAAGGAGAGATTGTAGAGCTAGACGAAGAACGGAAGGCTGCCATGGTATCGAACCTTCTAGTCGTTCTCTGTGGCAATCATGATGCACAACCAATTGTCAACACAGGAAGTCTCTATTAAGAATGGCTGATCAAAAGAAAAAGCAAATTCCACTTAGACTGTCAGCCAAGTTATATGCTGCTATCGCATCATGGGCAGAAGATGACTTTCGATCGGTCAATGGTCAGATCGAGTACCTGCTGACAGAATGTGTCAAACAACGAAAAAAGGATGGCAAATACGTTTCGGAAACGATTGATGAGCCATTTGAAATTGACCTTTAAGGAGAACTCCTGTCCCATTTGATGAGGCAGGAGATTTTTTTTATAATTTTTTGTCAAGTAACTTTACTTTACAAAAAAGTTTTGTTATACTGTTACAGTTGATGAAAATCAAACCTAATTGAATTTATATCTTAAAAGGAGAAAAACGAAATGGCAGTACCTGCACGTCGCACATCAAAAGCGAAGAAAAACAAACGTCGTACGCACTACAAAGTAACAGCTCCATCTGTAAACTTTGACGAAGCAACTGGAGATTACTCACGTTCACACCGTGTATCCCTTAAAGGATACTACAAAGGACGTAAGATCGCTAAAGCTGCATCAGCTGAATAATAGAAGGGAGATACCATGCGCGTAAATATTACACTTGAACACAAAGAATCTGGTGAACGCTTGTACCTTACTTCTAAAAACAAACGTAACACTCCAGACCGTCTTCAATTGAAGAAATACTCACCAAAACTTCGCAAACACGTTGTGTTTACTGAAGTGAAATAGGGGTTCAATACGAATCAATACAGAAGAAAAACGCTGATTTCAAGCGTTTTTTCTTTTTGCCAAATGCGAACTATTGCACTGTATTTCAATTCAAACTCTACCTTTTTCTCTACCTTTTTTAGATAAATATATCATCTGGATATTGAAGTTAAGCCCTGCTATCATTTCGATGGCAGGGCTTTTTAATATTTGGTACACTACCTTCTTATCTATATTTTGATGGAGCTGAAGTTGACATCTACAAAGTTTAATGTTAAAATACATTCAAAAATATATTTGAATGAGGTGTTTTATGGTTCAAAATGTTGTTACTTCAATAATCCTGTATTCTGGGACAGCCGTAGACTTACTTATTATCCTAATGTTATTTTTTGCCAAAAGAAAAAGCAGAAAAGACATCATTAACATCTATTTAGGACAATTTCTAGGCTCTATTAGTCTAATATTGCTAAGTTTGCTTTTTGCATTTGTCTTAAATTATATTCCTAGTAAAGAGATTTTAGGTTTACTCGGTTTGATTCCAATTTTCCTAGGCCTCAAAGTTTTGCTTTTAGGAGATTCTGATGGAGAAGCTATTGTAAAAGATGGTTTGCGAAAAGACAATAAAAACCTGATTTTTCTAGTCGCTATGATTACTTTTGCAAGTTGTGGCGCTGACAATATTGGTGTCTTTGTCCCATATTTTACCACCTTAAATTTAGCGAATTTGATAGTGACTTTACTTACTTTTCTAGTCATGATTTATCTCTTGGTTTTTTCTGCCCAAAAATTGGCACAAGTCCCTTCTGTTGGAGAAACTTTGGAAAAATATAGCAGATGGTTTATTGCCGTTGTCTATTTAGGATTGGGGATGTATATCCTGATTGAAAACAACAGCTTTGACATGCTATGGGCTGTGTTAGGCTAGGAGAAAAAAATATGAAAAAAGATAGTATCTGTCAAGTGGATGTTATTAATCAACAAAATGTTACAACCGCAACGAACTACCTTGAAAAGGAAAAAGTTCAAAAATCACTTCGTATTTTATCAAAATTTACCGATAATAAACAGATAAATATCATCTTTTATCTCCTTGCTGTTGAAGAACTCTGTGTCTGTGATATAGCCTGTTTACTAAATCTCAGTATGGCATCTGCCTCCCACCATCTTCGTAAACTAGCCAATCAAAACATCTTGGATACTAGAAGAGAGGGGAAAATTATATATTATTTTATAAAAGATGAGGAAATCAGAGATTTTTTTAATCAACTAGGATAACAACTATTTTTACTACTTTTCCATGATTATATATAGGACTTACCTATGAAATTTTTTGATGAAAATTACTCACAAGAAAGACCTACTCGTAGCAAATGTTTAAGAAAAAAGTATAATTTAAAGCAAACCGACTTGGACTATAAAGAAATTATTTTCTAAGATATTACCAAGTTTGTTGATGATTTGTTTTACCACTGCTTCAGCTCTATTATATTTAGAGATTTAGAAACTGTAGATAGAAGTGAAGTAAGCATTCAATACGAATCAATACAGAAGAAAAACGCTGATTTCAAGCGTTTTTTCTTTTTGCCAAATGCGATATATTGCACTGTATTTCAATTCAAACTCTACCTTTTTCTCTACCTTTTTTCTTAAGACCTGGTTTGGAAAGTATGGGTTTCAGTTGGACTAAAAACAGGGGAATATTTTTAGTTCTGTAAGTATTAATCTATACGCTTACATATATCTTTTGGTCTCTATCCTTTAGGTGAAAATACCGATTTTATGGTATAATAAGGATAACTCTATATAAGGAGGTGTGCCATGACTCTTGATGTAAATAAAGAAGAATTAACAATTTTAGGGATTCCCTTTGATAACTTTTCGGATTTTGATACTGTCTGGTATGCTATTGGGTCATCAATGATTGAAAATTATGAACCTACTGTTCAAGATGTGATTGATTTAAAAACTTATGTTATCAACAGACGAAAGGAATTGAATATTGGTTAAAAATCAATATGAAGGATATGAGTACATTGACCCCAATCATCAATATACCTATCCAAATTCTACAGTCTTAATCAACAAACAAAATGTTACAAATATTGAAGAAGCCTATCGGAATGAGCATTTATTCGTTACTAGAAGGCTTGCAGACTTACGCTTGAAAGTCATTGAAGTCTACTCCATTAGTGATATTTTAGCCATTCATAAATATTTATTTCAAGATGTCTATGCTTGGGCGGGACAATTTCGCAAAGTGAATATCTCAAAAAATGGGAATCCTTTTATGTCAATACAATCTTTCAGTACTGCCCAAGCTTATATAAACCGCCTTATTCATACCTATTATCAAACTGCTAATTCAAAAGATGAGATTATTAAACAATTAGCAAAAATTCTTGATAATCTTAATTATTTCCATCCCTTTCGAGAAGGGAATGGACGAACTCAACGAGAAGTTATTCGTTCCTTAGCACTATCAAAAGGTTATTCTGCACAAATACGTGTGGAGCAAGATGACAAGGTTTACAATCTTTATATGGACGGAACAGTCTATGGAGATTTAGGAAAGTTAGAAGAACTACTTGGTAAAATACTGGAAAAATTGTAAATTAATCTACAAAAACACTTGTATATTTTTTAAATATCCTAAATATCACAGAAAATTATAACTTACTCAAAACTTAAAGACAAAAAGCTTCTGAAATCTAACGTTTCAGAAGCTTTCTTCTTATCATAAAACGACTGCAACTATTAATCGATACCACATTATCTTATCATGAAAATAATTCAATTTTTTCTTAGTTCAATGACTTGATCGTATCGACTTTCATAATCAATATGGTGAGCGATTTCTAACACCATCATCGGTAGTGAGAAAATCAAGTCTCGAACCATCTGGCTATTTTCTACGTCAAGAGCTGCAGTTACCTCATCTGCTAATAAAATATCCTTTTTACGAAGAAGGAAGCGGGCTAGTTCAATCCGGACTCGTTGTCCGCCTGAAATATTTTCTCCGTTATTAGTGATTGCAAAATCAAGTCCATCAGTTAGTTCATGGTCGAGTTTGACCTGTCTCAAAACAGTCTCCAATTCTTGATCTGAAAACTCTTGTCCCAAACTAAGATTGTAGCGAACAGTATCATTAAAGAGGAAAGGATGCTGACTGATGATACCTACCTGACGAATAAAATAACTTGTTTTTGCTCCACCCCTTGTCCGACAAGTAATCGTCCCATCATCCGCCTTTTCTTCCCCTGTGATCATTCGAAAGAGGGTTGATTTCCCACAGCCACTTGGCCCTTTGATGAGGACTTTTTCGCCTTGTTGAATGGCTAGATTAAGATCGCGTATAATCTCTCTACCGTTATAAGATTTACTTAAATGAGAAATTTCTAGTTCTTCTACTTGTGAGATCGAATGATTGTCCGATTCACTATTATCTGCTCGATTTAAAATCCCGAAAATCTTTTCTGCCGTTGTTTTGGCTCCTTGTACTTCAACCACATCATACATGATATTTTGTATAGGACCTACCAGTTGACCAGCGGCAATATACATTGCAACCAGGCTAGCCACTGAAACATGATGACCATGCATGGCAAGGAAGAACCCCAATACCAAGGGGAGTACTTGGCTAAGAAAGACCATGAAACCATTACAAAAGAAAACAATATTATGGGTAAAAGCAAACTTTTGAATGGCTCGTTGATAACGAAGATTGATATTCCAGACGCGCTGAGAATTTTCAGGCAAGGCTTGATTCATCCGCAAGGTTTGAGCCCCTCGAATACTATCAGAGATTTGGTTATGAACAGCTGTTCTTCCCTGAGACATTTCATCCCCTGAATTCTTTAGCTTATTATTCATTAAGAATTGTGGAATGGGACGTAAGATCGTGAAGAAAACAAAGATAGAACCCAATAAAACATTTTGGGCAATGATATAGATCGCCGTAATCAGCGCTCCAAATCCCCAACATGAAATAGACATATAGCGTTCAAAAAAGTTATCTCCTAAAAATTCCATATCCTGTGTCAGCATGGTAATCTTTTCATCTTCACTATATTCTCTGTCTTCCATTAACTTATGAAACAGTGCCGTTCGGATATTCATGTGAATTTCACGTCGAAAGACATTATTTGCATGATTACAAAATAACATTAGACTATACAAAGCGAAATAGACAGAAAAACCAAAGAGGGCAAATTTCCAAATAGAAGAATAGGTAAGGTTATTTTGATCTATCGATAATGCTTTGGCAACAACCAAGGGTTGCCCCAAAGCGAGACCCCCATTTGCCAGTGCCCCAATAATGGTTAGGTATTTTGTTTTTTTATCAAGATATTTAAAGATATGAATCATAAATCTCTCCTAAATAATAGAACCCTATAATTGAGAAATATCAGATGTAATCATTAAATCTTATTACATATTATTCTTTGTGATATATTTTACATGCTCATTATACATCTAAAAATAAGTCTGGTCAATGAATATTTAAAGAACTTAACTTTAGATAAAAAAGAGCTCTGCTTATTAACAGAACTCATCTCTTTTAAACTTTTAAGGGGTCAATTCCTCAATTTCCTTTATCCCTTCAAACTCTCCAACACTTTCGAAAAGTTCTATAGCTCGTTTGAAATGTCTATTGGATAATTCCGTATCTCCCAAGGCTAAATAGATTTCACCTAACCCTCTATAGCTACAAGCTTGAGAAATCACATCATCAGTCTCTAAAGATTGTTCCAATGACAGATTCATGAATGTAAGAGCTTCATCAAGATTGTTTAATTTTAATCTCACATAGCCTTGTTCGTAGTTATTCACAGCTTTCTTTAGATTATCATTTGGAAAATACTCTTCAACTATCTTCTCTTCATCTTCGATGAGTTTTAAAGCCTTATGAAAATCCCCCTGATCTCTGTAGATCATAGCTAATTGATGTAATCCAATGTGTTCATGTTCTTTATCTTCATTTTGTTGAGCTAATATAATGTATTTCTCAAAGATACGAATACACGAGGCATAGTCTTTTTCTGCCAATAATAAATACCCCATCAGATTTAAAAGGCTAAAATCTGTACAGGTATCAATGGAAAAATCTTGTTCAACCAACTGTTTAGCTTCTGATGTTTTTCCCTCCAGAAACAAGTCCCAAGCTGTATCAATTTTAGAAACCATCTATTTCCCCTTTCAACTATAAATAACCTTCATTAAATAAAAGTATTCAACAAGAATATACTAATCTCTACCTATTGAGACTTAATCTTATAAACCATCAATCTGCATTAAAATAATCATAAACCTCTTTAAAGAGAGTTTGCAATATTTCTTGCTATCTCTTTACTATGAGAGATCACTTCTTCCAATGCTTTTGTTATAAAAAAAGAATGATTATTTTTAGTATTAAAATAGACCATACCTGAATCAAGTTTATGACTTAATACATATCGTGATAATTGCATATTATCACCTCTATTTCTTTGTGAATTATTTTACATATTCATTATACATCTAAGAACAAGTCTTTGTCAACGAATATTCAAAAGATTGAAAAGTTTAAACTTTTAATGATATTCTCTGTCTTTGTCCACCAGAAATAGTAAGTCCCTTTTCCCCTATTATTGTGTCGTAACCTCTTTCTAGGTGAAATAGGGGTTCACTACACGTCAATAGACGTTAAAAACCTTGATTTTAAGCGATTTTTGAAATTTCAAATTTCACTACATTCCAATATAAATCAACCGAATCACTACCTTTTTGAAATAAAAATAATGATTCGGATATTTAAAAGAAGAGGAACTTTAGTGTGAAGCTCCTCTTTTTGTTATTTGTTCTTTTGCTTATAAATTGTAATACCTGTTTTGAACACCTCGTATTTGAATGAATTTCAATATATGCTTAATATCAATGTTTCCCCATGTTTTTAAGAAAGAAATATTTCATCTAATTTGAATAACTTTCAAGGAACGATATCTACTGAGTAATTTCATAAAATATGAATCAATAGATTCTAAATAGGGTAATAGTTTGGTTCTGTAAAAATTAAATAGTACCTTAATAAACTTTATTATATCAGTTTTCTTTAACATTAAGCAAGATTACGATAACACGTTGATCATATTTTTAAAAAGTTTTATGACTGATTTCGTTAGGAATATTAGTCTTTGAAATAGCGCTTCACATCTGACCTACATGCTTCCAAGAGTGTTTGTTCATCCGTTAATTCGAGTAGTTGCAATCCTTCATCAACCAACTTTTTATCAGTTAAACAAATTCCTAGTGTCACTTTAGCATTTCCTAGAAAATCATATCGCTTACTTTTTTTGGCCGTATCTAACAATAGATAACTGATACTGGTACACTTCTCCATCAAACCATTCCACAGAAAAATACTAGCTAAATTAGAGAGTAATTTATACTTGGTGGGAAGAATCTCTGTATAATCAGAGTAATCATTCAGCCTATCTATCACTTCATCACAGATAGAAATCACTGTTTCTAGTGGAAGTGTAAATAAAATAACGACAATTAATTTAAGGTCACTATGGTACCAGACATCCTGTTTTTTAATTTCGTTCCAAGCTTCCGTGGCCATCATTCTTACCTTTTCATTTGGACCAGTTTCTCGTAAACAAAGAATGACCTCTACTCTCTTTAGTATATTTGACACAGGAATATCATTAGGATGGTTTTTTAAATAAGCTACACTCTTATTCTTCAGTTCCAATAATTTATCATTTGATTGGTAGGCATTGTTATCTTCTGCCAATAAGATAATTTCTTCTCTATCGGAATGGTGGTAAGAATGACATATATATCGAAATTCTTCGAAATCTAGGCCAACTTGCTTTAGAAGATACTCCATCAACTCAAAACTCGGCACCACTTGGTTCGATTCAATACGCGATAAGTGCGCTCTTGAAGTGTAATCCTGGCAAACTTCCTCTTGACTAATATGTTTTGATTTCCGTATTTTTTTATAAATCGTACCGTAATCCCAACGCATAACAGCTTCACCTCTAATTATGTGTATATATATGACATTTTTACATTTCGATATATGCTTAGTATATCATATATATAGAAGAAGGAGGCGCAGATATGCAAAAGAAAATCACTATTTATTTTTTGTATTAATGCTTTCACAATCCAAATAACTGGGGTGCATTTTCAAATTATTACCATGATTACAAATATCACTGGTCAAGCGTAACTCGTGCAAGAGATAGTAAATCATCATATGCTTACGCTCCTTCTCATCAGACCTCAAGAGCTTTTATAAATAGAAATTTTGGTGAAACAGTATATTTTAATTACGGATTTAAAAAAAATTCATAGCTCATAGAAAAGATTATATTACTATTCATGAAAATTTTAGAAAGTGAGTAAAGTATGAAGCGCTTCTTTGTCATCCTTTCAAATATCTTTATAACAAGTTTTCTACTTTGGATTTGTTTTTCAACCTCATATCTGATTATTCACAATAGTTTTCCAGCTATTGGTATTCTTTCCCAGAACAAAGAGGTATCAAAAGATCAGGTAAAATACAGTTTAGATCAATTAGCAAATGAAACAGACAGTGTGATTGGTCAACAAATTGAAAAAATAGATGATAAAGGTA
Source organism: Streptococcus parasanguinis (assembly GCF_901875555.1). Taxonomy (GTDB): domain Bacteria; phylum Bacillota; class Bacilli; order Lactobacillales; family Streptococcaceae; genus Streptococcus; species Streptococcus parasanguinis_H. The sequence continues at coordinate 51,295 of NZ_CABFMD010000033.1, forward strand.
AGGTTCATTTTTCCTATGCAATATATGGATCCGGCCATATCCCAAATGGCCTTGTTAAAGCTAGTAAAGAAGATTTTTACAATAGTAGCTTATTTGTCAATTATTATATTTTATCTGGAAATCTCACTCTAGATAGATTAAATCATGAACTTCAATCATTGGGCTTCACACAAACATTTGTTTCATATCCAAATATTTTTCTTAGCTTATTTACGTTTATGGGAAATGGTACTCAATTACTCGTTTTGGTCATTTTTCTACTAACTTTTATAGCCTTAATGATTATTCAAAAAGCCAAGGAAATGCGAACAGTTGGGATTCGATATATTTCTGGATTGCACCTAACTCAGATTTTTGGAAGCTCAATTATTAGTGATTGTAGAGATTTACTTTTAGGGATAATTACAGGGGGTTTTCTTGGAATCTGTGGTGTCAGTCTATTCCATATCACACCATTTTCTGTTCCAGTTATTTTTTCAGCTAACATAACTTATAATTTGTTACTTTTGTTCCTTTCTATACTCTTTAGCTTTCTTTATGTTTTAAGTATTAAAACGGTACATTTGGTTTCTTTGCTCAAAGGAAAGTTACCTTTGAAACAGATTATGGGGATTCTTTACTTGGGGCAATTGGTCGCTTTTCTTTTAATAGTACTTACCATTCATAGAACAAGTATCTATTCAACTATTTGGCAATTGCATCAGTCTGGAGATACAGCATGGTCAAATCAAAAAGATTGGGTATTGCTTTCAACAAATAGGGAGTTTGGAGCAGAGATTAGAAATCAGGATAATAGAAAAATGTTGGAAGAACAATGGAAAAACTTCATAGAAACTGGCATTCAGAATGGAGGAATGCTTGTTCAGCATCCATTTGCATCATTCGATCTAAAAGGTATGTCTTCACATCCCTTAACGGGAGAAAAAATGTCGATAAATGACTACAATCCATATGCTAATAGCTTATATGTGACTCCTAATTATCTAGATATTCAGAATGTAGAATTAAATGAAGAAGATAAGAAGAGCATTAATAGCCTTGGAGAAGGAGAATTTGGACTACTATTACCTGAAAAATTAAAAGATCAAGAAGATAAATTGCGTCAAATTTATGAAGATTTCCTAGCGATTCGAAACGATAAGGGAAATAAAATTCAACAGGCTATGAAAGCTCGTGTTTTCTATATTTCAAACAATAAGAAGCGTTTCGTATATAATTCTACACCAATCTCATATCAACAATTTCTAAGTGATCCCATACTTCTTGTCCTTAAACCAAGCTCTTTTGGAAAAAATCAAAATGCTTTCTTCACTTATCCATCTGATTTTCTGTATTTTAAAGGTTTGGATGCCACTAAAAAACTAGTTGAACAAGGCGGAATAAAGAGATATATCAGTCAGTATGATCTTGCCTATTATGTTTATCGTGGTATGAGTCACAACATTCAAGTTGAAATATTGACAATCATTGCTGGTGGTTTTCTCGGTATTGCTACCTCAATTCTACTCTTTAATACAATGACAATCCTCTACTTTGAAGAATTTCGTAAAACTATTCTTATTAAGAAAATATCAGGATTAAATTTTTTTGAGTTACACCAGAAATTTTTTATCTGGCAAATAGTTATCTTCATTTTGGGAGGGACTATTGGTCTTTTACTAACAAATAAACTTTGGGTAGTCTTTCTAACCTCTTGCGTCTTTGGTTTGAATTCTATTTTAATACTAATGCATCGTTCTCGTAAGGAAGATAGGATGGCTAGTATTATATTGAAAGGAGCATAGAAATGATTAAGATCCATCAACTAACAAAAACCTTTGGGGACCGGACGGTATTTAGTGATTTGAACTTAAATTTTGATGCAGGTAAAGTCTATGCTCTTATCGGAAATAGTGGTTGTGGCAAAACAACCTTACTAAATATGGTAGCCAAGCTAGAACCTTATGATCAGGGAAGTATTCAATATAAAGGGAAAGATTTACGAAAGATTAAACCAACAAACTATTTCAGAAATGAACTAGGTTATCTCTTCCAGAATTTTGGACTAATCGATAATAAAACTGTTTCAGAAAATTTAGATTTGGGATTAATTGGTCATAAATTAGATAAACAAAAAAAGAGAGAGACTAAAGAAGAAGTATTAGATAGAGTAGGACTATCTTATATTCAACTAGATCAAAAAGTATATGAGCTTTCTGGAGGAGAAGCACAACGTGTAGCCTTGGCAAAGATCATTTTAAAAGATCCTCCTCTAATTTTGGCAGATGAATTAACTGCCGCTCTTGATCCTGAGACCTCACAGGAGATCATGGACTTACTCCTAACATTAAAAAACAAGGAACGTCTGATCATTATTGCAACACATAATCCAACCATTTGGAAACAAGCTGATCAAGTGGTAAGCCTAAAAATTAGTCAATGAAGAATAGGGTAATAGCACAGATTTTCATTCTTCTACATATTAATTTTCATAACAAAACACCCCAAAAGATAGATTATAACATCTATCTTTTGGGGTGCTGTTTATTATTAATTTGACCCTAAGTCTTTTTCTACGATTCTTAATCCGATTGGAAAATCATCTTTCCCCAATTTTAATTTCTGTTTCTCGATCAACTTAGCATCCTTGAGACTATATTGTAATAAATGTTGATCAGTAGCTAGATACAACATATTTTCATTTGAAATTGTAAGAGAATTTATTTCTTCTGGTGTTTCACCTGAATTGTCATCCAACACAATCGCTTTAATAGTTTCATTTTGTAAATCAAGAACAGATAAAATATTCTTTCCTTCTACCTCGTGCTTGACGACAAGGTAATGATTATCTGGACTTGGATAAAGCATATTAGGATAAGGATTGGGTAAGGTAAATAATTTCCTTTCTCCAGTGTGCAAATCGATTGACAACAATTGGTTTCCTGCCACCTTCTCAAAAGTATCTGTATCACGAATTCCAGAGATACTTACGAATGCCCTATCTTTGACAATTGCCAAGCCTTCTAACATTTCAACCTTTTTACCATCTGAAGTTAATCGAATTCTATCTTTTTCTTTCCAATGCTCTTTTTCATTTAGTACTATTAAATCTGAATCCAACACGCCTTCTGGACGATTTCGTTTTGGATCTTGATAAGCAATCTCAGCATATACGTTAGAATTATTTTCAACAATCTGACTCGAAATTGCTGTCATTTGGTTAAATTTTTTCTGAAAAACTTGCTTTCCATTAAGAGAAAAGACTGTTAATATTCCTGAGTTTGCATCTGTTTGAGCAGTATAAAAGTAATTAGAAGAGATACCTGATCCCATCATTGCATAATTCTTAGTATGATTTTTCCTTATCTCGCCTTTGGAAAAATCAATTGAAATGATATTTTGATGATCTATTGGTGCAAAATCATCACCTTCAGTTACGATCATCTTATCACCACTGTTTAAACACGAAAACCAGAGATTAACATACGTTGCTACATCAATTTTTTCTACTCGATGTAACTCGAGCTTATTCTCTTTCTTAGTATATGATTGAATACTTTTTGAGGTGACCAAGTAAAGATTCGATTCTGGATCAACTTGAAACATTGGTGTTTGGACCTTAGAACAAGAAAGCAAAAGGAAGAATAGAAATAAAATCCCAAAAGGATAAGAGCGTTTCATATATCATTCCTACTTTCTATTTCTTGCCTCACTTTCTCACCAAGCATAATTTTTCTCACCGCATGTAACCATGGCTGCTAATAACTCTTCTGGTGTCAGTTTCTTCAAGCCTCCATAGGTTGGATCCTGTACATGTGTATCGGGGTCTAGATAATAGATTGCTGAGATGTCCTTGCCATCTGCTGTCAATTCATAGCCTACTCCAATCACATTATGTTCCCCACTTTTTCCAGGATAGATTTGTGCTACATTGAAGGTGTAATAGAGAGGATAGCCATCATCAATATCTTTGTGCACGCGTTCTTTAAAGATTCGGATATCTTCAGAATCTGGATGAGCGCCCGTTACAGTAGCTAGTCGATAACCAGCTTGATTTCCACTTGGTTCTGGATAGCCAAATAGATTCTGATTCAAGACGCGAATCGCATCTCGATTATGAGTCCCATAGGGATTATAAGTCCCCATTTCCTTAGCCAATTGATGTTGAGAGACGCTAACCCCTCGACTAGCCAGCATCATATGGACTGTCGCTGGAGCACAGAAATACCATTCTTCTTGAAGTTTTAAAGAAATAGGTAATAGTTTTCGGCTTCCTTGATTCTCTTTGGACGATGTTTCTTGTTTGACCGATTGAGAAGGTTGCGTATTCTCTTGCGATGAAGCTTGTTCCTGTTTTGAAGATGGCAAAGTTTGCTGAGTACCAGCTTCTGCGCCGCCTTCCTTAATTTTTAATCGCTCTGCTACCTCTGCTGGCATTGGAGGATTAGGTTCTGTACGCTCCTTTGTTTTTACACTAACTGTTTTTGATGAAGAGGATGTGACCTTACGAGAGCTGGAAGGACTTGTTTTACTTTCTTTCGGTGTCTCCGTGCAGCCAGATAAACCAAGCAAAGTAAGAAATACAAGGAATAAATGAACTTTTTTCATGATTTTTCTCCTTTCTACCATTCTTGATAGCGCATTACGGAGTTTTCATTTCGATAGATTTCACCTTTTGGAATCTCACTATCCTTCTTTTTGAATTGAATCCATAAAATTCCTTTATCTGATAGCAAAATTGGTCCATGATCATATAAATAATGAATTCGATGCTTTAAATCCCACAAATAATACTGAGATTTAACACGCTCCTCACTTCTTCTTTCTCCCATATAAGTGAGATAAATATTGCGATATATGGAGGTTTCTGCCTGTGAAGTAGAAAATATCTTCTTATGGTTTTTATTTTCAAAGGTAAATGAAGCGTCTTTATTATTTGCAACCAAGTAAAGGAGATTGTGCCCATTCGTCAATAAATCGACATAATAGCGTTGATCATCCTTTGTTTGATCTATAACCTTTTTCTGCCCATCACTTAAGGAGTAGGCTACAATTTTTGTGGTTAAAGCTGTGTTATCAATTTGTACATAATACAAGTAATTTTTAAAGACATTCGGAAAACCGCTATTTTCTGATTCAATTGTCTGATGAGACCCTGTTCCAAGGTCAAATTCTTCAATTTGATATAGGCTATCGCCTACTTCATAATTTATAAAGAGTTTCTGGTTGGATCGAGCTACTTGAGTAACTGGAACCGTTCCAATAGGTCTCCTATCGATCAGTGTCGTTAAAGATTTGTCTTTTATCTTCCAAAGATAGTAGATCCCTGTCTGATTGAGTTGATCATACTCTTCAAAAACAACAATATCATGATCTACATAGCTAACAGCTACATGAGTCAGATTGGATGTCTTTTCAACATCTTTTATCTTTTGAAAGTCCTTGGTATGTAAATTCATACTGGCAAGATAATTCTGATCTTCGTGTCCTTGGTCAACAGCCTCGCCATAAGCAATCCCATCATTTGACAACGCGGTAGGTGTAAAGATTTTCCCATCTGGATAAGGGATAGAAATAGAATTTTTTAATAAATCTTCTGCCTTTCTTTCCGCGAATCCTATTTTCCTAGATACATTGGTACTACCGGAAGGAGATTTCTTTTGTGGTCCTACAAGAGTGCAGGCTGATAAGAGAATGATAATACCGATGATGATAAAACTTAAAAATTTTTGTTTGACAAGATCTTTTTTCTTCATCAGCCTATACCTCCTGACTTAAGCATTACTTCGTTACCTATTTATCTACAATAAAAAGATAACGAACGATTTAAAATTGAAATCTATTTTTTTCTTTCTAGAATAATAATACACAAAATAAAAAAGCAAATGTCAAATTGTCTCTTATATACACATTTTATACTTAGATAAATGAACTCAAAATATTTTCCTCAGTATTTATTGGTTCAAACTATGCTATCAAAGTCTTCTGAACGGAAATCTCTTTATTTGATAATTGAAAATAATTGTATTTCATATTAAAAACACCTCAAATATTAGACGAACTCTAACATTTGAGGTGCAATTCAAAATTATTATTTGTTAAATTAAATGATCATTTTTTCAAATATTGCTTAACTAGGTGATCTAACGGGATAATGTGTAGTTTTCAATCCCTTACCCAATAACCATTGAGCATGGATATAACAATATGTCGATTATATCTTCAAACCGTTTTATGACTAAATCCATTTAGAAACTCATTTCTTGAAAAAGCGATTCACATCTGACCTACATGCTTCTAACAACGTTATTTCATCAGTTAATTCGAGTAACTGCAAGCCTTCATCGACCAACTTTTTATCACTTAAACAAATTCCAAGTGTCACTTTAGCATTTCCTAGAAAATCATATCGCTTACTTTTTTTGGCCGTATCTAACAATAAATAACTGATACTGGTACACTTCTCTATCAAACCATTCCAAAGAAAAATGCTAGCTAAATTAGAGAGTAATTTATACTTGGTGGGAAGAATCTCTGTATAATCAGAGTAATCATTCAACCTATCTATCACTTCATCACAGACAGAAATCACTGTTTCTAATGGAAGTGTAAATAAAATAACGACAATTAATTTAAGGTCACTATGGTACCAGACATCCTGTTTTTTAATTTCGTTCCAAGCTTCCGTGGCCATCATTCTTACCTTTTCATTTGGACCAGTTTCTCGTAAACAAAGAATGACCTCTACTCTCTTTAGTATATTTGACACAGGAATATCATTAGGATGGTTTTTTAAATAAGCTACACTCTTATTCTTCAGTTCCAATAATTTATCATTTGATTGGTAGGCATTGTTATCTTCTGCCAATAAGATAATTTCTTCTCTATCGGAATGGTGGTAAGAATGACATATATATCGAAATTCTTCGAAATCTAGGCCAACTTGCTTTAGAAGATACTCCATCAACTCAAAACTCGGCACCACTTGGTTCGATTCAATACGCGATAAGTGCGCTCTTGAAGTGTAATCCTGGCAAACTTCCTCTTGACTAATATGTTTTGATTTCCGTATTTTTTTATAAATCGTACCGTAATCCCAACGCATAACAGCTCCACCTCTAATTATGTGTATATATGTGACATTTTTACATTTCGATATAGGTTTAGTATATCATATATATTAAAGAAAAACGTAGAAAACGTGAAAAAAATCACTATTAATTCTTTGTATCATCGCTCCCACTCTTCAATTTGTTAGATAGTTGGAGATGGCGGGGATGCCATTCATTGAAAGGAGACCTGTGTTATGGTAACTAAGTATTACAAGTATATTCCTTGGTTGGTTTTAGGAGCTATTGGATCTTATGAGTCCGCAACTTATTTTGGACATAGTACATTTGATATGCTGTATTTATCTATTGTTTTTATGATTGTTTACGTAGCTTTGTTCATTCTACACGAAAAATATCTGAAATATAAATATAAAGAGATATTTACACATATTATGAGCAATCCTGAAAAAGATCATCATCATTAGTAAGATATAGCATACTAAAGCACTTCGAGAAATGACCTATTTTTTTCAAAGCTCATTTAAGCTCTATTTTCTTTGAGCTTGTAGTTTTATTAGTGAGGGGGGACAAATGGTTAAAGTTAGCGAATATAAAACTTACCTTGTATTGTATGTTAAAAGTATCCTCTATCTGTGGAAAACGTCGCCATTCAATATTTTAGTTTTGATTATCACGATACCGATCCAGGCATTATTGCCTTCGTTATCATTGTATATTGCGAATATACTCATTAATAGAATGAACAACCTGTCACAACAATTATTATTCTTATTGCTGGGAGTATGGGGTGTAGCTTTCCTTTTAAATAATATATTTACGCCGTTAACAACAATGATTCAAGGCAAGTTGACAGATGATCTTACCTATACATTGAACTGTGATATTATGAAAAAGTCTGAGGAAATTCAGACGATTGACTATTTTGAAGACAATATTTTTTATAACGATATTCAATTATTAAGTTCAGAAGCCAGTTGGAGACCTGTGAATTTATTGGTCTTTGGGACTAGTATTATTTCAAATGCAATACTGTTTATTTCAATGCTGGTTATATTTGCATCATTTCATCCAGTCATTGCCTTACTCATGCTGCTGGTTTTAGTTCCACAAGGGATGATTTCTTATTCCCTTCAACAGCAAGCTTTTGAAGTCCTTGTTTCCAACAGTGAAGAATCAAGAAAACTGGAATATTATAGTCAGGTTTTACTATCGTCAGAGGCGATCAAGGATGTGAGACTATACAACCTCTACAATTTCTTTATGAAGAAGTATACTCAATCTTTCTCCAGTATAAAAAGAAATATTCAAAAGACAAGGTTAAAAAAATTTAACAGTTCTGTCATTTTTTTGATTTTAACCGCTCTATTGAGTGTAGGAAGTTTTATCTATATCATCTATTCTATCAAAGTAGGACAATTGGGAATTGGAGCTGTAATGCTTTTTTCTTCAAGTATTGTGTATGCCATTAATAGTATGTCAAGATTGATTGAAGATTCTAGTTTGCTGTACGACACCTTGCTTTATATGGAAAAATTTTTCAAGTTTATTGCACTGCCATCAGACTCTAAGAGCGCTACAGTTGCTGTGCCATCAAGCATTGAAAAAATAGATTTCGTAGACGTATCATTTAAGTATCCAACTAATGAAAACTATGCCTTAAAACATATCAGCTTCAGCGTCAATAAGGGAGAAAAGATTGCTATTGTTGGAGAAAACGGCGCAGGAAAAACCACATTGATTAAGTTACTTACCCGATTTTATAATATCGAAGAAGGTGAATTATTGATCAATAACATCTCGATTAGTAACTTTGACCCAGAAAAATTTAGGGAAAATGTCTCCGCTATTTTTCAGGATTTTTCTAAATTTGATCTTACCCTTAGAGAAAACGTGGGCATTTCAAATATACAGGAGATCAATGCAGATGATCAAATCCTAAAGGCATTAGAGGACAGTGGATTTGAAAGTAGTCTATCAGACTTAAATACTATTCTTGGAAAAAAATTCGATCATAGTCGTGACCTTTCAGGAGGTCAATGGCAAAAAGTTGCGCTGGCAAGAGCTTTCTTCTCTCATTCACCTATACTGATTCTAGATGAGCCTACAGCTGCGCTCGATGCCCGAACCGAATATGAATTATTTGAGAAATTCTTAAAATTAACGGAAGGAAAAACTGTATTTTTCATTACACATCGATTATCAAGCGTCCGACAAGCAGATAAAATTTTGTTATTAAGAAATGGAAGGATTGAGGGATTTGATAAACATGACGCTTTAATGAAAACCAACAAATACTATGAAGAGCTTTATACCATGCAATCTTCTTTATATTACAAAGAATTGAACTAACTTTCAATTGCTATCGGTATAAGAGCGTATTCTTATGAAAACAAGCAAAAACAACCGGAAAAGAAACAGTTCACGACTGCTTCTTCTCTGGTTGTTTTTTATACTAACGATTTTTCCGACTTAATTGATAAGAATATAGGATCGGAATGAGAACAATGGTGAGGATGACCAGCACCAGTACATAAGAAAGCGCGAATTGGAGGCCTGCTTCAAGTAGGAGGATCAAACCTCCGAGGACCCACAACTTCCCTGCCAAGCGATGGGTCTTGTGCCAGTTATCTTCACTCTGTAAGGTCCAAGGCAGACGAATGCCAACCGTGTGATTCACTTTCAACTTCGGCATGTAATTGCCCATGATCACAAAGATGAGGCCTAGCAAAACCGAAACAAAAACAGATGGATTGGTCGTAGAGCCTAGCGCCTTGCTATAGATGAGATAGGAGATACTTAAGGAAACGATCGGAGTCAACCAGTGGTTTACTTTGACCATTTTCTCATTCATCGTGCGATTCTTAGGATCACGTCCGATCATAAAGATCACAAACAGATGCACCAAGAGAAGGAAAATAGGAAGGCCAAACACAACCAGGGGTTTTGGTTGGAAGTTATCAGCCTGATCAGCAATATTAAAGTGAATCGGGATTTGGTTAGGTAATTGCGACCAAATCATCAACCCCCAAAACATGGGGAAAAGGATCACCATAGAAGTTAATATCAATAGTTTTTTATTCGTTTTCATCAGTAGAGTCTCCTTTCAAATCAACGAGCCAGACCATTAAATCCTCCAAGACAGAAGTATTGAGTTCATAGTAGATAAAATTCTTCTCTTTTTCTTCTCGAATTAAATCCGCCTGCTTGAGGAGGCTTAAATGATGGGAAATGGTCGCTCCTGCTACATCAAAGTGGCTAGCGATATCCCCAGCAGATAATTTCCCCGCCTTTAGCAGTTCTAAGATACTTCTTCTTATCGGATTTGATAAAGCTTTGAATGTTTGCGCAAAATTCATTCTCTATCTCCTCTAATCTATTTAGATATCTTTCTAAATAGATTGTACAACTCCACTATCATTTTGTCAACTCTATTTAGAAAAAAATCTAAATAGTTTCTGTTGTAAAAAATTATCAGACCTAAGACCTATTTTCAAAAAGAAAACCCTTCCTTAAGTTTTCTTTAAGCAAGACGCACTATAATAAAACCATCAAATGAAGACCTCCTAACTTTATTTGATAGAAAATCCTAAACTTTTTCATAATAATCTCCCTATAGAGGCCACCAAAACCGGTGGCCTTTTTCTCTACGTATCTTAGCGAACGTTAAGTGAGCTTAGGTACATTGATGCAGTTTGAGCGGAGCGAAAACTACGATCCTTATTTTTTAGTGAGTCAAGTCCATTCGGGACGCAGACGAACTTAGGTACGTTGATGCAGTTCGAACGACAATGAGAACTACGGTCCTTAGAAAATTGAATGAGGTGAACTCAGAGAGTTCAACCGAATTTAGAGATATTGATGCAGTTTGAGCGGAGCGAAAACTACGATCCTTTCCCGAAACTATTTTTCATCATAACGCGAAAAAGCCTCTACAAAAATCTGGATCATCAGTCTAGACTTCTGTAGAGGCTTTTCATCTTTTATCTCTCTTCCATTACATATCTTTGTGGATGCGATAGGTATTGTAGGCTGTGACCACATTAGCCACGGCACTGACTCTTGAACTGCGTGCGATATCAGCTTGTAGGGCATTGGCTTCTTCTTGCAAATTCACTTGTGTTTCTTGGAATTGTTGCATTTCCAACAGATTATATGCTTCTGGTAGGGTTGAAGCGCGTCCTTCTGCGATTAAGTTGTAGAGTCGAAAAAGGTCGTGGTAGTTATAAAATTTTTGTGGAAAACCTTGCAGCCCTTGTTGGTAGGCTGGTTGGCTGATCTCCTGGTTATAGAGGGCCTGAGCATTGGCTAGAGCTTGCTTAGCTGGGGCTACAAATACAAAATATTTGAACGCAATGAGCCCACCCATCAAGGCAAGCATCAATAGGAATCCGTTCATGAGATGGCTTTGTTCTAACAGAAAAATCGTGAAGGCGAAAAGAAGGTTGAGGGCCATCGTTACAGTGATTGGTCCATTGAGTCTTTTCGCTGCTCGATTCAAGCGGTTTTGTTGCCGTTGGACTTCATCCCAAGCGACTGCAGCTGGTGCTGTTAGCACGCGCTTTTCATCTAATAGCTGTAAAATTTCTTGTGTCGTCATTGTAAATCTCCTTTTGTTATCAGCTTATCTTCTAGAATTGACCTTATTTTATCAAAAATCCTTTTCTAAAAAAGGGCCATGTAAACTATAGTTTCATTTTTCTTAAAAATAAGAAAAATTCTCGTATTTTGACCGAAAATTAAACTCAGAGTTTAATTTTATTTCTTTTTGAGCTATACTAGGGGAGTACAATAGAAAGGAAGTTTCTTATGTCCTCATCTTCTCCATTTGGTCCAACATTTCGTAAAATTCGTGAAGCACGCGGTCTTTCTCTCAAAGAAGTCGCTGCAGATATTGTCTCTCCTCAGTTCCTCAGCCAATTTGAACGCTCTCAAAAAGGAGTAACCATCGAAACCTTCTCTCGCCTCTTGCTGTCTATGGGGGTGGATTGGGATACCTTTTTGTCCCATTATCCTGGCTTAACCATTCAAAATTTTAGTCCTATTTTGATGAAATACATTAATCAAGAAAATATGGATTTCTTAGCAATCATCGATCGGTTAAAACATGAGAAATCACCTGTAGCAGAGGAAAACAAAGAGCTCTGGCAACTCTATTTGCGCTCGCTCGAAATCAATGTCAATAACGCGATGGGAAAAGAAATCCACCTGGAGGATGCACCCGTCTCGATTCAACGAATCGCTCAAGAAGTACCTTTTGCCTATCAAAATGAAATTGAGCAGGACTTCACCATTGCCCTTTTATCCGTCTTGCCTTATGAAGTGGTGGCTAAGATTCGAAAGGAGTCACTAGAACTGTTTGAAAGCAGTTATTCAGCATACTCTGCCAATGCATTGGCCTCTTTGCTACTGAATTTGGCCAACTACTTGATTAAAAAAGAACTCTACCTAGAAGCTAAGAATTTCCTCCAGTCCATTAACCAACTTCGCAAGCGCAAGCCGATTTTGAACACCAGCATTTCTATGCAGTTGGAATTTATGCAGGTCTATGCCCTCCTTGGTTTAAACGAAAAGGAAGGAATTTACCGTGCCAAGCAGGTCATGAAAGCACTTGAAGGCTTGATTGCACTTGAAAATTTCGGAACCCCCTTGGTTCAAATCAAAACCAAATTTATGCTCCGAGTTAATGAACTCAACCAAACCGGCATTGATTTCTTCAGCGAATAAATCCCTCTCAGACCTAAGACCTATTTTCAAAAAGAAAACCCTTCCTTAAGTTTTCTTTAAGCAAGTCGGGCTATAATAAAACCATCAAATGAAGACCTCCTAACTTTATTTGATAGAAAATCCTAAACTTTTTCATAATAATCTCCCTATAAGGGCCACCAAAACCGGTGGCCTTTTTCTCTACGTACCTTAGCGAACGTTAGTGAGCTTAGGTACGTTGATGCAGTTTGAGCGAAGCGAAAACTACGGTCCTTACTATTCTTAGTGAGTCAAGTCCATTCGGGACGCAGACGAACTTAGGTACGTTGATGCAGTTCGAACGACAGTGAGAACTACGGTCCTTAGAAAATTGAATGAGGTGAACTCAGATAGTTCAACCGAATTTAGAGATATTGATGCAGTTTGAGCGAAGCGAAAACTACGGTCCTTACTATTTTTACGAACGTTAGTGATCTTAGGTACGTTGATGCAGTTTGAGCGAAGCGAAAACTACAGTCCTTTGAAAAACGTACCAGTTCACTAACCGACCCATCGTTTTTGATTCTATTTTCTATTTACTCCCAATCTATGTTATAATGAAGAGAAATTTTTGACAGAGAGGTATTTATGAAGAAAACACATTCTCGTTTATTGATCCCAGGCATCATCATGCTTGGTATTATTTTGCGGACGCCCTTTACGACGCTACCGACCGTCTTATCTGATATTGCCACTGGCTTAGGAGTGGACGTCAGCTCTCTGGGGCTCTTGACTAGTCTGCCTCTTCTGACTTTTGCGATTTTCTCTCCTTTTGCGATTCAATTTGCAAAAAGACTGGGAATCGAGCGTCTTTTCTTTCTCGTTTTGATCGTCCTTACTGTTGGATCTGCCATTCGCACGATCAATCTTCCTTTTCTCTATTTAGGGACCATCTTAATTGGAGCTGGTATCGCCTTTCTCAATGTCCTGCTTCCAAGCTTGATCCAAGCAAACAAACCCAAGCAACTTGGTTTTTTGACCACTCTCTACATCACGTCCATGGGGATGTCGACCGCTGTGGCTGCTTCTGTCGCCGTTCCGATCACCAAAGCCACTTCTTGGCAAGGATTGGTAAATGTTTTGACCGTCTTGTGTGCAATCGCCTTAATCGTTTGGATTCCAAATCTCCGTTACAACCACCATTTGGAAAGGAATCAAGCTACTAAGTCTGATAGCAAGTGGTATACCAATAAATATGTCTGGGCCATCATGATTTATGGAGGTCTTCAATCACTCCTCTTTTACACCAGCATGACTTGGTTGCCAACCATGGCCGTTCAAGCCGGGCTTTCTAAAGTAGAATCTGGTCTCCTTGCTTCTGTATTTACACTGATTAGCTTACCTTATTCTCTCACAGTGCCAAGCCTAACCACACGCCTTTCAGATCAAAAACGCCATCTGATGCTCGTGATCTTGGCTGGAGCTGGTATTTTGGGAGTCGCTATGCTCTTAGTTCCGACCAGTAACTTCTTCTACTGGCTGCTCATCAATGCCCTGATCGGAAGTTGTGTTAGTGCCCTCTTCCCTTACCTGATGGTTACTTTCTCCATGAAATCGACTACACCAGAAAAAACGGCTCAACTGTCTGGTCTGTCTCAGACCGGTGGCTACATCTTTGCGGCCTTGGGTCCCATCCTCTTTGGTTACAGCAAATCGCTCTTTCATTCATGGACACCTGCTGTCGTTTTATTATTGATATTAACCCTTATCATGGCATTTGCCCTCTATCAGGTAGAAAAAGTCGATAAAATCTTATAATCAGGCTCTGGCTGGAAGTTCGTCTTCCAGCCTTTTTTTGTGCCTACAAAAAAAGAACTAGGAGTAAGTCCTAGTTCGATGTTTCTGGATTGAATTATTCGTTAAATGAGATATGCACGTGGTCATAGTGGTTTGCTGTATCTCCACCACGGTCAGGCATTTGGTTCCAAGTGTTAGCTGGTCCGTAAATATTGTCTACTGGCATGTAGAATTGTTGTTTCCAGATGACGTATGAGATACCTGCACGGTCCATATTGTCAATAGCATATTGAGCTACTTGATCTCCGAGTTGTGAACTGGTTGGGACCATTACGTCCACTGCAAGTCCTTTACCATGATCGTCTGGATCCCCTTCACGGTAACCACCAATGTTTGTGATACCGAATTTCGCAGCGATTTCTTGACGGAAAGCTTCCGCTTGTGGTAGAAGGTGTGGATCAGTTGGAATCGTATTTCCGCTTGCTGTAGTTGATGCTACTGGTTGCACTTCAGGGGCAACAGCAGTTTCTGTTGCTGCAGGTTGTGTTGCTGGAGCTGGTGTTGTTTCTGCAGGTGCTTCTTCCGCAGCTGGTGTTTCTGCTGGAGCTTCTGGTTGAGTAGTTGGAGCAGATTGAGGGGCAGCAGCTACTTCTGGGTTTTGAGTCGCAACATTGGTAGCTGGAGCACCGTAGCTTGGTGTTTCTGGAACAGCTGGTTGAGCTGGTGTTTCTGTTGCTGAAAATTCAACAACCGGGGCTTCCGCTGGAGCTTCTTCTGCGGCTGGAGCAACTGGAACTGCTTTGTTATCTTCATTGACTGGTTTTGACAAGTCGTTCACAGCGACGGTTTGGTCGTCAACTGTCACTTGGTTTGTTGTCAAATCAGCACTTGCAGTTGTAGCATCTGTCGCACCTGCTTGAGGAGTTTGGATTTCAACTGAAGTCACTTCTTTTTGATCGTTCACAGTTGTTTTCAAAACAGTACCTGGGTAGATCAAGTCCATGTTGCTGATGTTGTTCAAGTTTGCCAATACGTGAACATCGATGCCAAGTGCTTCTGCGATCGAACTCAATGTATCACCATATTTGATGGTATAGGTTTGTTGGTTGTCACCACTTTGTTGAATGTCGTGTTTGATTTCATCTACTGAGCGAGCCACCCAATCTTCAAGGGTTTCTGCTGTTGCTTTTGTGAATGGGATCACTGCAAGAGCTACTGTCGAAGCGATAAGGGCTTTCGTGTTAACTTTTAATTTCATCTTTTATCCTCTTTTTTCTTTGCTTTTGCTCAAGATTTTCTTGGGCAAATTGATTACTATTCTATCTTATCACAATTTAAAAATAATAAAAGGTCTTTTTGGCTATTTAACAAAACTGTATTTTTCTTGTAACATTTCGTCTTTCTTGTCACATTGTTACAAACTAGTAACATAGAAATAGAGAGTTGAGAGAAGAGGGCGAGGGCGCAAAAAACCTCATCTAGGAGTGGTCCCTTGATGAGGTTCTTGTATTTATAAAGCAATTGAACCCGGCTGAAATGCTGTGTGAAAAACGCAAACTGTAATAGTACTAACTTCAAAGGCACAGTAGCTGATTGGATTTTTCTCTCACTTTAAGAGCTCGGAAAAATCCTAATCAGCCTTGTGGGGGCAGGACAACGAAGCATTCTATACAACAGTGCTTCTGTCCCGCTCCCTATTTTCACCTTGCATTTTGCGGGCTTTGTATCTTATTTTACCTTCATGATTCTGACGAGGTTGGCGCGTTCGGCTTCTTCGAGTTTCATTTCGATATAGTAGATGGTTTCTTTGAGGTCTGGGATGGTCGCATATTCGAGTCCGTTCACTCGACGGCGAGTTTTCTCGATTTCATCTGCCATAAGTTGACAGCTTTTTTCGATTTCCGCTAATTTGAGCAAATCTGGAAGGAGAGCACCCATTTCTTGGATGGTGCTGTCCATTTGACTGTTGGAGGCAAGGTAGCTATAGACCACATCTCCTTCGTCATCGCCGTATGGATTATCGATACGAGCATGGAGCTTGGGCACGCGCACACTCATGACATTTTCTTCCTCGATATCGAGTCTCACTTCTCGCGTGGGAACAGCAAAGATTTCTTTTACCATGAGGTCGCTCTCTAAGGACTTGGCCATCACAAAATCTTGCATGTTGTCCACCAGTGCTGCCTCTACCCTTTGGCGCAATCGGTCATTCTCACGCACTGCCTCAATAAAGCGACGCATGAGTTCATCCCGCTTATCCTTGAGCAACTTATGCCCTCGGGTTGCTGTCTTGAGGCGCTCTTTGAGAATATTGAGCTCCATCCGAGTTGGTTTTACATTTAATCGTGCCATAGGCTAGTCCTCTTTGTTTGGCAGATACTTGTCAATCATCTCATCCTTGATCCGTTTAAGCTCTGTTCGTGGAAGGATGGATAAGAGTTCCCAACCGAGATCCAAACTTTCCTCAATCGTCCGATTGGTTGTAAAGCCTTGGTTGATGTATTCTTGCTCAAAGCGGTCGGTGAATTTGACATAGAGCTTGTCGGTATCGGACAAGGCAGACTCTCCAAGCACTACAGCCAGTTCTTTGGCTTGTTTTCCTTGGGCATAGGCCGCAAAGAGCTGGTTCATGGTCGCCGCATGATCTTCCCGTGTCTTGCCTTCACCAGAACCCTTGTCCTTCAAACGAGAAAGGGATGGAAGAACATTGATCGGTGGGCGGTAGCCACTGTTGTAGAGATCACGAGACAAAATAATTTGTCCTTCTGTGATGTAGCCTGTCAAGTCAGGGATTGGGTGAGTGATGTCATCTTCCGGCATAGAGAGGATTGGAATTTGGGTCACAGACCCTTTCTTTCCAACCAAGCGTCCTGCACGTTCGTAGAGGGTGGATAGGTTGGTATAGAGGTAACCTGGATAGCCCCGACGTCCTGGAACCTCCCGACGGGCAGCAGATACTTCCCGAAGGGCCTCACAGTAGTTGGTCATGTCGGTCATAATAACCAAGACGTGCATATCTTTTTCATAAGCCAAATATTCTGCTGCGGTCAAGGCGATCCGAGGAGTCGCAATCCGTTCGATAGCGGGGTCATTGGCTAGGTTGATAAAGAGGACAGAGCGGTCAATGGCCCCTGTCTCCCGCAGGTCGTTCATAAAGAACTCGGCTTCTTCAAAGGTGATCCCCATGGCCGCAAAGACCACGGCGAAATTTTCTTCGGAATTGAGAACTGTCGCCTGGCGAGCAATTTGAGCTGCCAACTCCTTGTGAGGGAGACCAGAACCTGAAAACACGGGGAGTTTTTGGCCCCGAACCAAGGTATTCAAGTGGTCAATAGCTGAGATCCCTGTCTGGATAAATTCATCCGGATAGTCCCGTGAAACAGGGTTGATGGCTTGTCCATCAATGTCCAAGTACTTCTCTGGAATAATCTCTGGACCACCGTCGATGGGTTTGCCCATCCCGTTAAAGATGCGGCCCACCATGTCTTCAGACACAGGGAGTTCTAGGGGACGTCCGGTAAAGCGAACCTTTGCTTTTTCCAAATTGATCCCGCTAGATCCTTCAAAGAGCTGGACCATGGCCTTGTCTTCTTGGACTTCGAGGACTTGTCCCTGACGGGTCGTTCCGTCATGGAGCTTGATTTCTACGAGTTCATTGTAGTGAACCCCCTCGACCTGATCGACAATCATCAAGGGGCCAACAACTTCGCTGACAGTACGGTATTCTTTAATCACGCTCATTGTCTACTCCTCCTTTTGCGACGATTTGGTGTAGGGTTTCTACGATTTCTTCTTCAAGTGCTTGAATGGTGGCCAACTGATCCTCATGGATGAACTTGCTCCGGGCAATGCGGTCTCGAAGAGCTACGGTTCCTTCCATGATTTCTGTGAAGTAAGCCCCTAATTCCAACGCTTTTTGACTTTCTTGGTCAAAGGTCAAGATATTGGTCAACAAGGCAACTTGCTTACTGAAAGAGGTATAGGTATCGACCTCATCAAAGGCATTTTGTTGCAGGTAGTCTTCGCGGATCATCTTGGCCGCATTCATGGTTAAGCGGTCTTTTTCAGACAAAGAATCTAGACCAACCAAGCGCACAATCTCTTGCAATTCACTTTCTTTTTGAAGCAAGTTCATAGCGCGGGTCACTTTTTCAGACCAGCTGATTTGCTCATGCTGATCGATATATTGACCCACCTCATCTTGGTAAAGCGAGTAAGAACTCAACCAGTTGATGGCTGGGAAGTGGCGCCGTTGCGCCAACTGAGCATCCAAGCCCCAGAAGACCTTGACGATCCGCAGGGTGTTTTGCGTTACCGGCTCTGAAATATCTCCACCCGGAGGGGAAACGGCACCGATTGCCGTAATCGAACCTTCACGCGCAGTGGTTCCGAGTGTCTTGACCCGACCTGCCCGCTCGTAGTACTCAGCAATCCGGCTACCAAGGTAGGCTGGGTAACCTTCATCTCCGGGCATTTCTTCTAGACGACCAGACATTTCACGGAGAGCTTCGGCCCAACGCGATGTCGAATCGGCCATGATGGCAACGGAATAACCCATATCACGGAAGTATTCAGCAATGGTGATCCCTGTGTAGATGGAAGCTTCCCGCGCTGCTACTGGCATGTTTGAAGTGTTGGCGATCAGAACGGTCCGTTGCATAATGGATTGACCAGTCGTTGGATCGATCAATTCTGGGAATTCATTCAGAACGTCCGTCATTTCATTTCCACGTTCCCCACAACCCACGTAAATTACGATGTCTACATTGGCAAACTTAGCCACCTGGTGTTGCACGACCGTTTTTCCAGCTCCGAAAGGACCGGGTACAGCTGCAGCTCCACCTTTAGTAACAGGGAAGAAGGTATCAATAACCCGTTGACCTGTGACCAAAGGCTCTACTGGGATCAATTTTTGTGCAAAGGCACGGCCTCGACGAACCGGCCATTTTTGCATCAAGGTTCCAGTAAAAAGGCTACCATCAGCCTGCTTGATCTCATAAACTGGCTCTTCTACTGTATAAGAACCTGCTGCGATCTTGGTCACACGTCCACTGACACCGAAGGGTACCATGATGCGGTGTTCCACCATATTGGTCTCCTGAACGGTACCGACGATGTCTCCAGCGACCACCTCTGTTCCTTCTGTCACACTTGGTTCGAAGGCCCATTTGGTGTCACGGTCTAGATTTGGAACTTGCACCCCGCGAACGAGGAAGTCACTGGCAGTGACTTCTTGGAAGCGTTCCAAGGGGCGTTGGATCCCGTCAAACATCTGGGAAATCAAACCGGGTCCCAATTCAACAGAAAGGGGAGCTCCAGTTGTGACCACCGGTTCTCCTGGTCCGACTCCAGATGTTTCTTCATATACTTGGATAGAGGCTTCGTCACGCCGCATCTCAATAATTTCGCCAATCAAACCAAGATCGCCGACCCGGCAAATATCTTGGATATTGGCCTCCTGCATCCCTGATGCGACCACCAAGGGACCGGAAACTTTGATAATTTTTCCTTGAGTCATGTATTCCTCCTGGGAATCCTTTGTTTCTTTGTATTACTTTTGCGCCATATCGGCTAGCGATTGCTTTTGTTGGCCATTTTCATCGAAATTAGTTGGATCCAACCAGGCTTCAAAACGTTCTTTGATAGCTGGCCATTCTTGATCAATGATAGACAACCAATCTGTGTCTCGCGTCCGACCTTTGTAAACAACAGCCTGGCGGAAACAGCCTTCATAGGTGAATCCCAAGCGCTCAGCTGCTTTGCGCGAAGCTTGGTTTAAGGCATCGCATTTCCACTCATAGCGTCGGTAACCTAAGTCCTCAAACACATAGCGCGCCAAGAGATACTGAGCTTCAGTTGCCATGCGCGTCTTCTTGAGCGCTGGTGAGTAGGTCACTGCTCCAACTTCGATCACCCGGTTGGCTTGATCGATCCGCATGAGAGAGAAGGTCCCTAAAGCCTTGCCGGAATCTTTGTCTACAATCGCATAGTAAAAGCGACCTTGGGCTGTCATGAGATCATCTAATAAGCGGTCCCACTCTACTTCATTGCGGGCAGGGCCTTTGAACAGAAAGGTCCACATATCTGCTGGGGAGGCTGGCCCGTAGACCTGATAAAGATCTGCCCCGTGTTTTTCCTTTGACAGGCGCTCGATCACGGTATAGCGACCCTCGATCCGCTCAATAGCTGGCAAGCGCCCCGGTGTAAAATCGGGCAGTGCATCGCCAATCGCTTGGCCAAATTCATTTGTTCTCATAAAATATCCTGTCCTACTGCTTTTTCAACATTATCACGAATGCGTTGCCGTCCTAGCCCTGTCGTTCCTCGATGGGTCGGGATAAGGATCAGAGCCGGTGTCAGCTGCTGGTCATAATAAGCCACTGTTTCTGGAATAGCCTGAGCTATATCCTCTGTCAGGTAAATAATCCCGAAGTTTTCTCGGCTGAGTTTGCGCAAGGTATTGACCGCTTCTTGTGGCTCTGCGACCGGATAGGTTTGAAAGCCAATCAGGCGAAAAGGAAGGATGGCGTCCCGATTGCCCACAACCGCGATCTTATAGGTCTGTTTGTCCATAAATCGGTCTCATCCTTTCTTTGATGTCTGCTAGTGGAAAACCATTGTCCAAACCAGAGAGGACCAAACGAAGGTTAGTCACCTCTAGCTCTTTTCCGTAAAGATAACGGACAAGGGGTAGGGGTCCATCGACTTCAAAACGGCCAGCGTCTAGAAGACTGAATTTCACCAAACTTTCTAGATATTCCAACTCCACGGTCTTTAGTTGACCGGTGCGCATCTTTTCTTCGTAAGTGTCTAAGGCAAGATCGTACTCCAGCGGATTGACTTGATAAAACCAGGTCAACCACTGACCCGATTCTAGTAAGTCGATCACCTGATGGGCACTGAGGCTTCCCTCATCCGAAAACAACTGGTGCATGAAACTATGCGGTTTTTGCTGATCCAAGGCTCGTTTGACCGTAATGGCATTGTAAAAGTCAATGGTCACGTCCACTAACTGCTTGAGAATTGGATGATCTAAGCTTTCTCCTAGAATTTTCAGGTGTTTAAAATAGGCTAGATCCATCCCGATTTCAAGTACCCGCAAGTCTTGATAGTCTTGGTATTCTTGCCAGGTAGCAGCTACTTCTTGAGCCATAAAATTCGGACAATGTTCTGCAGAAAAGGTCGCCACCAAATGCTCCAGCACATCGAGAGAATAAGGACCGATGGGGATCAATAAGTGTCCCAATGTGCGCTCTGTCGCCTTGTGTTTCAAATAAACCTTGAGGTTATGATAGGTATATTTCAAGGTAAAAAGGCTGACCAAATCTGACTGAGGCGTTGCCTCAAAGGCCCATTGGTATTCTGCCAACAAGGCAGCCATCAAACGGCTCTCGATTGCTTCTGGATCCTTGATCTCTTGACCATCTAACGCATAGGGGGTTCCTTGCAGCAAGACTTCTCTGCTTTCGCTAGAGTCACTTGCAAGCAACTGCTCAAACTGACTGGGACTGAGAAAACTGGCCTCACGTACACTGATTCCGGTATTGACTTGAGAATAGGTCCGTTCGCTCATCGTATCCTCCTAGTTTGCTTCATCAGTGAAAATGCTGGCTGCCATCTGGTAGCTTTCTTGCTCCCAAATGGAATCCACCAAATCACGGTAGAGATAGTTGTCATCAATCTTCCCAACCGACAAGACAAAGCCTGCTTGAGCTGGAATCGTCGCTTCTGAGACCGTCAAGTCCTGGTGAGCCTGACGCAAGTGTTCCAGATCAGCTGGTCCAAATTTTGCAGCACTCACTGCTCCAAAGGTCAAGGTTACCGCTTGTCCTTGATAGTGATCTAGGACCGCTTCTACAAATTGCACTTCCTTTTCAAGGGGCCATGCTGCCATCGCTTCATAAGCCTCTGCAAAGAGATCCTTTAAGACCCGTTGCTTGGTCACCAGGGTTGATTGGCGTTTTTTATTTTCGATTTGTTGGGTTTCACGTTGCAATTGACGTTGAATCCGCTTGAGCTGCTCCGAGCGTTGATTGAGTTTGTCTTGGATCAAACGCTCTTCTTGAACAGCCTCTTCTTTTAGGACACTCTCTTTGGCTTCTTCTACGAGTTTTCGCCCCTTTTCGTGGGCTTGGGCCAAGATCGAATCCTTTAATTGGGTATGTTCATCCATGTCGTTTTTCTCCTATTGGCATGCGTCTTGTGTTTTTCGTCTCTAGACGAATCCATCAAAGCTAGCTCTTAGCCGACGCGTAGGGTCAATAGGAAGGACACAACGAAGGCCAAGATGGCATAGGTTTCAACCATGGCCGCAAGGATAACCCCTTTCATCATGTCTTCAGGACGTTTTGCCAAGATTTGCATCCCTGCTGTCGCAACATTTCCTTGGTGTTTTGCTGAGAAATAACCAACGATCGCAACTGGAAGAGCTGTAAAGAAGTAAGCGACTCCTGTTTCAAGTGGCATATCTGGCTTAATTTGCAACCAGATCAAGATCCCGATAACAAAACCATACAAACCTTGTGTACCCGGCAACAATTGCAAAATCAAGGCTTGGGCGAATTTTTCGGGTTGTTCTTTCAAGAGCGCTGCTGCCGCTTGACCCGTTTTACCAACCCCAAGGGCAGATCCCATCCCGCTGAGAGCGACTGCGATCGCGACACCAAATGCTGCAAAGAAGGCACCCCCATGGGCTGAAAAATATGATGCTAAAGATTCCATGATATACTCCTATTTTTTAAAAGATAATACTTATTTTTTTGTTTTAATATAACGTTCAGAAGGTTTAAGAGGGCGAAATGGCTTTCCTCCTCCTTCGTAGAACTTGCCGAAGAATTCCACAAAGATCAAACGAGCTCCATGCACGTACCCTGACAAGAAGGACAGGAACATATTAATAGCATGAAGGACGATAAAGAGCAGAAACCCTACCGTAAACCGTCCAAGCGGTGGAAAGAGATTGACAATGAGGTTAAAGGCTGAACCGATACTGGCACCAGACAAGCCCAAAGCCATCAAACGGGTGAAGCTGACCAAGTCTCCGACATAGCCACTGACATTGTAAAGGTTAAAGAGACCAGACGCTAAACCGGACAGCTTCTTAGTACTGACGATGGAAACAATCAAGATCCCTATCGCATTCAAAATCGCTAGCCACTTGCCAATCGGCACCAGAAGCGCCATCCCAGGCAAGATATTACCCACCGCTAGCAGCATTAAGCCAAGCAGGATCAAAACCCAAGCAAAGCCTGAATTGTACGCTTCGGTGTAGTCTTTGAGGCGGACATTTTTCATGCCTCCTAGGAAGAGGCCCACTAAGACGGTGATAAAACCAAAGACCACTGAGAGGATCAGGATGGTCATAGCATTGCTGGTCGTACTGATCAGGGCAAAAGGCATCTCAAATCCAAAGAAAGAGCCATAGACCACTCCCCAAAGGGCAACAGAAATCCCAAGGAGACTGAAGAAACGAAGGTTCTTGGCTGTACCAGGCTTGAGCTTGAAGGCTTTAAGGGCAAACCCTGTCGCTACCGTTAGCAAGAGTCCATAACCGATATCTGCGACCATCATGCCAAAGAAAACAAAGTAGAAGAGCGAAACGATCGGTGTCGGATCTTTCTCGTAATACTTAGGCAGGGCGTACATCTCTGTGACTAATTCAAAGGGCTCTACCAAGGAACTATTGCGCAACTGGATCGGTACGTCATCCCAATCTTTTTCCGTCACATCGCGCGTCTCTAGTAGGACCCGAGAACCAAAACCTTGCCGCAAGAAATCTCGTAATAAGGCCACTTGGGCTGTTTCGATCCAACCCTCTAAGGCTACCAAACTTTGCGTGCTGGCTAGCAGTGACTTGGCTTCCTCACGAGCTCCCAAGCTCAACAAGTAATCCATCTGATACTTGAGCTGATCCAACTCCTTCTGGGAGTTTTGCAACTCTGCTAGCGTTGCTGCAACCACAGCTTCCTGCTCTTTGATTTCCCCTTCGAGGCGATCCAAGTAGGCGGCTGGAAGTTGCTCTTCTTCATAGTCCAATTCTTTGAACCCATGCTCTTCTAAGAGCTCTTGAACAGCCATACGGTCTCCCGAACGATACAGGATGACATAGCCGTGTTCCGTCTCAGACGTAAAGACTTCTTCTAGTTCCAGCTCAGGATGAGCTTTTAAGGAAGAACGAACAGCGTCTGTATCGCTATTAGGAATGGTCCCGATCAAGCCATGCACATAGTGAAAGGTAGCAAGGGAGGCTGGTGTCACCTCTAAGGGTCGCCATTTTTCTAAGCGCTCGATCTCTCCCTTTGCATCTGCAATCTTCTGGCGAGCCTTGTCTAACACGCGCAATTGGCGTTTCAACTTGGTCAATAGAAGATCCTCATCTCGAATCATCCCGTGGGCCTGCAGATCATCAAAAGACAAACTTAAGGGTTCTTCCTTGAGAGCTTGCATGGCCTTTTTCTCAGGCATGTAAGCTTCCAGAGTTTGAATCATTTTTTCAACTTGTTCTTGGCGTTTTTGCAACTCTACCAAGGCTTGACGATTGTCTTCTGTCAAGGGTTGAGACAAGGCAGACGCCTCAAAGGCTGCCTGCCACTCTTCGTTTTCACTCAGATCATAAATCTGAACGTTTGCTTGGGCTTGCAAGGCTAGTAGTAGGCTGTCCAAGTCATCTTTGGGCAAGATGAGGGACAGTTTTTGCATCTGACTAATGGCCATAGCTTGCTACCACCTTTTCTACAATGGCTTCGACTAAACCGGCTCTCTTGTCGGTCATCGCTTGCTGCACCTTGGCGTCATTTCTCGCGACCGTTTCGTCTAGGTCTTTGGCTAAAGCGACAAGTTTTTCTTGGGCATTGGTTTCAGCCTCAGCGACCAATTGCTTGGTTTCCTCATCGTAATGCTGCGCCACTGTTGCAAGGCGATCACGCGAATCCGTCCGGACTTGCTCGACTTGCTCTTCATAAGTAGCGATCACTCCTTGAGCAGCCTGTTCGATCTCTTGCATCATTTCGAGTGTTGCATTCGACATCGTCACACCTCCTTATTCAACTATCATTCTTTAAACAACAGTATAATTACCTTAGATTATACCATATTTTACATAGTTTTGTTCGGGAAATTAGGGATCGATCGCTCCTAAAACGACCGTTTTTTAAGACAAGTTTTTCCCCTGATCCATTAAAAATTTGGCTACTGCTCCCAATCTTCCTGCTTCATTTCCTAATGTAGCCGTTACAATTTCTCGCGGTAAGAATCGTTGGTCCTGAACTGCATGATACAACTCATTTTGCAACAGAGGCAGCAAAACATCTGAGCGAGCAAAGATGCCACCTCCTAAAATCATTTTCTCTGGATTTAAGATATAAGAAAGAGTGACCAATCCTTGTGCCAGATGATGAACGTATGTTTCTAAGACTCTCAAAGCAACTGGATCACCCTTATCCACCGCCTCAAAAAACGTTTTACCAGTTTGATGGTGTAAGCCAGATGCTTCCTCATACATCTGAACAAGTGCTGACGCAGACGCTAAGGATTGCCAATCAGCATTCCCAATCGGTAAATATCCGATTTCGCCTGCTGTGAAATTATGCCCGGACAAGATTTGTTCATTGGTGAAAATACCACCACCGATACCGGTCCCAACCGTAATCATAACAGTAGAATGGCTATTTCTGGCTGCACCTTTCCACATTTCTCCTAACAAGGCGCAATTGACATCATTTTCTACTGTGACGGGAATGGAAAATCGTTTCTGAATCTCGCTGGAAAAATCAGTTCCACTATAAGAAGGAATGGTATAACCTGCATATACAATTTTCCCTGATTGGCTGTCGACCACACCTGCTGTCGAAATCGCAACCCCGTCTAAATCAAGACTAGATTGATAGCTGGCAATCAGGTCGCAAATTTGCTCCAGTATCCCATTGGTTTGGTTCTCATGGCATATCTTGGTGCTCTGTTCTGAAAAATGTCCCAAAGCAGTCCCATCTTCGTCGTATACATCCGCTTTAATAGATGTACCTCCAATGTCGATTCCTAAAATATTCATTGTTCATCCTCCTTCTTATGCATATTGAGAGCCGAAAGTGTGTTGGTAAAGATATGATTTCTTTTTTCTCTATCCAAATCCACATAATAGGCATAAAAAATATCCACTACGACTAAGACTGGAAATTGTGGAGAGATCAGCGTACCTTGAGGCAAACTTTCCTTTACGGCCACAGATACCAGCTCCTCACACCGCTCTTTTAAAAACGCACTTGTTTTGGATGTTATCAAGACCGTCCTAGAGCCTCTTTGTTTCGCCTGATAGACAGCATCTAGAATTTCTTTGGTCTCACCTGATAATGAAATCCCGATCACCAGACATTCCTCATCCAGCATGACCTCATTGACTCGGATCATGTGGTCATCTGTAATCGCCTTACAAATCATTCCCAACCTCATGAAACGAAATTCCATTTCACGCGCCACAAGGCCGGAACTCCCCATACCGTATATATAGACCCGTTTCGCCTTGTCTAACATCCGGCTGACACGCAAGAACTGTTCTTCATCAATCAAGGAAAATGTCTTATTTAGCAACTCTCCATAATCAGATAAGACACTTTTTGTAATGTGGCGACTAACATTTTGAATCTCCTGATTGGATCCCTCAAATTCATAGACAAATTGCCGGTAGCCTGTAAACCCACACTTTTTAGCAAATCTTGTCAAAGAAGAGAGGGAAACATACAATCGTTTCGCTACTGATTGTGCAGACAAGTCGTCTTGCATAACCTGATCAGATAAAAAATAGTCGGCTATTTTCTTCTCTAAATCCGTTAAGCTTTCATAGACCGACTCAATAATAGGTTGTATACTTTTTTCTAATGTAACCATTTCTCCTCCACTCTGGCAAGATCTTCTAAAAACGGGGAAAGAGGCTGGGAATAGTCTCCAACCTCCACTAACAATTCATGGGAACATCCGTCCTCTGAAAGGCTCTATCGAGCCATTTAGACCACTCAATGAGAGAAATCAGTGGCCAGATGACAAGAACCCTTCCCTCAAAAATTGTTCTATTTCTCCCGCTTAGAATGAAAAGAATGAACCACGCAGGCTATAAGCGCACTTTAAAAACGACCTTGCGAATACCTTGTGCCTGATCCACTTTCAAACCTGTCTTGTGCGCATCATTTGGATCTAATAACAAAATGCTACCAGGGGTAAAATGAATATCAAACAGGGAAGTACCAGACATTTGTTGCCAATCCTCTTCTTTCACATAATCTTCCACCTTCATATTGGACAAAAAATTATATGAGATTCGTTCTTTTCCTTCAAATAGGACATGAACGTCATAATAAGCTCGGTGGCTTTCCCACACACGGTGCTCTTCATCCGTTGTTTCCATTTCAATCACATTGTAAAAGAAATCATCAGAGACTGTATGCGTCCCCTTTTCCTCTTGACTGACATCATGTGTTTTTAAATAGTCTACCACTTTCTTGAGTGCAGGGTGTTGAATGTCTCGTGCAATCGCTGCATCTTTATACTGTACTAATTCCATATTGGAACTCCTTTCCAAATTCTAACTAAGCTTCTAATTGCTCTTGCCCATTGAAGATAGGGACCTGTTTCCCTATCTTCAATAGCTGATGCATCGCTTTATTGACGTTTTGCCCAGCTACTATCCGCATGGATTTCAGGAATATCATAGATCGTGGTATATTTAGGAGCTGCACTACCTTTTTGAGTCAATAGTGAAACAACATATCCAGATACTAATGATACAAAAATTGAAATGAATGAATAAGCCCAATAGTTTACTGCTGTTGCAGGAAGCACGTATTTAATTACAATCATCACGATACTAGAAACAACCAAGGCAGTATAGGCACCATACTTGTTGGCTTTTTTAGAAGCGAATCCAAGAACAAAGATACCGCCTAAGATTCCTAATACCAATCCCATAAAGCTATTAAACCATTCATAGGCTGATTTGATATCTGAATGAGCCATCACGATCGACACAACAATTGAGAAAATACCTACTCCCAAGGAAATATAACGTGCAATCTTCGTACGTGTAGCGTCCGTCATATCTTTAGAGATAACATCTTGAATATCCAAGGTCCAGGAAGTCGCTACAGAATTCAAACCTGTAGATAAGGTTGATTGAGCTGCAGCATAAATAGCTGCTAAGATAATTCCTGTAATCCCAACAGGCAATTGATAAGCAATGAAATAAGTGAAGATTTGGTCCTGAGGAATATCGCTACCAAAAGCTCCTGGATTTTGAACCTTGTAATAAACGTAAAGACCTGTACCAATCAAATAAAATACAGTTGCTGTCCCAAGGGAAAGTACACCATTGGTAAACATCATTTTATTCAATTTTTTAATATTTTGAGTGGTCGTAAAGCGTTGAACTAAGTCTTGAGAAGATGCATAAGAAGACAAGATGGTTAAACCAGATCCCATGAGAATCAAGAATACAGATCCGGACAACAAATTCGGGTCAAATAATTTCTCAGTTGGGGCAATGAATTTACCATGAGCTAATTCATGGAAAATCGAACCAAATCCACCATGCAAATTGCCAACCAATACAACCAATGAGATGATGACACCAACGATCAAAACCGCACCCTGAATAAAATCCGTCCACAATACAGACTTGATTCCTCCAGTGTAGGAGTAGATGATCGCCACAATTCCCATCAAGATAATCAAGATGTTGACATCAATGCCTGTTAAAATCGCTAAGCTAGCGGAAGGCAAGTACATGATAATGGACATCCGTCCAATTTGGTAGATGATAAATAGCAAGGCTGAAATGACACGAAGAGGTCGAGAATCAAATCTTCGTTCTAGATAATCATAGGCGGTATCAATGTCCATTCTTGCAAAGATAGGCAAGATATACTTAATAGACAAAGGCACTGCAATGATGAGCCCTAATTGAGCAAACCATAAAATCCAAGTCCCAGCATAAGAATTTCCCGGTAATCCCATGAAAGAGATCGGGCTTAGCATGGTCGCAAAAATAGACACCGAGGTAACGTACCAAGGGACGGTACCATCTCCTTTGAAGAACTCTTTTCCTTGCATTTCCTTTTTGGAAAATAGAAGTCCTGCAATCAATACTGCCAATAGATAGACAATCAAAACAATTAAATCAATTGTTGTAAAACCAGAATTTCCCATATTACTTTCTCCATCCAACAAGTACTTCAGAAGGCCAGGTAACAGTCCAACCTCTAAAACGATACTTGAAAAAAACCGGATTGACGCAGTGGTCAATCGCTCAAAGCACTACTTTTTAGGAGCAGGAAGATTGAAAAGATTTAGAAAACCTCTTCAACCCGTCCACACATCGGAATCGTTCCTGCCCCTATGAAGCTCTAAACGCTGATTACAAGAAGCGTTCTCTTGCCTTATTGATTAAGTCAGCTGCTTCTTTTGCAATCGCCAGATCTTCTTCATGCAAGGGTTCGAGTGGGGCTCTTACAGAGCCAAGATCTAATTTTTCATTTAAACGGAGAATTTCTTTGATCACTGCATAAAGATTTGCTCGTCCACTGACCATCTTATAAATGACATCATTGATCGCATATTGCAATTCTTTAGCTGTTTCAAAATCGGATTCTTTGATCAATTCATTTAATTTCAAGAACAAATCAGGCATCACCCCGTAAGTACCACCAATTCCAGCTTTTGCGCCAATAACACGACCACTAATGAACTGTTCATCTGGTCCATTAAAGACAATATGGTCATCTCCTCCATCAGCTACAAACATTTGAATATCTTGTGTTGGCATAGATGAATTTTTCACCCCGATCACCCGTGGATTCTTGCGCATTTCAGCATAAAGATCGCGCGTGAGGGTGGTACCAGACAGTTGCGGAATATTATAAATGATAAAATCTGTATTTGGTGCAGCCTTGCTCATGTCATTCCAATAGCGAGCAATCGAATAGGCAGGAAGACGGAAGTAAATAGGTGGGATCGCTGCAATAGCATCTACTCCCAAGCTTTCAGCATGCTTAGCAAGTTCAACGCTATCTTTGGTATTGTTACATGCGACATGGGCAATAACGGTTAGTTTTCCTTTCGCAACCGCCATCACATTCTCTAAAATCAACTTGCGATCTTCCACGCTAAGATAAATACATTCTCCAGAAGAACCGTTGACATAGACCCCTTGTACCCCTTTGTCAATATGGTATTGCGTCAAGGCACGGACTCTTTCTGGACTCACTTCACCATTTTCATCATAGCAAGCATAAAACGCTGGAATAACACCTTCATATTTTTTCAAATTTGCATTTGTCATTTGGAGACCTCTTTCTTTATTTTGTTGCTTCTACAAATTTTTTTGTAATTAGTTGTGGACGTGTAATAGCAGATCCTACGACAACACTATAGGCACCTAGCTCCAAGACCCTACGGACTTTATCAGGGGTATCGATGTTGCCTTCTGCAATTAATGGATGAGATAGTTTACTCAGGGCCTTGCGAATAATTTCAAAGTCATTTGATTCGATTTTATTGCCCTGACTTTGCTTGGTGTAGCCCACCAAGGTCGTTCCAATAAAATCAAAACCTAATTGGTCAGCCGTCAACATTTCATCAATGGTGGAACAATCTGCCATCCATAATTGATCCGGGTATTTTTCCTTTGCTTTTTGGAAAAATTCTTTCAAGCTTTCGCCATTTGGTCGTGTAGAAGTTGTGGCATCTATCGCAATGATATCCGGACGAACCGTCATGAGTTCATCTACCTCTTTCATAGTTGCCGTGATATAAACATCTGCATCTTGGTAATCTCGTTTGATGATCCCAATGATCGGTAAATCCACCGCTTTTTGAATTGCTGCAATATCAACAACCGAATTGGCACGAATTCCAGATGCTCCTCCTTCCTTGGCAGCCACTGCCATACGAGCCATAATAAAATCACTATGCAATGGTTCGTCTGGTAGAGCTTGACACGATACAATCAGCTTATGCCGTAACTCTTCCATGATTTAATCACCTGCTTCTTTTTTGAATTGTAAGCTCTTACACCATTAATCATAATACTTTAAATATGTATTTTCAATACTTTTGCTATACTTAGAAAGTACTTTCAAAAACATCTTAAATTTCCTATATTTTTATTGTATACCTATTTGATTTCATATACAAATATTTTCCGTTAATTTTTACAAGTTCTTTATTATCAACTATTGAGAGAGGCTTATCTCCCGCCATTCATTTACTTCCTTATTTATTTCTTATAACTGCTATTTAACCTATCCACTTTTTGGCCTTCTCATTCTGAAAGTAAATTTACTCTTGGGACTACTTTTAGATTCATTCATTTTCCCTTTAAATCCTGTTACTAGTTTCAATAGTTTTTACTTGCTTTTACTTGAATAAAATGGTCTCCCCATGTTATAATGTGTAATATATTATAGGAGTGTCCTGTTATTTCATTTCGCGAGAAAGGAGGACTGCTGTGAAACAAGATCAAGATTTACGCATGATTATCGCTAGCCATGAAACGGAATTGACAGATATGGAACGCGACATTGCCCGCTATTTTCTATCATCCGAAGCACGACAGCATTCCCTATCCTCGTCTCGCGTGACCAAATTGCTACATGTCTCAAAAGCCGCTTTGACCCGTTTTTCCCAAAAATGCGGGTTTACTGGCTATCGGGAATTTGTATACCATTTTAACGAAGAAGCGAAAGAGCAACAGCACGAGGAAGAGCATGATGAACTCACTCTCAGCGTCTTGCAACGCTACCACCATGTCAGTAACGTTACTGAAAACTTCGTCAAAGACCCCCAATTGGAACATGTGGCAGACTTAATCGATCAGGCAGACCGGGTCTACTACTTCGGGATCGGAAGTTCCAGCTTGGTAGCCCGGGAGATGAAAGTTCGCCTCATGCGACTCGGTGTGGCAGGGGAAGTCGTGACCGATCAGGACGGATTTACCTGGACCACCAGTATTCTCGATTCCTCCTGCTTGGTCCTTGGATTTTCCTTATCGGGTAAGACAAACGCTATTACAGATAGTTTAGTGAAAGCCAAGGAAAACGGTGCAAAAACTGTCCTTGTAACGGCTAACCCTGCTTGTGTCCACCATGATTTTACTGAAGTAGTGCCTGCTGCTCCTCTTCCTAGCAATACCTATATTGATCGCATCTCAGCGGTCCTTCCTTTGCTGATTGTAGTCGACCTGATCTACGCCCATTTCCTCAGTAAAAATCGAGATGAAAAAGAGACGGTGTTTAATCGCTATTGGGAAAACAAAAAGCTTTCTAATCAACGTTCCCGAAAATCTTAATATGGTCTCCCTATTTAAAAAGCAAGAAGGATGAGTTTTACCTCATCCTTCTTGCTTTGTTGATTCTTCTAAAGAAATATTTTTACTCTATGATGCTGAAACCATCTCATCTATCTAAGCCATCTTTTGAGTCGCTTTTTCCTTTACGACAAGCACAAAGCCAATAGAGCCGACGACGGCACCAAGCAAGATCCAATAGAGCACATCTGACGAAACAATTGGCCCTGCCAAGAGACGTGCTAATAAAAAGAGATCGATATACAGTCGGGTATCCCGGTAGAAGTTCCAATTGAAATGGTAGCTACCTTCTGGGTACTGACGTGTCGATACAGGCGGTTGAAAGACCTGCAGAAGAATCAAAATCCCAACAAAAGCAAGATAAGCTAGGCTAACTACCGAAAGCGGAGCCTGCATCATCAAAGCTACAGCTGCTAAAAGCAAGACCAAGAGCCAGAAATGGAAGTCCATCCAGAATTCATGATGATAACGAAACCGTTTCATAAGATCACACCTTTCTATTATGTAATCGTTTCCTGCACTTATATTATAAGACTATAATAGGTTATTTACAAGCAATATGAAGCGAAATTTATCAATTTATATATGATATTAATTTTCTATCATTTTATTAATCCACTCAGATAAAACATCATCTTCATGTAATATTTCGTATGCCCCATCTTTTTTAAAATATAACAAAGCAGGTACTCCATCTATACTAAATTTTTGATAAAACTCCTGTATTCTAGGATTTTTTGAATCTGACTCAGTATCTAAATAGTAGACTTTGTTATTTGACTTTAATAAAAGCTCATTTAACATTGGCACAAACTCTCTACAAAATGGACAAGATTCTCTGCCTATATATACAAAACTGTTATTTTTTAAATTTCTATCTATGATATTTCCAGCACTTACTTTTGTATAATTTGTTACTATAGAGCGATATAATCTTTTCATTTTTAATTCATAATCTTTATCGATTTCAACTTTTGTTAATTGTAAATTTTCTTTATCAGCCAATCCTGATGATAAAACACAAGCATTTAACTGGCATAGAAGAATAATACCTAGCATTAATTTACTAAATTTCTTAAAATTCATTTCACGAACCATATTAATAATAACAAACAAAGGAGGATTATTTTAACGTAATCTTATAAACTATTTCCTTTTAATCATACATTATAGCACTTGTACGCTACGTTACCAAGTTCTCTAATTACAGATATCCACCCACCAGCTGGGGACACAGCAACTCCAAACAAAGACCAAATACAATCTATTTGTCGTTGAGTCAAATGAGCTGAAGCATTACCATCTTTGAGACAATAGCGCTTATAGGTTGAACTGTTTTTATTCATATCTCCACAAACACCACGGTCCCGTGAAATTGTTGCTTCAATGGGCTTTATAGCATTGGCACTAACCGGAGATACAAAAGATCCTATTAAGGAGAATCCTATAATCGAAAGAAGTATCATTTTTTTAATATTTTTCATATCATCACCTTCTCTACTTAATTGTTAAATTAGTATTTTTAATCAACTAAAAATACTAAAGATAGTACAGTTACAATTACTCCCAACATCTGGCTTATCCTCCTTTATTCGCTTTCGATAGTAATAGTATCACTTTAAAAATAAAATGGACATGACATAAATGTCATGTCCATTTTATTTTTATATGTTTTTCCATTTCTTTTTTTATTTTATTTTCAAGATCAAATTCGCCAAATGAATGAGCACAAACCATCGCTTGGTGATAAAATACTTTTGCTTTTTCTATATCTTTTTCCACGTAGAATGCATAGGTTCCTTTCATCATATCTATACCCGGCTGTTGTTGAAAATATTGAGTTTCTTGGACTAATTTATCCAATTCATTTATATATGGACCCAACTGCTCATAATCTTCATCTTGATATAAGATAGAAGTCATCGCTATCAAATTTCTGGTTATTAAATATAGGCTCGTTTTATCAGATGAATCTTTGGAAGCAATCATTTTATCAACTAAAACCATGGCATCTCTTTTATCCTTGGCTCTCGCGAGACATTTGAACAAAAATAATTTGATGATTAATAGATCATTTTGAGAAAATTCTTTTTTAGTCATCAATTGCCCAAAATATTCCTCAATCAAATTTTCTCCATATTCAGCTTTCTCAGTTGAAAAAACATTTAACGCTGCATCTACAGCTTCAATAGCAACTTGTTCCTCTTCTGGTAAATCTTCAAAATACGATTCGTAAATCTCATCAAAATAGGATTCCTTTAGTCTTATCCGTTCTTCGTCCCCATATGTCATAAAATGAGTAACTAGAAATTTCAACTCTAGATATCTACGAGGTAACACCGCTTTATCATGATCTACAATATTCGATACTGGAATACCCAGCATATTCGCAATATATTCTAATTTTTTTAAGCTAGGCAAAGACTCCCCCTTTTCAATACGTACTAACTGACGAACTGTTAATTCACTTTCATCGTTACAAAGTACTTCTCTCGTCAACCCCTTTTCTTCTCTTAATCGTCTTAGTTTTTTCCCAATTTCACTTTTTATATCTCTCATCTCTTAATCCTCTGAAAAAGGGCTAGAAGTTACCTCCCAGCCCTACTAAAAAAACTATGAACAAAGAGTAACTCCCACCTTATTCACTGATGTCATTTTCGATAATCACCTTGAGTGCATGGTTTTCACCCGCGTGTTTAAAGACATCATAGGCTTTTTCAACTTCTGAGAGTTTGAAGTGGTGGGTGATGAGTTTGGTTGCATCGATCTTGCCTGATTTCAAGACATTGAGCAACATTTCAGTGGTATTAGCATTAACAAGACCAGTGTTAAGGGTAATGTTCTTGATCCACAAATCATCCAAATTGAAGCTAACTGGTTTTCCGTGGACGCCGACATTGGCGATGTGACCACCGACAGAGATGACGTTTTGGCAGACATCAAAGGTAGCAGGATAACCCACACATTCCATAGAAATATCAACCCCACGACCATCCGTCACATCATTGATAAAGGCCTTGATTTCAGCGATATCACTGGAGCAGATGGTGTGAGTTGCCCCAAATTTCTTAGCTGCTTCAAGACGAGATTCAGACAAGTCCACCATGATAATCGTAGCAGGTGAGAAGAACTGAACGGTCAAGAGAGCCGCAAGGCCGATCGGACCAGCTCCAACGATACAGACATTGTCCCCTGGTTTCACATGAGATGGAAGCACCCCAATTTCATAAGACGTTGGGAGAATGTCTGAGAGCATGACCAAGGCTTCGTCATCCACAGTTTCAGGCGCATGATAAAGACTGCCATCCGCATGTGGAATATGGACATATTCTGCTTGGGTTCCGTTGATCAAGTGACCCAAAATCCAGCCACCATCTTCACAGTGAGAAGGTAGGCTACGCTTACAGTAATAGCAGGTATTACAAGCTGTGACACAAGAGATGATAACCTTGTCCCCCACCTTGAAGTTGGTAACTGCATCACCGACTTCTTCAACAATTCCAATTCCTTCGTGACCTAAAATCGTGCCTTCTTTACAAGCCGGAACATCTCCTCCTAGGATGTGAAGGTCTGTCCCACAGATGGTTGTTTTTAAGACACGTACAATCGCATCCGTTGGGTTTTTGATTCCTGGTTTTGGTTGGTCGATTAGTTGCAGATTGCCTGCAGATACATAGGTTGCAGCTTTCATAAGCGACTCCTTTTCTTTGTTGGTTTGATAAACCATGTTCTGTTTGTTACTTTGTGAATATTATAACATATCAAGTAAACGCTTACAATATTTTATGAGCACATTTTTAAAAGTTTTTTTGAGCAAACAAAAACATTCCTCTTATCTATACCAGAGGAATGTTTCAATCACCTTGTTCTAATTGTTGGCGCTGCTTATAGTATTCTTGCTGCTCGCGCTCACGCTCTTCTTCTAAGCGCTCTTCATAACGCTTGAGTTCTGCCTCAAACTCTTCTTGCAAGGCAAATAAACGCTCCAAGCCACTTTGAGCTTCCGCACTGGGGGCTTGAAAATGCAGGGCACTCAGCCAGTCTACTAAATTTTCTGTATGTTGGCGGACATCCATACGCATATCCGCATAATCCCACTCCAACTCGCTAAGTTTCTGGTTGAAGCGGTGATGTCGATCTTCTAGTTGTTCTAATTCACTATTTCCTGAATGGTACATCACATACCTCCTTTAATCGGACTCATGAAAATCGGCTTTTTCACTGATTTCAGTGCGGTTTCTGCCGCGTCCGCTGCTCCTCCTGTAAATCCATCTTTCAAATCACTAACTAGAGTCATTGTGGCAAAAGTGCGCATCTTTTCGGATTGACCGCTCAAAGTCACCTGCAAACTCATCCCTTCTAACATCATCAAGGCTTTTTGCGTTGCAATCAAACTCCGAATCGCAATCCGCTCTTGCTCCTTTTTAATCTCTCGATGGAGCTCCTCAATGCGTTCTCTATCCTCTCCCAGGATTTCTAACATCTTTTTCTCCTACTTATGAAAAATCAAAAGCTGCTGCTTGTCCCTTGTCCAAGTCCACCAATTGGGCTGATGCAGCTTCCAGTTGGCCTGCCAGATCTGACAAGCGTGTGGAATAGGCCTTCGCTTGAGCCAGGTTTTCCGCCTCGACCGCTTGGTCCCAGCAAGTATCCATGGAGAACTCTCCTAATAGTTGCTCCACTTCTGCATCTGTTAAAAATTGGGCCATACTGTGGGCCATTTGCGACACCTCAGCAACCTTATGGGAAACCGTCTCCTTGGCCACTTCTAGCTGATCTTTGAGCTCGGCCTCAAAGACCGTCGCTTGCGCGGAAGCATTTTGCGCTACTGCCAGTACCAATTCCTCTCGCAATTGAATGGTCTGGGTCCCAGACGCACTCGCTAGTTGCTGATGGAGGCTAGGAATACTGGACGCATCCTCAGGTATCCCCTGCCCATGCAGAGAAACAACCGAGGCAGATGATGGATTTTCTGATCTAGGTGCTTGTTGATCCCTTTGTGGCATCTCAATAATTTTCTGCGCCTGGTCTTGC
Organism: Streptococcus parasanguinis; assembly: GCF_901875555.1. GTDB lineage: Bacteria > Bacillota > Bacilli > Lactobacillales > Streptococcaceae > Streptococcus > Streptococcus parasanguinis_H. The sequence continues at coordinate 89,206 of NZ_CABFMD010000033.1, forward strand.
ATCCCTTGTACTCCATCTTCTAACTCCATTTGAGACAGCCTCCTTTCTTGGTTCATTTTATGGTCCACAGATCCTAAACTTCCTTGCCTCATCAGTAGAAGCAAATTCACACACTATAGGGTAACATAAATTAGCTCGTAATGCTATAAAAATTTCAAAAAATAGTGAAAAAACCAGCGCTTGATGAAAAAAATTAAATTTGAGTCCTGTGCTCCTAAAAAAAAACAGGAAAACTCAACTTTTTTAGCGCCATTTACTATAATCCCCTTTTTGGATCTCTAAATTGTAAACAACCTTCGCTTCTGGACTACCACTTTTATTTTTATTCACTCCAACTAACTGCCCAGCATCCGTAAGGACCTTTATACTCGTATCAATTCCTTCATCCTCACTCATCTTCGCATCGTCTGGTAGTTTCTCTTCATTTGAAACGTCAATTGCTTCTCCTGTTTTTGAATTATCTAAGAAGATGACCTCTTTATGATTCATTCCAAAATCAAATTCAACTCCCTGGTGGAAGCCATAGCGGAGCATGGGCTCTCCTTTTGCATCTTGCCCTAGATAAGCTTTATTTCCATGCCCGTCATAGACAACCGGAACCACATTCACTCGTAAAGGATCCCCAGACTTCAAACCTCCGTCAAAGATAATCGGAGAAAATTCAATTTTCCTAACACCTGTGAAATTTTCCTTCACGTACAATGCCGTTTGTTCTTCCAATAGATGGAAAGAATGTTTAAAAATGCTCTCCTCTTCATGGGTCAAACCTTGGGCTGTTCGATGGTGGTTCTTCAGCCAGATCACCCCTACACCCAGAATGACGACGATCACTAAAATGATTCCTATAATCTTTTTTCTCATCTTTACCTTCTTTGTTCTAGTTCTTTTCTTATACCCTATCATAAAATCAAGGGAATTGCGAACTCAAAGCAAAAAAACCCTCACTCTTTCGAGTGAGGGGGCTGATAAACATCAGTTGTTCCTTGGCGTCTTATTTACGACGTCCTGGACGTTCCTTGTAACCATAGTAAGCATCTTCGATAATTTCTTGCATATGGTCTACCATTGGAAGACGTGGGTTAGCTGGTGAACATTGATCTTCATAAGCGAGGAAGGCCAATTCACGAGAATGTTTCTTCCATTCTTTTTCATTGATTCCTTGTGCCTTGAAGTTCATTTGGATACCACAGCGTTCACCAAGTTCATATACAGCTTTTGCGTAAGCTTCAACAGCTTCTTCTGGTGTAGAGCATGGAAGTCCTAACATACGAGCGATGTCTTGGTATTTTTCATCTGCACGGTAGTAGTTGTACTTAGGCCATGTCGCAGTCTTGGCTGGGCGTGTACCGTTATAGCGGATCACGTATGGAAGCAAGATGGCATTGGTCCGTCCGTGGATGGTGTGGAATTGCGCACCAATCTTGTGGGCCATGGAGTGAGAAATACCGAGGAAGGCATTGGCGAAGGCCATACCTGCGATCGTAGAGGCATTGTGCATCTTTTCGCGAGCATCGTAGTTGGCTGTTTTCACAGATTCTTCCAAGTTTTCAAAGACCAGTTTAATAGCTTGAAGGGCAAGACCATCTGTAAAGTCGCTAGCCATTTGAGAGACGTAAGCTTCTGTCGCGTGGGTCAAGACGTCCATACCAGTGTCTGCTGCAACCGATCCTGGAACAGTCAAGACAAGAGATGGGTCCACAATCGCCACTGTTGGTGTCAATGAGTAGTCAGCGATTGGGTATTTGCGGTTATTGGCTTTATCAGAGATAACGGCAAATGGAGTAACTTCTGATCCAGTACCAGATGTTGTTGGGATGGCGATGAATTTTGTCTTCTTACCAAGCAATGGGAATTTGAAGGCACGTTTACGGATATCCATGAATTTTTGAACCAAATCGTGGAAGTCCACTTCTGGCTGTTCATAGAAGAGCCACATAACTTTGGCCGCATCCATTGGAGAACCACCACCAAGAGCAATGATCGTATCTGGCTTGAAGGTCCGCATGATATCGGTACCACGTTCAACAGTTGTGATATCTGGATCTGGTTCAACGTCCGCAAAGATTTGGTAAACTACCTTGTTGCGACGAAGGTCTAATTGTTCAATAATGCGATCCAAGAAACCAAGTTCTACCATCGCATGGTCTGTCACGATCATGACACGTTCTACATCACGACATTTTTGTAAGTATTCAATTGATCCACGTTCGAAGTATGTCTTCGAAGGAAGTTTCATCCATTGCATGTTATTTCTCCGGCGTCCGACTTTTTTGATATTCAAGAGGTTTACTGCGCTTACGTTATCACCAACTGAGTTGTGTCCATATGAACCACAACCAAGAGTCAATGATGGCAAGAAGGCATTGTATACGTCCCCGATACCACCAAAAGTAGAAGGAGAGTTCCAAATCACACGGATGGCTTTGACTGCTTTCCCAAATTCTTTAGCCAGATCAGCATCTGCAGTATGGATGGCAGCAGAGTGACCCAGACCGTTGAATTCAACCATTTGACGAGCTTTGTCAATTCCATCTTCACGGCTGTCTGCTTTCAAAACAGCGATGACTGGAGACAATTTTTCACGAGTCAATGGTTCTTTTGGACCAACTTCCTTCACTTCTGCAGCAAGGATATTGGTTCCTTCTGGGACAGAGAAGCCAGCTTGTTCAGCGATCCATGCTGCTGGTTTCCCAACGATGTCCGCATTCAATTTCGCACCCGCACAGTTCTTACTGTTGGCTTTGACACCGAAGCAGAACTCTTCAAGGAGGGCTTTTTCTTTTTTGTTGACAAAGTAAGTGTGGTAAGATTTGAATTCTTCTACAAACTCATCGTAGATTTCTTTATCGATGATGACCGCTTGTTCAGATGCACAAACCATTCCGTTGTCAAATGACTTAGACATGACGATATCGTGGGCTGCTTGGCGGATGTTAGCTGTTTTTTCAACATAAGCAGGTACGTTTCCGGCACCTACCCCAAGAGCTGGTTTCCCGCAAGAATAGGCAGCTTTCACCATGGCATTCCCACCAGTCGCAAGGATAGTCGCAATTCCTTCGTGGTTCATCAGCGCACTGGTTGCTTCCATAGATGGTTGGGTAATCCATTGCACACAGTTTTCAGGTGCTCCTGCTTTGATCGCTGCATCCCGTACAATTTGAGCTGCATGAGCAGAAGATTCTTGAGCAGATGGGTGGAAGGCAAAGATGATTGGGTTACGAGTCTTCAATGAGATCAAGGCTTTGAAGATCGCTGTAGAAGTTGGGTTAGTGGTTGGAGTGATCCCACAGATCACGCCGACTGGTTCTGCAATCAAGGTCAAGCCTGTCACATCATCGTCATCGATGATGCCAACTGTTTTCGTATGACGCATGTTGTTGACCACGTGTTCGCAGGCAAACAAGTTCTTAGTTGCCTTATCTTCAAAGACACCACGACCGGTTTCTTCATATGCATGAAGGGCCAATTCTCCGTGGGCATCAAGAGCTGCTACAGATGCTTTTGCAACGATATAGTCCACTTGCTCTTGCGTTAATTTACGCATTTCTTCTAATGCAACAAGGCCCTTTTGGACCAACTCGTCAACGTGCTTTTCAGCGGCGAGTTTCTTTTCTTCAGGGGTAAGTGATTTTTTATCAGCCATTTGATGGTTTCCTCCGAATTGTTCAAAAGAAAGTCGTTTTCATGTTTTCAGTAAACATTCAAACTTTTTACCCAATCTTTCTTTTGTTAATTTTTTCACAATATTATTCTACCCTATTTTGAGCTTTTTGTAAACACTTCCAAGCAATTTTCACAAAGATTTTTTCTAACTTTGTGAATCTTTTTTCAAATTCCTTTGATAGGGGGTTTTGAAACCCACACTTTGTGAAATAAATTTTTAAAAAACTTTTTCTTCACAAGGAGAGATTTTCACTCTGTTTTTGTAAGCGTTTTCTTAATCTTACTAAAAAAAGCAACCTTTTGCAAGTATAAAGTTGCTTTAGAAGGTAGACAAACTACTTTTGTAAAAAATAAAGATGAGTCCTAATTTTAAGAATGAATCAAGAAAATACCGAAACTTTCCAATGTGAGAAAAGTGCCTGAAACAATACAGTTTCAGGCACTCGGAATTTTTGAGACCTTAGGCTCAAAAATTAGTCATGGAACTTCATAGAAGTTCGCTGACGTCCGTACTCACCTAAGGAAAGTTTTTAATATGAATTTGTTTTTCTTTTTCCAAAAATCTTAACTACTTCTTAACAGGGCCTTTTTCAGCCTTGTCAAGAGCTTCTTTGACTGTTTGAGCATAGAGTTCCCCACCATTTGTTTCCATATTGAAGTGAACAGAGTCTGTTCCCACCCAAATATTTGGATTTTCCAAGGCTACTTGATACCAGTCCGCAATGGTGATGAAATCGTATTTCTTGGCTAGTTCCAACTCATAAAGACGAGTTTGGACCGATTCGCTGGACTGATCGTTGGCATATCGACCATCATATGGTGTCACAAGGATCAAGCGACGGCCTTTTGGAAGTTTTTCAACATACTGATCCAGCAACTCTTTGTAGTTGCTCACAGTATTGGTTCCTAGGGCAATGACCACATTTTTTAGGAGAACTTTATTGGAGATATCAGTCTCAAAGACCTTCATCCCATTTTCCAACTGACGGCTCACTACCGCATCGATCTGGATGCCAGGGATCGCTTTTATTAGATAATCTTGTGCCCGCAAATTGACCGAATCCCCGATCATGGTTACCCCATTTGAAACGTTGTAATCTGTCGCCGTCGCATTGTCCACCTGGGTCCGTGTGACCTGCATTTTATTATTAGCTTGATTGAGCCCGCTGGCAACCAGACTCTCATCGAAGGCTCCAACCGTTGGCGCAAAAGCTGAAATCCCAACCATCAGTAAGGCCAATGGGATCATGAGATAAAAGACCGGTTTGGTCAAAAAGCTGAGATCCATCTTCATGCCAAAGACACGAGGTTCCTTACCTGCAATGGTTGGCTCCAAAATATAGAAGGACAGAGCCGTTAGAATCAAGGAAACGATCGTCGTCACAAGGGCTGCCATCATATTTCCCAAGTGTTGAGAAAAAATGATAAAGAAAGGCCAGTGGAAAAGATAGACACCATAACTGGTATCTGCCAAGAAATTGAGGATGACTGGTTCTTTTTTATCTGGCGTCTTTTCATGGAGAATGCGGGCCGACAGAATCATGGCACAAGCTGCGATTGTCGCTGCTAAAAAGCCAAAGAGATAGGTCCACAGGCTATCAAATGGCAAGAAAAGACTGAGTACAAACAAGAAGGCAAAGCTTCCACCCAAGACTGACAAAGTCTTTTTCATACTCCAAGACTGTACCAGTTTTGTAAAATTAGGGCTGACATTGGCAATCCCTGTCACCGTTGCTAGGCACGATCCCGCAAAGAAGGGGAAGATGTGAGTGAAGCTCGAAAAATAGATGGTAGAGAAATTAGCTGTCAGAAAGGCGCGGATAAACATGGACAAGAAGGTAAAGAGAAAGAGTCCACTAGAGGCCAAAAAGAGCATGCCTCGGTACTTTCCAACCGTCTTAGCCCGCTTAGCCAAGAACCATGCCAAAAGTGCCCATAGCACATAGTAATGCACTTCTAGAGCCAAACTCCAGGTATGAAGGAAGAGATGCGGAATGAAGTTGCTTTCGTAACTACCACCCGTTGCCATCTCAAAGAAATTGGTCACAAAACCAAAGACCGCCGCAATCTGAGTCCCAATACCAGCCACGTAGTCTCGTTGGACCATAAAGGTAAAGGGCATTACGACCAAGACCATAAAGACAAGGGGAGGTACGATCCGGTAAAAGCGCCGTTTCAGGAAAGCCAGGTAGTCGATTCCTTGCTTACGCGCAAATTCATCGATCAAGAGCGCTGTAATCAAAAATCCTGAGAAGGTGAAGAAAATATCTACCCCAATGAAGCCTCCAGGAAAGGCTTTTTGGAAGAAATGGTATAGCAATACCAATAAGAGTCCTGTAACACGGACGAGTGAAAACCATTTAATGCGCATTTTGATAAATCCCCTGCTTGAATGTTCCTTTGTATACGACGTTGGCTTCTGTGGTTAAGGTGCCTTTGCCCTCTGGCTGACCATTGACAAACTGCCCTTCATAGGTCCAACCAGCCTTGGACTTAAACTTACCATAACCACTAAAGGAGCCATTGACGAGGTTGCCTGTATAGGTATCCCCGTTTTTAAAGGTGACGGTTCCCTTGCCATTCATCTTGCCACGGACTAGACTTCCGTCGTAACGGATCGCCCCCTTGTCCAAGGTCAAGACACCATGACCTGGAATGGCCGAAAAGAAAACCATCAAAGCAGATAGAATAATCACGACTAATGATGCTATTTCTAAATTTTTTCGCGTCAGATAGACCTTGTAGGTCTCATAAAATTCTTTCATATTCTGTATTCTCTCACATCTCAAACTCTTAGGAAGTGGCTAGCTGATCTAACCAAGCCTTACAGCCAGTCAGAACTCTGGAATAGGTCTCCTCAAAATCACCGGTATACCATGGATCTGGCACACTTTCAGCAGCAAAGAGCTGAATCTTGTGCTCTGTCCCTGCAGGAGCCATTTGCTTCAAATCTGCCACATTATTTTCGTCCATCCCTAGGATCAAATCAAAGTTGTAAAAATCCTCTTCCTTGATCTGTAAAGAAGTCTTGGCTGGATCATACGGGACCTGGTGTTGTTGAAAGATTTTCTGGGTTCCCTGATGGATCGGATTCCCATGTTCCCAGCTAGAGGTGGCACGGCTTTCAATCTCATACTGATCCGTCAAGTCCTTCATGACAAACTCCGCCATGGGGCTCCGGCAAATATTTCCTAAGCAGACAAAGACAATTTTTTTCATGATTCCACCTAACTCCTTGTTCTGATTATCCAATCTAGCTGAGTACGTCGCTTTCCACTAAAGTAAACTGGTACACTATTACTATTATAACAAAAATGTGACAGAAAGATGACAAAGGGGCTCCATCATTTTAAAGAAAAATCAGATTCCCTTTTCAAATCTGATTTTTTCTCTATTTTGGAAAACGAACCTCTAATTGAGGCCATTTACTCTGCCAATTTTTCTTTTTCATACGCTCTGTATAAACCGCCAAACGCTCTGGGCTGGCTAAAAAATGCGGAGTCGGCTCAACGATAAAATCTTCGATATCCCTTGTTCCATAAGGGAGAAAGAGCTCCAACTGACCATCTTTCCTTAGGCGAACTGCAAGAGCCGTACACTGCTCGGGATATTTGGAAACCGCATCACAGGCACTACGATAAGGAGCTGTCCCCGGACTATGCTGGTGCATGTAGACTTGATTTTTGACTTCCCAAGCGTATTGGGGATATTTTTCCTTTAATTCCTGCTCGATCTGCTGCGTCTCCTCATAGCTAATCGTAGGATCATAAAAGACCAGATCCATATCGGTTGTCACGTCAAACCCTGGTTTTCCAGAGAGCTGATTCCAGATGAAATTTCGCACTGCCCCTGCTGCTAACCAGGCATCTGCTAAGTCTAGATCCCGAATAATAGTCAAGACGACCATCATCTCCGGATCCGCTTGGATCTGTTCTACTATCACTTTTTCCGTCAGCATCTTCTTCTAGTCTCCATTGTAGGGATAACCCAGGTGTTCATAGGCCTTGCGGGTCGCCACGCGCCCTGTCCGGGTCCGCATGATAAAGCCTTTCTGAATTAAGTAAGGCTCATACATGTCCTCAACAGTTTCCCTCTCTTCAGCAATATTGACCGATAGAGTCCCAAGGCCGACCGGGCCACCACCGTACATTTCAATCATGGTACGCAGGATCTTTTGATCGACATAGTCCAGTCCTTCATGGTCCACATCTAGCATAGAGAGGGCCTTGTCCGTAATGGTGTCATCAATCAGGCCATCGCCCATAATCTGGGCAAAATCACGTACCCGTTTGAGCAAACGATTGGCAATCCGTGGAGTCCCACGACTACGAAGAGAAAGCTCTTTAGCGGCTTCGTGGGTAATTTCCATCTCAAAGATCTCGGCGGTCCGCTCGACAATCTCTGTCAAATCATCTTGCTCATAGTATTCCATGTGCCCGGTAATTCCAAAGCGAGCGCGCAAGGGATTGGACAACATCCCAGCTCGGGTCGTTGCCCCAATCAAAGTGAAAGGTGGAAGGTCCAGATGGACACTTCGGCTGCTCTCCCCAGCGCCAATCATAATGTCGATGTAAAAATCTTCCATGGCGCTATAGAGCACTTCTTCAACCGACATAGGTAGGCGGTGGATCTCATCGATAAAGAGGACATCCCCCGGCTCTAGATCATTAAGAATCGCCACTAAGTCACCAGCCTTTTCAATGACAGGACCAGAAGTCTGCTTGAGATTGACACCCAGTTCATTGGCAATGACAAAAGCCATGGTGGTCTTCCCCAATCCTGGAGGTCCAAAAAGGAGGACATGGTCCAGCGCCTCATCCCGAAGCTTAGCCGCCTCAATAAAGATTTTCAGCTGGTCCTTGACCTTGTCTTGCCCGATATATTCCTGTAAATATTGCGGGCGTAAGGTCCGCTCAACGGCTTCCTCATCGCCCATAATTTCATTGTCTAAAATTCTACTCATACACACTATTATAGCAAAAAATGATACCTTCGGTACCATAAATAGAATGTGTTTTTTAAAGATCCTGGTTCTCACTAACGTTTGCTAAGAAAGAAGGATCGTAGTTTTCGCTCTGCTCAAACTGCATCAATGTATCTAAGTTCGTCTGCGTCCCGATTGCACTTGACTCACTAAAATGGTAAGGAACGTAGTTCTCACTAACGTTCGAACTGCATCAATGTACCTAAACTCACTGATGTTCGTGAAAAATAAAGATCGTAGTTCTCACTAACGTTCGAACTACGTCAACGTACCTAAGCTCACTAACGTTTGCTAAGGTACGTAGAAAAAGCCACCGGTTTTGGTGGCTCTTATAGGGAGATTATTATGAAAAAGTTTTAGGAGTTTTATCATTCAAAGTTAGGAGGTCTTTGATGATGGTATTAGTATACGATAGGAAGCTTAAACTTTCCTTATAGTTTTTCTAAAAATTTTTTTCGTGAAAAAGAGGAGGTCCCAAGCAAGAATTTCACATCCTTGTTTGGCCACTCCCCTTTCCTCTTTATTTCTTAGCGATGGCATGGTAGCTGGTCTTGCTGGTGAAGACTTGACCTGCTCTCAAGATGACCTTTTCAACTTGATCGCTATGAATGGCATCTGGCACTGTTTGAAATTCTAGCGCCAAGCCATTGTGCTGAACCATTGGTTGGCCTTGCAGACGAACGGTTTCATCTACGAAATTGGCTGAATACACCACCAAGGCTGAGGTTTCTGACTTGAAGGTCAAGAAACGTCCAGAGGGCTGATGGTAAAGAAAACCGGCATTTTCATGTCCTTCTGGAAGAGCAAATGGATGGTCTAATCCTTCTACCAGGCGAATTTGCGGATCAGAGTCTTTAAAAAGATCCTCCAAGAGCATAGCTTGATAGAGATGCTGAACAACCGGGCTTTCTCTATCCACGGCCTGAAGAGGGACGCCGTCCGGATGGATAGGGTAAAGCCCTTGATGGTTGATCTGAAAGACATGGTCATTAATCGGCTGGGTGAAGTTCCCAGATAGGTTGAAATAGCTGTGGTTGGTCGGATTGACCAAGGTGTCTTGATCCGTTTCTACTCGATAGTCAATCTCTAGTTCACCATCTTCCGTCAAACCATAGGTTACCCAGATCTTGAGATTTCCAGGGAAACCGCCGGTCCCATCCGCCCGCTCTGTATAGAGAGTGATTTCCTGATCCGTTACCGACTCCACGCTAAACAAGGCGCTGTCCCAACCAGTCGATCCACTGTGGTTGCAGTTGGCACCGTTATTAGCTTCTAAGTAATAGGTCTCTCCATTGAGTTCAAAACTGGCCCCTGCTATCCGGCCTGCTACTGGGCCAATACTAGCCCCATATTTAGGGCTGTTGCCTACATATTCTTCAAAGCGATCAAAGCCTAGGATAATATTAGCAAACCGGTCTTCTTTATCAGGTGTCACATATTCTAAAATCGTCGCCCCATAAGTCATGACAGACAATTGATAACCTAGGTCATTTTCGAAGCGATAAGCACGAACTTCTTGATTCTGCCATTCCCCAAACACGCTTTCTTGATACTGTTTCACAAACCTTCTCCTCTCACTGTTTTTCTCCATTGTATCAGTTTTACAAAAAGAAGCACTCCACTTTTTATAGAAAATTAGTGGCTATTTTTTATGAAATGGATGAATGATCACTCCTTGCACAACCCGATTGACGGTACCAGTCGGTGATGGTGTGTCTGGGCGATTTTGCACCTTGAGCGAAGTCAAGAGAGAAATCAATTGACCGTAGATAATGTAAGGGAAGGCACGGTAAATATCTAGGGAGTCTGCAGAAGCTTTTACTAAGACCTCCCGTACATGATCGATTTCAGGCGCTTGATCTGTCAAAAGGACGACTTGACGGGCAATCCGATCCCCTGCCACTTCTCGTACCAAGTCTAAATCATACTGACGCGTATAAGGATCGATGGATCCAAAGACCAATACAAGGGTATCTTCACTGATCAACGATTTCGGACCGTGACGGAAACCAACAGGACTCTCGTACATGGTTGCGATTTTGCCTGCTGTTAATTCCAAAATCTTGAGCTGGGCTTCATGGGCTAGACCAAAGAAAGGTCCTGCCCCCAGATAGATCACGCGCTCGAAGTCTAAATCTACAACTTCCTTGACTGCTTGATCACTGGCTAGTACCTGTTCAGACAGACGAATCAACTCCTCAACCCGTTTTTTCTTGGTTTCTTCCTCACTCGGATCAAAGACCAAGAGGGCTGTCAGGAGCATAGAGGTAAAGCTCGAAGTCATAGCAAAGCCGGCATCATTGGTTTCTTTAGGTTGGAGAAGTAAGAGATTGCGCTCATCCCCGTGCGCCTGGAGGGCTAATTGCCCTTCCTCTGCACAGGTGATGGTGACTTGGTAAAGATCCTCCACTAAGTCTTTGGCTAAGTCTACCGTTGCAACACTTTCTGGGGAATTGCCACTTCGGGCAAAAGAAACCAGAACCGTTGGAACCTCTTTTTTCAAGTAGGTTTGGGGATGGGCTACAATATCTGTTGTCGCAATGGATTGGAAATTCCAGTGGCGTTCATCCTGCACTTCCTGCAAATACGAAACCAAGGTATCCCCCACATAAGCAGAGGTTCCCGCTCCAGTCAAGATGACCTTGATGTAGGCATGCTCTTGGCCAATCTTATCTAAGAAAGCTTTTATTTCCGCTTGTCTTTCTTGGTACAAGCGAGCTGTTTCCTTCCAAACTGCTGGTTGTTGGTAGATCTCACGCGTGGTGATCTCTGCTCCTAGCTCCTGCAAGTCTTCTTTTGTATAGTCTAACATAGAACCTGTTGTTCCTTTCTACAATCTAACGTTGATAAATGGGAAAGGAGCCTGAGATGATACTCCCAGACTCCCCTACCAACCTACTCATCTTCATCATCATCAAGGTTTGACAAGAGGTCATTGACCTTGACAATACTTTCTTTTGCACGTTCCGGATAGTTGCCCTCACTACCAATCAGACTGCTATTGATGAATTCAATCACCATCGGAAGATTCATCCCTGCGTATAAGTCAATCGCACGTCCTTCAAGGATCAAGCGGCTCACAGTGTTGCAAGGAGTCCCTCCTAATAGATCTGCAAATACAATATAGTCTTCTAGGCCTTGAACTGTTGCTTCAAATTTAGCAGTAAAGTCTTCTGGCCCTTCTTCTGGTAAGAGTGCAACCGTATGGATGTTTTCTTGTGGCCCCATAATCATTTCTGTACTGGCTTTGAGCTCTTCACAGAAGCGACCATGACTGACCAATACTAACTGTTTTGCCATACACTACTCCATTATGCCATTCCAAAGAAGAAGTGGCCAAATGCTGAGAATGCGATTGCTGCAAGGATGATGAGCAAGATAGCTTTTGTAGAGTTCATACCCTTACGTCCAAGCAACCAGTAGATTACACCGGTGATGATAGCTGGTACCAAACGTGGGAAGATAAGGTTGAGCATATCTTGAATTTCAATCGCTTTGTCCCCAATGTGTGGAGTCCAAGAAACTTCAACACCAATCATGCTGGCAATCAAGGCACCAACCATGAAGATACCCAGAACGGCAGCTGCATCGATCAAAGCTGTCAAGGTACTTTGCATGTTGTTGATGAGGTTAACCCCTTCTTTATAGGCAAATTCCAATTGTTTCCAACGGAAAATGTCATAAGCAACTGCCACAGCGATCCACAAGAAGATACCGGCTGGGTTTCCTGCAACAGCCAAAGTTGCTGCGATTGAACCCATAATAGCTGGAACCAAGGAACCAAAGATTGAGTCCCCAAGAGGAGCGAATGGTCCCATGAGACCTGTCTTGATCCCGTTAACAGCGTCTTTTGATTTCACACCATCTTTTTCTTCCATTGCAAGGTCAAAACCGGCAATAATGGTGTGGAAGAATGGAGAAGTATTGAAGAATTGAGTATGAACTTTCATCATTTCCTTCAATTCAGGAGTGCCATCTCCATACATTTTCCGCAATTGTGGTAACAGCATGTATAGGTAACCGGAAGCCTGCATCCGTTCGTAGTTCCAACCCAATTGGAAGGTGAAGAGGCTCCGTTTGTTGATTTGTTTAAAATCTTCTTTTGTTAGTTTGTAATTAGAATTCGTCATCTTCAATTTCCCCGCTTTCTGATTCAGTTACTGGAGCAGCAACGACTGTACGTTGACTGTTTTTGAAGTGTTGTACTGCAAGGAAGATACCGATGATGGCAACCCCAATCATAGATACACTCTTGAAGTTGTTAACAAAAGTAATAGCTTGTTCTTTTGGAAGTTTAGCGAACACTTCAGAACCAACAATGCTAGACACTGCAGTACCAAGGCTTTGAACATTGCTATAAAGCACTGTCAACATAGCTGTCAAACCAAAGCCAAGTGCTAAGTAGTGAAGGTTACGACGAACAGGAAGGTAACGAAGCAAGATCGCAAATCCAAGACCTGGAAGCATTTGACCTGCAAGTTTCAGACCGTTTGCCAACCATTGTACATTAGCAAGACCTGTAACAACAGTTTCTACGAAAGATCCACCATAAGCAAGCGCGAAGAAAACTGGGAGAGCTCGAGAAAGAGCCCAAGGAATCGCTCCAAGAAGGTAGTTGCGTTCGATACCTTTGTAGTCAAAGCGGTTGATTGCAGCATCTACACGGTGAGCGAAGTAAGTTGTAGTCATACGACCAAGAATATCAAAGTAGGTCAACAAAGTTGCTACCGGCACAGCGATTGTAGCAATAGCAAGCTCTGGATCAATCCCTTTCGCTACTGAGAAGGCAGTCGCAAGAACGGCACCAGAAGTGGCGTCAATACGAGAAGCTCCACCGAAAGTACCAACACCGAGCACGGTCAATTGAAGAGAAGCTCCGATAAATAGACCTGTCTTTAAATCTCCCATGACAAGTCCTGTAATAAAACCAGCAAAGACTGGTGATCCTGCTGATGAAACAATCGTCAACTCATCACAGATTTGATAAGCTGAGTACAAAGTAAGTAGTAAAATTTGCCACCATTGTATCATGACAATTTCCTCCTAAAATTTTTCTTTTTTATTTATAAACTATTTGAGCAACTTCAAGAAGTCTTCAACTGAATCATTTGGAACCATTTGAGCAGTTAGCTTAACTCCTTTTTCAGCTAGCTTGTGGAAAGCTTCCACATCAGCATCCACAACATTGATCGAACGGGTAATCGCACGCGTCTCATCGGATTGAGACATGTTGCCGACATTCAGCGTTTCGAGCTGAACTCCTGCTTCGATCAAACGAAGGAAACGATCTGGTTTGCGAGCTACGATAAAGAGTCGTTGGCTATCATATTTTCCAGCCAGGATATTTTCCGCAGCCTTTGCGACTGGCAAGATACTGAGTTTAACACCAGGTGGTGTCGCTAGTTTCAAGCCACTTTTTTCGATATCATTTTGAGCGACTTCATCATCGATCACCATGATACGCGAAACATTTAGTTTGGTAGTCCAAAGATTGGCCACCTGCCCATGGATCAAACGTCCATCGATACGGCATCCTACAATAGTCATAAGTTTTCCCCCTTTATTGTCAAAAATGTAGGTTGTTGAACAAGTTCAAGTGTCTCTTGGTAACGCCCTTCTGTTTCAAAGACGATAATGGTATTGGCGCCTTCTTTGAGAAAACCATGAGGCACATAGAGCGAGGTGGTCGGTCCGACCTCCCAGAAGCGACCGAGATTGTGGCCATTGATAAAGACGACCCCTTTCCCAAATCCTGACATATCCAGATAGGTGTCAAGGGTGTAGTCTAGCTGAAAATCATACCGGTAAAAGGCGGGAGCACCTGCCTGCCATTCCTTTGAAAAATCGAGCCGACTGATATCTTGTAAATCCAGAGGGTAGTGCTTCCAATGGAGGTGAAAATGCAAATCTACACAAACACCTGTGCGAATGCCCTTGTGCTGGCTATCAGCTAAGAGCTTGTGCCCATAGTTGACACGACCCATATTTTCAATCAAGATCTTTAAGTTCGTAACCGCTTTCTTTTTTCCTTTGATAAAAAGATCCTCACCGATCTCTGTCTGGTATTGCGTTGCCAGATGATGATCATTCACGTACACCTGCGCCCGGTCTCGACCATCGATGATCCGGAGTCTCTCCTCCGGCGCATCCATTTCAACATCTGTCTCATACAAGAGATAGCCAGTATGTTGGCCCAGCTCTTCCATCCGTTTTGGATAGAGACTGGTTTCGACCTGAGCCAAATTGTCCAGATTCTCAAAAAGACTGGTTTTGGCTGACAGTTGCAAGCTTTGTTCCGGCAAACATTCTTTGATGAGCGGTTCTTGCTGTGGGTATTCCGGATAATAGGTCGCCATCATTTTTTGAATAGCATAATATTTCTCTGTAGGATTCCCCTGCTCATTAAGCAAAGCTCCATAGTCATAGGAAGTTACCTGTGGCAAATCGAGCGTTCCCCGAGCTGAGCAACCATTCATGAAGCCGAAATTAGTTCCGCCATGAAACATATAGAGATTGATGGAACCAAGCTCCAAGACCTCATGTACAGCTTCTGCCAATTCCTCTGGGTCCCTTCGAATCACGGGTTCCTTCCAGCGGGTAAACCAGCCTTCCCAGAATTCCATACACATCAAGGGCCATTTCTTGCCATATTCGTCAAAGAATTCCTGCATTTGGCCAAAGTTATAGGCCGCTTTGGACCCGAAGTTTCCCGTCACGAAGAGATCTTCTTCGATCAAGGTTCCTGCTCTTAGCGTTGCTCGCCATGGACCATCTGATGTAAAGAGGGGACAGGTCACACCTTTTTTCTTCATCAAATCCCGAATGGCACGAAGATAATCCTTGTCCTCTCCATAAGAGCCGTATTCATTTTCCACCTGCATCATAAGGATTGGACCACCCTGATCCACTTGGTAGGGTGTCAACACCCCAAGCAAGCGATCGTAATAGCGATCCACTGCTTCGATAAAGGCTGGATCTGATGATCGGATGCGCAGGTCTTCTTCTAAGAGCCAGGCTGGCAATCCACCAAATTCCCACTCTGCACAAATAAAGGGTGACGGCCTTACGATCATGTAAAGTCCCAGGGACTGGGCTGTTTGGATGAAACGCTCTAGATCCAATCGACCACTAAAGTCGAACTCCCCCTTTTGGGGTTCATGCGCGTTCCACGGGACATAAGTCTCAACCGTGTTAAAGCCTAAGGCCTTTAGATTATACAAGGAATGATACCAGTCTGCTGGATCAATTCGGAAATAATGAATCGCTCCAGATAAAATCTTAAAGGGTTGACCGTTTAAATAGAAAGTATCTCGAATCTCAAAAACTCCCATAAGCTCCCCTCTTTCTTATATGTAACCATTTTCACTTATTAATATAATAAATAATTTTAAAAATGTCAACACTTTTATAAAAAATATGTTAAAATAGGGTTAAATAAGAGAAATCTAAAGAGAGGTAGCACTATGGCTATTCCAAAGTACCAATATATCAAAGATGAATTGAAGCAGCAAATTATCTCAGGAAAATTTGAAAATGGAGATAAATTTTATACTGAGGCTGAACTCATTAAAATTTACGATGTTAGCTCTATCACCGTTGTCCGTGCTTTGAACGACCTCGCTGCTGATGGCTACATTGTCCGCCAGCAAGGAAAAGGAACCTTTGTTTCGCGCGCTCGAAAACACAAACTAGTTGAGTTCTCAGACGTTGAAACCTTCCCTATCCAAAAAGCAAAAGTCAAAGTTCTCTCTATTAAACGTGGAAATACCTTGAGCATCCTAGATAAACTAGGCCTTAATCCTACGCAATTTTACTATAAGATCGAACGGATTCGCCAGACAGGGGATGATACCTATATCTTCCACCAAACCTATGTTCCTGAACAATACATCAATCCAAACTATCCAAATTTGGAATATTATAACTCTATCTATGATCGCTTCAAAGAAGACTACCACATTCATATGAATGATGAGCACTTCGAAGAAATCAACGAAATCGTCTTTCCTACACCTAGCAAGGTCGCTAAAGTATTGAGAATCGACGAAAATTTCCCAACAGTCAAACAAGTGAAGACGACCAAGTTAGAAGCTACTGGCCAAATTCTGGAATACACGGAAACCTACAAACGCGGTGACTACTACAAGATTAAATTCATCTCCTGTGACCGCGATCACTAAGAACCAAAAAGACTGAGAGATCTCGGTCTTTTTTATAGGTCCAGTATAGCATGTAAAAAACAATTTCCAAAGACCTCTTTAAAAATATATATAATTAGTGATAGTTTGGCTATAAAAAGTTTAAAAAGGGAGTGGGAAAGAACTCTGTAAATTAAAAAAAGTTGAAAAGGTTCCCCAAACCTTTTCAATCTTTCCACCCCCGCACAGTTGATTAGGTCATCTTTGGAGCTTAAAATGCGAAAAAAGATACCAATCAACCACTGCGTATTGCAGCTATTCCTATCAAACATCAAAGGCTGGACAGTTTTTGTCCAGCCTATTTCGTCTATTTTTCAAATTCCCGTTTTTCGTTGTGATTAGTCACCCAAACCGATGCGTTCAAAGATTTCATCCACACGTTTAGTGTAGTAAGCTGGGTTGAAGATTTCGTCGATTTCTTCTTGAGTGAGGCGTGAAGTCACTTCTGGATCGGCTTCAAGAAGTGGTTTGAAGTCTACTTGGTTATCCCATGATTGAGCTGTCTTCGGCTGAACAAGGTCGTAAGCTTGCTCACGCGTCATGCCTTTTTCAATCAAAGTCAACATGGCACGTTGGCTGAAGATGAGACCAAATGTAGAGTTCATGTTGCGTTTCATGTTTTCTGGGAAAACTGTCAAGTTCTTAACGATATTTCCAAAACGGTTGAGCATGTAGTCAATCAAGATGGTTGTATCTGGTGTGATGATCCGCTCAGCTGATGAGTGAGAGATATCCCGTTCATGCCAGAGTGAGACATTTTCATACGCTGTTACCATGTGACCACGGATAACACGCGCAAGACCTGTCATGTTTTCAGAACCGATAGGGTTGCGTTTGTGAGGCATTGCTGAAGAACCTTTTTGTCCTTTGGCAAAGAACTCTTCCACTTCACGTTGTTCAGATTTTTGAAGACCACGGATCTCCGTTGCCATCCGCTCGATAGAAGTTGCAATGCTAGCAAGAACTGCAAAATACTCAGCGTGAAGGTCACGAGGAAGGACCTGTGTAGAGATTTCTTGAGCACGGATACCAAGCTTATCGCAGACGTATTTTTCAACGAATGGTGGGATGTTGGCAAAGTTCCCAACCGCACCAGAAATCTTACCAGCTTCCACACCAGCAGCCGCATGCTCGAAACGCTCGATGTTGCGCTTCATTTCGCTGTACCAAGTCGCCAATTTAAGACCAAAAGTTGTCGGCTCAGCGTGCACACCGTGGGTACGACCCATCATGATCGTAAACTTGTGTTCTTTCGCCTTGTCTGCCACGATTTTAGTGAAGTTTGCAAGGTCCTTGCGGATAATTTCATTGGCTTGCTTGTAGAGGTAACCATAGGCAGTATCGACCACGTCAGTAGAGGTCAAGCCATAATGGACCCACTTACGCTCTTCACCAAGCGTCTCAGAAACCGCACGCGTGAAAGCAACCACATCGTGACGAGTTTGCTGCTCGATTTCAAGAATACGGTCGATGTCAAAGTCCGCTTTTTCACGAATCAAAGCCACATCTTCCTTAGGGATTTCTCCCAACTCAGCCCATGCCTCGTCAGCCAAGATTTCCACCTCAAGCCAAGCACGGTATTTATTTTCTTCACTCCAAATGTTCGCCATCTCAGGGCGGCTATATCTATCAATCATGATTTCTTTTCCTTTCTTTCGATGTTTCACATCAGCTAGCAACTGACTGTCGCTTACTCAAATTCTTCTTTCCCAATCCACACAGATGGGTAGTGATCTAGTGTATTCAAATGCGTTGACAATGAGTTGAATCATAAAACCTCCCAAATCACAATTCAACATCCAACTTTAAAATATCCCCCTTCTCTCCATAATGGAGAAGCCGCAAATATTCTCCCCAAACTCTGGACTTACCAATGTCTGTATTCATCCAGCTATCCCGACCAATCTCAACATCCTTGTAAAAGGCATTGAAGGTATATGGGATGTAGCGAAGATGCTTTGGCAAGTGCTGAGCCAAGGTTCGCCATTGCCGACCAGTCGCGTGACTTTTGCAAATGAACATAACGGTATCAACAGTATTAAAATCAAAAATTTCTTTGGCAAAAAGTACGTTTTCTAAAGTATTGCTAGAGGAGTTTTCAGATTTAATTGCTTCTTCAGGAATGCCCGCAGCCAGCAGATGCTGGATAATAACCTCTGCCTCTGTATGTCCATTCCAATCTGGATGAGGCGTTCCTGTCAAACTTCGGCCACCGGTCACAATAATTCGTCTTACATAACCTTTTTGATATGCCTCAATAGCTTTCTCCCAGTGACCCGGGTGAGTTCCACTGAAAACAAATAAAACATCACACGGCTGAGGTTCGATTATTTTCCCAAAAACACTCTTAGTCAAAAAGGAGATTTCTTTATTAGAGAACTCTTTCGGAACTTCTGGACTTTTCGGAATAATCGGTTTCATCTATAACATTTCCTCCACAGATTTTTTAAAAATCAATCCCTTTCCCAAATTCCTCAACCTCGTCTGGCACATCACTAAACAACGTCACATGCCCCATCTTGCGGTTGTGCTTTGCTTCTAGTTTACCATATAAGTGGAGGTGAGCGCTTGGATTTTCTGTCACAAATTTTTCAGCAGCGTTGACGTGTTGGCCGAGAACATTGAGCATGACAGCAGGTGCATGTAAGTGGATTGCTGGAAGTGGTGCTCCGAGAACTCCCAAGATATGCGTGTCAAATTGTGAGAAGTCACAGGCTTCGATTGAATAGTGCCCTGAGTTATGCGGGCGTGGCGCAATTTCGTTGACAATAATATCATCAGACGTTGCAAACATTTCCACGCAAAGGGTACCAGAGAGGTTCAGTTGTTCAGCGATTCGCACTGCCATGGTTTTGGCTTTTTCAGCTAGACTCGCTGAAATACGTGCTGGCACAATGGTCTTAGAGAGGATATTGTTACGGTGGATATTTTCCTGAACAGGGAAGACTGTCACGTCCTTACCATTCCCAGACACGATGACAGAAATCTCCAAGTCGAAATTGACAAATTCTTCCAAAACACACTCGGCTGAATCGGCTAGAGCATAAGCTTCTTCCAAGTCTGCTTCTGAACGAATAACCTTTTGACCATGGCCATCGTAACCACCGGTCGCAGTCTTGAGGACATAGTTTTTCGACAGGTCGATGTCCGCCAAATCTTGGCTTGAAGTTACAACCTTATAAGGTGCAACGGTGACTTGAGCCTTATTTGAGAGAAAGTCCTTTTCAAAAATCCGATTTTGAGAGATGCGAAGCAGATCAGTCCCTTGTGGAAGCTGTCCTTCTTTGATAACAGCATCCAAACCGTCAGCATCCACATTTTCAAATTCATAAGTGAGAACATCACAGCGGTCCGCCAATTGACGAAGAGCCTCTACATCGTCGTAAGGGGCTGCGATAATTTCCGCCACACGGGAGGCTGGGCAATCAGCTGCTGGGTCCAAAGCGATAACCTTGTGTCCCATGTAGATAGCTGAGATCGCCATCATCTGACCCAGCTGACCGCCACCGATAATTCCGATTGTTTTAGTTGAGCTCATTCGTCGACTCCTCTGCGATTTTTCCTTGTTCTTCTGCGAAATCCGCTAACGCTGTCGCAATAGCCTGGTCCTCTACTGAAAGAAGGCGGAGGGCAAAGAGGGCTGCGTTGGTCGCACCAGCTTCACCGATCGCCATGGTTGCGACTGGCACCCCACCTGGCATCTGAACGATAGAATAGAGTGAATCCACACCGCTAAGAGCACGTGATTTGACGGGCACACCGATGACTGGAAGGGTTGTTTTAGCAGCAACCATCCCTGGCAAGTGAGCAGCCCCACCTGCACCAGCGATGATGACCTTGATACCACGACTACGTGCTTCTTCCGCATGTTTGAACATAAGATCCGGCGTCCGGTGTGCGGAAACAACTTTCTTTTCGTAAACGACGCCGAAGTTGTCGAGAACTTCAGCGGCTTTTTGCATGGTTGCCCAGTCGGATTTTGAGCCCATGATAATGGAAATTACTGGTTTCATTTATTCTCCTTTTTTAATAATCGTCTATTGTAGTGCGGACGTAAGCGACCGCCTTTGGCGTTCCATTACTAAAACTGGAGCCTAGGTCTCCAGTTTTCCGCTCCTAGTAGCTTTGCTACTAGGAGTTCCACTACTGCGACGATTATCTTATACTAGCTCGCTAACGCTCGCAAATCAAACGACCATTATCGGGTTTAGCGACTTCGTCGCTTTTGAAATTTTATTTGTTCGCCTTGCTACCGATATCGGTTCGGTAAAACAGGCCTTTTGTGTTTTGCTTGTCGAGTTCGTTGTAGATGATGTTTTGGCCGTCTTTGACGGTGTCTGCTGTGGTGACCAGCATGTAAACACGTCCTCCGTTTGAAAGAAGGTCTTCCTCATTTTCAGCGAACTTAGCACCTGCATAGTAAGTGATGATATCACCCTCTGTCTTGGCTGGAAGCTTGACACCCTTCTCATAAGCCAGTGGATAGCCGTTTGAGGCTACAACCACACCCAGTGTCACACCCTTGTCCGTCCAAGTGATAGCTGGCTCTTTACCATCCAAAATATCAGTGATATTTTGCGCAAAGTCAGATGTCAAACGAGGCAAGATGATTTGCGTCTCAGGATCGCCGAAGCGAGAGTTGAACTCGATGACTTTCGGTCCATCAGCTGTCAAGATAAGACCAGCGTAAAGGACACCAGTATAAGGACGACCTTCTTTAATCATACCTTCAAGGACTGGCTTGACAATCGTGTCAACCGCTGTGTCAACCACGCTCTGTGGCAAGTGAGGAACTGGCGCATAGGCACCCATCCCACCAGTGTTGGGACCCTTGTCACCATCATAGGCACGTTTGTGGTCCTGTGCCGTTGGCATGATGTAGAACTTGTCCCCATTGACAAAGGCAAAGAGAGAGAACTCTTCCCCATCAAGGAATTCCTCGATGACCACACGCGCACCTGAGTCACCGAATTTATTGTCCAGAAGCATCTCGTGAGCCGCTTCGACGGCTTGCTCGACTGTCTCCGCAACGACAACACCTTTTCCAAGAGCTAGTCCATCTGCCTTGACGACGATCGGAGCGCCTTTTTCCTCAATGTAGGCCTTGGCTTTCTCGAAATCTGAAAAAGTCCCATAGGCTGCTGTTGGAACATCATATTTGACCATGATTTCCTTGGCAAAATCCTTAGACCACTCCAGCTCAGCCGCAGCCTTGGTCGGACCAAATGCTTTGAGTCCTGCCACATTGAAATCATCCACGATTCCAGCTGCGAGGGCATCATCTGGGCCAATAAAGGTCCAAGCAATATCATTGACTTTTGCGAAATCAATCAGCTTAGAATGTTCGGAAATTCCGATATTGATCAAATCCAGACCATCTAATCGCATCCCGTCATTACCAGGAGCCACGAAAACTTGCTCAACGTCCTTAGACTCCAATAATTTCTTGGCAATCGCATGTTCACGACCGCCAGATCCAACAACCAAAAGTTTCATTTCGAACCTCTTTTGCGAATTATTTTATTAAATTATATCATAATCGTTCGCTTTATTCTATTAATTTCAGTGAATCTCCTTGAAATGCAGTAGAATCCAAACTTTTTTCCTTTTCAAAACCATTTCTGCATTCTTTTCCGAATAGTATAAGTGAGACCTACTAAATTAACGAAAAGGAGTATTATGCAAACCATTAAAAAATTCGTATTACTGACTTGCGCCACCTGGGGGATGCAAGGCGCCTTGGCTCATGCCGATCAAGCAACCAATGCGATCTATGCAGAAAAAGGGAAACTCATGATCCATCTTGGAAATGTTCCAGCGAAATACCAAAAGATTCAAGTCCCCATCTGGTCTGATCAAAATGGCCAAGATGACCTGATTTGGTATCCTGTGGAACGAAGTGACACCGGATTCAATCTAGAAGTACCTTTAATCAACCATTCTGATCAAGCTGGGCTTTACCATGTCCATGTCTATGGCGTCGAGGGCAATGGACAAGTAGCTGGCCTTTACCCTCTCACGACCAACGTCCAAGAAAAAGACCTAGCTTCTTCTCAACCCAAAATTACGATCAAACCTGTCTCCTCACAAGAATTCGAGGTAGATCTGAAGTTATTCGAGGATGTGGAGGAGATTGTCTTTCCCATATGGTCAGAAGAGAACGGGCAGGACGATCTGGTCTGGTACCCTGCAAAGAAGATCGCACCTGGACATTTCCAACTGCGCTTTCAGGCCCAAAAACACAAAGGGAGTGGGTTATTCCACCTCCACGTCTACCAGAAAAAGAAGGGACAACTACAAGGCATGTTCCCAACTACCTTTCAAGTGGAAAAGGCAAAGCCAAAGCTCACGCCACTCGCGACGCATCCAGGAAACACCTACCCCATCGGTGAATGTACCTGGGGTGCTAAAGAATTAGCCCCTTGGGCCCACAACTGGTGGGGAAACGGTGGCATGTGGGCAGCTAGTGCACGCGCCGCGGGATTCCGTACAGGAGATAGCCCAGAGGTCGGCGCCATCGCCTGTTGGGACAATGGAGGATATGGCCACGTCGCTCTTGTAACAGACGTCGAACACGATCAAAAAATTCAGATCCAAGAGGCCAATTACAACGGCCATCGCTTTATCGACAACTTTCGTGGTTGGTTCGACCCGACCAATCCCGTCTGGGGAACCGTCACCTATATCTATCCCGATTAAGGTCTTTATAACCACCAAAACGGCACCCATCCATTGATGCGTGCCGTTTTTGATTAATGACGGAAGTGACGAACTCCTGTAAAGATCATGGTTAAACCATGTTTATCAGCCGCTTCGATAGACTCTTGGTCACGTACTGAGCCACCTGGCTGGATGATCGCCTTGATACCTGCTTTAGCGATTTCTTCCACGTTATCTGCAAATGGGAAGAAGGCATCTGAAGCAAGAACAGCGCCGTCAAGACGGTCTTTAGCCTGGTCAATAGCGATACGGACGGAAGCCACACGGTTAGTTTGACCAGGGCCAACACCAAGTGTCATGTGATCATTGGTCACGATGATACCGTTTGATTTGACATACTTGATGGCTTTCCAAGCAAACTCAAGAGCTGTTGCTTCTGTCTCAGTTGGTTGGCGTTTGGTCACCACTTGCCAGTCAGCTGGACTTTCTTTCACCACATCTTGGTTTTGAACGAGAAGTCCACCAACAACACCAGTGTATTCCGCTTCTACTTCGCTAGCATCTTGAGCATCGAATGGCAAGACAAGTATGCGCAAGTTTTTCTTCTTGGTTGTCAAGATTTCAAGTGCTTCGTCTGTATAGCTTGGTGCAATGATGATTTCAAGGAAAACACCATGCATTTTTTGAGCTGTCGCAGCGTCTACCTCACGGTTGAGAACGACGATACCACCGAAAATTGATACTGGATCAGACTCATAAGCGTAGTCCCAAGCAGTTTCGATATCGTCAGCTTGACCAATCCCACATGGGTTCATGTGTTTAAGAGCCACAACGGTTGGACGGTCTTTGAAGTCACGGATGATCCGAATGGCCGCATCCGCGTCACGAATATTGTTGAAGGATAATTCTTTCCCGTTCAGCTGTTTAGCGGATGCAATGGAGTAATCCGTTGGCAATGCCTTTTGGTAGAAGTCTGCGTCTTGTTGAGGATTTTCACCGTAACGCATGGCTTGTTTGAGATCATAAGTTAGAGTGAGTTTTTCAGGTTTGCTTTCACCCACTTGAGCTGTGAAGTATGCCGCAATCAAGGCATCATAAGCTGCTGTGTGGCGGAAAACCTTAGCTGCCAAGCGTTGGCGAGTTTCGTAACTTGTTTCGCCATTGGCTGCCAATTCTTCCAAAACTACAGCATAGTCAGCAGGGTCTACAACAACTGTTACGCTAGCGTGGTTTTTTGCTGCTGAACGAAGCATAGATGGCCCACCGATATCGATGTTTTCCACTGCGTCAGCGTAAGTCACGTCTGGTTTGAGGATGGTTTCCTTGAATGGGTATAGATTGACCACAACAAGGTCGATCAGTTCGATCTGATTATCCTTAGCCGCTTGAAGGTGGCTATCGAGGTCACGACGAGCGAGAAGACCTCCGTGGATATTTGGGTGGAGAGTCTTCACACGACCATCCATCATTTCTGGAAAACCAGTCACATCGTCAATGGCAATGGTGTCTACCCCCGCATTGTCAAGGGCAACTTTGGTCCCACCTGTTGAGATGATGTCCCAACCAAGTTTTTTAAGTTCTTGGGCAAATTCAACAATGCCCGCTTTGTCTGAGACTGAAATAAGTGCTCGTTTTGTCATTTTCTTTCTTTTCCTTTTTTTAAAAAAGTTCTTTATCTGCCACAGTCGAAAATTATCTTTCAGCTCTAGCGCTTCCTTATTTTCGTGCAACGCCCAAACTCTCCAACACTTCTGGATAGAGTTTGTACTCTGTTTCGTGGATGCGAGTTTCGAAGGTATCAAGGGTATCCCCTTCAAGACGTGGCACACGAACTTGTTTGATAACCTTACCAGTGTCCACACCAGAATCCACCCAGTGAATGGTCACACCAGACTGGGCCACGCCAGCATTCCAAGCATCCTCAATGCCATGAGCCCCTGGAAATTCTGGAAGATAAGCCGGGTGAATATTGATGATACGGCCTTCATAAGCTGCAAGCAAGGTTGGGCCAACGATTTTCATATAGCCCGCCAGACAAACCAGGTCAATCTGGTGTTTATCCAAGAGTTTGACGATAGCTTCTTCATAAGCTGCTTTATTATCAAATTCCTTGAGTTCAAAAGTATGGCTAGCCACACCAAGGTTTTTGGCACGTTCTAAGACATAGGCATCACGGTGATCTGAAAAGACAAATTCTACCGGAAATTGTTCTGCAATCACCTGAAAGTTTGAGCCGTTGCCAGAGGCAAAAACAGCAATTTTCATATTCGATACAAAGGGACGTTTCGGATAACCGAACAGTTTCGTAGAAAAATAGGAAATCATTGCTGGGTGCTTGCACACAAAATGATTTCTCTTTTTCCTAGAAAATGAGTCCCGTGTTCAGTTAGGCTTGCTAACTAAACACTCCTTTCTACAATTTCTCCGTACAAAATGGTGATAGCACCATTATTTAATCACCACACTTGCGCCATCTTTCTTCACAATACGACCAATTTCATAGACTGGTTCGTCGAGAAGTTCTTTGACACGTTCAACATTCTCTGGTTTCACCGCAAGCATGAGACCAATCCCCATGTTGAAGATTTCAAACATTTCTTCATGTTTGATTTGGCCGTATTTTTCAAGAGCTTTGAAAATTGGAAGAACCGGCACTTTGCTTTCATCAATTTCAGCAGCCAAATCACCAGCGAACATCCGTGGTACATTTTCGATGAAACCACCACCTGTGATGTGGGCAATCCCGTTAACCAATTCTTCTTTGATGAGTGGCAATGCTGCTTTGACGTAGATACGAGTTGGTTCCAAAAGAACGTCTTTCAGTTTTTTGCCTTCCAATTCTGGCAAGACTTCTTCACCTGTGTAGTCCGCAAAAACACGACGCACAAGTGAGTAACCATTTGAGTGGATACCGCTTGAAGCAAGCCCCAGAATCACATCACCTGCTGCCACTTTTGAACCGTCGATGATTTGAGATTTTTCTGCAACACCAACAGCAAACCCAGCCAAGTCATAGTCGTCTTCACCATACATACCAGGCATTTCAGCCGTTTCACCACCAATGAGGGCTGCACCAGCTTGCACACATCCTTCAGCCACACCAGCAACGACCTGTTCTAGTTTAGCTGGTTCATTTTTACCAGTTGCGATATAGTCGAGAAAGTAAAGGGGTTCAGCACCTGCAGCAATGATATCATTAACACACATGGCCACACAGTCTTGTCCAATGGTATCATGCTTGTCGTACTTGATAGCAAGCATGAGTTTCGTTCCGACACCGTCCGTCCCTGAGATCAAAACAGGCTCTTTGACACCTGTTTTTGAAAGGTCAAACATGCCACCGAAGCCACCAAGAGCTCCCATGACACCCGCACGTTCCGTACGAGCCACGTGTTTTTTAATCCGTTCAACAACTTCATAACCCGCTTCAACGTCCACACCCGATTGGGCATACGCATTTTTATTTGTCATTTGTTTATTCCTTTTCTTTTACACTGCTCTTAATAGAAAGAAGTATGTTCTTTCAAACTTTCCACATAGCGTTCTTCGTAGTCATACAAAGGCGTTGGATATTTTCCATCAAAGTAAGCCACACAAAGACCGCCATTGGGAGCATCTGTATCAATTCCAATAGAATCAATCAAGCCATCGATTGACAAATACGTCAAGCTATCTGCACCAATGATATCGCGTGTTTCCTCAACTGTATGATTGGCTGCAATCAATTCCTTACGTGTTTGAATATCGATCCCGTAGAAACATGGATAGGCAAGGGCTGGACTACCGATTGCTACGTGAACCTCTGTTGCTCCTGCTTCTTTTAGCAAATTAACGATCCGACGTGAGGTTGTCCCACGTACGATAGAATCATCGATCATGACAACCCGTTTGCCTTTCACGACACCGGATACGGCAGAAAGCTTCATCCGAACACCTTGCTCCCGTAGTTCTTGTGTTGGCTGAATAAAGGTCCGTTGGGTGTATTGGTTTTTAATCAAGCCCATTTCATTTGGTAGGCCAGATTCTTCCGCAAATCCCATGGCTGCACTAAGTGACGAGTTAGGTACACCGACCACAATATCTGCTTCATGTTTGAATTCACGTGCCAATTGAGCCCCCATACGTTTACGAGCGGTATGGACATTGACTCCTTGAATATTGGAGTCCGGACGGGCAAAGTAGATATACTCCATCGAACAAACAGCCAATTGGGTGTCCGTTGTATAGTTATCGTAAGTGATGCCGTTATCATCGATGATCACGACTTCACCCGGATTTACATCCCGAATCCACTCTGCTCCAACCACTTCAAAAGCACAGGTTTCAGAGGAAACTACAATGGCCCCATTAGCCATTTTCCCAATCGAAAGAGGACGGAAACCATTTGGATCCAAGGCCGCAATCAGCTTATCTTCCAGCATGAGAAGGTAAGCAAATCCACCTTTCACCGTATTCAAGGCTTCTTTCACCTTACCCATGAAGGATGGGTTGTGGCTCCGACGAATCAAGTGCGCCAAGATTTCTGAATCAGAAGTTGAGCTAAAGATCGCCCCGTTATTTTCTAACTCCCGTTTGAGGGACTTGGCATTGGTCAAATTCCCGTTGTGGGCAAGTCCAAACTGCGTATCATGAAAGCGAAAGAGAAAGGGCTGGATGTTATCCACTGAAGCTTCCCCAGCTGTCGCATAGCGAACATGTCCAATCGCTCCCGTCCCTGTTAACTTATCCAAGTTAGCAGGATTCCGAAACACTTCTGAGAGAAGACCCGTATCACGATACCGTTTTAGTTGACCCGCATCATTCGAAAGGATCCCTGCCCCTTCTTGACCACGGTGTTGAAGACTGTGTAATCCGAAATAAGTCAGTTTTGCAGCATCTGGGTGTCCCCAGATCCCAAAAATACCACATTCTTCATTAAGAGATTTAACTTCGTATGTCATTTTGTATACCTTTTATTTTCCAGTAAAGTATTTAACCGCTGATGCAAAGAGATGTTGATCTTTATTGCCTGGAATATTTTGGAAGAGACCGTCTTCGAAACGTTCTGAGTGACCCATCTTCCCAATAATTTGGCCGTTCTTACCAGTGATCCCTTCGATTGCATTGACAGAACCATTTGGATTGTATTTTGAATCCATGCTTGGTTTACCTTCGAAGTCAACATATTGGGTAAAGATTTGACCATTGTCACGAAGCTCTGCAAATTCCTCAGCTGTCACGACAAACTTCCCTTCACCATGTGATACTGGGATGGCATGGATGTCACCAACTTCTACTCCGGCAAGCCATGGTGAATTCGTGTTGGCAATCCGTGTTTCCACCATCTTCGCCACGTGTTGGTTGGCATCATTGTAGAAGAGGGTTGGACTCGTACTGCTTGCATCTTCAAAGTTACCGTATGGAAGAAGACCTGATTTGACAAGGGCTTGGAATCCGTTACAGATACCAATAATCAAACCACCGCCTTCGATGAAGTGATCAATGGCTGCACGCACTTTTTCATTGAGCAAGATATTCACGATGAATTTAGCTGATCCATCTGGTTCATCCGCTGCTGAGAAGCCACCTGCAAAGAAAATAATATTAGCTTTTTCAATGTTGTCAACCATGGTGTCAACAGACTTGACAATTGCTTCTTCGTTAAGTGTGACAAATGGTACTAAGTTGACTTTGGCACCTTCTTTTTCAAAGGCCTTTGCTGAATCGTACTCAGAGTTAGTCCCTGGGAATACGGGGATGTAAACCACTGGTGTTTTAACTGTTTCTTTAGCTTTGATAACAGCATCCGATGCTACAGCAGGCACTTCTTCCAGTTCAGTTGCTTGTGCAAATTCAGTTGGATAAACCTCTTCCAATTTACCTTGGAAGGCACTGTCAAGTTTGTGTCCATCCAGCGTTACACCGTTGACAAGCAGTGTAAAGTCAGCCACTGTTTGTCCAATCTTGGCAACACCTGCAATCTCTTCCGGAGACGTGAAGACGAATCCACCTAATTGGGCTGTCAAGCTAGTGTCAAGGTCAGCTAATTCGACGTTAGCACCGATATGGTTGCCAAAAGTTGCAAGTGCAAGAGATTCAAGGACACCACCATATTTAACAGCAGATGCTGCTGTGACTTTGTGGGTTGCTTGGATGGCTTCAAATTGAGCAAAGTTAGACTTGATCAGATCGAAGTCAATTTCTTGTGCCAAAGCTTGACCTGGGATGTAATAGATATTTTCACCAGCAGCTTTAAATTCTGGAGAAAGGACCTTATGGCTATCTGCAGTTGTGACACCAAAAGCAACCAAGGTTGGGGGTACTGTCAATTCTTCAAAGGTACCAGACATAGAGTCTTTCCCACCGATAGATGGCAACCCAAGTTGAATCTGAGCTTCAATGGATCCAAGAAGAGCAGCTACTGGTTGACCAAAACGCTCTGCTTGTTTATCCATACGCTCGAAGTATTCTTGGTAAGAGAAACGAGCCTTAGACCAGTTGGCACCAGCAGCAACCAAACGAGCTGTTGCTTCGATGACCGCATAGGCAGCACCATGATATGGAGACCATTCTGCTACATAAGGGTTGAATCCTTGCGCCATAACAGAGGCAGTTGTTGTCACGCCATGTTGAACTGGCAATTTCTGTACAGAAGCTTCCGTTGGTGTGATTTGGTAACGACCACCCAGTGGGTGATTGACTGTTGAACGGCCAACTGAGCTATCAAAGATGGTTTGCAACCCTTTTTGACTGGCATGGTTCAGGTCAGCCAAGACTGCAAGCGTATCTGCTTCAAGGGTTTCAGCAGAGGTTTGACGTTCTTCTGGAAGCTTGACATCCTTGTCAACTACCTTGGCATCTACAACGACACGTACACCATTTGTGTCAAGGAAACGACGTTCCAAATCAACGATTGTCTCACCATTCCAGTGCATGACAAGATTTGGTTTTTCCGTCACGGTTGCAACGACAACTGCATCAATATTTTCTTTGTTACATTCAGCAACGAAGGCATCTACATCTTCTGGACGAACCACCACGGCCATCCGTTCTTGAGATTCAGAGATGGCAATTTCTGTACCATTCAAACCTTGGTATTTCAATGGCACTTTGTCTAGGTCAATTTCAAGACCATCTGCCAATTCACCGATAGCCACACAGACACCACCAGCACCAAAGTCATTTGATTTCTTGATCAGACGGGTCACTTCCCCATTACGGAAAAGACGTTGAATCTTACGTTCTTCAATAGCATTCCCTTTTTGGACCTCAGCACCAGCTGTTTCAACAGATTCAACCGTTTGAACTTTAGAAGAACCTGTCGCACCACCGACACCGTCACGTCCAGTCTTACCACCAAGCAAGATAATCACGTCACCTGCTTCAGGTTTTTCACGGACAACATTTTCCTTAGGAGCCGCACCGACCACGGCACCTAGCTCCATACGCTTAGCAACGAAACCTGGGTGGAAGTATTCACGAACATAGGTGGTTGCCAAACCAATTTGATTACCGTATGAAGAATAGCCGTGAGCTGCTGTTTTAGAAATCACTTGTTGTGGCAATTTCCCAGCGCGAGTCGCTGAAATTGGAGCTGTAATATCACCAGAACCTGAGATACGCATGGCTTGGTAAACGTAGGAGCGCCCTGACAATGGGTCACGAATGGCACCACCGATACAAGTAGCCGCTCCACCAAATGGTTCGATTTCCGTTGGGTGGTTGTGAGTTTCGTTCTTGAACATGAGAAGCCATGGTTCTTTCACACCATTGACATCCACTTCAATTTCAACTGAGCAGGCATTGATTTCATCAGACACTTCCATGTCATCCAAACGACCATTGGCACGCTCATAACGACCAAAAATAGTCGCCATATCCATCAAAGTTTGAGGTTTTTCTGTACGTCCCAACTCATCACGCATGGCAATATACTTATCATAAGTTGCTTGCAATTGTTTTTGGAATTTAGAAGCTGAGAAGTCGATATTTTTCAACTCAGTCTCGAAAGTTGTATGACGGCAGTGGTCAGACCAGTAAGTATCCAAAACCTTCAACTCAGTCTCAGTTGGCACACGTCCAATAGACTTGAAGTAATCTTGAATGAAGAGAAGGTCATCCACTTCCATGGCCAATCCTTGCTCAGCTTTATACTGTGCAAAATCTTCTGCCCTATAAGTTTCAAAGAAATCCAAGTTTGGAATAGTCTTGTCAGACTCAGAGAAATCCTGTTTCGCAATGCCGACAGTGATGTCTTTGAAACGAGAATCCACTGGGTTCAAGAGGTAGTTTTTGACAGCTTCCAATTCATTAGTAGCAATATCCTTGTTAACCAAGTAAAGTTGCGCGGTATTAACCGTCACATTATTTGAGCTACCAAGTAACAGCAAAGCTTCTTGTGAAGAGGCCGCACGTTGGTCAAATTGACCAGGTAAGCTTTCGATAGCAAAGAAAGCAACCTTCTCAAGATCAGCCTGAACCGCAGCTTCATCCAAAACAGTATCGGTCACTTGCTCAGAGAAGATATGTTTTTCTGCACGCGCAAACAAATCCTCTGCCAAACCAAAAACATCGTAAACCTGAATAATCCGAAGATCCTTCAAGGTTTTCAACTGAAGATTATGCTGCAATTCTTTTACTAAAGAGTCCGATTTCACACGAAAATCAGCTTTTTTCTCAACGAAAATACGTTTATCCATTTTATTTCCTTTAATTCTATTCAAATAGGTTATTGAAGACGAAGGTTTTCCGTTTCAAACAATTTACTCCAAGCCCTGTAATTTTTCCAATACAACTTCATAAACATCTGTCAGACTTCCCAGATCCCTACGGAAAACATCCTTGTCCATATGGTGGCCTTCCGCATCCCAAAGTCGGCAATTATCTGGAGAGAATTCATCTGCCAAGATGATCTTACCATCCTTATCAAAACCAAATTCCAATTTGAAGTCAATCAAACGAAGACCGATTTGTGCAAACCAATCCTTCAACAACTCATTGATACGGCGTGTTTTTGCCTTGATATAAGCAATTTGTTCATCATTGGCAACACCCAAGAATTTCACGTGTTCGTCGTTGATAAACGGATCATCCAGTTCATCATTTTTATAGTAAAATTCAACGATTGGAGTTTCCAATTCCAACCCTTCTTCAACGCCAAAACGCTTTGAAAATGAACCCGCCGTCACGTTCCGAAGGACAACCTCCAAAGGGATAATTTTCACTTTTTTATTGAGTTGTTCAGTGTCAGAAATACGCTTGATAAAGTGTGTTGCCACACCTGCAGCATTCAATTTTTCAAAAATAAGAGACGAAATCTGATTATTCAGCACACCTTTCCCCTTAATGGTCTCCTTACGAGCCCCATTTAGCATGGTTGCTTGGTCCTTATAGACCGACTTAATCACATGTTCGTCTTCAGTAGTATAGATATCCTTAGCTTTTCCAGTATAAATTAGTTGATTGTTCATGATTTTGTTCGCCTTTCGTATTTTATCACCTACATTCTATCATACAAAAAGTGCATTTTCAATAAATTTCCGTACAATATAGGCAAAATCCGAATGAAAAGGACAGAAAAAAAGACCACCCAGAATAATCTCTGAACGATCCATTTTTCATTAGTGACCAGCAGTTCGTTTTTCAATATAATCTACAACATCCCCAACCGTGTTGAATTCATCAATCACCTTATCTGGGATTTCCAATTGGTATTCATCTTCCAACTCGATGATAAATTCCATCAATTCAACGGAGTCTGCCTGTAAATCCTTGCGCAAATCCAACTCCAAAGATACTTGGAAATCCGCCCCTTTGCGGTCTTTGAGATAAGATTCGATCGTAGCTAAAATGTCTTTTTTTGAACCCATATATTACTCCTCCTTTGATAATTCCTTCACTGATTTTCCAACAACATCCGTCTCTAACATGGTTCGAATCTGACGAATGGTGCTATAGACCGCTTTCGCATCACTTGAACCATGCGTTTTGACAACAGGTGCTTGAAGGCCAAACAAGACTGCTCCTCCAACATCTGAGAAATCCAAGGTTTGCTTCAATGATTTCAGCCGATCCTTGAGCAAGAAAGCTCCTAGTTTCGCCTTCCAGTTTCCAGTGGCGATCGCTTGCTTCAATTGCTTCAAGATGCCAAAAGCTGTCCCTTCCATGGTTTTCAAGACAGCGTTTCCCGTGAAACCATCCGCCACAACAACATCAGCAACGCCATCCATCAAGTCACGCGCTTCCACGTTTCCAATAAAATGAATGGACTCATCCTCAGACAGCAATTGATAGGTTTCCTTGCGCAAAGGATCTCCCTTGCTTGCTTCTGTCCCATTATTCAATAGACCCACGCGCGGTTTTTGAATTCCACGCACATTTTCCGCATAGTAAGATCCCATTACAGCATACTGATGCAAGTGCTCCGGTGTATTTTCCGCATTGGCACCTAAGTCCAGCATATCATAACCACGCCCATCAACTGTTGGAAGTGTCGACATCAAGCCAGGGCGTTCCACCCCTTTGATGCGGCCAACGATAAAGAAACCAGCCGCTAACAAGGCACCTGTATTTCCCGCAGATAGCATGGCATCCACAACCCCAGTCTTCACATCTTTAGCTGCCAAGACCATCGAAGCCTGCTTCTTCCGACGAATGGCACGCGTTGGCTCATCATCTGAATCGATTTTTTCTTCTGTGTGCACAATGGACACACGTTCCGTCGCTGTCAAATAGTTCTTAATTTTTGCTTCATCGCCATACAAGACAATTTCGATATCATTAAAATCACGAATGGCTTGATTCACGCCTTCTACTAAGGCTTGAGGTGCATTGTCGCCCCCCATTGCATCTACTGCAATTTTTTTCATGTTTCACCTCCAGATGAATCTTTCATAATCGCTCCCCAATCACTCAAGGAGTCGATAAACTTTTTAGCTTTTAAATGGATCCCTACATACTCCTCATACAACTGATCCATCGCCTGACGTAGAGCTACTTTCATATCTGTTTGTAGGGAAATCGTCTCTAACTCACTGAATCGTACCGCTTGAAATTGATCCAATAAATAGAGAACATTTGGATGCCAGTGGGCACGCCTCTCATCCTGATCATAATGGTCTGGGCAAAGCACTCCGCTATACCGGAAGGAATAATCAAAAGGAAGACCAACCCGATGGCAGAAACAACATTCATGCAGGTTCAAGACAACCCCAAACCGCGAAAGGATCTGAATCTCAAAAATATTGGTCAAAACCTCATAATCCAAGCCTTCTTCCATCAAAGACAAGGTCTTCTCCAAAAAAGCAAACAAGGCTGGATCTACCTGATTATCCTGAATACTGGCATCCGCAAGCGCCAAAACATAGGTCGCATAAGAAAGGGCAAAAAGATCTGCATTGATTTTCTTATAAACCTGCACATCTTGAACATCATCGATATAACTCAGCCCATCATCATTGATTTTCAGCAACATATCTGCCGTAACCAAGGGCTGCAACACAGGATTTAACCGCGATTTACCAGCATGTTTCACAAAAAACATCCGCTTACCCGATTTCTCCGTGAAGATCTTGACCAATTTATCATCCTCACGAAAATCCCGATTATACAGCACAATGCCCCGGGTCTCAATTGACTCCAGCATGTTCTTCCATGTACTCCTTCAAGCGTTTCATAGCTTCCTTGATCACTTCCATACTGGCCGCATACGACAAGCGCACATAGCCTTCGCCGTATTGACCAAAAGCAGCCCCCGGAATAAAGGCAACTGCTTTTTCACGCGCAAAATCTTGCAAGAAAGCAAAGGAATCCTGATTGTAACCAGCTGGGATTTTAGCAAAAATATAAAAGGCTCCATCTGGCTTAATCATCTCAAACCCAAGTGCGGACATCTTTTCAATAATATAATCCCGACGTTTCACATATTCCTTCTTCATCGGTTCCGCATCATCCCGACCAGCAGTCAAGGCCTCAATCGCAGCATACTGGTTCATGGTTCCAGCAGCAGTAACCAAATACTGATGGCTCTTGATCAATTGCGCTGTTAATACAGCAGGCGCAAAGATAAAGCCAAGCCGCCAACCCGTCATGGCATGAGATTTGGACAAGCCATTGATGACAATGGTCTGCTCAGGAATAAATTCTGCCATAGAAACATGCGCTTTTCCTGTATAAGTCAACTCGGAATAAACTTCATCACAGACAACAAAAACTTCATATTTTTTCAAGACCTCAGCCAATTCCGCCATCTGCTCCCGCGAATAGGTGACCCCTGTCGGATTGGCTGGATAATTGAGAACAACTGCCTTCAGCTTGTCTCCTTGCTCCACAATAGCTTTTTCCAACTTTTCAGGTGTCAAAATAAATTGATCCGCCGTCGTATCAATTTCAACAACATCCGCTCCAACTAGATTCACAATAGGCTCATAACCCGGATAAGCCGGTGCAGGAAGAAGCACCACATCCCCAGGTTCCAAGATTGCCGTTAAGGTTGCGGATAAAGCTTCTGTCGCCCCAATCGTGACCAAAATCTCATCTTCCGGACGATAGTGAAGACCATATTTATCAGCCACAAATTGACTCGCAGCCTCACGCAAAGCCAGTAAACCACTCATCCCAGTATAATGGCTAAAATTCGCATCAATCGCAGCTTTCCCCGCCTCTTTGACATGTTCTGGAGTCGTAAAATCCGGTTCCCCCAACGTCAAACGCAAGACCCCAGGAATCGAAGAAATCGATTGGTCAAACTGACGAATCAAAGAAACTTCAATCCGATTGAGATTTTTATTAAACCGTTTCGTTAAATCCATAATCCACCTCCAAAAACAATTATATTCATTATACTATAAATAGAACTCCATCGCAAAAGAACAGGTAAACAAAAAGGCCCCACTTAAGATTTTCCCATACAATAGGTCAAATTTTACGAATTATATAAGTGAGAACTACTAAAGGAGAACACTTATGCCCACTCAACTCAGACACCCAGATCTATCCCCAACCATGGACTTAATTGCCAAAAAGATCTTCCACAAACAACACCTAACAGCCGATTTCATCCGAAGCGTCCTTAATATTCCCGTTATTTCCGTTGAAATACTCGATGGCACCCAGATTCAATTAGCCGAATATGACCATCCAAATTTCTATACAGCCGTAGATGTTTGCGCTAAACTTGAAGACGGTACACAAGTGATTATTGAAGTTCAAGTTACTAAACAGCGCTCATTTTTCAATCGTATGCTTGCCTATTTAGCCAATCAAATTACTGATAACTTAAAACGTTTAAAAACCGATCAAAATAAGACCCACACCCTCTACTCCAGGATGGATCCTGTGTACTGTATCGCGATTCTTGAAAAAGAATACTTTGATGATGATCGAGCCTTTCATACCCTCTCTCTTTATGATGAGGAGACCCTAACTCCCGTCTATTCAGATTTTCACGGAAGTTCTCAACGACCACCAATGAAATTTGCATTCCTAGAGCTGAACAAGTATAATAAAGATAAGATTACAGAATACCACTTACAAAAATGGTTTGAATTTTTCTCAAACAAACCCTTTGATATCGAGATGGATCCCGTGATCAAAGAAGCAGAAGAATTACTAGACCAAACCCAATGGACAGAGGAGGAAAAAAGAATGTTTGATCAAGAACGCAGAAATCGTGACCTCTACGAAGGTGCCATCGCTCAAGCCACCTACGACGGACAACAATTGGGAATTAAAAAAGGGGTTAAACAGGGGATTGAACAGGGAATTCAAAAATCTAAAACGGAGATAGCAAAAGCCATGTTAAAAGATAAATTAGATATTTCCTTCATTGCCAAATACACTGGGTTAACGACAGATGAAGTCCTCGCGCTCCAATAAAGTTATCCAATCTAGGAGGAAAAAAGAATGTTTGATCAAGAACGCAGAAACCGTGACCTCTACGAAGGTGCCATCGCTCAAGCCACCTACGACGGACAACAATTGGGAATTAAAAAAGGGGTTAAACAGGGGATTGAACAGGGAATT
>NZ_CABFMD010000034.1 GCF_901875555.1 Streptococcus parasanguinis
AAGACACCACAGTATCGAGCTCCCAGTGACCAAAGGTCTCACGATTTCGGACCTCTTTAGGACGTTTGGCAATCGACTTAACTCTCTTGAAATAGTAGACTTATGGACACCAAGTTTACTTGCAATTTGGCAAGATTTCAAACCAATTCCAAGTAAGTTTCTATCTTTATTCGGTCGGTTTTGGTAAGATGGGAGTAGCTCATAGTTTTTCCTCAGGTTCTGTTTGTGTGGTTACTTACAGTTTACACCAATGAAACGCTATGAGTCTTTTTGTTGCACTATATTTTACAATTTATTCATCAAAAAATTCGGATAAGTCCAAGCCTCCAAAGGGGTTGGTGGAGAAGTTCTCTTGCTCTTTAAGGAGGGTACGGCCTTGATCGAATTCGAGGAATTGTTGGTAGACAAGAGCTGTCATGCGGGCGTCTTCTAAGCTATCGTGTGATTTTCCTGCGACTCCCAAAAATTCTGCAACGGTGTGGAGTTGGAGATTTTTAATGCCATGGAGGTCAGATGGACGGCGTTCGAAAGCTTGGTCAAAGACATCGACAGCGTACTGCTCTTCTAAATCCAAGCCATTTTCAAGTAGGATGGGAAGGTCGCTCTTTTTGGCATTGTAGCCGATCAAGGGGCGGTCTCCAACGAAGGCCTTGAATTCGCCGAGGACCTGCTCTAGTTCTGGAGCATTTTGGATCTTGTCCTGGGTTATGCCAGTGAGGCCGTTAATAAAGCTTTTTAGAGGCTTATCGGTGTAGACGTAGGAGTCATAATGATCGACTTCTTTACCGTCCGTAAAACGCACGGCAGACACCTGGATGATCTGATAGGCACCTTCGTATTGGTTAAATTCGAGATCGAAGGCGATATAATCGTCTAATGCTTTCATGGAAAATCTCCTGTGGTAGAAAAGAAAAGGGACTGGTAGGAATCCAGCCCCAGATTATCGACGGAAAACGCGTGCCCAGAAACCTTTGCTTTCTTGCTCTTGAACTTTTTCATTGGCTTGTTCGAGTTCAAGTTTCAAGGTATCGCGGTCGTTCATTGCTTGTAAAGTCAATTGTTGTTGTTGGTCCAATTGCTTGTCTTTTTCAGCAATTTGAACGTCTTTCACGCGCAACTGTTCATCTTTTTTAGCGAGTTGCTCGTCTTTGGCTTTGAGTTGCTCGTAGAGACGGACGATTTCAGCATTTTTTTCATCCACCAAAATTTCCATCAATTCGCGTTGCTTCACATCATCGCTGACTGGCTCATCTTCAAAAATGGTTTTTTTGTAGATTTCTTCGAGCTTGATTAAGCCACTACGGGTTACAACGGTAACCCCTTTTTCGTTTTTTTGTGTATCTTCTGGAGCCAGCGCCTTGACACGGTTATTGACCGCCTGGCGGCTGACTCCTAAAATTTCAGCAATTTCGCTGACAGTTTTTTCAATCGCCATAACTTCCTCTACTATCTTTTTCTATGAAATACTCTATTAGATAGTAACATAAGTAGGCTAAGCTGTCAAATGAAGCAAAGAGAGGACAAGCCTTGAGACCACGATTAGCGGGTCTCTGTCATTTCAGGAAGATGGAGGCTGGATTGTGCTAAATCAATGGTCAGTTGGTAATCGGTTTGATCGCGCACGGTGATTTCAAAGTCTGTCGTGTAAAGGACCAGGCGAAGAGTTGTGCCTTTTTCGAGCTTGTAGATGGTTGGTTGGAGTTCAAAGTCAAATTCCATCCACTCGCCTGGCGTTACGGCCTCAACCTCTAAGAGGTCATGCCGGTTTTGGAGGTTGAGATAACCTTTAGAAATCACTCGTTGGCCAGCTTCTTTGAAGGGCAACTCTGTCAGGTTGTCTAGCATGTGGTAGCGACCATTATCCAGCGTACGGACCGACAAGACAGCAGGATAAGGTTGGAGGAACTTCTTACTTCCAAGCTCTAAGAGTTGGGCTGAGAGCAGGCCTTTATTGGTGCTGGATTGGACCCGCAGGTGAAGGCGAGCTTTCCCGTTGAGGTGCAGGTCTTCTTCGATCGGAAGATCAATTGTTACTTGTTGAGCCTTATCTTGGTAGAGGTCCGTTAAGAAGGTTGGATAAGCCTTGCCATAGCGCTCGTAATCCTTTGTTTCGTAACGGTTTTGGATGACTTTTTCGCTGTCTCCCAGTGAGAAGGTCCGCTGATTTGTTTGGTTACCAAAATCTTCCAAGGGAGTCCAACTTTGTTCTCCTGTATTGTCTTGCCAGATGACCGTTGGCAATTCATAGCTTGAAGCATAGCCTAGCAATTTTTTCGACAGGAGGGCGTTCATGCTTTCACGAAAGTCAATGGATTGCCAGTTGTTAAGGTAGACATGGGCCCCATTGTGGAAGAAGAGGTGCTTTTTGATAGTTGCCGGAAGAGCTTGGAACATATTAAAGACATGAAGCGGTTTGACGTTCCAGTCTTGCGAACCATGAGTGAAGACCACCTCTGCCTTGACCCGATTTGCATTTAAGAGATAATTGCGATCGTGCCAGAATTGATTGTAATCTCCAGAAGCTCTATCCAGTTCTTTTTTCACCATGTCTAGATCGGCTTGGTGGGCAGCATTGTGATGCAAATGGTCCCCACCTAGAAGGTTGCGCGAGTAGGTTAATTCGGCTAGGGAATCAAAGTCTTCACCAGGATAGCCACCAGGGCTTGTGACGAGACCATTTTCACGGTAGTAGTTGTACCAAGAAGAAATTCCTGCTTCTGCAATGATGACTTCTAGGCCGTCCACGCCTGTGGTCGCTAGGCCGTTAGACATGGTTCCAAGGTAGGAGATTCCTGTCGTTGCGACCTTTCCATTAGACCAATCGGCTTTGACTTGGCGCTTGCGTGTATGATCTGTAAAGGCCCGGCAACGGCCATTGAGCCAATCGATCACATTCTTGTAAGCTTCGATTTGTTGGTAATTTCCATTGGTCATCAGTCCTTGCGAATCTTTTGTTCCAACTCCAGATACGTAAAGATTGGCGTACCCGCGTGGCAGCAGGTAGTCATTGAGGGTGTAGCTGGAGTTGATATGGGTTAAGAGCTCTTCAGCCTCATTCACCTCTTGAGCTTGACCGACCGGTTCGACTAATGTTAATTGAGGTTCTTCTAGTTGAATAGTATGAGGTTCTTTGACCTCCAGGTCGACATTCATATTGTAGAGGGCCTTGTCGCTGGCCTTGTCGTTGGTCCCTTGGTGATAGGGACTTGCGGTCATAACAGCTGGAATTTTGCCTTCATAGCGAGGACGGATGATGCTGACTTTGACCAGATCGGGCAGGCCATCCTTGTCGGTATCGACCCGACTTTCGACATAAACGACCTCGCGGATGGCATCCTGGCTGGTAAAGGTGGCGAGGCTCTTGCCGTTAAAATAGTGATACTGATTGGTCTCAGGGATTAAGCCATCACTGACCAACTGGTCGATCAAGGTATTGCCTCGTTTGGTGCGGGTGTTCAGGAGTTGGTAGAGATTTTCAAGGAGCGTGCCATAGGTGATGGGGAAAGCTGTTTCCTTGCGAAAGGCCTCGCTATCATCAAAGTCCACAAAAAAGCTAAAGCCTAGTAATTGGAAGGCAATGGTATAAAAGACATCTGCTCTTAAGGGTGTTTCAGAGTTGAAAAAGTCTAGCAAATCGGTTTCTTTATCTGCCACAAGAGTGGATAAGACGTAGTCTGTGTCCTTGTATTGGAAAGACACTTGGCGTACAAAGGCCTCCAGCAGGGCCTTTGGATCAGGCTCTTCTTGGAAGGTGAAGCCAAGCCCCGCCAGCTCTTCCTTCATGGTAGCAGTGGCCGTAGGGATATAGCTAAATTGATTAAATTTCATCGTAGATTCTCCTATCTAAATCATATCTCGATGTGAGTGAGCAGTCGCATCAGCACTGTCATCGTTCCAATTTCTATTATACTGGATCAAAAAGGGATTGTCTAAAGAAAATAGGGAAAGAGCGGATCAAAAGCAATTTTCAGAAATCTGCTCTCATTTGCGCAAAATTTCTTGTAAAAAGTTAGAAAATCTTTTACAATAAAATGAGCGTGGAGGAAGTTATGACAACAAATCAGATCGTAAGAGTGATCCCAGTCTTAAAAGTAAACAACCGCAATGTCAATCAAGACTTTTATGAAGAAACATTGGGAATGAAAGTATTGGTAGAAGAAGGTGCCCTTTTATCCTTGGGGGATGCTTCAAACGTGGAAAAAATCGTCTTGGAAGAATCACCAAGCATGCGCTCGCGCAAGGTTGAAGGACCTAAAAAATTGAAACGCATCGTGGTGAAAGTGGCACAAGCTCAAGAAATTGATTACTTATTGGCCCGCCAGTCAGAAACAAGCGCCCTTTACCAAGGAGCTAATGGTCGCGCCTTTGAAGTTGTGTCTCCTCAAGGAGATACCATTTTCGTGCATGCTGAAGAAAATCTTAAAAGCCTAGCACCTTTAGACAGTGCTCCTCTTGTAGAAGCTCCCGAAGATTTCAAAGGTTTGACCAGCTTTGATGTGGACTTTCTTGAAGTAAACGTGGCTGATCTTGCGGAGGCTGAGAAGTTCTATAGCAGCTTGCCAATTTTGGCACATCTTATCCATTTGCAGGAAGCTCAAGGAGAAGATCTCCAAGTGGGAAACCATGTGACTTGGGATTTGAGTATGATCAAGGTCGAATTGGCTCCTTTTGATGTAGAAGTTCTGAAAGAAAGCTTAGGAGAAGCTGTCGATTTTGTGCACCGTAAGGGAACTTTCTTGATTGCTAAGGATCCGAGCCAAATCGAACTCTGGTTTGAAGCCAATCAAGATCAGGTCCATATTTCTTATGAAGAATAAGAATGGAGTGATGAGCGTGAAGGCAATCATCGAAAAAATCACCGAACAAATCCAAGAAGGCATCTATCCAGGTGCCTCTCTTGCGCTTTACCGAAATGGTCAGTGGAGTGAGCACTATCTGGGACTAGCAAATCCTGAAAAAGGAGAGCCAGTAGTGGCTGATCTGGTCTATGATTTGGCCAGTGTCAGTAAGGTCGTCGGAGTCGCTACCATCTGTGCCTTTTTGTATGCAAAAGGGGAGCTTCCGCTCGATCGCCCCTTTAAAGAGCTTTACCCACATTTTGCTCATGAGAAGACGACCATCCGGGAACTGTTGACCCATACTTCTGGACTGGATCCTTTTATCCCCAATCGGGATCAGTTGGATGCCAGACAATTGAAAGAAGCTCTTGAAAATTTGCAGTTGAAAGAAGACAAGAGTTTTCATTACACCGATGTCAATTTTCTTTTGCTAGGTTTTTGGTTAGAAGAAAGGTTTCACCAGCCCTTGGATCGCTTATTTGAAGAGAAGATTTTTGTGCCTTGGAAGATGACGGAAACACGGTTTGGACCGGTCGAACAGGCGGTACCAACGGTCCGTGGGGTTGCTTCTGGAAGTGTCCATGATCCAAAAGCGAGAGTATTGGGCTGTCATGCGGGAAGTGCTGGACTTTTTTCAACGGTTCCAGATCTAGAGCGCTTTTTAGAGCATTATCTGAAGGATGATTTTGCGCGTAACTTGTCTCAGAATTTTGCGCCTAAAGAGGGTAAGACCCGCGCTCTCGGATGGAATCTAGAGGGGGACTGGTTGGATCATACAGGCTATACAGGAACCTTTATCATGTACAATCGAAAGAAGCAGGAAGCTGTGATCTTTTTGTCCAATCGGACCTATGAGAAGGACCAACGGGCCCAATGGATCCTGGACCGCAACTCTTTGATGGACTTGATCAAGCAAGAAAGTGAGAAATAGAAATGGATGGCTGGGATGACGGATCCCGGCCTTTTCTTGTCTGTCCATAAAAAGGAGCTCTTCTGGGTGATTCATTTTTGGACTCCGTCTTAGGTTGGATTTCCTTCAAAAGCATCGCTTTTTTGGATGATTTATATTAAAATAGTAATGACCTTAATAGAGCGAGATGAATATGCATAAAGAGATAGGCGTCGGAAAGGCGCATAGTAAAATTATATTAATTGGAGAGCATGCGGTGGTCTATGGCTATCCAGCCATTGCTTTGCCCCTCCATCAAATCGAAGTGACCTGCCAGATCATTCCTGCAGACAGTCCATGGATTTTGTTTGAAGACGACACCTTGTCCATGGCAGTTTTTTCGTCTCTGGAGCACCTCGGAATTCGTGAGGCTCGGATTCGCTGCCGGATTCAGTCTATGGTTCCGGAAAAACGGGGGATGGGATCGTCTGCCGCGGTCAGTATCGCAGCTATTCGTGCAGTTTTTGACTATTATCTAGAGGAGCTGGATGATGAGACCTTAGAAATCCTGGTCAATCGAGCAGAAACCATTGCCCATATGAATCCAAGTGGGCTTGACGCCAAGACCTGTCTGAGTGATCGAGCGATTAAATTCATCCGAAATGTCGGTTTTTATCCGATGGAGCTGAATGTAGAAGCGAGTTTGGTGATTGCGGATACGGGGATTCACGGCAATACCCGTGAGGCGATTCAAAAGGTTGAAGCTAAAGGGCAGGAAGTTTTGTCCCATTTCCATGAGATTGGTCAGTTGACCCAGCAGGTAGAGGGGGCTCTGAAAGAAAAAGATCTCATTGGCCTTGGGCAGGCTCTGACGGCTTGTCATGACCACTTGAGAGCCGTCGGTGTCAGCTGTAAAGAAGCAGATCACCTGGTCGCCGTTGCCCTTGAAAATGGGGCTTTAGGGGCTAAAATGAGTGGGGGCGGTCTTGGAGGCTGTGTGATTGTCCTCGTTAAGGATGCTCGTGAAGCAGAAACCATTGCTCATGCATTAGAAAAAGAAGGAGCACACCATACATGGATAGAAAACCTGTAAAGGCTAAGTCCTATGCCAATATCGCGATTATCAAATA
The DNA here is from genome assembly GCF_901875555.1 of Streptococcus parasanguinis. Classification (GTDB taxonomy): domain Bacteria; phylum Bacillota; class Bacilli; order Lactobacillales; family Streptococcaceae; genus Streptococcus; species Streptococcus parasanguinis_H. Next base: position 6,858 of record NZ_CABFMD010000034.1, read on the forward strand.
CTGGGGAAAAGAAGATGCCAAACAGATGGTTCCTTCGACCAGTTCGATTTCGTTGACCTTAGAGAATATGTATACAGAGACGAGTCTCTCTCCCTTGCCAGCTGATGCGACAGCACATGAATTTTATATCGATGGGGAATTCCAACATCCAGCTGAGCAGGCCAAAATTGGAGCTGTGATTGATGACTTGAAACCAGCAGATGAAGGAGGCTTTGTCCGGGTGGATACGACCAACAATATGCCAACCGCAGCAGGTCTATCCTCTAGCTCAAGTGGCCTCTCTGCTCTCGTCAAGGCCTGCAATCGGTATTATGATTTGGGCTTGAGCCAGGAAGAATTAGCTCAAAAAGCCAAGTTTGCTTCGGGCTCTTCTTCACGGTCTTTCTTTGGTCCCTTAGCAGCCTGGGACAAAGAAAGTGGCGACATTTATAAGGTTCAGACAGACCTAAAACTGGCTATGATTATGCTGGTCCTGAATGACAAACAAAAGCCCGTTTCTAGCCGCGAAGGGATGAAACGCTGCATGGAGACCTCGACCAATTTCAAAGAATGGGTGGAAGACTCTCGACAAGATTACAAGAACATGCTGGCCTATCTAGCTGCCAATAATTTTGAACGGGTTGGTCACTTGACAGAGCGCAATGCCCTTGCCATGCATGGAACGACCAGGACAGCCACTCCAGCCTTTAACTATTTGACAGAAGAAAGTTACAAAGCCATGGATTTTGTCTGTGAGCTTCGCGCAGCGGGCCATGCTTGTTACTTTACCATGGATGCAGGGCCGAATGTTAAAGTCCTCTGTCTAGAAGAAGACTTGGATCAGCTGGTGCCTTTGTTTGACGCCCGCTATCGGACCATCGTATCGAAGACAAAGGACCCTCAAGATGAAGACTAAGTATCAGGTACAGACTGGAGGCAAGCTCTATCTAGCCGGAGAATACGCGGTGCTAACGCCTGGGTGTGGGGCAGTGATTCAGTTTATCCCTATTTATCTGTCAGCTACCATTCAAGAAGCTAACACTTACCAGTTGGTCTCCGACCTCTTTGGTTACAAGGTGGATTTGACCCCAAATAAGGACTACGCCTTGATTCAAGAGACTATCCAGCTCATGGAAGAGTGGCTGAAAGACCAAGGCCTAGATCCAAAGCCCATAGCACTTCACATTGCTGGAACGCTAGGAGAAAAGGGTAAGAAATATGGAATTGGTTCTAGCGGGAGTGTGGTCTTACTTGTCATCAGGGCTATGGCCGCTCTGTATGAAGTAGACCTCAGTCCGGATCTGCTCTTTCGCCTAGCAGCAGTTGTCTTGGTGCAAAGAGGGGACAATGGTTCCATGGGGGATCTGGCTTGTATCGCCAACGAGGACTTGATTTATTACCAATCCTTTGATCGAGCTTGGTTGCATGAAGTCTTGACTTCCCAGCCCCTTTCACAAGTTTTAGCTTTGGATTGGCATTACCAGATCCGAGTAATTCAACCAGCAATCTCTTATGATTTTCTAGTCGGTTGGACCAAAGAACCGGCCATTTCAAGTGACTTGATCCATCGGGTCAAGGGCGCGATTAATGAAGCCTTTCTAAAGGAGAGTCAGGCCGCAGTGGAGAAACTTGAAAAAGGCCTCCTTGAAGGAAATCAAAAGGGGATAAAGACCAGTATCGAACGTGCAGATCAGAACTTAAAGGCCTTGAATCCCTTGATCTATACACCAGCACTAAAAGAACTGCAGCAGGCGACAGATGGACTGTCAGCATGTGCCAAATCCAGTGGTGCTGGAGGGGGAGACTGTGGGATTGCCCTCAGTTTTAATCGCCTAGAGACTCAGACTCTGATCGACCGCTGGACAGAAAAGAAGATCGAGATCATTTACCAAGAAAGGATAGGAGATTCGTGAGCGAAAATCGAAAAGACCAACATATTCGCTATGCCTTGGAGCAAAGCTCCTCATATAACAGCTTTGATGAGATCGAGCTGATTCATCGATCCCTGCCTCTGGTCGATCTGACAGAGATTGACTTGACGACCCATTTCGCAGGACGTGATTGGGAGACCCCTTTTTATATCAATGCCATGACAGGCGGGAGTGAGCGGGCCAAAGAGATCAATCAAAAGTTAGCGACAGTGGCAGAAGCCTGTGGGATTCTCTTTGTAACCGGCTCTTACAGTGCGGCACTGAAGGATCCGGGCGATCAATCGTATGCCGTTAAAAAAGACCATCCCCATCTCCTATTAGCGACCAATATTGGAATCGATAAAGAGCCTGAGCTGGGCGTGAGAGCAGTAAAAGAGCTGCGACCTCTCTTTCTTCAAGTTCATGTGAATTTGATGCAAGAGTTGCTCATGCCAGAAGGAGAGCGGATGTTTCATACTTGGCAAGACCATCTGAAGGCTTATGGAAAGGACTTTCCCGTACCGGTTGTCCTGAAAGAAGTTGGCTTTGGTATGGATCCCAAAACGGTTCAGATGGCACTTGAAGCCGGGATCAAAACGATTGATATCTCAGGACGGGGTGGCACTAGCTTTGCTTATATTGAGAATCGTCGTGGTGGCAATCGTGCTTATCTAAACGATTGGGGACAATCAACTGCGCAGTGTCTCTTACAGTTACAAGATCAGATAGATCGGGTTGAGATCCTCGCTAGTGGTGGCATCCGTCATCCTCTTGATATGGTCAAGGCCTTGGTCCTTGGAGCGCGTGGCATAGGACTTTCCCGCGTTTTTCTTGAGATGGTAGAGACCAAGAGCATCGAAGAAGTGATTGCTATTGTTCAAGGATGGAAAGAAGACCTCAAATTGATCCTCTGTGCTCTCGGTTGTCGGAACCTGAAAGAAGTCCGAGATGTTGACTATCTCCTCTATGGAAAATTGTGGCAAGCGAAGCAACAGAGAAAATGAAGAAAAATCATTTTAGAAACTTTCCTTAGGTGAGTACGGACGTTAGGTGAAATTATCCAGTGGATGATTTCAGCAATCCAGGAAGTTCCATGGCTTAGTTTTGAACCTAAGGTTTCAAAACTCCCGAGTGCCTGAAACAAAAACGTTTCAGGCACTTTTCTCACAGCGGAAAGTTTCAGTATTTTTGAATCGATTTAAAAATTGGAATGCATTTTTATTTCCTTGCAGAATCGCTTAACTTATTTTACTTTAAAATAGTTTATCTATATTCTAATGATTGACTTTGTAAAACCGATCCTATTTTTGAAAAAGTATTTTCCCTCAAAAATTCTGATAGTTTACTAGTTGTTTACAAATGATGTAAACGCTTGCAATAAATAACTGTAAAAGGGTATACTAAATAAGTAAAAAGATTTTATAAAAAAGGAGTTTAGGATGAAGAAGCACTATTTTCGATCAGCTGTAGCAGCCTTGCTTCCGCTTTTGTTGATTGCTCAACCTGTTGAGGCTTGTACAGGGTTCATCATCGGGAAGAAACTGACTGCCGATGGCTCTACCTTGGTAGGGCGTACCGAGGATTTAGAGCCCAACCACAATAAAAATTTTGTGGTCAGAGAGCGACGCTATAATAAAAAGGGGGCTATCTTTGAGGATGCCGCCAACGGTTTTCAATATCCCTTGCCAGAAATCAGCTATAAGTATACAGCGGTCCCAGATGTAACGCCAGACCAGGGAATCTTTGATGAAGCCGGATTTAATGAATATGGTGTTTCCATTTCCGCTACTGTATCTGCTTCAGCAAATGACAAGATCCAAAAAGTGGACCCCTATGTCAAGGATGGCCTCGCTGAATCAGGCTTAACCAGTATCGTTCTCCCTAGTGTGAAAACTGCAAGAGAAGGGGTGGAACTCATTGCTAAAATCGTCGAAGAAAAAGGAGCGGCTGAAGGAAATATTGTCACCATTGCGGATAAAGAAGGCGTCTGGTATATGGAGATTTTATCCGGCCACCAATATGCAGCCATTCTCTTTCCAGAAGATCGCTATGCGGTCTTTCCAAATACCTTCTTCTTAGGACATGTCGATCTATCGGATACCGAACGTACGATTGCCTCAAAAGACCTCGAAAAAGTCGCCAAAGAAGCAGGGAGCTATAAGGAAGTGGATGGACAATTTCATGTGTCACAATCCTACAATCCTCCTTTACAAGAGGCAGATCGTTCGCGGGTTTGGTCAGGTATCAAATCTCTAGACCCAAGTTCTCCTGTTAAGTATGATGATGCTTCCTTTGATCTACTTCATACAACGGATCGAAAGTTGACTCTACGAGACGCTATGAATCTCCAACGTAACCGTTTGGAAGGAACCAAATACAAACCACTTGATCAAATGGAGTTAGATGGCAAAGGTATTCCGAAAAAAGGTGAGTTTGATGCTGTCTATAAGTATCCTATCTCCAATCCAAATGTTATGGAAGCTCATATTTTCCAATTGAAAGATGAGATACCTGCTAGTGCTGGTGGTGGAACCATGTGGTTATCCATGGGAAGCCCACGAAATGCACCTTACCTACCTTATTATGGGAATATTACCAATACCTATCAAGCCTACCAAGAATTAGGTGATCATTACAATGAGAAGTCTTGGTATTGGACCATTTCCAGAATTAATGATCTTGTAGCTAAGTATCCGGACTTGTTTGAGGATGGGGCTATTCGGACCGAAATGGAACGACTAGAATCTCAGTGGATGCAGGAACAAAATCTGAGCGATAAAGAGCAGATAGCTCTTGCTTCTCAGCCTGATGAAGCTAGTGCAAAGGCAACGCAGGAAAGTATAGATAGGGCAGAGAAAACCTTTGAGCGTCTACAGGAAATTCGAAAAGAAGCAGAAAAGAGAGTCGCTGATGAGCACGGAAATAGTGCCATTCAAGACCTAGATGATGAAGAAGATGCAGCCTACGAAGAGAAAATTGATTTAGAAAAATTTGACTACGACTTCCTCATCGCTGGAAGCTTATTTGGCGCAACTCTTATCGCGATCATTGTTTATCTGATTCGCTCAAAGAAACAAAAGGGAGGAAAACAAGATGACTAAAATTCAAAGAGCCTCTATCTATCTCTTTTTACTATTTGCAGGAATCGGCTTGGAGTTTGAACTTGGTCATCTTTCCCAGGAAGAATTTACTCAGTCAGCAGGAAGAGATCTGGTCTTAAATTTATCCGTTTTAGCTGCTATTATCATTCCGCTTTATCTCTTTTCAAAACACCTGGCCATTTCTTTGACGGTTTCACGATACATATTGTGGATTGCGATGTTTGGAGGCGCCTTTATAGCAGGTTGGTTAAGCTTCGCAGGAAATAGTCTAATTGATATCCTAAATAGCCATATTATAAAAGACCCTGCAATCTTCAACAAATGGACGGATGCTCTGACAGCTCCATTCTCAGAGGAATTCTTTAAAGCTCTGGTTGCTTTTTGGGTCGTATTAATGGTTGGTAAAAAAGATTTGAAATCAGTTCTCATTGCAGGTTTGGGCGCAGGTTTCGGTTTTCAGATTATTGAGGATTTAGGCTATGTTGCACGCCAAACCCAAAGCAGTCAATTGGCAGCCATCACCGAGACTATTAACCGCATATCTGGAGGCTTAGCTTCACATACTCTCTATACAGCTGTTGTGTCTGTAGGTATTTTCCTCATGCTTTCACAGGTTACTCAGAAAAAAGAAAAAATCTTTGGCCTCTGGTGTGTGGTATCTACAGTAGTGAATCATTTCTTGTGGAATTCCCCATTTTATGAAACAGACCATCGGATCAATCTTCTTGTAGGACTTCTCTTTGCAGTCCAAGTAGGAACCTTTATTGAAGTGGTGCTCTATACCAAGAAAAAGCCGGATTTGCCGTTCTTAAAACAATAAGGAAATTTTTCAGATTTAAGACATAGTCATCTTAAAAACTTTCCTTAGGTGAGTACGGACGTCAGCGAACTTCTTCGAAGTTCCATGACTTAGTTTTGAGCCTAAGGTCTCAAAACTCCTGAGTGCTTGAAATGATCGCATTTCAAGCACTTTTCTCACGGCAGAAAATTTCGGTGTTCTCTTGACTTATTTTAAATATTGGAACTCATTTTTTCTTTTCAAAATCATATAACTTATTTAAAAAAGAACTAAGACGTACGTCTTAGTTCTTTCATTTTCTCAGTTCTTGTAAGAGTGTTTGTGCTTTTTCTAAATTAAAGGGTTTGTTTTCAAGGAGTTGGCTGACCAGACGGGGAACTTCTTCCTCTTTAGCGCCTGCTAGGAGAGCTAGAGAACGCGCTTGTAATTTCATGTGTCCAGCCTGAATTCCTGTGGTGACAAGGGCTTTCAGGGCAGCAAAATTCTGAGCCAGACCTAGTGATGCGATGATACCCGCTAATTCAACAGCAGTAGGCTCCCCAAGCAACTGATGGCTGACATGGACCGTAGGATTAAGGCCGATCGAGCCTCCTTTTGTCGCAACCGGCATTGGCAGGGTAATCTCTCCATAGAGTTTTTTCTCTTCTGGCTGACTTTTCCAGTGACTCAAGCCCTTGTATGGACCGCTTTGTGCGGCATAGGCATGGGCTCCTGCTTCGATGGCTCGCCAGTCATTTCCTGTTGCAAGGACCAGGGCATCAATTCCATTAAAAATCCCTTTGTTGTGGGTCGCTGCGCGGTAAGGATCCACTTGAGCCAGTTGACTAGCTAACTCCATACGCTGGGCAATAGCAGTGGCTTCCTCAGGATCCCGACTCAATGCTTTAAAATCGATGGCACACCGTGCACTCACCAAAGAGCGCGTGGCCAAGTTAGATAAAATCGCCATCAGGACCTGCCCTCCAGAGAGTTCTTGGATGCGATCCGTCAATGCTTCCAACATGGTGTTGAGCATATTGGCTCCCATGGCTTCTTTGGGATCGACCGCCAAGTAGACAATGAGAAAGTTCCCCTTGTTTTCGACCCAGAGATCCCTCGCTCCACCTCCTCGCTTGACGATAGAAGGATAGGCTTCATTAGCCAGCTGAAGAAGAGTTTCCTTGTCTTCTAGGATGCGCTTGCTAGCCATTTCCACATCCTTAACATCTGTCAGAGCAATCTCACCGATCATTTGGCGTTGGTGAACCTTAGTGGTGAAGCCACCTGATCGTTGGATGATCTTCGCTGCATAGCTAGCTGCAGCAACGACAGATGGTTCCTCTGTGACCATAGGAAGCACATAGCCTTGGCCATTAATCAGAAAATAAGGGGCTAAGCTAAAAGGGAGATCAAATGTAGACAGAACATTTTCCGTCAGTTGATCTGCAATGGAAAGAGGAAGTCCCTGTTGTTCTTTTAAAATCTGAGCTTCGTCCCAAGTTAAGAGGCCTTCCTTCAGTAAGGCCTCTATTCGTTCTGTGGGCGAAAGTTTTGCAAAACCTGGTAATCGTGCCATTATTTTTCTACTTTCTGGTAAATACGCTGGTGTTCGTTAATCTCCGTCAAAGCATAGGTTTGTCTGAAATTAGGTTCAAAGACCTGATTGCCATGACGATCTAAATTCACTTCTTCATAGAATATCTGTTCGTACTCAGCCACACTAAGGACGGTTCGTTGATCCAGTTTTTCCATACGTTTGTGATCTAAGAGTTGTTCAAAACCAGGAACGAGGTCCGCACTAAAGATCTCAGAGACAGCCCCACTTCCATAACTAAAGAGAGCAATCCGATCTCCAGCTTTTAGCCGTGGATGATTTTCTAACAGAGATAGCAAACCTAAGAAGAGGGAGCCAGTGTAAATATTTCCGATACGCTGGCTGTACAAAATAGATTGATCAAAGTTGTACTGTAACTGAGCTTTTTTCTCTTCAGATAGGGACTTGTCCAAAATTTTTTTCAAGCCCTTCAGCGCCAATTTTGGATAAGGCAAATGGAAACAAACAGCCGCAAAATCTGTTAGATCGAGACCTGTCTGTTTCTGGTATTCAGACCAAGTTGTTTTCAAGGAATCTAGGTATTGCTGGGTTGAATAGAGCCCATTGACAAATGGCGTTGTAGCGTAATTCGGGCGCCAAAAATCCATGACATCACGTGTTTGAGCCACATTGTCATCATGAAAAGCTAAGATACGAGGATTTTGGCTGATCAGCATAGCAACCGCCCCAGCCCCTTGTGTTGGTTCACCAGGAGTTCCAATTCCATATTTAGCAATGTCACTGGCAATGACCAAGACCTTACTATGCGGGAATTTTTCAACATGGAGTTTAGCATAATCCAAAGCAGCCGTTGCAGCATAGCAGGCTTCTTTCATCTCAAAAGAACGGGCAAAAGGCTGGATGTCTAGCAAACCATGGACAAAAACAGCCGCAGCTTTACTCTGGTCAATCCCAGATTCCGTCGAAAGAATCACCATGTCGATCGCTTGTTTATCTTGGTCTGTCAAAATATCATCTGCAGCCGTTGCAGCCAGTGTGACGATATCTTCGGTGATCGGTGCAATACTTTGTTCTTTTAAGAGAAGACCCTTGCTTAATTTCTCAGGATCGGTATCACGAGCAGCAGCCAAATCTTCTAAACGCAAGACATAAGGGCTCGTCGCAAAACCAATCTTATCAATCCCAATTGTCATTCTTAACCTCTTTTTTATTTGATATCTACTAGTATATTTCCTTACTATTTTACCATATTTGAGGGAAAACTCCTTTGAAAAAGCTAGATCGGATTGGAAATCATTCTTAGGACCGAGTTTGCAAAGTTTCAAAGAAAAAATAAAGAATCGATCAGAAAAAGCCATCCTCAGATGGCTTTTCAACTCTTATGTTTGCTTATCTTTTTTAGGGTTGCTCATGATTCGTATGAAGAGTTCTTTGCATTTGTCTCTTAGAACTTTTTCGTAGAAGACGATTAAAGCGATGTACACAATCAGAAAGTTCAAGGTCAAATAGAACAAGTCAAATGAATTACGGGCATAATGACAAGCCGACTGATAAGAGTTCATCGCTCCTAGAATCACCCAAGGAAGATACTTGACATACTTGTGTACCATCCTACAGCACCCCGCTTCCTTTAAAAGATATGTTTTTCACTTTTATTGTAGTCTTTTTAAGTAAAAATGCAAGCGATTACATCTATAAAAATTAAAAACCAATGCTATTTGGCATTGGTTAGTTTTCTGCTTTGGGCTTGTTGGTAGGAATGGTAGAGTTTCAAGACGACAGATCCGCTAGCCATCCCGATCGAGATGACCAAGGCCAGAATGACAACCAGGGTGACGCTCGTAACAGCTTGGCGGTATTGACCACTGACAAAGAAAGAGGTGGTCCGATAGGAAATATATCCAGGGACCAAGGGAGCGAGAATGGCCAGCATAAAGACAACAACAGGGGTCTTGTAAACGATACTTAAAATCTGACTGATACAGGAACCCGCAATGGCTGCGATAAAGGTGGCAACGATGACATTGGTAGGCCCCTTTAGGACATAGTAGAGCAACCAAATACTCATGCCCAATACACCACCAGGGATGAGCATGGAACGTTGGACATTTAAGACAATTAAAAAGGTGATGATGGCAATCAAACTAGCCACCGCTTGGATAAAGAATTCTGTTAGGTTCATCATGTTATTTCATAAGGACGAGGGCGACAGTGGTACCGGCACCGAGAGCAAGGGTAATGAGCAATGTTTCAAAAAGCTTACTCATTCCAGAGTTGAGGTGATTGTTCATGAGATCTCGGACAGCATTGGTCATTGCAATTCCAGGAACGAACGGCATAACGCAACCTGCAATAATCAGGTCCGTATTAGAGGGAAGCCCACTATAGCGCGCCCAAATATGGGCCAAAAAACCAAAGATAAAGGCAGCAGCAAAGGCAGTTACAAAGGGAATGCGAACGTATTTCTCCACTACAAGAGAGAAAGCAAAGGCAAAAATTGTGGCGATTCCTGCTCCAATCGCATCATAGAAATTTCCACCAAACATGATGGAAAAAAATGGAGCACTCAAGGTTGCTGCAAGGGTCAATTGCAGATTGGTATATGGAACCGATTTGCTCTTTAAGTGGAGTAGGGCTTGGTAAGCCTCTTCAAGATTGATTTGACCAGACACTAATTGACGAGAAATTTGATTGACATCACAGACCTTTTCGATATTGTAATTGGTCCGCAAAATCCGTTTCATCCTCGTGATATTGGCATTTTCAATTGAAAAGAAAATAGCAACTGGCATTGCTAAGGCATTGCAATCAGTGATCCCTTGAGAGTGAGCAATACGGATCATAGTATCCTCAACCCGGTGGATCTCAGAGCCACTTTCCAACAGAAGGGTTCCTGCCATCATCAGGACATCGATCACTTGGTTGATCTCTTTTGACTCTTCCATAATTTCCTTCTTACTAAATAATCTGCTTCTATTATAGCAAAAAAGAACGAGAGACAGAACTAAAATTTTGCAATTCTAGTGTGTTTCTTGTCCTTGATTTTTTGAATGCTTCATAAGAAAATGCTTTAACTGATGTGATGGTGCTGGATGGTGATATCCTGGACGAGAAGGGTTGCTAAAAAGAGCAAAGCAATCATGCTAAAGAGCCAGATAGTGAGAAATATAAAGGTTAAAAACATAAGATCACCCCTTCTAGATTCTTTACAAGATCACTATAACACTTAAAGAAAACGCTGTCAAAGACTTATGTGTAGGAGAAAAAACTCTTTCAATATTCTGAATTGTCTTGAGAAAGACTGTTCGAGCTACACCAAAAAACCAGCCGTTTCCGACTGGTTTTTAGAATCTAGTTGAATCTTAGCTCAATGAATCATCCATTGAAAGAACTTCGTGGAAGACACGTTGTGTCAATTCAGTTTTTTGTTCTGGAGTAAGGTATTTGGTGTTTACACAGTATCCAGAGATACGAACGATAACATCTTCACCATTCATGATCTTGTCATAGACATCTTTAAGGTCCATAACGTTCAAGTTACAGTGTTGACCACCATTTTCAAAGTAACCATCAAGGATTGTTACCAAGTTGTCAACTTGTTCGTCACGAGTTTTACCAAGTGCACGAGGAGATACTTGAGTAGTAAGTGAGATACCATCAGCTGCGTAACCAAAGTCAAGGCTAGCAAGTGAGTTCAAGTTTTGCAACCATCCACCACGAGCTTTGTTAGATGGGTTAGCACCTGGAGAGAAGAATTCCAATTTGCTAGTGTTCACAGAACCATCTTCGTTGAGGTATACCCCTTTGTGGACTGGTGAGTTACCAGTTTGTTTAGAGTAAGCAACGTTTGAAGTGATGGTAAGAAGTGATACAGTAGCTTCAGCATCTTTGTAAAGTTTGTGGCTACGAAGACGAGTAGTGTAAGCTTCGATCAACCATTCTGCCAATTCGTTAGAGCGAGGATCATCTTCACCCCAACGTGGGTATTCACCGATTGTTTCGTAGTCGTAGATGTAGCCATCTTCGTCACGGATAGGTTTAACAGTAGCGTATTTAATGGCTGACAAAGTATCAACAGTGTTGGCAAATCCACAGATACCGAATCCCATGTTCGCGCGTTGGTGAGTTGGCAAGAAGGCCATTTGAACTGCTTCGTAGTTGTACTTATCGGTCATGTAGTGGATGATGTTCAAAGCATCTACGTAAGTATCAGTCAACCAGTCAAGTGATTTTTCGAAGTTCGCTTTAACAGATTCGAATTCAAGAACTTCATCACGGATAGGTTCGATGTCAAATACTTTGTAGTCTTTATGAACATCGTCATAACCACCGTTCAAACCAGTAAGAAGAGCTTTAAGTACGTTTACACGAGCACCGAAGTATTGGATATTGTGACGTTGTTCTTCATTTTCTGGGTCAAGTGGTGATACACAACATGAGATACAGCTCATTTCACCGTATCCATCTTTAGCCATTGTTGTCACACCTTCGTATTGGATAGAAGAGTGTTTGTGGCTCATATGCATACAGTAACGACGGAAGCTATATGGCAATTTGTCAGTCCAAAGAACGGTCAAGTTTGGTTCTGGAGAGTTACCGATGTTGTCCAATGTGTTCAAGAAACGGTAGTCCATTTTAGTAACACGGTGACGACCGTCGCTACCCATACCAGCCATAGAAGTTGTGATGAAGGTTGGGTCACCTGAGTACAATTCGTCGTAAGCTTTTGTACGAGCAAATTTAACAGTACGCAATTTCATAACGAAATCGTCAACGAATTCTTGAATTTCTGATTCAGTGTAAGTACCACGAGCCAAGTCACGTTCTGCGTAGATATCCAAAACGATTGGAACACGTCCAAGAGAAGTAGCAGCACCGTTGATGACACGGCAGACAGCCATGAAGGCGATGTTTGTCCATTGGATTGCTTCTTTTGTATCGAAGGCAGGACGACGAACGTCTACACCATAAAGGTCACCCAAGCGAACAACTTCTTTCAAAGCTTGGTATTGAAGGTTTACTTCTTCACGAAGGCGGATTGCTTCTTCATCGATTTCAGTGATAGAGTTCCAGTCGCTTGCTTTTTCAGCCATCAAGTAGTCAGCACCGTAAAGAGCCAAACGAGCGTAAACCCCAATGATACGTCCACGAGAGTATGCATCTGGAAGACCAGTTACAGTGTGAGCGTGGCGGGCACGACGGATATTTGTAGTGTAAGCACGGAAGATACCATCGTTTACAGTAGTCACATATTTAGTGAAGATTTCATGAACAGCTGGATCTGGTTCGTATCCATTTTCTTTCAAAGTAGTTTCTGCCATACGGATACCACCTTTTGGCATGAAGTTCAACTTGAAGAGTTCATCGTTTTGGATACCAAAGATCACTTCGTTTTCTTTGTCGATGTAACCAGCATCAATATCAGCGATAGATGTTGGACGGTTGTCGTATGGGAAACGAGTAGCTTCATAGTGAGCTTTTGTTTCTTCTACGATTTTTTTAATGTGAAGAGAACGTTCAGTTGGTCCAGCAAGGAAACTTTCATCACCATCATATGGTGTGTAGTTAGCTTGAACGAAGCGAGAAACGCTTGCTTTCTCTTTCCAATCTTCTCCTTTGAAGCCTTCCCAGGCTTTGTCAAAAATATCTTGTGCTTCAACGACTGTTTTAACAACCATTTGTTTTTCCTCTATTGTCTTTCTAGCAACTGTATCTGTTGCATTTACACTAGTAGTATACCACACAGTAACCGGTTTCACAAAGAGAAGTTGCGAAATAAAAGAGATTCTTTTATAAAACAGTTTTTAAAATATACTAAATCTGTACTATATTTTTGAAAAACAGCTAAGGACTTTCAAAAAATGACCCATTTTTCTGTGGAGATCCGATTTTTGCAATTCCAGAAGTTTCTTCTTATAATAGAAAAAGGAGGATGAAAAATGCTGATATTTCCATTAGTGAATGATACCAGTCGCAAGATTATTCATATTGATATGGATGCATTTTTTGCTGCCGTCGAAGAAAGAGATAACCCTAGTTTGAAGGGAAAACCTGTCGTGATCGGCCAGGATCCTCGTCAGTCAGGAGGGAGAGGCGTAGTCTCAACCTGTAACTATGAAGCTAGGAAATATGGAATTCACTCAGCCATGAGTTCCAAAGAAGCGCTGGACCTTTGTCCCCAAGCCGTCTTTATCTCTGGGAATTATGAGAAATACAGGGAGGTGGGTGAGCAGGTCCGTGAGATTTTTAGGCGCTATACGGATCTCATCGAGCCCATGAGTATTGACGAAGCCTATCTGGATGTGACGGAAAATAAAATCCAGAGCAAATCAGCTGTCAAAATTGCCCGCTTGATTCAGCACGCTATCTGGGAAGAGCTACATCTGACAGCCTCTGCTGGGGTCTCTTATAATAAGTTTTTGGCTAAGATGGCGAGTGACTATCAGAAACCCCGTGGCCTAACGGTGGTTTTACCGGAGGATGCTGAGGATTTCCTGAGCCAAATGGACATTGCCAAATTTCATGGGGTGGGGAAAAAGACAGTAGAGAGACTCCATGAGATGGGGGTCTATACTGGCGCGGATCTTTTAGCAATCCCGGAGATGACCTTGATCGATCGGTTTGGCCGCTTTGGCTATGATCTCTTTCGTAAAGCGCGAGGGATTCACAATAGCCCAGTTAAGAGTCATCGGATCCGGAAATCAATTGGAAAAGAGCGGACCTACCGCAAGCTCCTCTATGGAGAAGATGATGCTCTAGAAGAAATTGCTAATCTTTCAAGCAAGGTAGCCCAATCGCTGGAAAAACATGGTAAGCAAGGAAAGACCTTGGTCTTAAAAGTGCGTTATGGAGATTTTACTACCTTGACCAAGCGCCTTACCCTGACAGAGCCAACACGAGATGCAAATCGCATCAACCGATCTGCTCGCCACATTTACCAAGAGATCGCATCAAGAAAACAGGGAATCCGCCTCTTGGGAGTCACCATGACCAACTTTGTTGATCATACTGAACTGCCTCTGGTAGAGGAAGAAAAAGACAACTAGTCTATTCACTAGTCGTCTTTTTTGATATCAAAGAAGGTTGCAATCTCTTCTTCTGTTAGTCCAATCATAGGCGAGATGGCGTGGAGATTGTCTTCAGTCAGTCGATAGACAGTAGGTTTATCAGTCTCAGTCTTACTTTCTACAGTCCCTTCCTTGCTTTTTGTGGATTCAACTGTAGGGGAAGCCGTTGCAATGGATGAAGAATAGTCTGTGGTTGCTTCGCCTCCGTCCATATTCTTAAAGCGTTCAACCAAATAGGTTTTGCGCGCAGTGCCAGTATTTTTAGTGGCGTAATCAAAGGCGCTGTATTCCCCTAAAAGAATGAGCTTGCTTTTTGAACGCGTGATGGCGGTATAGATCAAATTGCGCTGCAACATGCGGTGGCTTTGATTGGTAATGGGTAAAATCACCACCGGAAACTCGCTTCCTTGTGATTTGTGAATACTCATAGCATAGGCTAGGCGAATCTTGTACCATTCATTGCGCGGGTAGACGACTTCATTGCCGTCAAATTGGATGGTCAATTCATCTTGCTTGGATTCTGTATATTTACCTGGAAGAAGGTCAGTAATGTAGCCGATGTCTCCATTAAAAACATTACTTTCCGCATCATTGACTAGGTGGATGACCTTGTCTCCATCGCGGTATTGGCAGTCCGGCGTGTCAAAGACAACCTGATCTTTAACAGCTGGATTGAGAAGGTCTTGCATGAGCGTATTGATATTGTCAATGCCAGCCTGCCCCTTGTACATGGGTGCCAAGACTTGGATATCCCGAGCAGGGATCTGGCTGCGAAGAGCGGCTGAAGTGATCTGCTCAATCATTTTAGGAATATGTTCGCTTGCGGCTTCGAAATAAGAGCGGTCAGCTTTTCGTTCTGTAAAGTCTTGAGGAAGTTTCCCTTGACGGATTTCACCCGCCAGTGAGACAATGGTCGAGTCTTCACTCTGGCGGAAAATATGTTCGAGTTTGGTCTGAGGGATGCGAGGGATCTGCAAGAGATCAGCTAAGACCTGACCAGGACTGACGGATGGTAATTGGTCGGCATCTCCCACAATTAAGAGTTTGGTATCGGTAGCGATGTTGCTGAGCAATTGATTGGCCAGCCAGGTATCGACCATGGAAAACTCATCCACAATGATGAAATCTGCATCTAGATAGTCCTCTAAGTGGCTGGTATCATCGTCTCCTGTCATGCCCAAATGACGGTGGATAGTCGCGCTTGGAAGCCCTGTCAGCTCATTCATGCGCCTTGCTGCCCGACCAGTTGGCGCAGCCAGCAGGATCGGCAAGTCTTTTTTCTTCCGAAGATCCAGCTGGTGAAGCTGGGCATAGACACTGATCACCCCATTGATAACAGTGGTTTTTCCAGTTCCAGGTCCCCCAGTGAGGAGAAAGACCTTGTTTTGAATGGCTTGGTGAATGGCTTCTTTTTGGATAGCATCGTAGTGAATCCCTAGGTCAGTTTCAACCTGTGCAATAGCCTGATTGATTTTTTCTGGGTCAAATGAAGCTTGCTTTCCTTTCTCCAGTAATCGACCGATATGACTGCGAATGCCTTCTTCCGCAAAGAAGAGACTGTTGTCAAAGATCTTGGTGTCTACGTTTTGGACCTTATCTTCCTCGATGAGGCCTCCCAATTCTTGGGCAACAGTTGCTGGATCTAACTCTACAGGCCTTGCGGATTCCAAAAGGTCAATGGCATAGCGCAAGAGATCCTTGGCTTCGATATAGGTGTTTCCCGTCTCGATAGAGTAGCTAAAGAGACTGTGAATCAGACCTGCACGGAAACGTTCGGGGGCGTCACTTGCAATCCCCAACCCTTCAGCCAGTTGGTCTGCGATTTTAAAGCCCAACCCTTGGATATCTTCGACCAATTGGTAAGGATGATGCTCCACGATCTGGAGGGTTTCTTCTTTGTAGTAATCTTGGATCTGAAAGGCCAACTTATTGGGAATCCCATAATTAGCGAGCTGAGCGAGGATGCGCTCTGTTCCGTAATTTTGCCGGAGTTTCTCTATAAAAGCTAGGCGGTTTTTCTTGGAGAGACCTGTGATTTCTTCTAATTTTTCAGGGGCCTCTAAGATTTTGTCAATGGTTTCGTCCCCATAGAGGTCCACGATCTTCTGGGCTGTTTTGAGACCGATTCCTTTGAAGTGATCGCTGGAAAAATATTTCACCAAGCCCTTACTAGAGGGTTTAGCCCGTTCATAACGACTAATCTTGAGTTGCTCACCATATTTAGGATGTTGGACCAGCTCGCCCCAGAAGGTATAGTCTTCACCTTCCATAATATCGGCCATGGTTCCCGTTACAATGATCTCAAAATCAGCAAAATCTTCGGCATCTGTATCGCTGATGTCGAGCAAGAGGATTCGAAAAAAACTACTGGGGTTTTCAAAAATAATCCGCTCAATAGTACCAGAAAAATAATATTCCATCATTTCTTTCCTTTTTATAAAGCAAGGCTGGGACAGTTTGCCTCAGCCTTAGTTTTGTTATCTATACTAATAAGTTTTGAAAGGGTAGATAGGCCATAGTCTAAAGACGGCTTGCCCTTTGATTTGTTCTTTTTTAAAGGCTCCGACTTGACGGCTATCTTTTGAAACAATCCGGTCATCTCCAAGTAAGAGATATTCATCGTCAAGCAACTTCAAGGTGAATGTTGTATTGCCATCCTTGTCTACCGTGAAGGCTTGGGCTGTATTGGCCAATTGACGGAAGAGTTCGCCATTTTCTTCAAAGCCTTTTCCAGTGTAGGTGGATTGTAATTTATCTTTTTTGAAGCGGGCAATGTAGTTTTTCAAATAAGGCTCGTCGGTCTTTTTCCCATTGATGTAGAGCGTATCATTGTCATACTGGATGGTGTCTCCAGGAAGACCGATGACCCGTTTGACAATGTCTTTGGACTTCCCATTGTCATCTTTTTCATTGGCAACGACAATATCGAATCGATCAATCGAGAGATGGTTAACCACAAGGAGGTATTCGCTATCAGCTAGAGTCGGATCCATCGAATGGCCGTCTACCTTAACAGGAGCCCACAGAAAAATACGGGAGGCAACGATGAGGCCTACAATGATGCTAAACAAGCCCCATTCTTTCAGGAATCTCACCACGGGTGAGCTAGATTTGTGTTTTGAACTTCTTTTTGACATAACTTATCTTTCTAGTAATTTCTTTGCTTTTTCAGTGTTTTTAAAATGGAGTTTGGCACAATAATCCAGTGCTTTCATCCCATAGGTCTGGATCAACCAAGCAGCTACTTGATCGGACTTAGCTCCTGCCCCGCTAGGGAGATTAAAGCCCAGTTCCTTGCCCAGATCTTCCAGATTTTGAAGGAAGAGATTGCGGGCGATGATGGAGCTAACCGCAACAGCCAAATACTTGCCTTCTGCTTTTTCCTCCAGATCAATGGCTTGTGTGACTTGATTTTTCTCAGCCTTCACATATTTTTGGTAGTTTTTTGCAGTCGTAAAGGCATCGATCACAATGCGTTTAGGCTGGACTCCCTTGTTTAAGAGAAGATAGATAGCCTGATTGTGTAGGGCAACCTTGACCGAAACCGCATTGTAACCAGAAGCGATCACCTCATTGTACTTCTTTGGAGACAATAAGAGTGCTTGGTGCTGGATATTTTCCTCAAGGAGAGGAGCCAATTGCTGAATTTTTCGATCGTCCAAGGTTTTTGAGTCCCCAACACCCAGTTTTCGAAGCCAGTCCTGCTGATCTGGAGTGACAAAAGATGCAACAACGGCAAGCCCACCAAAATAAGAGCCGTTTCCAACCTCGTCAGTTCCGATCATGGCAAGATCTGCCCGACCAGCTACAGGGCTGGCACTTGCTGCTTTGCCAGCGCCCTGCCCGAAAAAGGCCAAGTAAGGGGTCAGATCATTGCCTTGAAGCAAGACCTTCCCAGACTTGTAGATCGAAACGGTCGCACCCTCTAGTCGAAAGAAGTAGTCCATATGAGGGTTCTTGCTTTGAGCAAGAGAGGTACGATAGGTCTGGACAAAATCAAGGATTTGCTCCTGTGTTGGAGTGAGTGTCATACTTTCCATAACTTCTATTGTACCACAAATTCAAAGAGAGAGGGAGCAAAATAAAGAAGAAATCGTAAGGAAAATCCTTGTGAAGAGGGCCTTTGCTACTGACAAAGCTAGCCTTTTTTGGTATAATACCGTGAGGTGATTTTTATGGCGAGCTTAAATAGATATAAATTTACATTTGGAAACAAAGTGCTCACTTTAACAACCAACCATGATAATTTGTTTATGGAAGAAGTCGAACGTGTAGCAAGAGAAAAATACCAAGCAATTAAAGAACAAATGCCAGAGGCTGATGATGAAACCATCGCCATCTTATTGGCAGTAAACAGTTTGTCCATGCAGCTGAATCGCGAGATTGAGTTTGACGACAAAGAAAAAGAATTAGATGATTTTCGTCGCAAAGCTTTAGACGACTTAAAGGATAAATCATCTAAATAAGAGGAGATACATGTTAACTTTCTTAATCTTATTGATTTTGGCATGGAGCTTTTATATTGGGTATGCAAGGGGCATCATCTTTCAGTCTTATTATTTTCTAGTGACCTTGGTAGCCATGCTGATTGCAGCAGGTAGCTACAAGGGACTGGCTAAGGTTTTGTCGCTGTGGGTTCCTTTTTCAAGTCCCACCCAGCAATCGGTCAATTATTTTTATTCCAATTCGTATTTGTTCCGATTAGATGACATCTTTTATGCGGGCTTAGCTTATGGCTTGATTTTTGCGCTGGTCTATCTCATTGGCCGCGTGATTGGGATCTTTATGCATCTGATCCCCCAACCGGAAAAGCTTGAGGATCGCAAGTATCAAATTGGTGCTGGTGTGATTGCAGTTGTGATCACTCTCTTGGTCATCCAGATGGGCTTGACGGTGCTCTCAACCATTCCGATGCCGACCATTCAAAACAGACTAAATGCAAGTGGATTGGTCCGCTTGATTATCCTTCATACTCCGATCAGTTCAAGCATTTTCCACAATTTGTGGGTGACGGCGATTATCGGGGCTTAAGGACGATGACAGAAAGAAAGGAGTGAGACAAGTCCGACTCTAGGAAGGACGCTCACTTTTTTTGTAGGAGAAACATGAACAAGAAAATCTTAGATATTCTGGAGTTTGACAAGGTCAAGCAACTCTTTGAACCCTATCTACAGACAGAACAAGGGGAGATGGAGCTAGCTGCTCTAGCTCCAACTGACAAACCAGAAAGTATCGAAACGGCTTTTAAGGAGCTAGAAGATATGGAGCAAATCCTTATGGAAGAGCCTCGCTTTGCCGTCTCGACCATCCAAGATGTTCGCGCTGTGACCAAGCGCTTAGAGATGGAGGCGGCTCTCAATATCGATGAATTGCTTTCGCTAAAAGCTGTCCTTCGAGTCACACATGAACTCAAGGATTTCTACGATAACTTGGAAAATATCCGTCTGGAGAGGCTCGATCGTCTCTTTGACAACTTGGTGGATCTGCCACGCCTACAAGGAGGGCTACAAGCTATCAACGAAGGAGGCTTTGTCGAGTCTTTTGCCAGTGAAAAATTGGCTAAAATCCGTCGCCGCATCCAGGAAAATGAGCACCAGGTCAGAGAGATTCTCCAGGAGCTACTGAAAAGCAAGTCCGACATGCTGGTAGATACGGTAGTTGCTAGCCGAAATGGACGCAATGTCCTACCGGTCAAAAATACCTATCGCAACCGGATTGCAGGGGTGGTTCATGATATCTCTGCCAGTGGGAATACCGTTTATATAGAGCCACGTGCAGTGGTCAATCTGAACGAAGAAATTGCCAACCATCGCGCAGATGAGCGCTATGAAATCATTCAGATTTTGGAAGAATTATCCGATACCCTGCGTCCTCATGCAGCAGAGATTGCCAATAATGCCTGGATTATCGGCCACTTGGACTTGATCAAGGCCAAGTATCGGTTTATGCGCGATTTCAAGGCAGTGGTTCCAGAAGTGACCAGTAATCGCTCTATTCAGCTCTTGCAACTACGTCATCCCTTGATTGAAAATGCTGTCGCAAATGACCTGCATTTTACCGAGGACTTGACTGAAATCGTGATTACTGGTCCCAATACAGGTGGTAAAACCATCATGCTAAAAACGCTGGGATTGGCGCAAATTATGGCCCAGTCCGGTCTTCCCATCCTAGCGGATCCAGGCAGTCGCGTGGGAATTTTCTCACAGGTCTTTGCGGATATTGGAGATGAACAATCGATCGAGCAGAGCTTGTCGACCTTCTCCAGTCATATGACCAATATTGTGTCTATTTTAAATCAAGTGGATACAGCCTCCTTGATCCTTCTGGATGAGTTGGGTGCTGGAACGGATCCCCAAGAGGGGGCTGGTCTTGCCATCGCCATCTTAGAAGACCTGCGCTTACGTGGGATTAAGACCATGGCGACGACCCACTATCCAGAGCTCAAGGCCTACGGAATTGAGACTGTCGGAGTGCAAAATGCCAGCATGGAGTTTGATACAGCGAGTCTGCGCCCAACCTATCGCTTCATGCAAGGAGTCCCTGGTCGTTCCAATGCCTTTGAGATCGCTCGCCGATTGGGCTTGTCTGAGACCATTATCCAGGATGCTATGAACATGACCAATACGGACAATGATGTCAATCAGATTATTGAAAAATTAGAGGCACAGACTTTAGAGAGTCGCAAGCGCTTGGATACCATCCAAGAAGTGGAGCAAGAAAATCTCAAATTCAATCGTGCTCTTCGAAAACTCTATAACGAATTGACTCGGGAGAGAGAAACAGAGCTTAACAAGGCGAGAGAAGAGGCCAAGGAAATTGTGGACATGGCCCTTTCAGAGAGTGATCGGATTCTTCAAGGCCTTCACGCTAAATCTCAGTTGAAACCGCATGAGATCATTGAAGCCAAGGCTCAGTTGAAAAAACTAGCTCCTGAGACTGTAGACCTGTCTAAAAATAAGGTCTTGAAAAAAGCCAAGAAGGCGCGTGCTCCTAAGGTGGGAGATGAGATCCTGGTTATCAGCTATGGCCAACGCGGAAGCCTGGTCAAGCAGCTCAAAGATGGCCGCTGGGAGGCCCAAGTCGGATTGATCAAGATGACCTTGGAAGAAAAAGAATTCAACCTTATCAAGGTTGAAAAAGAAGCGGCTCAACCTAAGAAACGCCAGGTCAATGTCGTCAAACGCTCGAACACCAGTGGCCCCAGAGCGCGTCTGGACCTTCGTGGGAAACGCTATGAAGAGGCTATGCAAGAGCTAGATGGCTTTATTGATCAGGCCCTGCTCAACAACATGGTCCAAGTCGATATCATTCATGGGATCGGGACGGGTGTCATCCGTGAAGGGGTAACCAAGTACCTCCGCCGCAACAAACATGTCAAGAGTTTTGAATATGCCCCACAAAATGCAGGTGGAAGCGGCGCAACCATTGTCACGTTTAAAGGATAATCGAATCCTAGCTGTTTATCAGCTAGATTCAGATTAAAGAAAAAGTTATCTTAGAAACTTTCCTTAGGTGAGTACGGACGTCAGCGAACTTCGAAGAAGTTCCATGACTTAGTTTTGAGCCTAAGGTCTCAAAACTTCCGAGTGTCTGAAACAATTGTGTTTCAGACACTTTTCTCACGGCGGAAAGTTTCAGTGTATGTTTGAATGAGCCTATTAGTATGTATCAGTTTTAATTATTCTATATCACTTAAGTTGTTTTAAGTAAAAAATTTTATCTACATTCTAAATCCTAGCTGTTTATCAGCTAGGTCTTTTAATCCTTCGAAAAATGAAACTGATTAAAAAACATTGAGGTTGGGACACAAGTCCTAGCCTCTCAATTGTCTTTGAATTGTCGAGCAAGACGCAGTGGTTGAGTGGGCTCTACTACGCTGATTTCATCAGCTTTTACAGCCCTACTCAACTGTGCGGAGGTGGGACGACGAAATCGAATTCTAACGAATGACCGATTTCTGTCCCACTCTCAATCTGATTTTCAGTAGGTCCTGTTTTTTAAAAGTGCTATAATAGAGGCAATGAATAATTTTGGAGGATAGGTATGCGGAAACGTGAAAGTGCAGATTCATGTACAACAATTTTAGTCGGAAAACATGCGAGCTATGATGGTTCAACCATTGTAGCACGGACAGAGGATTCTCAAAATGGTGTCTTTACGCCCAAGAAATATATTGTGGTGAAACCAGAAGATCAACCCGGCCATTATAAATCGGTTTTATCCACTTTTGAAATCGACTTGCCAGACAATCCGGTTCGCTATACAGCTGTTCCAGATGCTATTCCCAAAGACGGGATCTGGGGAGAAGCTGGGATCAATGTCTATAATGTAGCCATGAGTGAGACCGAGACCATTACGACCAATAGCCGTGTGCTAGGAGCAGATCCTCTTGTAGCGAGTGGGATCGGTGAAGAAGATATGCTGACCTTGGTCTTGCCTTATGTCAAGACCGCCCGCGAAGGGGTTTTGCGTCTTGGAAAGCTCTTGGAAGAGTATGGAACTTATGAATCTAATGGGATTGCGATTTCAGATGTCCATGAAATCTGGTGGTTGGAAACCATCGGAGGTCACCACTGGATGGCGCGCCGTGTCCCAGATGATGCCTATGTGACCAACCCAAACCAACTGGGAAGTGATTATTTTGAATTTGGAAATCCAGACCAATTCCTTTGTGACCCGGATCTTGAACATTTTGTCTCAGAGCACCATTTGATTCTGGATCAAGAAGGAAAAGGGTTTAATCCACGCTATGCCTTTGGTAGCCAAAAAGACAAGGACCGTCACTACAATACACCGCGGGCTTGGGCCATTCAGCGTTTCCTTAATCCTGAAATTGAGCAGGATCCACGGAGCTTTGAGATTCCTTGGTGTCAAAAGCCCTATCGCAAGGTGACGATTGAAGATGTCAAATATGTCTTGAGTAATCACTACCAAGATACCCTCTACGATCCTTATGGACCGGAAGGAGATCAGGTGAGTCAGCGGACCTTCCGAACGATCGGGATCAACCGGACCAGCCAGACAGCGATTCTGCAATTGCGTCCCAATAAACCACAAGAAACGACAGGGATTCAATGGATTTCTTATGGCTCCATGCCATACAATACAGCCGTTCCTTTCTTTACCCAAGTGGATACAACACCGGACTACTTTGCCAATACTACGGCTAAGGTGACAACGGATTCCTTCTATTGGGCCAACCGATTGATTGCAGGACTAGCTGACCCTCACTATGCTCATCATGTTGGGGATCTAGATGACTACCAAGAATCGACAATGGCTTGGGGACATGCACGCATCAATAAAGTCGATCGTGCCCTTGCAGCAGGTGAAACCGTTGATTTTGAAGCGGAAAACCAAGCTATGAGTGATCAAATCCAGGAAGCGACAGATCAACTCTTGGACAAGATTTTGCTCGATGCTAGCAACCTCATGACCAATCACTTCTCCTTGAGTGATTAAAAAACGAATCTTTTTCATGAAAAAGTCATTTATTTTCGGAAAATAGTTGACATTTTCATGAAAAAGACATAAAATAAGGACAATTCAATACGACCGAATGAAGTTTGCAGGAATATCTATAACTGTGAATGGACGGAACTCTGGAGAGACCAGTCATGGCACCGAAGGGGCAAGGTAGATGGAACAGCTACTCAAACTCTCAGGTAAAAGGACAGAGCGAAAATGGGGAGGGCCCCTATTTTAGCAAACCAGAGTACATGTTTGACATGTGCTCTTTCTTTTTCACTTTTCAGTCGATCGGTCGATGAAAAAGGAGATAGAAAATGGATCATGCATTGCAGTTTTTTCAAAATCTAGACAATCTGGTATGGGGAGCTCCGCTTTTGGTGCTTCTGGTGGGGACGGGGATTTACCTGACTCTCCGTTTGAGCCTGCTTCAGATTCGCTATTTGCCCAAGGCTTTCCGGTTAATCTTTACGGAAGATAAAGGGCATGGGGATATTTCAAGCTTTGGAGCTCTTGCGACCGCTCTAGCAGCAACTGTCGGGACAGGAAATATCGTCGGGGTCGCGACCGCTATCCAGACGGGTGGACCAGGTGCCCTCTTTTGGATGTGGATGGCTGCTTTCTTTGGGATGGCCACTAAGTATGCAGAAGGTCTCTTAGCCATTAAATATCGGACCAAGGATGATAAGGGCTATATTTCAGGTGGTCCTATGTATTACATCTTGAATGGAATGGGTGAAAAATGGCGCCCGCTTGCAAGTTTCTTTGCCGTAGCAGGTGTTCTCGTAGCCCTCTTTGGGATTGGGACTATGACCCAGGTCAATTCCATTACAGCTTCTTTAAAAGCCAGTTTTGGTACCGCCCCTGAAGTTGCTAGTGTTGTGATTGCTTTGATTGTTTCTGCCATCATTTTTGGTGGGATTCACTGGATTTCAAAAGTCTCAGAAAAAGTGGTTCCCTTTATGGCTGCAGCCTATATTCTGGTCACCGTGATCATTATTTCCCTTCATGGGGATCAATTGCTTCCTGCTTTAAAAGCTGTCTTTTCAGGAGCCTTTACAGGGACAGCGGCCATGGGAGGATTTGCTGGTGCTACGGTCAAGATGGCCATCCAAAAAGGGGTGGCGCGTGGGGTCTTCTCTAATGAATCAGGTCTTGGATCTGCTCCGATTGCTGCAGCTGCAGCGAAGACCAATGAACCGGTCGAGCAGGGATTAATCTCAATGACAGGGACCTTTATTGATACGATTATTATTTGTAGTTTGACAGGACTTTCGATCTTGGTATCCGGTGAATGGATGGCAAGTGGCAATTCCAATACGCTGACGCATGATACCTTTACAGGTGTTTTTGGACCGATAGGAGGGATTATCTTGACCCTTTGTCTAGTGCTTTTTGCCACGACCACCATCCTTGGCTGGTCTTATTACGGAGAACGGTGTTTCGAATTCCTCTTTGGCGTCAGACATATCAATCTCTATCGGATCTTCTTTGTATTGATGGTAGGACTTGGAGGTTTTCTTAAGTTGGATCTTGTCTGGGTCATCGCCGATATCGTAAATGGACTGATGGCTCTGCCAAATCTGATCGCCTTACTTGCTCTCTCACCGATTATCATCAAAGAAAGCAAACGTTACTTTAAGAAATGAGAAAACCCAGATCGCGAGGTCTGGGTTTTCTTGTCTATTGGTTTAATATCTTTTTTCCTTGGGCCAACTGCTCATTTCGGCAATGGCGGTGAAGAGTACGTCGGTCGATGAATTGAGGGCTGTTTCACAGGAGTCTTGGAGGACACCGATGACAAATCCGACGCTGACGACTTGCATGGCCAAATCATTGGTAATTCCAAAAAGGCTACATGCAACGGGGATGAGAAGGAGAGATCCACCAGCCACTCCAGATGCTCCACAAGCTGAGATCGCAGCTACGACACTAAGGACAAGTGCAGTTGCAAAGTCAACATGAATGTGTAAGGTATCCGCTGCAGCAAGTGTTAAGATATTGATGGTGACAGCGGCTCCAGCCATATTCACAGTTGAACCAAGCGGAATAGAGACAGAGTAGGTGTCTGGATTGAGCCCCAATTCTTCACAAAGACGCATATTCACAGGGATGTTAGCGGCAGAGCTTCGGGTGAAGAAGGCCGTTACTCCGCTGACACGGAGGCATTTAAAGACAAGTGGGTAAGGATTCTTGCGAATCATCACAAAGACGATCAATGGGTTGACAACAAGGGCTACAAAAGCCATGGTCCCAATCAAAATGACGAGAAGGAGACCGTAGTTACTGAGGGCGCTGAGGCCTTTTCCTGAGATGGTCGTGTAGACCAAGCCTAAAATTCCAAAAGGTGCCAGATTAATAATCCATTCTACGATCTTAGAAGTGATATCCGCTAGTGTTTGAAGGAGTTCCTTACTATGGTCGCTCGCCTCTCTCATGGCAATCCCAAAGACAGTCGCCCAAGAAAGGATCCCAATGTAATTGGCCTGTTGCAGGGCGTTAACAGGGTTGTCGACCACTTTAAGTAAGAGGTTACTGATCACTTCGCCAATTCCATTTGGTCCAGTCCCTTTCGCGGCTTTTGTATTCAGATCAATTGTCACTGGGAAGAGGTAATTCACCATAACGGCGACAAAGGCTGCGGCAAAGGTTCCCAAGAGATAGAGAATGATGACCTTCTTCATATTGGTCTGGGTTCCTTTTTGGTGTTGGGAGAGGGAGTTTGCAACAAGAGCAAAGACCAAGAGGGGAGCAATCGCACGAAGACCTCCAACAAAGAACTCTCCTAAAATACCAATTCCAGATGCTTGAGGGAAAACCAGTGCCAGAATAACCCCGACGACGATCCCAATCGCAATCCGCTTCATGAGGTTGGTTTTATTCCAAGTAGCTAGTAAATGATGAATCATAAAGGACCTCCTATGCAAATATTAAGAAATATTATACATTAGAAAGGGTGTAAAAGCAATGTGTTTTAGAAAAAATGGCTTAAAATCCGAATATTTGGTATAATCAAAGTATTCAGAAATAGAAAGAGAACGGTATTCATGAGTCAAGTATTTCAACGGTATTTTCAAAACATCGACTGGACAAGAATCGCTGATGAGGTGATTTCTAAGTGCATTTCACTCCTTTTTCTCCTTTTTTTATTTTATATCGCCAAAAAGGTGATTCACAGCCTGGTCAAGAGGATTTTAGCTCCTTCCTTTAGATATGCTGGGCAGGATGAAGCACGCCAAAAAACCATTCTACGGTTGGTGGAGAGCCTGTTAAACTACTGTCTGTATTTCATCTTGATCTACTGGATTTTGTCGATTTTAGGTCTTCCAGTCTCGAGTTTGCTTGCCGGTGCGGGGATCGCTGGGGTTGCTATTGGGATGGGAGCCCAGGGTTTTCTTTCAGATTTGGTCAATGGATTTTTCATCCTTTTGGAAAGGCAGCTAGATGTAGGAGATAATGTTCGCCTGACCAACGGTTCTATCAAAATTGCTGGGATTGTCAGCAGTGTTGGGATTCGGACGACCCAGGTTCGTGATTTTGATGGGACACTCCACTTTGTTCCGAATCGGAATATTACCGTCGTCAGCAATCTTTCGCGCGGGGATATGCGAGTGCTGGTCGATATTCCACTGGATGCCAATACAGATCTTGACAAGATTTACCAAGTCATCACTCAGGTCAATCAAGCAGAGCAAGAAAACCATCCAGAAGTATTGATAGGTCCGACTATTATTGGACCGCAGATCGAAAAAAATGGTCGTTATTCTTTCCGCATTGCCATGACCGCTCAAAATGGTACCCAAACCACTGTCTACCACACTTATTATAAACTCTATCACGATGCTCTTATGGAAGCAGGCATCAATTTGCCAACTGGTAAAAATGGCCTAAACTAAAAGGGAGTGTGACAGAACGAATGTTGTAGAAGATTCGTTTTGTCGCATTCCCTTTTTTTGCTAGTTTTTCTATTTAAAATAACCATACTGATGGGTCAATGTTTTGACTTGATCCCAGCTTTTGCGCGCTTCTGGTGGTAGGACCAGGATGTGCTTTACAAGCATGGAGGTGATCTCAAGGTCAAGTGATTTGACCGGGAGGCTGACAGCGATAGTGCTTCTGGCATTGCGTAAATGCTCTAAACAATATTCAATATGGCTACAAGCCATGCTTGTTTGAGATTGGCG
Organism: Streptococcus parasanguinis; assembly: GCF_901875555.1. Classification (GTDB taxonomy): domain Bacteria; phylum Bacillota; class Bacilli; order Lactobacillales; family Streptococcaceae; genus Streptococcus; species Streptococcus parasanguinis_H. The sequence continues at coordinate 34,900 of NZ_CABFMD010000034.1, forward strand.
ACTCGCTGCGATTTCTTGCCGCATTTGAGACAGCAATTTGATCAGTTCCGATTTGGTATGTTCAATGGAATAATATTCGTTTTGAGAGATTAGAAACATAAGCGCACCTCCTTGTGCTATAGTTTAATACTAATCTATTCAAAATGCAAGGGGGTAAAGTAAAAAAATAAAATTTTTTAAAAAAAATTCAGGGCTCAAATCTTATCACGAATGATGGTCAAGATTTCCTTCTTTAACAATGGCTTTCCTCGCTTGGGACCGATTGCCCTAACAGAAATCAGTAGCTACAAAAAAACTCCTGAAAGGCAAGATTTCAGGAGTTAGGAAGCTTTTGACCCGAAGGCCGGAAAGAAATTATCTAATAATTATACAAGACCTTGGGCAATCATCGCATCTGCGACATTTTCAAAGGCAGCGATATTGGCACCGGCCAAGTAATCTTTGCCAAGTCCGTATGCTTCTGCAGTTGTTTTTGCTGTGTTGAAGATGTTGGTCATGATGTCTTTCAAACGGCCGTCCACTTCTTCACGTGTCCATGAAAGGCGTTGACTATTTTGGCTCATTTCAAGAGCAGATACGGCAACACCACCGGCATTGGCAGCTTTGGCAGGTCCGTAAAGAACACCATTTTCTTTGTAAACATGGATGGCTTCCAAGTTACTTGGCATATTTGCCCCTTCAGAGACAACTTTCACGCCTTGAGCGACCAAACGTTTTGCAGCATCGCCATCAATTTCGTTTTGAGTCGCACATGGAAGGGCAATATCGTAGTTACCAGCGTAAGTCCATACAGAACCTTCATGGTAAGTAGCTGTTGCTTTTTCAGCTGCGTACTCAGTCAAACGAGCACGACGGTTGTTCTTCACATCTGTCAAAAGATCGAAGTCGATTCCGTTTTCGTCGATTACATAACCGTTTGAGTCAGATACTGAGATAACAGTTGCACCAAGCTCAGTTGCTTTTTGAACTGCATATTGAGCAACGTTACCAGAACCAGAGACAACGACTTTCTTACCAGCAAAGCTGTCGCCATTTGCTTTGAGCATTTCTTCTGTGTAGTAGACCAAACCATAACCAGTTGCTTCTGGACGGATCAAGCTACCACCGAAACCAAGAGGTTTACCAGTCAAGACACCAGCATCGAATTGGCGAAGGCGTTTGTATTGACCATAAAGGTAACCAATTTCACGTCCACCCACACCGATATCACCAGCTGGGACATCAAGAGAAGGTCCGATGTGTTTTTGCAATTCAGTCATGAAGCTTTGGCAGAAACGCATCACTTCAGCGTCTGTTTTTCCTTTAGGATCGAAGTCAGATCCACCTTTACCACCACCGATAGGAAGGCCAGTCAAGACGTTTTTGAAGATTTGTTCGAAACCGAGGAATTTCAAGATCCCTTGGTTAACAGTTGGGTGGAAACGAAGACCACCTTTATATGGACCTACAGCAGAGTTGAATTGAACACGGTATCCACGGTTAACTTGGATCTTTCCTTCACGGTCTACCCAAGGAACACGGAAAGAAATCACGCGTTCGGGCTCAGTGATACGAGCCAAGATATTTTCTTCGATGTATTCAGGATGTTTTTCAAATACAGGTTCCAAGGTACCAAGAAATTCTTCAACAGCTTGAAGGAATTCAGCTTCATGGCCGTTACGAGCTTTTACAGTTTCAAAAGTGCTTTGGATATATTCTTTAGCAGTTGTCATGTTAATTCTCCTTTGTGAATGAAACGAAAACCAGCAACCTCTTGAAGGGAGTGGCTTTGAGACAGTTGACAAACAATGTCATGTTTTATTACGTGGATCATTATAACAGACTTTTTTCAGCTTGTAAAGAAAAAAGTTGAATTTTCTGAAAATTTTGTTAGCTTCTTTAGAAGTGCTGGAAAGTCCGAATGTTTAACAGAAATGTTGGCTTTGATTTTCCAGACTTTCCCGAGGAATGGTATAATGAAAGAAAGAAAATCAACCTCCCAAACATCTCTGTTTTGGGGGAGCATAAAGGAGTACAAGATGGTATCGACAAAGACACAAATTGCTGGTTTTGAATTTGACAACTGCCTGATGAATGCGGCAGGAGTGGCCTGTATGACCAAGGAAGAGTTGGAGGAAGTGAAGAATTCGGCTGCTGGGACCTTTGTGACCAAGACAGCGACCTTGGAATTCCGTGCTGGAAACCCCGAACCACGCTACCATGATGTGCCGCTTGGCTCGATCAATTCCATGGGTCTTCCTAACCAAGGCTTAGATTATTATTTGGATTACCTATTAGAGTTGCAAGAAACCGACCCAGACCGGACTTTCTTCTTATCTCTTGTCGGCATGTCTCCTGAAGAGACCCATACCATCTTGAAAAAGGTGCAAGACAGCGACTTTAAAGGCTTGACAGAACTGAACCTTTCTTGCCCTAATGTCCCTGGAAAACCTCAGATTGCTTATGACTTTGATACGACCGCTCGCATCTTGTCAGAAGTCTTTGACTATTTCACCAAACCGCTTGGTATCAAATTATCCCCTTATTTTGATATCGTTCATTTCGATCAAGCTTCAGCGATTTTTAACAAATACCCGCTCAAGTTTGTCAACTGTGTCAATTCCGTAGGGAATGGTCTCTACATTGAGGATGAAACCGTTGTGATTCGACCAAAAAATGGTTTTGGAGGAATTGGTGGAGAGTATGTCAAACCAACTGCCCTTGCTAACGTCCATGCCTTCTACCAACGCTTAAAACCAGAAATTCAAATTATAGGGACTGGTGGTGTCTTGACCGGTCGTGATGCCTTTGAACATATTCTATGTGGGGCTAGTATGGTGCAAATCGGAACCACGCTTCATAAAGAAGGAGTGGGAGCTTTTGAACGCATCACTGCTGAGCTCAAAGCTATCATGGAAGAAAAAGGCTACCAAAGCTTGGAAGATTTCCGTGGGAAATTGCACTACATTGACTAAATCTTAGCTGTTTTCATGGAGGGGGCAGGCAGAATCCTTGAAAATCTGAGGCTCTTGGATTATGATGGAGCTAATAAATGTCAAGCGTTCCTTGTAGGGAATGCAGGAAGCGAGGAAAAAAGATGGCAGAAATTTATCTAGCAGGTGGCTGTTTTTGGGGCTTGGAGGAGTATTTTTCACGGATCCCTGGTGTAGAACAAACGACAGTGGGCTATGCCAATGGCCAGGTAGAAACGACCAATTACCAACTGATTAAGGAAACGGATCATGCAGAGACCGTTCAGGTCGTCTACGATCCAGACAAGATCACTCTCCGTGCGATTCTGCTCTACTATTTCCGTGTGATTGATCCCTTGTCCGTTAACAAACAGGGAAATGATCGAGGCCGCCAATATCGGACGGGTATCTATTATACAGACGAGGCAGATCGTGAAGTGATCACCCAAGTGTTTGCGGAAGAAGAGAAGCAACTGGGCCGCAAAATCGCGGTTGAGTTGGAACCCTTGCGCCACTACATCCTAGCTGAGGACTACCACCAAGACTACCTCAAGAAGAATCCAGGGGGTTATTGCCATATCGATGTGACAGATGCTGAGCAGCCCTTGATTGATCCAGCAGCTTATCAGAAGCCAGATCAAGAAATCCTAAAGGCGAAACTGACAGCAGAGCAGTACCAAGTCACTCAAGAAAGCGCGACGGAACGTCCTTTCCACAATGTCTATGATCAGACCTTTGAAGAGGGGATCTATGTGGATATTACGACGGGGGAACCTCTCTTTTTTGCCAAGGATAAGTTTGCGTCTGGCTGTGGATGGCCAAGTTTCTCCCGTCCCATTGCCAAAGACGTCGTCCACTATTACCAGGACCATAGCCACGGGATGGAGCGGATCGAAGTTCGTTCCCGTTCCGGCAATGCCCATCTCGGCCATGTCTTTACCGATGGTCCAAAAGACCAGGGTGGTCTTCGCTATTGTATCAATTCGGCCTCTCTGCGCTTTATTCCAAAAGAAGAGATGGAACAAGAAGGTTATGGTTATTTGTTAAAAGCTTTGAAATAAGAGAAAAAGCATCTTAGAAACTTTCCTTAGGTGAGTACGGACGTCAACGAACTTCGAAGAAGTTCCATGACTAATTATTGAGCCTAAGGTCTCAATAATTCCGAGTGCCTGAAACTGTATTGTTTCAGGCACTTTTCTCACAGCGGAAAGTTTCAGTAGATACTTGCATCAGTATAGAGAATTATGATGTTTTTTGGTGTGACGAAGCTATTGTTTTACCATCCAATGATTTAAGAGGCTGGGACAAAAGTCCTAGCCTCTTTTTGATGTTGGATTGTCGAGCAAGACGCAGTGGTTGAGTGGGCTCTACTACGCTGATTTCATCAGCTTTTACAGCCCTACTCAACTGTGCGGAGGTGGGACGACGAAATCGAATACTAACGAATGACCGATTTCTGTCCCACTCTCTTTTTTCTCTTCTTAAAAATTGTGATACAATGAAGAGAAAGTAGTTCAATGACAGCTTAATCTGTTAGCGGATCATTGGAAAAACCAAATGCGAAGAAGAGGTAGGCATGCTAGAGAAGTGGGAGAAAGTGAAGCAAACCATCAAAAGAATAGGGAAAGAGCTATCGGCTGCCTTTGATTGGGTTTTTGATCGTCTCTTTTCAAGGATCCAGCTGACCAATGAACAGTTTGTCTATGTACTCTTGACCGTCGTTTTTATGGCTGCAAACGCCGTCCTTTGGGTACAAAAGTTCCAAGGCTTTCCGATCACTGCGACGAAACGACCGGAAGTTGTGTACAAGGCAACAACACCGGCTGATCAGATTCCTCATACAGCTCGGATCATGGCGAATGGAGACCAACTCTACCATGATCTGGTCTATATGAGTGCACAAAAAGAAGATGGAAGCTATGATTTTCATGAAAATTATGAGTATGTTAAACCTTGGCTACAAAAGGCGGATCTGGCCTTGGGCGATTTTGAAGGAACGATCGATCCCAACTATTATTTAGCAGGTTATCCCCTTTTTAATGCACCAAGTGAAGTTGTGCCAGCCATCAAGGATGCGGGCTATGATGTCATGGATTTGGGGCACAATCATATCTTGGATTCAGGCCTAGATGGGGTCTATTCAACAGCCAAGGCCTTTGAAGATGCAGGCATCACACCTGTCGGTGTCTACACGCATGAAAAGAGAGGGCAAGCCCCCTTGGTGATCAAGGAAGTCAATGGCATCAAGATTGCTATTCTAGCCTATGCTTACGGCTTTAATGGGATGGAAACGACGCTCACTCCAGAGGAGCAAGCAAATGTCTTGTCTGACCTGGATGAAGAACGGATGAAGGCGGAGATCCAAAAGGCGGAGCAAGAGGCTGATATCACTATTGTTATGCCCCAGATGGGAGTTGAGTACCAGTTGGAGCCGACAGAAGAGCAAAAAGAGCTCTACCATAAGATGATTTCATGGGGAGCTGATATTATCTTTGGCGGGCATCCTCATGTTGTAGAGCCTGCTGAAGTGGTCAATAAAGATGGCCAAAACAAGCTGATCATTTACTCGATGGGGAATTTTCTCTCCAATCAGCGTCTGGAAACCATGGGGGACGTGGAGACTGCCCAGTGGACAGAGCGAGGGGTCTTGATGGATGTGACCATCGAAAAGGTTGGACGCAAGACACGAATTAAGACGGCTACTGCTCATCCAACCTGGGTTAGTCGAACTCCAAAGGGGACCTATTCTCCTGAAGGCTATGACTTGTACAAGTACCAGACCTATATTTTGGAAGATTTTATCAAAGGTGGCAAATACCGCGATAAGCTAGATGAAGAGACCAAGGAGAGAGTGGATATAGCTTACCGAGAAATGAAGGAACACGTTCACTTGGACTGGCCTCAGAGTGGAAAGGAATAAAGTATGGAAGGAAATGTGAACTGGATCCCGCTTGGGATCCTAGGATTGATGGTGGTGATTTGGGCAACCAAATTTCTAACGGCTATCCGCCTCAAGCAAAAGCTGAAAAAAGCTTGGGATGGAGCGCCTTTCTTTCGTAAGAAAGACACGGAAGAAAGTTTGACCGACAGTCTGGCTTATCCAGCTAAGGGAAGGACGATCGATAGCCAAGTGGATGATCAGACCTGGCATGATTTGGCTTTGGATGCTGTCTTTGATCAGCTCAATTACACCCAATCGAGCCTTGGGGCAGAAGCCCTCTATCAAAAGATGCGCCTGCTGGAATTCCAGCCCCAGGACCAGCTTCATGACTTAGAAACCTTCTTTGAAGAACATCCTGACGTGCGGCTCAAGGTCCAGGTCATTTTCAACCAACTGGGCAAGAAAAATCACAACATGGCACGAAGCATTGTCGCAAATCCTGGCAAGCATTATGCAGGTTTGCCTCTTTATATAGCTCTGGCCTGTCTTCCAATCCTCTGTCTCTTTGCCATCCCCTTTGAGCCAGTTGGGGCGATCACCCTCTTGGTGATCAGTGTGGTCTTTAATATCGTCTTTTCAAGTTTGCGCAATTGGTCCAATAAAATCCGTCTGGACAATGTTAGCTATCTGGTCCGCATCTTTGCTTCGGCAGAACGCTTGAGCCATCTAACCTTGCCACAACAAGAAGAACTCAAGCAGGTAGTCAAATCCTTTAAGAAAACGCGGATCCTTGCCAGTGTCTTGCAGAGTCCAACGGGGACCTCTGAGATGGAAATTATTCTCCTCTACCTCAACGTCCTCTTTTTACTCCCGCAGATCGCTCAGGTTTATATTTACAATCAGGTGAAGGCTCATCAAAAAGAGGCCCAAAAACTTCTGGACCTGCTTGGAGAGATGGAAGTTGCTATTAGTCTCTTGCGCCACAAACGGGACCTAGAAGTAGTCTGTCAGCCCGTCTTTACGGAGACGGGTGGGATTGAGGGCGAGACACTTTATCACCCCTTACTTTCTAATCCGATTGCCAATGATGTGCATTTCCAAAAAAATATGGTCATCAGTGGGGACAATGCGTCCGGGAAATCGACTTATTTGAAAACCGTCGCCATCAATGCCATTCTGGCTCAAGGGCTGGGCTTTGCCTATGGAGAAAGCTTGGTTCTGCCTTACGGTCATGTCCTAACGGCTATGGATGTGAGCGACGATATTGAAGTTGGAGATAGCTACTTCATCACCGAAAGTAAAGCTATTTTGCGTATGATTCAGCATTTGAACGAGCCTGGTTTTCACTATTTCTTTATTGACGAGCTCTTTAAGGGGACCAATACCATCGAGCGGATCGGATCAGGCCTTGGAATTGTCCGCTGGTTGGCTGCCCAAAATTGTCTCTACATGATCTCCAGTCATGATATTGAGCTGGTCGCAGCCTCTGGTGAGGTCAATGATAATTACCATTTTGACAGTCGCTATGTGGATGGCAAGATCGTCTTTGACTACCAGATCAAGCCAGGATCGGCCGTAACCAAGAATGCGGTCAATACTCTAGAAAGCTTGCATTATCCAGAGGAGATTACGCAAACAGCCAAGGACTTGATTGACCAGTATGAAGAGACGGGTCACTGGTCTTTGAAAGAAATTGAAAAAGAATGAAAAATGAACGAAGGAGTTTGTGAATGCTTGGTTTAGGGACCTTCTATAATGCCTTAGGGGTTGTATTTGGTGGGCTTTTAGGATTGCTCATTGGTCAACGTTTATCAGAAGATTTTCATGAGACCCTTCTGAAAGTGACAGGAGTTGCTGTTTTTGTCTTGGGTATTGCAGGGACCTTGGAAAAGATGCTGGTGGTGCATGGAAGTCATGTGGAGAGTCACGGCAGTATGATGTTGATTCTGAGTCTAGTAATCGGGACCGTTATCGGGGAACTCTTGAAGATTGAGGAAGGCTTTGAGCGCCTGGGAACCTGGCTGAAGGAAAAGACGGGCAATCAAGGGGATACCAGTTTTGTCGATGCCTTTATGACCACGGCCCTGACCATCTGTATCGGGGCTATGGCGGTAGTCGGAGCTGTCCAGGATGGCTTGACAGGTGACACTTCGACCTTGTTGGCCAAGGCTATTCTGGATATGGTCATTGTTCTGGTCTTGACTGTTTCGAAAGGAAAGGGTGCCATCTTTGCGGTGGTCCCACTAGTGATCTTTCAGGGTGCGATTACGCTGTTAGCCCATTTGATCGCACCGATCATGACTCCACAAGCCCTATCGAATCTATCACTAGTCGGCTCCAGCCTCATTCTCTGTGTCGGGATCAATCTCATCTGGGGTAAACGAATCAAGGTCGCCAATCTCCTGCCAGCAGTGCTGATTGCCATTATTTGGGCTTTTGTTGGGTGAAAAATAGAAGAGGCTGGGACAAAAGTCCTAGCCTCTCAATTGTCTTTGAATTGTCGAGCAAGACGCAGTGGTTGAGTGGGCTCTACTGCGCTGATTTCATCAGCTTTTACAGCCCTACTCAACTGTGCGGAGGTGGGACGACGAAATCGAATTCTAACGAATGACCGATTTCTGTCCCACTCTCTTTTTTACTTGCCCTTGTAGTCTTGTTAGAAAAATGAAGATGCTCCGAAAAAGGAGGGAGTTTTCTTTTTGCAAATATGGGAATTCATTTATGGAAACCCTGATTTTTGGTATGATAGTCGTAATTTCGAATAGGGAGGTTGGAGTTGCCATGAGTGATTTGAATCAGACAGTTGAATTTATTAAAGAAATCGAGAAATTAAAGTCGGTAACAAGGTTTAATAGAACCCTTGATGGACGGTTTGAAAATAGTGCCGAGCATTCCTGGCAGGGTGCCATAGCTGCGATGGTTCTTCAAGATTATTATCCTGAAAAATTGAATATGGAAAAAGTGATTTCTATGTTACTGATTCATGATTTAGGTGAGATTTATGCTGGAGATACTTGGGTGTTTGATGATGAAAAAAAGCTTCATGCTCATGATAGAGAGCTAGAATCTATAGAAAAAACAATGAGTATCCTTCCAGAAGAAAAATATTTACAAATAAAAAATTCTTGGTTGGAATTTGAAAAAGGTCAGAGTCCTGAGGCAAGATATGCAAGAGTGATTGATGCATTGGTACCACTGATCAATCACTTGGAAGTATCAGAAGTAAATTATAATCCCGATCACATTCGTTCAGAGATGGTATTAGAAAAGAAAAAATTTATAAAAAGTGAGTCCAAAGAGTTGTGGAAACTGACGGAAGAGTTGGTTCAGGAAAGTGTAGAAAAGGGATTATATTCATGATATCCCTTAGTCTTTAGTAGCAACTTTTAGACTAAAAGTAAACCACCTGTTTTCACGGGTGGTTTTGACTTGCTTGATCTGTGGTATAATGGGAACAGATAGTTTGCACCCTATGAAAGGGAAAAGGTTAGATTGTATGATTAAGTTGATTGCAACAGATATGGATGGAACCTTATTAGATGAACGAGGAGAGGTGGACCTTCCGCGTCTGGAAAGGCTTTTGGACCGCTTGGATCAAAAAGGGATTCGCTTTGTCATTGCGACGGGAAATGAAATCCATCGCATGCGCCAGCTTTTAGGCCCCTTGGTCAAGCGGGTGACCTTGGTCGTTGCCAACGGAGCTCGGATTTTTGAGAATGACCAGATGGTTTTAGGAAAATTCTGGGATCGAGAATTGGTGGAGGCGGTTCTTGCTTATTTTAAGGGCCGGGAAATTTCAGATCAGTTGGTCGTATCAGCTGTTAATGGGGGCTTTGCCAAGGAAGGAACGGTCTTTACAGAAGTCGAAAAATTCATGCAGCCGGAAGTGATTGAAGCCTTGTACAAGCGAATGAAGTTTGTTCCGGAATTGACAGCCGATTTGTTTGACCAGGTGCTTAAAATGAGCTTGGTGGTTGGCTTGGATCGTATTGATCATGTGAGTCAGGAAGTCCAGCAGGCTTTTGGAGATCAGCTCATGGCGGTTTCGAGCGGTTTTGGGAGCATGGATCTCTTACAAGCAGGCATTCACAAGGCCTGGGGACTGGCTCAATTAATGGAGAAATGGCAGCTTGATGCTAGTCAAGTTATGGCCTTTGGGGATAGCGGAAACGACATCGAAATGCTTGAAATGGTGGGTCACTCCTATGCTGTGGCCAATGCAGAAGAAGCTGTCAAGGCTGTTGCCAAACACCTAGCACCGAGCCATCAAGAAGGCGGTGTCTACCAGGTGATTGAAGAGTATCTGGGATTGACGCCCTGGGAACAAGTGAAAGGAAAGAACTAGATGCTTCCACAACTCTCAAAAGAGCAAGAGAATATTTTAATGACTTACCGAAAGCTCAATCAAGCTCCTTTGAAGGAGCCAGGCTTGATTTTCCTCGGAGACTCTATTGTAGAGTATTTCCCTATCCATGAACTACTCCAAAGTCCGAAATACATGGTCAATCGTGGGGTGCGTGGCTATCGGACAGAACTCCTTCGAACGCATCTAGACGCCCATGTCTTTGGAACGGAGTTGGAGCAGATCTTTCTCTTGATTGGGACCAATGATATTGGAAAAGAAATCCCTCAAAAGGAAACCTTGGACAATGTAGAAGCGGTCTTACAAGCGATCATGCGGGATTTTCCATTGACGAAAATCAACCTGATCTCGGTTCTACCAGTCAGTCAAGAAGAGCGCTACAAGCAGAAAGTCTCTATCCGGTCCAATGAAAAAATTCAGGCCCTCAATCAGGCCTACAGAGAATTGGCCCAAGCCTACCACCAGGTCAGCTATGTCGATGTGTATTCGTCTTTATTGGATGAAGTGGGGCAGTTAGCAGAAGCCTATACGACAGATGGCCTCCACTTAAGTGTGGCCGGTTACCGCATCCTAGCTCAAGCTCTGCAGGAGATAGTATAGAGATAGGCTCTGTAACGGGCAACTAGCGTTAACAGTAAAAGCCATGGTTTACATGGTTTTTGCCTTGTCTATAATTAGAGTTAACCCAATTTTTTATGCATACAAAAAAGCGAGCTTCATGACAAAGCTCGCTTTTTCTGTTATGAAAGAAATAACTTATTTTCTAGTTTCTAGATAAATCCTCTCTCCAAATATCCTTGACAGTCACATCGCCCCAGTTCTTTGGGCTAAAGCGACTAGAGTAGATGGAGGTCCAATCTTTCAGGACTTTATTACGGAGTACGTCATCTGCTTCCTTGCGAATGTCTTCAACAGTCTTTCCATGTTTCGTAAGAAATGCTTCCACTTGAGACTGATGATAATATCTCACATGTTTCTCATCCTGATACCACATAAAGCGTTCTAATTGTTGATTGTTTACATCGTACAGGTACTCTACATTTATAGTTGTCTCTGTATCTGGAATTCTCAAACGCATTTCTACCCCAACTTTCGTCATCCTTTGAAATCCAAAATAAAAATAATAACCTAGAAATTGAATATCATTTGGTAAATCTTCACTTTCATAATCAATAGAATGAATGGAAATTTCTTGAGATCCATTATCGACAATTTTTAAACCTTTTAACTGATAAAAAGCTCGACCATTCCAGAGAAAAGTATAATTATGATAATCACTTTCTTCATAGTATATTTCATCAAAAATATTGTGAATCCGCTGATGCTTATAGTACTGAAAACCAGAAAAGGATAGGCACAAGACTATAAACAGTGAAATTAGTAATTTCTTCTTCATTTTTTCTTATCTCACGTGTCAACTGTTCTGGCAAATTACGGATCTCTCCGTTTACCGATCCACTACTCGCGCTTTAAAGTGGGATGGCTTATCGTCTACATTGGTGATGGTGATGGTGAATTTCTTATTATTCGTGACATCAAAAACTTTTTCACCTAGGTAGGTAACCACAATCCCATCTTCTACCAATTGAATATCCTGCTGATTGTTAGGAATCTCCTTAGAACCATTTTCAGTATCACCTATCTTCACGACCTTATGTCCTTCTACTTCAAATAACACATCACCAAATTGTTCAGACCAAACAGTCATTCCAGATAATTTGATTTTTTGATCATCCTTCTTTTCTAAAATCAATTCCGAGCTATACTCTACCTGGTCCGTATTAGGATAAACTTTCAATTGAACACTTTGACCAGGCTGGAGTGTATAGCTCCCATAAGTAAGGATCGAATAAACAAACCAAACCGCAAATGAAGCATATAATAATCCAATGATCATTCTAGAACGCTTGCTTTTAAAACGACGTAGAAGTAGAATGAGTGTTACTATAAATATCAATGGTGTTATCATTTAATTGTTTTCTTTCTTATAATCATCCATACCATCTTGAATTGCCACCGCATCACCTTCATTGTCTCCATATTGCCCATTAATAAACTTATATCATAATTTGTCCCATTTTGAAATAATTATATTTGTATTCACTTCAAGAATCTTCCGAAAATCCCTTCTAAATTCCATGTAGAAGAGATACGAATGATATAGCAAAAAGCCCAACCAGACAAATCTTCCTTTGAAGATTTGTTTTTTTTAAAACTTTTTGTTGACAAATGTAAATCTCAGGTGTAAAATAGCATCATAAGATTTACAAATGTAGATTTAGAAAGGAGAGGTCATGCAAATTTCCAATGCGGAATGGCGCATCATGAAGATTATCTGGATGGAAGGCAAGCAGACCAGCACGGATTTGATCGCCGTCTTGTCCGAGCGCTTTGACTGGTCGAAGTCGACCATCAAGACCCTCTTGACGCGCTTGGTGGAGAAAGGCTGTCTGACCAGAGAAAAATCTGGCAAAGCCTTTGTCTACTCGGCTTTGTTGAAGCAGAACCAGAGTTTAGACTTGGTGGTTGAGGAGGTGAAAGACAAGGTTTGCTCAAAAAGAATTGTCCAGGTGCTTGAAAACTTGATTCAGGCGAGTGACTTTACGCTTGCAGATCTTAATCAGCTGCAGCAGGTCCTGGAAGAAAAGAAAGCAGAGGCTGTTGAAACAGTCCCTTGCAATTGTATGTAATAGAAAGAAGGAATTTCAATGTTTGGATTGTTAATTAGTATTGTTTGTTTACTTGGGGTTGCTTTTATTGCTTGGTGGTTCTTTGCAGAGCATGAAAAGGTCAGCGGCCAAGCTCGTCAGAAATCAGGTTATCAAGAAATTGAAGTCGAAGTCATGGGGGGCTATTCGCCTGAAACCATTGTCCTGAAAAAGAATGTTCCAGCTCGGATCATCTTTCATCGCAAGGATCCATCTTCATGTCTGGCTCAAGTGATCTTTCCGGATTTTGGCGTTCATGAAGATTTGCCTTTAGGTGAAAAACATGTCATTGAAATTACGCCAGAAAAAGCGGGCGAATATGGGTTTTCATGTGGAATGAACATGATGCATGGTCAAATGATTGTGGAATAAAGGAGTAGGTATGGTAGAAAAACAAAAAGCAGTTGTGGAAAACGGAGTGCAAAAGATCCGTATTACAGCAGAAAAGGGCTATAGTCCCAAAGAATTTCAACTTCAAAAAGGGATCCCTGCTGAAATCACCTTCCATCGGATCAATCCATCCGGCTGTTACAAGGAGATTTTATTTGAAGATCAAGGGATTTTAGAGCCTTTGGAAGTCGGTGTGGATAAGGTGATATCCTTTACCCCGACAGAAACAGGGGACTTTGAGTTTTCATGTGGAATGAAGATGCAAAAGGGTTCCTACACGGTTGTGGAAAAACGCCGTCGTGTCTTAAGTTTACTGGGTCGCTTTTGGATTACTAGTATCTTTACCCTTCCTTTATTGATCTTGATGATCGGGATGTGGGCAGGACTTGTATCCCATCCAGTCAATCGCTGGGGAAACTTTATAGCGACAACGCCGATCATGTTGGTAGCAGGAGTACCTTTTATCAAGAGTGCCTGGGCCTCATTTAAGAAGCACCATTCCAATATGGATACCTTGGTAGCTCTTGGAACCCTGGTAGCCTATGTCTATAGTGTATTTGCACTTTTTACTGGTCAGCCAGTATACTTTGAGGCTGCGGGTTTTATCATCTTCTTTATCCTCTTAGGGCAAATCTTTGAAGAACGGATGCGTAACAATGCCTCCGAGGCTGTGGAAAAGTTGTTGGATTTGCAGGCAAAAACGGCTCAAGTTCTCCGTGATGGGAACTATGTCGAGGTGGCGGCAGAAGATATCCAAATTGATGACTTGATTCGTGTCCGTCCTGGGGAAAAGATTGCGGTTGATGGGACGATTGTAGAAGGAAGTACGACCATTGATGAGTCGATGGTGACAGGTGAAAGCTTGCCTGTGGAAAAATCAGTTGGTGATGCAGTTATCGGCTCCACTATCAACAGCAATGGGACCATTCTCTTTAAGGCTGAAAAAGTCGGTAGTGAGACCCTCTTATCTCAAATTGTGGACTTTGTCAAAATGGCCCAATCCAGTCGTGCTCCTATTCAAGATTTGACGGATAAGATTTCAGGTATCTTTGTTCCAGTGGTGACGATTTTGGCCATTGCGACTTTCTGGGTTTGGTCCGTGCTTCTGGGCGCATCGCTTCAAGAGGCCATGCTCTATGCAGTCTCTGTCCTCATTATTGCCTGTCCTTGTGCCCTTGGTTTAGCAACCCCAACAGCTCTGATGGTCGGAACCGGCCGTAGTGCCAAGATGGGGGTTCTGATTAAAAATGGAACAGTTCTTCAAGAAGTGCAAAAGATTCAAACCGTTGTGTTTGATAAGACAGGGACTATTACCATTGGCCAACCACTTGTAACCGATGTTGTAGGAGATGAAGCGCGTGTCTTGACACTGGCTGCTAGTCTTGAAACTTTTTCAGAACATCCACTAGCCCAAGCGGTGTTATCCCAAGCAGAAGAAAAAGGTTTGGTGTTATCCCCTGTGGAAAACTTCCAAGCGATTGAAGGAAAAGGGGTCCAAGGTCAGATCGACCAGCAGTTGGTGACCTTGGGAAATGGCAAACTTCATGACGGGACAGCGATGGATCCGGAGCTTGAAAAACGGATGGTAGAGTTGCAAGAGCAGGCCAAAACTGTTATCAGTTTGTCTGTGGATGGGCAAGTGATTGGCTTGATTGCCATTCAAGATGCTCCGAAGGCCAGCTCAAAAGAAGCGATCAAAAAGCTCAAAGAACGGGGCTTGAAAACGGTCATGTTAACGGGGGATAATGAACGGGTGGCCCAAGCTATTGCTAAGCAAGTGGGAATTGACACCGTCATTGCTGATGTCCTTCCTCAAGAAAAAGCTAGCGCCATCCAAAAACTGCAAGAAAGCAGTAAGGTAGCCTTCGTTGGAGATGGTATCAATGATGCTCCTGCTCTTTCGATCGCAGATGTGGGGATCGCTATGGGATCTGGAACGGATATTGCGATCGAGTCCGGTGGCATCGTGCTCACGCAAAATGATTTGCTTGGCGTTGTGCGCGCCTTTGACATGAGTCAAAAGACCTTCCGCAGGATCTTACTCAATCTCTTCTGGGCCTCTATCTACAATATTCTTGGGCTTCCAATTGCTGCCGGAGTCTTTGTAGGACTGGGATTGACCCTCAATCCAGAACTAGCAGGTCTTGCCATGGCCCTTAGTTCTTTGTCTGTTTTGACTAGCTCTCTGCTTCTCAATGTTGTGAAAATTGATTAGACTCAACAAAAAAAGTGGTACAGAATTCATTTAAGATTCTGTACCACTTTTTTATCTTTTCTTACAGCCACAAGGGAAAACGGAAGCATATATTTTATAACAAAATATCCTATTATAAGATAGTTTGTGAAAATTTATCAAATTCGGCATCTGTTATGTAATAGGGATTGAGCATCTCTGAGCAGATCCTTATACATGTGAATCTCTTTGTGATAAATTAGTACTGTAATCGTTTTGTAAATCGTTTTCATGAGAATAGTCAGAATAAATTCATTTTCAAGACGAGCTTTGATCGCAAAGATGAAGTAGAAGCGCTGTGCTTCATTTTTCAGGATCAAATTAGAAATAAAGGAGAGTTAGAATGACTCAAGGGAAAATTACTGCATCTGCAGCAATGTTGAACGTATTGAAAACATGGGGCGTAGACACGATCTACGGAATCCCATCAGGAACACTTAGCTCATTGATGGATGCTTTGGCTGAAGACAAAGATATCCGCTTCTTGCAAGTTCGTCACGAAGAAACTGGTGCTCTTGCAGCGGTTATGCAAGCTAAATTTGGCGGCTCTATCGGGGTTGCAGTTGGTTCAGGTGGACCTGGTGCGACTCACTTGATCAATGGTGTTTACGATGCAGCGATGGATAACACTCCATTCCTTGCGATTCTTGGATCACGTCCAGTGAATGAGTTGAACTTGGATGCCTTCCAAGAATTGAACCAAAACCCAATGTACAACGGTATCGCTGTTTACAACAAACGTGTAGCTTACGCAGAACAATTGCCAAAAGTCATTGACGAAGCTTGCCGTGCTGCCGTTTCTAAAAAAGGTCCAGCTGTTGTTGAAATCCCAGTAAACTTCGGTTTCCAAGAAATCGACGAAAACTCATACTACGGTTCAGGTTCATACGAACGCCGCTTCATCGCTCCTGCTTTGAACGAAACTGAAATTGACAAAGCAGTTGAAATCTTGAACAATGCGGAACGCCCAGTGATCTATGCTGGTTTCGGTGGAGTTGGTGCTGGTGATGTCATCACTGAATTGTCTCGTAAAATCAAAGCACCAATCATTACGACTGGTAAAAACTTCGAAGCTTTCGAATGGAACTACGAAGGGTTGACAGGTTCTGCTTACCGTGTTGGTTGGAAGCCAGCCAACGAAGTGGTCTTTGAAGCAGACACAGTTCTTTTCCTTGGTTCAAACTTCCCATTTGCTGAAGTTTACGAAGCCTTCAAGAACACTGAAAAATTCATCCAAGTGGATATTGACCCTTACAAACTTGGTAAACGTCACGCCCTTGACGCTTCAATCCTTGGTGACGCAGGTCAAGCAGCACAAGCGATCCTCGACAAAGTGAACCCAGTTGAATCTACTCCATGGTGGCGTGCAAACGTGAAGAACAACCAAAACTGGCGTGATTACATGAACAAACTCGAAGGTAAAACTGAGGGTGAATTGCAATTGTATCAAGTTTACAATGCAATCAACAAACATGCTGATCAAGACGCTATCTATTCAATCGACGTAGGTGACACTACTCAAACATCTACTCGTCACCTTCACATGACACCTAAGAACATGTGGCGTACATCTCCACTCTTTGCGACAATGGGTATTGCCCTTCCTGGTGGTATCGCTGCTAAGAAAGACAATCCAGATCGCCAAGTATGGAACATCATGGGTGACGGTGCATTCAACATGTGCTACCCAGACGTGATCACAAACGTTCAATACGACCTTCCAGTTATCAACGTTGTCTTCTCAAATGGTAAATATGCCTTCATCAAGGACAAATACGAAGACACAAACAAACACTTGTTTGGTTGTGACTTCACAAATGCTGACTATGCGAAAATCGCTGAAGCTCAAGGAGCTGTTGGATTTACAGTTGACCGTATCGAAGATATCGATGCAGTCGTTGCAGAAGCTGTGAAACTCAACAAAGAAGGTAAGACAGTTGTGATCGATGCTCGCATCACACAACACCGTCCACTTCCAGTAGAAGTACTTGAGTTGGATCCAAAACAACACTCAGAAGAAGCCATCAAAGCCTTCAAGGAAAAATACGAAGCAGAAGAACTCGTACCATTCCGCCTCTTCTTGGAAGAAGAAGGATTGCAATCACGCGCAATCAAATAATTCCTCTCGTCGAAAATCAAAGATAAATTTGTAGACTTCTTTATTAGGTTGCTGCCGACGATTCCATCATTGAAACTGTAATTTTCAATGATGGAATCTAGTGCGGAGCCTAGAAAAAGTCCCAAAGGATTTTTCGTAGTTTGATGAGCAAGGATTTGCCATCAAACTTGGTTCCGCCTTGTTTATTCTTTGATTTTCTTAGAGAGAAACATAAAAGACCGGAGTTATTCGGTCTTTTTCTGGAGGATAGTAAATGAATTTAAATCAATTGGATATCATCGTTTCAAATGTTCCTCAAGTCTGTGCTGAATTGGAGCATATCTTGGATAAAAAGGCGGACTATGTTGATGATGGTTTTGCTCAGTTCACGATTGGCAGTCACTGTCTTATGTTCTCACAAAGCCATTTGATACCTCTGGAAAATTTTCAGTCAGGAATCATCCTACACATTGAAGTTGAAGATTTGGAACAGAATCAAAAGCGTTTGAAAGAATTAGGGATTGAGATTTTACATGGGCCAGTTGTAACTGATTGGGGAACCGAATCCCTATTAGTTGAAGGCCCTGCTGGTCTAGTCATTGATTTTTATCGTATGAAATAGGACGCTAGTCATTTGAAGTTAACCATAATGATTCTTAAAACAGAATATGAGAATATGAACTATTAAAAGATCGGAGCCATCCGGTCTTTTTCTGTTGCGCATGTATAGGAGTTTTCTTAGAATAGTATCAGTTTTTCCTAGGATCTTGTAAGACTTTCGGGTTAAAGAGGGATATAATAGAACTATCAAATCAAGTGAGGTAGAGAGATGACCGATAAACTTCAATTTCCAGATGGTTTCCTTTGGGGTGGGGCGACGGCTGCCAACCAGTGTGAGGGGGCTTATAAGGAAGATGGCCGTGGCTTGGCCAATGTGGATGTGGTACCGATTGGGCCTGATCGTCATGCGATTATTACGGGTCAGAAAAAGATGTTCGACTTTGAAGAGGGCTATTTTTACCCGGCTCAAGATGGTATTGATATGTACCACCGCTACAAGGAAGATATTGCGCTCTTTGGAGAAATGGGCTTTAAAACCTATCGCTTGTCCATTGCCTGGTCACGGATTTTCCCACAAGGAGATGAATTGGAACCAAACGAAGCGGGTCTCCAGTTCTATGAAGATCTCTTTAAGGAATGTCACAAGTATGGCATTGAGCCCTTGGTGACCATTACCCACTTTGACTGCCCCATGCATTTGATTACTGAGTATGGAGGCTGGCGTAACCGCAAGATGTTGGACTTTTATGAACGTCTCTGCAGAACGCTCTTCACTCGTTACAAGGGCTTGGTCAACTACTGGCTGACCTTTAATGAGATCAATATGATCCTTCATGCACCTTTTATGGGAGCGGGCCTCTGCTTTGAAGAAGGGGAGAATGAGGAACAAGTCAAATACCAGGCGGCTCACCATGAGTTGGTTGCTTCAGCCATTGCCACTAAGCTGGCCCATGAGATTGATCCGAACAACAAGGTTGGCTGTATGCTGGCAGCAGGGCAAAACTATCCCCATACCTGTGCTCCGCGAGATGTCTGGGCTGGTCTAGAAGAAGACCGTAAGAACTATTTCTTCATCGATGTGCAGGCGCGTGGGGAATACCCAAACTATGCCAAGAAAGAGTGGGAGCGTCAGGGAATCACAGTTGAGATGACCGAACAGGATCTGCAGTTGTTGAAAGAACATACGGTGGACTTTATTTCCTTCTCCTACTATGCTAGTCGGGTCGCTTCGGGTGATCCAGCTGAAAACGAAAAAACAGCGGGCAATATCTTTGCCTCTCTGAAAAATCCCTACCTAGAAAGCTCGGAATGGGGCTGGCAGATTGACCCTCTTGGTCTCCGCATTACCCTCAATACCATCTGGGATCGTTATCAAAAGCCAATGTTTATCGTGGAAAATGGGCTTGGAGCAGTGGATACTCCAGATGAAAATGGCTATGTAGCTGATGATTACCGGATTGACTACCTGGCCGCCCATGTCAAGGCCATGAGAGATGCCATCTATGAAGACGGCGTCGTCCTCTGGGGCTATACGACTTGGGGCTGTATTGACCTGGTCTCTGCCGGGACTGGAGAAATGAAGAAGCGCTACGGCTTCATCTATGTTGATCGGGACAATGAAGGAAAAGGAACCTTAGCCCGGTCGCGCAAGAAATCCTTCTATTGGTACAAAGAAGTCATTGCGACCAATGGAGCTTCTGTTAATTAAAAGTCTCCTCTAGAGCTAAACCATCTTCTGGATGACTCTCTGGCAGCAAACTAAAAAGCTTAGAATTCCAACCACAAGTTGGGGTCCTAAGCTTTTTGTATGTAGTTAAGGCAAGTCCTTACTGATTTACTGGTCGTAATCTAAGACATTGTTTTCGATGACAAACTTAGATTCAGCGGTAATGCTAGCTTCTCCTAGTTGCAACTGCGAACTTCCGTCTGGTTTCATGATGTGCCACTGACCGTCCTTGTGGGCAAAGATAGCCTGAAATGTGACGTTATGACTCTTGTCTCGAATAGGTAGAACAAATGCTTGATCAGTATTCTCTAAGAGAATCTCTTCTTTTTTTTCAAAGTTATAGATATAAAATTGCCCAGTTCTTTGTCCCAAACCATGAAGTTCATCGACTTTTTGCCACTGCTCAAACTTATTCTGAACAAGGGATTCATTATAAATCTTGTTGAAGTTTTCGTTCCGTTTCTTCGTTTCTTCCTCGTCTAGTGTTTTCTGAAACTCTGCAACCTTTTTAGTCGTTTGAATGGTTTGTCTGTTTTGCTCCCTGATTTGCTGGTGGTGGATGACTCGCATCATTCTTGCAGCAACGCCCAGGATGACGAGGATGGATACAAGGCTGATTTTAGTTTTAGCATTATTTTTCATAAACTGGTCTCCCTATTTTGTCATTGGTCCTATTATACCCTTTGAAAGAAAGGATAGTCAAGTTCATCTTGTGGTGACCTAACATGCAGAATTGTAGGGGTACTATAGGATTTTATCAGATTTTCATTGACGAAGGTCCCTTTATTTGATAGGCTAGAGGAATAGAAATGATTTGGAGTTCAAAGGAAAAAAGGAGTGAGGCAAGTGGCACGGGTTTTATTAATTGAGGATAATAGTGATATCCAAGAAATTTTGTATAGTCTCTTAAGTGAAGACCATGAAGTCCTTCAGGCTTTTTCAGGTACAGAAGGGCTGCGGCTTTTCCAGCAAGAAGCCATTGATTTGGTTCTTCTCGATATCATGCTTCCTGGGAAAAATGGCGATCAGGTTCTGGAGGAGATCCGTTTGCAGAGTCAAGTGCCGATCATCATGATGACCGCTCTTGGAGACAAACACCTCATTAGTCAGTATCTCCTTGCAGGTGCCAATGATTATATCGTCAAGCCCTTTAATCTGGACGAAGTGGCAGCTCGGGTGACGGTGCAGCTGCGAAATCAAATGACGGTAGCACAGGAAGCTCAAGCGTCGCAAAAGCTTTCCTTTAAAAATCTAGTCCTGAATCCAGAAAGCTTTGAACTGGAGTCTGGAGCAAAAACACTTCGATTGGGCAAAAAAGAATTTCAAATTTTTGAAACTTTATTGGCGCATCCAAAGAAGATTTTTACCAAAGAAGAATTGTATGAGGCGGTCTGGGAAGAAGTATATCTGCCTGGAGACAATACGCTCAATGCCCAGTTGAGCAACCTCCGAAAGAAAATTGCTCAGCTTGATCCAGATGAGGACTATATTGAAACCGTCTGGGGCTTGGGAGTTCGCTTGAAAGGATACCAGTAATGTGGGGATTGGTTCTAGTTTTAGTCGTCCTTGTCCTTCTCTTGGGACTGGGCTATGTTCGCTTGCTTTCTTCCTTAGAGGATTTGCAAGAACAAATCCAAAAGAAGCTCCAAAATGGGAGTGGGGTAAGGTTAACGTCTCGTGTTTCAAAAAAAGAATTGGTCGCCTTGACCAAGCAGGTCAGTGATCTCTTTGACCAAATCGAGCGGACCAATCGGATTGCCTTTCAAGAGAAGAAGACCTTGGATATGGCCATCAGTAATATTGCTCACGATATTCGGACGCCTTTGACCATTGCTTCGGGCTATACCCAACAAATTATCAAGAGCGGGACGCAAGAAGAGGAAAAACTGAAGAAAATTGCTTCCAATCTCCAAGTCGTCTCAAAACGCTTGGAATCTCTCTTGGAATACAGACGCTTGATGGAGGGAGCCATTCAGCCTCGGCTTTCAGACGTTAATCTCAGCCAAGTCCTAACCCAGCAGTTGTTCCAGTATTATGATAGCTTGTCTGAGGCGGGGATTGCCTTAGAGGTAGAGTTAGAAGAACATCTCCATTATGCTACCGATCCGGAGCTTTGGGAGCGCCTCTTGCAAAATATGCTCAGCAATGTTCTCAAGCATGGAAAGGATCAGGCGCGGTTGATCCTGACTTCTGATGAGGAGAAGATTCGGGTCGAGCTGCGCAATATTGTGCAACAACCGATTCAGCACTTAGACCAACTGGCTAGTCGATTCTACTCAGAAAATCTATCGGATACAGAAGAGTCTTCTGGCTTGGGGCTCTACATCATTCAAAATTTTGTAGAGATCTTAGGGGGCGACTTGCAACTGGCGACAGAGGCAGACTGGTTTATCTTAACCATTACACTAAGAAAAAAGGCTTAAGCAGTGCTCAAGCCTTTTTTTATAAATCTTTGTGTTTAAAGGTAGCGAGTCCCAAGAAGCCGAAAACAAGGATGAAGCCAAGGGCAATCGAGAGGGTGTTGGTTGTTGCTGTCGTACTTTGGACCATGGAATATTGGAATTCCAAGTTTAGATAGTGGAAAATATCGATGTCTTTAAAGAAGAGCGCAGGAAGGCTTAAGAAGATATTTCCAACGAAGTAGCCAACGAAGGCCAAGGTGATGGATTGGCTGGCGTAAAGGAGGAAGGAAATAATGCTGACCCAAGCCAAGGTGGAGAGGAACTGAATCAGAAGGGTCAGTCCAAAATGAGCGAAGAAGTGTTCTGGCATGGTGCCAAGTCCATTGTAGAGGGTCGCAATCAAGAAGACGAGACCATAAGAAACAAGAAATTGGAAAAGAGCAATGGTCAGAACAACGGCACTTTTGGCAAAGTAGTAGCTGGCACGAGAAACGCCATAGGCCAGACTATTCTTGTATAAGTTTTGTGTTAAGTCTGTTCCCAGGACCAAGGTGATGACAATAATGGTAAAGAGAATCGTCACACTGATGCTGGAGGAGTAGTTGGTCAAGGCTTTAAAGCCCGTCCAAACTTCTGTCGCTTGGGGTAATTTGGATTCCGTATTGACACCAACGTGTCCGCTAGCTCCAAAGATGACTCCAGATAGGATATTGAGAACGAGAATGGCTTCTGTAATCCAAAAGCCTTTGGAGCGAAAAAGTCTATAAAAATCTGCTTGAATGGTATGCAACATGATAAATCTCCTAAATGAAATGTGTGGGATAAGTAATACAAGACGGTGGGTTGACTAGTCTACCAAGTCTGTAAAGAATTTTTCCAGATCTTGGCGGGCATAGTAGATTTCGTCCACATCAATATCTGCTTGAACGAGAGCTTTGACAATGACTTTAATATCGTGAGTCTGGCCAAAGACATGGATTTCTCCATCCTTATCGATGACTTTGATACGGTGATGGAGTTGATCCTGGATCAGTTGACTCGCAAGGGCTAGCTGGCTGGTCTTGAGGATGATGTAGTCTTCACCTTGCTCTTCGAATTCAGCCTTGCTAATTTCTTTGATTAGGCGTCCTTGGTCGACAATACCAAAGCGATTGGCAACCAGATAGAGTTCAGAGAGGATGTGACTGGAAATGAGGATGGTCATGCCGAGTTCATCGTTGAGGCGCTTGATCATCTGACGGAATTCCTTGATTCCGACTGGATCGAGACCATTGATGGGTTCATCTAGAATGAGGAAGTCGGGCTTGGCAATGAGCGCGATGGCAATTCCCAACCGTTGTTTCATCCCCAGTGAAAAATCACGGAATTTCTTTTTCCCAGTATTGTTCAGGCCCACATAGTTCAAGGTTTCTTTGATGACCTGGTCGGGATTCGGAATATGGCGTGCCTTGCAATAGTAGACTAAGTTTTGGTAGGCGGTCATATGCTTGTGAGCCACGGGGCTCTCAATGACGGATCCGACACGTTTCAGGGCTTGCGTCCACTGGGAGCGATTTGTAGAAGCAAAGAGAGAGACGCTTCCGTCCGTTTCTTGAATCAGCTGGGTGATAACTTTGATGAGGGTGGTTTTCCCAGCTCCGTTCTTACCGATCAGGCCGTAGACGTCGCCTTTGCGAATGCTCAGATTCACATCATTTAAGGCGTATTGTTGACCAAATTTTTTACTCAAATGGGAAATTTCTAATACTTTTTCCATATTTTTCTCCTTCGTCCAAATGACTAGTTGTTTTCTTTACACTCTTAGTATACAGCTTGCTTTTCAAATAACTATCAAGCAATTCTCAAATATTTCTAAAAAAACGACTAACCTTTTAAAAGTTAGTCGTTACTTGTAGTTTAAGTTTTCTAGAGGCTTTCCTTAAGTGAGGACGAACGTCAGCGAACTTCGAAGAAGTTCCATGACTTAGTTTTGAACCTAAAGTTTCAAAACTCCCGAGTCCTTGAAATATCACTATTTCAAGGACTTTTATCACGGCGGAAAGCCTCAAGGTATTCATGAGTAACTTTAGAAAATAAACATTTCTTTAAATTTTTTGATTTTTTACGTTATGTAACATGAAAAAGACTTTATCTACATTAAGAGCAACTGTTTTTAAAGCTAGCCTCTTTAAATTCACCAACAAACTCCTTGATGGCTTGCGCGAATTCATAGGGTTTCTCTGTATTGA
Organism: Streptococcus parasanguinis; assembly: GCF_901875555.1. Lineage (GTDB taxonomy): Bacteria > Bacillota > Bacilli > Lactobacillales > Streptococcaceae > Streptococcus > Streptococcus parasanguinis_H. Next base: position 59,441 of record NZ_CABFMD010000034.1, read on the forward strand.
GTAGATGCCCTCCGTCTGCGATTTCTTGATAGCGACCTTTGGACAGGAGTTTTGTCAACTTCTTAGAAGAGGTCCGATTGGCCCAGTCTCTACTTCCGCATACGACTAGGGTGGGAAGAGGGCAAGCTTTAGCGGTATCGGTTAGATTGAGTCCTTTTAATTCGGTCAAGATTCGAAGCATCTGTTGTTTATTAGCATCTTGCTTTTCAAAGAAGTGCTTGGGAAGCAGACGAAAGAGAAGGATCTGCAGCCGATAGAGAGGATTGGTGGTGAGTTTGTATTGTGTCCCTGCAAGGACTAATCCCTTGAGTTGCGGGAAGTCTTGATTAGAGAGATCAAGGGCGAGAACACCCCCTAGTGAGAGTCCTACCAGAATAAAGGGTTCGCACTCCTGCTGGAGGCGTTCTATCAGCCTTTCTTTGACCTCCTGATAGCTTTCGCTTGGATGAGAGAAAATATCAAAAGTTTTGGAGTGCAAGGGAGAAAGAGTATACTGAACCCCTTGCCAAGAGAGGACGTCCTGCCCTAGTCCATGTAAAAAAATGAGTTTCATCATGAGTCCTTTCCTTGAAAATCGAGCTCGTAGAGACCACGGAGAGCATTGCAGGCATAGACTCTGTCAGCAAGTGCTAAATCCTTCAGCGTCAAGAGTTTTTCTTCCACCTGCTGGGTCTCAAGAAGATGGCGCCGGTAGATGCCATCTAATAAAGGAAGATGAGCTGGTGGGGTATAGAGCTTGCCCTTGATTTCAAGGACGAGATTACCAATGGTCGTTTCAAGCAGGCTGCCATCAGGCAGATAGAAGATCTGCTCGTGATGCTTCGCTTCTAGATGAGCTCGCTGGCTAGTCTTGAAATAGGTAAACGGAGTTGCTAGATCAAGCTTTTGTTCGGTCAATTGGGCCTGCAGATAGCTAGCTGGCAAGTCTGTTAGCTCGGTGATCGTCAGCTGGATGATCCCATTTTTTTGCAAGGCGATTCGACAACGATAGTCAAGGCTAGGATCTACATGAACGAGTTGTTCTTGAAGTTCTTTCAGGAGTTTTGGCTCATTAAAAGGATAGGCAAAGTAGCGGCTGGCCTCTCTCAAACGGGTCAGGTGTTGCTCCAGGAAAGTCAGCTCTCCTTGATGGATGCGACCGGTCGTCAGGAGCTCAAATCGAGGCTCTTGTCGGTAGAGAACAGCTGACTTTTGCTTGGTTTCCTGGTATTCGCCTTCCCATGTACTATCCCAAGTGATGCCACCACCAACGCCATAGATAGCTTTGGTGCCTTGTATTTGAAGGGTCCGGATGGCCACATTAAAAATCCGTTTCCCTCTTGGAAGAAGGATCCCAATCGTGCCACAGTAGACGCCTCGAGGAGCGATCTCTGTCTGTTGGATGATTTCCATAGTAGAAATCTTCGGTGCGCCTGTGATCGATCCACAAGGAAAGAGAGCCTGGAAGGTTTGGACTAGGTCTACTTCTGGGCGCAAGCGGCTTTCAATGGTCGACGTCATCTGCCAAACGGTGGAGTATTGCTCGACCTGGCAGAGGCGGGTCACCTGCTCACTTCCAATTTCCGAAATCCGATTCATGTCATTGCGCAGGAGATCCACAATCATCATGTTTTCCGCCCGATTTTTGGGGTCTGCTTCTAGCCAGGCTGCCTCTTTGAGATCCGCTTGGTTAGTGAGACCGCGACGAGTCGTTCCCTTCATGGGGCGCGTGGTCAATAGACGATCTTCTTGTTCAAAAAAGAGCTCAGGACTAATGGAGAGGATAGCGACATCATCGTGCTGGATGAAAGCATTGTAATGGGCCTTCTGCTCCACCACTAGTCGGTTGTAGATGGCGAGAGGATCCACCTTTAGCTCTTGAGAAAGCTGGACGGTGTAGTTGACTTGGTAGGTGTCTCCCTGGCGGATGTGGTGATGGATGGTCTTGATGGCTTCTTGGTAGGCAGGAGCCTCGACCTCTTCCTTCCAATTGGCTGGAAGGTCCACAGCCCCGTAGTCCTCTGGAAATGGAAGGGTTTCGACCTCTTCGTGGATAGTAAAATAGAGGAGATACTCTCCCATGAGGGGTGCAGGGTGGACGGCTAATTTTTTCTCAAAAGCAGGAGCGGCTTCATAGCTGACATAGCCAACAGCATAAAAACCAGCCTCCTGATAGGCTTCTACCTCTCTTAGAAGTGCCTCTACTTGGTCGATGTCTCTGGTTTTTAATTCTTTTATGGGCTTGGTGAAAATATGTCGCAATCCAAGTTCTTTAAAATCAATAATCGTTTGTTTGTGCATGCTTTGAGTATATCAAAAATAGAGGAAAAAAGGTAGCTCAGGATGCAAGATTCCTTGCTTAGCCTATTTTTATTTTACCATCTTATCATTGTTTTATTTTCTTGCCCTTGAATAGCAAGGAAGGGAAATCAGGTCGAATGGCAACTTGTAATATAGACATTAATATAAAAAATGTCTATATTACAGACGTGTTACAATTATATTTCAAAAATGTATTTTTAAAAGAAAATATCTATGATAAAATTAGTAAGAACGCCTAATTTAGTAGGCTGACAACAATTAAAGGAGATAAACAATGAAGAAGATCAGTTTATTATGGAAAAACTTTTTGAAAAAAGGTTTTGCCATTTTAACGATTCTCATGATGCTAGGCCAGATTGGTCAAGGGGCTGTAACTGCCTTTGCCAACCAGCTAGCAGTTGGAGATAATGGGGCTTTGGATGTTACCCTCTTGTACGGGGACAAACAAGACCATCCAGGTGGCATGTCCTATTTTACAGGGGATACCATGTCTGGCTATATCCAGATTACCCCAAAAAATTTGACAACCGACATTAACGATGTCACTGTTAACTTGAAGGTGCCAGGTAAGTACCTCAGAGAAGTCAGTATGCCAGACTTTAATAGTGCCTCAGAGCATGATCAACCAACGGTCACAAAAGTTGGTGATGACTATCTAGTCACCCTTCGCTTTAAAAATTACCAAAAATCAGAAGTGTTGACCTTGCCCTTTATCGGGAAGTTTACAATCGGGTATCCACCGACGAATTACTCGCTAGATATCACAGGAACCTTAAACATCAATGGGCAAGAAACGGCACTTAATGATATCATTTGGAAGCCTAAGTACAACGACTATCGCTTCACCAAGTACATCAACCAAAACTTGAACGAAGCCATGTCTAAGGACTATGCGGAAGCAATGCCAGGTATTGTCAAAGGTGCGGATGGAAAGAACTATATTGAAACACCAACTTCTGTCCCATTTGCCTTCCAATTGGACGGAATGCGTGGTCAATACGGTGGTCAATACCGTCAGTTAGAATCAGCAACGATCACTGATAAGTTGCCAACCTATACAGATAAGAGCGGGAAGACTCGTACAGCTGTTCTCGATACGGCTAAGTCTGAAGGCTGGGTAGACAATGGAGATGGTACCGTTACGAAGACTTTCAAGGCGGATGCAAATGACAATCCAGCAGCTTATCATCAAGAATTTATGACCAAAATCAAGGATACAAGTTACCTCTACTTGAAATTCCCTGATTTGGTCTTAGAAAAAGATCAAACCCTCGAGAACGTTCTTAGTAAGGATTTGACCAATACTGGTAGCATCGTAGGAATTCCTGCCAACCGTGGAGCGGGAGAACCAGATATTACAGCGGAAGACTCCCTTATTTTCCGTTTGACTTCACGTGACCTTGAAGGTGCCGGAAGCTTTGCTAAACGGGCGGATGGGGATGTTTATGACGCAACAGAATACAAGTCTGCTAATTATAAATGGATCTTAAGTTATGCCAACAATACCGTTGCACCGCAGAAGAATTTCGTCTTTTATGATGAGACTGTGGACCCTCGCTTGAAGTTTACCAAGATCGATTATACTCGTCTGCTGGAAGGGAATTATGGTATAGGAAAGCAAATCCATACCATTGTCAAACGAATCATCCTGACCATGGAAGATGGTAGTACGAAAGAAATCCAGTCAGAAGCAGATAAAGATGGAAACGGTCAAATTGATTTGACCAAGTATGGAACGGTTGTAGGCTGGCGGATGGAAATGAAGGATGATTTTGTCCTTTCATCTGGTCAAGGAATTCGCCTCAATAGCTATACAAGCTTCAAGGATCCAGAAAAAACTCGTTACGATGAAATGGACGCGACCAAAAATGTCTACAAGAACACAGGCCGTGTGACCTATAAAACACAGTCAAATGTTGCCAAAGATCAATCGGCGGATTGGACTTTCAACCTGATCCCTATGAAGGAAAGCTTTGAAATTTCAAAATCGACCGATTACAACGATGTCCAATACACAGATGGGAAGACAATTCGTTTCGGTCTGGTAGCAACAAGAGTTATTCTTGATCCTGATAAGAATTATGGCGATCTTCGGGTAATCGATCTTTATGATCCCAATACCTTGGATGTCGATTTTAAAGATTTTGATAGATACCTTCCCTCTGGAGATAGAGGTATGAAATTCTTCAAGCGCTACGAGGTCGTTGAAAATTACCACAATTCAGGTCGATCTGCTATTGTGATGCATTTGGACCAAAAAGAGTTTATTAAAGCGTCTCTGGAAAATAATAGCCAAGTTCGTCTACCATTTATCTATGCAAAATTAAAAGGGAAAGATGACGGTGGAACCTTTACCAACAAGCTTTATGTAGCAGGAAACGGGATCCACGATCTTGAAAATGCTAACCCTGATCGAGTTATCGAAGATGTCTATGACTTAAACGGGAATGGTTCAACAACCGATAAGATTCCTTATGCTCAATCAAACTATACCATTGTCGCAGCAGAAGGGATCTATGCTCGCAAATACATCGCCAAAAATGATGATCTATCCGATGCATCTACAGTTACTCGTACCTTCAAACCTGGTGAAACCTTTAACTACAAGATCACCATTAAAAACAATACAGACAAGCCAGTCGAAGACGGAATTGTTTACGATGCCCTACCAAAAGTACATGATGTCAATACTCTAGATGGTTCAAATCGTTTGACTGAATATACGGTTAGCCTCCGTGGGCCTGTATCTGCTCCTGAAGGCTGGACAGTCTACTATACGACTGACCCTAGCGTCACAAGTGACACTATGGAGCAGGCTGCGGATAGAGATATCTGGACGACAGCTGTAGCAGACTACAGTCAAGTGACGGGTATCAAGTTTGTGGCTAATAAAGACACGACGATCCCAGCACGTAGCGAAGCAAACTTTGGTGTCCCAGTCGTCAACCCAACTGAGTTGACCAAAGACGTCAAAGACTTGATGCAAAAACGCACCAAAGATAATGAAGACAACGGTGGTCGTTCAGGTGTCGTCCAAGCCCATAACCAATTTGGTTACAAGGCCAAAGGCCACGAAGGAAACCGTGAATCGAATACCGTATCCGCACAAATCTTCTCAGCTGCTTTCCAAGTCAAGAAAGTCGATAAGGACGATCCGAAGAAAGTCCTTGAAGGTGCTACATTTACCTTGACAGATGCAAATGGTGCAGTTGTTGCGACAGCTACTTCTGATAAAAACGGGGAACTTTCATTTAGTACCTTGACAGAAGGAACCTATACGCTCAAAGAAACACAAGCACCTGCAAATTACAAGTTGGATGAAACAGATCATGCAGTGGTTGTGACCTATGATGCAGACAAGCAAATCTACCACGTCACGGTGGATGGTAAGGCTGTCGGCTCAAAAGCCCTTCCTCTAGAAATCGCGAATGAAGCGGATATCAAGTATATCGATCTTGAAGCTTCAAAAGTTTGGGATGATCAAGACAATCAAGAAGGTCTTCGTCCAGAAAGTGTCGAATTCCAACTCTATAAGAATGGAAAAGCGCAAGGAAAACCAGTCGCTGTCTCTGCTGCAACAGACTGGAAAGCCCACTTTACAAACCTTCCGGATAAAGACAGCAATGGCAAGCTCAATACCTATACGGTCAAAGAAGTGAAAGTACCAACTCATTATACGGTTGATACAGAAGAAGCCAGCTTCACTGATGGAAAAGCAACCATCACCAACAAACGCACTCCTGAGACAACGACCGTTACCGTCAAGAAAGTCTGGGATGATGCCGATAACCAAGACGGTCTTCGACCTACAACTATCAAGGTTCACCTCTTAGCCAATGGAAAAGAAGTGCAAGCAATCGATCTTGCTGGTCAAGGAAATGAATGGACTCATACCTTCACAGACCTACCAGTCTATAAAGATGGTCAAAAAGTTGTCTACACAGTGACTGAGGATAAAGTGGACAATTACACCACTAAGATTGATGGAACGACGATCACCAATAGCTACAAACCTGGTAAGACAAGCCTCACTGTTACCAAAAACTGGGAAGATGCCAATAACCAAGATGGCCTCCGTCCAAAAACGATTCAGGTTCAATTGTATGCTGGGGATGAAAAAGTTGGTCAAGCGGTTGAATTGTCAGCAGACAACAAATGGACCCATACCTTCTCAGACTTAGATGAGAAGAAAGCCGGCCAAGTCATTAACTATACAGTTAAAGAAATCGATGTTCCAAAAGGCTACACTCAAGCCGTCGAAGCAACGAATCCAGGTCAAGTGGTCGTGACCAATACTCACGAACCAGAAAGGACCAAAGTAGAAGTGACCAAGAAGTGGGAAGATGCTGATAACCAAGATGGTCTACGCCCATCCAGCATTCAAGTTCGATTGTACAAAGATGGCCTTCCTACTGACCAAGTACTAGAACTTTCTGCAGCCAATGATTGGAAAGGTGCATTTGAAAACCTCGATGCCAAGGCTGCTGGAAAAGCGATTAGGTATACTGTTAATGAAGTTGCTGTACCAGATGGATACAAGGTATCGGTAAATGATAAGGATCAAGCTACTATTGTCTTGACCAACACGCATGAACCAGCCCTTACTGATGTGAAAGTCACTAAGAAATGGGATGATGCCAATGACCAAGATGGCCTCCGTCCAAAATTCATCAAGGTTCAATTGTATGCAAATGATGAAAAAGTTGGAGATCCGGTTGAATTGTCTGCGGACAATAAGTGGACCCACACCTTCAGCAAGTTGCCAGAAAAGAAAGCTGGCCAAGTGATCAGCTATCGTGTGGAAGAAGTAGATCTTCCAAAAGGCTATGAAGCAAGTAAGGTAGAGGATGAAAAAGGAAATGCGGTGATTACTAACAAGCATGTTCCAAAAGAAAATCCAAAACAACCAACTCCGCCAAGTTCATCTGAACCGAAGAAACCAGGCCAACCTGAACCGAAAAAGCCAAGCCAACCAGAGCCTAAGAAACCAGGCAAAATCTTAGGATTCTTACCAAATACAGGTACGACCATCTCTATTATTAGTCTTGTATTAGCCTTTGTCTTGGCAAGTATCGCTGCTTATATTTTGAAGAAAAAGAAAAAATAAGCTAGCCTAAAATGAAGCAAACACCAGAAATGGTGTTTGTTTCAGATTTAAGAAAAAGTAATATTAAAAACTTTCCTTAGGTGAGTACGGACGTCAACGAACTTCGTAGAAGTTCCATGACTAATAATTGAGCCTAAGGTCTCAATTATTCCGGGTGCTAGAAACAATAGTGTTTCTAGCACTTTTCTCACGGCGGAAAGTTTCGGTAAATTATTGATTAATTTTTAAAATTAGAACTCATTTTATTTCTTTGCAGAATTATTTAACTTATTTGACTTAAAATTAGTTTGTCTGTGTTCTAGCAAACACCAGAAATGGTGTTTGTTTTTTCTTCTGTCCTTAAATGATCGGATGATGGGAGTTACAACCCTTCCTATCAGGGTTAGGGGAGTAGTTGAAATTCATTTTCCGAACATTTTTAAAAAAAATTCAGAAAAACCTTGACATTTTAGGGAAAGAGAGTATGATTAATTGTGAACTGTTGAACAAGTATTTTTAAGGAGAAGATCCGATGTCGACTAAGGTGATTCTGCTAAAATGATGGCAGTTCAAGCATAAAAATCTTTAGAGCGTTGCGTCCGAAAGTCTAAACAGACACGGCTCTTTAAAAACAAAAGGAGAAGACTATGAAAACAGAACCGATTCATCGTACCAGTATGTGGAAGTTTAAGTTAAGTGCTGCCACCATGACTTTGATTCCCGCTGCCGTGGGGATTAACTATGTTGCCAAAGCCTTGGCGGAGGGGTTAAAGTTGCCCGTTTGGCTGGGGTCTTTGGGAACCTTTCTTGCCAGCATGTTGGCTGGGCCAGTTGCCGGTGCCATCAGTGGTTTCATCAACAATGTGATCTATGGGCTGACCTTATCGCCAATTTCAACCGTGTATGCGATTACCAGCATCGGAATTGGGATTGCTGTCGGAGTTTTGCACGCCAAGGGGTGGTTCTCGTCAGCGCGACGAGTATTTGTTTCTGCTATTATTATTGCCATCGTTTCAGCTGTCATTTCAACGCCACTCAACGTCATCTTTTGGGGTGGTCAGACCGGTATCGCTTGGGGTGACTCATTGTTTGCGGTAATGGTCGCCAATCATGCACCAGTGTGGCTGGCCTCATTTATCGATGAGTTTGTCTTGGATATTTTGGATAAAGTCTGCGTGGCCTATCTGGCATTCTTCATCTATCGTCAGCTGCCGAAGCGGATGATGCACTTCTTTAGCGATGATAAATGATGACTGATCAAACATTGAATTCTGGAGCGCCACGGGTCAAGCTCAAGTGGTACCAGGTGATCGATCCGATTACTAAGCTCTTGTTCATCTTGGACATGACGTTGTTGAGCTTTGCTAGTATGAATTTATTGCTTCAGGCCGGATTAATTCTTATCGCAACACTGCTATTGTTATTTTCCAAATTGAGTTCTACCATCTTTAAGGCGCTGGGATTCAGCCTGTTTCTGATTTGCACCATGCTGATCATCCAAGGGTTATTTTACAGTCGGAATCAAACTGTGCTGTTTTCTGTGCTTGGGGTGTCGTTCTACAAAGAAGGCCTGATTTACGCCACCACTCTGGGTTGTCGAGTATTGGTGATTATTTTGACCAGTGGCTTTTTTATGGTGACCACAAGTATTTCAGAAAACGCGGCCTATTTGGAACGGTCCGGATTGTCTTATAAAACCGTCTACGTTCTGATGTCGGTGTGTTATATTTTGCCGGAAATGATGCGCAATATGCGGAAAATCCAGCAAGCACAAAAAGTTCGCGGAACCAATCCGCAAAAAACGTTGATTCAGAAATTAAAGTCAGTCCTGCCGGTTCTAATTCCATTGGTGATTAAGACCTTGGATCAATCGATGACGCGGTCGATTTCTCTCCAACTGAGAGGTTTTGATAATCTCAACAGGACTGTCAGAACCTCCCAGCGCGTGTATCGCCTGTCGCGAACGCTGCACATTGGTCTGACTGGATTGGCAATTTTATTGATTGGGTGGAAGATATGGACGAAGATAAACGGATTGTAATTGAAAATTTGACCACCCGTTATCCGGGTACTGAGCAACCACAACTGCGTCAGATTAACGCGGAGGTTCATAGCGGCCAGGTGGTTGGGATTATCGGGAATAGCCACTCCGGCAAATCGACTTTGTGCCGTGTGCTGGCAGGGGTCATTCCCAAAATTGTGTCTGCTGAGATTGAGGGCGACTGGCACATGTTTGGCCAGCGAGTGTCCGACAATTGGCCCGTTTATAATGCCATGAATGGAGTTGTACTGCAAAATCCAGCTGGCCAACTAAGCGGGTTGGCAGACACGGTTGCCGATGAAATCGCTTTTGACTTGATTAATCAGGGAATGGCTGAAGGACTGATTCAAAAACGGGTTGAAGAAGTTGCCACGCAAATGGGGCTGATTGAACAGCTGAATTTGCGTCCTGAGAGCCTTTCCGGTGGTCAGATCCAGCGGTTGGCAATTGCCACGGCGATTGTGGCTAATCCGGCTGTTTTGATTATGGATGATCCGACCAGTCAGATGGATCCCCTTGGCCGCCGGCAATTTTTCCAATGGCTGGCCCAAGTCAAAGAGACGACCGTCTTCATTGTCACCAGTGAAATTGACGATTTGTGCGAAGTCGCCGACGTTGTGTGGGTGCTGCACGAGGGTCAAATGGTAGCCCAGGGCAGTCCGGGTGAGGTGTTTAATCATTTGGCAGCTGACTGGCAGATTCCAGCCCCGACAATCCAGCAACTTGCTCAAAAAATGGATTGGCACTTGGCTGATGGCCGGTATCCGGTGAATGACGCTGATCTGAAGGAGGTTCGTTATGTCCACAATTGAACTGAGCAACCTGACGTTCACTTATCCGGAACGGTCCTTTAGCTTGGATGTTGAAGACAAACACTTCGCCGAACCGATGGTGGCGATTGTTGGCCAAAATGGTGCCGGCAAATCAACGCTCTTCAAATTGTTGACGGGCTTGCTGACACCACAAACCGGTGTGATTAAGATCGATGGAGAAAATTTTAATGATCTTAAACCAGTCGAAAAGTTACTGAAGGTTGGGATTACTTTTCAGAATCCTGACGATCAGCTTTTCAACCCGACCGTTCAACGAGAGGTGGAGTGGAGTGTCGCGCAGATCATGGATGACCACGACACGATTACGAGGCGGGCTTTAGCGGCTCTAAAAAGAGTTGGCTTGGATGATAAAACAGCTGAAAGTCCATATGACCTGTCATTGTCGGAACGCAAGCTGTTGAGCGTTGCCACAGTTTTGGCAGTGGATCCGACGATTTATTTATTTGATGAGCCGATGATGTCGCTTGATTGGGAAAGCCGGCGCAAGTTGACCGCAATTTTCCATCAGTTGGCTGATTCGGGCCACCAAGTTGTGACCATCACCCATGACATGGATTGGGTCGCCGCCGAGTTTGAGTCGGTGTATGTTATGGAACACGGGAAGTTTGGCTTCGCCGGCAGTCCACGGGAATTGTTCAGCGATCACGAACTTGTCCAGCGAGTGGGATTACTACCACCGCGGATTATGGACATAGCGAAGTCGCTGGGTGATTCACAGACATATTTATCGGTTAATGATTATTGCCAGAAAAATCGAGATGTATAGAAAAAGTCACCTCTGCGGGTTTTCCAGGTTGAAGGATTAACTTCAGCTTCTGGCAAGAACTCACATGGGTGACTTTTGTGTTTAATAACGTTTCATGATCATCGGGTGGCTTCCTCAGATAACTCGGTTTGATTTGCCAGTAACTATCTCTTTGGTTTGATCAATTCTGTCATTTATCTTGTGCTTGCCCTTCAAAAGGCTTCTACGGTGAGGTTTTGACAACTCTCTATTTCACCATCATGCAGCCAATTGGTCTCTTAGTTTGGATCTATCAAGCCCAGTTCAAAAAAGAACAGCAGGAATTCGTGGGTCGTAAATTGGATGCGGTGGGATGGATCAAGTACTTATCAATTAGTGTGCTTTGGGGGTTAACCTTTGGTTTCATTTACCAATCCGTTGGCGCCAATCGTCCGTTCCGTAATTCTATTACCGATGCGACAAATGGTGTTGGTCAGCTCTTGATGACAGCTGTTTACCGTGAACAATGGATTTTCTGGGCAGCTACCAATGTATTCTCCATCTATCTTTGGTGGGGAAAGAGCCTTCAAATTCAAGGGAAATACTTTATTTACTTGATCAACAGTCTGGTTGGTTGGTACCAATGGAGCAAGGCAGCTAAGAAAGGCTACTAGTAACAATCAATAAAATCAAGAGGTGGGCATGTTACTCCACCTCTTTTTGTGATATACTAGAGTAGTTTTTGAGACCTTGTAGAAGAACGCTCATTTCAAAGAAGTAAAAGGAGAAAACATGGACATCTTTTTGAGGAGTATATCAGGGATCCTGGTCATTCTGGGGATGATTTTAGTGGGCTTTGTCATAGGTGAAAAAGGCTGGTTTGATGACAAGTCACGTGGTTTGATCGCAAAATTAGTCACTCAAATCGCTCTGCCCTGCTATATGCTCTACACCATCACACAGCGTTTTACAGCGACTGCCCTCCTAAAAATGTTACCAGAACTGCGTTTTCCTGCCCTGTCTATGGTCATTTTACTTGGCATCGCGACAGCAGTAGCTAGGATCTTTGCAGTGAGACAAGACCACCGGGGCCTCTTTATTTCCATGTTTTTTAACTCCAATACGATTTTTGTGGGTCTTCCCATTAACCAAGCCCTTTTCGGAGATGCCAGTATTCCCTATGTTTTGATCTATTACATGTGTAATACGACCTTTTTCTGGACCTTGGGGACCTACCTGATCCAGCGGGATGGCGAGGGAGAAGCTCAGTTTGATCTCAAAACGAGTCTGAAAAAAGTCTTTTCTCCTCCTCTCATGGGCTTTCTCTTAGGGCTAGTCTTGGTGATTCTTCATATCAAGCTCCCTACCTTTTTAGCCAGTGATTTACAGTATCTGGGTAATTTGACAACTCCTTTATCCATGATATTTATTGGTTTATCAGTGTCCAATGCAGGACTAAAGCAGCTGACTCTGAAAAAAGACCAATTCTTAATTCTGTTAGGACGCTTCGTGGTTGCCCCACTCTTGATGGCGACCATTGTTTACTGGGCACCTCTTCCAAGCTTGATGAAGCAAGTCTTTATCATTCAGTCCGCTATGCCAGTGATGACCAATGCCCCGGTCGTTGCCAGACTCTATGGAGCCGATAGCGATTACGCAGCGGTCATGGTGACAGAGACGACCCTTGCTACCATGGTGGTGATCCCAATACTCATGGTGTTGATGGCTTGATCAATTTAAAAATGTGAAGCAACAGCCTTATCAAGGGGAACCACTTACTAAAACTGAATTACTCGAAAAATATCCAAAATTGGAAGCTTTTCTCAATACATTAGCTGGTAACATTACAGAAAGCCAAATGAGTCAACTCAACTACCAAGTTGGTGTGGAAGGAAAATCAGCTAAAGAAATAGCACGTGAATTTTTGATTCAAGAAGCTCTTCTAAAGTAGAAGCAGATTTCCTTATGAATTCTTAAAAATCTTCGATTTGTATTCGAAGATTTTTTGTTATGAAAATTTTACTTTCCACTTGACAAGTGAGTAAGTACTCACTATAATAGTCTCATATTTAAAAGTGAGTAAACACTCACCTAGGAGGATGCAAATGAAAACATTGCTACATTTACAAGATTTAGAAAAATCTTTTGGTCGTCAAATGGTCTTAGATCAGGTTAGTTTTGATTTACAGCCTGGGAAAATCATTGGTCTAATCGGTCCATCGGGTGCTGGTAAATCAACTATGATTAAAACCATGTTAGGAATGGAAAAGGCGGATAGCGGTATCGCTTTAGTTTTAGACCATACCATGCCCAATCGTCATATTCTGGGAGATATTGGCTATATGGCTCAATCAGATGCTCTTTATGAAGCCTTGTCAGGAGAAGAAAATTTGGAATTTTTCGGTCAGCTAAAAGGCCTATCAAAAAAAGTCTTAAAGGATAAAATTGCCCATGTAGCTCAAGTAGTCGATTTGACAGAGCATTTAAACAAGGCAGTAGCTGGTTATTCCGGAGGGATGAAACGACGCTTGTCCCTAGCCATTGCGCTTTTAGGAAATCCGCAACTCTTGATTTTGGACGAACCAACTGTTGGAATCGACCCTTCGCTTCGAAAGAAAATCTGGCAAGAGTTGATGGCGCTCAGAGACAAGGGGGTAGGAATCCTAGTCACCACTCATGTTATGGATGAAGCAGAGCTTACGGATAAGGTTGGCCTCTTGTTAGGTGGAAAAATCATTGCCTTTGATACACCAAAAAATCTCAAAGAAGGTTATGGTGTTTCAAGTATTGAAGAAGTCTTTTTGAAGGCGGAAGGAGAGTAAGATGAGAACCTTAGCTATTGCGAAAAAAGTATTAAAAGAATTGCTTCGTGATAAACGAACTCTTGCCATGATGTTTGTAGCACCAGTCTTTATCATGTGGTTGATGAATCTCATGTTTTCGGCTAGTACAGCCGTGAATATTAAACTAGCAACACAAGATCTTCCAACTAGTTTGGTGACGAAAATGGATGATCTGGACCATGTTAGTGTACAGACTTACAACGATCTCAATCAAGCAAAGAAAGACTTAGCTGATGAAAAAGTAGATGCGGTGGTTTCTTATAAAAACGGTGAATATCAGGTCGATTATGCAAATACAGATGCTTCTAAAACATCCATGACTCGACAAGTATTGCGGACCAGTATCGCCAGCGAAGGAAGTAATCAATTAATGACTCGCGTCAAACAAGCTCTTCCACAATTGAATTTGGAGGCAAAAACACCGGAAATCAAGGAATTCTACCAGTATGGTGATGAAAATACAAGCTTTTTTACAAGTATGATTCCAGTTTTGATAGGCTTTGTCGTTTTCTTTTTTGTTTTTTTGATTTCAGGCATGGCATTGTTGAAAGAACGCACCAGTGGTACACTAGAGCGTTTATTAGCAACTCCAGTCAAACGTTCTGAAATCGTATATGGTTACATGTTGTCTTACGGTCTCATTGCGATTATTCAAACAGCAGTCGTAGTCCTAGCTGCCATTTGGTTATTAGATGTAGAAGTTGTTGGAAATTTATTTCATGTTATAATAGTTAATGTAGTACTGGCTCTTGTAGCATTGGCCTTCGGAATTCTCTTGTCTACCTTGGCCAAATCAGAATTCCAAATGATGCAGTTTATTCCTCTTGTGATCATGCCACAGCTCTTTTTCTCAGGAATTATTCCATTGTCATCGATGGGAGATTGGGCTCAGATGGTCGGTAGATTTTTGCCTTTGACCTATTCTGGTGATGCAATGAGTCAGATTATTCTTTACGGACGTGGCCTTGGAGACGTTTTGCCAAATATCGGTGTTCTACTGATTTTCCTTGTCATTTTGACAATCCTCAATATTGTAGGCTTACGCCGTTACCGTAAAGTTTAAAGAAAAACACAAAAAATACTAAAAGGGATGACTGTTCAATGGATAAGACTATTTTTGAATCGTTTGAAGATTACTTAGAGGAAGCTGATTATCCTCAAGGGAAGAAAAAAATTATGCGGTCGGCAGTGGATCTCATTTCGACCAAGGGCTATGATGGCACCTCTACCCTTCACATAGCTGAGCATGCTGGACTCAGTCAAGCTACCTTATTTAAGTATTTTAAAACGAAAGTCGATTTGTTAACAGCTATTTTACACCCTGTTGTCCCAGGGCTTTTCGGAAGTTTTTTTGAAGAACTGTTGACTTTTGAAACGACAGAAGAAAAAGTTCATTATCTCGTCCATAATCGAATGACCTATCTCAAAAAAAATCGTGCCTTGATGAAAATTATTTTTCACGAATTGTTCTCTAATAAGAAATTGAGACATGAACAGATTTTTATCTGGAATACTATCCAGGATAAACTTCTGATGCTCCACAAGGAATTGTTGGCAGATCCACGTGTTAATCCTGAATTAACGATTCCTCAAATGGTTCGCATCTGTGTAGGTCCTTTGTTAGCTTACTTTTCTCAACTGTATATCGTTGGTGACAATGGCGAAATGAGAGAAGAGGATTTAGAATTGTTAGAAAAGCAAATCTTAGGAGGCTTGTGGAAGTAGCAATTTTCTAAATATAGAATGAAAAAACAACTTTTAAAAGTTGATTCAGATTGAAGACAAACGTCATTTTTGGCGTTTGTTTTTTTGTATTTGATAATCCGTAAAAGGCATAGCAATTTTGGATGATGAATAGAATAAGAAAAAGCTCAAGTTTTCATTGATACAACTTGAGCTTTTCTTATATGAGGGCTAATAAAATAGTGATTACCAGAGCGATTCCCAATCGAATGACAAGGTGGGCTAGATTGAAGTTTTCTTTGTGCTTGCCATTCCAATAGGCTCCGTAGCAAATCAACCCACAGCCGATTAGCCAAATGAATAAAGCAACAATCGGCAAAAAGCAGTAGAGGATGAGAGATAAGGTCGCAATGCTACTTCCGATAAGGAGAAGCCGATTTCCTAAAGTGTTTTTGCCCTTTCTTAATTCTGAAAGGCTAGCCATGAAATGAAGAAGAGCAAAAGCAAGGGCTAAGAAGGCTGTAATAATGTTAACAATGTAACAAAGTGGCATATTTGTTTTCTTTCTAGGATAATTAAAGTAAATGTAATGTGATAGTGTTCAGAACTTAAGACCTTAACTTACCTTAGTTTGAGAGTCTTCTTATGAAGAACCATGAATGAAAGCACAAGATTAACAATGATAAGGGTTAAAGTGATAAAAGAGTAGCAATAAAGATTGATTGGTACGTTATTTTTGAGATAGAATAGAGAAAATAAACTCGTAAAAATGCCAGTTAGCAATCCCGGCGCATATTTTCGAATAACAATTGTCTGAATAAGATGTCCGAACACATGATAGATATAAGCGATTACGATGGTTGTGTAAATGGTATAGTTGTTAAATTGGTAACTAAGATAAAGTGTTATCATTAGAAGTAAAAGTTGCTCCAAGACAATGGCATTGAAAGCAAAAGGAGTGTAATAAGATAGGATTCGATTGTTTGGATACTGGATTGATATTTTTTTGGCAAAGGATGGCATCCAAACGATTTCTTCGAGTTCGTGAAGCATGAATAGGGCTGGAAAAAGAAAATAAAATTGCACGATGGACATTGAAAACACTCCTTTCTAATTCGAACCCACTTTCAGAATCTCCAAATAAAACTGGATCACTTCTTGTTCGGAGTAGGACTTGCCTTTTTTCAACCACCAGCTGAGGGTTTCAATGAAGTGGCTAACGACCAAGTGCTTGAGATAGGAGTGAGGGAGAGTTGGATGGGCCTTGATGAGTTCGTCGGCTAACATAGGGTAGACGTCATGTTCCAGTTCTTTTCGCAGTTGTCGGATAAAATAATCATTTTTTGAAAGCAATAGACTGGTTACATGGTCTTGATTTTTCTTGAAATGCTGAAAAATATGGGCCAGGTAGTCTTGTGGAGAGAGGTGCTGAGCACGCTCAAATAAATGGTGAAAGAGCTGTTGGCAGAGTTCATCCAGCAGTAACTCTTTGCTCTCATAATGGCTGTAAAAGGTTGATCGCCCGACATCAGCGAGGTCAATGATTTCTTGAACCGTTATGGCTTCATAGTCTTTTTGGTTAAGTAATTGTAAAAAAGCTTTATAGATAGCATTTCGAGTCTTGGTAATGCGACGATCTGGAACTTTCATATGGACAATTTGAACAAACTGTTCAATAACGTACATGGAGAACGGTTTGCTCCTATCCTTTCTGTTGATAGTATTGGATAATAGATAATGAAGAGAAGAGATAATAGTCTCAGTTCTCGGAATATCTATAGAGTTAAATGATTTACGCAGTAGCTGATTGGTCTCTTTTTCGCTCTTTAGCTTCAAAGAGTACCTAATCAGCCTTGCAATGGTGGGAATAGGAATAAATTTTTATAAAAATTGATTCTGTCCCACTCCCATTATAACAAAGGAAACAAGATTATGAAGACAAAACATGCAGTTTGGCTGGCTTTTTTCTTGAATCTAAGCTTTGCCATTGTTGAGTTTATAGCAGGAGGGATTTTTGGTTCCAGTGCAGTTCTTGCTGATTCGGTTCATGACTTTGGGGATGCGGTTGCTATTGGTATCTCGGCTTTCCTAGAGAGCATTTCCAATCGGAAAGAAGACAGCCATTACACCTTGGGATACAAGCGTTTTAGCCTTTTAGGGGCTATGGTGACCGCTGTGATCCTGATGACAGGGTCTGGGATGGTGATTTTGGAAAATATGGTCAAACTCTTTCACCCACAACCTGTCAATGAAGAAGGTCTTCTCTGGCTTGGAATCATTGCCATCAGTGTAAATGTCTTAGCAAGTCTGGTCATTCGTAAGGGACAAACCAAGAATGAATCCATTCTCAGCCTTCACTTTTTGGAAGACACCCTAGGTTGGGTCGCCGTCATCCTGATGGCCATTGTTCTCCGATATACTGACTGGTATATCCTGGATCCGCTCCTGTCCCTTGCTATTTCCTTCTTTATTCTTTCAAAAGCCATTCCTCGTTTTTGGTCTACGCTCAGGATTTTCCTCGATGCCGTGCCAGAAGGGGTGAACATCCAGAAGATCAAGACGGATCTGGCAGAGTTGGACCATGTCGCTAGTATTAACCAGCTTAATCTTTGGACCATGGATGGCTTGGAAAAAAATGCCATCGTCCATGTTTGTCTGGAGCACGTCAAGCATATGGAGGTCTGTAAAGAGTCTATCCGCACCTTGCTCAAAGAGAGTGGCTTTCAAAATGTCACTATTGAAGTGGATGAAGACCTAGCAACTCACCGTGCTCACAAGCGAAATATCGAAGAGCTGGAGGCAGAAAGTGAGCAAGAGCACCATCATTAAATACAAAACGACTCCTAGAAAAGTGGATTTTCTAGGAGTTTTGTTTTATTCGTTAATTTATGCTAGAATACTAAAAAGAAAAAGTTTTTCCCATATATGCTTGATAGAGGTGCTAAATGAAGGAATTTGGAGAACTATATAGGCAATTTCGAGAATCCAGAGGTATCCGACTGAAAGATGTTGCAAAGGCAGGTATTTCAACCTCTCAACTCTCCCGCTTTGAAAAGGGGCAGACAGATTTAACCATTTCAAAGTTTATGTTGATCTTAGATGAAATCAATGTGCCGATTGATGAATTTATGTATGCTGTCCATGATTTTCACCGTGATAATCTGAATGAACTCTTGACAAAGGTCAGGCTTTTTGTATCGACTCATGATATCGATGAAATGAAGAAACTCCTTGCTTCTCAGATGGGGTTGAAAGACAAAAGGGAAAAGTTTCATCACATTAATACTATTTTATTAAAAATTCGTTTACAGGATTTATCTGGAGAAGATTACTATACAGAAGACGACCTAAAGGATTTAACGGATTACCTATTCAGCGTAGAGCACTGGGGCTATTATGAGTTATTAATTTTTATAAATACCCTAGATGTGTTGAATCATGAGGTTTTTATGGTATTGGCAAGGGAGATGTCTAAAAGATCGGATTTCTACAAAGAGATTCCGAATAATCGACGTATGATTTCAACTATGTTACTGAATGGGTATATTACTTGTATTGAGCGCCAAAAAATGGTAGATGCCTGCTATTTTGAGGAACAATTAAATCAGTGTTTCTTCATCGAGACGGAAATGTATGAACGTCTCGTGTTTGTCTATGCTCAAAACTTTTATCGCTATCGAAAGACAGGAGATACGAGTGCCATCGACGAAATGAGAAAGTGTATTGAGACCATGAAATTGGCAGGGAGCGAGCATATTGCGACGATTTATGAAAGAAATTTGAAAAAATTGATGAATGAAAATAATTAGTGAGCATATATGGGAATAAAATACCGTACAAAAGAAGAAGTGCTATAATTTTTACAATCAGTCCATAGAATCCGACTAAATGGGATAAGGAACAGTTATCAGTAATAGACTCTGTAGAAAGGATTAGCTGCCATGTTAAAAAAATTCATTTCTAAAAAACATTTGCTTCTCTATTTTAGTTTCATTGTTGTGACCTGGCTGGAAGCCATTATCACGCCATCCTTGGTATCGATGATTGTGGCGAGCTTTGAGAAGAAGGCGCTGAGTGAATTATGGATGGCACTAATCGTTGGGATCGTCGGTAATTTTATTATTCTGGTTGGGTTGGCTGGGAAACGGTATTACTATGCAAGGTTAGTCGCTGATTTTACCTTGACCATGAAAGAAAAATTATTTCACCATTTTTTGTATGGTAAAAATGGTGAAAAAGAGGAGATTCTGTTATAATTGGTGGTGTAAGAGTCATTCAAAATTATGGGGCCGGGGATTTCTTTTTTCATCGATTTAAAAAGGTTTTGGGAAAAAGAGTTGAGCAAGACATTCGGTATGAACGACAACGGACAATCAACACTATCCTTATTAATAGTATTGATGCGTTTTGTTCGGTTGTTCCAATCATTATCGGTGGGGTGATGACCTATTATGATTACTTGTCTGGTGCCAGCTTTGTTGCAATTTATCTAGTTTCCCATAATATCGGCTATCAATTTAATGAACTTTCCTATTTTATCAATACTTACAAGTCGATTGAACAACTGAGGGAACGTTACTCTTTTCTACTTCAAGATACAAGTTCACAGATGGATGACCAAGCTTCGGTTCCTCTTTTTCCTATCGTTGCAGATCATGTTTCTTTGCGGTTTGAAGATAAAGTACTCTTTAAAAAACTATCTTTAGAAATCAAAGCAGGAGAGAAAGTTGCTCTGATTGGCCCAAGTGGCTGTGGAAAGTCTACCTTGTTGAACCTTCTTTATGGTCAAGTATCTCTAGATTCAGGAAGTGTGACCTACGATGGTCAGACTTTAGCACAGGAGCAGATTGCACGATCGGTTTCCTATATTTTACAAGACTCCTATATTTTTAATGGGTTGTCACTGGAAGACAATATCATCCTTGGGAAGGCCCTAGACAAACTAAAGATGGAACAGGTTTTGGATCGAGTAAACTTAGCATTTTTAAAGGAACATCTTTTATATGGGGAGCAGCTTTCTGGTGGAGAAAAGCAACGTCTAGAAATTGCTCGTAGTTTGTACCACAATAGTGACTTGATTTTAGCAGATGAAGTCAAAGCCAATCTGGACAAAGAGAATGCTCGTCAAATTTCAAGGATCCTACTACGTCTTCCACAAGCCCTTGTGGAGGTGATTCACCATTATGATGATGAGATACTAGCTCAATACGATCAAGTGATCGATTTATCTCATGAAGATTGATAAAAAGGAGGGATACGATGTCTCGTTCCTTTGTGAAATTATTAGTTTCCCAATTGTTTGCAAATTTAGCGGATATTTTTCTTAGGGTATCCCTTATTGCAAATATCTTTGTTATAACTAAATCGGTAATTGCTACCTCAATGGTTCCGATTCTCATCGGATTGTCAGCATTCATGGCAAGTTTTTTAGTCCCCTTGGTGACCAAAATAATTCCCTTAAATCGAGTTTTATTTTTGACTCAAGGAGGAAAAACAGCTCTAGTGGCAATTCTCGTGGCCCTGTTTACCAAGTTTCAATTCGTACCAGCCGTGGGGATGTATGTTTTTGTAATTGCTATTTCTATCTTAGACGGCTTTGCAGCACCGGTTTCTTATGCCATGATTCCTCGATATGCTACAAATTTGGGAAAGGCAAATGCCGCTTTGTCAATGAGTGGTGAGGGAGTTCAATTAATTGGTTGGGGACTGGGAGGACTCCTTTACGCTTTGGTTGGTCTATTTTCCACAATGTTGCTAGTCCTATTCCTTTATCTTCTCTCTACTTTTGTGATGCTCTTTCTTCCTCAGGCTAAAATAGAGCAGTTAGAAGCGGAGACCAATCTGGATACTCTTGTCAAAGGTTGGAGCTTAGTGGTGAAAAATCCTCCATTAAGGTTATTGGTACAAGCAAATTTATTGGAGAATTTTTCTAATACAATCTGGGTTTCGTCTGTGATTCTTGTTTTTGTAACCGAGGTATTGCAACAGACTGAAAGCTACTGGGGCTACTCCAATACAGCCTATTCTCTGGGAATTATTTTAGGGGGAATGATTGTTTTCAACTACTCTGAAAAGTTTTTAGCTCACAAATGGAAAAGTATTTTCTTTCCGCTTGTCGCAATAGTAGCCGTCACAGGCAGTATCCTGTTTTTCTCAACTGTAGAAACATTTTTACTTTTTTCAGCTGGAATCGGCTTCTTGTCTCAATTGAAAGAAGTCCCCGAAAGTGTCTTCCTTCAGGAAACGGTTGATGAAAATCAGTTAGTGCATGTCTATTCTGTATTTGAAGTCATTTCAACCCTTGCTTTTTCAGTTTTCGTCTTTTTGATGAGTTCTATGACAGAGTATTTCGGGATTCGGACAGTTTTCTATTTGGCAATGATCGCTACACTCTTAGAAGCAGCCTTGATATATTGTAAAAGAGATCTGTTAAACAAAGGTTGATAAGAGGGAGTAGGTAATTAGGAAGGACTGCTACTTACAAATTAGGCGATAAAAGTGTATACTAGAAGACAGTAAGCAATAGAAAGTAGGTCGTCCCTATGAAGAAAACAGTCTATACAAAAGCTGGGCAAGTGGGTCTAGTAGAAGTGGAACGTCCACACATCGAAGCACCAGATGATGTCATTCTCCGCATCGTTCGCACTTGTGTCTGTGGCTCCGATCTTTGGAGCTACCGCAATCCAGATATTGAAGAGGGACGCCAAAATAGTGGTCACGAAGCCATTGGGATTGTGGAAGAAATCGGAGAAGCTATTACAACGGTCAAATCGGGAGACTTTGTCATCGCCCCTTTCACCCATGGTTGTGGGGAGTGTGATGCCTGTCGTGCGGGTTATGATGGGACCTGTGACCGCCATATCGGCAGCAACTGGTCTGACGGGGTGCAAGCGGAGTACATGCGCTTTGAATATGCCAACTGGGCCCTTGTCAAAATCCCTGGGCAACCATCTGATTATACAGAAGCCATGCTTAAATCCTTCTTGACGCTAGCAGATGTCATGCCGACGGGCTATCATGCGGCGCGTGTGGCTCATGTGAAACGGGGCGACAAAGTCGTGGTCATCGGGGACGGAGCTGTTGGTCAATGTGCTGTCATCGCAGCTAAGATGCGTGGTGCCTCACAAATTGTCCTCATGAGCCGTCATGAAGACCGCCAACAAATGGCTCTGGAATTTGGTGCTACAGCCGTTGTAGCAGAGCGTGGGGAAGAAGGCATTGCTAAGGTCCGTGAAATCCTTGGTGGAGGAGCAGATGCAGCTCTTGAATGTGTCGGTACCGCGGCAGCCGTCGATCAAGCCCTTGGAGTCCTTCATAATGGGGGGTGCTTAGGATTTGTCGGTGTGCCTCATTACAATAATCGTGCTCTTGGATCGACCTTTGCCCAAAATATTTCCGTGGCAGGTGGAGCAGCCTCTGTTACCACCTATGACAAGCAATTCTTGCTGAAAGCAGTGCTTGACGGAGACATCAATCCAGGTCGCGTCTTCACCCATAGCTATAGCTTGGACGAGATTGATCAAGCCTATAAAGATATGGATGAACGCAAGACCATTAAGGCTATGATTGTGATAGAATAACGAAAAAGTCTAGTAGAAATGAATCTACTAGACTTTTCTTTTATAGTGAACTAAATGCTTATTTCAAATCTGACATCACTTGCTTCTTGGTGAAGGTACGCTCTTGTTTATTGGCGAGTGCCTTGATGCGTGCATCTAAAAGAACAGCACGGCCTTCTGCACTTCGGGTATAGACGAGGTCATACTTGCCTAGGCTCTTTCGGATTTGCGCCACAAAGGCTTGGGCCTCTTCTTTACGTTTGTCAAAGAGGCTTGGTACAGCGAAATATTCAGTCTGGTCGGATACCTTTTCCTGGGCTTTTAGGATGTAACGCTGGTTTTCAATCGGTGCGAAAAATTCGATCATGGTTTGCGAGAAGAGTTCTTTCTCTCGCATGGTTCCGCCTTTCATATAGATCAGCGTGTTAATGGCGTCCTTTCGGTATCGTACGACTTGGATGCGGGTCTCCTGGGTCTGAATCTGCCCAGAAAGGAGCAGGGCTTGGTGAATAGCCTGGCCGAAGACTTCTAACCGTTTATAAGGACTTTTATAGAGATAGTAGCGGAGCCAAGCAAGGAGAGCGAGAACAGCTAGGACGAATAGAAGAATAAGAGAAGCTGTATTCCATCCACCTCTATGTGAATAGTAAATCAGGTTAGAGAAAGCATCGGTCAAAGTAGCAGCCGTCAGCCAGCGTGCCAGCTTTCTAGCATCAAAAAATAGGGCCAGAGGCAGGAAGTGTTTATCCACTTGGACCTCGTTTGCAATCTCCATATTCTCCAGAATCGGAAGAGCTTTTTGCCAGCCATCCCGGAGTTCTTGACGATGGGTAGAGCGCTCTAAGGTCTCTTCATTGAGTTTCTGTAACTGTTTTTTAGTATAGCGGATATTGTCAAAGGCCAGACGCTCGATACCGGATTCGATAAAGGGTTCCTTGTAGTGGAGGCCTAAAAATTGCTTCATCCGTCTTTCCAAGAGCTCCAGATCAGGACTATATTGTTTCAGCTGATCAGTGATGGCTTCGATCTCTTCTTTTTCAAGATCGGACTTTTCATACCATTTCTTTAGGGAAAGATTGATGGAGACCAGATGCCAGATGTTACTGGTCTTGTCTGGATCCTCAGGCCATACTCGGATGGCACGGCCACGCATTTGGTTGCTGAGCATAAAACTGCCGACAAAGCTCGCTAGGATCAGGGAGTTGACACAAGGAGCATCCCAGCCTTCTCCCAGAAGAGACTTGGTTCCAATCACGACTTGGATGAGTCCTTCTTGAAAGAGCTGGGTCACAGCTGTCACCAAATCATGTTGAGAACCTACCAAGCGAACCTTGAGAAAGTCATCAGTAGATAATTGGCCGACACTTTGGTAAGTCAGTCGATCCGCTCCTAGAAGTTCTTCTAATCTTGACTTAGCAACTGTCGGGATGATGACGATGCTGCCTGTCAAGACAGCGATGGCAGGAGGAGTTGCTTGCTCTATGCTTTCCCTGCGAATGGATTCAAAATAGGAGAGAACTCCCAATTGAGTAAATTGGGCGTCCGTATCCCCGAGATGAACTTCAAAATCTTGGCGAATGTAGTCTGTTAGGACCAGTTGGCGCAATTGATTTCCAAGCGCCTGATATTCCGCCTTGAAAATCTCTCGAACTGCATTGAGTTTTCCAAGGGATTGATTGAGCAGAAGGTCTTGTTTTTTGTTGCGGACCAGTTTAACTTGTTTTCGATCGATTAAGCTCGCTGCTTTTAGTTCATGGAGGATTTGCTTCTCGTATTCCTCTGGTAGATTATACCAGTGAGGTACCTGAAAGAGCAGTCCTTGCAGGAGGATTTCAAGCCATTCCATGGTGAAATCAGGAAGTTTTTTAGCTCCTAAAAGGTCCTGGAAACGTTTTGGAAAGGCGATTCCCTTGCTTCGAAGAAAGATCAGGGTAGCAGAGAGATATTGGGGATCATTGAGCAATTCATCATCGCTGATCTGACCCGATAAGGCTTGGCAGTTTTGGAGGTATTGGCAAAAGAGGGGATCAGAAGTCAGTTGTTGCAAAAAAGCATTCTTTTGTTGGCTAAAGGCGTCCAACTGCTCTTGCTCTTCCTTGGTTGGAAAGGCAAAATAGACATAGTCTTGGTGGGGACAAAGGGTCTCTTCCTTGACCAATTCGGGAACCGTAATTTCCTCATCAATCTCCCCACACATGCGGATATAGCGATCCCAAAGGGCAGGGTCTCCTTCATAAGGTGGGGTAGCAGTGAGGGAAATCATCTTTAAATCAGGGAAGGCTTGACAAAAGCCTTCCAAACTCTTCCACCATTCATTGCGCAGGTGGTGACACTCATCTAAACAGAGGGTTCCAAGTGAGATGTTTTTGAAAGTAGTAAAGATATCAAAGCCTTTGAAATCAAAGTTTTCAATCTCTGCCTGGTCATCGGTATCCTCAGCTTGCGATTGACCGACGACTTGGTTCATGGCACTGTGTAGGGCCTGATAGGTAGCCACTGTAATCAGCTTAGGATGTTTGAGGTCCTGAGAGATCAATTGCTCCGCTTGGCTTTCATCTTTCAAGAAGGCTTGGACAATCCGGTCCACCCATTGCTGGCGAATCGTGACCGTAGGTGCCAAGATCAGGGTTGGTTGCCCAAAGCGTCGGATAAATTCAATACCCAAGGTTGTTTTTCCAGAGCCAGGAGCCGCCACCAAATGCAGGTGGCCATCCGCCATAAAAGCGTCACTCTTATCGAGAACGCGTTTTTGATAGTGTCTCCATTGACCTGTAAAGGTTAGTTCTTGTAACATAGGTTTCCTCCCTTGTACTGTCCCCATTATAACATAGCGGAGGACAAGAATCTTTTAGTAGAAGTTGAAGATCTCTACTTTCTAATGAGAATGGCAAACAGGAATCATTCGGACAGAGCGAAAAAGCCCAATCAACGGATTAGGCTTGTTAACGTTAGTCTTTCTTTGTTTTACGAGAGAGACCAAAGGCAGCACCCATGCTAAGAAGACCAAGGCCAATAGTTGTCAAGGCTGTTGAGGCCGTGCTTCCTGTATTTGGAAGGCTTGCTTCTTTTTGAGGAAGAGCCGCTTGTGCGATATAGACTTCTGTTTTCACAGGCTCGTTTTTAGCTGGTGTGAAGACTGTCGGTTTCGCAGGAGTGACAACAGCCGGTTTCTGAGGAGTAGGAGTCGGTGTTGCAGGTGTTTGGATGCTAGGCGTTTGTGGTTTTGCTTTCGCTACGCGGTGAGTTTTTGAAATCAACTCATACTTGTCTGTTTGGACCTTGAAGACACGACCTTTTTGGACGGTTTCAATGACTTTGTTAGCAAATTGAACGTTCAACAAGTCACCGAAATCTTTGCGGATATCCAAGTAAAGACCATTTGTCCCATTAACCAATGGATCAAAGTCTTTTTTGTCACCTTTTTCGCCAACTACGGTCAAAGAAATACCGGCATCTTGAAGGGCCTTCAGTGTTGCTTCTTTTGTTGGGAGGGGATTCTTAAATGGAGTATCCATATCGATTGGCTCGTCTGTAATGACGAAAGCAAAGCGATGGTTGTTTGCTCCAGTTCCCCAGTTGTAATCTGCTGAAGTGGCAATATGGTGTAATGGAACAGTAGTATTTTCATAACTACCACCAGTTTTGATAGTGTTCAGAGCGGCAATAAAGCTTTCTGGATCACTTGTGAACTTAGATCCATCGAAATCATGGTATTTAACCTCTTTAGATCTTTCGTATTCAGCTAATCCTATACGAGCTTGAATTTTCTTGGCAGATAGATTGCGAACAAAGGTCTCGATATTCTTCATTGTATCATTGATGTGAGAATTCATCGAACTTGATTTATCAATGACAAAGACGATGTCTGATGTTCCTTGGACTTCTTTTTTGTTGATGACATCTGCTTCTTTTGTCACTTCGACTACAGTTGTTTTGTTGACGGTTTCTGTTGTTGTTTCAGTGTAGTCAGCTGTTTCTTTGGTTGATGTAGCTGTCTTGGTAGAAGAGACTGGTTTTGAAGTGCCAACAGGTGTGTCTTGATCGGCTAAGCTAGTCGTTTTGATGGTTGCTGTTGAAGTAGTGGTTGTATCCGCACCATCTGTTTTCGTAGCTGGTCCTGTTTTTTGGACATCCACAGCGATAACATCCCCAGTTTTTGCTTTATCAGCAGGCACAACGGGTGTATTGGCTTTGGCGTTGATTTCTTCGGTTGCAGCCGTGATAGGTGATTTTGCTGCTGTAGTAGCTACAGGAGCAGCTTGGGTTGTGCTAGGAGCAACGTCATCAGCAGAAGCGATAGTCGTTCCTGTGAAGACCGTTCCTAAAATAACGGAAGCTAAAGTTAAAGTTTGTTTACGTGAAATAGTATATTTTTTCAAAATACGTCCCCTTTTTAATAAACTTTTATCTATCATACCGGTTTTTAAAAAACTTGTCAACGGTATAATAATCAAGGCTTTTCGAGATATTTTTGTCTCTAGTTATTGATAAAATACCACGTGTTAAAAATATACATAAAAACAAAAAAATATTAAAATGATTAATTAGAGGAAAATAAATCGCTTCTCTATATTGATAGCTTTTGAGTCCATTCTTTAAAGTCAAAGAAATACTAGTTAGTCACTTTATTTATGTTTGGATAGTTAGGCAATCGTTTGGTCTTTCAAATCTTGATTCGTCAGTTTTATCTCCTTCTGTTCTTGATTTAGACCTGGGGAATTTGCTATAATAAGTCAAAGTAAAGTGGAGGTTTCCTTATGGCCAGTGAATATGAAAAAATGATTGCAGGTGACTATTATAGACCTGCAGACCCTGAATTACGGGCGTTGGCAAAAGCCTCTCGGGAGAAGCAAGAGGCCTTTAACCAAGAGGTGGACCCTAAAAAAGGAGCGGCCATCATCAAAGAGTGGTTTGGCTCTACTGGCGACAACCTCTATCTAAATCGTCAGGTTCTTGTGGATTACGGCGTCAACATCCATTTGGGAGAGCATTTCTATGCCAATTACAATTTGACCATGTTGGATATTTGTCCCATTACCATCGGAAAGAATGCCATGATTGGTCCCAATTGCCAATTCTTGACCCCCTTGCACCCACTAGATCCAGATGAGCGCAATTCTGGTCTGGAGTATGGAGCTCCGATTACCATTGGAGACAATTTCTGGGCAGGAGGAGGGGTCACCATCCTGCCTGGCGTGACGCTGGGTGACAATGTGGTCGCTGGTGCTGGTGCAGTCGTGACCAAGTCTTTTGGAGACAATGTGGTCCTTGCAGGAAACCCAGCCCGTGTCATCAAAGAAATACCTATCAAAAAGGAGAAACAATGATCCATAAGCATGACATTCCGATTTTAGAGTTTGATGACAATCCGCAGGCAGTCATTATGCCGACCCATGAGGGGCTTGATGTGCACTTGCCTGAAAAATGCGTTTATGCTTTCTTAGAGGATGAAATTGATCGCTTTGCCAAAGCTGCTGGAGCCAAACAAGTAGCTAGCTTTGTCTCAGCTACCAAGGCTTATCCAGTCTATGTTCTGGAGCACCAAGGGGAGGAAGTCTGCTTGGCACAAGCGCCGGTTGGCTCTGCAGCTGCTTCCCAATTCATGGATTGGTTGATTGGCTATGGGGTGAAGAAGATCATTTCAGCAGGCAGTTGTGGGGTCTTGGTGGATATAGAAGAAAATGCTTTTTTAATCCCGACCAAGGCCTTGCGAGATGAAGGAGCCAGCTACCATTATGTGGCGCCTTCTCGTTATATGGAAGTGGATCGTCAAGCGCTGACCGCCATTGAAACTGTCCTGAAAGGAAAAGAAATTCCTTATCAAGAAGTCATGACCTGGTCGACGGACGGCTTTTATCGAGAAACGCCTGACAAGGTGGCCTATCGCATTGAAGAAGGGTGTCGTGTTGTGGAGATGGAGTGCGCTTCACTTGCAGCAGTAGCCCAGCTTCGTGATGCAGTTTGGGGCTTGCTCCTCTTTACCGCAGATTCACTTGCAGACCTGGAAAATTATGACCAGCGTGACTGGGGATCTGAAGCATTCGAGAAAGCCTTAGAATTGTGCCTAGAGATGGTTCATCACTTGTAGGTCTTTTCACTTTTTATGATACAATGAAGCTATGTTAGTCAAATTATTTTTTAAACAATGGCGGGCCAAACTGACTCGCCTATCTCCAGCAAGGCGGATCTTTCTCAGCTTTGCCTTGGTTATCCTGATGGGCTCGTTCTTACTGAGTTTGCCCTTTGTCCAGCTAGCGAGCTCAAAAGCAGGCTATATCGACCACCTCTTTACAGCGGTCTCCATGGTCTGTGTGACGGGGCTCTTTACCCAGTCGGTGGCTTCGACCTATAATGGTTGGGGGCAATTGATCTGTATGCTCCTGATCCAGATCGGAGGACTAGGGATTTTGACCTTTATCGGTCTCTTCTTTATGGAAGGTCGCCAAAAACTTAGTTACAAGGACCGGCAGACCATTCGGGACAGTTTTAGTTTTAGCAATAACCAGAGCTTGGCCCGTTTTGTCCGCTCCATCTTTATTACCACCTTTACCATCGAAGGACTGGGGGCCTTGCTCCTCATGATCCGCTTTATCCCTCGCTTTGGCTGGGGGCATGGGATCTTTAACTCCATCTTTGTTGCGGTCTCGGCCTTTTGTAATGCAGGTTTTGATAATTTTGGGGGCGATAGTATGATGAGCTTCCAGACGGATTGGTTGGTCAACCTGACCTTATCTGCCCTTATTATTACTGGGGGCTTGGGCTTTATGGTCTGGTTTGACCTAGCCACCAAGGCCCGAAATCAATCGGGACGGCGAACTCTTCGCTTCCATACCAAGGTGGTTCTCTGGTTAACAGCTGCGATCCTCCTCTTTGGGACAGTGACTAGTCTTTTGACAGAGTTTAATAATCCAGCAACGATTGGGTCCCTTCCATTAGGAGAGAAGATCTTGGTCAGCTTCTTCCAAACTGTCAGTATGCGGACGGCTGGTTTTGCCTCGTTGGATTATACAGCAGTCCGGCCTGTAACGCTCTTTGTCTATATCCTCCAGATGTTTCTAGGTGGGGCACCAGGTGGGACAGCAGGGGGGATGAAGATCACGACCTTCTTGGTGCTGATTCTCATAGCGCGCAAAGAGTTGCTCGGCTTGCCACATACCAACCTGGGTAAGCGCACCATCGCACCAGACTTGGTCCAACGCTCTTTGGGGACGGCAGTGATTTTCCAGTTGACTTTTCTCCTTGGACTCTTTGGTCTTTGTCTCGTGACTCCGGATGGTCAACGCTTTTTGTACCTGGTTTTTGAGGTAGTATCGGCTCTAGCGACAGTAGGCGTGACAGCCAATGTGACCTCGACCTTAAATGGAGCAGGGCTGGGAATCATCATGGTGCTTATGTTTATCGGTCGGATCGGCCCCTTGACCCTCATGGTTAGCTTGAACAATTACCAAGCCAAGAAAGCAGATACCTTGCAGTATGCCAAGGCAGACATCATTATCGGATAGGAGAAACTCATGGCGAATCGAACCATTGGAATTTTAGGATTAGGAATTTTTGGACAGAGTGTCCTGAAAACTCTGCAAGACCAGGATGTGGATATTATTGCGATTGATGATCACGCAGATGTGATCAACCAATATGAATCCATGATTACGACTGGAATTGTCGGGGATATTACAGACTTAGACCTCTTGGACGCGGCAGATATTGGGAACTGTGACACAGTCGTGATCGCGACGGGTGAAAACCTGGAGTCCAGTGTGCTGGCTGTCATGCACTGTAAGGCGCTTGGAGTCGAGCATGTCATCGCCAAGGTCAAAAATGAAGTGACCAAGGAAGTCCTTGAGAAAATTGGTGCTGATTTGGTCATCCTACCAGAGGTGGAAGCGGGAATGTCCCTAGCCAAGATGATCCTCTTCCAGCACGGGATTGAAGTCTTCCAGTTGGATGAAGCAGTGGTGGTGGTCGAGTTTACGGTTCCAGCTGGCTGGGTAGGAAAAAGTATCCGAGATTTGGAAATCCGAGACCAATATCAACTCAATATTATTGGCTATAGAGATGCGGAAGACCAGCCCCTGCGGAGCCAGCTGGGCCCAGATTTTGTTTGGCCAGAAGGGGTGCGCGTGATGGCAGTGACTGATAATCAGTATCTGGATAGAATCCAAGACCTGTTAGACTAATCGTGTAATTGAGAGTGGGACAGAAATCGGTCATTCGTTAGAATTCGATTTCGTCGTCCCACCTCCGCACAGTTGAGTAGGGCTGTAAAAGCTGATGAAATCAGCCTAGTAAAGCCCACTCAACCACTGCGTCTTGCTCAACAATCCAAAGACAAGAAGAGGCTAGGACTT
Source organism: Streptococcus parasanguinis (assembly GCF_901875555.1). Taxonomy (GTDB): domain Bacteria; phylum Bacillota; class Bacilli; order Lactobacillales; family Streptococcaceae; genus Streptococcus; species Streptococcus parasanguinis_H. Next base: position 90,859 of record NZ_CABFMD010000034.1, read on the forward strand.
TTGTCCCAGTTTCAGAATGTTGATAACCTATTTTTTAACTAAAATAGGTGAAATGATTCTGCAGAAAAATGATTTTTAATTTTTCCTCCGCAGACGTCCTCTGTATCTTAATTAGTCATGGAACTTCCTGGATTGCTGAAATCATCCACTGGATAATTTCACCTAACGTCCGTCTTCAAGGTCGTCAAGAATCTCTTGCCATTTTTCCTCATGCATGCCTTGGCAGATATGTTTGGATCGAGTCTCATGTATCTCTTGATCCATTGGGGAAGTTGATCTTATAAAATTTTAGGAAAGGCTCTGCCAGGTGTTGACAGGCCTTTTTTTGAGTGCTATAGTAAAATCGTAAACGCTTACACAGCAAGACAAAGCAGATAAAAAGCGGGCAGTCAGATGTCCCATAAAAGCGGAGGAAAGACAAATGGCAGGATCAGTGATACAGGGAGAGAACTACCGAATCTCCGTATTAACGGAATCTTTGGTGCGCTTGGAATATTCTGAGAATGGTATTTTTGAAGATGGACAGACGCAAGTTGTGCAAGATCGAGATTTTGGACCAGTTTCTTATGAGATCACAGAGACCGAAGAGGTCCTCGAGCTGCATACGGAGCATCTCCACCTTCATTTTGAAAAGGGACCTTTTGCACCGGATCGGCTTTTTATCGAACTCAAGGGTCAGTATGCAGTCTATGGTAGTCGGTGGCACTATGGAGATCAGCCTGAGACCTTGAAAGGGACCAGTCGGACGCTTGACGAGATCGATGGAGCTATGGAGTTGGAAGATGGGATCTTGAGCAAGGCAGGTTATGCTCTTTTGGACGATTCCAGTTCCTACTTGTATGATGTCGAAAGCGGATTTAGAGCACGGCCATGTCCAGAAGTGGATCTGTATTTCTTCGGTTATGGGCGCGATTATCTAGAGGCCTTGAAAGCTTTTTACCATCTGACGGGACAACCCCCCCTCTTGCCACGTTATGCTCTGGGAAACTGGTGGAGTCGGTATTGGCCTTATACCAGTCAGGAGTACACAGATTTGATGGATCGTTTCAAGGCTGAAGGGGTGCCTTTAGCTGTCAGTGTGATCGATATGGACTGGCACAAGACAGCTATTCCTGCTCGCTTTGGAAGTGGTTGGACGGGCTATAGTTGGAACCGGGACTTAATTCCTGATCCAGCTGCCTTCTTACATGGTCTGCATGAGCGTGGTTTAAAAGTGACCTTAAATGTCCATCCAGCAGATGGCATTCGCGCCTTCGAGGATGCTTACCCCATGGTCGCAAAACGCTTGGGATTAGATGCGGAAAAAGAAGAAGCGGCTAGCTTTGACTTTTACAGTCCAGCTTTTCGCGAAGCTTATTTCGAAGATGTCCACCATCCCTTGGAAAATCAAGGAGTCGACTTTTGGTGGATTGATTGGCAACAGGGAAGTCATGGCAAGATGGATCCCCTTTGGTTGTTAAATCACTATCATTATCTAGACAATTGCCGAAAAGGCCAAGCTGGTCTCATCTTATCGCGTTATGGAGGTCCTGGAAGCCACCGGTATCCGATCGGTTTTTCAGGGGATACCATTGTGACTTGGGAATCCCTAGCCTTTCAACCCTATTTTACCAGCACAGCTTCAAATATCGGTTATACGTGGTGGAGTCACGATATTGGTGGCCATATGCGGGGTTACTATGATGAAGACTTGGCTCTTCGCTGGTTGCAATTTGGGGTCTTTAGTCCGATCAATCGTCTCCATAGTTCTTGTAATGCCTTTAACAGTAAGGAACCGTGGTTTTACTCGTCTGAGACCTGTCGCTTGATGAAGCAGTATTTGCGCCTGCGTCACAGCTTACTGCCTTATCTTTACACCATGAATGTGGCGACGCATGAAGAAGGACTGCCTTTGGTTCAGCCCCTCTATTACCATTACCCAAACGAAGAAGAGGCTTATGAGGCGAAGAATCAATATTTCTTTGGTAGTGAACTCATGGTAGCCCCAATTACAGAGGCTCTGGATCCTGTCTATCATAGTGCTTCTGTGAGTGTTTGGTTCCCAGACGGAGTTTGGTATGATTTCTTCCATGATTGGAAGTACGAAGGAAAAGGCAAGCTTACAGTCTTTAGAGCAAGCCAGGATATTCCGGTTTTTGCGCGTGCAGGAGCCATCATCCCTATGGATGCACAACCGCAGACAGGGGTAGAGCTCCCGGAAATGCTGGACTGGCATCTTTTCCCAGGTGACAATTGTTCCTTCGTACTCGTTGAAGGTGAAGGAGATAACAGGGTTGAAACCCGCCTAACTGTTAATTGGGATGAAAGAAAGATTAGGCTGGATTTAACAGGTGATATAGCCTTGCTTCCTGAAAAGAGACAGCATCATTTCTTCCTCCATACCTTAGAGACAGCCCCTATCTTAGTGGACAATCACAGTCAGGAGATTGCGATGGGAGAGTTGCAATCGCGTCCTACTGCAAAAGAAGATCGGATGTTTGAGCTCTTGAAATCTGCCAATCTGGCCTACGATAGGAAGAATGAATTATTTGCGGCTTGTTCAACAGCCAAGGATTGGAAACAGTTGATGAAGATTATTACGACTTTAGAGGAAGGTTTGCGTCAACGTCTCTTTGAAGTGATTTATTCCAGTGAAGAGAATGAAGACTTGTAAATTCTTGCAATTTCACCCCTATTTTTGTATGATGAAAGTGATTTCACAATCATAAAGGAGAAGAAGAAATGGAACAAAAATGGTGGCATAATGCCGTAATTTACCAAGTTTATCCAAAGAGTTTCAAGGATAGTAATGGCGATGGCATCGGGGATCTCAAGGGGATCACGAGCAAGCTAGACTACTTGGAAAAATTAGGGATTACAGCGATCTGGCTCTCACCAGTCTACAAGAGTCCCATGGATGATAACGGCTATGACATCTCGGATTACGAGGATATTGCCTCCATCTTTGGTAGCATGGAAGATATGGAAGAATTGATCGCAGAAGGCCATAAACGCAAGATCAAAATCATTATGGACTTGGTGGTCAACCATACCTCTGATGAGCATGCTTGGTTTATCGAAGCACGTGAAAATCCAGATAGTCCAAAGCGGGATTTCTATATTTGGCGCGATGAGCCCAATGGCATTATTTCTGCTTTTAGTGGTTCTGCTTGGGAATTCGATGAGGCCTCTGGTCAATACTATCTGCATAACTTTAGTAAGAAGCAACCAGACCTCAACTGGGAAAACGAGGAGCTTCGTCATCAGATTTATGACATGATGAATTTCTGGATTGACAAGGGAATTGGTGGCTTCCGTATGGATGTCATCGATATGATCGGCAAGATCCCAGATCAGGAAATCATCAGCAATGGTCCTATGCTCCACCCTTATTTGAAGGAAATGAATCAAGCTACCTTTGGCGATAAGGATCTGCTCACCGTGGGAGAAACTTGGGGAGCGACTCCAGAGATTGCTAAGCAATATTCCAATCCAAAAAATCAAGAATTGTCCATGGTTTTCCAATTTGAACACATTGGTCTTCAATACCAACCGGGTCAACCAAAATGGCACTACGCTAAAGAATTGGATGTGCCAAAATTGAAAGAAATTTTCACCAAGTGGCAGACGGAATTAGGAAAAGACGAAGGCTGGAATTCCCTCTTTTGGAACAACCACGATCTCCCACGGATTGTGTCAACTTGGGGGGATGATGGCGACTACCGTGTCAAATCTGCCAAGGCTTTAGCGATTCTGCTTCACTTGATGAAGGGGACTCCGTATATCTATCAAGGGGAAGAAATCGGGATGACCAATTATCCATTTAAGAGCCTTGAGGACGTAGAAGATATCGAGTCAATCAACTATGCCCACGAAGCCTTAGAAAAAGGAGTGCCACTTGAAGTGATCATGGATCAAATCCGCCATATTGGTCGGGACAATGCACGGACACCGATGCAGTGGAATCATAAAGCGGAAGCTGGCTTTACGACAGGTCGTCCATGGCTTGCTGTCAATCCAAATTACAAAGAAATCAATGTAGAGGCTGCCCTGACAGATCCAGACTCCATTTTCTATACCTACCAAGCTCTCATAGCCTTGCGAAAAGAGCATCCTTGGCTTGTGACGGCTGATTATGAATTGGTGGACGCAGTAGACAAGGTCTTTGCTTATAAGCGGGTAGAAGGAGAGCAAGTCTACCTCGTCGTTGTCAATCTCTCAAGTCAAGAGCAAGACTTACCGCTTGTCAATGGAGTTGAAGAGGTTCTCATTGCCAATACCAAGGTGGAGCAAGTCCTCGAATCGGGCAAGTTAGCCCCTTGGGATGCTTTCTGTGTCAAATTAGCCTAAGTAGAAGCAGGTCTTTCTCAGTAGAGAAGGACTGTCAGATTGAGGACGAAGTCATCTAAAAAACTTTCCTTAGGTGAGTACGGACGTCAGCGAACTTCAAAGAAGTTCCATGACTTAGTTTTGAGCCTAAGGTCTCAAAACTCCCGAGTGCTAGAAATAAAAGTGTTTCTAGCACTTTTCTCACGGCGGAAAGTTTCAGTAGATGATAGAATCATTCTGACGAATACATTTTTTATAGAATTTCTTAGATTTGTAAACAAGAGCAGTTTGTTTATGCTTGCACAGGTCTTTCTCGATAGAGAAGGCCTGCTTTACTTTTTAGGGGCTGTTCTTCTAGTGCAATCCGCTCAAAATCCGCTCAAAATCCGCTCAAAAATGATATAATGAGGTGTTAGAAAAAAGGAACTGAGAAAAATATGAAACCAAATTATCAGATTACAGAAAAAATATTAAGCTTGGTCCAGCAAATATCTGAGCGAACTACTTTATTATCTATTGAAAAAAGGGAGCTTCACCTTCGGAAAGAAAATCGAATTCGTTCGATTCAATCTTCGCTGGCAATTGAAAATAATAGTTTATCCCTCGAGCAGGTGACAGATATTATTGAAGGGAGAAGGGTGTTAGGGCCTCTAAAAGATATACATGAAGTTCAAAATGCTTATGAGGCTTATGAGCATGTATTTGAATTAGATCCCTATCTTGTTGGAGATTTTCTGATGGCCCATCGACTTCTGACAAAAGATCTTGTAAAACACCCGGGGCAGTTCAGATTGGGAGATATCGGTGTATATGATTCTTTGGGGCAGGTTGTTCATATTGGAGCACGTCCACAATATGTTCCAAAGCTGGTTCAAGACTTATTTTCTTGGGCGAAAGATAGCCAAATACCTGCAATCGTAAAATCCTGTATCGTTCATTTTGAACTGGAAATCATACATCCTTTTGAGGATGGAAACGGGCGGATGGGACGTTTATGGCAAAGCTTAATCTTAAGTAAGTGGAATCCAATTTTTGAATGGTTGCCAGTAGAGTCAGTCATTTATCAACATCAACAGGGCTATTATGATGCTTTAACCATAAGTAACGAGGCCAACGATTCAACATTTTTTACGGAGTTTATGTTGGAGGTCATATTAGAAACTCTAGAGGAATATGGCAGAGACACCAGACAGGGAATATCTAAACGCTGGGATTCAATATTAAAACCGAAAGAACAAATGATCCTTGAGACGATATACGCCTATTTAGAGGTTTATGGTCAAATAAACAACTTCAAAACACAGGAATTGACTGGATTCAGTCAAGCAACCGTTAGAAGATATCTTAAGCGTTTTGTTGAACTAGATATTCTACAAATAAGTGGGACAACCAGAGATCGCTCTTATCAATTGAAGGGATAGATGAAAGTTAAAAAATAACACCTGCCTCTCTTGGAGGCAGGTTTTTGTTTGGAGTAAATCCGCTCAAAAATGGTTCGGTGATGCATGGGCTATAGGAAATATTTATAAGTGGTCCTAGTTTTTGCTTTTGATCTCTGGTCCCAAGACCTATTAAATCTGCGTTATAGTTTTTACCTATATCAAAATTCGTGTAAAAGCAATTATACAAGACGGCTATCTTCTGATATGATAGTGTCAATTAGAATTTTTGGAGGACACAACATGTCAACTACAATTATCGGTTTCCCACGTTTGGGTGAATTCCGTGAATTAAAATTTACAACTGAAAAATACTTTAGAAAAGAAATCTCAGCAGACGAGCTCTTGGCAGCCGCCAAAGACTTGCGTGCAAAACACTGGAACATTGTCAAAGAGCAAGGCATCTCAGAGATTCCTTCAAATGACTTCTCACATTACGACAATTTCCTTGATACAGCCTTCCTTTTCAACGTCGTGCCAGCATCTGTTCAAAACTTGGATTTGACAGACCTTGAACAATACTTTGCTTTGGCGCGTGGTTACCAAGGTGAAAAAGGGGATGTGCGTGCCCTTCCAATGAAGAAATGGTTCAACACGAACTACCATTACATTGTTCCAAAATTTGAAAAAACAACAGAAGTGAAATTGGCTGGTCACAAGATTTTTGATGAGTACCAAGAAGCAAAAGAATTGGGTATCAACACTCGTCCAGTTGTTGTTGGGCCATTCACTTTCCTTCAATTATCTGACTTTGAAGATGGTGTAAAAGCTGAAGACTTCGTCGACAGCTTGGTTGCTGCTTACCAAGAAGTCTTTGCCAAATTGGCAGAGCTTGGTGCTACTCGTATTCAACTCGATGAGCCAGCTCTTGTCAAAGATTTGTCAGCTGAAGAAAAAGCCCTCTTCTTGAACCTCTACAACAAACTCTTGGCGGACAAGAAAGGCCTTGAAGTCTTGATCCAAACTTACTTTGGTGATGTTCGTGATGTCTACAATGACCTCGTGAACTTGCCAGTAGATGGTATTGGTCTTGACTTTGTTGAAGGGAAGAAAACACTTGAACTCGTTAAAGGTGGATTCCCAGCTGACAAGACTCTCTATGCTGGTATTGTGAATGGTAAAAATATCTGGCGTAATAACTATGAAAAGAGCTTGGAAATCTTGGATCAAGTTCCAGCTGAAAAGGTTGTCTTGACAACTTCATGTTCTCTTCTTCATGTGCCATTTACAACAGCTAATGAAGATTTTGAGCCAGCAATCTTGAACCACTTTGCCTTTGCGGTTGAAAAATTGGGTGAATTGCGTGATTTGGATGCTATCCGCAACGGTCAAGGCGCAGAAGCTCTTGCTGCCAACAAAGAACTCTTTGCGACAGAACGTGTCGGAGCAAATGCGGAACTTCATGCTCGCATCGCAGCGTTGACAGAAGCAGACTACACTCGTTTGCCAGCCTTCGCAGAACGGGAAGAAATCCAAAAAGAAGCCTTCAAGCTTCCTGCTCTTCCAACAACAACCATCGGTTCCTTCCCTCAAACGAAAGAAGTACGTGCCAAACGTTTGGCTTTCCGTAAGGGTGAATTGTCACAAGAAGAATACGATGCCTTCCTTGCTAAAACGATCGACGAATGGATCAAATGGCAAGAAGAAGTTGGATTTGACGTGCTGGTACACGGTGAGTTTGAACGGAACGACATGGTGGAGTACTTCGGTCAAAACTTGTCTGGTTACCTCTTCTCTAAAAACGGTTGGGTACAATCATACGGTATGCGTGGAGTGAAACCACCAATCATCTGGGGAGATGTCACTCGTCTCAACCCTATCACTGTGAAATGGTCTAGCTACGCACAAAGTCGTACAAACAAACCTGTTAAGGGGATGTTGACTGGACCGGTTACCATCCTTAACTGGTCATTCCCACGTGAAGACATCTCTATCAAGGATTCTACTCTTCAGATCGCTCTTGCCATCAAGGATGAAGTACTTGACCTTGAAGCGGCAGGTGTGAAAATCATCCAAATCGATGAAGCCGCACTTCGTGAAAAATTGCCACTCCGTCGCAGTGACTGGTACGAAGATTACCTTGACTGGGCGATTCCAGCCTTCCGTTTGGTACACTCAACAGTAGCACCAGACACACAAATCCACACGCACATGTGTTACTCAGAATTTACAGATATCATCCCAGCTATCGATAACTTGGATGCGGACGTTATCTCATTTGAAGCGAGCCGTTCAAACCTTGAAATCTTGGATGAGTTGAAAGCCAAAAACTTCCAAACAGAAGTTGGACCTGGGGTTTACGATATCCACTCACCACGTGTCCCACAAGACGGTGAAATTGATCACACAATTGAAGCAATCTTGGCCAAAGTACCAAGTGGCAAAGTTTGGATCAACCCTGACTGTGGTTTGAAGACTCGTGGAATTAAAGAAACAAAAGAAAGCTTGATCAAACTAGTTAATGCTGCTAAAGAAGCGCGTGAACACTTGTAAGAAATGTTTCGAGGACCTTCTATCATCGTGTAGAGGGTTTTCGACTCATCCCTTATCCTAGAAATAGTGGCTCAGAGTTCTTGATCAACGAAACAAAAGAAAAGGATAGAATATGTCACAACACACACCGTCTCTGTCATTTGAAGTTTTTCCTCCAAATCCTGAAGTAGGCAATGCCAAGCTCTTACGTGCCTTGGCAAATATGCAGGAGCTAGCCCCTCACTTCATTAGTGTGACCGCTAGCAATAATAAATACAATATTAAAGAGACGACGGTTGCTTTAGCCAATTACATTCAAAATGAATTGTCTATTCCGACAATTGCTCACTTGCCAGCAGTCTATTTGAGCAAGGAAAAAGTGGCTGATACTCTTCAGGAGTTAGATGAAGTCGGGGTGCATCGGATCTTGGCTCTGCGTGGGGATATTATCCCTGGTGTAGAACCTTTAAAAGACTTTCGCTATGCAACGGACCTGATTGAATTTATCAAAACAGAAGCTCCCCATTTTGAGGTAATTGGTGCTTGCTATCCTGAGGGACATCCGGATTCGCCCAACCAAATTTCAGATATTCAAAATCTTAAAAAGAAGGTAGATGCAGGGTGCTCTAGCTTGGTCACTCAACTTTTCTTTGACAATGAGCGTTTCTATGATTTTCAAGATAAGTGTACTTTAGCCGGGATCAATGTTCCTATTCATGCAGGAGTGATGCCGATTCTTAACAGAAACCAAGCCCTTCGTCTCCTCAAAACTTGTGAAAATGTTCATATCCCACGGAAGTTTAAAGCGATTTTAGACAAGTATGAGCATGATCCAGAATCCCTTCGCGCAGCTGGCTTGGCTTATGCAGTCGATCAAATCGTTGATTTGGTTACTCAAGATGTGGCAGGTGTCCATCTTTACACCATGAACAATGAAGATGTCGCTTACCACGTCTACCAAGCAACAAAGGCTTTATTTGATCATCAACCGAATTTTGAAGTGAGTTAATCAACACTTTTAGTAGGAAGTGTAGAGATTGAGAAAGAATAGTTCTTAATCTCTTTTTATTTGGATAAATCACTTGCTAAAAGCCAACTTTTTTTATAGTATAACTAATATAATTTTGGAGGCGCTTGCAATGAAGAAAAATATGAAGTTAAAGTTATTTGGACCCCCTAAGGTTGTTTTCAATCAGAAAGATATTCGGTTTTCTTTCTCGAAGATAGAAGCCTTGCTTTATTACTTGGCAGTTATGGGCCAGGTCAACCGCGATGAAATCGCCGGTATTCTTTGGGGAGATAAGGAAAACCAAGTAGCTCGCAAAAACTTACGGAATACGGTTTACCAAGCCAATAAAATCTTTGAAGGAGATATCATTGTTTCTCCAAGTCGGAGCAGTTTGGCCCTTAATCCTGACTTGAGCCTTTCTTTGGATGTCAAACTCTTTGAAAGAGATCCACTAAGTGCCTTGGATCTTTATCGAGGAGACTTTTTAGAGGGTTTCTATGTCAAGGATGATGAAGACTTTAATCAGTGGGTTTCTCGAAAACGGGATGCTTATAGGAAGCTCTACGTTGAAAGTTGCTATCAAAAAATTGAAAAGGTCGGTTTTGGAGACTCTAGTATAGAACTCTTGCTCCATCATTTAGTAGAGCTGGATGAATATGAAGAGAAAAACTACCAGCTCTTGATGGAGTATTATAGTTTCCATCACCAGCTAGGAAAATTTTTCGAGACCTATTATAAGCTAGTCGATTTATTGGATCGCGAGCTCAGTGTGCGTCCCAGTCGAGCTATTGAGGAACTTTATCACTCCGTTTTGGAAGCTAAACGAACTCATAAACTGACCAATCGCTTAAATATCCGTGAACTTTCCTTTTTTGGCCGTAAACAAGAACTCTCGCAACTCGAGGAATACCTTTCCTTAGTCCAGACAGGTGAAGCGGTAGGACCTTTTCTCGTGATGGGGCAATCTGGAACAGGTAAGAAACGTCTGTTACGACAGTTGGTCTTGATGTCCAATCGCAGTTTTAACTTTATCAAGGTTGAAGGAAAAGCTACCAGTCAACGCTACGAAGGAAGCACCTGGAATGATCTCAGACAAGCTCTAGAGACACTGGAAGGAGAAATGGAGATTTCTCTTGTAGAAGAGAAAGATGATCTCACATCTGTATGGAATCAGCTTCAAGGTCTTAGCAAAGAAAAACCGCTCCTGATTCTACTTGAAAATGCCCAGTGGATTGACGCAGTCTCTCTAAAAAAAGTGAAACAATTAGAAGAGAGAAGAAAGCTGGACAAATGGCAACTGATTTTTACAGCTGAAGGGCCCTTGCCAGATTCCTTCGCCAGTTTCTTAGCAGGCTTGAAGGTAGAAAAACGCTTGTCTCAACTAGAATTGACCAATTTTGCACCAAGTGAAAGTCGTGCTCTCTTGAAAGGGGAACTGGGGGAGATAGAGCCGGTCGTGATGGAGCAGATGGTCGAATGGAGTGAAGGCAGTCCCTTCTTCCTGTCCAGCTATATCGAAGAGTGGAAAGATAATGAAAATTTAGAGCCCTTGCCGGATATCATTCAAGCCTATCTTTCTCAGGAGCTTGGGAATATGAGCAGTGAGGAAGAAGCTCTTCTTCATTACCTATCCTGTTTTCATAAGCCGATCTCCTTGTCTATCTTGGCTGATTTGACAGCTACAGAGCTTCCTGTTTTGATAGAATTAGTCGAGCCATTATCTGAAAGAGCGATCGTCTCAATCGTAGAAGAAGGGGAGGATCTCTTGGTTCAATTTTGCAAGCAATTGGTAGCCAAGTACTTCTACCAACTCCTCTCGCCAGCTAGAAGGCGCCTCTTCCACCAACAAATTGCGCAAAAATTGGAAGAAACCTTAGAAGATTCAACGGACCTTCTTCTTTATAAGGAAATTGCCTACCAATATAAGCAATCGCAAAATCTCTTGCGCTCCTTATCGTTTGAGTTGACTTACTTAGAAGAAATTCTTCAGCTGGAGCATGAACTGTTTCCGATTTATTCCAAGGCAGATGAGGGAGTCCTATCAGACGGTACAAATAGCCATTTGGATATTTTGGGGGAGTTATCCCGGCTGCGTCAAGGATTAGAAGACCTATTTTCAAGACACCAAAGAGATAGAGAATACAAGTATTTGCAACTGCGTTACTTGTACCTAGAAGGTCGCTATTTTATTCGAAATGGGGAGTATCAAGAGGGCATACATGATATCCAAAAGGTCATCTCCTTTGCACGGGAACTCAAACAGTCAGACTTCCTCTTAGAAGGCTACCGGCAAATCATTTATTATTGCATTCAAACAGAAAATATTTCTGAGATGGCCTATTATACAGATTTGGCTCTGGAAGATGCTATCCAAGCCAACAATCATGAGGTCATCGCGATCCAGTTGCGTTTGAAAGGTTTGTATCATCTGATGGTTGGGGATGAGGAGCAGGCGACCCGGCATCTGTACCGCTCCATTGATTGCTTTAGTTTGACCTATAGTATGCAGACCAAGTATGCCATTCAAATTGCGGCTTCTTTGGCCTACCTCGCTGAAATAGAGCAAATCAGGGGTCATTTCCAAGTAGCTGTTACCCACTTAGAAGAGGTTCTGCGTTTGGTGGAAGATCAAGCGGTTGATTCTGTCCGTGTTGTCTTTGATATTGATCTGGGCATCGCCTATTATTGGAAGGGAGATTTGATCCAAGCTCGCCTCTGTTTTGACAGAGCTCAGAAGATTTTGTCCAGTGTTCGCTTCCCTTGGAAGGAAGAATTGCTCGAATTTTATCAATCCTTAATCGCCTGTCAGCAAGGGGATCAAGAGAACCTTGCGGCTTATCTGGCTCGAAAAGAAAGGACGATGAATGCATCTGCTAATTCACGGGATAAGGGGATGGTACATTATCTACTGGCTTTCTTATCTAATCAAAAGGAAAAAGGAGAAGAACTTGATCCGGTCTTGATCCCTTACTTGAAAGAAGATAAGAATTACTACAAGAAGGTGGCAGAGCAACACTTGAATCCATACAGAGATCGTCAGTTTCTTAAGAAATTAAAAGACATGTAGGGTGCCTAAAAAATAAGGAAAGGATAAGTGGGCAGGACTCCTTTCGGATCTTTGTCGGAAAGACTACTGCATCTGAAAATAAAGAAAAAGCATAGAAATACTCTAGCAATGAGTGTTTCCATGCTTTTTTTGTGACTCGAAATGTTCTTAGTTCAGTTTTTGTTGCGCCAATATTTGGGTCAAATAAAAGATAAAGGTCGCAGCAAGATTTGAAGTATGATTGTCGATGTCATGAGGAGGAGAAACTTCTACGACATCAAATCCGATTAGCTTACCACTAGCAGCAATGTGTTGGAGAAGCATGAGGGCTAGTTTGGGATCGACTCCAAGTGATTGGATAGCACTAACACCAGGGGCAGAGCCAACCGCAAAGCAATCCATATCAATAGAAAGATAGACCGCTGTTTGGTTTTCTAAAAATTGATCGATTCGATCCAGAATGGCTTGGTGGCTCATCTGGAAGAGGTCTTGCCCGGTTAAGAAATCAATACTTGGTGTTTTAGCAACGTAATTAAAGAGGAAGAGGTTGTTATTGTGCTCTTGGATCCCAAGGATGAGGTAAGGAAAGTCCTGCCCCTTTTCTTTTGCATGATCAGCCATTTGACGAAAACCCGTTCCGGAGTTGGGACCAGTTTGGTCATAAGGGCGCAAATCAAAATGGGCATCCAGATTGATCACAGCCAGTTGTTCATTTTTTTCCAAACTGGATTGAATCCCTAGATAGTGGCCGTAAGCAGTTCCGTGACCGCCTCCTAGGACAATAGGTTGGATCCCTAATTGGTACATGCGCTGGATCGCTTGTGAGAGACTTTCTTGGAGTTCTTCTAGTGAATGGTTGGGCCCGTCAATATTTCCCACATCATACACTGTCACATTGGTTCCCCAGTGCCATGGAAGTTTGGCGATTTGAGAACGGATGGCTGTAGGACCCTCGACCGCTCCTACGCGCCCGTTGTTGATATAGACTCCTTTGTCGCTCTTAAAGCCGATGATCCCAAAGGTCATTCCCTCAAATGGAGTGAGGGTCTCGTCGTTTAGGTCTAAAAATTTGGTGACCATTCCCCATTTGGCTGTGTAGGGATTGTCCTCGATACTACCTTGGTAGTAGCTATAGGTCATTGGATAGTAGTTTGTGAGCAAGCTTGTCGCCTCCCTTATTTTTCTGAAAGCATGCAGAGGCTGAGAAGATCGCCAGCCTCTGTTTTTGCTTTATTCTTACTGTATCAGTATTGAATGCTTAAGTCAACTGCTTTTTCAATGGTTGCTAAAAATTCTTCGCTTTCGACAACAGCAGATGCTTTATTGAGTTCTTCAAAGATTTCGATATCTTTGTCAAATTCTATGAAGTTCAGTTTTTGGCGAATCAGATCATAAGCTGGTTTTGTACCTTTACCAAGTTCATGATTTTCTGGTTTGAGATCCAAGGCTTGGCAAGCTGCCATGATTTCAGTAGCAACAATGCGACGGGAGTTCTTAAGAATTTCTGCTGCTTTACGAGCGGCAGTGGTTCCCATGCTGACGAAATCTTCTTGGTTTTCACAAGATGGAATAGAATCGACACTAGCAGGGTGAGCCAAGATTTTATTTTCCGATGCAAGGGATGCACAAGCATACTGGGTAATCATGAAACCTGAGTTGAGGCCAGGGTGTTTGACCAAGAAGGATGGCAATTTGCTGAGTTGGCTGTTGACCAAGCGTTCCACCCGACGTTCAGATACGTTTCCGATTTCAGAAAGGGCAATACCCAAGAAGTCAAATGGTTGTGCCATTGGTTCACCGTGGAAATTACCACCTGAGATGACGTGCCCTTCCTTGGTGATGATTGGGTTATCCGTCACAGAGTTGATTTCGATTTCAACTTTTTCTTTTACGTATGCGATCGAGTCCTTGCTGGCCCCGTGAATTTGAGGAATACAGCGGAGTGTGTATGGATCTTGGACCCGTTGTTGGGTTGCAACGGTCGTGTTTTTACTTCCTTCAAGGAGGTTACGGATGTTGCGTGCGGTGGCCAATTGTCCACTTTGTGGGCGGATGGTATGAAGGTCTTCTTCAAATGGGCTGGTAATCCCATTGTGAACTTCCATTGAAAGAGCACCAGCGATATCAGAGAGTTTGAGCAATTGGATACCATCGTAAGTCGCAAGAGCACCGATACCCGTTAGGACGGTCGTACCGTTGATCAAGGCAAGTCCTTCTTTGGCAGCCAATTTGATCTTTTCAATTCCAGCACGATCCAAGGCTTCTTGGCCACTGAGAAGTTCTCCTTTGTAGTAGGCGCGTCCAAGACCTAGCATTGGTAAAACCATATGAGCAAGAGGAGCTAAGTCTCCAGAAGCTCCGAGAGAGCCTTTTTCAGGAATATAAGGAGTGACTCCTTTATTAAGTAATTCTAACAGTTTTTCAACAGTTGACAGACGAATGCCAGAATAGCCTTTCAAAAGTGAGTTGATACGGATCAGCATGATGGCACGAACGGCATCTTCTGGAAGTGGATCACCAAAGCCAGATGAGTGAGTCCGAATCAGGTTTTCTTGCAGTTGAACAGTATCTTCTGGAGAAATACTGACATTACAGAGGGAACCAAATCCAGTGGTCACACCATAGACGACTCGTTTTTCGCGGACAATGTCATCAACGATTTTACGGGATGCGATAACGGCTTCTTTGGCATGTTCATCAAGCTCACATTGGGCACCGTGACGAGCTACAGCGATGACTTCTTCGAGTGTTAAGCTATTGCCATCTAAATGAATCAATTGAGTCATATAAAACCTCCGATTATGAATAGTTGTTCTGTGGAAGTAGATGTGTTACTTCAGTTTGAATACCTAACATGAGCCCATTGTCTATTGATCTTAAGAAGTTTGAGAAGAGTCTTAGAGAAAAGTGCTCAGATTTGATATTCGTAGAGTCCTAGATGGACTCGGGAGCAAAACCGAACTTCACGCCCGTCTATGTTCCCATATACTGTGGAAAGAAAATTAGTCAGGTAGTGATTTCGATTTATGTAGTTTATCGCCGTGGAAAACAAAGTAAAGTCCACTTGCAATCACGAGACCGATGACCCCCCAAACAAAGTTCATTAGGTTGTCCCCTGCGATCATCAAGATACTGATCACAACAGCTAGAACAGGGATAACAGGACCAAATGGCATTCGGAAGGTAACCTTTTTGTCTGGGTACATTTTTCTGAGTTTGATGGCTGCCAAAGCAGTTGGAATGTATTGGAAGAAACGGAAGACAACACTAAAGGTTGCTAATGATTCGAAAGAGCCAGATAACAAGAGTAAGAAAGCGAAGGTGCCAGAAATGATAATGGCAATGACAGGGGCATTCTTAGAATTTGTTTTTCCAAGACCCTCTGGCAAAAGTTTTTCAGTTGCTAATGCGGCACCGAAACGAGGGACCATGATGGATTCACCAATGTTTAATCCAGCAATTGAAATGAGGGCTCCGTAAGAAACGAGTGGAGCTCCGATAGGGCCAATCATTTCGACAAATGCGTCTTGTACGGGTGCATCAGTTTGCATAATGCGACCACCCAGCATGGCGATTGTTCCAGCGATGATCAACATATAGAGAACAGATACAATACTGATAGAACCCAGAATAGCGCGGGGAACGTTTTTTTCAGGGTTGCGCATTTCCCCTGCAACGATAGACATGGTTTCAAATCCGATGAAACCGTAGAAGATGTAGACTGCTGTACTAGAAATAGAACTGAAGAGACTTGTTCCACTTTCCAATTGAAGGAAAGGTGTGAAATTGCCCTTGCTCACTCCACCAGAAATGAAGAAGATGGCAAAGAGAGAGAAGAGGACAATCGGAATTAATTTTGCAACAGTAGCTGTCAGAGTGAACATCTTAGAGGTTTTCAGACCGGCAATGTTCATCAGACTCAAGAGAACCAGCATACCGATACTGATCGGAAGGTTGTAGCCTTCAAATGCTGGGAAGGTAATGATGAAGATCTTAGCAAAGCCGGCTAACATGGCAGCCCAAGCGATGACGGTAACGGCCCAACCGAGAATCCCAACGTTAAAGCCGACGAAGTCTCCGAAAGCGGCTTTGGAGTATTGCATGGCTCCACCGTTTTTATCGAAGTAGCCAGCCGTTTCAGCCAGACAGGCTGAAAGTAGCATGACGAGAATGGCTACTCCGAACATAATAGCTAGGGAAGCTGGTCCGAGGCCGGAATAAATTTTTTGAGGGAGGAGGAAGATACCAGATCCGATTACGGCATTGATACCGTATAGAGTGGCACCGCTAAAGCTGAATTTCGCTTTTTCTTGTTCCTCAATCGACTGTTTATGTGCTCCGTTCATAATGTTTCTCCTTTGTGAACATTATTGTAGTCCAGTCCAGATAGCAATCGGTTGCTCCCCAGACTGATGGGGTAAAAACGTGATTGTCATCTCTTGAAGAGGAGATGGTTGTTCGATCACCAGGAGCTCGTGAGTTTGGAGAGTTTGAGTATGATTTGTTCCCCATGTGAGTGTTAGTGAACAAAGTGCATAGATCAATTGATAGCGACTTTGACTTTTGACACTCTCTTTTGGGAATATAGCACTCATATGCCCCTGATAAGAAGGCTTGTAGATCAAATTAAAGTCTTGACAAGTTCCTTGGCTAAATACAGGATCTCCCCCATTAAAGAAGTAGCTTTGAAAGGGGTTCAAAACCACTTCATTATGATGATGGGTAAGTCGAATGGAGGCATTCAAGGGCATCAAGATTCGGTGGTAGCCAGTGAGATCGGTAAAGTTACTTTTTTCAACCTCCACCGTTGCGGTGGAGAGGCGGAAGTCAAAAGTCCGATCTGGATAACTTCCTCCCTCAGGGGAGAGGAAGAGTTGGGTGGTTTGGCCACCGGACCAGGTAGAAATTTGATAATCTGCGGGGGTAAGATGAAGGATGGTCACCATAGGACGCCTTCTTTCTTAAAAGAGACCAGTGATATTGCCTTGGGCATCGATATCAATCTTTTCACTGGCAGGTACTTTTGGTAGGCCAGGCATGGTCATGATGGTACCGGTGAGAGCCACAATGAAGCCAGCTCCTGCAGCTACCTTGAGATTGCTGATTTTAACAGTGAAATCTTTTGGTGCTCCCATCTTCTTCGCATCATCTGAGAAGGAGTATTGCGTTTTTGCCATACAGATTGGATAGCTTGAGAAGCCAAGAGCTTCCAATTCTTTAAGTTCGCGTTTGGCCGATGGTGTTAAGCTAATGCCTTTACCACCATAGACTTTTGTAACGATCTTGGTTAATTTTGTTTCGATGCTGTCTTCTTGGTCATAGACATAAGAGAAGTGGTTTTCTTCTTGAGCTAGTTGAATGACTTTTTCAGCTAGGTCGCGTCCACCAGCGCCACCATTTGCCCAGACATCTGAAATGACAACATCTACATTGCGTTTCTTACATGATTCGTATACGGCTTCAAGTTCCGCTTCTGTATCCAGAGGGAATTTATTAATGGCAACGACCACAGGTAGGCCATAGACTTCTTGGATGTTGGCCAAGTGTTTGTCTAAGTTTGGTAGACCATCGATGACAGCTTGGACATTTTCGGTAGCCAAGTCCGCTTTGGCAACTCCACCATGCATCTTGAGGGCACGGATGGTTGCGACGAGGACAACGGCAGCAGGTTTGAGTCCTGCCATGCGGCACTTGATGTCGATGAATTTTTCAGCACCTAAGTCTGCTCCGAAGCCAGCTTCTGTCACAACATAGTCTGCATATTTGAGGGCCAGTTTAGTAGCCAGTACACTGTTACAACCGTGAGCGATATTGGCAAATGGTCCGCCGTGGATGATAGCAGGAGTATGTTCTAAGGTTTGTACCAAGTTCGGATGAATGGCATCTTTGAGCACAGCTGCCATAGCACCTCCAGCCTTGAGGTCTTTAGCTGTGACCGGTTGTCCCTGGTAGTTGTACCCAATAATGATGCGATCGAGACGTTCTTTGAGGTCAAGGATATTTTCTGAGAGACAGAGAATAGCCATGATTTCAGAAGCAACTGTGATGTCAAAACCATCTTCACGAGGAACCCCATTTGTTTTTCCTTGAAGGCCATCGACAATATGACGGAGTTGACGGTCGTTCATATCGACCACCCGTTTCCAGGTAATCCGACGAGAATCGATGCCCAACTCATTGCCATGATGGATATGGTTGTCAATCAAGGCTGCAAGGAGGTTATTGGCAATCCCAATGGCATGGAAGTCTCCTGTGAAGTGAAGGTTGATATCTTCCATTGGAACCACTTGGGCGTATCCACCACCGGCAGCTCCACCCTTGATTCCAAAGACAGGGCCAAGAGAAGGTTCGCGCAGGGCAATGACGGCTTTTTCACCAATAGCTGAAAGAGCATCGACCAAGCCGACAGAAGTGGTTGTCTTTCCTTCTCCAGCAGGTGTGGGAGAGATGGCTGTCACGAGGATCAGCTTTCCATCTTCCTTATCCTTGAGTTGTTCCAGTTGGTTGCTATCAATTTTTGCCTTGTATTTTCCGTAAAGCGAAATGTCGTCTTCAGTCAATCCAAGTTCAGCGGCGATATCTGTGATGGGCTTCATTTGGACAGAATTGGCAATTTCAATATCCGATAAAACCATAGAATCCCTTCTTTCTATTTGTTTGTTAGGTTTATGATAGACTTTCTAAAATAGTTTGGTATATGTTGTCTGCAAGGTCAGAACCTGTTTGGAGGAGTTCGAGACCCTTGCCGTGGTATTCTTGGACAAAGTCTTGGTCCTTGATTCCTGAAATGTTGATCAGGACGTTGAGCCAAGCCCCTTGAAGGCCAGCTTTGAGATTGAGAGCAGCAACTCCTAAGTCACTCGCCGCATTGGTGTTGGACTTGCCAACAGCTTCTTTGGTGGTTTCAAGCGCCTCGACGATGAGCTCCATCATAGAGAAAGGAGATACTGTCGCATGTTTCAAGGCTTTTTGCATGGCTTCACGACGAGCGGCTTTCTCTTCTTCCGTTTCTTTTGGAAGATCAAAGACAGCTGATACGATATTGAAAGCTTCTGTATCCTTGTCAATAGCTTCTAGTAACTGGTCTTGGAGGTGAGCGCTTTTTTCGTGAACCCCTTTGATATGGTCTTCGAATTCAGCGTATTTTTTCTTTCCAATGGTCAGTTCACAGACCATTTTTGTAAGGGAAATCCCATTCGCAGCGGATAGGGCAGCGGCAGAACCACCACCTGGAGCTGGAGCATCCGAACCAAGGACCTTGGCAAACTCTGTAATACTTAAGTCAACTAGTTTCATAGCTCCCCTTTCTAACCCAACAAGTGATTTTCCAAGACTTGTTTGCTGTAGTCAAAGTCTTCTAATTGCAAGTAGTATTCAGCAGAGTCGATCAAAGCCTTAGCAGGAGCGAGTCCGATAAGTTCTGTTCCGATGATGCGAACACCGTAGCGTTGTGCTTCGAAACGAACGGTTTCAACGACACGATACAGCGGGAATTGTTCTAAGTTGACCATGTTGATGGAGACTTGGGCGATGTTACGATCTTCTAGCATGACACCGATCGCTTTACAGTATTTGTATCCACCGCTTGATCCGCGAATGATTTTAGAAATTTTATTGGCAATATTTAGATCATCTGTGTCAAGGTTAATATTGAAAGCAACGAGTGGCATACGGACACCAACGGCTGTAACCCCTGCAGTTGGGTGAATCTTGCGTTCGCCGTAGTCTGGCTTCCAGTCTTCTTCCAACAATTTTTCTGGCATTCCTTCAAATTGTCCTTTGCGCACTTTAGCCAAGTTTTTCCGTTCTGGACGAGTTGCGGCATCTTCGTAAAGGAAGATTGGAATACCTAATTCGCGATTGATGCGTTCGGCCACTTTATTAGCGATTTCAACACATTCGGCTGTAGTGATATCTTTAACCGGAACAAATGGACAAACGTCCGTTGCCCCCATACGAGGGTGTTCGCCTTCGTGCTTGGTCATATCAATGTTTTCAGAAGCATATTTCACCAATTGGAAAGCCACTTCCTGAATGCTTTCTTCATCCCCAACGAGTGTAAAGACGCTACGATTGTGACTGGCATCAGACGAGTAGTCGAGTAAAGTGACACCTGGAATACTTTTTGCTGTTGCGGCTAATCCGTCGATCACAGCCTGATTGCGTCCTTCAGAGAAGTTTGGAATACACTCAACAATTTTTGCCATATGATTACCTCTTTTTATAGGAGAAGTTGGGGAGGAGAAGTCTTTGTATTTTCCTCCCCCTTCTCAGATTTTATTTTTTGATGTTAAAACAATTTTTGAACCGCATCTTTGACCAAATCTTCATCTGCAAGATAAGGAATGGTGATGTGGTCTGTTCCTGCATGGAGACGGTTGTACTCGATCGCTGTTTCAATAGCATGATCGTTCCGTGCCCAGTTCCGACGAGCAACCCCTCCCATGGTATCCCATGAAATAGCAGATTTGATAATTTCATCGATTCGGTGACTACCGTCTAGTACGAGACCAAAGCCACCGTTGATAGCTTTACCGATGCCAGTACCACCACCATTATGGAGAGCCACGAGACTCATACCACGAGCAGCGTTACCAGCGTAACATTGAACCGCCATATCACAAGTGACATTCGATCCATCTTTGATGTTTGATGTTTCACGGAATGGAGCATCTGTACCAGATACGTCGTGGTGGTCACGTCCGATCATGACTGGTCCAATCTTGCCTTGGCGAATGAGTTCATTGAATTTCAGAGCAATGTTGACACGACCCATACAATCTTGGTAGAGGATACGAGCTTGGGTACCAACCACCAGTTGGTTCTTTTCAGCATCGCGAATCCAGTTGTAGTTGTCGCGGTCTTGGTAGCGACGAGTTGGATCGATCGCTTCCATCGCTGCATGGTCGGTTGCAATCAAGTCTTCATGTTTACCGCTGAGGCAGACCCAACGGAATGGACCATATCCATAGTCAAAGAGCATAGGTCCCATGATATCTTCTACATAAGATGGCCAAATGAAGCCGTCCTTGTCATCCAAGCCATTCTTAGAAATTTCCTTGATGCCTGAGTCGTAAACAGATTTCATGAAGGCATTACCGTAGTCGAAGAAGTAGGTGCCCTTAGCAGTTAAATCTTTAATCACTGCGAAGTGACGAGCCAAGGTTTCATCTACCAAGCGATGGAAGGTTTCTTTGTCTTCTGCCAGCAAACGTGTCCGTTCTTCAAAGCTGATCCCAACCGGGCAATAGCCGCCATCATAAACGTTGTGACAAGAGGTTTGGTCAGACAAGAGATGAACATGAACTTGGTGTTCGTTGACATATTCGAGCAAGTCCACGATATTACCATGGTAGGCAATGGAAGTTGATTCACCAGCTTCCAGGGCTGCTTGAGCCAATTTCACAGCTTCTTCCGCACTGTCTGTCACTTGGCTAATCCAACCTTGAGAGTGGCGCGTTTCGATCCGAGAGCGGTCCACTTCAGCGACGATGGCAACCGCTTTTGCGATTTCAGCTGCTTTCCCTTGAGCACCGCTCATCCCACCGAGACCAGATGAAATGAAGAGTTTACCGGTCAAGTCGCCATCATCAGGCACGCCGAGTTTAAGACGACCAGCATTGAGAAGGGTGTTGAAGGTACCGTGAACGATCCCTTGAGGTCCGATGTACATCCAGCCACCTGCAGTCATTTGACCGTAGTTGGTTACTCCCATTTCTTCAGCGATTTCCCAGTCGCGCATATTGTCATACTCACCAATCAAGAGACCGTTGGTGATGACGACACGAGGAGCTTCTGGTTTCGATTTAAAGAGGCCAAGTGGGTGACCAGATTCAACGACCAAGGTTTGGTCTTCTGTCATCACTTCCAAGTATTTCTTGATCAAGTTGTATTGCATCCAGTTGGCACAGACAGATCCTGTTTCCCCATAAGTGACCAATTCATAAGGATAAAGGGCAATTTCAAAGCTCAAGTTGTTGTCGATCATGACCTGCATAGCCTTAGCAGCAGTGCATTTTCCTTTGTACTCATCAATTGGTTTTCCATAGATGCGATCTTTTGGACGGAAGCGATAGCCATAGATCCGACCGCGAGTTTTCAGTTCTTCCAGAAATTCTGGGATCAACTCTTGGTGGAATTTTTTAGGAATGTAACGCAAAGCATTTTTAAGGGCAATTTCGGTCTGAGCTTGCGTTAAGCGGAAGCCTCTATCAGGTGCACGACGGATGCCTTCTTGAAAAGTCGCCTTTTCAGGTAGGACATCAAAGTCAAGTTTGACAGACATAGCTGCTGCAATTTCTTTCTCGTCTATAAATGACATAGCAGAACCCTCCTTATTTTTGGATTGTGAATTTGTATTTTCTTTATTGTATCCAAGAAACGTCAATAAAGAGTCAAAAAAAAATATAATTGTTAATAAAGCAAAAAAAGATGAGGGGAAAACTTTTTGACTTTTTTTTGACGCTTTTTCTGTAGAATTGTAAAATGAATAACGATGGAAATAGAAAGGAATGTTTCATATGTCAGCTGATATCCTATTAACCCACTTTAACCAATTGTTTTGTCCAAATGATCTGGGTCATCCTCTCTATGGTAAGGAGATGGCAGAGGCAAAAATTCTTTCAGATGCTTATATCGCCATTAAAGATGGAAAGATTCTTGCAGTTGGGACAGGGCAACCAGCCCCAGAACTGATCGATGACCATACGGAAGTAAAATCCTATGAAGGAAAAGTTGCAACCCCTGGCCTGATTGATTGCCACACCCACTTAGTCTATGGAGGCAGTCGGGAGCATGAATTTGCTAAAAAGTTAGCAGGTGTTTCTTACTTAGACATCCTCGCCCAAGGCGGAGGGATTCTAAGCACCGTTCGGGCGACACGGGAAGCTTCCTTTGATGATCTCTATGACAAATCCGAACGACTGTTGGACTATATGTTGCGCCATGGGGTGACAACTGTTGAAGCGAAAAGCGGTTACGGTTTGGATTGGGAAACTGAAAAACGCCAGTTGGATGTTGTCGCTGCACTGGATCGGGATCATCAAATAGACTTGGTATCTACCTTTATGGCAGCCCATGCGATTCCTACAGAGTACAAGGGCCGTTCTCAAGAATATTTAGATCTCATTGTGGAACAAATGCTTCCGAAAGTGAAAGAAGGACAGTTAGCTGAGTTCTGTGATATCTTCTGTGAAAAAGGGGTCTTTACAGCAGATGAATCTCGCTATCTTCTTTCTAAAGCCAAGGAGATGGGCTTCAAACTGCGGATTCATGCCGATGAGATCGAATCCATTGGAGGTGTTGATGTGGCAGCTGAATTGGAATCCACCAGTGCCGAACACCTGATGGTCATTACCGATGAGGGAATCGAAAAACTGGCAAAAGCAAAAGTTATTGGAAATCTTTTGCCGGCAACAACCTTTAGCCTCATGGAAGATACTTATGCACCGGCTCGTAAGATGTTGGACGCTGGCATGGCTATTACCCTAACAACAGACAGCAATCCAGGATCTTGTCCAACAGCCAATCTTCAGTTTGCCATGCATCTGGGGTGCTTCATGATGCACCTAACTCCAGTGGAAATTCTCAATGCAGTGACCATTAATGCAGCCTATTCAGTAGATCGTGCTAAAACGATCGGTTCTTTCGATGCTGGCAAACAGGCTGACATTACCATCTTTGATGCACCAAATCTAGACTATCTCTTCTATTTCTTTGCGACAAATCTAGTGACAGATGTCTACAAGAAAGGTCAAAAAGTCATTTAAACTACTCTATTTCAGTCGAGACCTTGCTGGTTTGTAAAAATCAGCAAAGTCTTTTTTTAACTGTATCCCTGTAGGGAATGGGACCGCTTTAGTAGGAAATTAAAATTTGACGTTCAAAGAATATTTTTCTTACTTTCTAATGTACAAAAAGGGAAAATCTTGATAGAATAGAGGTAATATTGAGTATTTTCTTCAATATCATCTGTTTAACCTTAAAAAAACAGATTGTTTAAACTATTCATCAAACGAACAGGTTGTTCAACAAACCTGTCTAGAAATTGTGAGGAGACAAGATGACTGTCGATTATAACAGCAAAGCTTACTTGGATAAAGTAGACGCTTGGTGGCGTGCAGCCAACTACATTTCAGCTGCTCAAATGTACTTAAAAGATAACCCATTGTTGAAGCGTGAAGTCGTTGAAAATGACTTGAAGGCTCACCCAATCGGGCACTGGGGAACTGTACCAGGGCAAAACTTTATCTATGCTCACTTGAACCGTACCATCAACAAATACGACTTGGATATGTTCTACATTGAAGGACCAGGTCACGGTGGACAAGTGATGGTATCTAACTCTTACTTAGATGGTTCATATACTGAATTGAATCCAACTATCCCTCAAAACGAAGAAGGTTTCAAACACTTGTGTAAGATCTTCTCATTCCCAGGAGGGATCGCTTCTCACGCGGCGCCTGAAACACCAGGATCTATCCATGAAGGGGGAGAACTTGGTTATGCCCTTTCTCACGCTGTAGGTGCTGTATTGGATAATCCAGATGTGATTGCTGCAACAGTGATCGGTGACGGTGAAGGAGAAACAGGTCCATTGATGGCAGGATGGTTGTCAAATACCTTCTTGAACCCAGTCAACGATGGTGCTGTTCTTCCAATCTTCTACCTCAACGGAGGAAAGATCCACAACCCAACGATCTTCGAACGCAAAACAGACGAAGAATTGGCCCTCTTCTTTGAAGGTCTTGGTTGGAAACCAATCTTTGCAAACGTAACCGCTATTTCTGATGACCACGAAGCTGCTCACGCTTTGTTTGCAGAGAAATTGGACGAAGCGATTGAAGAAATCAAGAAAGTCCAAGCAGAAGCTCGTAAAGGTTCTGCAGAAGAAGCAACTCAACCAGTATATCCTGTCTTGATTGCTCGTATTCCTAAAGGTTGGACTGGTCCAAAAGCTTGGGAGGGAACACCAATTGAGGGTGGCTTCCGTGCTCACCAAGTTCCGATCCCAGTAGATGCTCATCACATGGAGCATGTGGATGCCCTTCTTTCATGGTTGGAATCTTACCGTCCAGCTGAGTTGTTTGACGAAACTGGTAAATTACTTCCTGAAATTGCTGAAATCGCACCAAAAGGTGACCGTCGCATGGCCATGAACCCAATCACAAACGCAGGTGTCATCAAACCAATGAACACAGCTGATTGGAAGAAACATGCCTTCAAGATTGAAACACCAGGTGCTATCATGGCGCAAGATATGATCGAATTTGGTAAGTATGCGGCAGACCTTGTGGAAGCCAACCCAGACAACTTCCGTATCTTTGGACCAGATGAAACCAAATCAAACCGTCTTCAAGAAGTTTTCACACGTACAAGCCGTCAATGGTTAGGACGTATGAAACCAGACTACGATGAAGCTTTGAGCCCTGCTGGACGTGTGATTGACTCTCAATTGTCAGAACACCAAGCAGAAGGAATGCTTGAAGGATATGTCTTGACAGGTCGTCATGGATTCTTCGCATCTTACGAATCCTTCCTTCGTGTCGTAGACTCTATGATTACGCAACACTTCAAATGGTTGCGTAAATCTAAGACTCACACGACATGGCGTAAAAACTACCCTGCCTTGAACTTGATTGCGACTTCAACAGTCTTCCAACAAGACCACAATGGTTACACTCACCAAGATCCAGGTATCTTGACTCACTTGGCTGAGAAAACTCCTGAATACATCCGTGAGTACTTGCCAGCAGATACCAATACCTTGCTTGCAGTGATGGACCAAGCCTTCAAGGGAGAAGATGTGATCAACTTGATTGTTTCTTCTAAACACCCGCGTCCTCAATTCTACTCAGCAGCTGAAGCTGAAGAATTGGTTCGTGAAGGATACAAGGTGATCGATTGGGCATCAACTGTTTCAGCAGATGAAGAGCCAGATCTAGTTATTGCAGCAGCAGGTACAGAGCCAAACTTAGAGGCACTTGCAGCCGTAACGATTCTTCACAAAGCCTTCCCAGAATTGAAGATCCGCTTTGTCAATGTTGTAGACATCTTGAAATTGCGTCACCCATCCGTCGATGCGCGTGGACTTTCAGATGAAGAGTTCGACAAGGTCTTCACTGCTGACAAACCAGTTATCTTTGCCTTCCATGGTTACGAAGGTATGATCCGTGATATCTTCTTCAACCGTCACAACCATAATCTTCGTGTGCATGGTTACCGTGAAAACGGGGATATCACAACACCATTTGATATGCGTGTCATGTCTGAGTTGGATCGCTTCCACTTGGCACAAGATGCAGCTAATGCAGCTCTTGGAGAAGCAGCAAGCGAATTTGCAGCTCAAATGGATGAAACAGTAGCCTTCCACAACGCCTATATCCGTGAAAATGGAGATGACATTCCAGAAGTTCAAAATTGGAAATGGGAAAACGTAAATAAATAAGAAGAAGAGCCGGAACAATCCGGCTTTTTTTCTTATTTAGACCGTCTTTTACATTTCCACTTGCTTTTTTTGAAACAGTTAAGCGCTGTTTCATCAGTTTGTGGAAGTCTTCTATCCACATAGGGTGGAATCACCTTGTGGATTGCATCAATGATGCTAGCGGTAAAAGAATTTTATATTTTTTAAAAAATATTTGATTAGCCCATCAGTAGCTAGGTGAATGATTTCCTAAAATAAAAAAGAATGCTGGAAAGTGGGATTGCTTGAGAAAGAAAATTACAAACGAATTCCAGTTTCTACAGTCAATCTGTTTTTATATCTCGGTTGACTATTAAGGGGTTGTTTGGTATAATAGGTTAACCGTATTTAAAAGTGAGGTTAACTAAAAATGAAACAACATCATACTTTTTCAATTGTTCTTCCAGCCTTCGGAGCTGCTATCATTGCTTCCCTATCACAAATCATCATTCCGATAGGAGCGGTGCCCATCACCTTACAGACCTTTGCTGTAGGACTGGTGGCTGCTATTTTTAAACCGAGGGAAGCTACTCTTGCTGCTCTCCTCTATCTTATTCTCGGTGCAATTGGTCTACCCGTTTTCGCAGGAGGTAGCGGTGGTTTTCAAACCTTCTTTAGTCCAATAGCTGGTTATATACTTGCCTATCCCCTTTTCGCCTTTATCACTTCTAAACTGACTAATGCTGATACACCCATTTGGAAAATCTTTTTGGCTTTTGTTTTAGGAGATGTCCCAGTATTTGTCGGTGGAATTCTCACCCTTCACTTCCTTGGAAATATGGGTTGGTCTACAGCCGTAGCTGTCGGTTTGACACCTTTTATCATTCCTGACCTGTTAAAAGGACTCATCGTCTCTTTGGTGACTAAGCCAGTTTTAAAAGCACTAAAAAATCATAACTACTTTAACTAAAAAAAGATTGAAGGCTCTGTTCACACGAACAATGTCTTCAATCTTTTTATTTTGCAAAATAAATGTCATAGTGTTTTGAACAAGCTGGGTTAAACCGACTGTGACAATGAGGGCAAGAGACAGATTTTTGATAGTTTTCAATAGTCATTTCATGTAGACAAACACCACAGATAACTACCTTATCCTGCCTTAAGTGGCAAGGATAAGCCTGATATTTATGATCCTCTATATGATCATGACATTGATAACAGGCATAATACTTTTGACAGTCATAGCATTTTAGGGCAAGAATATCTAGTGGAGAATGATAGTGTTGGCACCTACTTTCCTTGTCTACCAAGAGGCCATGAATTTGGGCTTCTGACAGACAAGGGGTAGAAGAGATGGCCTTGCCCAGGACATCAGGTTCCTGCTTTCTGAAAGTTTTTCTAGTGATTGTACTTTTACTATTTTCCATTAATCACATTATAGCACAAAGGATTTGTATTTATAGGAGAAAAGTATAGTCGATTCACATGATTCATTGTGTCTACCTTACGCTTCTACGTAACAATAGTTTTCAGTTCTTATTTGATGAACCTTTAGGGACTGATTTTTATTTTACAATTTAAACTATAGATCTAAGAACTAAAGAAAAGACAGCTGGATATAAGTTCGGAAATCAAGCGTTTTCTAGGGAAGATGGAAGAGTTTTCAAAGAAATATTGAAGAAAAGCCGAAAAAATAGTAAAATGGAAGAGCTGATTGCAGCAAATCAACTGTTCTGTTTTCTCCTCTTTGGAGAAGTGTCCTACATTAGAAAATGGAGTATTCTATGAAGAAAAAAGTTATCTTGAAAAGCAGTATCCTAGCGGTCGCTGCAGGTCTTAGTGTTTTTGCGATCAATAGCGTTTTTGCAGACGAATTGCCCGTGCAGTTTATGGGCGTCAATGACTTCCACGGTGCCTTGGAACAAACAGGGACAGCTCGTTTAGAAGGCGAAACTGTGAAAAATGCAGGAACAGCCCCACTTTTGGCAACCTACCTCAACGATTCGCAAAAAGACTTTGAAACGGAGAATGCCGGAACGCCAAATGCCAGCATCCGTGTGCAAGCTGGAGATATGGTCGGGGCTAGTCCAGCCAATTCTGCCCTCCTTCAAGATGAACCAACTGTTAAAGTCTTCAATGAAATGAACTTTGAATATGGAACTCTTGGAAATCACGAGTTTGACGAAGGACTTGGTGAATTCAACCGGATCATGAAGGGAGAAGCCCCAACACCTGGTCAATTCAATAAGATCGTCGATGAGTATCCTCATGAAGCTTCCAAACAAGAAATTGTGATTGCTAACTTGGTCGACAAGGATACCAACAAAATCCCATTTGACTGGAAACCTTATACCATTAAAGAAATCCCAGTCAATGATAAGACCGTTAAGGTCGGATTTATCGGGGTTGTTACGACAGAATTCCCAAATCTTGTTTTGCGTAAAAATCATGAACAATACCGCGTTTTGGATGAAGCAGAATCGATTGCCAAATATGCGCGTGAATTAAATGACCAAGGCGTTCATGCTATCGCTGTCTTGGCCCACGTTGCTGCAACAAGTAAAAATGGGGTAGCAGAAGGTCCTGCTGCAGACATGATCAAAAAATTAAACCAAATCTATCCTGAAAACTCAGTGGATATCGTCTTTGCAGGTCACAACCACCAATATACAAATGGGATGGTCGGCAATACCTTGATTGTGCAAGTAACTTCTCAAGGCAAAGCCTACTCTGATGTCCGTGGAGTCTTAGATACAGATACAGCTGACTTTGTCAAAGCTCCAACTGCTAAAATCATCGCTGTCGATCCTTCTAAAGGTAAAGCTAAAGATGCCAAGGTTCAAGCGATCATCAATGAAGCCGACGAGACTGTTAAAAAGGTAACGGAAGCGAAAATTGGTTCGGCAGAGAAAGCTGAAAATATTACACGGGAATTGAATGCGCAAAAAGAAAGTGCTGTTGGGGATCTGGTCACAGCCGCCCAATTGGATATTGCTAAAAAATCAGGTTATCCAGATGTAGACTTTGCCTTCACCAATAATGGAGGAATCCGTGCAGACCTTGTGGTGAAACCAGACGGAACAGTCACTTGGGGTGCGGCTCAAGCGGTGCAACCATTTGGAAATATTCTTCAAGTAGTCGAAATTACTGGAGATCAAATCTATAAAGCTTTGGACCAACAGTATGATGAGAAAGAACTCTACTTCTTGCAAATGGCAGGTATCAAGTACACCTATACAAAACCAGCCGATGCAACAGAAGAAAATCCATATAAGGTTGTGAAAGCTTACAAGGCAGATGGAACTGAAATTGATCGCAAGAAGACCTATAAGGCGATTATCAACGACTTCTTGTATGGTGGTGGTGATGGCTTCTCAGTCTTCCGCGATACAAAATTGATCGGTGCTATTAATCCAGATACTGAAGTCTTTATCCAATACATCGAAGATGTGAATAAGGCAGGGAAGAAGTTGTCTGCTTCAATCTTGGGTAACAAGACATTTGTGGAAAAAGTGGAAGAAGAAAAACCAACTCCAGAACCACAACCGGAACCACAGCCATCGCCAGTAGATCCAGTAAGTCCTGTCAATCCTGTAGCTCCAGTGGCACCAGTAAGTCCTGTCAATCCTGTAGCTCCAGTGGCACCAGTAAGTCCTGTCAATCCTGTAGCTCCAGTAGCTCCAGTAAGTCCTGTTAATCCTGTAGCTCCAGTGGCTCCAGTTAACCCAACGGTTCAACCTACAAGCCCAGCAGTGGCAGTCCAACCAGAAGCAACGGAAACAAAAGAAACAGCAACGGTTAAACCAGTCGCTGTCACTTATCATACAGGTGGTCAAGAAGAAGCAGTTGCTCAACCAGCAACCGGTCTTCCAAAAACAGGTCAAGAAGACTTGGCTTCTACAGTCCTTAGTCTCTTTGGCATGACCTCACTCGCTTTAGCAGGTTTTGTAGCTAGCAAAAAACGCGAAGGTTAACTGGGGATAGAAAGTATACAAACTGTTTTTGCATAAAAAATTAAATGATTCTGCAATAGATATCATTTACTCCCTACTGGGACTTTCCGCCGTGAGAAAAGTGCTTGAAACAATATTGTTTCAAGCACTCGGGAGTTTTGAAACCTTAGGTTCAAAACTAAGTCATGGAACTTTGAAGAAGTTCGCTGACGTCCGTTCTCACCTAAGGAAAGTTTCTCAGAATACTTTGACTTCAATCTGAAACGTCCGTTCTTTTAAGAAACGGACGTTTTTCATATCTTAGGCTGTCTTCTCTATCCAGACACTGCGGACAAAGAAGAGGCTGATCAGAGCTAGTGCTAGAAAGGCAACTCCAAAGTAATAATAGGGCTGATCCATTGTGGTGGAGCGACCAGAGAGGTTGACAATGCCTCGGTAGAGGGCTCCTGTTGTGAGAGTAGCCACTCCGGAATTCCAAAGATTGAGACTCAGGCGAGAGAAGCCTTTGACGAAGAGCTGTAGAGCTACTAACAGTGCCCCACCGATCAAAGGAATCAAGAAAAGGTAGTGCATGAAGGCCGAAGTTTCTCCAAAACTAAAGTGTTCATAGATGCGACTTCCAACGAAGAAGAAAGCTGAAATAAGAGGATACCAGAGAATCGTTTTTTTCAAGCGTTTTTTAATGGGATTAGTAACCGATGTAGACAATGTCACTCACCGCCCTTTCTGAGATAGTACCATTTGTTGTTGGTTTGTTAATAACTTGGCCATTGAAGTAAAGGGTAGAAGATCCACCCCCATCCAAGTTGTAGGCTGTTTTAGCGCCATAAGACTTCATCACTTCCGCTAATTGGTAGAGAGATAGTCCTTCACTTTCTGAAGTCCGTCCATCTGACACGACGATAATGTAGTGGTTTTCGTCGATGATCCCAATCGCTGTACGTGGGTTGGATGCCATGGATTGTCCAACTTCTGAGTTGGTGTCTACCGTAATCTCACCATTTTCAACTAAGGAAGGACCGAAAGCGAGGAGATTGACGACCCCGTCTTTGACCAATTGATCCGCAGAGATCTCGTCTTCATAGATAATTTTGAAGGATCCATCCTTATAAATCGCCAGGTCCCCATTGCTTGAATCTTCCCGAACGGTATCTCGATAGACCACACCGTTTCGGATGACGTATCCTGTGTTGTTAGCCCCGTAATAGTCACCGTTCACTGCTAGAATAGCACTGTTGTTGGCGGCTGTGACGGAGGTCTTAGCCGTTACATTTGTCCCGTAGGTGTTTTGTGCAAAGGCTGTTTTCAGATAATCTGCCGAGCTGACTGTGATATCTGCGATGTAAACCTGGGTATTTTCAACTGTTTTTTCTGTTAAAGTCACCTGGATATTGTCATCTGAATAGCTGGTATCCGTCGTTGTAGCTGAAGCAGCTGCTTTTTTGGCTGCCTTAGTGTCCGTAGTCGTAGCTTTTACGGTTTGGATGGCATCGGATAAGACAAAGGTCTTGAGCATCGAGTAGCTAAAACCGCTGGTCAAAAGAAGGCCAAAGCAGGCAGCATAGGTATAGGATTTTTTAAAGAATTTCATGGTGGGGAGCTATCCTTTCTTTGAAGATTACTTTTTTCTGGATCACCCATGAGACCAGAAAGAGGAGGAAGCCAACGACAATTTTACTGATCAGGAGATTGAGCCCGAAAGCAGTATAGAAGAGTCGAATCAAGAGCGTATCGAGAATAAAGAGGCCTAGGGCTAGACCAAAGTAGCCACTTCCTGTTTTAGCGACGCTGTCTTTATTCTTAAAAACCAGGTGCTTGTTAGTCGAGTAGTTAAAAATGGAACTCGTCACACGAGCGATCCCGTTTGCTAGGAGAATGCGAAGACTAATGGGCACAGCCATCATTACAAAAAGGAAGAAGGCATAGACCAGATAGTCAACGATAAAACTACTTAGAGAGGAGAGGGCAAATTTAAACATGTCCTTGTAGATCATGAGGCCATCTCGGATAGGTCGGAAGTGGGAACCTTCATTGTCATTGATATAGACTGTTTCAATCGGAACTTCTAGGATGGGGAAGGACTTGCTTGCTGCAAGGAGAACATTCATTTCATATTCATAACGCTGTCCGTCAACCTCAAGCATGAAAGGCAAGAGATTCGTAGTAAAAGCCCGTAAACCTGTTTGGGTATCGCTGATTGCCACTCCGGTTTGTTGTTTGAAGAGGAAACGAGTCAATTTATTCCCGAAGGCAGAACGCAAAGGAACTTGGCCAGAAAAGGCGCGTGCTCCTAAAATAAGTGCTCCAGGATGTTCTTGAGATTGGTTAACAACCCTGAAAATATCCCAAATTTTGTGCTGACCGTCTGCATCAGCTGTAACAATGCTTCCATAGGTACCTCTTTCTAGGATGTATGCATAAGCAGTTTTGAGGGATTGCCCTTTTCCTTGGTTGTGCTCGTGGGTCAGGACTGTCGCAAGCCCGTCCAATTTGTCAAAAATCACTTTCTTGTCGGCGTCACTTCCATCGTCGACGACGATGATGTGGAGATCACTCTTAGCGTGAACCAGGCGAACCAATTTGACAAGATTCAGATCCGGTTGATAGGCGGGGATGATAAGATAATTCATAATCGTTCCTCGTTTCTTGAGATTTGTTGTAGCTAGTATAAAGACTCAAGCTTAAAGCTAACTGATATCAGTTTTCTTTAAGAAAAGGGGACAGGAAAGGAGTATCTTTCCTTCTATTAATTGCCATTTTTAAGGGGAAGTTTTCCTTCAATATCGTAGGGTGTGTAAAAAATGATGTTTCAAATCCTAAAGATAATCCTTGCCTTTGTTCGAAAAGTCTGGTATAATAGTTTCTTGTGAGTAAACCTCACTTACCCCTTGCAAAGACTTGGGGTCATTAGTCCAAAAGGAGGAACATTATCAATGGCTAAATACGAAATTCTTTATATTATTCGTCCAAACATTGAAGAAGAAGCTAAAAACGCTTTGGTAGCACGTTTCGATTCTATCTTGACTGACAACGGTGCAACTGTTGTTGAATCAAAAGATTGGGAAAAACGTCGTCTTGCATACGAAATCCAAGATTTCCGTGAAGGACTTTACCACATCGTAAACGTTGAAGCGAACGACGCTGTAGCTCTTAACGAGTTCGACCGTCTTTCAAAAATCAACGGTGACATTCTTCGTCACATGATCGTAAAAGTTGACGCGTAAGAAATCATCAGAGGTGACTTATGATTAACAATGTTGTACTTGTCGGTCGTATGACCCGTGATGCTGAACTTCGTTACACTCCAAGCAATCAAGCAGTTGCTACTTTCAGCCTAGCTGTTAACCGCAACTTCAAGAGTCAGAATGGAGAGCGCGAAGCCGATTTCATCAACTGTGTGATCTGGCGTCAGCAAGCAGAAAACTTAGCCAACTGGGCTAAGAAAGGTGCTTTGATTGGGATTACCGGTCGCATTCAAACACGTAATTACGAAAACCAGCAAGGTCAACGTGTTTATGTCACTGAAGTCGTAGCAGACAGCTTCCAATTATTGGAAAGCCGTGCAGCACGCGAAGGGCATGCAGCTGGTGGCTATTCATCAGGCAACGGTGGTTTTGCTGGAAATGCAGCCCCAAGCTTTGGTGGATCTGAACCAAGCAATGCAGCGCCAAACTTTGGTCGTGAAGAAAATCCATTTGGAGCTAATCCAATGGACATCTCAGACGACGATCTTCCATTCTAAGAATGGGTTTAACGAATTAAAACTATAAAGGAGAATTAAACATGGCTCAACAACGTCGTGGCGGATTCAAACGCCGTAAAAAAGTTGATTACATCGCAGCAAACAAAATTGAATATGTTGATTACAAAGATACTGAGCTTCTTAGCCGTTTCGTTTCAGAACGTGGGAAAATCCTTCCTCGTCGTGTAACTGGAACTTCAGCGAAGAACCAACGTAAAGTAACAACAGCTATCAAACGCGCTCGCGTAATGGCTTTGATGCCTTTCGTAAACGAAGATTAAAAAAGAGGTCCGGTGTGAACTGCACCCCAAAAGTTAGACAGAAAAATCTAACTTTTGGGGTGTTTTTATTATGAAATTAACTTATAAAGATA
>NZ_CABFMD010000035.1 GCF_901875555.1 Streptococcus parasanguinis
TCTTCATAAGTTAATTTCATTATAAAACACCCCAAAAGTTAGATTTTTTCTGTCTAACTTTTGGGGTGCAGTTCATTTCCGAGGTGTTTTATCTGCCACTATTTCCTGCATCCCTTCCCCTCTACCCATCCAAATCCGAAGTCCCACTACAAAAATTAAAATCAACATCATCAAGGATAGATTAAGCAAGTGAGAGGTAAAATTGAGGTATTTTTCTATTGGAAATGCCCTTGCTAATAACATGGAGGTTACACCTAGACCAAGCGAGGTCTTCCCAATTTTGTTATTCACTAAACTCTGATGCTTCTTGTCTCTTTCAAATACTTTTGGAGCTAGGACTTCTACTTCATCCTCTGTCAGTTGATAAGCTTTATGAGGGATGAAATAAACAAGCCACGGAAGAAAATAGGTGATGATAATTGGACGATCGGCTTCCATTAAATACCACTCATTCTCTACTTTTAACAAACGATAGCGAAAATTCATTTTCGGCAAACGATCGATTTTTGCTGGTTTAAACATAGATTGATCTTACTTTCTATACTGTTTCATTCTTAGACGGAGAATCTGAACTAACTTTTCACCAGTCTACCACAGCCATAATTATCTTATTTATTCATAACAAAACATACCTTCCATGATACCTGATTTTACTTTGATGATCAAGTTTTGACTAAAAAAGAGGTTGGAAGATTTCCAACCACTCTATCTGTTTTAGCAAGTTAAACCTAGCTTCCTCTTTCCCAGAAGATGGCTAATAAAATCATGGCACCAAGAATCGATGGGATAATGGCTGTACCGTTTAGGCTTGGTCCCCAAGCACCAAAGAGTAATTGTCCTAAAAAGGCACCAATCCAGCCCAGGAACATTTTCCCAAAACATCCCATGCGTTCGCCACGATTGGTGATAGCTCCAGCTAGAAGTCCGATCAAAAGACCGACAAACATACTTCCAATCATAGTTTCTCCTTATATTGCCCAATCTCCATTACGGAAGAGTGGTACGCGTGTTCCATCCTCACGGATGCCGTCGATATCCATTTGGCTTGAGCCGATCATGAAGTCGACGTGGACATCTGAGCGGTTGAGCCCAGCTGCTTCGAGTTCTTCTTCTGTGAACGCTGCGCCGCCTTCTACGCTGGTTGCATAGGCTGCCCCGATGGCCAAGTGGTTAGAGGCATTTTCATCAAAGAGGGTATTAAAGAAAGTAATCCCTGATTGAGAAATTGGGCTTGGGTCTGGTACGAGGGCACACTCCCCCAAGGCACGCGCTCCCTTGTTTTTGAAGACTAAATCTTTCATGACTTGATCGCCTTTTTCAGCTGTGATATCTACGATTTCTCCGTTTTCAAAGGTTACTTTGATCCCTTCGATGATATTCCCATTGTAGCTAAGCGGTTTTGTGGAAGTGACATAACCTTCTGCACGACGGAAGTCAGGAGCTGTGAAGACCTCTTCTGTCGGCATATTTGGCAAGAAGTTTTCGCCTTGGGCATTGATAGCTCCGGCAGATTCCCAAACATGATTTTTCGGCAAGCCAAGGGTCAAATCAGTTCCTGGTGCTGTGTAGTGAAGAGCTGAGAATTGTTCCTTATTGAGCATCTCTGCCTTGCTCTTGAGAATAGCAGCATGCTCTTCCCAAGCCTTAACTGGATCTTCTTCGTACACCCGGCAGGTCTTGAAGATTTGATCCCAAAGGAGATCCACTGCTTCTTCATCACTCGTCGCATTTGGGAAGACTTTTTTCGCCCATTCTAAACCAGCTGCAGCAGCAACTGTCCAGCTAACCTTGTTGGATTGAGTAGCGATGCGCATTGGTTTCATAGCCATTCCCAAAGCCTTGGCAGAAGCAGAAAGTTTCTCTGCATCGACGCCATTCAAGGCACCTGGATCAGAAGAACGGACACCAAGACGACTCGCTTTGTTTTCAAGAAGGTAGTTCATCTCTGCAATCTTATAGCCAGGCACGTTGTCCAAGCGATCCATCGGTGCATGGAGGAACTTCTCCCGAGTAGTGAAGTCATCTCCCCATTGGACAATGACTTCGTGCGCCCCCAAGGCATAGGCTTCCTTCACGATCAAGTGGGCCAATTCTCTTTGTTCCACATCGATGTTCAAGACCAAGGTATGGCCAGGTTGCACGTTGATGCCGTTCGCCACCAACAATTTGGCGTATTTTTCGAGGTTTTCTTTAAAATTTGGTAAAACCATTTTTTCTCCTTCATAAGTGATGATCTCTACCTAGTATACCATAAGTCCATGTAGAATTCTTTTAGAACGTAAACAACCTTTTTTAATATAAGATAGGTTAAGTGATTCTGAAAAGAAATAAAAATGAGTTCTTTTTAGAATGAATCAAGAAATACCGAAACTTTCCGCCGTGAAAAAAGTGAGAGTGGGACAGAAATCGGTAATTCGTTAGAATTCGATTTCGTCGTCCCACCTCCGCACAGTTGAGTAGGGCTATAAAAGCTGATGAAATCAGCGTAGTAGAGCCCACTCAACCACTGCGTCTTGCTCGACAATCCAAAGACAATTGAGAGGCTAGGACTTTTGTCCCAGCCTCACTCGGAATTATTGAGACCTTAGGCTCAATAATTAGTCATGGAACTTCATAGAAGTTCGCTGACGTCCGTATTCACCTAAGGAAAGTTTCTAAAAAGATTTTGTCTTCAACTGAAAGGATTCCGCTCCTGCAGAATCCTAATTCTTCTTTCTCGATCAAGGAAGAACATAGCCTTGATCATCTACTGTATGGGGATGCCCAGAATTGCCATTCCCTCTCAAAGCTTCCAAATCTTGATCTAAAATTGAATTGTAATCCGTACTACCTTCACGGGTTACCCGAGTCGATACTTGGCGCAAGAGTTTTTCATTGAGATTACGAACCCAGCGACCATTACTATGGTCATTGGCCCGCATATAATTTTCTCTCACAATTTCTCCATAAAGGACTTCGTTGACTTGGTAGCCTTGCTTGCGCAGTCCCAACAAACCGATCTCGACGATCTCATCTGGGCTATAGTCTTCAAAGTCAAATGTAGTCGGGATCCGACTTTGCAGACCTGAATTGACCTGCAAGAAGTCGTGCATCTCTTTCGTGTAACCGGCAAAGATTATAACGATATCGCGACGGTGGTCCTCCATAAATTTGAGGACTTCATCCAAGGCTTCCTTCCCAAAATCATCATTTACGCCGGTATAGAGCGTGTAGGCCTCATCGATAAAGAGGACACCACCCAGTGCACTCTCTAAAACTTCGCGCGTCTTTAAGGCTGTTTGACCTTGGTAGCCTCCAACCAGATTGCTCCGCGACACTTCGATGAATTTCTTCTGATTGATCACCCCTTTTTGGAAGAGGATATTACCTAAAATGCGGGCAACGGTAGTCTTCCCTGTACCGGGATTTCCAAGAAAGAGGGAGTGCAAGGTCGTATCTTCGACGATACCGCCTTGTTCAGCCCGTTTTTGGTTGAACTCAGCCATGGCTACGAACTGTTCCACTTGCTCTTTCACCTTGGCAATGCCAACCAAACGGTTGAGGGCGGCCATTCCATCTTCTTCCTTGTCGGCTCCTGCCTGGTACTTGCCTTGGTTCAGGACAGCATCAATATCGCTGTTCAAAATAGTCTCAATATCATCGGAACCTTGGGCCACCACCCGATCTGCCATGGTCTTGGTCAATTGCTCATCGAGGTTACGGATCCAACGACCATTGCTCTTATCTAGTGAGGCATCATAAGCCCGCTTAATATGCCGCGCATAGTAGTCCCGGTCTTCGAGCTTGTAGTCCCCTTTGCTTAAAATCATTTCACCTAGTTGGACAATCTCATCTCCTGTGAAATCTTCAAAGATGAAATTATTTGGCACCCGAGAACGAAGGCCTGGATTGGTCTTTAAGAACTCTTCCATTTCCTTGGTATAGCCGGCAAAGATGATCATAATGTCATCGCGATTGTCCTCCATAAACTTGAGGATGGTATTGATCGCCTCGATCCCAAAATCCGCACCGCTGTCCTTTTTATCCAAGCTATAGGCTTCATCAATAAAGAGGATACCCCCACGCGCTTTTTCAAGCAGAGCCTGGGTCTGTTCAGCGGTTCCTCCAATATTCGAAGAGATCAGATCGGACTCCGTTGCTTCCACAAAACGGAATTCTTCTCCTGAGAGAACACCCGCATCAAAGAGCACTTGTCCCAGCAGCCGGGCCACCGTGGTTTTCCCTGTTCCAGGATTTCCCATAAAAGCAGCATGCAAGGTTTGCTTTTCAGGAGCCTTGCCACTGGCGATTCGTTTCTTGTTAAATTCCACCATGTTGATCATTTTCTTGATCTCATGTTTGACTTTTTCAAGACCGATCAGGCTATTGAGCTCTTGAAGAGCATCTTGTTTCTTCTCTGGTCCAGAGCCCGTTGCAGGGGTTGATGCCACCGTTGCATCCATTGCCTGTCCCGTAGCAACGACTTGCGCATTGCCCTTGGCCACTTCTCTGCCAATGAGATAGTCACAACCATCCTCGATTTCCTTGGTCAGATCACGCGCATCGCCCTGCCTATAGGTTATGGTGCCTGCCTTCACAAAGGCCCCACTTTGAAGCCGGATATTGGGATCCGCAATCTTATGACAAATCATATGCTCAGCCATCAGCACACTCTCATCAAAAACTCCAAATGAAATGGTTTGGGCATTCTCATTCAAGAAAGTCGTTTCTCCAGTCAAAGAAGCAAAGGACTCTTCATAGACGCAGAAAAATTCTGTAAATGTAGCCTGGTGAGCTCGGATCATACTATTGTATGAATTGATGGAGGTGATACGATCCGAATCCGAATTGAATTGAACATTGTTGTCAAGACAGATTCCAGTTCCGGTAGGTAGCTCAATTTTACAGTTTTCAGACTCCCAGATGACATTTCTCAACCAAACTGGTGGAAAATCGTTTTCCAGATCCCCGCCTGTAATTGTTGAATTTTTTGCGATCACTTCTGAGTCCTTGGCATGGATCGTATTATTCCCAAATTTTTCAATTTGGACATTTTCTAAGGTCAACTTAGAGCCTTCATTCAGCTTTATTTTAGAAAAAATCGTTGAATTGCGAATGGACAATTCCGAAGCAGACATACCGATGGCACTTTGGTGTTTTTCCGGAACCTTCATTCCGACTCCTTCCAAAGTCATTTTCGAATGCGTATCCATATAAATAAAAAATTCATTATTTGTTGGAGTGGTTGCTTCAAAATAGACCTGTTTACAAGTGATGTCTGAGCCATTCCATAAGAGCAAGGCCGTATAATCCCCACCAACTTTAAACCACAGATCTTCAAATGTCACCTGAGCTCCCTCTACAAATCGGAAACAAGCCTCAATCGTGTTGTTAAACATGCGCCCATTGCCATTTGGATTTGGGACCACATGCCCCACGAAATGAAGGTTTTTGTCGATCTCGATCACTTTATTTGTCGGCCATTGAAAGACATACCCATTTTCAAACTCGATGGTATCCCCATCCTGCGCTTTTTCAATCGCATCCATAAAGTTCCAACTATTGTTGTAAGGGCCTACTAAATATCTCGCCACACTCCTGTCCTCTCTTTCATCTTTTTTGAAGAAAATCCCTTTCTTTCGGGTTGCTTCTCACAAACACTTATTACTAAAAATTGTAACACAAACCAGATCCAAAGAAAACACTTATCCGGTCTGAACGGACTTAAAAACCTCTATTTTCAAAAAGAAAATAGAGGCTATCATCTAATCTTTCAAGGCTGAACATAAGCTGGCTAGAGTAATCGCTCCTGAGAGCATGGCGGTGGAAAGGAGCAGGACATTGTCTGCCACTTCTAACTTATAATCAAAGACTTTTTCAGCAGGTTTGTCTTCCGCAAAAATGTCAATCTTCATGTTCTATTCCTTTCTTAGTCATCCTCCTCACCCAGATAGAGACGTCGTGCCTCTGGGCTGTTGCTAAGAATATCGAGATAGGTTTCATACTCATCGGGCAGGGACTTTCCTAATGAGATAT
This sequence comes from Streptococcus parasanguinis, assembly GCF_901875555.1. Lineage (GTDB taxonomy): Bacteria > Bacillota > Bacilli > Lactobacillales > Streptococcaceae > Streptococcus > Streptococcus parasanguinis_H. The sequence continues at coordinate 6,016 of NZ_CABFMD010000035.1, forward strand.
CTAGCTCTGGATTCACATTTTTCCCATGGAGTAAGCAGAGATAGAGACGTTCATTGAGCGTAGGAAAGACTTCAAGTGACATGAGCTCAACCTGACCGACCCGCTCCCAATCTTGCTCTTGGATGTCTGGTAGGATATAGGCTTGGAAGAGGCCCATTAGAGGATTATCCTCTGGTAGGCCACTATCCTTATCCGCCTGAACCAAGGAAAGCCGTTGGCCAAAACCAGCTACTTGGCGCTTCCGTCCCTTCACCGAAACCGTAATCGGGTGCCCACCCATATGGCTATAAATCCATTCTTTAGGCAGCCGATAATCTAAGAGAGGCTCAAGGTCTTTGACAATCGTTACAGGACTAGAGCGTAGAAACTGACGAGTGACTGCTTTACAAAAGAGAATATTCTCCTCTTTCAAGGTCACTCCCTTCCAGCTATTTTCCTCCTTGAAATGGTTAAAAAATACCAGATAGGGCTCTCGCACCATTTATGCTAAGACATAGACGCCGTTTCGTAGGCGAATGGAAATGACTTTCCCTGACTTCCAGGGTATTGCTCTTTTTTTCTTTTCTATCATTAGCCAACCTCAAACTGAGCGAGGATTGTTGAATCCATCAAAACAAATCATCAAACAAACTCAACTGGTTATCCTCTGGCATATTGCCAAGAATGCCCATTTCATCCATCTTTTCAACCAGGGTTGAGGAGACACCGCCACGCTTACGGAGCTCGGTCTTAGAAAGGAATTCTCCTTCTTCACGCGCCCGCACGATCTGCTTGGCAACGTTTTCTCCCAGACCATCCATCGCAACAAATGGCGGAATGAGGGTGTCCCCATCAATCAAGAATTCTGTTGCCTGACTGCGATAGAGGTCGAGCTTGCCAAACTTGAAGCCACGCTCCCACATCTCATTGACAATCTCAAGGGTGGTGTAGAGGTCGATCTCTACGTTGGAAGCTTCGTTGTTCTTGCGTTTCTCAGCGATTTCTTTCATCCGAGCTTTCACGGCCTCAAGGCCAGCTCCCATGGTTTTGATATCAAAGGCCTTGGCCCGAATCGAGAAGTAAGCACAGTAGTAATAAAGTGGATAATGCACCTTAAAGTAGGCCACACGAAGGGCCATCATAACGTAGGCCGCCGCATGGGCTTTGGGGAACATGTACTTGATCTTCCCACAGGACTCGATGTACCACTCAGGAACATTGTTTTCCTTCATGGCTTGGATGTAGCCATTGCGCTCTTCTTCTGAGATCTTGAGCCACATGCCTTTCCGCACACGCTCCATGATGGTAAAGGCCATCTTAGGCTTGAGCCCCGCGTGCATGAGGTAAACCATGATGTCATCCCGACACCCGATAACGGTTGATAGGTCGGCAATGCCCTCCTTGATCAAGTCTTGGGCATTTCCTAACCATACGTCGGTACCGTGAGACAGACCAGAGAGCTGAAGCAACTCCGCAAAGGTCGTCGGATGGGTTTCATCGACCATGCCACGTACGAAATTGGTCCCAAACTCTGGAATTCCCAGCATACCCGTAGAAGTCCCAATCTGCTCAGGAGTCACTCCTAGAACGTCTGTCCCAGAAAAGAGAGCCATGACATCTGGATCATCCATAGGAATTTCATTGGGGTCAATGCCTGATAAATCTTGAAGCTTGCGAATCATAGTCGGGTCATCGTGTCCCAGTACATCGAGCTTGAGGACGTTCTCATCGATATCGTGGAAGTTAAAGTGAGTGGTCTGCCATTCAGCTGTCACATCATCTGCTGGATACTGGACCGGAGTAAAGTCATAGACATCCATGTAGTTTGGAATAACAACGATCCCGCCTGGATGCTGACCGGTCGTCCGCTTGACACCAGCTGCACCTAGAGCGAGGCGCTCGACCTCGGCATCTCGGTAGTACTTGCCAAAATCACGCTCATAGCCCTTGACAAAACCGTAGGCTGTCTTAGCTGCGACGGTACCAACCGTCCCTGCCCGAAAGGCATACTGCTCGCCAAAGATATCACGAACGTCCAAGTGGGCACTGGGCTGGTCTTCCCCAGAGAAGTTCAAATCGATATCGGGTACCTTGTCCCCATCAAACCCAAGGAAGGTTTCAAAAGGAATATCCTGCCCATTTTTGCTGAGTTTGTGGCCACAGTTTGGACAATCCTTGTCCGGCATATCAAAACCAGATCCATACGTCCCATCTGTGATGAACTCACTGTATTGGCACTGGCTACACACATAGTGAGGGGAAAGCGGATTAACCTCCGTAATCCCGATCATGGTCGCAACGAAACTAGATCCGACGGATCCACGCGAACCAACCAGGTAGCCCCGCTTATTGGAGCGATGCACCAGCATTTGCGAAGCCAGATAAATCACGGCAAAGCCATTCCCCAAGATAGAGGTCAATTCCTTTTCGATCCGTAAATCCACAATATCTGGGAGGGGATTGCCATAGATCTCAAAAGCTTTCTTATAGGTCAATTCCGCAACTGTCTCTTCGGCCTTGTCGATAAAGGGTGTATAGAGGTCGCCCTTAACCACTTCGACCGGCTCAAAGGTCTCTGCGAGCGCATTGGTATTTTCAATAACAATCTTGCGCGCCAAGTCTTCCCCTAAAAAGGCAAATTCATCCAGCATTTCATTGGTGGTTCTGAAATGCGCTTTAGGAAGCGGCGCTGGCTGGGCATCTTCTCCATGCCCGATGGTCCGGTTGATCATGGCCCCTTGACCGAGACTACGGACAATGATCTCCCGATAGATCTCATCTTCCGGTTCCAGATAGTGGACATTCCCTGTGGCAAGAACGGGCTTGCCAAGGCGATCTCCCACTTCGATCAAACTCTTGATAATGGTCTGGAGCTCGTCCATGTCCTTGACCTGCTCCTTGGCAATGAGAGGCGCATAGATAGCCGGTGGCATGACCTCGATAAAGTCATAGTACTTGGCCACTTCGACCGCCGCATCCACCCCTTGGGACATGACTGCATCAAAGACTTCCCCTTCTGAGCAGGCCGATCCGAGGATCAAGCCCTCGCGGTGGGCATCCAGCACAGTCTTGGGAATCCGTGGGACTCCTTCGAAATACTTGGTCCCAGAAAGCGAGACCAGTTTAAACATATTCTTAAGGCCGGTCTGGTTCTTGACATAGAGAGTCGCATGCTTGACCCGCGCCTTCTTATAAGAATTTTCATCGATCAAATCGATATTCAGATCCTTGAGATTGGTCACCCCATGCTTTTCAGCGACTTCCTTGATAAAGATAAAGAGCAGACGCCCCGTCGCTTCCGCATCGTAGTTGGCCATGTGGTGGTGCTCCAAGCCTACTCCAAAGCGCTTGGTCAATGGCCCCAAGCCATGCCGTTTAAAATCTGGATAGAGGTTACGGGCAAATTCCAGGGTATCGATGACTGGCTGGGTAATCTTTGGTAAGCCATGACGCTCATAGTTAGCATTCATGAAGCCCACGTCAAAGGTGGCATTGTGGGCAACGAGAACCGTCCCTTCACAAAAGGCCTGAAATTCCTTCAAGACCTGCACCAAGGGTTTGGCCCCACGGACATGCTCGTTGGTGATCCCTGTCAATTGGGTCGTAAAGGCCGACAGAGGATGGCCCGGGTCAATAAACTCGTCAAACTCCTCAATGACATTGCCCTTGTACATCTTAGAAGCAGCGACCTGGATCAAGTCATTGTATATGGCTGAAAGTCCCGTCGTTTCCACGTCAAAGACCACATAAGTCGCTTCATTGAGGTCCAGATCCACCTCGTTATAGGTGATGGGTACCTTGTCCTCTACAATATTGGCTTCCATCCCATAGATCAGCTGGATCCCAGCTTTCTTGGCTGCTTTAAAGCCATGTGGGAAGCTCTGCACATTGCCATGGTCAGTGATCGCCACCGCCTTGTGCCCCCACTCGGCTGCCTTGGCAACCAGCTCTTCGACTTCCGGCAGGGCATCCATGGTCGACATATTGGTATGCGCGTGGAATTCCACCCGGCGCTCGCCTTCTGGCATCAGGTCCTTGCGGGTATAATGCACGACTTCCTGGATGTCTTGAACATTCATAGTCAAGTCGCGCGTGAAATTGTTCATTTCGATATTTCCCCGCACCCGTAGCCAGCTGTTCTTCTTGATCATGTCAAACTTCTGGGCTTCTTCCTCATTTTTGACCCATTTCTGAAGGGAAAAACTCGAGGTATAGTCGGTCATCTTAAAGCTGATCAAGACTCGACCAGTCCGCGTCACCTTGTGCTCCACGTCAAAGACCACACCCTCAAAAACAATCCGGTTCTCTTCCGTTGTGATCTCGATCATCGGAGTGATCTCAGCCTTGTCTAGCTTAGGTTTAGCCACAGCCTTCTTAGCCTTGAAATCAAAGACTGGCTTTTCTTCAACAGCTGGTGGCGGAGCCATCTGAGCCAAGGATTCCATGGCTCGCAAAGTCTCTTCATTGGCCGCTTGGAAGATCTTTTCATTTTCCTGCTCAAAGCGCGCCACTTCTTGCTCTGTCAGCGTATCATCAGACTCCACCCGACAGGTGAAATGTGGAAAACCAAAGGATTCCAACTGCTTGGCAAGATTTGGCAAATGGTTCTTACGGAAATGCTCTGTATCAACCGAAGAAGGCCCTGAGATGATCAATTCCTGCCCTTTCGCGCGCACCTGCAAGTCTTGATAAAGCCCCTTAAAGCCTTGACTCGCGCAAGGGCCATCCTCAAAGACTTCCCGGTAGTAGGCCTGCAATAAATCATCAGAAAAATCCGGATTGGCCACTTGGATAGTAAAGGTTGCCTGGTTTCCTGTCTTTGAAAATTCGTCTCTCAAGCGCTGGCGCAATTCCTTAAACAAAGCAATCGGCAAGACTTCCGCAAAGGCAAAGCGGAACTCCCATACCCGACTAACCTTGTGCACCACGACTTCTTGAATCTCCGCATGCAAAAAGGCACTGGAAGATCGCATCTCCAGCGGCATATCCAGCTGATCCATTAAAATTTCAAAGGTGTTGGACATTGTTTCTCCCTTGATCTTGATTCTTTTGCTCGCTTTTGAGTAGCCTACTTTCTAAGCAAAAACAGACCATTCAAAAACATTCGTAACCCTTATTTTATCACAATTTAAGGATTAATTCGAGGGGGAAGTGAAGACGAAAAAATCACCGCTAGATCGGTGATTTTTCTTCATCTTGTATTTATTCAGTTAGACCTGACCCATCATTTATAATGCATCCCCATTACAATGGCCACAACTGCCAAAATAGGAAATAAAATTAACAGCCAGATTCCAATCCACATCTGCCGTTTAAAAAGCCTGTCTAATCCACCATAGCGTTCAACGTACGATTCTTTTGGACAGGCTGGATTATACCAAACCGTCATGCTCGATCCCAGTGGAAAAGCATCTTGAAAAAGATTGCCCTTTGAGACTGTAGAATTGGTGTAGATGGTTATCCTTTGCGCCATCAAATCGATATCGCTAGCCGCTTGATTCGTTTTCCAAGGGAGGGTTACCCGCACTACCCGATAATATTTCAAGCTATTTCGATAGGTCTGACCATCCACTATATATTCGACAATTGGAGCCGCTACAATCTGTGTCCGCTTATAGCCAACTACCACTCCCTCAATGCTCTTTGAAGAGAGAGTCTTAATCCTAACTTCTCTTCTATAAAAATGTCTAAAAAAGAGTACTTCAAACAAAGGAAATCCAATAACAGCCACAGCAATGACTAGAAGTATTCTGATATCGGGCATCCCTATCACCTACTTCATCATCAGATCTGACATACTCAGATTCATCTTCGTTCCATCTGTTATACTTTCGACAATTGATTGTTGCTCCTTTACCTCTTTTTTCTGCTGAGTGCAGGCTGTAAAAACAAGCACACTTGCCAGCAGTACCATCATTTTTTCATAGATTATTTCCCTTCTTATGTGATTGAGTTAGATTTAAAAAACAGTTTCTACTATCATACCGAAAATTAATTTGAAGAGCAAGTTCGTCACTAGGTGGAGAGGGTTGAGGGTTGAAAAAGAGGCTGGGACAAAAGTCCTAGCCTCTCAATTGTTTTTGGATTGTCGAGCAAGACGCAGTGGTTGAGTGGGCTCTACTACGCTAATTTCATCAGCTTTTACAGCCCTACTCAACTGTGCGGAGGTGGGACGACGAAATCGAATGCTAACGAATTACCGATTTCTGTCCCACTCTCCATTTGGATCTTTTCATCAACTAACTACAGTTGGCAAGGAGCCATAAATCCTTTCCTTAAAACTTTTTAGAGTTAGTACAAGATATCTTAACTAACCATTATCATTAATTTTTTCCAGAAAGATAATATTGGTGTAGACTAAGGCTTATTTTCTCAATTATTCAATCGGACCTTCTATTCTCCCTTTTGGTATTGAATCCCCATTTTCCTTTACCCAAATATTGTAAAATTCTCTGAATTTTTCCTCACTTTCATTGATATATCCTTCAAAAAGTACCTCGGATATATTTTCTTCATTAAAATAGAAGACCTCATTTAAATCCAAGCCAACTGGAAACTTACATGCACTGTAATCAAACCAGAACTGGCTATCCGTTTCCTCAATTAGAGGTGCTCTACTTAAAATCATTAATTCCTGACTTCCGTCTTTTAAACGAACAACTGAACCGATACTCAACATATGAATTCTCCTTATTTTTTAATTTTTGCCTTATAATCATCGCCAGAAGCATATAATCCTAAAGTACCTGATGCTAAATAAATAAATGAAGTAACAAATAGGACCATATGAACAATTAGATTTGGTTTACTTTTACTCAAAATTGAGTAAATCATTGCACTTAACAAAAACAAAATCATTGTAACCAATAAAAGATTTCTTAGTACTATCCTAAATTTTACTGGGCGACAATACATTCTTTTAACTTCCTTAGAAGGCTTTATTATCGTCTCTTTTTTTCCAATGCTGATCCAAATGCGAATCCCAAAAGCAATGATTAGAACAAGTATCATTAGCACTAGATTAAGTAGATGAGAAGTAAAATATAAATAATCCTCTATCGGAAAAGCTCTGCCTAGTAAAACTGCTAAGAAAGCTGCACCAGAAGCTGATATCCCTGCTTTAGACTGAGTTGAAAGTATGTTCTTATCTCTTTCAAGCACTTTTGGAGCTACTGTTTGTACTTCATCCTCTGTCAGCTGAAAAGCATTATGAGGGACAAAATAGACAAACCATGGGAGAAAATAACTTGTCATAATTGGCCGATCGACTTCCATTAAATACCACTCATTCTCTACTTTTAACAAACGATAGCGAAAATTCATTTTCGGCAAATACTCAATTTTTGTTTTTTTAAACATAGATTAACCTTTCTGTTTGTATTAATTAATCGAAGGGATTTATAAATGATACGGTGTCCGAAAATGCTTGACCTACATCATCCATTCTCTCACCTGCCCATTTCATTCCATCGTCTAATCTATTACCAACCCAGTCTAGACCATCTCGAAGACCTAAGAAATTTGCATCATAAGCCCACTCAAATCCTTTATATATCGCATAACCTGTAGCAACCGAAGCTACCCCAGCCCAGCCAACTGGATTAGAACCAAATAATAGCATTCCACCATAACCAGCTGCTGTACCTACTCCGGTATGTACCAATGCTTGTCCAAAGGTTTTCCCATCATTTAAATCACCAGATACTCCAAGTACAAATGAAACGGTTTTAAAATAAGGATTGTCAACAATTTTTCCTACAGTTTTTAAAAAGCCACCATTTTTTGATAGTTTTGATGCTTCAGAAAGTGTGTTTCGATACACTCTACTATTACTATTTACCATAATAAATCCATCTCTGCCACCCTGAACAGCAGTAGCAAAACGATTCGTCAGATCTGATAGTTTCCCATTTGCAGCATGTATCATCGCTTCACCAATTTTTCCTACAGCTTCCATTCCATTTTCTAAATATTCACTGAAGGAGTTATAAAAACCTCCAGTTTTCTTCATGGCATTAAAACCTTGATTAGATATTCCATCTATAATTTTACTAATTTCTTCTTCTTTATTTTTTCTCTCAATTTCTTTTTTCTTTTTTTCATTATATGCATCTATTTTCTGTTGAATATTTTCTGGTAATTCTCTATTAGAATATCGACTCTTGTATGCATTGATCTTCTTCACATCATCGTCAGATAATTCCTTACCTTGATTTGCCTTTTCAAGAACCTTTTGATAGTCTTCATCAATCTTGGCTTTCTTATCCCATTCTCCTTCAATGCTCTTAGCCCAGTTCAATGTTTTTCCAGAATGTTTGGGGAAGGTCCCACCGAAACTTGCAAAATCTCCCTGTATCATATTCAATCCGGAAGCCAAGTTTTTCACCACAGTGTCTATGCTCTTAGCACCTTCTCCTGAGAAAACTTCATTGGAACTTCCTGCAAATAGATTCAACTTACGCAATTTATCCATCTTCTCATTTTTTTGGGATGTTAAACCATCCATACGAGAAGATATATTTTGCAGGAGACTCTTATCCGCATGATCACTACTTTCCATAGCACGAAAAGTACCTCTAAGGCTACTAATGCTACTTTCAAGGCTTTGGATTTCACTTTCAAGTACGGCTGAATCCAGATCTTCTCCCCCAACTTCTGACCGATATTTTGAGGGGAGTTTGGGTACGGCTTCACTGAGGTACTCAGAATACATGATTGCCCCTTTAATTAATGGCGTAATCACACTCACTCCATATTGTTTCCCGGAGTCATAAGCACTCCCTTGCAAGTCACCTGCTCCATTAAAGTTAGAGAGAGCTGTGACTGCTGAGTTATAGGCGGTTACCCTAGCCTTTCCAACGGAAGACATGGTCTGTCCTTGTGCATCCGATGAACTTAATACCATTTTGACCATATTACTTTTTCGACTCCTGTTCTATTAATAGTTTCTTTCTAGCGTGGTAGAGTTCATTTAATTGCTCATCCAGCTGATTTTCTCGCTTCTTAATATCCGCTCTTCGTCCTTCAGACCATTCTTCAACCATAGCTCCGATGCCTTCTACACTCACGATTAGATTTTCATAGACTTGGTAGTCTTTGGAAGATATAGGAAGCGTTAAGATCTGACGAAGAGGTTTTAAGCTTTGTCGATGAAGTTCAAACATTTCCTTCTCTGCTCGCTCCACTTTCCTTTTTTCTAAGTTCAGTTGATCGAGCGATTGGGCAATGTTTTTCTTCTTTTTATCGATCTCTTCTAAGGTGATTGGTTTCATTATTCCGCAAAATATCCTGAATTTGGTACAAACTCTCCACTCTCACCAGGAGCTGCACTGGTTTCTGGTAAATTAGATGTATTGGCATCGATGTTAGACGCGATATTACTATCCATGGCTACAAATTCTGCCGCAACCCCATGAATCAATTCTACAAAATCATTTAGCACACCACTAATTGAGGCTGCATAATTGGCTTCCTCTGGAATTTTTTCTGCAGCTGTACTGTTTCCTGGATACTCACTCGATCCATCTAGTGTGACTGGTGCAGGTGCTGTAATTTCTGCTGCCGCACCCGCTATGTCTGTCGCGATTGTACTTGCGACTTCTTCTCTACTCTGTATTGGCGTCATATAGTTACCTCCCTATCCGTTCTTGGTGATTTTAAGTTTAATAGCTTGCTTGCGATCATGCAAGTAAATTTCATCTGAAGCAAGACGTGCTTCTCGATTATTATAAGGCTTATCAAGGAACATTTGATCCATCAATCTCATACCGATCATAAACCATTGAGCATTCCCTTTGAGATATTTCGGTACCTCATTGATGTTATTTCCAAGATAGGAATACTCACTTCCTATTACAAAATGCATACCTACTCGTGGTCCATTATCAAATAGATAGCGTAGATCTTTTTCCGTGAGTCCTTGATCAACAATTGCCTTAATAGTTGGCATCATGATCAGCCAATCTGAATACAGATCTTTTTCAAGACGTCGATCAACCTCATATATTAATTGTTTAGCAATTTCAGAAATTTCTTGACTGCTACTAATATAAGTAGAAACTTTATCCTTATAAGCAACACATTCTTCTAAAGGATCCACCAGCATAATATGTAATTTTGATCCAAATTGAAGTGCTGTATTTAACAAATGTTTTTGCTGATTTTCCAGTGATTCTGGAGAGTCCGCCATAAATACCAGATTTTTCAAGCGATCAAATGGAATCTTGATCGTTTTGACCATTTCAAAGTCAAGTCCAATTGGAAATTCTAGATTTTCCATAGATGCTTTCACATCCTCACGTCCGTAGAAGGATGCTTCTGTCAACTCATCTGGCACCATTGGGATACCTGCTGGGGTACGGCCTGTCCACATTTCTTTGAGGCTTTGGACTTGGTCGCGGAGGTTGTTGATGATTTGGATATCATTGTCCCCTGCGACGGGTAGGGCGAACTGGACGACATCGACTTCGTCACGCTTCATGAGGGCACGGCCCTTGATGTCTTCCATCGTAGCTGCTAGTGGGGTTGCTCCCACGATACCGCGGATCTCAGAGATATCATTTTGTGGCAAGGTCAGCTGGTGCTTGAAGTTTGAATAGAGCTGAGCCCGTAGGTTGTTCTGACGGCTAGCTGTGATGATTAGGTGCACACCGATGCTGAGACCTTCACGGGAAATCCGCATAAAGAGCTTGAAGAGGTCAGTCTCATAAGGTTCGTCCTTCATAGACTCATAGCTATCCATGAGGATGACCATAGTAGGCTCTTGCTTGCCGGTCACTTCACGGTAGAGGGCGATGGTGCCGACACCATGCTCAGAGAGGAGCTTCTTCCTACGATCCAACTCGCGGTTGATGATCCGAATGAATTTCTGGATTTTTTCCGTCTGATCCAGTAGCAGGCTATCGGCCACATGTGGCAATTGAGTCAAGGGTGCTAGACCATTGGTTCCGAAATCGAGCAGGTACATGGTCAGATTTTCTGGGCTCTGCTTGCGAGCCAGATCCATAGCGACTGTCTGTAGGAAAGTGGTCTTTCCTGTCCCTGGACTTCCGTAGAGGAGGATATTCCCATCTTTTGACAAATCGATGGCGACCGCTTCTTGCTTTTGCGCTTGCGGAATATCGGCGACCCCGATCAGGACGCTTGGAGCTGTCCGTTTTTGCCAAGCCTCGATCGGCACGACCTTGTCCAACTCATCCAGCGTGATCCGCTCTTTGAGGGGAGGCAACCATGGTTGGGCTACAGCTGCGATGCCTTCTTCTTGGTGCAAGTGGTTGATTTCTTGCACGATGACCTCCAACTCTGTCGGCACTTCCTTGATTTCTTCTGCCATATCGAGACCCGAGAGGTCTTGGTTGAGGACTTCGTATTGGCCCAGTTCATTGATCAAGTAGATGGTGTGGTCTTCGATCCCTAGGTGATCTTTCTCAGGCTGGTAGTCTGCTCCTGACCAAGCGGTTTGGAAGAGTTCATAGACTTCGTTATTTCCGACTTGGAGGTAGGCACGACCGGTCTGGGTGATTTCAGCCGCATCTGCCGTCCGCAGCATCTCCATGGAGTCGCCACGGTCTGCCACCTTGAGGGCCAGCTTGAAGCGGGAGTTAGACCAGATCTGGTCATCCACGACCCCAGAAGGTTTTTGCGTCGCAAGGATCAAGTGCACCCCGAGGGAACGCCCGACACGCGCGATAGAGACCAGCTCCTTGATGAAGTCTGGTTGGTTGACCTTGAGTTCGGCAAACTCATCACTGATCAAGAAGAGGTGAGGCAGCGGTTCGGTCGCTTCACCGAGTTTAAATTTCTTTTGGTATTGGTTGATATGGTTGACCCCATATTGACCAAAGAGGCGCTCCCGACGATGGATCTCCGCATTGATAGAGGCTAGGGCCCGCATAGACTGGGCACCATCCAAGTTGGTGATGGTCCCCAGCAAGTGAGGCAGATCCTTGAAGAGGTTGGCCATTCCCCCACCCTTGTAGTCGATGAGGAGGAAAGCCACATCGTGTGGGTGGAAGTTGACAGCCAGGCTCAGGATATAAGACTGAATGGTTTCAGACTTACCAGAACCGGTCGTCCCTGCGATCAACCCGTGTGGTCCGTGAGCTTTTTCATGAAGATTGAGGTAGACCAAATCGTCCTTCCCGCGCAACCCGATCGGCACGGCCAAACTTTGGTAAGGAGCATGGTTCTCCCAACGACTCAAGACCTTGTGATCATTGAACGTTTCCGCCTGGTACATTTCAAGGAAGGTTACTGAGTCCGGAATCGAGCTCTTGAGCTGTTGGATATGCTTGAGAGGCGCAAGGCCACGCGAGATGGCTTCCTTGTCATAGCCTTCTGGGAAGTGACAATAACTCCATTAAATACTACTATCATACCGAAAATTAGATTGAAGAGCAAGTTCGTTACTAAGTGGAGAGAGTTGAGAAGATAAAAAAAGAGAACCGGTTGGTTCTCTCTAAAAACTAACAAATATTTATTGAGCTCCTGGCAATTGCTCGTAATATTGACTATTTTTTACATCCTTTTGTGGAACTTGTTTTTCTGGTTCTTTCGGTTCTTGAACATACATTTTATCACCTATGGGATGTATATTGGAGCCACTACTTTGATTAATTGTAGCAGCAATCGTTTCATCAGTATTTTGAAATGCATGAGCAACTGAATTTAAATATTGATCTAACGATTGAACTGTTGTAGTCAGATTCGTCATAGCAGTCTTGACTAAATTAGTAGCTGTTTCAAAATTTTCCCTAGCTGGTGCATCAAGCATATCATTTTGCACATTATCAGGAATTGCTGATTCAGAAGCATTAAATGAAGCTGTGATATTTGTTATTTTTCCAGGATTTATCCGTTTAGTTTCTCCAGTCATATTATTTCCTTTCCAATATCAATCTGTTGCATTGAAGACTTTCTGGGCCTTTTCAATATCGTAAATTTGATCAAATTCTTCTTTTGTCTGAATGGTATGTTCTTGTCCGTCTATTGATAGCTCAGCCGGAATCGTAGCATCTCTATAGAGATTTACACCCTTCTTCATAAAGAGTTCATATACAGACATGGCTCTTGAATATCGATCGGCACTGTTCTTAGGATTTAAAATCATAACTTTTGTATCCTTTTGTTCAAGCAATTGGTAAGCCTTGGAAGATTTTTTGAATTGCGTTTTTGATAAGTTTTTAGGATCAAAAAAGAAACTTCCATCGTCTAAAAAGATATCTTTCAAACCACTGCTATCTGGATCTAGAACAATCTTGAACTGTACTGAAGGTTTTCTCTTGTTATTTATTGCAATTTGATCATGTTGTTCCAGTTTATGGGTATCCAAATTAAGAAACATCTTCTTTCGAACATAAGGTTCCTTTAAACTTCTGATATATAATTCAACTAGTTCACTTCCATTTAATCTATATATAGCACCTAATTCTGATGGAATCCAGTTAGAATCAAAGTTCTCCACGATCTTATATAAATCAATCTCTTTCTCTTCTTTTAATTTCTTTCCTTCGATGCTATACACGCTCAACGTCCAATATTCATCCTTAGATGGTCTTTCCTTATAATAATAGGGATTATCTTTTAATTTCATATTAGAACGCAGAATGTGATATTTCCCCGCACGAATCTGGTTGAAATTTCTATAACTTCCATACTTCTTTATTAACCGATCTTCCTCAGGTGTCGTTGATTTCCAGTGAGCAATTAGGCCAGCACCATCCGCAATCATCTCATAATCATCAATTTTGGCTTTTCCATTGTACTGACCAAATTGACTATAATATTTTTTATTATATGTATGAAAAAAGAACAGAACAGCTCCTAAAAGAGCCATTATTACAAATAAAGTGACGATGACTTTACTATTTTTTTTCATTTTTTATCTCCTATTTCAAAAGTGGAGTTTAAATATTCTCCTAGCTTACTACCTCCAGCATTCTGTATATCTATAGCTATACTATCTAACTGTTTCAACTCTTCTGCAGACATTTCTTCTAATGTCAATCCACCTTCACCTTTTGCATATTTTTTAACTTTATCAGATATTTGATCTTCTTTGTCAAAATTAGCATTCATATCATCAATTTTTTTATCAATGTAATTTTCTACACTCTGGCCTCCCAAATCGATATCCGATGAATTAATGTATCCTTTTAAGCCATTGTTATCGAGCTCCCTTTTGCGTAGATCTGCATTGAAATCTGTATAAATACTGGAATCTTTATCCTTCACACTTCCTTTTTTCAAGTACCACGCTCCTTGATTAGTGTAGTCTTGAATTCGATCAAACTTAGCTTTATCTTCTTTTACATCAATTTCACTTAATTTTTCCAGGTTCTCAAATATGGATGATAAACTATCTGATACTAAGCCGACGCCTCCCATTTTTATTTTTTCTATCCTATTCTTTGGATCCGAACCATCTAATTTTTTATAGAGTTTAAAACTATTATTCACTGCTTTAGAGGCATCAACTGTTAATGCAGCTTGAACAACCTTATTAGCAAAATATGCTTCTGGAGCTATCGCTGTTGTGGCCGCATCCGCAAAGGCCGTAGCCATATCTTTAAGAAATTTTTTCTTTGCCTCCTTTCGTTCTTCCTCATATGCTTCCATTTTTTCACTATACTCTAATCCACGGACTCCAAAAGTATTTGACTCTGTGCTTGATCGCCAGGTTTCTGTGGTTTTTTCAAATCCAATCTGTAAATCTTTTTTAGGTGTTTTTTTGATATATTCAAACATCTGATGTTTTTGAGCATCACTTTGAGCTACACCCGATTGATAGGAGTAAGTTGTCAAGGTTAACACAGCTATACCATTTTCAAACTTTATTTTAATATTTTTATCATAGTTTATATCCCTATAATATGTAGTATAAGGATTTTCCGCAATTTTTTCACTTTTTACACTTATGCCAACCTCCAGGTATTGAACTGATTTCATTAGTCCATTAAACAGATTAAAATAATCCAACTGTTTTTGATACTCAACTAACTCTGGAGAATTTAATGCATATCCGGCATCAAATAGGCTCGTCATTTTACCTTCAAGCATCGAGCTTGCCTCTATCCCACCTATCATCATTTTTTGTACAAAATCTCCGACTCTTGTTGAATCTACTCCATTAAATGAATCCATATAGTGATTCATTATTTCTATAGCTTCCTTGTTTCCATCAGCTGCTCTACGATACCAAACGGACATTACACTAGCCAGAGACGGGTAGGTCCCTTCCGAGATTGCGTTTTGATCTAGTTGCATCAATATTTCTGGGTGGCCACCTAATACTGCCTCAACTGCTTGTGCATCTGTTTCGTTTGCAATATTGTCTATATAAAACATTGTTTCTTCGGTTAACAATTGGTCTTTGATTGCTGCAAAAATTACGGTTGGGCTAATTGCGGTTACAGCTTTTGCTCTCTCAATAATTGTATTCAATGATTCCAACTCTGAGATTCTGGTGCTTAAACTCGTATTAAATGTTGTATGGGCATTTTCAACTGAGGTATGTGTTGATTCACGGTTAGAAGCCATAGTAGATAAATTTTCTGTTGCAGTGGCTAAATGACGTTTTTCTAAATTCACCTCAGGAAAATCTGCTTTTTCTGTTGCTTGATCTAATAATGGTTGAATTGCCTGAAATCGTGTTTGTATAGTGGATACCTGCTTACCTGTTAATATAGTTTTAACACTATCTTTCCCATCACCCCATGTCCAAGCTTTCTTATTAAAACCTGCACCTGTCACATCATTACTAAATGTAGTAACATTTGACCCATATAGTTTTATGATAGCTGGGGCACTATAAAACACTTGTTGTTGCAAGATATTTAATCTTTCAAAAAAAGCAAGCACAGCCGTTGATTCTGCTCCATCTGATTTATCTTTAAAAATTCTTTCAGTATCCTTCGCAGCTGCTTCGACATTATCTCCATAGCTATTCAATGCAGTTCCATACTGCAACAAACCTGGCAAATCATGAATTTTAATTCTATCTGACATAATTTACAACCCTTCCTTTATTGTAATTTTTCTATCTGACTATTAATACTTTCAAGTTGCGTGCTGAGCGATTTTATCTTTTTTTCTACTGCCGAAGCTGCATTTTCTTTATGGGTTTTCAAGTTACGTTGCTCATTTTTTAACAGATCTTGCTCTGCCTGAGTTTCTTCTAAATATTTAGTTCCAGCTAAAGTATAATTTTCTTTTATACTACTATGGCTTACTAATTCATATTTAATTGAGGTATACGCGGCATTTAATTCTTTAAGTAAAGTCTCCAGTTCTGATATCTGTGAACTTAAGCCTGCTGCTTTTGTTTTTAATTCTCTTATTTTAGCACTATTGTCTTTTTTCCCCATTCCTTAACCTCTCAATTTTATTTCATTAATACTTTTACAGTTCTTGAAATTCCATCAGTTATATAATAATGGATTTGTTCTTCCAATACAGCTTCTCTATACGGTTTATTATTTATATTAACAACCGTCTGATCATTCATTCTAATTCCGAGTATTGCCTGTTTAATGTTTTTAGCATTTTGTGACACCACATCAATATTTCTATTCATATTAGGTCGACCGATCACTACAGTACCATATCCAGCACCAATTCCCTTAGTAAGGATAAATGCTATTTTTTCTAATAAAGTAGCATCCATCTTATCAACAAGTTCATTAATATTGAATAAGACAACAGTTACTTCATGTTCAGAAACCCGATGTACCAAACGTTCCTGAATTTTAGCTTCTAAGACGTTCACGATCTCTTCAATTTCACTTATTTGATTAATCAAAGTCAAATCGTCTAAGTTTTCTAATGAGTGAAAACGTGGCGCCAACACAATCACCTTTTGCTTGCTACGAGCAATTTGTTTGACGAATTGTGTCATCTGCTCTTCCTTGTCTGTCAGATAGAGAAGGTTGCCTTTCTTGAGATCCCATGTTACCGGTTCAACTGTTTCCAGATCCAGTCCGAGAGGTACTTTGCCTCCATCCAGCAAGGCTGCTACATCCTCACGTCCATAGAAGGCTGCTTCTGTCAACTCATCTGGCACCATTGGGATGCCTGCTGGGGTGCGGCCTGTCCACATTTCTTTGAGGCTTTGGACTTGGTCGCGGAGGTTGTTGATGATTTGGATATCATTGTCCCCTGCGACGGGTAGGGCGAACTGGACGACATCGACTTCGTCACGCTTCATGAGGGCACGGCCCTTGATGTCTTCCATCGTAGCTGCTAGTGGGGTTGCTCCCACGATACCGCGGATCTCAGAGATATCATTTTGTGGCAAGGTCAGCTGGTGCTTGAAGTTTGAATAGAGCTGAGCCCGTAGGTTGTTCTGACGGCTGGCTGTGATGATCAGGTGCACACCGATGCTGAGACCTTCACGGGAGATCCGCATGAAGAGCTTGAAGAGGTCTGTCTCATAAGGCTCGTCCTTCATCGACTCATAGCTATCCATGAGGATAACCATAGTAGGCTCTTGCTTGCCGGTCACTTCACGGTAGAGGGCGATGGTGCCGACCCCATGCTCAGAGAGGAGCTTCTTGCGGCGATCCAACTCGCGGTTGATGATCCGGATGAATTTCTGGATTTTCTCTGTCTGATCTAGTAAAAGGCTATCGGCCACATGTGGCAGTTGAGTCAAGGGTGCTAGACCATTGGTTCCGAAATCGAGTAGGTACATGGTCAGATTTTCTGGACTCTGCTTGCGAGCCAGATCCATTGCGACTGTCTGAAGGAAAGTGGTCTTTCCTGTACCTGGACTTCCGTAAAGGAGGATATTCCCATCTTTTGACAGATCGATAGTGACAGCTTCTTGCTTTTGCGCTTGCGGGATATCGGCGACCCCGATTAGGACGCTTGGAGCTGTCCGCTTTTGCCAAGCCTCGATTGGTACGACCTTGTCTAACTCATCCAGCGTGATCCGCTCTTTGAGGGGAGGCAACCATGGTTGAGCCACAGCTGCGATGCCTTCTTCTTGGTGCAAGTGATTGATTCCTTGCACAATGACATCCAGCTCTGTCGGCACTTCCTTGATTTCCTCTGCCATATCCAGACCCGAGAGGTCCTGGTTGAGGACTTCGTATTGGCCCAATTCATTGATCAAGTAGATGGTATGGTCTTCGATCCCTAGATGATCTTTCTCAGGCTGGTAGTCTGCTCCAGACCAAGCGGTTTGGAAGAGTTCATAGACTTCGTTATTCCCGACTTGGAGGTAGGCACGACCGGTCTGCGTGATCTCAGCCGCATCTGCCGTCCGCAGCATCTCCATGGAGTCGCCACGGTCAGCCACCTTGAGGGCTAGCTTGAAGCGGGAGTTGGACCAGATCTGGTCGTCCACGACCCCAGAAGGTTTTTGTGTCGCAAGGATCAAATGTACCCCAAGGGAACGCCCGACACGCGCGATAGAGACCAATTCCTTGATGAAGTCTGGTTGGTTGACCTTGAGTTCGGCGAACTCATCACTGATCAAGAAGAGGTGAGGCAGCGGTTCAGTCGCTTCACCCAGTTTAAATTTCTTTTGGTATTGGTTGATATGGTTGACCCCATATTGACCAAAGAGGCGCTCCCGACGATGGATCTCCGCATTGATAGAGGCTAGGGCCCGCATAGACTGGGCACCATCCAAGTTGGTGATGGTCCCCAGCAAGTGAGGCAGATCCTTGAAGAGGTTGGCCATTCCCCCACCCTTGTAGTCGATGAGGAGGAAAGCCACATCGTGTGGGTGGAAGTTGACAGCAAGGCTCAGGATATAAGACTGAATGGTTTCAGACTTACCAGAACCGGTCGTCCCTGCGATCAAACCGTGTGGTCCATGGGCTTTTTCATGGAGATTGAGGTAGACCAAATCGTCCTTCCCGCGCAGACCGATCGGCACGGCCAAACTTTGGTAAGGGGCATGGCTCTCCCAACGACTCAAGACCTTGAGATCATTGAACGTTTCTGCCTGGTACATTTCAAGGAAGGTCACCGAGTCTGGAATCGAGCTCTTGAGCTGTTGGATATGCTTGAGAGGCGCAAGGCCACGCGAGATGGCTTCCTTGTCATAACCTTCTGGGAAGTGGTCCAATTGGAAGTCGAGCTCCCGAAGAACCCCTTCTTGCAAGAGCAATTGCCCTTGGTTGCGGTCCTTGATGGAGATAACCGTTTGGATATTTTCAGAAAGAGATGAGAGCACGTCTGCTACATAGATGATAGAGCAGCCTAGCTCTGTCGGATCCTCACGGAAGAACTCCATGATGACATGGTCCAAAATCAAAGTCTCATCGGTGATGAGCACCACATAGTGAGGGTGGAAGATCTTGGTGTCATTGGCTTTTTCTTCCTCTTTTTGCGCCTTACGGAGCTTGAGGATTTGGTTGAGACTGTTCAAGACCTGATCGCGTGTCCGCTGATTGTAGACAAAGCTACGGACATTCATATCTTGCAAGGTCGCATGAGGCAACCAGCGCATCCAATCCCAGCTTTCTTTTTCCTCTTCTGGAATGATCGGAATAATGGTCAGATCATGGTAAGAGTGAAAGACTGCCAATTGAGCAACCAGAAGTTGCAACTGCTCGAGCACGATAGGACGAGGACCGACATAGCCGACCGGTCCCCGATTAAGGCTAGCTACAATCGGAAGATTGTCGATCTTTTGATGGGCCTTGAAAAGGGCATAGCCTTCTTCTTCCAAGGCATCTTTCTTCCCACTGCGCTCTTCCTGACCATATTTGAGCTCATAGCTGGTTGGGACCTTGCCCAATCCTAAACGATAGGCCAAAAAGTCAAAATGCAGCGGTGTTTTTTCGTAGATCCGCGAGTCATAGCGTTTGACCATCTTGGTCAAGTCTTCGATGGCTGGGAAATGGTAAAACATGCCTTCTCGTTGCTTGCGAGAGAGCTGTTCCAAGTCCTTGGCCTTGTCCTTGAGATAGAGATGATAGAGCTCCACGCGCTCTTTCTTGTCTTCTTTGTATTTCTTACGATTTTTGAAGAAACTTTGGACCGAAAAGATCACACTGACCACAGACATGGAGACCGTCGCGATGATATAGAGCCCCCGCGGTTGGAAAATGGTAATCAAGAGGGTCACCCCAACCATGATGAGGGGTGGCATGATCAACTTCAAGAGTTCATCGGATGGCTTTTGAGGCTCCGCACCTGGAGGATTGATCAGGATCTTGTCTTCCGAACTCCGGTAGATGATCCGAGGAGACCGGTTGTACTCTGGATAGTCCTTGTAAAAGTCGTAGCGCGAATGCAAACGCGGCACCAGATAAGGACTCACTTCAACCGATCCTTCCACGCAAAATTCTTCCGGATAGAGCTTAAAGCTCACATCTCCAATGGCAAGCTCATCTCCAAAGGCCAGTGGAACAATCGCTTCAGTAACGAGTTTGTGGTTATGGTAGAGTTTTCCAGATAAGAGCTGACAAGTCCAGGCCCGGTCTTTTTTCACAAGGAGAAAGCGCACGGGATAATGCACGCGCACATCCGCACCCTCTTCATCTGCTACGAGGATTTCTTCCTTGTCTAGCAGCTCATAGGTATGGACTTCCCCTGTCGCCAAGTAGCAGACCACATCCCCAAGGATCTTGCTGTTTTTAAGTAGACCTTTGTCTTCACCATACTGGTAGAAGACTTCTTCTTGATCCCATTGGAAATGAAGGGGATTTTCTTGCGAAGCAAGGGTCAACTGAGCCGTTTCTTGATTCGATACGGTGGCTGTTTTTCCCTCTTCTAGCGCTAACTCATAGCGAAAACCTTTTTTATAGAGTATGATACGTTTTTTCATAGACTACTCCTTGTGTTCGCTAGAGGCACTAGAGCTTGCGGCGGTCGAAGACGAGCTTTCTGTTGAGGAACCTTCTGTAGAGGAAGCTGTGGAGGACGCCGCTGTTGAGCCACTGGTGGAAGCTTTGGTTTCATCTGTCTCTGCTTCCAAGAGTTTGGAGCGGGCATCCCAGTACTTCTTGTATTCGCCCTCTAGTTCAGAGAGTTTCTTCTCACGCTGTTCACCAGAGAGTTTTTCACTATCACGTGTCGCCTTGATTTCCTTACGAAGGGCATAGATGATCAAGTCTGAATCATCGATCCGCTTAGCAGCATCAAGGGCTTGGGTAAAGTCATGACGGCCGATATAGATCCAGTAGTGGAGATAGAGGCTATCGGACTTCAGCGTGACGTTGTTGAGGATGACCTTCTTTTGGTCATCTGAGAAATTCAAGCCTTGCAAGTAAGACGTTGCTAACTCATATTTCTGTGTCATTGGCAGACTGCTTGGAGCCACGCCTTCCAACTCATCGATCACCCCAGTATAGTCCACCTTGAGGTAGGCTGTGTCTGCTTGAAGCAACTTTTCTTTAAAGGGCGCTTGGAAAAAGACCAAGTAAATTAAGGGCAAAAGTAAGAGAGCCACTACAGCTGAGAGCCAAACCGTTGCCAACTTAAAGATTCGGTGTTGACGACTGGATACCAAGGTCAAGGTCTTTTCTTCTTCTTCCTTGCGCTCTTGGTAGGCCTTCTCTAAGAGCACTTTCATCTCTTCTAGACTAGCGGCATCACGGATTTCCACCAAGAAATCAGGGAGATCTTCTAATTCAAGTGTCCCTTGATAGAGCTCCATGAAATCCCAATCCCCAAAAAGCGTGACGGCATAGCACTTAGCCTGGCGCAAGAATTCCACCTGATCCCACTTGTGTGGCACCATCATTCCCGGAACCCCGCGGTAAGCAATCTTGACTTGGGCGTCCTTGGTCACAAACAAATTGATGGGATGGACCATAAAGGTCACCGGAAGCTCCAAGGCCGGAGCTAAATCCAAGACATTGATGGCTAGACGCAGACGGTCTGATACCGGTAATTCCTTGATTTCTTCTGCAGTCAAGCCCAGCGCATCTGTCTGATAGGTCAGATGAATCTGGTCTTGATCGGCCGTCATGCTTTGCTCCAAAAACAAAGGATGATGGAGATCCAAAATCCATAAATTGCGTAAATCCTGGCTATCCACTTCTGAACGCTTGAGGTCCAGTCGCCAGCTGGTTTCTTCTTTTTCAAAACGGAAGACTTGTTCTTCCAGTGTAAATTGTTCTTCTTTCACCTTACCACTCCTCAATCTCGATCAGATCACCACTCGTGATCGGATACTCTTGTACCACCTTGCCTTCATCCAGCAAGATGCCTTTATTTACCACGCGCAACTGATACTTGCTTCTAGGCTCCATGGCATACCCAAAGATCTGATCCAATTCCCGAATCAAGCGTCGCACCTCCACCCGCGTCGGGATTCTTAGGTCATGACTTGCACCATTCATACGGAAGGTGACATTGATATGTTGGTCCATTTAGGCCTCTTTTCTATAGATTCGATAAGAAATATAGCCAGCAATCCCAAAGAGAAGAGCGCTCCAAGCCAGCATTTGCAAAGCCGGAATAAAATCCGACAAACTAGCCGAATTGTCCTCCTCGTGGGACTCAAATTTAGATAATTTCTGATTTCCTGGCTGAAACAGGTCCGCTTCAGGCCCTGTTTTTTTCTTTGCCTTTATAGCAGAAAACAACTGGCCGTCTGAATCGGTCAATTGTTTCTCTTGCTTGCGTTTTTCATCTGCTAATTTTTTCTGATCCTTCTCATTGAAAAGAGACTCCGTCGCATCCAATTGGCCCCCGAGTGTCTTTTCCTGCTCTGTCTCCAAACGTGAGTTGTTGACCTGCAGACGATTATCAATAAAATCATCTGCAGAAACAGCAACTACTGGAATGAGACTAAAGACAAAGAGAAGATACATCATTTTTTTCATAAGCTTGATTCAATTTCCTTTGTTTGAGTAAACTTCTTTGGAATAAAGATATTGGCAACCGCCAAAAGTCCGAAGAAGACTAACAATCCGAAGAAGACGTCGATACCGGCTGTTTGTCCATCAAAGTAACCCGCAAACTGTCCTTCTAAAATAGAAAGGAGGTTGACATTTTTTACCAGTGCTGGAAGGCCTGACAAGGTCGCGGTCGTTCCGATCGCGCTTGATAGGTAGACATAACTGATCAACATGAAGAAGGCCAGTCCCATTCCAATCACACGGAAGTGTTTCAAGAGGAGGTATTGCAGTTGTACCAAGACAAAGCTTGCTAGAACCGCTAAGAATACCCATGAAGGTACATATTCACGACCAACAGAGAGTTGAATACTTGAAATCATTCCGATCACCAGTCCAAGGATGAGAGAAAGTCCTACAAGGACACCGACAGACAAGAGATCTGATTCTTGCAAGCGATTTAATTTGAAACGATCTTTCACCTTGCGGATGATTGGCTGCGTCGCAAAGAGATAAGCTGTAAAGAGGCTCAAGATTTCTAGCATAAAGATCCAGATAAATGGACGGTAGACGTTGATGGTCGCTTTCACAGAAGAAGATTTCTCTGCTACTGGATTTGACAAGAAGTCGAGCAAGACTTCATTTGGCACACCATTTTCATAGGCATTGTTGAAGACTTTACGGAAGGCTTCAACGAAGTTTCCATTTTCAGACAATTCTTTATCGAATTCACCCATCAAGCTTTCCGCATTGCTAGATAATTTCTCTGTATTGCCTTGGGCTCTTTCCAATTCTTTGTTCAATTGGCTAAAGATTTCATTGGTAGAGTTAGCAGCTTCTACATTGCTACGAGATGAGCTCTTAACGCCTTCTGTCGAGCTCAATAATGACGTGTATTCAGACCCAAGGGCTGACAAATCTGCATCGGTCTTGGTTTGAGCCTGTGTCACTGTTTCTTGCGCTTTTGAGATCTCTTCTAGGCGTTTTTGAAGGTCTGCATACTGCGTCAATTGATCGTTGATATTTTGAGTTAGATCCTTGTTGGTGTTTTCGATCGCTGTAAGGTTGGCCTGCAATTGTGGGCCTAAGTCTTGCAACTGTTTAAGGGTACCATCTAACTGGGCTTTCACACTATTCGTTGCATCGCCTTTTTCATCTGTTTCAATACTTGTCCGATAGTCCTTGATATTGCTTGCAACCGCGGATTTCACGACATCGATCAAGGCCCCCGTCAAATCCATATCTTCGATCGGATCATAGAGCGAATGACGATCTCCCTTTTCATCTTTTGGATAGTAGGCATCGATCAATGCTCCTGCGCGTTGATAATTCAAAGCGATTTCACTGGCTTTCGATGCATAGTTAGCAACTGCTGTTTTCAAATCTTCTGCAGATACCGTCACACTGGTTGAAGAAACCCCATTCACAAGAACTTCAACATCAATCGAGCTTGGCATGGCCCCTCCATCTTCAGCGAGGTGAATTTGGATTTGTTTGCCATCTTTCAGTTCGACTTCCTGTTCGCCGCTACCTGCATAAGTATGTCCATCATAGGCCCAAGTATCCACCTTGACTCCTGCTGGTACTTGGATGCTAACCTTCTGTTTTCCAGATTTAGCATTGAGGACATCGGCAACTGCAGTTGTTTTGGCATCTACTTCTGCAGCCAAAGTTTTTAATTCATCAGCATTTCCATTTGCTTTCGCCATCGTCCCAGCAAAAGTACTATCAAAATTAATTGCTGTATTGAGGTTGCCATATTTATTCAGATTAAGACTAGCTGGATCTAAAGACGGAAGTTTTTCAATTGCTTGACGAATGTCATCATCCGCTTTATTACGAGCTTTGCTGATAGTTTCGATTTTTGTCTTCCCAATCAAGGTACGAAGGGTTACTTTTTCTCCTTCTTTTAGACCATAGTAGTCAAGGATTTTCGCTTTTACAGAAGTCTCGATGTTCTTTTCGTGCTCATCTAATTTGTCGCGTTCTGCCTTGATCCCTTTTTCGAGGTCTGCCACACGATCATTCACATCTTTTGTCAAGCCTGCATAGGTCTTGGTACCTGAAGAATCTCCTGCTGTTTCAGTTGGTTGACTCAATTGCTTGGTAATTGCTTCTTGGTTTAGTTGTAGATTCTTATACAACTCTTGCGTCTTTTCACTGACAACAGACTGGTTCATAGACATCAGCTGGTTCATGAACTCTTCATGGCTGATCTTGTCCTCGGAGCGTTGCTTAATCAATGTGTCGAAGTTTTGACCATACTGATCCTGAGATTGGGTCAACTGATCAAAAGCCTGGGTATAAGACTCAAGGACTGTCTTCAAGGCATTGTTCGACTCGACAGAAGACGCAGACAAGCTATAGAGACTCGGGAAAATATTCTTCGAATCTAAAGCTGAATCCAGCAGGTTACTTCGGTAAGAACCAATGTTGGTCGATTGAATCTTGTTACTTGTCTCCACGTTTTTCTGAGCTGTATAAAGGTTGCTCAAAATGCTGACCATATACATATCAACCAATTGGCTATTTAAGTCTGAAACGATATCTTTAGCGACTTTATTGGCCTCGTTCTCAACCTGAGAATTCCCAGCTGCATTGACCTTATATGTCACCGTGGTCTTCTCTGCATTAACCGCATTCACTTCCAAGACCTTCTCTGAGAAGTCACTTGGAATGACGATCATCAACTGGTACTTGCCATCTGCAAGCCCTGACTCAGCAGCGCCACGAGGGAGTACAGACCAGTTTTGTGAATTATCCCGCTCGATATTCTTTACATAGCTAGCCCCAAGGTTGTATTCTTTGTCATTCAGTTTGACCGCCTTGTCTTCATTGACCACCGCAATATTGAGCTTGGTGTTTTCTGTCGTTTGTACAGTCTTGGCTTCGTTTTGCTTTTGATCCTTTTGAACCGTCGTATAAAGACCCACTATAGATCCCATCAAAAGGAGCACAACCGCGCTCTGACCGATGTATTTTAACCATTTTTTATTTTTAAATTCCATACCTTTTCCTTTTTCTAATTCATAGATACAAAATAGGGGTTAGGAATTAAGAATCTAACCCCTATTTTCTATATATCAAAAGACAAAAGGGTGATCTACCTACAAGAAGTAAGATCACCTCCAAGACTATCTTAGTGGATTTGTGCTGCGATATCTTGGTCAGTTTGTTCAACGATATCAGCAACTTTGATCAATTGACCGTTGATGTCTTCCAACAATTGAGCGAATTGTTTGATTTTTGGAGACAATTCGTTGAATTGTGCTTCAAAGCTATCAAATGCAGATCCATCCCAGTTTGCATCGATGACTTGTTGTTCATGAGTCAAAGTAGTAAGGATTTGATCAATTTCTTGAGAACCTTGTGCATAGCGTTGTGCTGAAGCACGTAGATCTTCTGGAGTTAATTTAATTTGAGCCATATGTTTCTCCTTTTGGGCTGATACCCTTATATTATTTTCATAAACAATACATTTTAGTACGAATTAGTAAAATGCCAGATAACTGTATATTTTACCTTTTTCTCCCTGTTTGTATCATTTACTTAAAAATATCTTAATGAAATATTGTCAGAATGTCAAGTTTAGAGGGCTAACTGATAAAACATTGTAACTTTGTTACGATTATGTAACATTTTGTCACAAAATTGTAATATATTTCCCAAATTCCTTGCCCCAGCAGTCTCCAACTAGTATTATTTCTGGGAAGAAAAGAAGACACTTTGTCCTTTTATATTAACTCGACACATAGATAAAAATTGTTGATTTTAGCTGGTTTTAAAAGCAATTTTTGATCATTTTTGTATATTTTTTCATTTTTAAAATTTTTATGGTATAATAAGAACTGTTTAGAACTTGTTTCTTACAAGATCGAACACCATTAACCTATAAGGAGTATATATGAAAAAATTTCTACTTGCCTCTGTCTGTCTACTAACCCTTACCGCTTGTAGCCAAGGCCAACAAGGAAAAGGAACTACTACTGTCGCTTCCAAGCAAGAGGCAGCTCAAACTAAAAAGGAGCAAGTCCAAACCAAGACTTTTGTTAGCGACCTCGGTGATCACTATCAAAACAAAATTCAAATTGGCTACAAGAAAGATGAGATTGTTTCCATGACCATCATGGGTGTTGCACCAATATCAGAAGATATGCAAAAATCAGATGTCGCTGAATTGAAGGAAATCTATCAAGAAGAAGCTGATAAAGCAAATGCTAAACACGGCGTTAACGGACAAGCTGGAATTAAAACAAGCATCAAAATCGCTGATGACAAAAAGACCTATACAAACGTCATGCATGTTGATTTTACTCAAATGAAAAAAGAAGACTTTGTGAAGTTATTAGCTGATCAAGGGGAAGAATCCAACACTACCATGTTGAAATATCTCAACGGTAAACCTCAAGATCTCTTTACCTATTTCAAAGATCAAGGCCTAAAAGAAGAAAAATAAAAAGAGCTTCCTGAGTTTCATCACCACCCTGGTGAGAGCTCAGAAAGCTTTTTCTTATTTGTTCAAGATTGAAAGGGTTTCAAGGAGATTGTCCGCATGAACTTCGATGGTATCTCCTGTCGCTTTGATTTTCACTTCAACGATACCTTCAGCTGCTTTTTTACCAACTGTTACGCGAATTGGAAGACCAATCAAATCGCTATCGCTGAATTTAACACCAGCGCGTTCATTTCGGTCATCCACTAAGACTTCGTAGCCTTTATGAACCAAGGCTTCTTCGATCCGATCAGTCAAAGCAAGACTCGCTTCATCCTTGACATTGACTGGAATCAAATGCACATCAAATGGCGCCAATTCTTTAGGGAAGTTAATCCCCCAAGCGTAACGGTATTCCCCTTTTGGAGTCTTATTGACAAAGAGGCGTGCATGTTGCTCCATAACAGCTGAAAGAAGACGACTGACACCGATACCGTAGCAGCCCATGATGATTGGAACTGCACGGCCGTTTTCATCCAAAACATCTGCTCCCATGCTAGCTGAGTAACGTGTGCCAAGTTTAAAAATGTGACCGATTTCGATCCCACGTGCGAAGTTCAAGACTCCTTTCCCATCTGGTGAGATTTCGCCTTCACGAACTTCACGGATATCGACGTATTCTGCAGTAAAGTCACGTCCTGGATTGACTCCTGTCAAGTGGTAGCCATTTTCATTGGCTCCTACGACAGCATTGCGACTGTCTTGGACCTTGCGATCTGCGATGATCTTAACATTTTCAGGAAGATCAACTGGACCGAGAGATCCAAAATCAGCTCCTAACAATTCTTTCACTTCCACTTCGGTTGCAGGTTCAAAGAAGTCTGCTCCGAGGTGGTTTTTCAACTTCACTTCATTAAGCTGGTCATTGCCGACAAGAAGAGCCACAACTGGCTCACCATCCGCAACATAAACCAAGGTCTTGATCGTTGCTTCTTCTGGAACATCTAAGAAGGCTGCCACTTCATCAATAGATTTGACACCTGGTGTTTCCACGCGTTTCACTTCTTCTTCTGCTACGACACGGTTACTTGGCTTGTATTCATTGGTCGCCATTTCCAAGTTTGCTGCATAGGTCGATTCACTTGAATAGGCAATGGTATCTTCACCAGAGACCATCCATTTGAGCAATTCTGCTTTGATTTCTTCTTGGACTTCTGCTGGGATCTCATCAAAGGAAGCCACCGATTTGTCTAAAACAACCCAACGATCCAAGTCTGTACGAGCAGGTGTAACAGCCATAAACTCTTGGCTATCTTTTCCGCCCATAGCGCCACCATCGCCAATGATGGCCTTGTAGTCGATGCCACTGCGGGTGAAGATCCGCTCATAAGCTGCCTTGTACTCATCATAAGTCACATCCAAGCTATCATAGTTAGCATGGAAACTGTAACCATCTTTCATGATGAACTCACGGGTCCGAAGAAGACCGTTCCGTGGGCGTTTTTCATCGCGGTATTTTGGTTGGATTTGATAGAGATTCAATGGCAATTGTTTGTAAGATTTCACAGAGTCGCGCACAATTGCGGTAAAGGTTTCTTCATGGGTTGGACCCAAGATAAAGTCAGAGCCTTCACGGTTTTTCAACTTATAGAGGTCTTCCCCGTAAGTTTCGTAACGACCAGATTCACGCCAGAGATCCGCACTCAAAAGGGCAGGAGCCAGCATTTCTACTGCTCCAATTTTTTCGAATTCTTGGCGCATGATGCCCTTGGCTTTTTCAATTACACGATTAGCTAGTGGCAGATAAGAATAGACACCAGCTGAGACTTGGCGAACATACCCCGCACGTAGCATCAGAGCGTGACTAATGACTTGGGCATCGCTTGGCATTTCGCGAAGCGTTGGAATCAACATTTTACTTTGTTTCATGGACAACATCCTTTTCTATTTCAAAAATAATTTCATAATATCATTCCAGGTGACAGCAATCATCAAGATCACCATCAGAGCTACACCTGCGAGCGTCATATAGGTTTCTACTTCTTGCTTGAGCGGTTTTCTACGGACCACTTCGATCAGGTTGATCAAGATTTTTCCACCATCCAAGGCTGGAATCGGGATTAGATTGAAAATCCCAATATTAATCGAGAGCATAGCCATGAGGGATAAGACTGCCGGAATCCCTAATTGAGCAGCTTGCGAGCTGGCATTGTAGATAGCAACCGGGCCACCTAGTTTATTGAGACTAAAGTGGAAAATGATATCTTTCAAAGCTCCCAAAATCCGAGTCGCTGTATTCCAGGTATCTGTAAAACCAGACAAGAGTTTATCCACAAATCCTGTCTTGAGGCCGTTTGTCACACCCAGATAGTAACGATTCCCTGACTTGGTTGGCTTCACTTTGACTTCTTTTTCTTTGCCATCTGTCTTAATTTTCAGGGTTAACTCCGGAGTAGTCTTGCTGTCCTTGGTCGCCTTTTCAACAGCATCTGTCAATTCATCCCAGTTGCTCACGGTATCGTTGTTTACCTGAAGGATCTGAACATCGCTTTTGACACCGACCTTGGCCAGCGCCCCATCGGGTGCTACCTGAACATTGTTGCTGTAGTAGTCAATCGCACCACCGCGCATAAAAGCTAGAAGTGAGTAGACGACAATACTGAGGATAAAGTTGTTCATAGGACCCGCAAAGTTGGTGATCAATCGTCCCCAAATGCTGGCATTCTGATACTGAACATCTCTCGGTGCAATCCGCACTTCCGTCCCATCTTCCTCAACGATGGTCGCATCATGATCAACACTATAGGTCTTGGTCTCATCGAGAACCAAACCTGTGATTTCTAATTTATCTTCAAAGTCAAACTGAGTGACATTCATAGGAAGAGCTGTCTGATCCAGATTCTTTCCAGAAAGATTGATCCGGACGACCTTACCAGCTTCATTTAGCGTCAAGCTGACAGGAGTACCGGTCTTAATCTCCGTGGTGTCCTCCCCCCAGCCAGCCATACGAACATAGCCACCTAAAGGTAGGATCCGAATGGTATAGGCTGTCCCGTCCTGACCAATATGGGCAAAGATCTTGGGCCCCATCCCGATCGAGAATTCTCGTACCAGGATGCCCGATTTTTTCGCAAAATAGAAATGACCAAACTCGTGAACGAGAACGATCACTCCAAAAATAACAATAAAGGCAATAAACTGCATCGTTCTATACGTGGTTTCCTTTCTATCTCTTCTGTCTTAGAACAAGCCCAAGAAATGCATCAAGGGAAAGACAAAAATCAAACTATCAAAGCGGTCTAGGACACCGCCGTGACCTGGAATAAATTTCCCAGAATCTTTCACACCGAAGTGGCGTTTAATCGCACTCTCTACCAGATCTCCAAACTGACCTGCAATACTAAAGAGAATGGTAAAGAAGATCATAGCAAGAAAACCATGTCCACCCGCCACAGAGCGATCCACGATCATATAGATCACGGTTACCGCAACTGCAGACAAGATTCCCCCAAGACTACCTTCAATCGTTTTATTAGGAGAAACCGCAGGCATGAGCTTGCGTTTCCCAAAGCGACTTCCTACCAGATAAGCACCGGAATCTGTAGCCCAAACAATAAAGAGTGCCAATAGGACCTTATCAATGCCAGCGATTCGGGCATCCACTAAAGAATGGAAACCAAGTCCAACATAAAAGCTGGACGCAATGGGGTAAACTACATCCTCATAATTGTAATTCTGAGCAAGAACAGTTGTTCCCATGAGAAGCAAGACAACCAGACCATAGGCAATCATATTGCCATCTGCTGGAAGATAAGGAAGGTAGTCCTCAATCGGTAAGGTCAAGACAAAGGCCGCCAACATAGCGAGCGCCCCTTCAAAGGTCGCGGTCTCAAGCCCCTTCATTTTGAGCAATTCATGAACCCCTAGCATGGCGATCAAGCCAATTACAATCTGGAAAAACATCCCTCCAACCATTACTGTTGGAATAAAAAAGAGTAGGGCAATTCCTCCAAAAATCACACGTTTTTGTAAATCTTTCGTCATCATCTTCTCCTAAACACCACCAAATCTCCGATGGCGATGGCTATATTCTACTATGGCACTTCGTAGTGCTTCCTCTCCAAAGTCTGGCCACATCACATCTGTGAAATACAACTCACTGTATGCAGCCTGCCAAGGAAGGAAATTACTCAAACGGACCTCTCCACTGGTCCGGATAATCAAATCTGGATCTCTCAAATCACGAGGCAAACTTTGCGTATAGAGGCAATCTGCAATACGATCTTCCGTGATCTCTTCTGGGCTCAGGTTGCCATCTCGCACTTCTTGAGCGATTTGCTTCATAGCCTGAGTGATCTCTGCACGTCCACCATAATTGAGTGCGAAATTCAGAATCAATCCTGTGTTGTCCTTGGTCTTTTCTTCAGCTCTTTCCAAGGCTTCTAGGGTTTCTTTTGGCAATTTCTTGGTATCGCCGATCATTTGAATTTTGACATTGTTGCGATGCAATTCAGGAACGAAGCGATCGTAAAATTCCACCGGTAAGTGCATGATGAACTTGACTTCCTCTTCCGGACGCGTCCAGTTTTCCGTAGAAAATGCATAGACCGTCAAGACCTGAACTCCCATGTTTTTCGCCGCAATGGTCACTTCTTGGAGGGCTTCCATTCCTGCCTTATGGCCAAAAACACGCGGTTGCATCCGCTTTTTCGCCCAACGACCATTGCCATCCATGATGATGCCAATGTGTTTCGGGACCTCTAAAGGTATCTCGATTTTTTCTTTTTTCTTAAAACGAAACATGTTTTTCTACCTATTTCAATATTGATCGCTTCATTATACCATAAATCCCCATAAAATAGGGACTCTGGCCTCTATTTTGGGCGAGTAGGGCTGTCCTTCATCACACAGTCCCATTTGCCCACCAAAAAAGAGGCTCCTGCCTCTTCTTTAATGATTATTCTTCGATGGCTGAATCAGCATCTGAGCTAGCACCTTCTGTAGCAGTGGCTGAGATTCCTTCTGATACAGGAAGAACTGTTTTGATCGCTCCCAATTCAAAGGTCAGGTAGACACCATCAACATCCAAGACAACGGTCTTGCGGTCTGTGTCGACTTCATCGATCGTTCCATACAAACCACCAATGGTGATGACTTCATTTCCTTTTTGAAGTTTATTCAAACTTTCCATCCGTTTTTGATATTGTTTCTTTTGGCTACGACTCATGAAAAACATCAAAGCAAACATGGCAATGAGAACAATCAGAAAACTTGCGTTTGGCATATCTTTCTCCTTTAATTTTCATATATGCTATACTATATCAAATTTCGCCTGTTTTTTCAAGTTTTCCCATCCTCATCAAACAAAATCAGACTCTAGTCTCAGAGAGGAAGCAAGTTTTGATGAAAAAGAAAAAAACCACGAAAAGTGGGCTACTGACTAATCAATCGTAATGCCATACTTTTCATGATTCTCATCATACCAATCAATCAAGGCCAAAGCTGTTTGATAGGTAATATTTTTGATTTTACTCGTTCCCTTAGTCAAAGTCGCTAGGCTCATTTTGCTGATGTTTGTTTCAGTTGCGACACGATAGCTCGTCAAGCGACCATCAACCATCAGTTGAACAACGGCTTCTACTTTTCTATATTCGGGAGTTGAGTAGATATCAATTGTATTGCTCATCTTACTTCCATTCCTCATATTTTTTTCTTGTATAGATTATATACTTATTTTCTTTATTTATTAATAATTTTGCTCAAATTGGGAAGATTTCACTAATTATTAATGTTTTTTTAGCCCAAATAAGGGGTTTTAGGCCTTATACAGCGAATAATTTCCCCCAGGTGGGAAGAAAAAATAAAGACCACTATATGATAGCAGTCTCTATTTTTCACAAACTAATTCACCTTATTTCACTTGTTTATCAGCGTTTTCTTCCTTTTTTGTATCTTTTTCTCTGATCACAAGCACTCCATCTTCCATATCAGCTTCTAGGTGTTTAGCATCCAAGTTATCCAAGTGGAAGTCGGTAACTTTGTCACGGATTTGTTGTTCAACCACACGGCGGAGTGGACGCACACCCATGACTTCATCATATCCTTCTTCAGTCATATAAGCTTTGGCAGCTTCGCTCACAGCCAAGTCAATTTCTTTCTTAGAAAGGGTCTTATTGACATCTACCAACATCAAATCGACAATCTTTGAAAGGTCTTCCTTGCTCAAGTGTGAGAATTCAATCACAGCGTTGAAACGGTTGAGGAATTCTGGGCGGAAGTATGGTTTCAAACGATCCATGAGTTCTGGTTTATCCGCATCTTCTGTCAAATTCGCTTCGTAACCAAAGCCAGCGTTTGAAGTAGCGATAATCACTGTATTCTTGAAGTTGACGGTATTTCCTTGACCATCTGTCAAACGACCATCATCCAAAACTTGAAGGAGAAGGGTGATCACTTGAGGATCGGCCTTTTCGATTTCATCCAGAAGGACGATAGAGTATGGATTACGACGGACACGTTCTGTCAAGGTATTGCTGTTGTCATCATAACCAACATAACCAGCTGTTGTACCAATCAATTTAGAAACGGCTGTGCGATCGCTGTATTCTGACATGTCCAAACGGATGATCGCATCTTTGGTTCCAAACATATCTAGAGCCAATTGCTTAGCCAACTCAGTCTTACCGACACCAGTAGGACCTACAAAGAGGAAGCTACC
The DNA here is from genome assembly GCF_901875555.1 of Streptococcus parasanguinis. Lineage (GTDB taxonomy): Bacteria > Bacillota > Bacilli > Lactobacillales > Streptococcaceae > Streptococcus > Streptococcus parasanguinis_H. The sequence continues at coordinate 39,944 of NZ_CABFMD010000035.1, forward strand.
GATTGGGCGGTTCCCTTCGTCAAAGCCTGCACGGTTCCGACGGATGGCACGCGCTACTGCTTCTACAGCCTTATCTTGACCGATAACCTTAGTTTGCAAACGGTGACCCATATCTTTCAAACGTTCGATATCCGTTGCCCCCATTTGTGATACTGGAATACCGGTCATCCGTTCTACTGATTCTGCGACATCGTTGATTGTTGCAGTTACCTTATGATCTTCTGTATGGTTGGCAATTTTCTTTTCCAACTCTTCGATACGTACTTTTGCCTTCAAAGCCGCTTCGTAATCTTCTTTTGCCGCAGCTTCTTCTTGTTTCGTTTTTTCAGCTTCGATTTCATGTTCTACAGCGTGCACATCTGTTACTGGATGTTGGGCTGCCAAGTGAGCTGCTGTCACATCGACCAAGTCAATGGCCTTATCAGGCAAGCTCCGTTGTGGAATGTATTGAACAGAATAGTCAACTGCTGCCTTCAAGACTTCATCCGGCAAGATGACATTGTGGTGTTTTTCGTAAAGGTCACGGATTCCTTGGAGAATCTTAAAGGTATCCTCTGCAGACGGCGCATTGACCTTGACTTCGTTGAAACGACGAGCCAAAGCCGCATTCTTCAAGATGGTGTTGCGGTATTCGTCTTGGGTCGTTGCCCCGATTACGGACAATTCCCCACGTGAAAGGGCAGGCTTGATAATATCTGCAAGGCCTTTCGAGCCTTGACCATCTCCTGTGCTCCCTGCACCAAGGATTTGATGGATTTCATCAAAGAAGAGAATGACATTTCCCATCGCCTTGACTTCTTGGATCAAGTTTTGGATATTTTCTTCGAAGCTACCACGGTATTGCGTACCAGCCTCAAGACCAGAAATATCGATCGAGATGATTTCTTTGTTCTTGATGGCAGCTGGGACATCACCGTTCACAATAGCTTGAGCCAAACCTTCTACTACTGCAGTTTTACCTACACCGGCATCCCCAACAAGGACCGGATTGTTCTTGGTACGACGAGACAAAATTTCCGCAGCTTCTTGAATTTCTTCATTCCGTCCGATGACAGGATCCAATTTGCCTTCACGGGCTTCTTCGGTTAAGTTGCGACCAAGTTTTGCAAGAATCCCATCTTGTTTCATGCCTTTAGCTTGACTGTGTTGAGCTTGTTCACTTCCTTCGTTTGGAAGTTGACCTGTTTGACGGTAAATGGCGAATTCTTCTGGTGTCACTTCACGACCATTAATCATATAGCGACGACTTTCAGAACGGAAACCACCCATGTTTCCCATCAGTTGATTGAAAAGATCATCCATATTGTTAAAGTTGTTGTTCATATTTGTTACCTCTAATTTACATAATTTTAATTCATTCTTGAAAAATTAGCAGACCAAATGGCTGCCATTTAATTGTTTACATAATTTAAATTCATTTATTTAATAATAGCCTCAAGGGCTATCCGTTTCTATTCTTCCTTTTATCAATTAGTTGTCTTAGTTTTGGAAATAGCATCGCACAATCTCCTTTCACACTATTGATCTTGTAAACCAGTAGGTTTTTCCAACCCCTCTTTGTTTACATAAATTATTGTAACACAGACAAATTTCTTTGTCAACACTTTTTTACATAATTTTTTTGAAATTATGTAAAAAATCTGGATGTCCCTCCAGATTCCACATTTAATAGAAGTTCTTGGCTAGATAAATTTAAATTTCCCAGCTTTTTCTTGAATAACTGTCTGTACATTTTTAGCAAATTGCCCCATCATGGACTGATCCAGTTGCTTTCCGACTACCTGGACGTCTTCTTTGGCTACCGTTGTATTCGCAGTCAAGCCATCATTGTAACGCATCTCGACTCCTGCTTTTCTAATTAATAAAACGGGAGCATAGACGACCCGGATTAAGTCTTTTTCGAGTTTCTTGCGACTTTCGATGAGTCTCATCTTATCTTTCATATCTAAATCAAAGAAATCTTTGACTGGACTATCACCCATACTTTCTCCTCTTCTATACTATGAAACTTTATCTTGTGCAATCTCCTCTTCCAGTTGGCATTTATCTTTCCGGTAGGATTGCCATAAATTCTCTTCTTCGATTTCGATCTGTTTTAATGCTACTTGTGCTGCATCTCTAGCTTCTAGATCATACTCCTCCATACAGCGATGGAGGGAATCCCATTCACAACTGACATCTACATCCTGCTCTTGTAAGAAGGAAGCTGCCACCGCATACTCTTCTTCCAACATCTGGGTGAAGAGCTGCTGTTTTCTTTCTACTAAGCAACGCTTTTCATCTAGCTCCAAGCGCGCTTTTTGGAACTCTCTTTCCAAGTGATCTAGTTTCTTTTCCTTTTTCGAAAGAGTAGATGAAATTAATAAGCTAGTTGTTCCCACTGGTTCATTTCTCCTGCTATTTCTTGATCTTTTGTTTTTAAGAGCTCAATCCCTGCATTCACTTGCTCGTTTAAAGCATGGAATTCATTTGATAAGGACTGATACGCAGCCAAACGGTTGTCGAACCTTTCTCTTACTTCAGTGACAACTGTCTGCTTTGTTGCACCAGCCAGCGCATAGGCCTCTTCTACTTCTGTAAGATGGAGAATGAATCCTTTCGGAACGGTCTGTAATACTTTCTCCAAAGCTTCTAAATCCGAATCCAGTTGTGTCTTAGATTTCTGAGCTTGCTCCAGCCCTTCATCCACTACTCGAATCAGCTCATCAGAAGCCAAGCGCGCCTGCAAGGCATCGAGATAGATTTGTTCACTTGAACTCAGCCCACCACCTGTTTTTTGTAATTTATCCTTTAGGCGATAGTAAACCTTCATCCGCTCTTCAATAATTTCCTTCCGAGTGATGGCTTCCGTTCCCTTTTCAAGAACCAAATCTCCATTCTTATCATAGATATAACCATGCATCATGTGCTGTCGGCCTATATCTTTCAGGTTCTTTGTTTTGAGGTGCTTAACAATCCCACTGGCACCCTTGCTTCCAGAATCTGGATATCCCAAACTAACTAGATCTTTATGGTCAATGTGGTTGTAGATCTTATACTTCAGCGCATCTATACGTGCTTTTTGATCTGGTGTTAAGATGGAGTAGGCATTAGGACCATTGTATAGATGGACGATCCCAATGTGAGAAGCTTCTTCTTCGGTCAAGCAGGCAAGAGCATACTGAATATCCATAGATCCCAGAGAGTGACCATATAGATCAATCTTGGCATTGGGGTATTTTCTGATCACCTCTTTCAAATGAGCTGCAACATCTTTAAATTGTGGAGGCGGGAAAGTACCGTTTTCGTCATTGTATTTTTTTAAAAAAGCAGCTCCCATTAAAGTAGGAAATCTAACCTGTTCTTCAGCTGTCCTTTCTGCAAAAAATCCGACCATATCTGATACTTTTTCCTGTACGAAATTGCTGACAGGATTGTCCATCGCTTTTTGTATGAATCTACCTAAGGGAGTGGCCTCCGGTGGAAGATTAACAGATGTAGGAATAATTGCATCTTCAAAAGCTTCTACAGCATTGTTAAAACCATCTTTAGCCTTATCTCGTGCATAATTTTTCGCATATTCTGTTGCATACTCGCTCGCACCACCAGGATTAAGAATGTTAGAAGCTGCCGGCAAATCTGTCCCTACCCAATCCGTAAATGTATCATGGAGTAATTTCTGTGTACTTGTTTCTGTTTCCGATCCCTTCATCAAAACTGTCACATCATGGATTTGGGCGCGATCTTCATCAGAAGCAGAATAAGGGACCGCTTTTTGGTTCTCGCCTTGGCCATTGTTAGTAAGAACGAATACCTGCTCTTCATTGCCATTGACACTATCATAGATGTGAGCGGTATGGCCTACATAATATTTTCCTTTTTCAATAGTTTGCTTTTTCCCAATTTCTGATGGGACATATTCTAATAAAGCGACCTCCTTATGTAAATAATCTGAATTTATAGAATTATTGTCCATTATATTTCCCTTCTAAAAGTTCATCCAGCTCCATAGGTGTACTGGATGCCGCAACATGATATGATCCTAATTCCTTTTCTATTACTACCATATCAACAATCAACTTATCATCATTATTAATAACAATCTCAATATTAATCCCTTCCATTGGATTATACTTTAATTTATCTTTTAAAATCCTATAAGTCTTTATTTTCCCATTTGAAGTCAGTGCTTCCGAATCCAGGTTTTTTAGATATTCTTCAATCGCTACCTTCATCTTCTTGCTCTCTGCGATTTGAATCATTTCTTGTTTCTTGGCAGATTGTCCATTAAAATAGCTACATCCCCCTAAGCTCAGGCTAAATACTACCATTATCAACACAATAAATTTACTTTTTTTCATCTTCTTCCCATTCTTTCTTCAGCTTTCTTAAAATTTATTATACAAAATTACATCCATACCTGAAATGTTACTTTTGTTAAAAAATATTGCCAAATCGTTACAAGCACTAGCTATTAATGTAACATATTGATTTTGATCCAGAAATATTTCTATTTACCTAAATGAGTTTATTTCCCAGTCTCTTCTGCTTTACTTAACAGATCATCTAATTTTGCTGAAATACCGTAACTACCTGCTTCGAACTGTCCTGAATCTTCCATTTGAACAGTCGTATCGATCGTTAACTTTTTATCGCCATTGATAACGAGATAGACATTCATGCCTCCCATTGGGTTGTATTCCAATTTACCTTTTATCAGGGTATAGGAGTGAATGACTCCTTCTGAAGTGAAAGCTTTAGGATCGATACTGATTAACAAGTGTTTTAACGCTCGCTCCATTTTCGTGCTTTCTGCAATCTGAATCATTTCTCTTCTCTCAGCAGCTTTATCCGTAAAAAAACTGCAACCTCCTAGAAACAAAGTCAGTAAGAATAGTAGTACAAATCGTTTTTTTTTATCAGTCATATTTCCCTCTCACTTATATTATTCGTAATTATTTTCGAAAATGGCTCTTTTTTTAAAAATAATTTTTTCCAGAATCAAAAAACACACCCAACTAGGGTGTGCCTCTTGTTAAATCATGTATTCGACACTATAAGTGGCGTCGGATAGAATCCGTGATAGGAATTGTTTGGTTCGTTCTTCTTTTGGACTGTTGAAAAATTCATGCGGTTCATTTTCTTCGATGATGTGCCCGCCATCCATAAAGATGACATGGTTGGCCACATCACGCGCAAAGCTCATCTCATGCGTCACGACAACCATGGTCACTCCTTCTTGGGCCAATTGTTTCATGACATCTAAGACATCCCCAACCAATTCTGGGTCTAGCGCTGAAGTCGGCTCATCCAGCAAGATAACATCTGGCTTGACTGCGATGGCACGTGCGATTCCTATCCGTTGCTGCTGACCACCTGATAATTGAGAAGGATAGTAATCCTTGTAAGCGAGGAGCCCGACTTTTTCAAGGGCGGATTCTGCCCGTTGGATGGCCTCTTCTTTTGGAATCTTACGAGCTACAATCAATCCTTCCAAGATATTTTCAAGTGCTGTTTTGTTGGCAAATAGATTGTAATGCTGAAAAACAAAGGCTGTCTTTTGACGAATTTCTAAAATTTCCTTTTTACTGAGTTTGGAGAGGTCGTACTCTTTTCCACCTAGGGTTAAGTGGCCGGTATCTGCCTTTTCTAAGTGATTGAGGCAGCGAAGGAAGGTTGTTTTTCCTGATCCAGATGGCCCCAAAATGACGACGACGTCCCCCTGGTTAACCTTGAGATTAACATCTACCAGGACTTGATGGTCCTTAAATTTTTTCGATACGTGTTCTACTTCTAACATCTTCTTATTTCTCCTTCTTCTATGCGAGTGTCAGGCGTTTTTCTAAGAGATTGAATCCCCACTGAATCAGGCCACAAATGACAATATAAAGAATAAAAATCACGAGATAGGATTCAAAATATTGATAACCATAAGAGGCTTCGACCTTGGCAATGGCGGTGATATCCTTGATGGTCATGACAAAGACAAGAGAGGTTCCTTTGACCAAGTTGATGACCAGGTTACACAGATTGGGCAGGGCTGCACGCAAGGCTTGTGGAAAAACAATGCGGATATAGGCTTGGCGGTTGGTCAAACCGATGGCTTGCGCTGCTTCTAGCTGGCCCTTATCCACCGTCAGAATGGCTGAGCGTAGAATTTCAGCCAGACTTCCTGTTGTCATCAGGCTAAAGATGATAAAGGCATAGTAAATGGGATTGATCTCAAAGACATTAAAGTGACTGCCAATACTCTTAAAAAAGCTATTTAAGAGGCTAGGAAAGAGACTATAAAAGAAGAGGATCAAGAGAATCGGAGGTGTAGCACGGATAAAGGCCAAGTATACCACTGAGAAACTGCGAACCCCTTTGACTTTATAGATCTGGCCGAGTGCCAAAAAGAGGGCTGGAAAAAAACTCAAGAGGATCGATACGACCATGATCAGAAGGGTCACTGGAACACCACCCAAGGTGGCTAGAAATGTTTTACTAATAAAATTAAAATCCATAAGCTACCTTTCTGTTACACTGAGTCGTTTCTCAAGGAGTTGAGCGGAGACGGAGATTACAAGGGCAATCGCCCAGTAGATCACTGCTACAGCTGTATAGGTCTCGAGGGAATAATTCCCAAGATTGCGGCTGATCAAGTTGTTTCCTGCTCCCATGATATCAATAAAGCCAATGGTATAAGCCAAAGCGGCATCGCGCATAAGGTTCAAGATGGCAGTCGTCATATTGGGAAGAGCTACACGAAAGGCTTGGGGAAGGACAATCCGCCAAATGGTTTGAGCTGGCGTCAAGCCAATACTCAAGCCTGCTTCCATCTGCCCTTTTGGAATGGCCAAATAAGCGGCCTTGAAGACCTCAGAGATCATAGCAGCAAAGAGAAGAAACATGGCTACAAGGACAAAGACAAACTTGGACCAGTGATCAATGTCAATGCCTAACCACCAGTTCAAAAATTGGGGGAGTCCATAAAAGACCAAAAAGAGCAAGACAATCGGAGGGGTACAGCGCAAGGTAAAGACATAGCCTTTTGCAAGACCTGCTCCTACCTTATCTTCTGATACCTGTGCCCAGGTCAAAACCAAGCCAAAAGCAGAACCAAGAACCGTCGTTAACAGCATCAAAGCTAGGGTCGCTGGCAAGGCTTGGACCAAGGTTGGAAGAAATGACCAGACCTTGGAAATGTCGTATGAGACCATCTTTCTTTTCCTTTCTTTATCCGGATAGAAATAAGGAAGCTGGGGCTATGCGCACCCAGTTCCATCTTATTTCTCTTTATCTACATAACTGAAGACATCTTCACCGAAATATTTTTTGGACAATTTAGCAAGCGTCCCATCTTTTTCCAATTCTTTGATGGCCTTGCTGTATTCTTCCGCAAATTTTTCGTTTTTCTTATCCTTATGAATCAATGGGTAAGTTGGAATTCCTTTATAGGCAAACCAGCTTAGTTTGTCGGCATATTGGTGGTAGGAACCTTCTTTATCTGTGACAGCTTTTTCAAAGGAAAGCTTGATGTCAAAGAAGCCATCGTAACGTCCCTCAAGAACCCAAGCATAAGCATCTGCCACTTTGAACGATTCAGCAGCTGTTAATTCGATTTGTTGGTCCTTATGCTTTTCATTGTATTCTTTGATGACATTCCATTGCGCATTTTGTGGGGAGATCGGAACCAATTTCCCTTTTTCTTTGGCAAAGTCATCGATGCTCTTGTATTTCTTGGCATCTTCTTTTCTCACAGTAAATCCAATAATACTAGCTCCGATTGCCTCTTTTGGAATGATAAATTTCTTGGCACGTTCTTCGGTATACCAAGCTCCCTTGGTTCCGATATCGTATTTACCAGATTCTAGGCCGATCAAGAGATCGTCGTCACTCGTCCCAGTGTATTCAAACTTGTAGTCTGGCAGTTTTTCATCAATGGCTTTCAAAACAGCTACTTCATAACCATCTGATTGCCCTTTTTCATCGACGAAATCGTAAGGCACATAGTTTTGCGTGTGGGCTACTTTCAAGGTGGTTACCTTGTTCGATCCTGTTGAGCCTTTACTGTCGTTTGCATGGTTCAAGCTCCGTCCAAGAATGGTTGCACCTGCAATGGCAAGAACTGCCACTCCACCGATAATCCATGTTTTTTTACTCATATGTTGTTCTCCCTCTTTCTATTTTCCTTATTCCGCTGCAGCTTCACGAACCCATTCGATTCGTTCTTCATCAATATCACTTGGAATGGTACAATCGGCACCGATGACCAAGCCCGTGGTTCCAGTTTCTGCGATGATGCGTTTGGTTTCTGCTTGAATCGCAGCCTTGTCTCCTGTGTAGAGAAGACCATTTTTCCCATTTTCAAAGCCACCTAGGACAGTACGACCACCGAAGATTTCACGTCCTTCTGCCAAACTAATGCCTTCTGGTCCGACTGCCCAGTTAAAGACTTGGGCTGGGTAGTCTGTGAAGAGGTGGATATCATTGCGAGCTCCTTCATAGCCACAGATATGAAGGATATTGACCCCACCTGCTTCATTGGCTGCTTCTAAGACATGGAGTTCACTTGGCGCAATGACTTGTTTGTACACTTCTTGGCTCACGCGCGCATCTTGGATACTTTGAACACTGAGGTAGATCCCGTCTGCTCCTGCTTCTTTAATGATCCGTTGGCTCAGGCTGGCAATATCTTGGCCAATGGTGTCCAATACTTTTTTAAGAGTCGCTGCATCTTGATCGATAAAATTTGCGATCAAGTCATCTCCGCCTGAAACTTCTCCAACCAACCATTTGAAGTAGGTCACCGGAGCAAAGATATTGTAAATGGCGACAATGTCCTCTTCAAAACCGGCACGGATTTTTTTGACCAATTCGACCTGTTCTGTGATCCATGGATGATCGGCCCCGAGGGGTTCAATCCCTGCTAAGTCTGAGATGTTTCCAAGGCCTTTCTGAATGGCTGGATTGGGATAAGCAAAGTACCCATCGCTCATGAGTTTGACAAAGTCTGGTTGGACCTTGTGAAGGAAGTTTTGATGGCCCTTCAGGTTTTTTTCAATAATTTCCGGATTGGAAAATCCTTTTAACCATTCTTCTTCTGTTGTAAAATGATGCCAAAATCCAACTGGCACACGGTCAACTACTTCTCCTTTAAAAGCTTTTAAGACTAATTCTCTTTTTGTAGACATCTTCTTACCTCATTCTCTTTTTTCTTGCTTGTTATCTTAACACGGCAATCCTGCTTTGACTAATATATATTTTTTATCAAGGCCTTCATCTTTTTTTATCACTGGCCATCTAGTAGGAGAATGCCTGCCACATCAGACGGGCGAATAAGGGAGAGGCTATGGGCTGGGATTTTCTCCAGCCTTGCCATATCTGGATCTTTTTTCGCCTTGTCCTGAGTACTTGCTGCAGTAGCTTTTGCGAGCCCTAAGACTAAAAACAAGACTGTCATCACGATACACCACACATGAATTTTTTTCATCTCCCTCTCCTTTCTTCTTACAAGACGGCTGCCTGGCGTACCCAATCTAAGCGTTCCAATTGGAAATCGTCTGGCACCGTGCAGTCTGCTCCAAGGATTAAGCCACGGCTTCCCGCTTCTGCCACCAAGCGACGCGTTTCTTGCTCGATCGCTTCTTTTTCACCTTGATAGAGCAAGCCGTTCTTGCCATTGACAAAGCCACCCAAGACGGCACGATCCCCAAAGAGCTTTCTTCCCTCTGCTAGACTGAGGCCTTCATGGTGGGTTGCCCAGTTGATGACTTGGGCTGGATAATCCTTGAAGAGGTCCACTTCATTGCTGGCTCCTTCAAAGCCACAGATATGAAGGATATTGATGCCACCTGCCTCATTAGCCGCCTCTAGGACAGCGATGTTGCTCGGTTCAATGAACTTACGGTATTCTTCCTCCGTCACACGCTCATCTTGGACCTGCTGGGTGGAGAAGTAAATCCCTTCCACACCTGCTTCTTGGATCAAGCGACGACTAAGAATGGCGATGTCTCCTGCAATCACGTCAAGGACATGGGCCAAGGTTTCTGGATCTTCCTTGAGAAAGTCCGCAATCACTTGGTCTCCACGGGATTGATCCGTACGGAACCAGCGTTTCAAATAAGAAATAGGCGAGAAGATATTGTAGAAAGAAGCAATCTCCTCATGAAAATGGGAACGAATCTCCTTGACGACTTCAATCTGCTGTTCGATCCAAGGATGGTGCTCTCCAATCGGTTGAATGTCCTTCAATTCTTGGATCGATGTGATCTCTCTCGAATAAAGAGCACTCGGATAGCGGAAAAAGCCATCGCTCATAATCTTGACAAAATCAGGGGATATTTTTTCAACATACTCTTGGTGTCCTTTAATACTCTTTTCAACTACGGCCGGATTGTCTAGACCCAACTCTTTTTCTTCTTGGGTCACATAATGGAGCCAAAATCCTACAGGGATTCGCTCAACTTTTTCACCTCGAATGGCACGAAGAACCAACTCTTTTTTACTCATGCTGTGTCAACCTCCTTCAACTCTTGGCGAGTAGCGCCTTTGTTCTACCTCGCCACTTCTGAAATTTGTAACCATGATATCACCTGGAAAGGTTGCTGACTAATATATTTTCCCTATCAAGTCCTTAAAATTTCTTTATTGAAGCGAGTAGCAAAAACGCGCAAAGCCTTGAAAATAGGAGCTTGCGAGTGCCGTTTTCTATTTTTTCATTTTAGAAGAAAAGGATCGCTTTGCTGTTTTCTTGATCCGGTTATAATATAAAACTATACCCCTTCTTTTGGTATAAATAAATAGGTATTTTAGCGCAACGAATCCTTTTAGATCAACACATTTTGGTTCTCAAGTCTCCTCATTATCGAGGAAACTGTCTCTGTCTCTTTCTTGTCATGCAAGATCGAAAGGAGTATAATTTCTATAGAATCATTTTAAGGAGTCTATGGTTTATGAAAACAACAAAAACCACTTTTACCATCGTTTCTGCTCTTGCTTCTGTCATTTTATTGACCAGTTGTGGAAGCAACACAACAAAAACAAAAGAAGCGAGCTCAACTAGCTCTAAAAACCAGGTCACATTGACCTATGACCAACAGCGCTCACAAGAAAATACCATGTCTGTTCTCTGGTACCAAAAGGCTGCTGAAACAAAGGCCTTGTATTTGCAAGGATACAATGTCGCTACGGACCGTTTGAAGGAAATCCTAAAAACGCCTTCTGATAAGCCTTACTCGATCGTTTTAGACTTGGACGAAACTGTCTTGGATAATAGCCCTTACCAAGTTCAAAACGTCAAAGATGGCACGGCCTTCAATCCTAAAGATTGGGATGTTTGGGTGAAAAAAGCAGCCGCAAAAGCGGTACCAGGTGCTAAAGATTTCCTTCAATATGCGGATCAAAATGGGGTTCAAATCTACTACATTTCTGACCGTACCACCTCTCAAGTAGATGATACCATCAAGAACCTTGAAAAAGAAGGCATTCCGGTTCAAGGACGTGACCACCTCATGTTCTTAGAAGAAGGGGTCAAATCAAAAGAAGGCCGTCGCCAAACTGTACAAGAAAAAACCAATCTTGTCTTACTCTTTGGGGACAACCTGGTCGACTTCGCAGACTTCTCTAAGACCTCTGAAGCTGATCGCGACAAGAAATTAGAAGAATTGCAAAAAGAATTTGGTGAAAAATTCATCATCTTCCCAAATCCAATGTATGGATCATGGGAATCTGCTGTTTACCAAGGTAAAAAACTAGATGCCAAGGGACAAACAGAAGAACGTCTCAAAGCCTTGCAAGGTTTTGACAAATAAAGCAAACATCCTCGTTAGGAAAAACCTAACGAGGATGTTTTTTCTATATAGACACGTTTATTCAACCGTTACAGACTTAGCAAGGTTCCGTGGTTTATCAACATCGAGTCCACGATGAAGGGTTGCAAAGTAAGCAATCAATTGAGTTGGCACTACCATTGAGATTGGAGAAAGGTAAGGGTGAACTGCTGTCAAGACCAAATCATCTGTCTCTTTCGCGACATTTTCTTCAGCAATGGTTAAGACATGAGCCCCACGTGCTGCCACTTCTTGGATGTTCCCACGTGTGTGGCTGGCTAGGACTGGATCAGACAAGAGGGCGATGACCGGTGTACCGTCTTCGATCAATGCAATGGTCCCGTGTTTCAACTCACCCGCTGCGAAGCCTTCACATTGGATGTAAGAAATTTCTTTTAGTTTCAGACTGGCTTCCATGGCAACATAGTAATCTTGGCCACGTCCGATATAGAAAGCATTGCGGGTTGTTTCCAACAAGCCACGGACCTTTTCATCGATCACTTCTTTTTCTGAAAGAGTGGATTCGATCGATTGGGCAACGATCGACAATTCGTGCACCAAATCAAAGGCTTTGGCTTTTTCATTGCCATTGGCTTCCCCAACGGCTTTGGCAAGAAAGGCAAGGGCTGCGATTTGAGCTGTATAAGCCTTAGTGGAAGCAACCGCAATTTCAGGACCCGCATGGAGCAACATAGTCATGTCCGCTTCCCGTGAAAGAGTGGAACCTGGAACATTGGTCACTGTCAAGCTTGGAATGCCCATTTCATTTGCTTTGACCAATACTTGGCGGCTATCAGCTGTTTCACCAGATTGACTGATAAAGATAAAGAGCGGTTTTTTGCTGAGAAGTGGCATACCGTAACCCCACTCAGAGGAAATACCGAGCTCTACTGGGGTATCGGTCAATTCTTCCAACATCTTCTTAGACGCAAATCCAGCATGATAAGAAGTTCCGGCCGCAAGGATATAGATGCGGTCTGCTTCTTGAACTGCCTTGATAATAGCTGGATCTACCACTACTTGACCAGATTCATCTGTATAGGCTTGGATCAACTTACGCATGACAGTTGGCTGCTCATCGATTTCCTTGAGCATGTAGTAAGGGTAAGTCCCTTTTCCAATATCCGAGAGGTCGAGTTCAGCCGTGTAGCTATCCCGTTCATGGACATGTCCATCATAGTCTTGGACTTCAACGCTATCAGCTTTGACAATGACCAACTCTTGGTCATGGATTTCCATGTATTGGTTGGTTTCGCGGATCATGGCCACGGCATCTGAGCAGACCATATTGTAACCATCGCCAAGACCAATCAAGAGTGGTGATTTATTTTTCGCCACATAGATGGTGCTTGGATCTTCCGCGTCCATCAAAGCAAAGGCATAGGCTCCACGGATGATGTGGAGGGCTTTTTTGAAGGCTTCAAGCGTAGACAAGCCATCTTCTTCCGCAAACTTTCCAATCAAGTGGGCAGCGATTTCTGTATCTGTTTGCCCCTTGAAATGGTGACCTGCTAGGTATTCTTCCTTGATTTCAAGGTAGTTTTCAATAACCCCATTGTGGACCAACACAAAGCGACCTGTTTCAGAACGGTGTGGGTGAGCATTGTCCTCAGTTGGTTTCCCGTGAGTTGCCCAGCGGGTATGTCCGATCCCGGCTGTCCCTTCAACACCTGCTGCCTTAGACGACAATTCTGCAATGCGACCAACCGCCTTTACCAATTGGCTCTGGTCTTCACTAGCCAGAAAAATACCTGCAGAGTCATAGCCTCGGTATTCGAGTTTTTCAAGTCCTTGAATCAAAATATCAGTAGCATTTGTATTTCCTACAACACCAACGATTCCGCACATAGTTTTTACGATATAGCCTTGCTATACTTTCCCCTTTACTTAGTCAAACGACCCATGGTCGATTTCTCAGTTATTTTTTAAAAATTGGTCTAGTCTAATTTGCCTAAAAAATAACCAGCGGAGTCAGTATACAATGCTTCTTCCTGTTTGTCAACTAGGAAATTCAAGAAAATTGGTCTAGTTAAGTTAGAGTTAAGATTGAAGTAAAAATCATCTTAAAAACTTTCTGCCGTGAAAAAAGTGCCTGAAACTGGATAGTTTAGACACTTTTCTCACTGTTGAATAACTTTAACGAACAACATTTTTTATTTTTATAAAAGAGCGGTTTGTCTACTTCTCAAATCCATTCTGCTGGCTCAACTCACGGAACCAATGGCCGGATTTTTTGATGGTACGTTTTTGACTCTCAAGATCCAATTCAACCAAGCCATAGCGGTTCTTGTAGCCATTGAGCCATGACCAGCAGTCAATAAAGGTCCAGATCAAATAGCCTTTACAATTGGCACCATCTTGAATAGCCCGGTGGAGTTCACGAAGATGGTCTTTGACAAAGTCAATCCGGTAGTCGTCCTGGATCACTCCATCCTTGCGGAATTTTTCCTCGCCTTCGACCCCCATCCCATTTTCTGTTAGGATCCACTCGATATTTCCATAGTTTTCCTTAATATTTTGGGCAATGTCGTACAGGCCTTGCTCATAGATTTCCCAACCACGGTGGGGATTGATCTTACGGCCTGGCATGACATAGGGTTCATAAAATTGTTCAAAGAGTAGGGGAGAAACTGGATTTGGAGCATAACGAGGAGCTGCCACACGGAGCGGTTGGTAGTAGTTAACACCCAGGTAATCCACCGTATTTTCCTCGATCAAGCGCAACTCAAAGGGCTCATAATCCGGCAAGAGATCACGCTCCCGCAGGATCTCTACTAATTCTTGAGGATAATGACCAAGAACAGATGGATCCAGGAAGGATTTGGCTTGAAAGAGCTCGGCAATACGCGCAGCTTTAACATCTTCTGGATGCTGGCTACGAGGATAGGCTGGTGTCAAATTGAGCACAATCCCAATACGATAGTTAGGATCCACCTCGTGACAGGCCTTGACCGCTAGAGAGCTTGCTAGCTGGGTGTGGTAGGCTACTTTTACTGCTGCTGTTGCGTCTACCTTATGAGGAAAATGGGCATCATAAAAATAACCAAACTCCACAGGGACAATGGGTTCATTAAAGGTGATCCACTGGTCGACCAGATCCCCATAGGTCTTGAAACAAAAACGCGCATATTCTTGGTAAGCATAGGCGGTTTCTTTATTTTCCCAACCATCGCCCTGCTCTTGAAGAGCCATCGGTAAATCAAAATGATAGAGGTTGACCAAGAGGTGAATCCCTTTTTCCTTAATCTTTTCAAAGACACAGCGGTAGAAATCAACGCCTGCTTGATTGATCTCCCCTCGTCCTTCTGGGAAAATACGGGACCACTGAATAGAGGTCCGAAAGGCGGTGTGACCAGTTTCTAACAAGAGGTCCAGATCGTCTTCCCAGTGTTCATAAAAAGTCGATGTTTTCTCCGGTCCTTGGCCTTGATAAAAGCGGTTGGGCTCGATCCTATACCAGTAATCCCAGAGATTGTCTCCTTTTCCATCCTGAGCGAAACGCCCTTCTGTCTGAGGACCCGAGGTCGAACTCCCCCATAAAAATTCCTTTGGAAATTGATACATGTCCTAATCCTCCTCATTCTACTAGCTCTATTGTAGCGAATCCTCCCTCAAAACCTAGGCACAATTTACAGTCTTTCTTACGCAGATTAAAGAAAAAGCCCCCCTTAGGAAAAATTCCTAAGGGAGCTGGTCCTCTTTACAATTGATTCACGACATATTCAAAAAGCTTGCGATCTGCTGGGCTCTTGTCAAACAGCAATTCCGGATGCCACTGAACACCGAGGAAACGACTCTCATCTGTGGATTGAACGGCTTCTATGATGTCATCTTTAGGATCCCGAGCGATCACTTCTAGGCCATCTGCCAAGTCTTTAATACTTTGATGATGGAAAGAATTGATGCGACTGGTTTCACCATAGATTTCTTGTAGGATCGTCTGATCCTTGGTCACCAACTCTTGGCTGGTATACTGACCTGGATTGTCCTGCCAGTGGTGTTCAATGTCTTGATGAAGAGTTCCCCCTAGAGCGACATTATAGAGCTGGGTCCCGCGGCAGACAGTAAAGATAGCTTTTTTAGCAGCACGCGCTTCTTCAATCAAGGCCAACTCAAAGAGATCGCGTTTCAAGAGGTAATCATCACTGTCGATAGTGATTTCTTCTCCGTAAAACTTGGGCAAGACATTTTGTCCACCGGTGATGATGAGCTTATCAATCATCGATATGTAGTCTTTAGCCAAGGCTGCATCTCCAATTGGTAAGATCAAGGGAATTCCTCCTGCCTCTTTGACCGCTTCGACAAAACCAGTCGCCGCATAGCTCATGTTCGCGTCTGGATCATCTGGGAAGGGTTTTTCATTTCCTGTAATGCCAATCACTGGTTGTTTTTTCATACTTGTTTCCATATACTTTCATTCATTTTCAAGGCTTATTGTAACACAATTTCAAGCCAGACTCAATGGAGAATTTTTGAGGAGGAGATTTCCCCCTCTAACCCAAAAGCATGCTGAAAGGATATAAAATTGCTTTCTATTAAAAAATTCTCAAGTGCGAAGACTTGAGAATGGTTTATTAATTTTTCATCAACCCTTCTTTTACCAAAAAGTCACGCGCTACTTGAGCAGCAGGCTTGCCTTTTACTCCGACTTGGTAGTTCATCTGGCTCATCTGGACTTCCGTAATTTTACCCGCCAACTTGTTCAGAATGCCCTCTAATTCCGGGTGTTTCTTAAGAAGAGCTTCTTTCATGAGGGGCGCCCCTTGATAAGGTGGGAAGAGTTGTTTGTCATCTTTGAGGACCACCAGGTCATAGCGAGCAAGTTCAGCATCTGTTGAGTAGGCATCTGTTATCTGGACATCATCAGACTGGATAGCCTGGTAGCGAAGGGAGGGCTCCATAGTGGAAACTTGTAGATGAAGACCATAGACCTTCTGCAAGCCTTTGTTTCCGTCCTCTCGATCGTTAAACTCCAAGGTAAAGCCTGCCTTCAGTTGCCCTTCTACCTTTTTTAAATCTGAAATGGTCTTGAGTCCATATTCTTGGGCAATTTTCTTAGGCACTGCGACAGCATAAGTATTTTGATAAGCCATGGGTTTGAGCAAGGCAAGGTTGTCTTGTTTCTTGATCCCCTCTCGGGCCGCTTTGTAGACTGCTTCTGGATCATGGTCGACTTGTGGCGCCGGCTTGAGGAGACTTTCGGTCACAGTCCCTGTAAACTCTGGATAGATAGCAATATCCCCTTTTTTCAGAGCTTCATAGAGGAAGGTAGTCTTTCCAAAGTTCGGTTTGACGGTCACTGTCATATCCGTATTTTTCTCGATCAAGATCTTATACATATTGGCGAGAATTTCAGGTTCAGGACCCAACTTCCCAGCAATGACCAAGTTTTCTTTTTTCGGTTTGGGAAGAAGACTTGGTGTATAAGAAGCTCCTAATCCAATAACCATCACAGCAAAGGCTGCAAAGATGGTCCGCAATTTGGCCTTTTCCATCCATTTGAGAAGAAGGTTAAAGGCGATGGCTAAGAAGGCAGAAGACAGGGCACCGATCAAAATCAAACTGGCATTATTGCGGTCAATCCCTAAAAGGATAAAGGAACCAAGTCCTCCAGCTCCAATCAAGGCAGCTAGGGTAGCCGTCCCTATAATCATCACAGCTGCCGTGCGAATTCCAGACATGATGACAGGCATGGCTAGATGAATCTCAAACTTCTTGAGGCGCTCCCACTTGGTCATTCCAAAGGCGACCCCCGCTTCTTCTAAACTGGGATCAACCCCACGTAAACCGGTAATGGTATTTTGTAAAATCGGGAATAATGCATAGATGACCAGAGCGGTTAAAGCAGGCAGCGTTCCAATTCCCATGATGGGAATGAACAGTCCTAGAAGCGCCAAGGAAGGAATGGTCTGAAAGATTCCTGCGATCTGTAAGACCCAGTTACTTGCTCGGTGGCGCGTACTAAGATAAATCGCTAAAGGTACTGCGATGAAAATAGCAATCATAAGGGTCAAGAGAGACAATTGCAGGTGTTGGCCAAGGGCTGTGAGCCAGTCCCCAAAACGCTCTTGAAAGGTTGTAAGTAGTTTAGACATGGTGAGCACCTCCAAACAAATCTGCGACAAAATCATTGGCTGGTTGGGCTAAAATGGTCTTGGAATCGGCCACCTGCACAATCTCTCCTTCTTCTAGCACCGCAATCCGGTCACCTAATTTTAAGGCTTCATCCGTATCATGGGTCACAAAGATAGTGGTCATGCCAAACTCCTTGTGCAAGTCTTTGGTCAGAGCCTGCAACTGCTTGCGAGAAATGGCATCCAGAGCAGAGAAAGGCTCGTCCATCAGTAAGATTTTTGGCTCCCCGATCATGGCCCTGACAATTCCGACACGCTGTTGCTCCCCACCAGAGAGCTCATGGGGTTTTCGATCGGCATAATCAGAAGCTGGAAGACCTACTTTTTCTAAAAGTTCGACTGTTTTGGAAGCCACTCGCTCCTTGCCCCAGCCCTTCATCTCAGGAATAAGAGCGATATTTTCCGCAACTGTCAAATTAGGAAATAGGGCAATGGCTTGAAGCACATAGCCGGTAGACAAACGTAGCTCCCGTTCATCATAGTCCTTGATGCGTTTCCCATCCATGTAGATATTGCCATCGGTCGGCTCAAGAAGCCGATTGATCATCTTGATCATGGTGGTTTTTCCAGATCCTGACGGGCCTACGAGGACCATAAATTCTCCATCTTCAATACGGAGATTCACATCTTTTAAAATATCTTTTTCTGTGTAGCGCAAGGCTACATGTTTGTATTCAATCATTGTTCTTCCTCAATAAGTTGTCTGTCTCTAAGAATATCCAATAGGCTGCTTGCTGGATGCCCTAGAACGTTTTCAACATCTGTTGAAACCCCAGCTTGTTCTCCAACTTTGATAGATGTATAGGTGCTGACCCAGGCATCGATTCCCTTTAAGGCCTCAACCACCTCTGGAGTATTGGCATACACTATCTTACGAATTTCCGCAGTCGTGTAGACTGTTGCCCGCTCTGGGCTTCTTGTCAGATGGATAGAAGCCATTCCTCTCTTATCGACGAGATTTGCCACATAAGAACCTAATTTCCCTGTTACACCTGTTATTCCAATCATCAGCATTTTTCCTTCTACTATAGTTCATTTTCTTTAGCTTTTAGATTTTCAATAATACGCTCTTGATAGGCCTCAAATTCTCGGATTTCTTGGTCAGAAAAACCTTGGTAGAAAATCTCACCCAGTTCCTTGCTGACACGATCGCCAATTTCTTTTTGCGCCCACCCTAGGTCTGTCAAAGAAATATATTTTTTCCTTTTATCCTGCGTACAAGGTTGAATCGTGACCAAGCCTTGTTCTTCCAATTTTTTAACCATGCTGGTCAATGTATTATTGGCTAGACCTGTCGCAAGAGCGATATCGGTCGCAGTAGCGCACCCTAATTCTTGCTTCCACAAAATCGTTAAAATTTTCCCCTGTTCACTTCGGTATTGAGCATCTGGTTCCTTGCTCAAGAGTTTTTGAAACAGTCGCCCATTCAACAAGCGTATCTGTAAAGCTTGGTAGCCCCCTTGCTTCTTGTCCATTTTGTCTCCTTTTTATTTCTATATCGAAATATCACAGCCATTGTATCACTGTTCACTACACCTGTCAACTATTTCGATATGGAACCAATAATTTTATCTAAATTCACCTTAAAAAGCCCTTCTAGTCCTTCAAAGTAGTGTTCATTCCTTCTTTTCTACCACTTTCTTTTAGTAAAATAGCCTTGTTTCTAGCAAATGTAACAAATGTTGGACTCGTTTTGCAACGACACCTGATTTTATAATGTGGTAATCTGTTAACGAGAATAAATCATACTAATGGAGAATTTGTTATGCATATACCAGATAATTACCTAAGTCCTGCAAGTTGTGCGGTTTTAGCGGTTGCTGCTGCTCCTGTTATTGTCTTGTCTGTCAAAAAAGTCAAGGTCCAATTAAAAGAAAACAAAGAGCTAGCGCCGATGCTTGGGATTGCTGCTTCTTTGTCCTTCTTATTGATGATGTTTAATGTTCCTGTTCCTGGTGGAACGACCGCTCACGCTGTCGGAGGGACCCTTCTTGCCATTCTCATAGGCCCCTATGCGGCCTCTCTAGCGCTGACGGTCGCCTTACTCCTACAGGCCTTCTTATTTGGAGATGGAGGCATTCTCGCTCTTGGGGCCAACATTTTCAATATGGCCATTGTGATGCCTTTTGTTGGTTATGCTATTTATAGCTTGTTCCGCAAGCATCATCAGGAAACGCTTGGCGTCATTGTCGCCTCTTATCTTTCGATCAATGCTGCCGCCTTCTTAGCTGGTGTTGAATTGGGATTACAACCCCTCATCGCGTCAGAAGCTGGTCAGCCACTCTATAATCCTTATGGATTGAGTATCACGGTTCCTGCCATGTTGGGAGCTCACCTCCTTGTCGCAGGTTGGGTCGAAGCCTTCTTCACCCTTGTCGTTTACCGTTTTGTAAAACAAGTTGCTCCTGCAGAGTTGTACACACCAAGTACCGTCAATACAACTTCATTTGTTAAAAAAATTCGCTGGGTCCTCCTTGCTTTGATCGTACTCAGCCCACTTGGACTCCTCGCAAACGGCACAGCCTTTGGTGAATGGTCTGCCGAAGAATTGGGTAGCCTGCTTCATGGTAAAGTCCCAACAGGGATCAAAAATGGATTCTCATTTGAAGCCTTGTTTAGTGATTACACCATTCCTGGAACGAAAATTGCGATCGGCTATATCCTCTCAGCCGTGACAGCCGTCCTTATCTTCTATATCATCAGTAAAATCATTCGATCAATGAACGGAGAAAAAACTTCTCATGCGTAAACTCCCTGACTGGCTCAATCAAGAGCAAGTAACTCTTGAAGCATCCAAAATCCATCACTATTTACAAATGAATCTTCAAACATTGCGCAACTTTCTTGGCAAAATGAAACAAACGACTCCCGCATTCAAGGCCAAAACCTCCTCTTGGATGCGGCTCGTTTCCTTTTTAATTCTAGCCATCCTCATCACGACCGCCCACCATCCCATCCAACTATGGTTGATCGGTATCCTTTTATTAATGCACATTGCCATGCTTCCTGGAGAGGTCCTACTCCACCTCTTTAAGGTCCTGTTCAAGGTGCTGTTGATTTCCACAATTGTGATATTGCCTAGCATCTTATTTCAAGGATTTCAAAATGGAGGGCTCTTTTTGCTACGTGCAGGGATGATTGTCCTCAATATTTCCCTCTTTCTAGCCACGACGACAAGTGTGCAACTGGTTGAGGCCCTTCATCAGCTGCGTGTTCCAAAAACCTTTGTGCAAACCATTGATATCACCCTCAAGTATGGCTATATTTTAGGGAAACACTTGCAACAACAAATCGAATGCGTCCAGCTAAGAACGGTTGGACAAAAAGTGAATCTCAATCTCTTTGGCTCCCTACTTGGTCTCTTGTACCTATCCACCAAAAACCATACCAAAGAAGTGTACGAAGCGATGATTCTTCGAGGCTACAGTATGGATACAAAGCGCAAAGAAGCCTTCCACTGGAAGAAGGAAGACGTCTTTTTCCTATTGGAATTGGCGGTTCTCACGACCTTCACGACCTTACTCGGCTAGAAAGGAAGCCCTATGATTACCATTCAGGATGGAAATTACCACTATACCGAAGAAACTGGTATCCACGATATTCAACTCCAGATTCAAAAAGGGGAAACCGTGGGCTTGATGGGCCCAAACGGAGCTGGAAAATCGACCCTCTTTAAAATTCTAGTTGGGCTCTTGCCCCTCTCGTCTGGTCAGTACCACTTCAAGGACTGGACCATTGACCAAGACTTCTTGAAAGATCCCCATCGTGCTGGGCAACTCTTCCAGCAAGTTGGACTCATTTTTCAAAACAGCGATACCCAATTGTTCAATACAAGCGTCTATGATGAACTGGCTTTTGGACCACGTCAATTAGGCTTAGCCGAGTCCGAAGTCGACCAACGCGTCAAGGATACGCTCGGTCTTCTAGAGATTGAACACCTAAGAGATCGTATTCCCTACCATCTTTCTGGTGGCGAAAAGAAACTAGTCGCTATCGCCAGTGTCCTCACCATGAATCCTAGTCTATTGCTCTTTGATGAGCCCTTTAACGGCCTCTCGCCAAAATACCAGAAGCTGATTGTCGCCTTGCTGCAAGAACTCAAAACAGCCGGAAAAACAATTGTGATTTCCTCCCACCATTTCGAGCAAATCGCACCGATTGTCGAACGGGTCCTCCTCTTTTCTGAAGAACACACCATCACAGGCAGCTACGATCGAGCTGATTGGGAAAATAACCCAGCTATTCAACAATCCTTCACTACATGTTAAAAAGCCTCGGTAGGTACGTCCTACCGAAGCTTTTTTTATGAGAGAGACAAGGGTCAACGTCCTTTATGCTTCTCTCTTCGTTTTTGCTGTTTGCGTTCAAATTTCTCTTGTTTGAGCAATTGCTTTTGGACACTAGATTGATGTTTTGAAATCTTTTTCCTTTCCTCATACTGCAACTGCAATAGTTCTTTCGACTTGGAAGAAACTTTCTGATTTACTTGTTTCCTTACCATTCGCTGTAATCGTTTAGGATTCTTGATTTTTACATGTTGCTTAACTATAGCTTCTGGACTAAAAGATAATTGAGTAAACTGAGTCTGTAAGATCTCTAGAATTTCATCATCTTTTGGCTCCTGACCAAATGTCACACGACAAACTTGATAAGTTTCTCGATACACTTGTTCGAACAAACCATGCCAAAATCCATCTTCAAAATAAACTGTCAATCCAATTGAAATTGTTTCCACGACAGCACCTCCTTAAATCTATCCCTAAGAATGGACAACCAAGGAGGAAGGTTACTGATAGGCTTGCCTACGTCTGGACTACCAACCAGAACTGTGTTTTTATCTTAGTTGGAACTATTATAGCATATTTGTAATCTATTTTTATTGCTTCTTCAAATGCCTATCAAAAAAATGAATCGTAGCCAACCAAGAATCCTTACTCTCTTCCATCAGTAAACACCAATCTTTTCGATAACGATGATTTGGTTGATAAGACACCGTCAACATGTGACCTGTTTCATGATATTTTTTAAATGTAATGTAGTGGCCTTTATAATGTGAGACAATATCATCAATTGCTGACGAGGCATCCCATATTTCATCAACAGTACTTCCGAGCAATAAGATTGGTGAATGCATTTGACCAATATCTATCCTAGCAGAGCAATCTTTAGGGAAGGTTTTTCTAAAAAATTTACTGAATAGATAATCTCCAAGTCGAAACTTTTGATAGGGAAGTTCTTTTTTCAAATGTGTCCAAGAAGAAGTATGAGAGTTCCATTTCCCTTTTATCCCTTCATATATCACATCAGAGGGTGAATTTAGTACCAAACATTGAACGTCATTAAAAAGGCTCTCCTCAGCTAAAACGAATTCTGCTCCCTTAGACCGTCCATAGATTCCAATTTTTTCACTATCTACTTGAGGATACTGACGTAGATAATTCTTTGCTTCCACAAGGCACTCTAAAGGAATGCGTTCCAAATGTTTTGGTAACCCCTCTAAACCAAAGTAGGCAACTGCTAGACAAATATAACCTCTAGAAGATAAAAGCTGAGCTATATTCTGTGCCTTTTCAATCCTTCCTTCACTACCGCTCACAATAATCAATGCTGGTGCTTTTATTGCCTTTTTATCATAAAAGAGTCTCCCTTGAAAATGTTTCCCGTAAATATCTTGATGACTAATTTGCGAACTCATGTAATGTCTTGTGAAAGTTCTCTCTGCAATGACAGTATTTCCTTGCATAATTTTGATATCCACAAAAAAATGATCTAATAAGGGAATTTCAGAAAGAGTGTTCGAAAGTTTCTTTCTCTTATTGGTCAAGGGCTTGGCATTAAAAAATAGTCCCATTGTTGAAATGCCTTCATAAGAGCCAGAACAAGATGGAGTTTGTGAAATATCAATAATACCATTCTTATCTGATACAAAAGTCGCTGTTGATTTCCATAAAACATCATGAGCTAAAAGCATAGGAGCATTGATACAATAATAATCGAATAAATACATTTCGACTCGATAGGTTTCTCTTGGTTTTAAGCCATCGATGACAATATTAAAAGATTCGTCTGCTAACTCAGACTCTGAGATCAGTTCAATTTGTATATTCATATCTTCCTCTTTTTTGTTAATACAATTAACAATACAATTTTAAAATTACCGTAGATTTTACCACGGTAACTCTCGCCATACCTCTTCAACGTCATCCATCAGTTTCATAACTATTTGAATGTCCTCTTCACTATAGTTTCTTAAAACTGAAAAGATGGCTTTTTCAATATGTTCTTGCTGCTCTTTATGGATGTTAAAAACTTTAATTCCTTTTTCAGATAATCTCAGATATTTATTTTTTTCATTATCCGGTGAAAATTTAAAAACAACGAGATCTTTCTTGGTTAAACGTCCAACACTCTGAGTAATAGCACTTCTTGAGACTTTAAGTAACTCAGATAAGCTTACTAGATTCACAGGCTGATTGCGACCTATCAAGTCAATCAAATGAACATCATTAATAGTGATTGATTTATCAATACTGTTCCTATGCTGAGCCTTTTTCAACTGTTCAAAGGCTAAAACAAAGCTGTTAAAACGATTATTAAACTTAAGCAAGGCTTTCTTATTCATAGTCTTCTCCATTTTGTTAACTATATTAACAAAATTACATTTTCTTGTCAATGAGAGCAAAAAAATCCCCCAGAGCTTAGCTCCGAAGGACTTTTAAATTTATTTCGTTACGATATTTACAAGCTTGTTCGGTACCGCAATCACTTTCACGATTTCTTTACCGTCAATCTCTGCTTTGACTTTATCGTCAGCCAGAGCCACTTCTTGCAATTCTTCGCGTGAAAGGTCTTTTGCGACCATGAGTTTGGCACGGACTTTTCCTTTGATTTGGACGACGATTTCGATTTCGTCTTCAATCAATTTGCTTTCGTCCCATGTTGGCCAAGCTACGTAAGAGATAGACTCCCCTGTTGCTGCGACTGTTTGCCAGAGTTCTTCTGCCAAGTGAGGGGCAAATGGAGCGATCAATTGGATAAAGCCTTTTGCATAGTCTACATAAAGTTTGTCTTCCTTATTAGCTGCGTTGACAAAGACCATGAGTTGGGCAATGGCTGTGTTGAATTTCATGGATTCGATTTGCTCTGTGACAGCTTTAACGGTTTCGTTATAAACCTTGTCTAGAGCACCATTGTTTTCCGCATCGATTTCTTTACTTGTAATCAAACGGTACACACGGTCAAGGAACTTACGACTTCCTTCCAGACCTTCTTCAGACCAAGCGATGGAAGCATCAAGTGGTCCCATGAACATTTCATAGACACGAAGGGTATCAGCACCATATTGTTCCACCACATCGTCTGGGTTCACCACGTTCTTGAGGGATTTCGACATCTTAGCTGGTGCTTGCTCCAATTCTTCTCCTGTTTCCACATGGAAGAAGGAACCGTCACGTTTTTCAACCTTGTCAGTCGCCACAAGAGCCCCACGGTGGTCACGGTAGCTGGTTCCCAAAATCATGCCTTGGTTAAAGAGTTTTTGGAATGGTTCCTTAGTTGGAACGACACCGAGGTCATAGAGGAATTTATGCCAGAAACGAGCGTAAAGTAAGTGAAGCACGGCGTGTTCTGCACCACCCACATAGATATCGACTGGCAACCATTGTTTGAGGAGGTCCTCATCAGCCAATTTTTCTGTGTTATGTGGATCGATATAGCGGAGGTAGTACCAGCTTGAACCTGCCCACTGTGGCATGGTATTGGTCTCACGACGACCTTTGACGCCATCTTCACGAGTCACTTCCAGCCAGTCTGTCAAATTAGCTAGTGGGCTTTCACCAGTACCTGAAGGGCGGATGTCCTTGGTGACTGGCAAGACAAGTGGCAATTCACTTTCTGGAACGGCTGTCGAAGTTCCATCTTCCCAATGAATGATTGGGATTGGTTCACCCCAGTACCGTTGACGGCTAAAGAGCCAGTCACGAAGACGGTAAGTGATTTTTTCTTGACCAAAACCTTTTTCTTCCAACCAAGCCACGATTTTAGCAATCGCTTCTTCTTTGTTGAGGCCATCTAGGAAATCTGAATTGACGTGAAGGCCATCTTCTGTATAAGCAGCTTCTTCAACGTTTCCACCTTCAAGCACTTCTACGATTGGAAGGTCAAACTGTTTAGCAAATTCCCAGTCACGCTCATCGTGGGCAGGTACGGCCATAACGGCACCTGTTCCGTAGCTAGCAAGAACATAGTCGGCAATCCAGATTGGAATTTCTTTCCCATTGACAGGGTTGATGGCATAAGCACCAGTCCAAACCCCTGTTTTTTCCTTGGCAAGGTCGGTACGAGCCAAGTCTGATTTCAAGCTAGCTTGGTGTTTGTAGTCCGCTACAGCCTCAGCTTGCTCTGAACTTGTGATAGCATCTACTAGTTCATGCTCAGGAGCTAAAACAGTGAAGGTTGCTCCGAAAAGGGTATCTGGACGTGTCGTAAAGACGGTGAATTCCTTATCAGTCCCTTTCACTTTGAAGGTGACATTGGCACCAGTTGATTTACCAATCCAGTTGCGTTGCATATCCTTGATAGACTCTGGCCAGTCAAGGTCATCCAAATCAGCCAGCAAACGTTCCGCATAGGCAGTGATTTTGAGCATCCATTGGCGCATTGGTTTACGGACAACTGGATAACCCCCACGCTCAGAAGTTCCATCTGGAAGGACTTCTTCGTTGGCGATGGCTGTACCCAATTCTTCAACCCAGTTTACTGGCACTTTAGCTTCATAGGCCAAGCCTTTTTCGTAAAGTTTGGTGAAGATCCATTGCGTCCACTTGTAGTAGTTCGGATCTGTTGTATTGACTTCGCGATCCCAGTCGTAAGAGAAACCAAGCGCATTGATTTGGCGTTTGAAGTTAGCAATGTTTTCCGCTGTGAATTCCGCTGGGTCATTACCAGTATCCATCGCATATTGCTCTGCAGGCAAACCAAAGGCATCCCAACCCATTGGGTGAAGGACGTTGTAGCCTTGTGCACGTTTGAAACGGCTGAGGATATCCGTCGCTGTATAACCTTCTGGGTGTCCTACGTGCAGACCCGCTCCAGATGGGTAAGGGAACATATCCAATGCATAAAACTTAGGTTTTGAGGCGTCTGTTCCTGTCTTAAAAGTGTGATGGTCAGCCCAGTATTTTTGCCACTTAGGCTCGATTTCTTTATGATCGTAAAAACTCATAGCGTCTCTCCAATTTTCGTGATGCTCTTATTATACCATTTTTAAGCGATTTTTAAAGGATCCACCAAAGAAAAAGGCGGAAACAGATAGGGAAGTGATGGCCCCCTCGTCTCTATTTTGAAACAGAATTGCCTTTTCACCAATCCTTTTTTTAGACTTGAAACTCTTTCACATCCCCTCACTGTATGGTATAATAGAGGCTATGATTGATTGGAGATTCTTTAAAAAACTACGAAACCATACCCTCTTAGGCCTACTTGTGGGAACAATGACAGTTGGATCCATTTCCACTGCCTTTGCGGACGACATCTACCAGCAAGAAGATGTGATGAAAATTGCATCCGATGCTGGATTAAACTTTGATAACTTTTACAAGCCCAAAGCAGACATTGTCATTGATGCTAATACTGGAGCCATCCTCTACGGGGACAATATTGATACTGTTCGCGATTCCGGAAGCATGGCCAAGCTCATGAGTGCTTACGTGGTTTTTCGGGCAATCAAAGAAGGAAAAATCACTTACGATACCGTTGTCACTGCGACCGAAGCGGACCAAGCCATCTCAGAAAATAACCTTCTGAGCAATTCTCCGATTGTTGCCGGTGTCCAGTATAAGGTATCCGAATTACTCAAGATGCTCTTTGTTCCATCTTCAAGTGCTGCTGTGATTATGCTGGCTAATCTTGTCACAGACAATGATCCAGACAAATTCTTAGAGTTGATGAATCAGTACTCGCAAGAAATGGGCATGGTCCATACCAAATGGAATAACCCAAACGGGGCGATGATTTCCGTCTTACAGGGCTACTACAATCCACAACACCACGACTTGAACGCCAATAATGAGATTACAGCGCGAGACATGTCGATCCTTGCCTATCACATTGTCAATGACTTGCCGGAAATGCTGGAATACACCAAACAGGCCCACACGACCATCATGCCAGGTACGCCATATGAGCAAAGCTATGACAACTACAATACCTCGCTAGAAGGCGGGAAGTTTGAACTTAAGGGAACAGATGGTCTCAAGACTGGATCGAGCCCAACTGCGGACTACAACTACACGGCAACCACCAAACGAGGCAAGCAACGGATCATCGAAGTGATCCTAGGGGTTGGGAACTATGATGTTGAAATCGCAGAAAGCTACCGCAATCAAATCGGAAATGCCTTAGCTGAGAAAATGTTTGCGGATTATCAATATAAAAAGGTCCTCTCTGCAGGTGACCACGAAATTGATGGCCATACTGTTCACTTGGAAAAAGACTTTTATGCAACCGTCAAAAAAGGTACCAAACCAGCTATCAAACTAGAAAACAAGCGACTGGTGGTTCAAAACGGCTTGAAGCAGGTCTCCCCAAGTATCAAGCCTGGAATCGCGATCAGCGATTCCCAACCAACAAACTCCAGCAACAAGAGAAAAGGATTCGATATCATGTGGATCTTCTGCTTCCTACCCGCTGGAATTTTATACCTAATCTTTAAACAAACGGATCCAAATAGAAGGAAATAGTTGTACTACATCCTAAAAAAGAGTTGAGACAGAAAAACTGTCTCAACTCTTTTTTCTTGTATTTTATCATTCAGATAAGGTCATATGGAACCTAGATTCCTAAATCTTCTTACAGCTCCGATCATGTCATCAGTCGCTTTCATTCTCGAATAGTTTTTAATTGAAGTCGAGACTACTTCCTTTTGAAAAAAGATAAATCAATTGACATTCATGGAATGCGGCATTGATTTCCTATTTTTCTGCAGGAAATTTCGGTAAACCGAATCGTCTCTCCTATCTTAATTTACCAAATAATTACACGATCCTCTGGTTTTCTCCACATGCCATCTCCTTCTTTGACATCAAAGGCTTCAAAGAATTCATCAAAGTTGGGTAATTGAACATTGGTACGGAGTTTTCCTGGTGCGTGCACATCAACACTTGCGAGGAGTTGCATGTACTCTGTCCGAGCTTTCATCCGCCAGATGCGAGCAAAGTTGGTGAAGAATTCTTCTGCGGAGAAGTCTGCTTCTTTCTTAGCGGCTTCAAGGGCTGCAGCGATCCCTCCGAGGTCTGCCACGTTTTCCGAAACGGTCAATTTCCCGTTAATCTTAGCACCGTATGAGTCTTGGCCTTCAAATTGATCAACAACCTTTTGGGTCCGAGCGGTAAAGGCTTCGTAATCTTCTGGTTTCCACCAGTCTTTCAAGCTACCATTTTCATCAAAGGAAGCGCCATTCGTGTCAAAGGCGTGCGAAATTTCATGGGCAATAACCGCACCGATTCCGCCGTAGTTGGCTGATGATGATTGGTGAAGGTCATAGAAAGGAGCTTGCAGAATTGCTGCTGGGAAGACGATTTGGTTTTGTTGCGGATCATAGTAGGCATTGACCATATTAGCTGGCATATGCCACTCACTCCGATCGACTGGTTGGTTCCACTTGCTCCAGCTATGGGCAATGGAAATTTCGTAAAGGGCTTGAGCATTTTCCACCAAGGTCTTGCTTTCGTCGATGATCTTTTTGGCATACGTTTCTGGTAATTTTTCAGGGTAGCCGATATGTGGTGTGATGACATTGAGTTTGACAATGGCTTTTTCGCGGGTTTCAGGAGCGAGCCAGTCTGCTTTTTCTAGGCGAGCCTTGTAGACCTCAATCATGGTCGCTACTTTATGCTCTACGTCTGCTTTTGCTTCTGGTGAGAACTTTTCACCCGCATACCAGAGTCCAAGCGCTTGGCTATAAGGTACTTCTGCCAAGGCCAAAGCTGCTTTTTCTTTTGGACGAGGTTCTGGAATCCCTGCAATCGTACGACTATATTCACCAGCCAAAACACGGATTTCTTCGGTCAAGAATAAAGTCCAATCTACGGCTGCACTGAGTTTCAATCTTGCATGAATCGTTTCCCAGTTGGCTGCTGAGTAGAATGTTGGTGCGAATTCCTTCCAGAAACGCTCTTCTGGCACGATGATTTTATCTGGTGTTTGTCCGATCACTTCAGTAAAGAAGGTATCGAGTGGCAGTTCTGGGATCAAGGCCTTGAAATCTGCCCACTCATAAGGATGGTAGAGTTTGTTGTACTCGGATCTTTCTTCATTTGACAAGACATATTTGGCCAATTCTGCATCTGACGCAATGACTTTATCTAGGATATCCTTGATTTCTTCCTCTGAAAAATCAAATTTTGGTAAGAGTTTTTCCATCATTTGGCGCCAGATAGCCAGTAATTCTGGGCCTTTTTCATTGCCTTCTTCATAGTAGGTCGTATCTGGCAAGATATGAGCCGGTGCTTCTCCCCACAAGACATTCATTTGGGCATTCATAAAGTCTGGTGACACGCTAAATGGCATGAGATTTGGTTTGCCAGCTAGTTCATAGGCTCCCAGCTTACTGGTATAGTCTTCAAAAGAAGTCAGAGCCTTGATTTCATTGATCAAGGGCATAGCTGGAGCGACACCGGCTGCTTCCCGTGCATCAAAATCTGCTACCATTTTGTGGTATTTGACAAAGTTTTGCAGAATGCTGTCTTCAGGCAATTCTTCTCCTCTTTGCCATTTTCCAGTAATATCCAACATCAAGTTTTCGATGTCTCGATCTAAGTCCATAAAACCACCGGTTGACGGTTTGTCATCAGGAATGACTGCTGTTTCAGCCCATTTCCCATTGACGTAATCATAAAAATCATCTTGTAAACGTACCATGATCTTCTCACTTTCATTCTTTTGTAATAACCTTATCAAAAATAGGAACTTTTTTCAATGATTTCAAGTGATTTAAGTTAAATTATTTTATAAATTAACTTGACTTAATTTTTTTATTCATGTATATTAATAGCAAAGGAGGAAACTCATGATTCAAATTGAAAACCTTCGTGTTACTTATCAGCAAACGCTGGCCCTAGAGGACCTTTCCCTCACCATCCAGGGCCCGACTATCCTAGGCATTCTTGGCCCCAATGGGGCTGGAAAATCAACCCTAATCAAGGCCATGCTGGGACTTCTTCCTCATTCAGGAAAGGTCCAGCTAGATCAAAAAGATCTCAGCCAAGCTCTTCAACGAGTAGCCTACGTCGAGCAAAAAACAGCTATTGATTTCCACTTCCCCATCACAGTACGAGAATGTGTCTCACTGGGTCTCTATCCCCACCTTTCGATCTTCAGGAGAAAAAGCAAAGAAGATTTCCAAAAGGTGGAAAATGCGATGAAGCTTGTCAATCTTCTTGATCTAGCAGATCGCCAGATTGGCCAACTTTCAGGAGGGCAATTCCAACGGGTCCTGATCGCCCGCTGCTTGGTCCAAGAAGCAGATGTCATCTTTTTGGATGAGCCCTTTGCAGGGATTGACTCCGTTAGCGAAGACATCATTATGCAGACACTAAAAACCTTGAAAAAAGAAGGCAAGACCATCCTGATCGTCCATCACGACCTTAGCAAGGTCCCAGCTTACTTTGATCAAGTCCTCCTCCTTCATCGCAAGCTAATTGCTTTTGGAAAAACAGAGGAGACCTTTACCAAGAAAAATCTGCATGCCACCTACGGCCATGAACTCTTTATAGGAGGTGGAGTCGGATGATTACAGAATTTATCGATGGATTACAACAATTTCATTTCCTACAAAACGCCCTTATTACTGCTATCGCCATCGGAATTGTTGCTGGTGTGGTCGGATGTTTCATTATTTTACGAGGTATGTCTCTCATGGGAGATGCCATCTCACACGCGGTCCTTCCAGGGGTGGCTCTCTCCTTTATCCTGGGCATCAATTTCTTTATTGGCGCCATTGTCTTTGGCCTTTTAGCTTCTGTCCTCATCACCTATATCAAGAGCAACTCCATCATCAAGAGCGACACTGCGATTGGAATTACCTTTTCTTCTTTCCTCGCCTTAGGGGTCATCTTGATTGGAGTCGCTAAAAGTTCCACCGACCTTTTCCACATCCTCTTTGGAAATATCTTGGCCGTGCAAGACCAGGATATGTGGATGACCATTGGTATTGGTGTGGCGGTCTTACTGGTGATTGTCCTGCTCTTTCGTCCCTTGCTTCTCACTTCTTTTGATCCCGTTCTGGCCCAATCCATGGGTGTTCGGGTCAAGGCCTATCACTACCTCCTCATGGTACTCTTGACCTTGGTTTCTGTCACTGCTATGCAAAGTGTCGGGACCATTCTCATCGTCGCCATGCTCATCACACCCGCTGCGACAGCCTATCTCTACACCAATAGCCTCTGGTCCATGATGCTCCTTTCATCCGGATTAGGTGCCCTAGCCTCCATCCTGGGACTCTTTATTGGCTATAGTTTCAACATCGCCGTTGGGTCTTGTATTGTCCTCACTTCTGCCGTCTTCTTTCTCATCAGCTTCTTTATCGCTCCTAAGCAAAGAAAGAACAGGCACGCTCTTTCATCTCATAAAAGGAGAAACACATGAAAAAAATCGCTTCTATCCTCGCCCTCTTTGTGGCGCTCTTATTTGGTCTGTTGGCCTGTAGCAAAGGCTCTTCTTCTGGAGCTTCTGGTAAATTGAAAGTGGTCACCACCAACTCCATCCTTGCAGATATCACCAAAAATATAGCTGGGGATAAGATCGAGCTGCACAGTATCGTTCCCGTCGGCAAAGACCCGCACGAATACGAACCGCTACCAGAAGATGTCAAAAAAACTTCGCAAGCAGACCTGATCTTCTACAATGGGATCAACCTCGAAACCGGTGGCAATGCCTGGTTCACTAAATTGGTCAAAAATGCCAATAAAGTAGAAAATAAGGACTATTTCGCTGCTAGCGACGGAGTTGATGTCATCTACTTGGAAGGCCAAAACCAATCTGGAAAAGAAGACCCTCACGCTTGGCTCAATCTCGAAAACGGGATCCTCTACGCTAAAAACATTGCCAAGCAATTGATCGCCAAAGATCCGAAAAATAAGGACTTCTACGAAAAAAATCTAACCGCCTATACTGAAAAACTCAGCAAGCTCGACCAAGAAGCCAAACAAAAATTCAACAATATCCCAGAAGAGAAGAAGATGATTGTAACCAGCGAAGGCTGCTTCAAGTACTTCTCCAAAGCCTACGGCGTCCCATCTGCCTATATCTGGGAAATCAATACGGAAGAAGAAGGCACACCTGACCAAATTAAATCGCTGGTAGAAAAGCTCCGTCAAACCAAGGTCCCAGCGCTCTTTGTCGAATCCAGTGTCGATGAACGCCCTATGAAAACTGTGGCTAAGGATACCCATATCCCGATCCATGCAAAGATCTTCACGGATTCCATTGCCAAAAAAGGAGAAAAGGGCGATAGCTACTACAGCATGATGAAGTGGAACTTAGACAAGATCGCAGAAGGATTGAGTCAGTAGGACCTTCAGATTTTCTAAACAAATCAGTGGCTCCTTCATCTCCATTAGGGTACAATAAAAATAAAAAAGGAGTCTTTTCTATGACAACATTTTTAGGAAATCCTGTTACCTTTACTGGGTCTCAACTTCAAGTAGGGGAAATTGCCCATGATTTTTCATTGATCACTCCCGCTCTGGAGAAGAAATCGTTAGCTGATTTTGCTGGCAAGAAAAAGGTCCTCAGCGTGATCCCTTCTATTGACACAGGGATCTGTTCCACTCAAACGCGTCACTTCAATCAAACCTTATCTGACTTGGAAGGCACTGTCGTCTTGACGGTCTCTGTTGACCTTCCTTTTGCTCAAAAAAAATGGTGCGCTGCTGAAGGGCTCGACAATGCCATCATGCTCTCAGACTACTACGACCATTCCTTCGGAAAAGCCTATGGCCTCTTGATCAATGAATGGCACTTGCTCGCACGCGCTGTCTTGGTATTAGATGCTGATAACAAGGTGACTTACGTTGAATACCTAGACAACATCAACAGTGAGCCAAATTACGACGCTGCAATCGAAGCTGTCAAAGCACTGGGATAAATGAAAAAAGAGGTCTGCGACCTCTTTTTTTAACATAAACAAACTACTTTTACATAAAAGAACCTAAATGATGCTGAAAAAAATTAAAATGAGGTGGACACTATTAGGTTCATTCAACATACACTAAAACTTTCCGCCGTGAGAAAAGTGCCTGGAACATAATTGTTTCAGGCACTCGGAATTATTGAGACCTTAGGCCCAATAATTAGTCATGGAACTTCTACGAAGTTCGCTGACGTCCGTACTCACCTAAGGAAAGTTTCTAAGAGTCCTTTTTCTTCAATCCGAAAGAGGACTACTATAAAATCCGATGGAGTCCATTCTGGAGGAGAACTCGCCAGCGCAAGCGAGGGATGCCTCTAAGAAAGACTCGCACGCGCTGTGCCACTTGTTGCTTGTAGCTCTTGCCTCCTTGTGCAAAGACTCCTTTTCGACTCCAGTAGCCTTCGACACTGCGATCATTTTTAGGAGCTAGATAGCGAATACCCTGCTGATAGAGGACCTGCTTTCGAAAAGGTGGATCCCAAGCTTTAACGGGATCAATATCCAAGTCCTTATGGGTCCGGCCCCTAGCCAACCCGTAGTTAAAACTAGCCCCATTGACAATGCCATTTTCAGAAACTTCGACTGGATCGACTTCATTGAGAAAACGCCCGGCTTGATCGAGAATATACTCCGTATGGAAATTTAACAAGACCTTGAAATTGACTTGTTGGGAGGCCCCTGAAGGATAATGAAGGTGACCATCTGATGTCACGGAGACCTTATTGTGGAGACGAGCTGCTGCATAAGCATCCACCGTGGTCGCTCTAGCCTCCTGTAGGTAGGCTTGTAAAGCCTCCTCGTCAGTCTGTCCAGCTCTGGCCTCATGCGTCCGAATCCACTGGGCTTGGTAACTGGAAAGTAGGTAGCGCAACTGGTGAACCTGGCGTTTCAAGAGCTGATCTCCCGACTGATCTGCTAAGTGATCCTTTTCAAAGGCGATTTGCACGACGTGTGAGAAAGCCTTCCAAAAGTCAGAGCCTGGCGGACAATCTGGAGCTATCCTACTCAATAAGAAAGCCGTTTCCTCACAGCTTCTAGACAAATCACATGGCATGAGAAGCAGTTTCATGACTCCCCTCAGCAAGTCTTGGGCAGCCACTTCATCCAAATTTTGAAGTTCTTTCTCCCACATTTTTTGAAATAGAGGACTGGCAAAGAAAAAGACAGACTGGTATTGTTCTTGGTAGGCTTGTGGATCTTTGTATCCCTGCAAGTGCTTCTCTAGATAGGCTAAACTATGCTCTCTCCAACCTAGTCTCGCTATTTCCCGTCTGTTCATGGCGCCGTCCTTTCTATGCTTCTATACTACCATCTTTTGAAGTTTGAGACAATTCTCAGAACTCCATTAGCGTTTTTGAGGATTTTTTTGATATACTAGAAGTAAGCGAAGAAAAGAGGAAAGCATGACACCAAACAAAGAAGATTACCTCAAGTGCATTTATGAAATTGGCACAGAAGTAGAAAAAATCAGTAATAAGGAAATCGCCAGTCGCATGCAGGTCTCTCCGCCCGCTGTGACCGAGATGATTAAGCGCATGGTTTCTGAGGGCCTCTTGTTGAAGGACAAGGCTAGTGGGTATTTGCTAACAGATCTAGGCTCGCAATTGGTCTCTGATCTCTACCGCAAGCACCGCTTGATTGAAGTATTTCTGCTGGAAAATCTTGGCTACACAACTGAAGAAGTCCATGAAGAGGCAGAAGTTCTCGAGCATACCGTTTCTGAACATTTCATCGACCGGCTGGATCACATGCTTGGAACTCCTAAGACCTGCCCTCACGGTGGGACAATTCCAAGAAAAGGTGAACGGCTGGTCGAAGCCTACCAAGACCGTCTCAGTGAAACGACCCAACCTGGTCTGTATATTCTGCAAAGGGTCTATGACACCTATGAATTGTTAAAATTCTTAGACCAGATCCATCTCCAAATTGGTGATACCATCGCGTTTCAACGGTACGATGACTACACAGGTCTCTATCACTTGGTTATCCATGAACAAGAAATTTCGATCAACCAAGTGATCGCCCAACAACTCTATATCGAAAAACATGCAGTCTAACTCGACTGCATGTTTTCTTTCTTATGGATGTTTGGTATCTAGTAAAATCGTCACCGGACCATCATTGATCAATTCAATCGCCATATCGGCTCCAAAGATCCCTCGTTTGACAGGGACTTCTTTTTCTAATTGATCATTAAAGTCATCATATAACTGACTGGCCATATCTGGCTTGGCAGCCCCTGTAAAAGCAGGACGGTTGCCTTTTTTGGTATCCGCAAAGAGGGTAAATTGAGAGATCGACAAAATTTCTCCTTGGATATCTTTGACCGAACGGTTCATCTTGCCTTCCTCATCAGAGAAAATACGCATCTGCGATACTTTTCTTACCGCATACTCCAAATCTTTCTGGCCATCCTCAGGCCCAATCCCCACTAGAAGCAATAAACCTTGCTGGATCGCATTGTAGACTTGACCATCAATGGAAACCGAGGCACTCTTGACCCGTTGAATCACTAATTTCATTTTATAAACCTATTTTATAAATCTATTGGACATTCACTGCTAGCCTTCAAAGAACATCGACTTCAGACAAGGCAGCGAGACGCAGGCAGTACTTTAGTACGGCAAGGCGAGCTAACGAAGCTATAAAAGAGTTCTGACCACGTCCTACATGCTTCAATGAAAATCGACTTCAGACAAGGCAGTGAGACGCAGGCAGACTAGCTGAAAGGTAAAGGTTGTTCAGTTGCTTTTAGAGCAAGGCAGCGAGACGCAGGCAGTACTTCAGTACGGCAAGGCGAGCTAACGAAGCTATAAAAGATAACTGAGCAGCCGACTAGCCGTTGGTACGCTTAACAGAGTAAACCTCCGGCACACTCTTAATCTTATCCACAACTGTTGTCAACATCGATAGGTTCGGAATCCCAAAGGAAATGTGGATATTGGCAAATTTCATGTCTTTAGTTGGCTGGGCATTGACGGTTGAGACCATTTTTGCCGTATTGGACAAGACTTGCAGCACATCATTGAGAAGGCCTGTACGGTTGAGACCGTAAATATCAATGTGGGCAATGTAGTCTTTGGTTGTATTATTTTCTTCCCATTCGACGTCAATCAACCGTTGCTCGTAGTTGTCTTGAGCCCGGAGGTTCATACAGTCTTGGCGGTGAATAGCAACACCACGACCTTTAGTAATGTAGCCGACAATCTCATCACCTGGAACTGGGTTGCAACATTTGGCAATCCGAATCAAGAGCCCAGAGGCGCCTTGGATGACTACGCCACCTTCGTGGCGGACCTTCAAGGTATCCTTTTTATTTTCAACCTTGACTTCGCCACCTTTGACCAGCTCTTCTGCCTCTGCGCGTGCCTTGGCCCGCTCTTCTTCACGGCGTTCATCCTCCGTCAAGCGGTTAAAGATGGTAATCGCCCCGATCTCTCCAAACCCAATCGCCGCGAATAAGGCTTCTTCCGTCTTGTAGCTTGATTTTTGTAGCACCTTGTCCATGTGCTTTTTATCCATGAACTTATTAGCTACCAAGTCATGCTCGTGGAATTGGGCCATCAAGAGGTCACGGCCCCGGTTAATTGACAATTCCTTGTCCTGATTTTTAAAGAATTGACGGATCTTGTTGCGCGCCTTACTAGTTTTAACAAGGGTCAACCAGTCACGACTCGGACCAAAGGAGTTAGCATTGGTGATAATTTCCACCTGATCTCCCGTCCGAAGTTTGGTATTGAGGGGCACCATCCGGCCGTTGACCTTGGCACCAATCGCTTTTTCCCCAACCTTGGTGTGGATTTCATAGGCAAAATCGATTGGTCCAGAATCTTTCGGAAGAGAGCGCACGGTTCCATCTGGAGTAAAGACGTAAATCTCTTCTGCCAGGATGTCTTCTTTTACATTTTCTACGAATTCTTTGGCATCTCCTGACTGGTCTTGAAGTTCCATCATCTCCTTGATCCAGTTCATCCCAATAGCAGATTCCTTACTGTTGACTTGACCTTTGATGCCTTTTTTATAGGCCCAGTGAGCCGCAACCCCGTACTCAGCGACTTCATGCATTTCCTTGGTTCGGATCTGGAATTCAATCGGTCCTTTAGGGCCATATACAGTCGTATGGATAGACTGATAGCCATTGGCCTTCCGGTTGGCAATATAGTCCTTAAAACGCCCCGGCATTGGTTTCCAGAGTTCGTGGATGTAGCCCAGCATGGCATAGACATCACTTGGAGTATCCAGGATACAGCGGATGGCGATCAAATCATAGATTTCATCAAAGCGCTTCTTCTTATCCTGCATCTTGCGGTAGATCGAGTAGATATGCTTTGGTCTACCGTAGATTTTCCCATGTAAGTGGCGTTCTGCCGCATAGGTCTCAATCTTGTGGACAACCTCTTCGACCAACTCTTCTCGCTCGCGACGTTTTTCCTTCATCATATGAGAAATCTTGTAAAATTCTGTCTCATTCAAATAACGGAAAGACAAATCTTCAAGCTCCCACTTGACGCTAGAAATCCCGAGACGGTGGGCGAGTGGCGCATAGATCTCCATGGTCTCACGCGAAATGCGTTCTTGCTTGTCCTTGCGCAAATGCTTGAGGGTGCGCATATTATGCAGGCGGTCGGCTAGTTTGACCAAAATGACACGGATGTCTTGAGACATGGCCATGAGCATCTTGCGATGGTTTTCCGCCAACTGCTCTTCGTGGGACTTGTACTTGACCTTTCCGAGCTTGGTCACCCCATCGACGATCACGCGCACATCATGGCCAAATTCACGCTCAAGATCATCCAAGGTTGCGTCCGTATCTTCCACGACATCATGCAAAAAACCACAGGCAACCGTCACAGCATCCAGTTTTAGCTTAGCAAGGATTCCGGCCACTTGAATCGGGTGAATGATATAAGGCTCACCAGACTGACGGAATTGCCCATTGTGACAATCAACCGCATAAAACATGGCCTTTTGCACAAAGGCAACATCCTCAGGTGACAAATATTTTTTTGTAAGGGCAACAACTTGGTCCCCAGTTAAATTCTCTTCTTTCGGCATGTATTTTCTCCAGTTTCTTGGATACTATTTTAACACTTTTAGAAGCAGATGGGAACCAATGAAGCTACTTTCATATACGGATACTACTTTGTCTCACAAAACTCTTGCAAAGCGTTTAACTCCAATTTCTTTCTTCCAACCCCTTCTTTAACAGAGTTTGAAAATTTTCCAGCCAAATCTGAATCAATAGTTCCAATAACCTGATCTAGAGAACTTTCAAGTCCTGTTAAACTAGATGAAATTCTTTTTTTAATACTTTTTTGGTCAACAGTTGCCTTTGTTAAGGCTATCTTCCCCATAAATTTAACACTAATTAGAGCTGCCATGAAACGCTTATCTTCATATGTTAAATCATTTGTAAGATCAATTTTCGACATACATCTCCTTTCGTAATTTTGCAATCTCATTCGCATATTTTTCAGAGACTACCTGTAATTCTTTTTGTTTTAACTGATGCACTTCCTCAATATGAGCTAGTTCGTGATAGTGCTCT
This sequence comes from Streptococcus parasanguinis, assembly GCF_901875555.1. Taxonomy (GTDB): domain Bacteria; phylum Bacillota; class Bacilli; order Lactobacillales; family Streptococcaceae; genus Streptococcus; species Streptococcus parasanguinis_H. The sequence continues at coordinate 79,607 of NZ_CABFMD010000035.1, forward strand.
TCATTCAATTCTTCATAAACATCTGACAATTCCCGATAATAATCCGATAAAACTTCCGTATTATTCATCGTCTTAGAGAAATATCCGACTTCCTCTTCCATCATTTCAATATTTTGTTTTGTAAAACAATACTGATCATGGATATGATTCATTCTTTTTTCTAGTTCTTTCATCTCCATTTTTAATTCTTCTTCAGTACCATTCCATTTTTCTTCTACTTTTCTAATTGCATTCATCCATTCCAGCTCTTTGTTTTCCATTCTTTACCATTGCAATTGAAATTGGCTTGCTAGAGCAATATCCGTGCCTATTATAGTTGCAATCCCTTTCGCTATGTCTGTTGATAGACTAAAAATACTTTCTTTTATTTTTAAAGTATCTTTTTTAATTTTTTCTAATTCTGTGATACGATTCGTCTCAATCGTCTCTTTTGTTGCACCAATTTGAGCAAGTGCGCTTATGATATCACTTTCTGTGCAACGGGTTCCTAATACAGTTGACCGGCAAGAAATTAATAATGTCTCCCAGGTTCCTTTTATATCCGCAATGCCGAAATCACAGACAGCTAAAATATAATCAGAGGCTATGAGAGCAAATTCCTTCAGCGACTCTACGATCCCCATTGCCTGAATGGTGTCCATGGAAATGAGGTCACTTCCAGAAAGTCCACTCTTTTTCCAAGACTCCAGTGCTTGTTTCTTTAACTGAAGTTGTTCTTTTGCCTGCTTGACTCGAGCTAATCGATAGTCATCTAAACTCTCTTCTTTGACATTTAAGTAGCCAGCTTTGTAGTCGTAGCCTCCCCACATATGTTGTTTAATAAGGCTACCTGCATCCTTACTGTCAATTCGAACAAGTGTTCCAACAACTCCTTCATTCCCTACTTCAGAATGTTCCCATGTAACCAAGTCACGCTTGTCTATAAAATTAAAAATTTTATATTTAATCTTATCAACCTGTTTCTTTTCTGCATCACTTAACTGTGGATAGAGGTTGGGTGCTTCATATATATAAGCTCCATCAATTCTATCTAAATATTTATCCTCCAAGGATCCAAGTGAAGATTGGATATTTAAGCCCCCTAAAGAATGAGCATAAAATTTGAAACGCGCATTTGGATATCGATCCATTGCAGCTTTTACTTCTTTCGAAGCCGCGTCAAGCTGGGAAGCTTTCCCCGTTTTGATCCCAAGTCTTTTAGCCATTGATATTTGTAATGCAGTTGGAGCATCGGTTAGCCCCCAGTCTCTCAAGGCTCCCATGAAATTTTGATCAAATTTAGCTTCCGATCCCTCAAACAAAATTGTTACTTCATGCACATCCTCTGGTCTGGTTTCATGAGTGATTTCTTTATCTGTCACAATATAACCATTTAAACCAGATATGTCTCCTAGAAACCGTGCTTCCAAGTCTTGGGGAGAGGTGACCATATCCTTTTCTGGTGGTCGACCAAAAATTTCAGAAACATAGCCTATTGTTTTTTTCCGATTATTTATATCAATTTTTACACCATCCCCAACAATGTATTTCGTATATTCCTGCCATGCAATATCATTCTTTTCTTCATCATTAATTACCATTATTATCTCCTATTAGATTCCTAAGCGCTTTAGATTCGGACATTCCTACAGATCTAATCGGACCGTTTTCACTACGCTTCCTCAATCCCATACCTCCAGTGATCTCTTTATTTCCATTTATAATTACTTTAAACATAATCCCCCCCATTGGATTGTGTTCGATCGTCTTATCATCAATTTCATACGATTGAATCTTGCCTTTTGGCGTCAAGGCATCTGGATCTGTTGCCTTTAGTTCTTCTTCTATCAATTTTTCCACTTCTTTACTATGTACAATCTGAACCATTTCATGTTGAAAATCAAGATGGTTCTTTACAAGAAGACCTCCCCATACCAAGACTCCTAATAGGAGTACTCCAAATATATAACGACCGATTTTTCTTTTTGGTTTCATCTTCATCCTCCATAAAGTATTAGTAGTATCACTTTACACTATTTAGTTTTCAAATTTATTACTCTTACTTTAATAATTCGTAAAAATTTACAAAAAAGATTCTTTTAAAAATTTTTTTGTAAATATACAAAGCACCCCAAGAAAATATATTTCATATTTGAATCGAATCTTCTTTTCATTTATTTTAATGATCATTTCTTTTCTAATAAGTTCTGAAATCCAACAGAAGTACTAACTCCCACTTGTTCAATTGGTCCATCCTCGCTATATTTCCTTAATCCAAAATTTTCAGTTATTTCCTTATCTCCATTGATAATGATACGAAACATAATCCCTCCCATTGGATTGTGTTCAATCGTCTTGTCATTAATTTCATACGATTGGATCTTGCCTTTTGGTGTTAAGGAGTTTGGATCCAATTCCTTCAGTTCTTCTTCTATCACCTTTTTCACTTCCTTACTATGTACAATTCGGACCATTTCTTGTTGAAAATCAAGATGGTTCTTTACAAGTAAACCTCCCCATATCAAGATTACCAGTAACAACATTCTAAATATATAACGACCAATTTTTCTTTTTGGTTTCATCTCTATCCTCATAAATCCCTAGTAGTATTGCTTTACACTATTTAGTTTTCAATTTTATTACTCTTACGTTTATAATTTGGAAGGAAGCTAAATAAACAAGCCGATTGCTTCCATTGATGGCTGATTTCCCCGCAAATGTCAAGCTTACTCTTCCATAAGTTCTTGAAGACCTACAGATCTATCCATCCCTACAGACTCAATCGGGCCATCTTCACTACGCTTCCATAACCCCATACCTCCAGTTATTTTTTTATCTCCATTAATTATTACCTCAAACATAATTCCCCCCATTGGATTGTGTTCGATCGTTTCGTCATCGATTTCATACGATTGAATTTTCCCTTTTTCTGTAAACGCGTCCGGATCTTCCTGTTTCAAATCATGTACAATTAACTCTTTCACTTCCTTACTATGTACAATTCGGACCATTTCTTGTTGAAATTCCAGATGATCCTTTACTTTTGACCCAATCCAGATCAAGATCCCAACAACTATCATAGAAAATACCAAACGTCGTCTATTCTTATTTTTATTCATATGCATCCTCTCCTTACTTTAATAATTCGTAAAAATTTTTGAAAATAGAAGATTTTTGTAAAAAAATAACGAAGCGATTCCTTCACTTCGTTAGTTCATTAATTCTGTAACAACACTCACTGCGCTGAGGGCAAAGAGTGGCGCTGTTTCTGCTCTTAGGATGCGAGGCCCAAGTCCTGCTAGGACTGCTCCTTTGACTTCAAAACTTTCAATTTCCGAAGGTGAAAGACCACCTTCTGGACCAAAGATAAAGAGCAGTTTAGCTCCCTTTTCTAACCCAGTAACAGCTTGTATAAGGGCAGCTGATTCACCTTCTTTGGCCGACTCTTCATAGGCCACCACGATGCGGTCAAACTGGTCGAACTGAGCCAAAAAGTCTACCTTTTTCTCAAAAAGGGTAATGCTTGGGACAAGATTCCGCTTGCTTTGCTCGGCTGCACCAAGGGCAATTTTTTCTAGTTTCTCGACCTTTTTGCCCAATTTCTTGCCGTCCCATTTGGCAACGGACCAGTCTGCAGGGAAGGCCCATATCTGGCTAGCACCAAGTTCTGTCACCTTTTGAGTGACGAACTCCAGCTTATCTCCCTTGGGAAAGCCTGATGCGATGGTCACCTGGACTGGCAGTTCTACATTGTCATCCAATTCCTCAACCAGCTCAAACTGACGAGCCTCTACATTGACCACGCGCGCCAAGCGCTTGATGCCATCATCAAAGACTAGAGTCACCTCGTCATCTTCTTTTAGGCGCATGACCTGAAACATGTGCTTGCTGGTCTCCTTGTCCCCGATAGTGACTGGCGAGACAGCCAAGCCTTTTACAAAATACTGCTGCATGCTAGCCTCCAATCACACCGGAGACATCCTTGGTCTTCTTGAAGACGCAAGCATTCCATTCCCCTTGAATCATATGGGTTTCAAGGAAAAATCCAGCTGCTTCTGCTGACTCACGGACCATGTCCCACTTGTCCCTGATAATGCCACTCATAATCAGGTAACCCTCATCCTTGACCAAGCGATAAGCATCATCTGTCAGGTGGATAAGGATATCCGCCAAGATATTGGCCACGATGACATCTGCCTCAATCTCCACACCCTTAAGCAAATCACCTGGTGCCACATGGATGTTTTCCATGCCCGGATTGAGCTCAATATTTTCCTGAGCGACCCGAACTGCCACATCATCCAAGTCATAGGCGAAGATTTCCTTGGCACCCAGAAGTGAGCTAGCAATAGAAAGGACACCTGAACCTGTCCCCACATCCAGCACTGTTTCGCCACCACGAAGAACCTGCTCCAAGGCAAAGAGGCTCATCTTGGTCGTCGGGTGAGTTCCTGTTCCAAAGGCCATACCAGGGTCCAGCTTGATGATCTTTTCTCCAGCAGTCGCCTCATAGTCCGTCCATGACGGCACGATGGTCAAGTCATGAGTGATACGAGCTGGTTCGTAGTATTTCTTCCAGTTGTCGGCCCAATCTTCCTCAGCCAGAGCAGTCGTCCCCATCTTGACCTCACCCAGATCCATAAAGTCTATCAATTCTGCGAGACGAGCCTGCAAATCCGCTTCAACCGCTGCTACATCAACCGTTTCTGGGTAGTAGGCCGTCACCACGATTTCTTCTTGTTGCTCGATTTCAGGGAAAATCTCACCAAAGCGGTCGACATTTCCCACATAGTCCATGCTGTCTTCGATTGCAACCCCCTGCGCCCCTAACTCGATCAAGAGATTAGAAACCAGCTCCTCTCCCTCACGCTTGACTGTAACTTTTAACTCTTGCCATGTTTCCATTATTAAGATACCAAGCCCGTAAAACACAAAGCCAAAATAGGAAATTCTCTAAAGACGCTTGTATCTAAGAAAAATTAAGCTTTTTGGCACAGTGTTTAGGGCGGGTTCAGTTTAGAAATTTAACCGAACCATCCTTTCTATTTCTCTATCATTTTTTTCATGTAGACCATATCCATACCTTCTTTTTCAGGCTCGATATGGGTTTGACAATATCCGTTTTTCTCGTAAAAAGCAACCATGCCTGCATCCTGTAATACCGTACACAAATCCCATTGTGTGATTGTTGGAAATTCTTTTTCCAGCAAGCTTAAACCTTTAGAACCATACCCTTTTCCTTGATACTGGGGCAAAATCGCTGCCGTTCCCAACCAAGCTTTCGTTAACTCTTCATTGGTCTGAATTCGTAAAAAACCAATCTTTTCTTCATCTTCTTTCACAAAGTAGTAATAGCTATTAGGACGTTCTGACAGCTTCCACTTGATTCGTTCGCGGTCCTCCAGATAAGGATCATACTCATCTTGGTATTTCTCATAGACCACCTTAAAACTGGCTCTTTGAATGGCAATAATGGTTTCTAAATCTTCTGCTTCTGCTCTCTCAAGTCTTATCATAAACTTTCCCTCCACATAATCACGCACTCGTTCTTGTAATTGCGGAACAACCCGATCTGAGGCCAAAAACTCTTCAAAGCTCACTAACTTATAGCCCTGTCCCTCATCTCCAAAGTCAATGTGTTCAAACTCTTCTTGGGCTAGATTTCCAACTAGAAAAACAAACTGTTTCTTCTCATCCAAGATGCCAGGAAAGATCCAAGACCAGATGACCTCCTCTTTAGATAGTTGGATGTTCAATTCCTCATAAACCTCACGCGCCACACACTCAAAAGGGGTCTCATTTCCTTCACGACCACCACCTGGCAAGTCCCACATATTGGGATAGGGAATGGTTGGTTTGTCATCGCGCAAAATGGTCAGAATCTTATCTCCACAAATCAAGGCAATTTTACAACCCGTAAATTCGAACCGTGCTTCTAAGCAATCTTCAAGCATGAGCTTTCCCTCCTAATATCTCGGATAGGGATAAAAAGTGCTTTCTTCTAGGCCAACCTTGCCTTCTTCAAAAACTTCTTGATTCCAGACGATCTCAAAGCTCTCTGCCTCTTCGTCTGCTAAGAAATCCATGAGGTCATCCAAGGCCAGCTCGGCTGTGTCTTTGAGGAAGGTCGCAAAATAAGCTAGAAACTCACGAGACAAGCCTTTCTTAGGCTCATAAGGAATCGCTGTTAAATAGGCGTCTTCGTCCACATGAGACTTGGCTGGATTGTAGAAGAGAACGGCTTCTTCAAAGAAAATATCCTCATCAGACTCTTCGCCGGCTTCATCGACCAGTGCAACCCCTCCCGTATTTTGTGCTTCCAAGAGAAAAGCCACTTCTACCGCATGATTTTTCTTATCCCAATTGATCTCATAATCAAAGGGAAAAACCTTGTCCATCTCCTCTTCTAAAATATCCAAAAATCCATATTTAGACATAGCGTCCTCTTTCTAATTTCCCACTCTTAGAGCGGAATATGATACAATAGTTACTACAATCTTACCATAAAAACCGCCTCTTTGAAAGGAGACAAAGCTAGAAAGGAGAAGGAAATGCCCGACAATCTCGCACTCCGTATGCGCCCACGGACGATTGATCAGGTCATCGGTCAACAGCACCTGGTCGGAGAAGGCAAAATCATCCGCCGCATGGTCGAAGCCAATCGTCTGTCCTCCATGATCCTCTATGGACCTCCGGGGATCGGAAAGACCAGTATTGCTTCTGCCATCGCAGGAACGACCAAGTATGCCTTTCGGACCTTTAATGCAACCGTCGACAGTAAAAAACGCCTCCAAGAAATCGCAGAGGAAGCCAAATTTTCTGGTGGCTTGGTCCTGCTTTTAGACGAGATTCATCGCCTTGATAAAACCAAGCAAGATTTTCTCTTGCCTTTGCTCGAAAGCGGTCTGGTTATCATGATCGGTGCAACGACAGAAAATCCCTTTTTCTCTGTCACACCCGCTATTCGTAGCCGTGTACAAATCTTTGAGCTGGAGCCTCTGACGACGGAGGAGGTCAAGCAAGCTCTAAAAACAGCGCTAGATGATCCCGAGCGTGGCTTTGATTTTCCAGTCGTGCTTGACGAGGACGCTTTGGATTTCATCGCGACTTCGACCAATGGAGATCTTCGTTCCGCCTTTAATTCTCTCGATCTGGCGGTGCTGTCGACCTCTGAAAATGCAGAAGGCATCCGTCATATTACGCTCGACATCATGGAAAATAGCCTCCAGCGCAGCTATATCACCATGGACAAAGATGGAGACGGCCACTACGATATCCTTTCTGCCCTACAAAAATCTATCCGCGGTTCGGATGTCGATGCTAGTCTCCACTACGCCGCTCGTTTAATCGAAGCCGGAGATCTACCCAGCCTAGCTCGTCGCTTAACGGTCATTGCCTATGAGGATATCGGTCTGGCCAATCCAGATGCCCAGATTCATACCGTAACGGCGCTTCAAGCAGCTGAGCGCATCGGCTTTCCTGAAGCCCGCATTCTCATCGCCAACATCGTCATCGATCTAGCCCTTTCGCCTAAGTCCAACTCAGCCTACATTGCCATGGATAAGGCCCTGTCTGATCTGAGGACATCTGGTAATCTCCCTATTCCTCGCCACCTCCGTGATGGCCATTATGCTGGAAGCAAGGAACTGGGAAATGCGCAAAATTACAAATATCCCCACAACTATCCTGGCAACTGGGTCAAGCAAGACTATCTGCCAGACAAGATCAAACACGCTTCCTACTTCACTCCCAATGAAAATGGCAAGTACGAGCGTGCCCTCGGAGCCACCAAGGAGAAGATCGATCAGCTCAAGAGAAAGTGACATCGGTTTCAAAAAAATGAGATTTTTTCTTGAAATATTTTCAAAATGTGGTATCATATACATATAGAAACGCTGTGGTGTACGAACTCACACTTAAGTGTTGACCGACTATTTTTGTATTATTAGGGAAACAAAAGACTTCTAACAGCATGCAGGCCGTTTCACGCGGAAGCAGCTTCAGTTAGAGCGAGTTGCCCACCTGCTTAATTGCGCGGGTTCAATACAAATCGTGAAGTTTCGGCACCAATACAGCTTTTTATATTTGCCTCCTTAGCTCAGTTGGTAGAGCAGTAGACTCTTAATCTATGGGTCACAGGTTCGAGCCCTGTAGGGGGCATCTAAATCAACAGGAAAAAGCCTTGATTTACAAGGCTTTTTTGCTTGTCATTTTGTTTTTTGTACCAAATTTTGTACCAAATAATTATAAAAGTTTTCTAACGTTATCAAACTCTTCATTTATCTTCTCTTGTAGTGTATGACCATATACTTCTATTAACATTGAAATATCTTTATGGCCCAATATTTTAGCAATCACTCCCAAATCAATTTGATTGTGCCACAAATAGCTACCGTAAGTGTGCCTTGTACCTTTTGTAGTAATGATTGGTGTAATCCCTAATTCAATCAAAGCATTTTTTAGTGCTTTATTAACTGTAGCTATATTTGGAATATCTTGAACATAACCATAGTGTTGAAAAACAAAGTTTTCACCATTAACAATTCCTAGATCATTATTAACTACCTCTTGTTCTTTTCGTAACATTTCCAATACTGTAATCTCTTCTTCACCTATCGGAATACTTCGAATAGATGTTTTATTTTTAGGTGGAACAAATTGTCGACTAGTCGTATTGTACCTTCTGTATGTTTTAATTACTTTTTCTTCAAAATTTACATCTTCCCAAGTTAAAGCAATAAGCTCACCGAAGCGCATTCCAGTTTTGAAAAGTAAATAAATAACATAAGGTACAACAGATCTTCTATAATCCATTTTTTTCTTTAAATAGTTAATAATGATGTTAAAATCTTTCTCGCTATGGATATACTTATCTTCTACAACCTGAGACTCTTTTGATGAAAATAATTCCGCAAAAAAAGTAAAATCTTCTATGAAAACCTTATCTGCTTGTGCTGTTTTAATACACTCCCGAATACTCGTATGCAGTCTACTCAATGTATTTCGTGTTACAGTTTTACCATAATCATTCATGATACGTTGATATTTACTTGGCTTTATTTGAGATACAGGAGTCTCTCCAAATAGTTTCCTAATAACTTCTTTTCTTAGAATGTACTTCTTTTTGGTGGTTTGGCTACGTTTACTAGGTAGTATTTTTAAATTGAGCCACTCTTGATATAGCTGATAAAGTGTCATTTTACTATCAAGGGTATATCCACGGTTTAACTTTCTTAACAATTTTTCTGCTTCTATTTGAGCTTTTTTCTTGGTTTCAAAACCACTTTTATAAGCAATTGTCTTACTTGTTTCATCCCTTATAGTATAGGTCCAAAGATTCTTTTTACCTCGTTTTAAATACCTAATGCTTGCCATACTACAACTCCATTCCCAAAACTTCTGAGACTGCACTTTTAGGAACAACCATCAGACGTTTTCTATCATAAAAACTATAACCTTTATTCACCATCAATTTTCTTGCCTGATGAATAATTTGCATAGCTGTATATTGCTTATACCCCATTTCAATCAAGTCTTTCTGTGAGATTGTATTATTTATCATCATGAATTCTCCTTTCTAATGTCCTATAACATATGTAAATTGTTTGGCAGTTTCTGCGTCAAAAGTACGGTAACTAATAATTCCTAATCCCTTAACATTACATTCTGATACAAGAATTGAACCGTCTGATTTGACTTGCTCCACAAATGAAACATGCCCGTATATTGGAGCGGCTCCAGCTTGTCCAGGGCTAAATGAAACTGCAGAGTGTTCTGTTGGAGTATGAGTTGTTTGAAAACCTGTAGCACTCATCCATTGACCACCATTTCCCATGTATTCTCCAAAGTTGACACCAACTTCTTTCCCTCGATTATAAACAAACCATGTACACTGTCCATATGGATAAGATAGTCCAGTATAAGTAGAAGGGTTCATTTCTTTGGTTAAGCTATATCCTGATGGAATTTCAGAAGATGTGACACCACCTCCGTCTCTAGTTTTTCCAGTGGTTTGTTCTGGTGCTTTTGGAGTTCCGCCATGTTCATCTATATAGGCATCGAGTTTTTTCATGGTATCGGCACGTCTTTTTCCAGATCCTGTAGTATCTGTGAAATAGACACCACCATCGGTAGAAGGATTTAGAGTACCATTCGCAAATTTCTTAGCCTTGTCATCTTGAATTTTGAAGGTTTGGTTTTTGTTTCCAATGATGGTTTGTTGGGTAAGTCCTACAACTGCGACTTCATCGTTGAAATGATTGGCATATTCTGGATTGGAGTCATAGGCTCCAAAACCAAACATATTAGCTCCAGGGTTGGTCGCAACTCCAGCAGTTCCAAGAGAGCTTTCATTTAGTGCGATCGCAACAATTCCACGGACATCAAGATTAGATTTGGCTTCCCATTCTAGAAGCTTTTTCCCATTAATTCGGTTCTTATCATAGGAGATTCCTAAAGTATCTAAAAAGCCGTCTAATTGCTCTGCTTTAATTCCATAGCGATGAACAAGTAAGTTGTGAGTATAGGGGTCACCATCTGACCAATGATCTACATAAGTTACGCCATTTTGGGATTGGGGAGAGCCACCAGTACCATTCCCTCCGATGGCTCCCATAAGGATGATAATAATGAGTATAGGCAGAAAAAGAGGAATGAGACCAGCTAATAGAAACCATTTTAATTTTTTCATCGAATCTCCTTTCTAGTTAATGTCTGATATAAGCGGTAAATAGAACAGTTCCAAAACGCCATTTGGCATCTAGAACGACCGAATAGGACTTGACTTGTGTGATGATTTTATCTCTCTCTTGTTCTAATACTGGAAATAAAAGAAGGAAATCGACTGAGCGTTTTCCTTCTTGGTAGGCTTGATAAAGGGTTTCTTCAAGAATTCTTGGAAAAGAAGTTCTTGAACGTATTTTAGTATTCATGTCATTCTCCTCTTAGTTGTTTTAAGCGTTCCGTCAATCGATCTCTTCGTTCAATATTGCTCCTTAATTTATCATCTCGGGTCATAGTTTTACGATAAGCACGAGTGAACGCATTCGATCCTTGGGCTTTGTACATGGCTTGAGGATCCTTGTATTCCTCTAACTTGCGCTCAAGACTATTCATTCGGAGTTGTTTAAATGGAGAGATCCATTCTTCTTTAAGGGTTTGAAATTCATCGTCTGAACTTGGAGTTGGCTCTACTGTGATTGGAGATTCTATTGATGGAGTTGGTGCTTTCTCTTCGACTGGTTTAGACTTCTCAATGATTGGTTTTGTTGTAGAAGGACTTGCATCGAGTGTATCTGGTGCTTCAGATGGAGTCATTTCCTCAAATTGGTTCTCGGATTCCTTATTGGTAAAGAAGGAACCGACATTTTGGAAGTGACTCTTGGCATTCATGAGCATTCCAGCTCCCAAACCAGCACCTGCTAAAGCAAAATTTCCAAGGTGTTGAGCAGTGGAAAGACTTCGTGATGGTACTTGTGAAGCCACTTCTCGGGTTTTTGTGATCCCACTTTCAACTTTATTTCCAATATCACTTGCCACCATTCGAGCTTTGGATCCAAGAATGAATTGGAGCAATTCTGCTTTGTATTTCCATAGAAAGAAATATACGAGTCCTTTTGAGACAACTGAAATGAGTAGTTTAAAGACAAGGCCAAAGATGATCAAGGATGGAAGTGTTTTAAGAATGCCATCAAAGCCTGTAATGATAATGTTTTCGATCATTTTCTCAATGTAGAAAACTAATAGAGTTAATAGACTTGTGATAGCTGGGAAAAGTAACCCACCAAACATGACTTTTAGAACTCCAAAGATCAAATCTTGCATTCTTGGTACAAAGGACATCAATAGAACAATTGGAAAGAGCAGGATCATCATCAGGACGAGTGTCTGAGCAATGACATTTAACATTTGAATCAAAATAACAGGTATCGCTAATACAAAAGCGTCAAAAATTTTAAATATGACATAAAACATACGAGTAAAGATGAAATCAGGCATTGCCGAAACCCAACGGTTCTTTTCGCCATCGTCATTAGCTCCATTGCCTAGTTCATCTAGATATTTGGAGCGGTCTTTGGATTTAACCGCTGTAAAGTTTCCATTTTTATCGCTTGTTCCTAGTACCTTACTATCGTCAAAAGTTTCTTGTTTTCCGTCTTGGCTATTCTTATATTTCCCATTTTCTTGTCCAGTATTGACAAAGACATAGGCTTTATAAGAGGTTTCTGCTATATAGCTATCTGCCATAGAATCACCGATTTTGATCGTCTTATTTTTTCCATACTCTACTTTAATATGAGTGATATTTTTAGTGACTTCTTTAGAAACATTATTGATGGTATCAAGCAGATAAAGACCACCAGAGGTCCCTGCAACTGTTCCAAAGTAACCAAAGCCAAGGATGAGAACTAGGAAAACATGAAGGAGTGTTCTTGAAAAGGATCCTTTCGAAAAGAAATATTGATAAAAAAGGTAGAAAGCTAAAATCAGAAGCAACATTGAAACGAGTGAGTTCTTGGCAACTCCACTCCCATTTGAACCGATAAATCCTTTCCAGATACTCATTGCTCCATTAAACACATAGTTTTTATAGCTAGAGTAGAGATCAATTTTTTCAAGAATTCGTATCAGCAAAGAAAAGAAGCCTACCACTGCGTTTAGAATGAAAAAGAAGAAGTTGACGAAAAGCTCATTAATCAGTACCCAAGCCCCGTTAAAGGAAGCGAACCCAGTCGGCTCCATATAGGACTTGAGAGAGAAGATATCGACTCCTCTTAGTTTGTCAAAAGCTTCTTGCATGGATTCACCTCCTAACTAGCGTATTTATTTTCAAGGCTTGATGATACCGTAGCTTTCATTGGTTTTAGAAGCATATCAATATCTTCAAAGATGTTGTGTACGGAAATCATATTGAGATTGCCATACACGTCATAGTACAGGCATTGGCCAGAGATCATATTGTCAATCCATTCGAGATTGCTTTCAGTGACTTCTAGATTGACGTGTTTTAGAATATCTTCTCTTTCTGACTTTTCATAGAAAGCAAAGATGGTCCCGAACCCAGTGGTATCATCGTCATTTTCTGCATCATGTACAGATTGAGTAATCAATGCCAAGGTGTTGTTTTTGGAGCGTCCAATCCGACGCATATTTTTGATAACGGCTTTTCCTTCTGCGGACTTCATAAGAATCCATGCTTCATCAAAGAACTCAATGGTATCTTCATTTTCATTTCGTTCTCCAAAGTGGGTACAGAAGGCACCAAGCGCAAACATGAGGGCAATAGAATTGCGTTCATGATCTGAAATTTTTGTGGAATCGTCTTTTGGTAGTTTGAGGTTATTGACCTCTAGGATGGTCACTCTTGATTCATAGTTAAGTCCTTGAGTGGTGCCATCTGAAAAGGCTAGTTCCAAGATAGAGTTTGTGACAATTGAAGTCAGGTAACGGCCAACCGAAGCAATTTCAGAGGAAGTGGAGCTTCTCAGCACTTTTAATACGTGTTTAAAGCCTACTTTCTCACCAGCGACCCGTTTCTCCACAATCGCATTAATAGCTTCTGTGATCGCTGTCTTCTGGTCCATCGTGACATCATCTACTGCTTGTAGTAGAAACTCAAGCATGTTTTTTGCGACCTCTACAGCTTGTTCTTTATCTAGAACGACAATAGGATCTAAGACACCGTGGTTTGATGGAAGCGAGCTATCCAGTGTCACAAAGTTAAAGTTCTCGATCTGTCTCTTGCGTTCAGGATAGAGACGTGCGAATTCAGGTGAGTTGATCACTTCTTGGTAGTGATTTCTGAGTTCTCGTTTAGGATCAATGTAAAGGGTTTTGACATTCTGCAAAGCTACACTTAGAAAGATGATCTGAGCAAGGAAGGATTTTCCTTGACCTGTTGCCCCCGTAATAATGATGTGTGGGTTCTTGGTGATCTTTCCAGCGATATCTTCTTTATTTCCGACTGTCGCATTGTAGAGGACAATGTTCTTTGAGGAATCAATGGCTTTTGCAATATTGTCCCAACGGCCTGTCCAGTTATCTACTCGGCCGATATACCAACCGATACGGTTTCCAGAAGAGGTATTGGTGAAGGGCATGAGTTCTGAAAATCCACGAGCTGTGACCATATGTGTCCAGGTGCGAGTTTTCTTTTGGAGGTTTTCTCCATAAAGCAGAGCTTGAAAGAGATAAGGACCGTCTTGAGAGGCTTCACTAATTTCAACTCCCATATCATCAAAGTAATTCAAAACCACTTGCCGTCTTTGTCGTAGTTGGTTCACACTAGAAGCAGAAACAATCAGATAAGCTCCGTATTCGATGATATCTTCCTTGTTTCCGACTTTCTTCATTAAGTCCTTCAGGGAAATAGAGCCCAAAATGATCTCATCTTGTTGGACTGTATCTGTATTTTCAGCTTCTTCCATGATATTTCGATAACGTGTATTCGATCGTCCCATTCGACCTTTGATTTTACCGGTATCAATGAATTCTGCCTTGATTCGTAATTCAACGGGGAAGTTCAAACGTTGGATAAATTCGCCAAGATGAAAACCGTTGAATTGAACAGGAAATTTACCTACAGGAAGAATCGTCACGAAAGATGAACCATAGGGGCTTTCTAGCTTGAGAAAGCCACCTTTTAAAACTTTAATCAAGGTATCTGTGATATTGAATTGAGCTCGATTGGCGAGCACCTCCTTCTTGTAGTGAGGAATATAGCGGAGGTATTGCATTCGCTGATAGTAAAAGAGCTCTTCATTGGATAAACGCTTTGCCCGAAGAACTGAGAAGGCTTGAAAAATAGTGAATTCATCACTTTTATAGTCTTCATACCATGTGGGACTTAATTCATATTCATAGCCAAGGCCTTTTGCGATTTTTTCAGTGAGCTCATTAAAGCTCTCATAGGCCAAGTCTTTGACGGTAGCTCCATGATTTTGTTTACGTAGGGTTACTCCAACAACCCAGTCAAACTGATAAGGAATCTCCATTTCGTCTGTTAGACGATCCACCGTGTAACGAAGAAGTTCTTCTCCTAGTTCACGACTGTCATCTGCTAGAGCGTCTGAGAAGTCCCGCATTTTTTCTTCTAAGAGATAGTCTTTAGGGATCAGAGATATTTCAAAGAACTTGTTTTTCTGGAGCTTCTTCATCATTTGAGCAACAGTGATTTTATGTTTGCCCTTTTTTTCTTCATCCGTAATCGTGATTGGAGTATTTGGAATACGATAATAAGCAACGACTGTTCGATCTTTTTTGAGAGCTAGATTTTCATGTGTTTCCCTAATAGGATAGGTTAAAGTAATACTCATAGGTCCTCCTTTTCTATAGATTTGTTTTTTCAAAGACAATTTCTTCTACAGGCTCTATTCGATCTTCATGGTAGATGGCTTTTTTATTGATCTTGAAGTCCCAGAAATAAATCAGGTAATCTCCAATAAAGACGTGCATCTTCTTACCGTGAGGCTCATATTCCGTATAGAATTTGGCTAATTTATAAGGAATATACCAATAGAGCAAGAGAGAAATTGAGTGAGTAATTTTTGCGAGTGGCACAAAGATAAACCCTCCAAAGAGTAACATGGCCACAAAGACGATGATAAAAACAATGAAAAAGGACAACTGCATAGGTGTTGCAAAGTACCATAGTCGAGTGCCCTTTTTTGTCTTAATTTCTTGGATCCAATAAGGAGCATTTAGGCCCTTACTGTAGTCATAAAGTCTTTCTTCATTCATACTTAGAGTCCTGATTCAATACCAAAGAGTCGAAGGAACCAGCCGACTGCTTTTAGGATATCTTGTCCTTTAGCAATCGAAACAATAACGGCATAGAAACCAACGACTGAAAAGAGTTGAAGCCAAGAGCTATTCCGCCAAGCTTTAATAGCCAATAAAACAGCGATAGCGGTGAGAATCCAAATTCCATCGCCCTGGAGGAAGGTTCGTAGATTGTTTGTATTCATAGAGTTCTCCTATTCTTTATCATTTGCATAGTTTAGTGGAATGGTGTGTTCCAATTTTGTGACATAGTAGGTCTTTTCTTTTTCTGAGAGATTAAAGGTGAAGTTTTCTGAGTGAGTGGTGCCTCCAACTTCAAAAGTAGCTTGAACATAAGCGATTAGATCATCACCGTCCTGTTTAAGATAGGTGTAGTCGATCGTTTTGAAAGTGCTATTTGCGATGATATTCACATTTTTAGCAATCAGATTAAGATTATCTTGGCTTGTGGTGTAGTTGGTAAAGAAGACCTTGAGGAATTTCTCTACTTTCTTTCGCTCGCTGTCTGAAAAATGGTCATTGGCAGTGAGTTGGAGCTTATCATCTTCGCTAAAGTGTCCAGCTTGTGAGGATTCAATGGCAGAAAACCAAGGAAGGCCAGAAACATAATATTTCCCATCCTTTTCATCAAATGGAATATTAAAACCTGTCACAATTTCTTTTTCTTCTGTGTTGTTATCCCGATGGATGCTTTCCTTGTATTTAACCTTATAGATCGCAACTTTCCCTTCTACAGTCACTAACTGAGAATAGAGAAGTGTGCTAGGATTTCGAACTTGCCCTTGAGATTTTACATCAGGGATGAAGTTGTAAAATTTATTTAAGTAGTCCACTTGCTCTTTTTGTTTATCACCTTCATTAGGAAGTGTGAAATAAGCGAAGACATAGTCGTTCAAGTAGTACTGGAGTTTATAGTCATATTTTCTACTCGACTCCATAGGCTTTGTCTGTTGCTTTTGAGTGGCCTCAACTTGAGCTTGTAGTGTACCTACCTTATTTGAGAGTGTGATAGCACGGATAGATCCCAAGAAACCAACAAAAAGGAGGAAAGAAATTCCTCCTATGACGGCGATATTGACGGTCTTTTTATTGGTGACTTTTAGCTTTGGTGGGCCTCCTTTTTTCTCTACCTTTTTGAAGTGTGAGAGATATTCTTTTGCTTGAAGCAAGTAGCGTTTAGCTTTATCCATAAATCCTCCTTTAGAGACCAGCAAGCTCAATGAGCTTTGATCCTTTTGCATAGAGGCGCTTATTGGCTTTTTCGATCTCGCCGTTAATGTAATAGTAGCCTCGTAGCTCAGTTTGGAGTTGTTCGATCAATTGAGGTTTTAGGTCTTTGGCTTCTTCTTTTTTTAGGAGACTATTTAATTCTCCAGCCTTGGTCCAAGCCTCTCTATGATCTTTCTTTTTCAGTAATTCTCCCAGTTCATTCGTGACTTGAGAAACTTTCTTTTCAAAAATAGTTTTAGTAGCCATTTCAATTTCCTTTCTAAATTTTTCTTGATTGTCTTTGATGGTCTTTTGAATATAAGTAAGGAGTGACGGTCGCATTTTTTTATTTACGCTCAATACTTGACCATCTAGCGTGAAACAGGCATGTTCATAGGTATAAAATCCTCTACTATCTGGAAGGTCTTCTGTACACCTGCCAGCGCACTCATAGTAGAAGTCCTTTCCTTTTCTTAAAATGATATACATATACCAAAATTCATGTTCTGGAAGAAGCAGAAAATCTGCTTGATAGATCTTCTTCAGCATTTCAAGAAGCCTCAAGTAGATCATCGTAACCTAGAGCTTGGTAGATAAAATCTGAATCGAACCAGAGCCAGTCATTGATTTGTACTTCGGTTGGTGTGTCACCAGAGAAGATATCCTCACAAATGACGGTTAGGGTATCTACTCCACCGCGTTCACGGACGGTGTTTAAAGTCGTTAGTCCACCAGACCAGGCTCTAAAGTTATCTAGTGAATTGATTTGAACTTTGTATTCCATATTGCTTTTCCTTTCTAGTGTTCATAGTGTTTGTTGGTTTTGAGAAGTCTTAACATGGCTTTCCCTCGATCAGTGATCTCTCCGCTGTTCTGAATCATCTTCATGTATTCTGTTTGCAAGATTTTATCTGCTTCAGTAACTAGTGCAAGAGAGTTAGCAACTTGATAGGTCAGCCAGCGAATCGTTCGCTCAATACTGTAAGGCTGTGGGTTGGTTGAGAGTTTCAAGGGTTCGACTCCTCCAAAGAGCCGTTGCCATTTTTCATCGGGTTTATAGGCTCCAAATCGAGTGAGACCATCATAGACTTGAATTTCTTTATTGACGATGCCTCTTGCGATTTCTCCGAGGTCTACACCGTTGATATATTCCTCCACAACACCTTGAGCTTTCTGATCTGAGAACCGTAATTCATAGCGATTCCAGATACCAAAAATCTCCAAGGATTCGTCCAAGGAGATATTTTCCATTCTAGCTATTTCATAGCGCTTTTCATAAAAGTTAAAGTAGAGTTGACTTTGACGGCTCCCAAAGTAAATAGACAATCCGTGATTGGCCTCCATATCTTCATTATCTGTGAATGATCCACCACCTGTGATATTCCATTTCTTGATCGTGTCTAGAACAATCTCTTTGGAATAGAGTTTATCAATTAGTTTGGAAATCTGAATTTGTTCGTCCTCGTGACCGTAACCCTTATAGAGTTCATCTAGAGCAATATCTAAACGCTTCACCCGAACATCTTCATAGGAATAAAGAATATTTTGAAGAAAGATCTGCCAAGTGATTCCCTTGTCTTCTAGAAGTAATTCCAACTCACGGCATCCTTGACCAGATAGTTGAAGACAAGTTTGGTAGTCATTGGTCACAGATTTATCAAAGAAATCAAAAATCCAGATATTTCCTCGTTGCCATAAGTGGGTATAATTCATGAGACGGGTTTCTTGGTCTGTAAATTCACTTAGGTGACAGTGAAGGAAGTTTTCACAGAAAGCATCTAGATCCTTTAATCTAGGAAAGGATAAACGTAGATAATCGATCTGAGCCCGAAGACTGTTTTTATCGCAATCTTGATAATAACCGAGCCTTTCTTTAAGTTCTCTAAACTTATCAATCGTTAGTCCTCTTTCGCCTGTTTCATAAGAGCGGTAGGTTCTAGTCGGAAGATCAACAGCTTGTGCAAATGCTTTTTGACTCAGTCCTGTTTGTTTTCTGAAATTCTTAATCTGAAAAGGACTAATTTTGTCCATTCATCGCAACACCTCTTTCTAACAAAGTGACACACTTTTTTGATGAAAGTGACACACTTTGTAAAATCTGAAAACCCAACTCCCATAAGGAATGAGGAGGGGTGGACTTGGCGTTTTTGCCAAATGTAACCCCCCTATTAGAAAACGGGGGTTCGTTGTCATCATGAGCCAGGAACGGCGGGCTTCGGTCTTCGCCTGACCTGCGGTCAGGCTTGCCCTTGCCCTTGTCCTAGCCCATGATGACGGACAATCGCTTCAATAGCTTTTGGATAAGACTTGCGTCCGTCTTCCTCAAATCGGGTGATGGTTTCAAGAAGTAACTTTTCTTGAAAAGGTTCAATGAGAATAGCGGAGTCAGTCCGTTCAAATGAAATTCCGTGCTCTTCCATATAAGGGATGATTTTTCGAAGAGTTTGCATCTTTAAATCGTACTCATCCGCAAATTCCTTGAGTGGTCGCTTGTTTGGTTCGTTTTCTATAACCTCCTTTTCCTCTATAGGGTCAATTGATTCAACTGGTGATTTGTATTCTTCAAATACTGAGAACTCTTCTCCTTCAAATTCCATAATCGGGATTTTAGCGTATTCATCATAGAAGGAAAATCCTTGATCGAGCGGAATATAAGGCGAATAAAACTCACCAGCCAGATTCCCGCTTGAAGCAATATAACCACGACCGACGACTTTCACTCCATTAATTTCGTCCAGTTTTTTAAACTCTTTGGTTTTATTGGCATCCCCAAACATCATGTCATATCCTGTTGATTCTAAATGACCGACTGAAAGACGCATCATAAAGTTGTCCCGAAGAGAAGTCTTGATATATTCTCCATCAGGCCGTTGCATAGCAAAGATGATAAAGACTCCAGCTTGACGACCCTCTAGAACGATTTGAGTTAGGTATTCCATGAGCTCCGACTGTTGGCTATAGTCACGGTCAATCTTGGCCATGAGAGCAGCCCATTCATCAACTAGAATGAACTTAGGTTTTAGATTGTAATGGGTGTAATAAGTACCTGGTCTATAGTCTGGAAAAGACGTTAAGACTTCATAGCGCTTCTTCATAAACTCGACATTCTCTCTAAAGCAATTAATGATATCCTCTTTACTAGAATAGACTCGACCGTGAAATACTGGAAGTTTCTTTAAAGAAGCTAAGTCTGAGTTTTTAGGATCACAAATATCTATATAGCCAACTTTTAACAAGGCATAGATAATAGACATGAGAGTAACAGTTTTTCCTCCGCCAGTTCCCCCGCCAACTAGTAGGTGAGAGTCTTTGACGTAGTCCCAGTAGACATCTTTCATAAGACGGATCTTTGAGCCTTTGACTTCAACTTGATCAATTGAAATACGACTATCAATCCGATTGATAGCAATTTTGTATTTAACAAAACAATTATCAAAACTCTTATCACGAAAGTCCCCATTGAACATGACTTCAAGAGTAGAGCCAAGATTTAAAAATCGATCTTGAAACTTGTTTCCTTCTAATATAAAACTGACTTGAATCTCGTAATGACTTTGTTTGAGGTAAACTTTTGGAAGATTAATTTTCTCAACTATTCCTTTATCTCGTTTAACCTTTTTAACTAGATAGAGGTTATTTTCTAGCAAAAAGCGAGAAAGAATTCGAAGGCTGTTGAGCTTTTGAAAAAAGAGCAACTTTCTGTAGCAAACTCGATTGATAAACCAAGAGAAGATCAAAGAAAATAGAAATCCAGCTCCTAGAAAAAATCCTTGAGGTAAGGGATGAACTTTTAATTCTTCTAAATGTAAGTAGCTGTAGTAACTAATAGCCAACAAAAAAGGAAACCACCAGATAAACCATGTGATTCCCTTTAGTTTACGATGAAAAATTCGAACTCTTTTTCCCCGATAGGTAAAGAGTTTCATTCTGCATCACCTCCTAGTTTTCCTTCTTATTTTCTACCGGTTTGTTTTCTTTAATCGGTGCGCCTCCAGTTTTTTTCTTGATTTTAGAAGCAAAGAGCTTATAGATATCATTACGATTGACGTGGGTATGCGTGATAACAATATCTTCTAGTTCAACCTCTTCTCGGTATTTAATACCTAGGTCTTCAATTTCAGACTCAGACATATCTGCAATCGTGAAAAAGAGGGTTTCATGCTGGACAGAAGAGTGAATCCCTACGACAATTCCACGGATCTCACCTGTATTGACTTGGACAAATGATCCGTCAGGATTTCGTTGTGAGCGATCCACTTCAAAGATGATATCAGGACCTTCAATGCCTCGGAAAGTCAGTTTCCCAAGGACAGCTGGGACATCTAACCCGTCTGTAATGACACGATAAGTTTTGTCAGCAATTTGTAGTTTTTCTCCGTAGTTTAGTCCAATTTTAGCCATGTGATTTTCTCCTTTAATTTCTTATTTTTTGATTACCAATTTTTCCGCAAAGACATTGAGATAAGGTGCAACAGTATTGCCATTAAGAGCAGTATCTGGGAAAAAGATTGGGTTAACAGTTTCTACTAGAGCATCTTCTGGGAAGACCGTTGTAGAAGCAGGTGTGATGACATGAAAGGCACCATGCTCTGCGCTGTTTAGAATGTGACGTTGGTATTTGCCTTCTTTTCCAAAAATAAATTTAGGAGCATTCCCTAAACGTTCGTAGTAAGCAGGGCCAATAAATTCTGGTTTCATTTTAAGTGTTTCTGAGATCATAAGATTTTCCTTTCTGAGTGTAAAATAAAAAGAGTTAAGCTAGTTGCTTGACTCTTGAGTAATAGTGGGTAAATAATTTGCGTTTAAACATGCGACTATAGAATTGAATATCCCCGTGAGCGTAGCCGTTTCTACGAGCATCTTGAGCCAGATGATCTAGATCTATTTGAGCTTGAGCATAAAGTTTAGCCTGAAGTTTATCAGATTCACTAAACATGCCATAGGTAAATTCATAGTTATCATAGAGTCGTTTACATTGTAATGCGAAAAAAGTTTGTCATATCATTCTCCTTTATTGTAATAAGTAAAAAAGCTACTAAGTGAAAAAAGGAAAGAACTTAGTAGCTTGAGAGTAGGTCTATCTTAGTAGATAGACAGTAGTAAAGAAAAGTTATTTGGTTGGAAAGATCCCTCTTTCCACGGTGGCAACGTTTAGCAAGGTGCTTTGCGTGAATTACCATCGCTTTCCCAGCCAATCTCTTTAGGTAGTCATGATCATACCCAAGGGATTCTCTTACGCCCTTTGGCGAAGCCAGTTCACTTTACTATTCGGAAAAGTGCTAAAGTCCGAAATGCGTGGAAGCCCACAAATACTTGTTTTATATCTTCACTTCAACCATAAAACGGACTTGACTTTTAGTATCAAAACATTTACAATAAAGGTACGAAGTTTATGTGTTGTTCTGATGATCAGTCCTCTGGTTGTCAGACGCACTTTTTATTTAATTGTCAATGATCTAAATTCGACCTTTAAAACAGGTTATTATTTTTAGGTCGTATACAACTATCAGTTGTTGATTATATTATACAACCTATAGTTGTATTTTGTCAAGGGATTATTTGAAAAAAGTGAAAAATTTTTTAGAGGTTTTAAAATGGAATTTTCAGAACGCTTAAAAAAACTTAGGAAAGATACTGGTTTAACTCAAGTTGATGTAGCAAGTAAATTAGATATTTCCCAACAAGCATATGCATCATGGGAACGTGGAATAAAAAAACCAACCCAAGAAAATTTGGTGAAATTATCCAAAATTTTAAATGTTTCAGTTGATTACTTATTAGGAAACACAGAAAATAAACAAACAAGTGATGTATTAGAGAATATTGAGCTACTTTTTCGTATGAATTCTGAAGGATTAACGGAAGATGAAAAAACAGTTTTCAAAAAAGAGTTGATTGAGTTTATGGAAAAGAGAAAAAAAGCATTTGAAAAAAACAAGTAAACTAAAAATTAGCATTTTTTTGTTTGATAACTTCATTGATTAAAAGGAGTGTTTTATAAATGGATGCCAAAAAAGAATTTTTGAAAATAATGTCAGAACAAAAAGAAATTGCCTTAGCGACATCTGTAAACAATATTCCAAATGTAAGAATAGTAAATTTTGTTTTTGATTCAACCAATAATATACTCTACTTCTCATCTTTCAAAGGTAATGATAAGATTAAGGAAATGGAATCAAACTCTCATATTGCATTTACTACAATTCCACACTCTGGGAATGAACACGTAAAAGCTAAGGGCTTAGTTCAAAAAAGTACCAGAACTATTTTTGAAGTGGCGGACCAATTTATTGCTAAAGTACCAGGTTACAAAAATACTATTGAATTTGCAGGGGAATCTTTAGTTTTATTTGAAATACGATTTGATACTGCGATCGTTACCAAAGATCTAGAAACAATACAAACTATAGAACTTTAAATTAAAGTTCCAAAAATGGAGATTAAAGTATGGAAAGTTTTGAAATTGAAATACCAAAGATGGAGCATTTTGAAGTTGATGTCAGAAAAAAGGAATTATACAACTATGATTTCCAATCATATTCATTAACTCCACTGCAAAAAGAAGCCTCTTTAGTAGTTGCTAATAAGATTAGAAATAATTTATTTACTCATATTCCTGAAGCTAAATTATTAAAAAAACTTGTTGAAAAGAGTGATAATGATAATGTAGAATACGTTTAGCTGAAAAACTAGATATTTCCCAACAAGCATATGCTTCATGGGAACGTGTAGTAAAAAAAACAACACAGGAAAATCTCGTTAAAATTGCACAAGTTTTAAATGTGTCAGTTGACTATTTAGTTGGAAACTCAGAAGAAAAATCTGATGAATTAGACAATATTGAATTGCTTTTCCGTATGAACTCAAAAGGTTTAACTGAGGAAGAGAAGAGAATTTTTAAGAAAGAGTTGATTGAGTTTATGGAAGAACGAAAACAATTATTTGAGAACAAGAAATAGGGTAAGTTCACTTCAAGATATTTGGATAAACCAACAATAGATAAATTGTGAGAAAATTAGAAAAAAGATATATTTAATGAGTAAGGGATAAGAAAAAAGGGGATATTAGTATGGATAAGTTCATTTCATTTGTAAGTAGTTCGGTGCTATGGACAGTTATTTTAGCAATTATTTCTATATCTATAATAAGTTATATATTTTATTTTATGTTTGGGAAACTCTTTGATAAATATACCACTAAATGTATTTATCTTAGAATTGCAGGTATTACAATAATTGTGATATGCTTCGTAAGTTTGTTTGGATTAGTTAATATACCTGCATGGGTAGGTATTATGACAGTCTATAGTTTTATTTTTTATATCGTATCTGAGAATTTTTTGGGGAAGTTTTTTGGAATAAAAAATAAAAACAATGGTTCTAAAATCATGAATATAAATGCTTTATTGCTTTTATCTATACCCTTATTGTATGTTTCATTAGCCTTTGTAAATGAAGAAAGTATAAAAAATAGTATTGGTATAAATGATTTTTATTTGGAAACTAAACTTAAAGAAATAGAAACTAAGGTTGAAAAAAATACTGACAAAACAGAAAATTTAGTCTATACAAAATCTGGTTTTGTTAAAAAATGTGAGCGTGACAAAGAAACAAAAGAAGTATTTCCTTTGAAAAACATATATGTGAATTATAAAGGGGAAAACTGGATAATAGAAAAAGTCATAGATGCTTCGAATGTCGAAAATCCTGTTGTGCTTTTATCTCAAACAAATCATTCTAGTTTTAAAAAATTTTTTATGATAGGATTATTTCGTATTGTTTTTATAGAGTTTGAGATAGTAGGATTAGCATTATTATGTGGAGCGGCATTTTCTCTAATAGGACAAACTCAAAGAGATAAAATAAAAAAGAACATTCATACATATTTGGGTGGGGATTCAGACCTTTTGCAACTTCAAGGGACATGGTACAGAATTCAACAATATCCGATAGATCAAAGTAATTATATAGAATCATTTCATACATTTAGTATTTCAGGAAATGAATTGAGATTATCAGAGAAGAACTTTGAAATAATTAATAAGTCGAGTAAACTTAGTATCAAACTGGAAAAAAATAACAAAAAAATTAAATGTAATCAAGACGGAACATTAGAAATTGATGGCTACACCTTTGTACAAAAAAATTCCGAAAAATGGAAAGAATTATATAAATCTATAAATAAAATAGAGAAAAACAAAACATATTTCATTTCAGAAAACTATAAATTTTTAGGGATGGATATTGATATTAGCGAAGATCCTATCTACTATTCAGATGATAAAAATTTAATTGAGAATAGATCTAAAAATCCTAATTCATACAATATAGTTGAAGGAATACCCATAACTGATGATACTCAAATTCTTGAAGTAGAAATAACAGACAGCTCGAATTTGGCATCCAAAATTAGAAAGAGAATAGAAGTTTCTAAATTTGATTCGAAAAAGTTTATACTTAAAAAGTAAGTACATTAAGTTAGTTAGCAAAATTTAAAGAATACTTTGTTTCAAAATACTATATTTCATTGTTTATTTATCTTATTCGTTGAATGTTAAAGTTGCTTTTAATTTTGTATCTCGAAAGTGGACAATTGTCCACTTCTTTTATATAATTGACTCAACCAAAATGGTTTAGTTTTGTAATTTATACTTAAAGGAGGTATCATTCTTTGGATGAATTGTATACAAGAATAAGTAAGTCTACAAAACATGTGTTATACCAATACATGAAGGATTATGATATTTCATTATTAAATTATAATTTTAATTACTTCTTTCAACATTGTATTCAAAAATATCAAATTCAAGTAATTAGTCACCACTTCTCAAATCATAAGATTGAAGGACTAACTGTTATTGATGAATTAGGTATTAGTTTTTCCTATGAAAAGGATAATCCAATTGTAAAGCAAAATTTTACTCTGTGTCATGAATTGGGACATTTTATACTAGAACATGACGGCAATTATTTTGCAGAGTCTATTGATAATCAGGAAAACCTACTAGAGCGAGAAGCGAATATTTTCTCTGCTGTAGTATTAATGCCTGACATTGTTTTGTTGGCTAAGATCTATTATAGTTGCGACACCTTTCAACACATTCAAAATAGCCTGGATGTTTCAAAGCAGGCATTGTTCTTTCGCCTTTTAGATCTTCTTAGAGAATATTATCCTGGAAAAGAAAGTACCATTAAGCAGGCTATCGATTTTTATATTGATGGACAAAATGCCACACTACTCCTTTTGTTTCACGGTGTCAAAAATCAGATTATAAAGGAGTTCAACAACTATCAGACTTCTCTAATCAATAAGATTGAGCAATCAGTAATCAAAAAAGGCTTCGTGACTAGTCAAGAATATCCAGAACTTCTAGATCAAGAGAATTGGAAAACAATAAAGACTTACTGTAATAATTTAAGAGTATGGCTCATTTATGATAGAGGAAAATCAATAGCTTATGTTTGGGATAAAAATAAGCTAACAGACAAAGAAGCAAAACAAAAAGCTGAATTGAAATTATTGTTAATGTGAGGTAAATGATGTACCAACCAGAAAAACTAAAAGCTCGTAGAAAAGAGCTAAAAATGACTCAAAAAGATATTGCAGATCAATTAGGTATTACCTACCAGGCCTATTCTGCATGGGAGCGTGGAATAAAACAACCATCTAGAGAAAAAATAAAGCTTTTGGAGCAGATTCTAAATGTTCCAAAAGGTTATTTCACAGAGGTCGAAATCATCCGACTATATAATACTTTATCGGATGAAGGTAAGAATAATGCACTTAGTTATGTCAGAGGACTAGTTCAAAAAGAAAAATGTAAGAACATTGTTTCAATGTCAGAAAAACTATACGAATACCATGTTTACGAACAAATGTCTGCCGGTATTGGTTCATCGGTTTATAACGATCAAAACTATGATACCGTCTATTTTGATGAAGAATTAGCCCACGATTTCGCCTCATGGGTCTCTGGAGACTCAATGGAACCTAAATATCAAAATGGTTCGGTGGCTCTCATTCGTGAGACTGGATTTGATTATGATGGTGCAATTTATGCTGTGGTATGTAATAGCCAAACTTACATAAAACGAGTTTATCGAGAGGAGCATGGCTTAAGACTGGTTTCTATCAATCCAAACTATAAAGATATTTTTCTTTCGTATGATGAAGATCCTAGAATTGTAGGGATTATTGTAGGGAATTTCTTACCTGTTGAACAGTGATATTGTTAATGTAAAATAATAATAGTGTATTATTTTTTTGTTTATGGAGATTGAAAATGGGAAAAGAAAATAATGAAATAAAAAAGGCATATGATGAATTACTGAAAACTAAAAATAAATGTGGGAAATATAGTAAAACATTGTTTCACATCCATACCCCAGTATCCCATGATTACAGATTATTTAAAGTTTGGAACGATTTATCAGAGAAAGAATGGAATAAACTATCTGTAGAAGATTATCTTTTAGAAGTAAAAAATAATAAGCTTTTTCCAGAGGAATATTTTAAAACAAAAGATGGTGATAGTATTATTTATAATAACTATCAAAAAAATGGTTTTGAAAATGAAAAAGAGCAAATATCATTTTTGATAGTTGCTCAGAGTTTATATCGAGAAAATATTTCAACAATAGTGGTTTCTGATCATAATACAATTTCAGGAATTAAGAAAATGGAAAAAGCTATAAAAATTGTATCTGAATTGAATATCAATAAAGGTAAGGAATATATTGAGGTAATAAATGAGGTTCGATTTGAACAATCTAGAAGACCAGTATCCGGAAATTGTTTTGGAACACTACATGTTTCCTCTTTTTCACCCTTACCGTTGTAAATGATTTCTGTCTCGCCATCTCATATCATTAACATAATTTTGTTAAGGATTTCCAATTTATTAGAATAATCGTTAATAAGAGCCAATGTAACTCCTAAGCAATTTTCCATGATATTTGGTGATTCATTTAGATTACCAAGTAAATTTTTTTTATTTTGTAATTCTTCATAAAGCTTCTCTCTTACAAGTATTCTTTTTTTTCCTGTATAATTGAATGCACACATCATGATACTCATCCCAGCATAACCATGGCAAAGATATGAATCATCATATTTCCAACTTCCACTGCTATCAAATATCTCTAATAATTCATTGTACAAGTAGCTACTTATCTCTTGTTCAACTGGTAGTGAATATAGTAATAAAAGTATAGAAAGTCTACTGTTACACCATCCCATTTTTTTACCAAAAATTTCCTCAAATTTTTCTTTGTCTATAACTAGCTTCAAGTAACAATCCATCATTTTATTATATATTTCCTTTATTTCTTTAGATTCTTCTTTTTCCAAATAACTACGAAATATTTTCAAAAACGGTACCATTCCATGTATAAGCGAAATATCAAAACTTTCTATATCTATTTCTTTTTTTATAACCCTAATAATTTATTTAAACTTTCTTCTAAAATGTACGATTCCTTATGATTTATTGGTGTTTTTCTCTGTAAATAATAATATATAATTCCTAACAAACCTCCAAAAAATTCATACTCTTTCTTTGAGTCCTTAAAAAAAGGAAGTAATACCAACATAGTATCACTTATAGTTTTATTGAAATATTGACTCAATAAATCAGAATACTCGCTATTCAACTTACTATATTCTAACAAGAAAACAATACCAGTCATACCATTATAAAATGACAACTTAAATCTTGATTTATTAAGATATATTTCTTTTAAAATAAATTCATAGAACTGTTCATCAATGTAATCTATATATTCTGAATCTGATAAACAAGACAAAAAAAGTAATATATTATATAATATTTCTGGATAATTTTCATTATTCGATAGTTCTTTAAAATCTAATTGCAGAAAATCCTGCTCAATTTTGTTCAGTATTCTTTCAATCATATTTGGTATAATTATCTGTATTAATTTCCGTTAGTATACGCTGTAAGGTGATATTAGAAATTGTAGACTCTACAAGAGGATTATATTCAACCAAGTCCCAAATTATATTTTTTCCGTGTATTCTTTTGATTTCTTTTATTTGTCTGATAAAGTATACAAGATTTACTAAACTTAACCCCCCAGGCATTGGAAAGCTAACACCTGGAAAGTCCGATACATTTAGCACATCGACATCAAGACTAATGTAAATAGTATCAAATTTTTCAAAGTATTCTCTTATATCTTCTAGAATAATTTCTTTATTTTCATATACTGCGATATCATCATAAACTTTATATTTTCTAGGGGTAAGAACCTTATAATAATCGTGTCTAGTTCCTATTATCATACCACTCTCAATACTATCCTCTATCCAACTAAGAACATTCCAATTATAATATCCATCCGATATATCTCCTTTATCTAAATGAGCATCAAATATTATAATTCCGATACTTTTCTCAGTATCAATAATATTATCAAAAACAAAACTGGTAGTACAATGATCGCCACCAAAAATAAATATGTCCTCTTCACCATACCGAGAAGATATTTTTGATTTCAATTCTGATATTAAGTCACTATTTTCGTAATCAGAGGCATTTATAAAGTTATTTTGTAAATAATACTTTCTCTCTAAATAGTTATTTCTAATAAAATTATTAAATCCACATTCGGATCCTGGTACTTTCGTTCGTCCTTTATAAGGTAAATTTATAAACATTTACTCCTCCTTAATCATTTATAATCAAACTTACATTTTAGACTTCTGGATAAATTTTTTATCCATTAAATATAGATAGAACAGTTGATAAATTTTCTCCTCATAAAATTTATTGAAAAAAATTTTATTTAAAAATAGATGTATATATCTCTTAGCAATTTCTATTTTTTCAGATGTATTAACTTTTCGTTTACTCTCAATTTCATTTGATAGTCCGACTAGATATTTACATTTTTTGAAAAGTTCCTCACTATATGGAAAAACATCTAAATCTATATTTTTAATTTCTTTTTTTACATTTCTATATAACGAGTAATCTTTTGATACTTTAATGTCCTTAAAATGTTTGATTAATTCCTCAGTGTCTATTCCAAATGATTCAAAAATACTTTGTAGTATAAGTACATAATATTGTATCGGAAGTGTTCTCAAAATGGAATAATTAGAAATAACATAAAGAGAATCTAGTGTTAATATCTTCTCGATATTCCAAGCACTATCTGAACCACCAAGTAGTGAAAAATCTATTCGATACGGTAGCATCTCATACCGTGTTAGAAGTCCGTCGTCTATACTAGATGAAAAAAGTTTTATCATTAACATTAAGACTTTAATTTTATCCGTATCATTTGTTCCCAAAATTTTAATTCTAAATCGAATATGATATTCATCGTAGTAATATTGAACAAAATTTATATTATATTGAATATCGTCATCAATCAAATTTAAGAACTTCTTTAAAATATCTTCTACACAAATCGATGTTAATTCCTCTTTACAATACAAATGAAAACTAAACCAGTCTTTAGATACCAGATGTACTTCCTCCAAGCTACAGTTTTTTTCTAAACACTGTGTACTATTATCTATATTTTTTGAAAATGCTATTATTTCATTAGAGCTTTTTAACTCCCCTAAGTACTCTGTTAAAACTACTTTATCTGTCTTTAATTTTTGTTTTACCTTCTCTATATCTCCTTTTTTATCTAAATTTATCAGTAACTCCATGTCTCCCTCTACTAAATTTACAAATTTCGGAACATTATAGTTTTTTATAAACTTATCAAAATTAGAATTTTTAGATAGCCTCCATGTTTCAGGATATACAATTATATCTTTATAGACTATTCTATTTTGATAATGTAAATACTCAATTGAAAAAACCTTATAGAAATCATAATACGATAATTGGTTGCAAAAAATACTATATAAAAATCGGGTTTGATTATTTAATAGATCTGGAGAAATTCTATTTCTTTTTACAACACGCATATTAGTACCTATTTTCTTAGAAAAAACTTGAAAATTATTCTTGTTATCTAAATATACATATACATCTGAAATATCAATATTTTTAAAAAATGGAAAATCTAATATCAAGTTATCTAAGGCATTCTCTCTCTTGATGTCATTTAATACTAAATTATTATAAAATTCATCAACTCCAATTAGAAGTTCATTATAAAATTTTCTCTCTATCTCTAGCATCTTGTGTATATTGAGATTTTCCTTAAAATAAGACACATATTTCCCAGAAATCGAAAAAAAATTATCTGAGTATTGATTTCCATGCCATCTTAATTTAATCCTATTATCAACTTCATAAATTGAAAAAACTACTTCAGCAGTAGGAAAACTATCCTTGACTACCCGTCCTTGTTCAATTAAATTCTCTAATTTTATCTCTTCACCACTGGTAGTGTTCAAAATCTGATTCACTAAGTCATGTTGGAATTTATCTGTTCCATCATTAATATTTAAAGTTTCTCCCAAATAAGTACTCAAAATTGGGTTCGAATAGTTTGAAGGAGAACCTAACCCTTTAACTGAAAGTAATTCCGTTAAAGGCACTAAATTGTTACTACCATACAAATTATAAAATTTTCTTGTATATTCTTTCAGACTGCGCTCTTGCTTATATTTTAAATTAATAGTTAATAGTATATTAAGAAACTCTTCTATTTCATTCTTTATCTGATAATCCATCTGAAATCTCTGATGACTAATACATAAAATATTAAGCGGAGTATTTACCTTGCATATATCGTCCATAATACTATATAAATCCATCAGAATTCGACTCCCCTCTCCTAGAGGAATACTATTATATAATTCTATTTTTGATTTTATACAAGCAATTTGCCTTTTGAATTTTGCAGGTATTAATTCTATTCTATTAATAAAATCATCTATCAAATTTATTTTATTATCTCTGGTTAATATCTCAAAACATTCAAAAAATAATATCTCACTATCTATCAATTGCTGTATATAGTCATAGATAGTATTTAATTCAAATCCCTTCTCTAATAACAAATTAACTAGAGAACTTATTTTTAAATGTGTTTTACAAGTCTCGATAATGTCTGAAAGAACAATGTTTAAATCCGTCAAGACAATTTTTTGTATATCTGATTGGCAAAAATACAGCTTCTGATTTAACAGCTTTGTTCCGACTCCTATTAAATTGGGATTTAAAAATACGAATAGTTCTTTTAATACATCTCGTTCTCTCAAAATTAATTTTAAAAAATCAAAAGCC
The DNA here is from genome assembly GCF_901875555.1 of Streptococcus parasanguinis. Lineage (GTDB taxonomy): Bacteria > Bacillota > Bacilli > Lactobacillales > Streptococcaceae > Streptococcus > Streptococcus parasanguinis_H. The sequence goes on from NZ_CABFMD010000035.1 coordinate 111,795, forward strand.
CACTCTGTAGAAATATCTGTTATCTTTTCTACACTCTTTGATTCACATTTCAGATTTTCTTCTATCGCACCATGAGAAAATTCTCCTACTCCTACATATCCAAACGTGAAGAATGTTGAGGGACGTGTACAAAATCTAATAAAATAATTTTCTAGAGTTCGTAATAATCTTCTCTTTTTTTTCTCTGGTTTTTTATAAAAATTTGATAGCTCCATAAAGAGAGTGCGATTACAAAGTAAAATTGCTTCTTGAAGTAAAACGTTTTTCCAAAGGTACTCATAGCAGCTGTCTATGTTATCAAATTTTAGCGAGTAATACTCCTTTAAAGCCCAATTATTACCTGTTTTTTGTCTATAAATATATTGAGGTAGTATTTCTTTTTTCATAAATTTTTCCTAGCAATTTAGTGTGATTATGATATTTTACCGTTAAGTAAGCATTCCTTCTTCAAGAGTTATCACTTCATCAAACATTGAGATAAAAGTATCTGATGGTTCGTGAGCAATACAAATAATCATTTTTTCCTGCAATGAATCAACTAATTTTTCAATACGCAATCTATTTTCTTTATCTAGAGACGATGTAACCTCATCCAAAAGTAAAATTTCCTTATTCGCAAGCAGAGATCTAGCAAAATCTAGTCTCCTCTCTTGTCCTCCAGATAACTTATTTTTGATGGGATCCTCTAAATTAATATTTTCTAAGCTTACCTTTTGTAACACTTGATGAATTAGACTTTTATCATAGTCTTTATACATTGTCAAATTATCAATAGCTGGTTTATCAAAAATAAATGTTTTCTGCTCCACGTAAGCAACTGATGAGTAATCTAACTTAATGCTAGTTAAATCCTGTCCATTAACTAAAATATTACCATTAGTATTAAAACCATCTGGTATCAAACCTATTAATGCATTCAAAAGTGTACTTTTCCCACTACCACTTTTTCCAACAATAAGATACTTTTTACCCACCTTAAATGTTAAATTTATATTTTGTAATATATTTTGTTTCTCACCTAATATTCCGAAACCAACAAGTTCAATTGTATTAATTTTTACATTTTCTGTCTTGGTGGAATCCTCAGATACTTGATGTATAGTTTCAATTAGGTCGTTAACCAATTTTTTTGAAGACAATATATCAGTATAGCTATGCTTCATGTTAGTAATTGGGTATGTAATATACATCACTAATTGACGAAGTCCGATAAATTCTCCTAGAGAAAGTCTTCCCTTGAGTACAAAAAATCCTCCTACTACCCAAGCTCCCTGATTTACAAGCATTGTTATTGCATAAGATATTGCCTCTATTGAATTTGCCTTTTTGTAATAAGCTACATTAGTTTGTTCTAACTGCTTACTTTTTGAATTCACTATATCAATGAAAGAGTGCACTGCATTAAATAGTTTGACTGTCTTTAAACCAGAGTAAAAATCTGATACCACATTAAAATAATTTTCTTTTGATTTTACACTTACATCTCTTGCATTTTGTAAAGAATTTTGAGTTAACAAAGGATAAAAAAGAGGAAGTAAACTCAAAACGACCATTATGATAGTATATGACGGTTGTATAAACAAAGATATGACTGAGGCAAAAATAAAAACTAAAATATCATTAGTTATACTAATAATTTGCTCTAAATATTGTTTTTCTAAGACTTCTAATTCATTAGTATAGGTTGAAATATGCATTTCAGGATTACTACGATAAACATCAATCAATGGTTTTCTTCCGTTACTATCAGTCAAATCACTTCGTATATCATGTAAAATTTTTTGAATTAATTTCTGATTTGAAACTTCAACACAGTACTCCATTGCAGAATCAAAAACTATGTAGACTAGCAACAACACTACATATAAGATGAATGTTTTTGAATTAACATTTGAAATAGAATCAATAATGCCTTCTAGCACAAAAGCCAAGCTCAGTACAGAAATTGCTCCAATAATATTTACTATTAAGAATTGACCTACTAAAAAGGGATTTTGATAAAAATATTTTTTCATTCGAGATTCTTTTATAACTTCCTTAATTAATTAACCTAATAAAAATCAGGAGCGATAATAATTATCACCCCTGACTCAACAAAATGCACTTTAACATGCACGCTGACTTGGCTGATTTCTTCCCATCAAGATAGCAGCTACATCAATGTCGTCAACATCAATAGAAATATTTTCTTGTTTTAAAGTAAGCTCTGTATTTTCCATAGCATGTTTATCCTTCCATAAATATATTTAAGATTTTTATCCGGTGAGGAGAAATCTTATCAAACCTCATAATGTCGTTATAGATTAGTCTGAACAATTAGAGAGCTTTTCCATTCGCAGGACCAGGATCAATACCTCTATCCATCTTATGAACTTGAGGTGTTCTCGTAATTCCTAACAGAATTAAGCCAATAGCTAATACAGCAACTATTTTCTTAAACAAACTTCTCATATACCTCTCCTTTTGTTTTCTTGCATTTATTTTATCACTTCAAAATTGGCTTGTCAAGAACTTTTATAACCTTTTTTTATTTATTTTTCATTTGATACTTTTTTGTATTTTATGATAGATTAAAAAAACGATGCTCACTTGAACATCGTATCCATTATTCTGTTATATCTGCAATATAATGCTCAACTTTCAAAGTCATTGGCATGTTTTCCTCAAGTTTGTATAGGAAATGGGCTATCTCAAAATATTCTTTCACTGAACTTTTAGAAGAAAAATTTTCACTTACATTTCCTATCAATAAGTACAAATCAGCTAATAGATAAGTTGTTCTGTAATCCTTACACTGCTTTATCGTAGCTGTAATTTTAGTAATAGCTTCTTCAATATTGTTCTGTAACCATAGATAACGACAAACGTTATAATTAAACTTAATAGATAGTTCTATCTCTGCAATTGTGTTTAAATTGAGTTGATTTACTTGATACTCTAGTTTCTCACGAATTTCATTAAAACGTTCTAAATCTTCTGTATCATAATAAAAATTGAATAGAGTATTTGAAACTTGAAAGTAGTTCAAATCAGATACACTTAACTGAGATAGCATCTTCTCTAATCGTGTAATCGCATCATCTTTCTGTCCGTAAAAATAAAAATCTATAAGAGACTTTATCCACTCCATGTAAAACTTATCTGCTAAAGATAAGCGATGAGCTTTTACATTTTCTAGTTCATATATATACTTCAATGATTCATAATTTCGGTTTGTTATAAATGTCTGTGATAATTTTTTAAACTCTGATAACTCATCAATCTCTTCTACGATTTGTTCATCAAAAAAGTAGTCCATACTGACTTTTAATTTCTTAGCAAGAGCATGTAAAAAATCCGCTCCAGGGGTAAACTCTCCACTCTCTAATCGACTGATTTGCCCTTGTTTACAGATACCCTCAGCTAATTCTCGCTGAGACATTTTTAATTCCTTTCGTCTATTTTTTAATCTAGTTGCTAATAATGTGCCCACGTTTGAATCTTCCTTTTCTATTCGATTTCAATGTCAATTGTAACATGATTAAATCTAAAATTCAAATCAATAATAAAAAAGATACAAATTATAGATAAATCTGGCAATGTCTATTACTGGTATACGGATGAACCAGGGGCTTTTGAGGCACTCCTTCCTGGTATTGCGGGACTTGGGGGAGCCAATGCCAAGGTAAAAGCCGGTTTCATTTTGGAAGAGGGCCATTATACACCAATTGTATTTGTAACAGGACTTAATGAAGACTTTGATTATAGCAAATACAATGATTTCCGTGTCTCACTCACAAAATAAAGACATATTCAACGCTCTTAAAATTGAAAACACCCCAAAAGTTAGATTTTCCTATCTATCTTTCAGGGTGTTTTCTTATAGCCAAATTGGGAAAGAAATCAAAACTTCATCGCTCTATTTCTACTTATTATATTGTTGAAGTGCTTTATTATATGCTTTACTGCCTTTTTGGTAATATTCATGTTCTATTCCAGATATATCGACTGTAATGGTGCCATCCTTAACTTTATATTTTACTGTTGAATCAGTTCTACCTTCTCCTGATAAAAGGAAGGTGTTACTTTCTTGATCAATTGTAAAACTATCAGGCTTCTCTAATCTATAAGATAGAGCGATCTGTGATCAAAAAAAGTTTTGTGACTAGTCAAGAGTATCCTGAACTTTTAAACCAAGAGAATTGGAAAACAATTAAGACTTGCTGTGACAATCTAAAAGTATGGCTCATCTATGATAAAGGAAAATCTATAGCTTATGTTTGGGATAAAAATAAGCTAACAGACAAAGAGGCAAAACAAAAAGCTGAATTGAAGTTACTATTAATGTGAGGAAAACGATGTATCAACCAGAAAAACTAAAAGCTCGTAGAAAAGAGCTAAAAAAGACTCAAAAAGATATTGCTGATCAGTTGGGAGTCAGCTATCAAGCCTATTCCGCATGGGAACGTGGAGTAAAACAACCATCTAGAGAAAAAGTGCAACAACTAGAGCAGATTCTAAATGTACCAAAAGGTTTTTTTACAGAGATCGAAATCGTCCGACTATATAATACTTTATCAGATGAAGGTAAGAATAATGCACTTAATTATGTCAGAAACCTAGTTCAAAAAGAAGCTTATAAGAACGTTGTTTCAATATCAGCAAAACTATACGAATATCATGTTTACGAAAAAATGTCTGCTGGTATCGGTTCAACGGTTTATAATGATCAGGATTATAATACTGTTTATTTTGATAAAGAACTAGCTCAAAAAAATGAAGCACCTATTCCAAACCTATTGGCTCGAGAATTTGACCAAGAAAAGCCACTTGAAGCAATTGTAACAGATTTGACCTACGTCCGTGTTGGAAATCGTTGGGCTTATGTTTGTTTGATCATTGATCTCTTTAACCGCGAAATTATTGGACTGTCAGTTGGGTGGCACAAGACTGCAGAGCTCGTCAAACAAGCCAATCAAAGCATTCCTTACGCGCTTACCAATGTCAAGCTGTTCCATTCTGACCGTGGTAAGGAGTTTGATAACCAGCTGATTGATGAGATGCGGCATCGCTCGGTCTCTAAGTCAAGCAGCTTGTCCCTATGACAACGCCGTGTCTGAAAGTACTTACCGTGCCTTCAAACTCGAGTTTGTCAACCAAGAAACCTTCCATTCGCTGAAAGAACTAACCTTTAAAACAAAGGACTACGTTTACTGGTGGAATCATCACCGCATTCACAGCAGTCTGAACTACCAAACCCCAATCGCTAAGCGAATCAGCGCTTTAAAAAAACACTTTATAAATTTTGTATAGAAAAGTGTTGCCTTTTCATATCTCATTTTTTTACTTAAAGCCTTGACAGACTTGACAAATGGTAGAAAAGAGCCTAAAAAGGCAGAGTCCTGATAAGTTCTACCTTAAATTTCGTTATGAAACAAGTTTATTTCTTTCTAACGTCCTCAAGAACCTCATCGCCTTTCAACTCAAAGACTCTGTGATTCTATTATTTGTAAAACTTCTTTCATATTTTCAACTTTCCATTGCGCTTTGTCATTAAAAAATGGTAATCGGCTATCATAATAACCAATAGTTGCAATTCCGGCGCTAGTTGAAGATTCAATCCCAGAGTATGAATCTTCAATTGCAATACATTGTTCTGCTTGCAATTCTAACTTATGTAGCGTTGTTAAATAGATAGACGGATTTGGCTTACTTTCTAAAAAATTCTCTCCGCTAACGATGACATCAAAATATTTTTTTATGTCACACCTTTCTAAAACTTCATTAATATGCTCATATTTTGATGATGATGCTACAGCTAATTTGATTCCGTTTTTCAATGCATAGTCAATAATTTTTAGAATTTCTTTTCTAAAAAGTAAAGAATAATCAATTTTTTCATATCTCTCATCACTAAAAGAAGCATATTCTTTTTCTATAGTTTTTATATCATATTGTTTCTCAATAAATTGCTGTAAAAGCCTATAAAGATTAAAATATGATTTACCAACTAATACCAATAGCTCAGTATCTTCGTAACTAGATTTTGGATTAAGGTGTTTGATAAAATCTTTCTGTATTAGAAAATCTTGGTACTCTGTATCAACTATAACTCCATCCATATCGAAGATTATACCTTTCAAATTCATAAATCCTCCTTTAAAATCAAAATCTATCATATATAATACCCGTGTTGCTAGTTGATAAAAAATCCTAAATTATAGACCAAAATAGCCCGTTCGATCTCTAATTGCAAACCTGCTAAAGAGCGAGCAAGCGGATGTTCAATGTTAAACAATGCATTTAGGACAGAGATCCGAGTTTCGATGGTCCTTCGGATTGTCAGGATAGCAGGATTGTTGTGCTCAGCTGCTCCTTTCATATTTTTACGAATCGGCGTCAAAAAGTCTATTCCCTTGGCTTCCAATCGTTTTTTCAGTTCCTTACCCAAGTAGTCCAAATCCGCTAAAACAGGAGTATAGGGGATGGCATCCAGCAACTCTTCTGCCACCTGAATATCATGGACCGAGACAGGCGTAACCAAGTAATCCAAAATATAGCCCGACTCTGTCACCGCCAGATGAATTTTAAAACCATAGAACCACATGTTTTTGGAAGCGCAGTAGCCGATGTTGGCCACCTCATTCAAGACCTTGGCCTGATGATTTCTAACCGGCTGACACAAGAGGACTGGAAAGCTGTCGATAATGACTAATTCATCAAAATCCAGCTGATTGAAATAGAAGCAAATCAGCTGAAGCAGGGGCATCAGATAATGAACACGGCGATAGAAGCGGCTTCTCTCCAATCCCTGAATCCGAAGAAATTTCGGATAAATTGATAAAACTTTCGCTGTGACTTCATCCCAATTTCTGCCTGAAATTGCATCAAGGTTAAAACAGAAACATTCGAAACCTTGCATTGCTCTACATTCTTGCGGTGGATCAACTCATCAGGAGCGACTTTTTGATATAAGTCACGGCAGACTTTACGAAGCTGCGGCATACTGAGTTGAAGGTGATGGCGATTCGGTGTATAATGGAAAATGTCCATTTGGTTTACCTCCCTGCTATTTTTCTTCACTTGCAGTGTACACCAAATGGGCTTTTTTGTTAAGTCAAATCAACTATCAGCAGGAGTATATAATATCTAATGGATTCTTAGATATTATATCAGGAGAAATAGTAAATTTTCTTGTTTTATACCAATTGACACCAACAGCTAGTACATTTGCTTTTTTGGCTGAGATAATATCTGCATCTGAATCACCAAAGAATATCGCATCTGAGGGAGTTGCATTATAATGGTCAAGTATCTTCAAAATTCCTTCACTATCAGGTTTAGAATTAGCAACATCATCATCAGATACAATGTAATTAAAATATTTTTCTAATTCTAATTTCTTCATACTTATTTGTATACTTTTTCGCCCCTTACCAGTAAAAACAGCAAGTCTTTTTCCTTTGTAATTTAATTTTTTTAATAGCAAAGTAATATTTTCAAATACTTTATTTTGAACAATAAAATGATCGTGTAAATTTTCATAAAGAATGTAAAATAATTCGACTGCTTCATCAGCATATTTTTCTTCTACATGGCTCCTTATAATATCTTCCTCACTACCTCCAAATAATGATTCAATATCCGAATCACTCATCTTGATATTTTTATATTTTTCAAACACTATCCTGAAGCAACTAAAACAAAGAGGGAGTGATTCAATAATAGTATTATCAAAATCAAAAATAAATATTTCTTTTTTGTCAATCATTTTAGTCCTCTATAATAGTTTATATAATCAAGATATTCTTGTTCAATGTTATAAGGAAGGGAGTTATAATTGAAATAACTTAACTCCAGCGTTTCTTCTGAACTTACATTCAATTTTCCCGTATAATTAATCGCTTTGTATAGAGAGGTAACTACATAGATTTCATCTTTGTTTTGCAGAACAAAATGATAATCCTGCCCTGAAAAAGTATGAATTAACTTCAATTCTTCAATTGTTAATCCTGTCTCCTCAAATACTTCTCTAATTGCCGTTTGTTCAAGTGTCTCTCCTACTTCCAATAATCCACCTGGCAATCCCCATGTTCCTGAAGAACGTTTTTGAAGCAACACTTGATCTAGTTCATTTTCAATAATAACATTTGAACCTACTAGAATAAGCAAGTCATTACCTATCTTTTTTCGAATTGTTGACACGTAATTTTCTGTTGGTGTGTTAAGCATCTTGTATCACCCGTTTCTTTATCTCTTCAGCATTGATATGAATGTTTCTTAAAATATTAACTATCATTTCGATATCTGCATACGTTAGAAATGGATGCATAGGTAAACAAATTATATTTTTGGAAATATTTTCAGTATTTTCTAAAACAAGATCATTGTATTCAGAATAACAATCCATTTTATGTATAGGAGGAGAAAAATAATTTCTTGTTGGAATACCCTCTCTATTCAAACTCTGAACAACTGTATCTCTATCTAACCCAAATGACCTTGCATGCACTACTATGCATAAATCTTTATATGTACTAATTTGGTTATCCGGTATTTTTTGCAACGATACTCCTTCAATTTCAGATAATAACTGTCTATAATAATTGCCAATCTTTTTACGCTCCGATAGATTTTTGTCAATTACACTCAATGACATTAGACCAGTTATAGCTGCCAACTCACTAAGTCTAGCATTAACACCAATCTCAGTACAATTATAATCTCCCGGATTTCCATATTCTCTTAAAAGTCTAATTTTGCTATCAATTTCTTTATTTTTACTTACGACAATTCCCCCTTCACCTGTAACTAGAGTTTTTGTAGGAGAGGTACTATATACTGAGATATCACCAAAGTTTCCCAAATGTGTTTTGTCAATGGTACTACCAAATGCGTGAGCAGCATCATAGATAAGTTTAAGATTATGGGTTTTAGATACCCTTTCTAATTCATATACTTCTGCTCCAACTCCGAATATGTGCACAGCAATAATGAACTGCACCCCAAAAGTTAGACAGAAAAAATCTAACTTTTGGGGTGTTTTATAATGAAATTAACTTATGAAGA
>NZ_CABFMD010000036.1 GCF_901875555.1 Streptococcus parasanguinis
CAGTTTTTACAGCCCTACTCAACTGTGCGGAGGTGGGACGACGAAATCGAATTCTAACGAATGACCGATTTCTGTCCTACTCTCAATGTTACTGTAACATTTTCATTAAAAATTCAGCCATTTGTTGAGGGCTTTCTTTTTTTCCGCGAGAAACCCACATTTGACAGACTCCGAAGAAGGCATTGGTCAGATAGACAGAACTGTAGACTCTTTCAATATCTGTTAATGATTTATGACTATAGCGTTCTTGCAAACTATCAACCAGAAGAATCTGTAATTTATGTCGTAAGAAGGTTTGGATCTCTTTGGTTCCATTCTCTGTCAGAAGAACCGCAAAGAGTGGCTCCTTGGTTAGAAATTCGAACACCTCTGTGATCGCTTGACGCTTGTCGTCTTGGTGTTTGTCAAAGATATATTCAAGCTTGTGAAAGAGTGCTTGTTGGTAACGCTCGATCATATCGTACTTGTCTCGATAGTGGGTATAAAAGCTAGAGCGACTAATACCGGATTCTTGTGCTAACTCAACCGTTGTGATTTGGTCGAATGATTCCTTTTCGAGTAGTTGAACCATCGCCTCCTCAATATTTCGTTTTGTTTTTAATCGTTTATTGCTCTCAGTCATCTGTTAATCCTTTTTGCACAAAATTATACACAGTGTCTAAAAATGAAATTTTCTACTTGTGAAAATTTCTAGAAACTGTATAATCTATTATATCAGAAATTTAGACAATGTGTATAAAAAGGAGACAAAAAATATGATGAAAGAATGGAAGGCTATTCTTAAAAAGCCAACATTTATTATTGTCATGATTGGAGTTGCGTTGATTCCAGCTCTTTATAATATTATTTTTCTATCTTCCATGTGGGATCCATATGGCCAAGTTTCGGATCTTCCTGTAGCGGTTGTCAATAAGGATCAATCTGCTACATATAATGGACAAAAGATGGAAATCGGAAAAGACATGGTGTCCAATTTGAAGGGCAATGATTCGCTTGATTTTCATTTTGTAGATGAGAAAGCTGCGAAAGATGGTCTCAAAAATGGGGATTATTATATGATTGTAACCCTACCTGAGGATCTTTCAAAGAAAGCTAGCTCCATTCTAACCAATCATCCAGAACAGATGACAATTAATTACCAAACGTCCAGTGGTCATAGTTTTATCGCAGGAAAAATGAGCGACACTGCAATGACAAAAATGAAGCAGACAGTGGCTGAAAAAGTGACCAATACTTATACAACAGCTTTATTTTCCAAAATGGGATCGCTTAAATCTGGTATGGGGACAGCGGCAGATGGAAGTGCTAAATTAGCAGATGGTGCAACAAAGTTGGAAAACGGTGGGGAAACACTGACCACTAATTTGAATACCTTAGCTAGTTCCAGTTTAACATTTTCAGATGGTGCAACCACCCTTCGTACGGGTCTAGCAGCCTATACAGATGGTGTGGGTCAATTGGGAAATGGTCTTAATCAAATGGCTGGTCAAATGCCAACGTTGGTATCTGGTGTTCAGCAATTAAACAATGGGTTTGGAAGTTTTAATACAGGTTTAATGGCTTATGCTACAGGGGTAGCTCAATTGGGAAGCGGCGTTAACCAAATGGCCAGTCAAACACCTCAGCTGGCTTCGGGAGTCGGTCAGTTAACTAGTGGTATGGGGACCCTCAATGATGGTCTTGGGAATTATACCAATGGTGTGCGTCAATTGAATTCAGGCATGTCTAACTTTTCAAATGGTTTAGTAACCTATACAAATGGGGTTGCGTCATTATCAGAGGGAGCGGGTCAATTAAGTAGTCAATCCACTACTCTTCGAAATGGGGTTTCTCAATTAGAATCAGGTATTCAAACATTATCAAGTCAGCTACAAGCTTCTACAAGTCAATCAGCTCAGATTGATCAATTGGCAGCTGGTTTGAACCAATTAAATGCAGCAATTCAAAATGCTTCAGTAGATACCAGTCGATTGTCAGCTGGATTGATGAGTATTGCAAATTCAGCTCAATCAATCCTTGCTTCAGCCCAAGCGGATCGTGCAAATGCCCTTGCAAGTGTGCAAGGAACAGCAGCCTATCAAGCAATGACAGCTGATCAACAAGCAGAAATCAATGCGGCGATCTCATCGAGCCCAAGCTCAGCAGAGACAGCTGCTCAAGGCATCTTGACAACTGTTCAAACTATACAAGGTGGTTTAAACACAGGAAATAGCTTAACACAACTGCAAACAGCAGCAAATCAAGTGTTGCCGACAGCTTCTTCTACCTTGACAGACTTGTCAAGTGGTTTGTCTAAGATCCAATCCGCAGTTAGTGGACAATTGTTGCCAGCTAGTCAAACCATCGGTCAAGGGATCAACGCTTATACAGCAGGTGTCGATAAAATCGCTAATGGAGCAACCCAACTTCAGACGAATAGCAATACTTTAACGAATGGGGCCAGTCAGTTAGCAGCAGGTGTTGGTCAACTAGATAGTAAATCATCCGAATTGCTTGCAGGAAGCAGTCAATTAGCTTCTGGACTAGGTGAGTTAAATGGTAAGATGCCTGCCTTGACATCAGGTATGAATCAACTGGCTTCAGGAGCTACACAATTAACAGGGAAGTCTGGTGAGTTGGTTGCTGGAGCTGGAAAATTAGCTGACGGTGTAGGGCAATTGAACAGTAAAACTCCGGAGTTGGCAGGTGGTGTCAATAAACTTGTCACAGGTGTCAACCAGTTGACAGAAAAATCAAGTCAATTGGTGACAGGGGCTGATAAACTAGCTGACGGTGCAAATCAAATCTCAGATGGATCCAGCAAATTAGCAGCGGGTGGGCAAACATTGACAAATGGTTTAGGTGAATTAGCAACAGGAAGCCAAACCTTGAGTCAAGGATTAAACGATGCTAAGGGACAATTGAATGCTGCTACAACTGAAAAAGAAAACGCTAAAACCTTAGCAAATCCTGTTACGACCTCTAAAACAGACCATGACAATGTCCCTGTAAATGGGGTCGGAATGGCTCCGTATATGATCTCTGTAGCTCTCTTTGTTTGTGCCTTGTCAACCAATATGATCTTTGCAAAATTGCCATCCGGTCGTCATCCTGAAAGTCGTTGGGCATGGTTTAAATCGCGCTTTGAGGTCAATGGAACCATTGCGGTGGTTGCAGGAATCTTGGTTTATGGTGCTGTTCACTTGATTGGTTTATCTGCCAATCATGAGATGGCTACCCTCTTCCTTTGTGTGATCGGTAGTGTAGCCTTCATGTCTATCGTGACCGCTTTAACAACATGGCAAAGAAAGGTCGGTGCTTTCCTTTCCTTGATCCTCTTGCTCTTGCAATTGGCTTCTAGTGCAGGAACCTACCCTCTTGCGTTGACAAATGGCTTTTTCCAAGCCATTCATCCATTCTTGCCAATGAGTTATACCGTTTCTGGTCTTCGTCAAACGATTTCGATGACAGGAGAAATTGGAAATCAAGTGGCCTTTCTTCTGATGACTATTGCTCTTTTTGCAGGCATCGGAATGTGGCTCTATAATCCTAAAAAATATGAAGAGGACTAATCTTCAGGAACTCCCAACAATGAATGTGTTGGGAGTCTTTTGTTTCATGTGAAACAAAAATTCTCGCTTGTCTAAGCGAGAATTTTTATTATTTAAAAAAGACAACATCAGGATTTGGCGTAATATAGAGAAGTTGGTCGTTTTCAAAGACCAGTTGGATACTGTTGTTTTTATAGGTGTATATGGTGTAGTCTACTCCGAATTTAGAAGCTTGTTTGAGATCAACGGCCCCCATTAAAAAGGCATGAGCTTGTTCCCCTGTGATTTTTCCCTCGTGGTAGAGTCCTTTAATATTTTCTAATTCAGTATTTTCAAAAGATTCGGCAATATAAGCAGGGTCAGTTATTTGTTTCTCTGGATTCCCAAGAATCTTTTGGACAAGGGCAGTGGTATATCCTTCATAATCCGGCGTCTGGGCAAAAATGTTATCGCCATTTCTAGAGTAAGCCACTTTTAGGTTCCCTGTTGCATAAATCTTATCTTTTGGAGCTTCTTGAGCATTTTTGGGGAGTCCTTCGGTTGTGACGATGTCAGAAGAGGGCTGCGTAGTAGTTGAAGACGAGCTAAAGGAGTTGCTTGAGCTGTTTGAACTAGTTGAACGATTTGGGTAGCTAGAACGGCTCGAACTACTTTTTTTAGTGGTTTTCTTTTTTGAGGTGGTAGTAGTGGGCTCTTTTTTAAAATTGATCTTAAGGTCCGGCACACAGGCTGAGAGAAAAAGAAGAGACAGCAAGAGTGTGAAGAAAAGAGGTAGTGTCTGTTTTTTCATCATGTTCCTTTCGATAAGCTGATTGAATTTCTATTCTATCATAAAAAAGGCAACAAAAAAAGCAGGAAGAGGATTCCCGCTTTTGTGATTGATTATTGATGCCCGCCTCCAGGTCCACCGCCTTGAGGTCCGCCACCTCCGGGAGCGCCACCGCCTCCAGGCATGGAGTTGACAATTTCCGTTTGTTTTTCACCGTTGATATAGATGTCTCCTCCTGTGTAGGTGGCTGTTCCATCAAAGTCAAAGCCGGATTGACCTGTTAATTTAATGGTTCCTCCGGTAACAGTGATATTACCGTTTGAGTCGATTGGATCGGTATCCCCTTGGCCGACTTCGACATTTAGGGTTCCACCGTTCATGGTGAAGAAAATTTCATCTTGGTTGGCATTGGCATTAGCCGCATTGACCCCGTCATCGGTTGCATAGATGGTGATATCTCCACCGTTAATGGTGATCGATTTTCCTTCGAGACCTTCGACAGACTCGGTTACCTTATAGGTTCCGCTATCGATGATCAGATCACCAGAAGCATGGATGCCATCGTCTCCTGCTGTGATGGTCATTTTGTTATCTGAAAGGTACATAGTTCCGACCGAAGTATCTTCATCATTGTCCACCTTGACTGCATCTTCATCTGCATCGATGGTCATGGTCGTACCGGTGATATTGAGCTCATCATTGACGTTGAAGGCATCTCCTACAGCCGTGATTTTATAGGTTCCACCCGTGATGTGGAGAGTGTCATTGGCCTTGATCCCGTTGTTCTTCTTGGCATCAATATTGAGCGTACCCGAACCATTGATGGTGAGATCCCCTTTAGAGAAGATGACCGCATCGGCATCTTCATCACTGTTTGAACTTGAGTCAGATAGGGTATTGGTCGTGCCATCTGCTAGAGTCAAGTAGACATGTCCTGCTTTCGTAGCAGAGATTGGCGCGTTGGTGTTGGTCATGGTAACCCCTTTTAAGACGATATGAACATCATCTGAGTCACCTGCTTCGACTTTGATTTGAACCCCATCGGATTTACCAGAGATGACATAGGTTCCGGCCTTAGAGATGGTCACGGTTGATCCAGAAACGGTGACACCGTCACCTGAAACAGTTGCAGAAGATCCAGACAGTTTTACAGTAGAGGCTTTGCTTTCATCATATGAGGTATCTGAATCTTTTTCGGTAAAATAGTCAGATTGCTTGGTTTTAGTCGTTTTCTTTGAGACACTAGAAGTAGTTGTTGTTGCGCTTGTTGTAGCTGATTGAGATGATGCTTGGCCACACGCTGTTAGTAGGGTGAGGGTTGCGGCCCCCGTTAATAAAAATTTCCATTTGTTTGATTTCATGAGCTTTTCCTCTCGTTCAATTGATATGCTCCTAGTCTAAAGTTGCTAACTGAAAGTTTCCTAAAGTTTTTCTGAAAGGAACCTTAACTTTAGTTTTCTTTAAGTTTGGCTTAATGACCAGTTAAGAAAGTCCCATTAAACTAGAAAGCACGTAAGTCGTATCCATACTTACTGAAGATTAGAAGCAATATCCCCCCTTAAAGGAGTAGAAACATGAGAAAAACAATTGAGACAAGTTTTAAACGAATCGAAACAAAATATATCGTCGCAAAAGATGACGTAAAAGACTTGATCAAAGACTTAAAAGAATACGTCGTAGAAGATGATTATCCAACTTCAACTATTTCAAACATTTATTTTGATACGGAAAATTTTGAGGTCATTCAAGATACTCTTGCCAAACAACACCGCCGTGAAAAAATTCGGATGCGGACTTATATAGAAACACCTCAAGCAGACAGTCCGGTATTTCTAGAGGTGAAGTCAAAAGATGAAGAAGGAATTGGCCATAAATTCCGTCTAGTCGCTACTTCACAAGCCATTATCAACTTGATGACAGATGGAAAAGTAGATCATCAGATACAAGATCCAGACTTAGTGCAAGAGATTCAGAGATTGCGTAAACGCTATGGTCATCGATTGGAACCACGGATGTTCATTTACTATGATCGCTTGTCTCTCAAAGAAAAGAAATCCATTCAGGGTTATCCATATCAGAAAATTCGCGTGACAATCGATCAAAACTTAGTCTTTCGTGATCAAGCTGTTAGTCTTTTTCATGGGAAGAAAGGAGAACCTTTGTTAGAGGATGACTTCGTGATCATGGAAATTAAGGCTCCCGGACAAGAACCTCAATGGTTAAAGGATATTTTAGAGAAGTATGGTTTGGTCAAGCAGAAATTTTCAAAATATAGCTGTGCTTATCATAAATCACAAGGATTGGATTATGCCCCAAGACCAGCGGAAGAAACGGTAGGTGCTGCCTATGTCTAATCTATTTGATTCTATTTTTAATAATGCTACAGCAACGGTGGATCCCTTGCGCTTACTGTTGGCCCTTTTAGTCAGCCTCTTTTTAGGGATGGCCCTATCTTGGACTTATAAATACCGGACACTTTACACTCGAGAGTTTGTCATTAGTTTGACCTTGCTTCCTTGTATGATGACCTTAGTGATCTTTTTGGTCAATGGAAGTTTGGGAACCTCGATTGCAGTGGCAGGGACCTTTAGTTTGATTCGTTTCCGGTCGGCTACGAGTGGTTCGAGAGAGTTGATTGCGATTTTTCTAGCCATGATTATAGGACTAGCAGCAGGATCGGGCTATCTTTTATTGGCCATTTTATCAACCCTCTCTTTACTAGGGGTTTGGCTTGTATTGGAGAACAAACAGAGTAAGGCAGATCATCAACGGCGCCGTCATTTGACCATTACAGTCTCAAAACAAGATGCTGTTGCAGAACAAATCAGCCAGTTGTTAGACCAAAGTTGTTCAGAAATTGACTTTATTTCTGTCACAACGGCCCAAGCTGGAGAACAATTGACCTTGAACTATGAGGTGAATATGAAATCGAACATCGATGATTTTGCTCTTGCCAATCTATTGATTAGCAAGATTGAAAATTGTGATGTTGCTCTGACAAAGAAAGCCAAAAAAAGAAAGAATCTATAACGGCTATCCTACTTTAGGATAGTTTTTTAGGATTTTAAGAACTTTTTAAGAAAAAGTGGTATACTGTTTCTAAAAAATTGAAGGAATCCTTTATGAAAAAGACTGCTATTTTTGAAGATATCATCTCGATTATGACTCATGATTCATCTACTATCAAGGATGGAAAAGGATGCGATCCAGATCGTTTTCGAGAAAAAATGACAGATGATATGACAGATGATGCCTTTCTCTACCAAGTTAAGACATACCTAGCTAGTTTTGGGGTGATTGGTCATGTTTCCTTTGGAAAGAAAAAGGCCCCCAATAAAGGTTTTTTGTTGCGCTCGACAGAAGATGGTCTCTATGTAGAAGTGACAAATGAGGATACGGGTCTTCAAGTAGGAGATCAAATCCTAGGTCTGGATGGAAGTGACTTGAAGCAAGTAGCGTCTCTTCATAAGGACTATTTTATCAGTAAGACCCCCGAAAGACACTATAGAGAATGGGCGGATTTGGTCTCTCAGTCGACAAAGGTTACCCTGCTTCGAGAAGGGGTAGAAAAGACCATTGAAGTAATCCCCAGCCGAGAGCCGATTCAGGATCATATATTTTGGAAACAATTGGATGAGGAGACCGTCTATCTTCGCTTGGATAATTTTATGGAAGAACAAGCGATTAGCCACTTATACCAAGAGTGTTTTCCCCTCCTTCGAGAGACGAAATATCTAGTGATAGATGTTCGAAAAAATAGCGGAGGGACCGATTCCTTGTATTTTCCACTATTGCATCTTGCTTTGTCAGAAGGTCAAGGCTATGACGCGATAGAGTGGCAGGATGAGGGTATGGAGATTCTTTACACCAATCGAAATGCAGATATACGTTTGAAGGATTTTGAGGATTTGCTGCAACAGGAATACCTTAGCCAAGAAACCAAGCAATTGATTCAAGAAATGAAAGAGGAGCTTTTAAAAAATCGTGGGAAAGGCTATCTGACCTACGGTGAAGATGATTCAGAATTTTTCCCAGATATCAAAGGGAAAGCCTATCCAGAATCAATTGTTCTCTTGTCGGATGTTTATTGTGGTTCATCAGGAGATAATTTCGTTCGCATGATGAAGCATTTTCAGAAAGTGACAGTGCTGGGGCGTCCGACACTGGGAATTTTAGATTATTCAAATTGCTGTGAGGTAGATTATGGAGATTACCAGTTCTTTTTCCCAACTTCTCGGTCGTTAGCGATAGATCATGGCAAGGGTATGACGGATAAAGGGGTCCAACCGGACATTTTGGTCCCATGGTCGCCCCGCCACTTGGAGAATGATGTAGACCTAGAGTTGGCCTTGAAATGCCTTCATCAAGGAGGGATCTAGGCAACTTGCAATGAAAAAATAACAAGCGACAAATGATAACGTTTTCCAAGACCTACTTGCTATGTTTAAAATTGCTTACTTGGTATAAAAAATGGTAAAATAGACAATAACAATCAAAATGAAGAGTGAACCTTATGAAACATAAAACACTTTATAAATTTATCGGGCAGACGGTCTTGTATTTCGCCATTTTCTTAGCCCTGCTTTATTTCTTTAGTTACCTTGGTCAAGGTCAAGGTGGCTTTATTTACAATGAATTTTAGAAAAGGAGACTTCTACCTGTGTCAAACCAACCCATTCACGATATGATCGATACGATTGAACGCTATGCTCAGTTGCAACCAGACTATCCTGTCTACAATGTCCTTGGAGAAGAGCATACTTATGGTCAGCTCAAGGCTGATTCAGATAGTTTAGCGGCCCACATTGACCAATTAGGCCTTCCTGAAAAATCTCCAGTTGTAGTATTTGGTGGACAAGAATATGAAATGTTGGCAACCTTTGTTGCTTTGACCAAATCAGGCCATGCCTACATTCCAATTGATAGTCATTCAGCCTTGGAGCGCGTGTCAGCCATTGTCGAAGTGGCAGAACCAAGTTTGATTATTGCCATTCATGAATTTCCACTAGAAAGTGGAGCCACTCCTATTTTGAGCCTGGACGAGGTTCGTGCGGCCTATGCAGCTCAGAATGCTTATGACTTGCAGCATCCAGTTAAGGGAGATGATAACTACTACATTATCTTTACCTCAGGGACAACAGGGAAGCCAAAAGGGGTGCAGATTTCGCATGATAATTTGCTCAGCTTTACAAACTGGATGATTACGGACAAGGAATTTGCAACGCCAGAGCGTCCGCAAATGCTAGCACAGCCACCCTATTCTTTTGACTTGTCTGTCATGTATTGGGCACCGACCTTAGCTCTTGGAGGCACACTTTATGCTCTTCCATCAGCCATCACCCAAGACTTTAAACAACTCTTTGCGACCATTTTTTCTCTTCCAATTGCTATCTGGACTTCAACACCATCTTTTGCGGATATGGCCATGTTGTCTGAGGATTTCAATGCTGAAAAGATGCCAGCAATCACTCATTTCTATTTTGATGGGGAAGAGTTGACCGTCAAGACCGCTCAAAAATTGCGTGAACGGTTCCCACATGCGCGCATCATCAATGCCTATGGTCCAACGGAAGCGACTGTAGCTCTTTCAGCTGTAGCTGTGACCGATGAGATGTTGGCTACTTTGAAACGTCTGCCAATTGGCTATACAAAGGCGGATTCTCCAACCTTCGTGATCGATGAAGATGGAAATAAATTGCCAAACGGGGAACAGGGAGAAATCATCGTGTCTGGGCCTGCGGTTTCCAAAGGTTATATGAACAATCCTGAAAAAACGGCTGAAGCTTTCTTTGAGTTTGAAGGTCTTCCAGCCTACCACACAGGAGATGTTGGAACCATGACAGATGAAGGACTTCTTCTCTACGGTGGTCGAATGGACTTCCAAATTAAGTTTAACGGTTACCGCATCGAGCTAGAAGATGTCTCTCAAAACTTGAACAAATCCAAGTATATTGAGTCGGCTGTTGCTGTACCGCGCTACAACAAAGATCATAAAGTTCAAAACCTCTTGGCTTATGTCATCCTAAAAGATGGTGTCAAAGGGCAATTTGAACGGGAAATTGATATTACGAAAGCCATCAAGGAAGATTTGGAAGATATCATGATGTCTTATATGATGCCATCGAAATTCCTTTACCGTGATAGTTTGCCGTTAACACCAAATGGAAAAATCGACATCAAAGGGTTGATTAGCGAGGTTAACAACCGATGATCGAGTTTTTGAAACAGCTCCCTCATTTAGAACACTATGGAACACCGATATATTTTATCTACCTCATTCTAGCTTTTTTGCCAATTTTTGTGGGTCTCTTTTTCAAAAAGAGATTTCCGGTATATGAAGGACTTGTGAGTCTGATCTTTATCATTTTGATGCTGACAGGTTCGAATCTCAAGCAAATTTATGCCTTACTCTTTTACGTAGTCTGGCAAATCTTGATTGTGTATTCCTACAAATTTTATCGTCAGAAAGCGGACAATAAGTGGATTTTCTATCTTCATTCCTTCTTATCTGTCTTGCCCTTGATCTTTGTTAAGGTAGAGCCAGCGATCAAGAATGGACATCAATCCTTGTTTGGATTTTTAGGGATTTCTTATTTGACCTTCCGAGCTGTCGGAATGATCATCGAAATGCGAGATGGTGTCTTGAAAGAATTCACGCTCTGGGAATTCTTGCGTTTTATGCTCTTTATGCCGACCTTCTCAAGTGGGCCGATTGATCGTTTCAAGCGTTTTGATGAGGATTACAAAAAAATCCCAGAGCGTGATGAATTGTTGGATATGTTGGAGCAAGCTGTTAAGTATATCATGTATGGCTTCCTTTATAAATTTATCCTAGCTCATATTTTTGGCCACTTATTGTTAGGTCATGTGCAGACCTATGCCTTGTCTCAAGGTGGATTCTTCAACATCGGAACGCTGGGAGTCATGTATGTTTATGGCTTTGACCTTTTCTTTGACTTTGCAGGGTATTCCATGTTTGCCTTAGCAGCTTCCAATTTGATGGGGATTAAAAGTCCCATCAACTTTGACCGTCCTTTTAAATCACGTGATTTAAAGGAATTCTGGAATCGCTGGCATATGAGTTTATCTTTCTGGTTCCGTGATTTTGTCTTTATGCGTCTCGTCATGGTCTTGATGCGTAATAAAGTGTTCAAGAGCCGGATTACCACCTCAAATGTTGCCTACATTATAAATATGTTGGTCATGGGATTCTGGCACGGGGTGACTTGGTACTATATCGCTTATGGGCTCTTCCATGGGCTTGGAATGGTTATCAATGATGCCTGGATTCGAAAGAAAAAATCTATTAATAAAGAAAGAAAAGCAAAAGGATTGGATCCGATACCGGACAATCGTTGGACCAAGGCTTTGGGGATCTTTATCACCTTTAATACAGTGATGCTGTCCTTCCTGATCTTCTCAGGATTCTTGGATCAGCAATGGTTCCCAAAAGTGAAATAAAAGGAGAATAAAAAATGGATGTAAAATCACAAGTAATTGAAATTATTGACGAATTGTTTATGGAAGATGTCTCAGACATGATGGATGAGGATCTCTTTGATGCGGGTGTTCTTGATAGCATGGGAACAGTTGAATTAATTGTTGAGTTGGAAAGTCGATTTGGAATCCGTGTTCCTGTGTCTGAATTTGGACGCGATGACTGGAACACTGCAAACAAAATCGTAGAAGGTGTGATGGAGCTTCAGAATGCTTAAGCGTTTATGGTTGATTTTAGGGCCGGTTTTCTGTGCCCTTCTTATGGTGGTGACCTTACTAGCTTTATACCCGGTCAATCATAAACACAACTATACGGAAGAAAAAAAGGCTGCCGTCAGTCTCAATGCAGAAGGCTTCAAGAGTCGTACAAAGAAGCAAGAAGCACTTTCGGATCCACAGCATCGCTTTGTTCCTTATTTCGGATCAAGTGAATGGTTGCGTTTTGATGTGGTGCATCCAGCAGTTTTGGCTGAAAAATATGACCGTAATTACAGACCCTACTTTTTAGGAGAACGTGGTGCGGCTTCTTTGAACCAGTATTTTGGAATGCAACAGATTTTGCCAGAACTCAAGGACAATACAGCTGTTTATGTGGTTTCTCCACAATGGTTTACCAAGAAGGGCTATGATTCCTCTGCCTTTCAACAATTCTTTAATAGCGATCAGTTGAATAGCTTTATTGCCAATCACCAACAAGATGCTGCATCTCAGTATGCTGCAAAACGCCTCTTACAACAGTACCCAAATGTCGCTTTTCAAGGTGTTGTGACCAAAATTTCTCAAGGAGAGAAGATCTCAAGCTTTGATCAGCAATTGAACCAACTTGTTTCCCATCTGGTTCAGCGCGAAGATGCCTTATTTAGTAATCTCGCTACTCGTACAAACGGGAATTATGATAAGAAGGTCAAAAAACGTCTACAAGATTTGCCAGACCAATTCTCATATGAGAAATTGGAGGAAATTGCAACGGCTGAAGCAAAAGTCAAAACCAATAACAACGATCTTGGGATCAGCAATCATTTTTACAATACTCGTTTAAAAATGAAGTTGAAGAAACTAAAAGGTTTCCAAAAGAACGAATCCTATGTTCAATCTCCAGAGTACAATGACTTGCAGTTGGTTCTAGACCAGTTTGCTAAATCTCGTACCAATGTCATCTTTGTGATTCCTCCAGTCAATGCCAAATGGATGAAATACACAGGCTTGAGCCAAGAAAAGTATGAACAGGCTGTTCAAAAGATTCGTTACCAATTGGAAAGTCAAGGATTCACCAATATTGCTGACTTTTCTAAAGATGGTGATCAGCCCTACTTTATGGAAGATACGATTCATATGGGATGGAATGGTTGGCTAGCCTTTGATAAAGCGGTCAATCCCTTTGTCACAAAGGCTGAAAAAGCACCAACTTACCATCTAAATGATCGCTTCTTCAGTAAAGATTGGGCCCAATATAAAGGAACACCAGACGAATTTAAATAATGCTTGATCAAAGGGGGCAGGATCGAATCCTGGCTCCTTGATTTGTTAGGAAAGGGACGGAAAGTCACAAGTAAGCAAGATAGTTATCCACAGGTTGTGGGAAACTTGCTTGTAAATGGATGAAAACAAGTCCTGATGCTGATGAACCTTCCTCTTTTTAGGGGAAAATAGGTAAAAGTTATCCACATTTTTGTGGATAAGTGATGAAAAACAGTGGATAAGTCAGCTAGCATGTGAAAAGGAGAAATAGTGTGAAAAAAATTTGGTTTTACGCAATTGTTCAGGGGATTGTGATCTTTTTTATTGTGGGTGGTATGACCTACGCATTTAGGGGAGATTTCTTTTTCCGTTACTTATCCCCAATTTTTGGGCTAGCAGCATCTGTCTTGAGATTTGGGACAGCGACTATAATGAAGGTGATAGCCCCCACTCTCTACGATGATCCCAAAAAAAAGGAAGAAGTTGGCCACGATAACTAAAGAAGTTGGTAACTGAAAAAGTTGAGCTAAAGGCCACTTTCTGCTGGTCTTTATGGTAAAATAGAAGGAAGAATATTAGTTTGGAGATAATGAAGAAATGAAACGTTCAATGTATGCTGGACGTGTTCGTGAAGAACACATTGGAACTCGTATTACCTTGAAAGGATGGGTTAGCCGTCGTCGTGACTTGGGTGGCTTGATCTTTATCGATCTACGTGACCGCGAAGGAATCATGCAATTGGTGATCAATCCAGAAACAGTTAGTTCAGAAGTGATGGCTACAGCCGAAAGTATCCGTAGTGAATATGTTGTAGAAGTGACAGGTATTGTAGAAGCTCGTGAACAAGCGAATCCAAACTTGCCTACAGGAGCAGTAGAACTCAAGGTAGAAGCGATTACGGTTCTCAATACCGCCAAAACAACACCATTTGAAATCAAGGACGGAATTGAAGCCAATGATGATACCCGTCTGCGTTACCGCTACTTAGACCTTCGTCGTCCTGAGATGTTGGCCAACCTCAAACTCCGTGCAAAAGTAACTCATTCGATCCGTAATTACTTAGATGAATTAGAATTTATTGATGTGGAAACACCGTTTCTTTCTAAGTCAACTCCAGAAGGAGCACGTGACTACTTGGTTCCTTCCCGTGTCAATAAGGGTCATTTCTATGCCCTTCCACAAAGTCCTCAGATTACAAAGCAATTGTTGATGAATGCTGGATTTGACCGCTATTATCAAATCGTGAAGTGTTTCCGTGATGAGGATTTACGGGGGGACCGTCAACCTGAGTTTACACAGGTCGACTTGGAAACTTCTTTCTTGAGTGATCAAGAAATCCAAGATATTACAGAAGGCTTGATCGCACGTGTCATGAAAGAAACTAAGGGAATTGAAGTAATACTCCCATTCCCACGGATGAATTATGATGATGCCATGGCCTTGTATGGTTCAGATAAACCAGATACACGTTTTGAAATGTTGCTACAAGACTTGACAGAACTTGTCAAGGGTGTAGACTTCAAAGTCTTCTCGGAAGCTCCAGCAGTTAAGGCGATTGTTGTCAAAAGTGCAGCGGATCATTACTCTCGTAAAGATATCGATAAATTGACAGAAGTTGCTAAGCAATACGGTGCAAAAGGTCTTGCTTGGGTAAAATATGCTGAAGGTGCTTTGAACGGACCTGTTGCGAAGTTCTTGACAGAATTGACAAGTGACTTGACAACTGCTTTACAGTTAGAAGATAAAGATCTAGTCCTCTTTGTAGCAGATACTCTTGAAGTAGCCAATGCAACGCTTGGTGCTTTGCGTGTTCGTCTTGCTAAAGAGCTTGACTTGATTGACAACAATCAATACAATTTCCTTTGGGTAGTGGATTGGCCAATGTTTGAATGGTCTGAAGAAGAAGGCCGTTATATGTCTGCTCACCATCCATTTACACTCCCACAAGCTGAAACAGAGCATGAATTGGAAGGCGATCTTTCAAAAGTTCGAGCAATTGCCTATGATATCGTCTTGAATGGGTATGAATTAGGTGGAGGAAGCCTACGGATTAATCATAAAGACTTACAAGAACGGATGTTTAAGGCGCTTGGATTTACAAAAGAAGCTGCTAATGAACAATTTGGTTTCTTGTTAGAAGCAATGGATTATGGTTTCCCACCACATGGTGGATTGGCGATTGGTTTGGACCGCTTCGTGATGCTTCTTGCAGGTGAAGATAATATTCGTGAAGTCATTGCCTTTCCTAAGAATAACAAGGCGACAGATCCAATGACACAAGCTCCTTCTGTCGTTTCTGAAAAACAATTGGATGAGTTAAATCTTCAAGTAGAAGTAGCAGAGCAAGAATAGGACATGAGAGAAAAAGGACAGTCTAGAAATCAGTTACTCTAAGATTTTCCTTTTCTTCTAATCGATGGATTAAAAATGAAAAAAACTCGCTTTCATAAGCTATTTCGCTATCATGTGCGGCGACTAGCTTATAACATTAAATTATTGCGCGTGCTGAAGAGCATCTCCCGTGAGAAATACGATGAAAAAGTGTCGGCTTCCTTGCTGTATGGTTTTCTATCAGCAATTGCTGTCAACTTCTTCTTTCAACCAGGCCATGTATACTCCAGCGGTGCAACAGGGCTAGCTCAGATTTTATCTGTCTTAAGCCAACGCTTTATCGGCTTTACGATTCCGGTTTCCTTGACCTTTTATGCCATCAATATCCCTTTGATGATTGTGGCTTGGTATCAAATTGGACATAAATTTACCATCTTTACCTTTATTACGGTTTCGATGAGTTCCCTCTTTATTCAGTTCGTGCCAGTGATTACTTTGACCAACGATCCGATCATGAATGCCCTATTTGGTGGGGTTGTCATGGGAACAGGGATTGGTTTTGCTCTTCGGAACAACATTTCCAGTGGTGGAACGGATATTGTCAGTTTGACGATTCGAAAACGGACAGGAAAGAATGTCGGCAGTATCTCTTTTTTGGTCAATGGGACCATCATGTTGATTGCCGGTCTGACTTTTGGTTGGAAGTATGCTCTTTACTCTATGATTACTATCTTTGTATCGAGTCGAGTAACGGATGCTGTCTTTACCAAGCAAAAACGGATGCAGGCAATGATCGTAACGAGCCAGCCAGATGCCATTATTGAAAAGATTCATAAAAAATTGAATCGTGGAGCGACCATTATCCACAATGCAGAAGGAACCTATAACCATCAGGAAAAAGCGGTTCTGCTGACAGTTATTACGCGTGCAGAGTTTAATGAATTTAAATATATTATGAAAAAAGCTGATCCTCAGGCTTTTATCACCATTTCAGAAAACGTTCATATCATTGGACGCTTTGTGGAAACAGAAGAATAAAAATAAGGTCCCACATTGTGGTGACCTTATTTTGTTTTTTCAGTTTCGCGGAGAAGGAGCCAACTATGGGCGGAAATAGAAAGTTCCTTTTCTTTAGGAATAGGCGTTTGGAGGTTGGCATAAGGATAGGCAAATAGCAGTTGACTATCGCTCGGATGTCGATAGGTCTGTTCTTGATCACCGATATTGACGAGAATGGCTATTTTTTCACGATTTTTTTCGATAGTGTAGATAAAGTGATAATCAGACAACCATTTGACATCACAGTAGTCTCGTATCTCCTGCCCTTTTTTCAAACGAAGGAGTGGTTGCGATTTTCGATAAGCAATCAATTCTTTAAGAAAAGCAAGTTCTTCTTGGCATTTTAGAAGGGATGTCCAGTCCAATTGGTTGAGACTATCTGGCAAGTTATAGGTGTTGTCTTCGAGCCCTTTTGTGCGGTAACGTTCTTGGCCGGCATGGATAAAAGGTACACCTTGGGATAATAATACCAAATGAAGAGCGAGGCGTGAGAGAGCTTTTCGATCTTCTAGACGAATCTCTTCCTTTTCAAGTTGGAAATAATCAAAAACAGTTGCATTATCATGGCATTCGACGTATTGAATGGCTTGTTGAGGTTGGGTGAAATGAGCAGGTCCTAGCTTTCCGACATTTGCTGTTAGAATGTTCGCAAAATCATTTGCAGGATGTTGATTCTCACGACGGTGACCGGCTACAAGTGTTCTCTTGACCGTATCCCGGAAGTTATCACTGAAAAAGCCAAAGGCTGGTAATCGTTTCGCGTTATATTGGTGAGCGAGCTGATCTTCAGAGAGGCCTGTATCCATCTTCCACCCTTCCCCATAGAGATAGATGTTAGGATAGATTTCATGGAGCTCTTCTGTAATCTCTGTCATGGTTTGAATGTCTAGGATTCCCATCAAGTCAAAACGAAAACCATCAAAGCCGTAGAGGGAAACCCATTGTTTGAGGGATTGCTTGATATAGTGCCTCACCATGGAACGTTCACTTGCTACATCATTTCCACAGAAGGTTCCATTGGTCCGCTCACCCTCCGCATTATAGCGGTAGAAATAACCTGGAACGATTTGTTCAAAAGCGTACTCATCTGCCTGGTAGACGTGATTGTAGACTACATCCATGATGACACTCAGATTGGCCTGATGATAAGTGTCAATGGTGTCTTGGAGCTCTAGGATTCGTGCATAAGGATCGTTGGGATCACTCGCATAGCTTCCTTCTGGAACATTGTATTGGACGGGATCATAGCCCCAGTTGTAGGCTTTCCATTGATCCTCTTCATCGACACTACCGAAATCATAGACTGGAAGTAACTGTACATGGGTAATACCCAGTTTTTGAAGGTAATCAAATCCAAGGACCTGGCCATTGATTTGGGGCGATTCTGTCAAGCCTTTAAACTTACCAGGGTGTTTAAAGCCAGCTTCTTTTTGGACAGAGAAATCCCGAACGCTCATCTCGTAGATGATTGCTTCTGTCGGATCTAATTGACGAGCAGCACGTGTGATAGGACGTGTAATCTTCTTCCGGTCGATGACTAAGCTATCTCCAGAGTTGGCCAAAGAGGATAGAGCATAGGGATCGTGAATCCGACGTTCTAGGCCATTGACACGAAATTCATAGTGGTAGGCAGCTCCTTCCCAATCTCCTTTGAGCAAGAGTTCCCAGACACCGTTTTCTGTACGATTCATCGGATAGATCTGATCTTCGATATGGAGACTTACATCTTGCGAAATCGGTGCCCAGAATTTAAATTGTGTCTGACTTGGTGTGTAGAAACTTCCTAGATCTTCTCCACTATAGGTGAAGGTTCGATCAAAAATGGGTTTGCGAACAATTTGACGGTAGTGGAGTATAGAAGAAATTCCAGCAGCATCGTAGATGGTGTACTCTTCTCCGAGCTCAAGCGGAATAGGGCTTAAGAAATAGTCTCCTGTATCAGTCGCTCCACTTGACATTTTGACAGGGATTAAGGCAAGACGACCTTGGTTGGTTTCCAAATAAAAAGGAAGGATATGCTCCTCTCCTTTTTGGATACGAATCAGGTCTTGGTCATCTAAATAAGCAGTAAATGTAGACATAAAGACTCCTAAAGTTTCGTAATGGTATGGTCAATTAATTGACGGTAGCAAACGGTTTTTCCTTCTTTGTGATCCTTGATAATTTGTAGAATCGTCCGAACAGATTCACGTCCGAGTTCCATTGCATTGATGTCAATATAGGCTTCAATATCGAGTCGTGGTTTGATCGAATCAAAGGAAATAATCGGGATTGTCAGCTGGTGTTCTAATAGGTATTGGCGCACCCCTTCAGCAACGAGAATATCGGTTGTCATGATGGCATCTAGTTCTGTTAGGGGAAGACTCTCCATTAATTGATAAGAATTGTCTTCCAACATAAAACCAAATGAAAAATGGACCAGTTTTTCATCGAGAGGAATCCCTGCTTTTTGGAGGGCTTCTTTATAACCTTCGTATCGGTCTTGAGATACAAACAGCTCTTTGTTTCCTCCAATAAAAGCAATTTTTCGGTAGTTTTGTTGAATGAAATAATCCGTCGCATCAAATGCGGCCTTAATGTTGTCATTATCCACTAACGACACAAAAGGTGAAGCGGCTTTTCCAAGGATGAGGAAGGGAAACTTGTCTTTGATCGCAAAGTCAACGAGCGGATCATCGGGGTTGGAATAAAGGAAAATCAAACCATCTACACGGTTACCGTAGATCAGTTGCTTGAGGTTGTCGAGCTGTCGTTCTTCATTTTGTCCTGTACAGATTTGGATGGCATAATCATTGTCTGAAGCAATCTGGGTAATTCCTCGTAAAACAGTTGGAAAGAAAGGATTCTGATAGAAGACGTCACTATCGACTGGAAGGACTAAAGCAATGACTTGACTAGATTGGCTGACAAGACTACGAGCATTAAGATTGGGATGGTAGTCCAACTCGACCATGGCCTTGCGGACTCGTTTTTTTGTTTGGTCACTAATCGTGGATTTGTTTTGGATGACGCGCGTGACAGTAGAAGGCGCGACGCCAGCGAGTTTCGCAACATCTTTGATGGTAACACGCATGAGAAAACCTCCTAGCGGTGATAGTCTGGATCACGGAAGTGGGTCTTATAAAATACCATGGCAAGATAGAGTACAAATAAGACATTTTGGATCATGATCGTCGTAGTAAATACTTGATGGAATAGTAAACTGATGAGGACACTTAGTAAAATAGGGAGCCCCAGGCAATTCAGAATACAGTTGAAACATTCCTTGAAAGTTTGTAGTGAAAAGAGTCGAGATTTTCGCGTCAAGTAGAGGAAGAAAGAAGCACCTACGATGAGAATCAAATAATTGACGGTCGATAAGAAACCAGAGAAGATCACGAGAAAGAGACTGACAGGGAGTCGATTTTCACGGAACCAATCGCTGGAGATAGCTTGAGTGAAGCTTTTTTTATCCCGAAGGCTTTCTTGATTAATAGCCTGGTATGAGATTGTAGCGAGTTCTTTATTTTCTTTTGAGATGATCAAATGTTTGCGATCAAAATGGAGTGTTAACTCCTTGCTCTCACTCGTCTTTGCTTCTTGGCCTAAGACAACCTGTCCTTTTGAAGTCTTGTGTACAGGGTTAGTCCCTGTATAGGTGAGCTCTTGGTCTTTGATCACAACGTGTTCTTGGATATCTTTCATAACGTCTGTTGATAAAGGATCAAACACATCGCTGACAAAGGTTGTCAAAGGATAGGTTTTGAGTTGAGCATTTTGCAGCGCCACAGGTAATAGTGTGATAGAGATTAGAAAGAAAGAAGTAAAAATCATTTGGAACCAGCTCAGTTTTTTGCGGTTTGCAAAAGAAGAGCGGAAATGGAAGATACTTGCGAAATAATTAAAAGGATAGGGCATAAGATGACCTTTCTAAACATAAGAGAATCAGAGATGCAAAGAGGAATCTCTTTGATTGATTTTATTCTTAACGAAGGGTAGTAAAGCATCTACTATACTACCCTTAACTTAAAAATAAAATATGTATGTACCAAAATATTATTTTATCCTTTATCCCCACCGGCTGTCAAGCCTGAAACAAAGTTCTTTTGTAGGAAGAAGAATAGGATACAGATTGGAACCGCGATCAAAATGGCACCGGCTGCAAAGAAGGCGATCTTTTGATCTTTTTGGTCACTGATAAAAGTTTGAAGACCAACAGCTACCGTGTAATTGATTTCATCGCGAAGCAAGAATTTAGACAAGATGAAGTCTCCGAAAGGCCCCATGAAAGCCCAAAGCGCTTGAACTGCAATCATTGGACGAACAAGAGGAAGGACGATTTGCCAGAAGCGACGGAAGTGTCCAGCGCCATCCAATTTCTCAGATTCATCTAGGGAAATTGGAACAGTATCGAAGTATCCCTTCATCAACCAGGCATTCATTGGAATACCACCACCAACATAAAGGAAGATCAAGAACCAAGGTTGGTTCAAGGCGTTCAGCATCAAAGCCATAACGAAGAAGGCTGTGAGGGCTGCCATGGTTGGGACCATTTGGATGATCAAAAAGAAGACCAAACTTTGCTTACGCGCCAAGAAGTTGTAACGACTATAGGCATAACCTGCAAAGGTGACGATGCTGGTTTGCACCACCATGGTAACGATCGCGATGATTAAGGTATTCATATACCAAGTGCCATAAGGGGTTTCAGAGAAGAGTTTTGAAAAGTTATCTAGACTAAGCTTGCCACTAAAATCAAGTGTAAAGGCACTGACATTTCCTAACTTGAAGGCTGATAAGATGGTAATCAAGAGTGGGTAGATAATGATGATTGAAAGAACCACCATGTACAAGTAAGTCAAGAAGTGATTAAGGCGGCGTTTAAATTGAACTGAATTTTTCATTTTATACATCCTCCATATCAAATGCATGTAGTTTCTTGAAGGCAATCATAGAGATTGAGATCACAATCACAGAGATAATCAAGGTTACCGCTGCGGCCATTGAATATTGAGGAGAGGTATTGGTTGTCAACTTATAGATCCATGAGATCAAGATATCTGTAGATCCGGCGTTTCCTCCGACAGAACCAGGTCCCCCATCGTTAAACAAGTAAATGATGGAGAAGTTATTAAAGTTGAAGGTGTACTGACTGATCAAAGTTGGAGCTGCAACAGCCATAATCATTGGGAAAGTGATGTTGCGGAATTTTTGCCAACCGTTGGCACCATCAATATAAGCAGCTTCGTAAAGATCGTTTGGAATCGATTGAAGAATCCCTAAAGTCAAGACGTAGATGTAAGGGAAGCCGAGCCAACCTTGCATCATAATCAAAGCGATTTTTGTCCAGGTAGGATCTGTTTTCCAAGGAATCAAAACGCCATCTAAGAATGGGAAGATCTTCGCAAACAATGGGATAACTTGTGCATTGATAGCACCGACACTATCGTTAAACATATTTGAGAAAGTTAGGATAGTGATGAAGGCCGGAACAGCCCATGGGAGCAAGAAGATAACCCCAAAGATTCGTTTTCCTTTTACGAATGGTTGGTTTGCAACAATAGCAGTCAAGATACCGAGTACGATTTGAAGAGTAGAAGCTGCGAGTGCCCAAATCAAGGTCCAGCCAAGAACAGAGGTGAAAGCTGAGCGGAACGTACTCAAGGTCCACATATTCGTGAAGTTTTGGAACCCGATCCAATCAAGCAAGGTTGTTGGAGCGGTATGTTTGAAGTCGTAGTTGGTAAAAGCGATCATCAAAGTTACTAAAACTGGGAAGATAATCGCAAATGTCATAGCAATGTATGAAGGAATGATCAATAAATATGGGAAGCCATTTTCATAGATGGCTTGAACCATTTCTTTTCCAGTTTTTGGAACGGCAATGCCATTGTTGATGCGCTTTGCAACGGTTCCTGCATCCTTAATATTTAAGGCATAAAAGAGGAAGTAGACAAGGGTAATGATCAAGTGGAAGGCCCCACGAATCAAGATAAAGAGGGAATTATCTTGTCCACGGACGGTTCCAAGTGTAACCAATTTCGCTAATTCACCAGCTCCGATTCCTAGGAAATAGGCGAGAAAGAGAACAGTTACGGCAAGAAAAATATAGCCTTTGGTTTTTTGTTTGTTATAAATTTGCCCAAGACCCGGGATCAAAGAGAGCCACATAGCCTTTTTAGGGTTTTGTTCTGTAGTCATTCAAATCTCCTTATAATGTCCTTGCTAGAGAGCAAGAAGACAAGTCAGACAGTAAGTTGTGCTTGAAAATTGAACATAAGAGGTTGGGACCTTGTCTCCAACCTCTTACTCACACCTAAAAACTGTCTTATTTGCTACCGAATTTTTGTTCGATGGTTTCTTTAATCAATTTCACTGCATCGTCAGCAGCAGCCTTAGCTGATTTTTTACCACTTACAGCGTCGAAAAGCATGGTAGCAGCTGGATCCCAAACCGCACTCATTTCAGAGATATTTGGCATTGGTTGAGCGTTCTTGAACTGATCAACAACGGCAGTTGTCAATTCATCGTTTTTACCAACAGCATATTTACGAGCTTCTGTGTTGGCTGGAACTTCATTTGTCTTGTCAAACAAAGCTTTTTGTTGGTCAGTACTTGTCAAGAAGTCAATGAATTTTTGAGCGCCATCAAGGTTTTTCGCACCTGCAGGGATAACCCAAGCTTTACCACCACCAAAGGCAGAGTATTGTTTTCCGTTTGGAAGAGTTGGAATCGTTGCGACACCGTAGTTTACTTTAGCTTCTTTCAATGAAGCAGCTTTCCAAGGACCATCGATGATAGCAGCTGTTTTTCCTTCTTGGAATTGTGTTTGGATGAAGTTAGCAGCACCTTTTGTATCTTGCAAACCTTTTGGCCATTTAGCATACCAAGTTTTTGCATATTCGATACCATCGACAGAACCTTGGTTGTTCAATCCAATATCTTTAGGATCTGTACCGTCTTTACCAAACACATAACCGCCGTTACCTGAAAGTAAACCGTAAGCGTAGTAGAAGTTTGTCCAGTCAGCTAAGAAGCCAGTTGTTTTACCAGGTTCGCTAGCGAAGTCGTACTTGCTATCTTTTGCAAGATTTTCAAGATCACCAAATGTTTTTGGAGCTTCGCTTACAAGATCTTTGTTATAGTAGAGAACCAAAGTTTCGATGACAGCAGGTGCACCGTAAACTTTACCACCGTTTGTTACAAGAGCTTCAGTTGTTTTATCTGTATGGCTATCTTTGTTTAATGTAACTTCAGCCAATTGACCATCGTTACCAAGACCACCTACACGGTCGTATGGAGCCATCATTACGTCTGGAGCTTTTTTAGATTGGTTATCAAGAGAAAGGTTATCCAATCCACCAAGAGCATCACCAGTCTTGATTTTAACTTTTACGCCATTTTCTTTTTCAAAAGCTTTTGCAGCTTCTTCAACATAAGATTTGTAGCCTTTGTCTACATAGACGTTGATTTCTTTACTTGCCTCAGAAGAACCTGATGAGCTTTTGCTACAAGCAGCAAGTAAGAAGCCGGCAAAACCAACTGTACCAAGTACAGCAGCACTACGTAAAATTGTACGTTTCATGATTTATTCCTCCTAAAGAATAAAAAAAGATAATAATTAGAAAGCGTTTTAGACAAACGTTTTCCTAAAACGTATTAAGTATATCACAAGGAGAAAACGTTTGCAAGTAGTTTTAAACAATTTTTTTAAAAATATTTTAATTCCGAACTTTCTTCTATAAAGTACATTAAATTTGTTGACATTAGCTAAAGGAAAGAATACACTAAGAGGGTGAGGATATTCTGAAAAAAAGTTAAAAAGTTTTTAAGAAACCCCTTGCAGAAAATATGGAAAAAGTTTATAATGACATGGTACGCAAACGTTTTCGCAAAAATTGCGTAAACTGAGTTGCGCCTGTTCGATTTTTAACAAAGAGTAGAGCCGCTTGAGAGCTGGATACGACTCTGCAACGATACCCATACCGTGCACCGAATCGCAGGCTTCAAAGAAATAAAAAGAGGTGGTAACCCATGAAAAAACGTCAAAGTGGTGTTTTGATGCACATTTCTTCCCTTCCTGGACAATACGGGATCGGATCATTCGGTCAATCAGCATATGATTTTGTTGATTTCCTCGTTCGGACCAAGCAACGTTACTGGCAAATCTTGCCGCTTGGTACAACTAGTTATGGAGATTCTCCATACCAATCTTTCTCAGCTTTTGCTGGGAACACTCATTTTATTGATTTCGATCTTTTGATCGAGCAAGGTTTGTTGACAGAAGCAGACCTTAAAGGAGTGGACTTTGGTCAAGATCCTACTCAAGTGGATTATGCAAAGGTTTTCGAACAACGTCGTCCGCTACTTGAAAAAGCTGTTGCGAACTTCTTGAAATCAGGAGATCAAAAAGAATTCCAAGCCTTTTGCGAAGCCAATACTTCTTGGTTGGAGCTATTTGCAGAATACATGGCTATCAAAGAACACTTTGATTTGAAAGCATGGACAGAATGGCCAGATGCAGCTATTCGTGCACGTGAACCAAAAGCTTTGGCTCAATACCGTGAAGAATTGGCGGATCAATTGACTTACCACCGTGTGACTCAATTCTTCTTCTTCCAACAATGGTTGACATTGAAAGCTTATGCCAACGACCACCACATTGAAATTGTGGGAGATATGCCAATCTATGTAGCCGAAGATTCAAGCGACATGTGGGCTAATCCTCATCTCTTCAAAACAGATGAAAACGGGAAAGCAACTTGTATTGCAGGATGCCCGCCAGATGAGTTCTCAGCAACTGGTCAACTTTGGGGAAACCCAATCTACGACTGGGAAGCCATGGACAAAGATGGCTACCAATGGTGGATTGAACGCTTGCGTGAAAGCTTCAAGATCTACGACATCGTTCGGATCGACCACTTCCGTGGTTTCGAATCATACTGGGAAATCCCAGCTGGTTCTGAAACTGCAGCACCTGGTAAATGGGTCAAAGGTCCTGGCTACAAACTCTTTGCAGCCGTGAAGGAAGAGCTCGGTGATTTGAACATCATCGCTGAGGACCTTGGCTTTATGACGGATGAAGTCATTGAGCTTCGCGAACGTACTGGCTTCCCAGGAATGAAGATTCTTCAATTTGCCTTCAATCCTGACGATGAAAGTATCGATAGCCCTCACTTGGCACCAAACAACTCTGTGATGTACAC
Source organism: Streptococcus parasanguinis (assembly GCF_901875555.1). Lineage (GTDB taxonomy): Bacteria > Bacillota > Bacilli > Lactobacillales > Streptococcaceae > Streptococcus > Streptococcus parasanguinis_H. The sequence goes on from NZ_CABFMD010000036.1 coordinate 25,830, forward strand.
TGGAACGCATGATAACAACACAGTTCTTGGATGGTACCGCAATGAAATCGACGATCCAACTCGTGAGTACCTTGCTCGTTATACCAACCGGAAAGAGTACGAATCTGTACCACATGCTATGCTTCGCACAGTCTTTGCTTCCGTCAGCTTCATGGCGATTGCTACTATGCAAGACTTGCTTGAGTTAGATGGCTCTGCTCGGATGAACTTCCCATCAACTCTTGGTGGTAACTGGTCATGGCGGATGACAGCGGATCAGTTGACTCCAGCTGTCGAGCAAGAATTGCTTGATTTCACAACCATCTATCGTCGTGAAAACAAGGATTTGAAAAAAGAAGTTAAGAAAGCAGAAAAATAATCGTTTTGGAAAAGTTGCTACTTCCAGCAATCTTTCCACTATTAAAAAATTGTTGAAATATAAGGAGACTCTCAACATGGAATCATTACAAAAATATGTGATTGATCATCATCAAAAAACAATTGCTGAATGTTCAAATGAAGAACTCTACATTGCCTTGCTAAATTACACGAAACAAGCAAGCGCTCAAAAGAAATTAAATACTGGTAAGAAAAAAGTTTACTACATCTCAGCTGAGTTCTTGATCGGTAAACTCTTATCTAATAACTTGATCAACTTGGGTCTTTACGACGATGTTAAAAAAGAATTGTCAGATGCTGGTAAAGACTTGATTCAAGTCGAAGAAGTGGAATTGGAACCATCACTTGGTAATGGTGGTTTAGGACGTTTGGCAGCTTGCTTTATCGACTCTATCTCAAGTCTTGGTTTGACAGGGGATGGAGTTGGATTGAACTACCACTTCGGTTTGTTCCAACAAGTCCTAAAAAATAACCAACAAGAAACCATTCCAAATGCTTGGTTGACTGATCAAAGCTGGCTCGTTCGTTCAAGCCGTAGCTACCAAGTGCCATTTGCACACTTTACATTGACGTCTACTCTTTACGATATCGATGTTCCAGGTTATAAGATTGATACCAAGAACCGCTTGCGTTTGTTTGACTTGGATTCAGTGGATTCTTCTATTATTGAAGATGGCATTAACTTTGACAAAACAGATATCGCTCGCAACTTGACCCTCTTCTTGTATCCAGATGATAGTAACCGTCAAGGGGAATTGCTCCGTATCTTCCAACAATACTTCATGGTATCAAATGGTGCTCAATTGATCATCGACGAAGCCATCGAAAAAGGAAGCAACTTGCATGACCTTGCTGACTATGCTGTTGTACAAATCAATGATACTCACCCATCAATGGTCATCCCTGAATTGATCCGTCTATTAACAGAACGTGGTATTGGAATGGATGAAGCGGTCTCTATCGTTCGTAGCATGACAGCTTATACCAACCACACCATTCTTGCGGAAGCCCTTGAAAAATGGCCTCTTGAATTCTTGCAAGAAGTGGTTCCTCACTTGGTTCCAATCATTGAAGAATTGGACCGCCGTGTTCGTGCTGAATACAAAGATCCAGCTGTTCAAATCATTGATGAGAATGATCGCGTACATATGGCCCACATGGATATCCATTATGGATACAGCGTAAATGGGGTTGCTGCTCTTCACACTGAGATCTTGAAGAATTCTGAGTTGAAAGCTTTCTATGATATTTACCCTGAAAAATTCAACAACAAAACAAACGGTATCACCTTCCGTCGTTGGCTCATGCATGCTAACCCAACCTTGTCACATTACTTGGATGATATCCTCGGACGTGATTGGCACCATGACGCATCTAAATTGGAAGACCTTCTTTCTTATGAAGATAAAGATGCAGTCAAAGCAAAATTGGAAAACATCAAGTCTCACAACAAACGGAAATTGGCTCGTTTCTTGAAAGACCATCAAGGTGTGGAAATCAATCCTAACTCTATCTTTGATACCCAAATCAAACGTCTTCACGAATACAAACGTCAACAAATGAACGCTTTGTATGTGATCCACAAATACTTAGATATCAAAGCTGGGAACATTCCTGCTCGTCCAATCACTGTTCTCTTTGGTGGTAAAGCAGCCCCTGCCTACACCATTGCGCAAGACATCATCCACTTGATCCTTTGCTTGTCAGAAGTGATTGCAAATGACCCAGAAGTGGCTCCATACTTGCAAGTTGTTATGGTTGAAAACTACAACGTGACTGCTGCAAGCTACTTGATCCCAGCTAGCGATATTTCTGAGCAAATCTCACTTGCTTCGAAGGAAGCTTCAGGTACTGGTAACATGAAATTCATGCTGAACGGAGCCTTGACACTTGGTACCATGGATGGAGCTAACGTGGAAATCGCTGAGTTGGTTGGTGAAGACAATATCTACATCTTCGGAGAAGATTCAGAAACGGTTATCGATCTATATGCCAAATCAGCATATAAATCAGCAGACTTCTATGAACGTGAAGCCATCAAACCATTGGTAGACTTCATCGTCAGCGATGCCGCTCTTGCAGTTGGGAACGAAGAACGTTTGACTCGACTTCACAATGAATTGATCAACAAAGACTGGTTCATGACTCTTCTTGATTTGGAAGACTATATTGTAACCAAAGAACGCATGTTAGCTGATTACGAAGACCGTGATGCATGGTTGGATCAAGTTATCGTAAACATTGCTAAAGCAGGATTCTTCTCATCTGACCGTACGATCGCTCAGTACAACGAAGATATCTGGCACTTAAACTAATCATTAGTTGTTAGACCAAGGTTCTTAGGACCCTGGTCTTTTTCATTTCTTCTTATTAGAAACAGAAAAAGGAGAGAATTTAGGGAATGGGTACTTCTGTAAAAAGTATTGTTTTTTTGAATTTTTGCAACCCCTAAAGGGAAAATATTACATAATTATTTGTTTTAATCTTCAAATCTAATCTATTGGTATAAAAAAATATTTCCCCTTAAAAAGCCTTCTGGTGAAATTTATAAAAAATATAAGTAGCTTGAAAATCCTTGAAAATTAAGGATTTTTTCAAAGATTTTTACATATATTTTCAATTAAAAGATGGGGAAGATCTGGAAGGTTTGGAGTTTCAAGTTGTTATATATTTAAAGTAAAATAAAAAATTAAATCGACAAATATTTGAAAATGTTTGAGTATGATACAATAGTGTTAACTGGCAGTAGCAAATTTTTGCCTCTACAGTGAGATTTTTTAAAACAAAAAAGGAGAGTTTTGAAAATGAAAAGCTATCGTGAACATGTTTCGAAGCAAGAAAAATTTTCAATTCGGAAGTTATCAGTCGGTGTTGTGTCATTGGCCATCGCTGGATTTGCTACTGCTAATACCTACGGAGCAGAAGTGAAAGCGGATGAGGCAACAGCGCCTACGACTGAAGCAACCACTACAGGAACAGCAACAAGAGATGCAGCTATTGCAACAAGTTCTAAGTTGACATCTACAACTGTTACAGAAGGAAATAAAACAGTTACGACTACTTATGTAGAAGCGCCAGAACTTGAAAAAGCAAAAGCTGATGCAGCTACAGAAGGTGTGACAGTTACAGAAGAAGCTGAAAAAGTCCAACCATCTATCGCTGCAGCAGAAGCAGATAATAAAGCTCAAACAGCTGAAATTAACACTGTAGTTGAAAACTACAAAAAGGAAGAAGCTGAGTATGAAGCAAAATCTCAAGAAATCACATTGATTGAAAAGAGAAATGCAGAAGCAGAAGCGGCTTACAAAAAACAAGTAGAAGACTACAATACTCAACAAGCAGCTTATGAAGTGGCCTTAGCAGCATACAATCAGGAAAAAGCAGCTTATGATGCCAAAGTAGCAGAAAAAGTAGCAGCCGATCAAGCAAATGCAGATGCCAAAGCCAAGTATGATGCAGAGATGACTGCTTACAATACAGCTAAAGCGCAATACGATAAAGATTTACAAGAATACCAAACTAAGAAAGCGCAATACGATAAAGATAAAGAAGCTTATGACCAATTGGTAGCAAAGAAAGCAGAAGAAGATGCTGCTAAAGCTAAGTATGAAGTTGAGCTTGCAAAATACAATGTTGACTTAGAGCAATATGGTAAAGATTTTGCTACCTATCAAACCAAACTAGCTGAATATCAAACAGCTTTGGCACAGTACAAAGATGCTAAGGAAGCCTATGATAAATACATGAATGATAATGGTTTTCAAGAATTGAAGGACGTAGAAACTGTTCAAGATTTGACCTTCCAACGTGAAGGTGGAGCCATTCATACCATCGGTGACATCAGCACTTACCTCACTCGTGATGCTCAAGCTCGTTTGAATACAAGCAATGTTGGTCAGTATGATTCAAATAAATTGACAGCTGCAGATATTGTAACAACCAGTCCATGGGCTAATAATGAGACGGGTTATATTCAGATTAAAGAGGGTGATAAGTTTAATGTGACTTATGACAACTTGAATCAATCTAGCATGCGTGAAAATACATACATGAATCCGATTAAGCGCGTGATCTATCGTTATGAGATCTTGAGCCTTCCATCAAACGATGGAAAAGGAATTGCAAAAGTCAGTGCAGACCCAACCGAAACCCTTACGGTAGGATCTTCAACAGATCAAACCAAACCGGTTAAAGTTGCTGTCGATATCGAATTTTACGATGAAAATGGCAATCAATTTGATTTGACTAAACACACTGCTATTGTGGCTTTGAACTCTCTAAACCACTGGACAGGAGCTTCTTATGTCGATAGTGAGGATAAACCACGTCCGCTTACAGTCGAAGCCAAAGATAAAAATGGGAATACCGTTCGTGGAACTTGGAATCCGTATGCAGATGGTTCATCAATGAGCATTGAAAACAATGCAGTTGTTGTTAAAACAGGAAGCCCTGACTTTGGATTTGCGAAAGTAACTATCTCTGCTGAAAATCCGATCAAGATTGTGGCTCAAAAAGCAACATGGAATGGCAGTGAATTTGCAGTTAGTGAAGAAACGGTAATTGATGGAATATCTGTTAATGCTTCAGGTTCGGGGAATGGTCATTCTATCGGTACGGATGAATATGTATATAAAGAAAAAGATGATGTGATCGGTTCTTACACGATTGATCCAAGTTCAGGACAGATTCTCTTCACACCTAAGAAGAAATTTGAAGTCGTTAAACACCAAGAGTCTGTGAATATTGGCAACAATAAATACATTGCTATTCCGAACTCAAGTGTTTCCTATGATGCTACTACAAAGGAAGTCACATCACTTAAAGATAACCAATATATTGAACATGGCTCTATCTTTAATGGGGAATCGTCACCAACTCTTCGTGGATGGGATGATCCGACGTCTCCATATCTTTACTATGGAGGAGCAGGCTTAAGGATGTCTGATGGTCACCTAGTATTTACGGCAAATGGAGCCAATGCAGCTGGTCAACCAACGGTATACTGGTTTGCAATTAACTCAAATGTAGGTTTGCCTAAAAATCCAGGTAAAGAACCAAAAGAACCGGCAAAACCAAAAGAACCTAAATCACCAACTCCACCAACGATTACCGTTGAAAACCTTCCAGCTGAGCCAACGAAACAAGAAGAACCTAAATCACCAACTCCACCAACAGCACCTAACTACACTGTGATTACGGTCGATGTGGAGGAACCTAAATCACCAACTCCACCAACAGAGCCAACCCCACCGACTCCTGAAGTCGTTCCAAATATGAATCCGGTGCAACCGGAAGCTGAAGTGAAATGGCATAAGAATAAAGTGGTAACGGAAGCAGATATTCCAACCCCACCAACCCCAGTTCCTCCAACTCCACCAACTACATATAACCCACCAACACCAATTGTTCCACCAACTCCAGAGGTTCCTGCCGAACCAACTCCTGAAGTTCCGGAACAACCTGTACAACCTGCGCAACCACAAACACCTGCGCTTCCAAATACAGGTACAGAAAGCTCAACTGTAGCTGTTCTTGCAGGTGCGATGGCTGGATTGTTTGGATTGGGTCTTGCTCGCAAGAAAAAAGAAGATTAATTCTTATTTCTTTCGTTTATTCATCTAAATCAAGAAAGTCAGAAGGCAAATCCTTTTGGCTTTTTTGATGGGAGTGATGACCAAATAGTTGTGAAAAAGGACAGAATAGTTCTTGAATAAGGAACGGAAATGGCTTTTACAGACCAAATCGTGTCGAAATAAAGCAGAATAGAAAAGTTTGACACAAGAAAAGGGAAATGAGATATACTGGTGGTGTTCGAATGAAAGTTTATAGGACTCCGTTATATCTCTAATCATTCCAATTATACAGTTGCGATGTCTTTTTCATCTTTTGCACACATTATTTTTCCAAATGAATTTCATTTGAACATATCAGTGATCAGGCAAGTGTTTCCACAATTTTGAGGCGCTTGCCTTTCTATCTGTATCGCGATATAATAGTGTGTAAGAAACGAAAAGGAGTTTGTATGAAAAAGAAACCCATCTATCTGTATTTCCTATTATTTTTCTCAACAGTTGGAACCCTAACATCGGCTGTTTCTACCTTTGGAGCTTCAAAAAGTTTTGAATTGACAGAGGATTTTGCAAAACAACTTGGTTTAACAACGGCTCAAGACAAGGCTGATTACTTGGTTTATTATGAAAAATCATCACAAGCCAATCAGTCTCCATTTGTCTTTTTGTTTGTTTCCCTAATTATTATTGCTTTGCTAGCAACTTTCTATTTCCTCTTTATGAAGCAGGACCTATTAACAGCCCATTATACTTATTTGGGGCAGATTTTGCTAAACCAAGTATTCTCTTGCTATAATTATTTTGCAGGGCGTCCGCTATTAGCTAATTTTTCAAATTCAGCACTTCGTCAACGCTATCTAGCATCTTCATTCCTTGCTTTGTTACTCTTGACCGCTTTGAACCTTCTCTTTTTTGGGATTATTTTATATAAAACCTGGCGTCTGAAAAAAGCTCAAGCTAGGGCATAATAGATAAGTTTGAATGGAGCTCTCTTAGAGGATAAGAGAGCTTCTTGATTGGAGAAAAAAGATGAAAGTATCCTTTGTTTATATTAGTCTGAGTGGGAATACAGAGAGTTTTGTCCGCCGTTTAAGTGACTATTTGCTGGAAGCCCATCCCGGACTAGAAATCGAGAAAGTTCATGTGAAAGACCTGGTCAAAGAGGGTCAGCCCTTCTTTGAAATGACCAATCCTTTTATCACTTTTTTGCCAACCTATTTAGAGGGTGGAAATGGTGTCGACAATGGTGATGTGGAAATTTTGACGACAGATGTCGCAGATTTTATTGCTTATGGAGACAATGCCAGCAAGTGCTTAGGAGTAGTTGGATCAGGCAATCGGAATTTTAACAATCAATATTGTTTAACCGCTAAGCAATACAGCCAACGCTTTGGTTTCCCTATGTTAGCCGATTTTGAAATGCGGGGGATGTTGGGAGATATTAAAAAAGTAGCGGCCATTGTAGAAGATTTGTACCATCTTTAAAATAAAGAGAGGCTGGGACAAAAGTCCTAGCCTCTCAATTTTCTTTGGTTTTTCGAGCAAGACGCAGTGGTTGAGTGCTCAAAGCACTGCTTTGAGGTGGCGGATAGAACTTGCGAAGCAAGTATCCTAAGTCTTTGTTCGCTTTTTAAGCTTCAAAGATGCCCTATGTTGACGGAAACTATGTTTCCTTTATCTGCAACCTTCAACAGTCTCCCAGACTGTTGAAGCTGTGCGGAGGTGGGACGACGAAATCGAATTCTGACGAATGACCGATTTCTGTCCCACTCTCTTTTTTACGGTTTATTTTAATTTCTCTATAATTTCTTTGGCAAGTAAAAGACCTAATCGATAGTCCTTGTTGATGGCATGGATGACATCGTTGGTATTGTCGGTCTCTTGGATTTTTTCCTTGATGCTATCTTTAAAAGCTTGATCTTTCAAGAGTTGCTCTTGTAAGAGCCGTTGTAGTTTTTCTCTTTCGTACTTGTTAAATAAAAAGAGGATCACTAAACTGATGAGGATTAAGAGGTAAACGGTTTGATTCATAGATTTCTCCTGTATATAAAGGATCTGAAAATGTAGAGAATGAGCATTGGGCATGAGAAAGGGAGTGAGAAAGAACTAAATTGAAGTGCATTTAGTTTCTCCTCTCACTCCCATAAGAGATGTTCTATTTATCAATCATTAGACAAGAAATTACATTTTCTCAGGTGCCTCAACACCAAGTAAACGAAGCGCTTCTTTCAAAACAACTGCTGTTGAGTAGCTAAGAGCAAGGCGGCTTTCGCGTTCAGGGCTTTCATCCAAGATACGAGTGTGAGCATAGTACTTGTTGAAGGCTTGAGCCAAGTTGATGGCATATTTTGCGATCAAGGATGGGTCATAGTTTTCAGCGGCACGTTTGACAACACGAGAGAAGTCTTGGAGAAGCTTGATGATTTCCCAGCTTTCAGGATCGCTCAAGTTGTATGTTGCATCTGCAGATGGTGTGAAGTTGGCTTTACGAAGGATCGATTGGATACGAGCATAAGCGTATTGAACGTAAGGACCAGTTTCTCCTTCGAAGGATACCATGGCTTCGAGGTCAAAGTCATACCCATTGCGGCGGTCGGTCTTCAAGTCGTAGAATTTAACCGCACCAACACCGACTGCATGTGCCACTTCTTCCTTGTTTTCAAGTTCAGGATTTTTTTCTTCGATTTGCGCTTTGGCACGAGAGATGGCTTCTTGAAGTGTTGGTTCAAGCAGGATGATATTTCCTTTACGAGTAGACAGTTTTTGGCGGTTCTTTGTCACCAAACCAAAGTCAACGTGAACCATATCGTCGCTCCAGTCAAATCCCATTTTCTTCAATACAGCTTTCAACTGACGGAAGTGGTTAGACTGTTCTTGCCCAACGGCGTAGATGTTCTTGACAAAGTTGTAGGTACGTGCACGGTACATAGCTGTTGCGATATCACGAGTGATATAAAGAGTGGCACCATCTGATTTTTTGATCATAGCTGGTGGAAGGTTCACATCATCAAGCTCAACAATACTAGCCCCTTTAGATTCTTTCAACAAGCCTTTGTCTTCAAGGATTTGAACCCCTTCATCCATCTTGTCGTTGTAGAAAGCTTCCCCGTTTAAGCTATCAAATTCAACACCGAGGAGTTTGTAGATACGGTTGAATTCTACCAAGCTTTCGTCACGGAACCATTGCCACAATTCTGTTGCTTCTGGATCCCCATCTTCCAATTTTTTGAACCATTTACGTCCTTCTTCATCAAGCTCAGGATCGTTTTCGATTTCAGCGTTGATACGAACGTAAAGTTTTAGCAATTCATCGATTGGGTTGGCTTCGACAGCTTCCTTGCTACCCCATTTTTTGTAGGCTACCATCAAGAGACCAAACTGTTTACCCCAGTCGCCCAAGTGGTTGATTTTAATCGTGTTGTAGCCCATTTTGCGGAAGATGTTTGAAAGAGCATCCCCGATAACGGTTGAGCGCAAGTGACCAACTGAGAATGGTTTTGCAATGTTTGGGCTTGAAAGGTCGATGGTAATGTTTTGACCATGTCCTTCGTCTTGTTGGCCGTAGTCTGCACCGGCTGTAATGACGGATTTGATTACCTGATCAGATATCTTCGATTTGTCTAAGAAGAAGTTCACGTAGGGTCCAGTTGCAACGACTTTTTCGAAGGCGCTTTGGTCGATCTTTTCAGCAATATCTGCAGCGATTGCTTGAGGAGCCTTGCGTTCCACTTTTGCAAGTGAGAAGGCTGGAAAAGCAATGTCACCAAGATCAGATGATTTTGGTTGTTCAAGCAAGTTTAAAATAGCATCTTGGTCAAGAGAGTCAATCACTTTGGCCAATTCACTAGCAATGAGTTCTTTATTGTTCATATTAGCTCCTTAGTCCTTTTAACTATTATTTTAACACAATTTTGAGCGAATTTTCAATTTTTTTGGTATAATTTAAAGTATATTTATTCAAAAGTGGAGGTCCAATGAAAAAGACAGAACGTCACCTTTTGATTCAACAAATGATTCGAAATGAAAAATTGTCGACTCAAAAAGAGATTCAGGATCGATTAGAAGCAAAAGGAATTGCTGTAACGCAAACAACTCTGTCAAGAGATTTGCGCGATCTTGGTCTAGTCAAGGTGAAACGAAAAGACCAGTTGTATTATATCTTGCCCAATGAGCCTGAGGTGGCAGAGATTTATATTATGTTGTCCAACCATGCTAAGTCTGTATCGCGAGCAGAATTCACCTTAGTTTTGCGGACAGAGCTAGGAGAAGCAGCTCTCTTGGCCAATGGTGTAGATGAAATGTCAGATGAGCGTATTTTGGGAACAGTAGCAGGGGCCAATACCCTCTTGATTGTCTGTCGAGACCAAGAAGCAGCTATTGAAATTCAAAATGAAATTTTAGGGATGATGCAGTAGTCAAGCCCCGTTGGAGAGAAAGAGAATACCCCGTTAAGATGTCAAAAGGAGGAAGATAGTGAGCTATCTACTCCTGTTTTCATCTATGGTGCTTGCGTCAGAAAATGATGCAACAGTAAGGAATAAAGAAGTATGGCAGTAGAGAAAATATCCCCTGGGATGCAGCAGTATCTAGATATCAAAAAAGACTATCCAGATGCCTTTTTGCTATTTCGAATGGGAGATTTTTACGAATTATTTTATGAAGATGCAGTGAATGCAGCTCAAATTTTAGAGATTTCCTTAACCTCACGGAATAAAAATGCAGAGCATCCGATCCCTATGGCGGGTGTTCCCTACCACTCGGCCCAGCAGTATATTGATGTTCTCATCGAACAGGGCTATAAGGTCGCGATTGCCGAACAAATGGAAGACCCCAAAGAAGCCAAGGGAGTTGTCAAGCGGGAAGTGGTACAGGTGATTACCCCTGGTACAGTGGTGGATTCGACCAAGCCAGATAGTGAGAATAACTTTCTGGTTGCTTTGGACCGTTCAGGGAATGATTATGGGCTAGCCTATATGGATCTGGTGACAGGGGAGTTTCAGGTGACGACCCTCAATGACTTCAGCATGGTTTGTGGAGAAATCCGCAATTTACGTGCGCGTGAGGTGGTCCTGGGTTATGCCTTGCCAGAACAGGAAGAGCGTGTTTTTGTGAGCCAGATGAATCTCTTGCTGTCACATGTAGAGACAGCGCTGGACGATGTCCAACTCTTAGGGGATCATCTGAGTGAGCTCGAAAAGAAAACGGCTGGAAAACTTCTCCAGTATGTCCACCAGACCCAAATGCGGGAATTGAGCCACCTCAAAAAAGCCCATCATTATGAGATTTGTGATTTCTTGCAGATGGATTTTGCGACCAAGGCTAGTCTGGACTTGACAGAGAATGCTCGGACTGGGAAGAAACATGGTAGCTTGTATTGGTATTTGGATGAAACCAAGACGGCCATGGGAGGTCGTCTGTTGCGGTCCTGGATTCAGAAACCCTTGGTCGATTTGAAACGGATTCGAGAGCGTCAGGACATCATTCAGGTCTTTATGGATCATTTCTTTGAACGGAGCGACCTGACCGACAGCCTCAAAGGAGTCTATGATATTGAACGCTTAGCGAGTCGGGTTTCCTTTGGCAAGATCAATCCTAAGGATCTCTTGCAACTAGGAGATACTCTGGGGCATGTGCCGATGATCAAGTCGATTTTACTAGGGATTGGGGATCCGGTCTTGGATGTCTTGATTGCACGCTTGGATGAACTTCCCGAATTGCACCGCTTGATTACATCTGCTATTTCTCCGGAAGCGTCTGCTGTTATTACAGAGGGAAATATCATCCGTACCGGTTTTGACGAGCAATTGGACCAGTACCGTGTCGTTCTTCGGGATGGTACTGGTTGGATTGCAGAGATTGAAGCCAAGGAGCGTGAAGCCAGCGGTATCACAGGCCTAAAAATCGATTACAACAAGAAGGATGGCTACTATTTCCATGTCACCAATTCTCAATTGAGCCACGTTCCTGCTCATTTTTTCCGCAAGGCGACCTTGAAAAATTCAGAACGCTTTGGTACGGAAGAATTGGCACGCATCGAAGGGGATATGCTTGAGGCGCGTGAGAAGTCTGCTAATCTTGAATATACGATTTTTATGCGGATTCGTGAAGAAGTTGGCAAGTATATCCAGCGCCTGCAAGAGTTGGCTCAAGCGATTGCGACGGTTGATGTTTTACAAAGTTTAGCCAGTGTTGCTGAGTCGCAACAATTGATTCGTCCGCTCTTCCATGACGAAAGACGGATCGCGATCGACAAAGGCCGTCATCCGGTTGTTGAAAAAGTGATGGGGGCCCAGTCCTATATTCCTAATAGCATCTTTATGGATGAAGAACGGGACATTCAGCTGATTACTGGTCCAAATATGAGCGGGAAATCTACCTATATGCGCCAATTGGCGATCATTGTGATTCTTGCCCAAATTGGCTCCTATGTTCCAGCGCAAAAGGCTGAGTTGCCAATCTTTGATGCCATTTATACCCGAATCGGAGCTGCGGATGACCTGGTATCGGGTCAGTCTACCTTTATGGTGGAAATGATGGAGGCCAATCACGCTATTCGCAAGGCAACGCCCCAGTCCTTGATTTTATTTGATGAGTTGGGACGGGGAACGGCGACCTATGATGGAATGGCTCTTGCCCAGTCCATCATCGAATACATTCACGATCGTACTGGAGCCAAAACCTTGTTTGCGACCCATTACCATGAGTTGACAGCTCTCTCAGAGAGCCTGTCCCGTTTGGAAAATGTCCATGTTGCGACCTTAGAGCGAGATGGTCAGGTGACCTTCTTGCACAAGATTGAACCCGGCCCAGCGGATAAGTCCTATGGGATTCATGTAGCAAAGATCGCTGGTTTACCAGAAGAGTTGTTGAAGCGGGCGGATGCAATTTTGACCAAGCTCGAAGGACAAGCCCAGCAAGTACCGCTGGTGGATGCAACTCCTAAAAAGGAAGTACCTTCACAGGTTGCTGAACAAATGTCCCTCTTTGAGGAAAATGCAGAAAATACAGTGATCACAGAATTGAAGAATTTGGATCTCTACAATATGACTCCGATGGAAGTCATGATGGCAGTCGCTGAATTGAAAAAGAAATTGTAAAAAAAGATCCTCGTGACGGCGAGGATCTCAGATTGAAGACAAAGTCATCTTAGAAACTTTCCTTAGGTGAGTCCGGACGTCAGCGAACTTCTACGAAGTTCCATGACTTAGTTTTGAGCCTGAGGTCTCAAAACTCCCGAGTGCCTGAAACACAATTGTTTCAGGCACTTTTCTCACATCGGAAAGTTTCAGTAGATGATTGAATAACTATAACAAGTATCATTTTTATAGGATTTATTAGATTTGTATAAAAGAACAGCTTATATCCACTTTCAGATCCTTGTAGCACTAGGGGTCTTTTTGCTTAGTGGTTAGTAATGCTTTGATTGATTTCTTGGACTTGTTTTTTGTAAAAATGATGGGAGACCAACCAGATAATCACGTAGACGAGGGTGAATTCGACAATGAGTGAGAAGTAAAATCCGAGTCGTGCTGGAAACCAGCCAGCCAAGGTAGCTAGAGGAATAAAACCAAGTAACATGAGCAGGTAGTGGCTCAGAGTAGCACGCAAGAGGCTCCAGTCTTTTTGAAAGAGGAGACTTCCCAAGCTAAAGAGGACCCCGATCGCACCCCAGATGAGGACGCAATAAAGCATGACCAGTGAGCCGTGAACATGATGCAAGAACATCCAGCGGCCAACAGCAGAATTAGGACTTAAGGGAAGGTACAACTCTGGTGAGAAGCGGTAGGAAAAGAAGATGGATAGGATGAGCCCGATGAGAATCCCTTTCAGGGCATCAGAAAATGATTGTTTTAGCATGATAATTTCTCCTTAATAGCTTTTAAATAACGACGGGAGGAGTAGGTCAGATTCCCGTTTTTGAGATAGATTTGAACCGATCCTCCACTAGTGAAGTGCAGGTGATCGATTTCTTTTGTGTTGATAATTTCAGATTGGGAAATTTTGAGAAAGAAGGTCGGTAAGTCTTCGGATAGCTGATAGAGTGGTCCAGTTAGAATAAACTGATCTGACATGGTCTCACCAATCACTTGCCGATTTTCTATGTAAAAACGTTGGAATAGCTGACTTTCGATCAGGTAAGCCTCCCCATCCTTTTTGGCACGTAAGCGCCCTTTTTGATCCAATTCTTCCACAAAGTCACGGATTTTCTCTACACGCGTAGATAGTGTAGGTGCTGTAATCGTCACCGCTTCTTCTTGGAAATGGGAATCAATGTGTACTTCAACTTTCATAAAATCGTATCTTCCTCCTTTAGGTAAAGTCGGTTTTCCTGCTAGCCGGACTCCTTCTTTACATTACTATTAAACACTTTTTCCAAAGGGAAGACAAGGGGATTTGTTTATGTGGTCATTTTCTTTGCCTATGCGGTTTTTAGGGAAGAAGATGGGACCAGCCTCCATTTTTTAAGAAAGGGAGTCCTGTGGATCTGTGGTATAATAGAGCTACATGTATCGGTGAAAAAAGGTAAAGGAGCAGCTATGTCACAGATTATTGAATTGCCAGAAGTCCTAGCCAACCAGATTGCGGCAGGTGAAGTAATTGAACGACCTGCTAGTGTGGTCAAGGAATTGGTTGAAAACTCGATCGATGCTGGAGCTAGCCAGATCGTCGTTGAAATCGAAGAAGCAGGATTGAAGTCGATTCGGATTACAGACAATGGGGAAGGGATAGCGCATGATGAGGTCGCTCTGGCCCTCCGTCGACATGCAACCAGCAAGATCAAGAGTCAAGCGGATCTTTTTCGCATTCGAACGCTTGGTTTTCGTGGTGAGGCCATGCCTTCCATTGCTTCTGTCAGTATTCTAACCCTTCTAACGGCGCAAGAAGGAGCTGCCTACGGAACCAAATTGGTCGCAAAGGGTGGCGAAATTGAGGAATTGGAGCCAGCGACAAGCCCTGTCGGGACCAAGATCACAGTGGAAGATCTCTTTTTTAATACCCCTGCTCGTCTCAAGTATTTAAAAAGCCAGCAGGCAGAGCTATCCCATATCGTGGATATTCTCAATCGCTTGAGCTTGGCCCATCCAGAGATTGCTTTCACCTTAATCAATGATGGAAAAGAAATGACTAAAACAGCGGGGACTGGCAATCTCCGGCAAGCGATCGCGGGTGTTTATGGTCTGGCGTCTGCCAAGAAGATGGTGGCCATTGAAAATCGCGACCTAGATTTTGAAGTGACAGGCTTTGTGTCTTTGCCTGAATTGACTCGTGCCAATCGCAACTACATCAGTCTCTTTATCAACGGCCGTTACATCAAGAATTTCTTGCTCAATCGGGCTATTTTAGACGGCTATGGTAGTAAACTCATGGTGGGTCGCTTCCCGCTCGCGGTCATTCATATCCAGATCGACCCTTACTTAGCGGATGTCAATGTTCACCCGACCAAGCAAGAGGTTCGTATCTCCAAAGAACGAGAACTGATGGCCTTGATCTCGCAAGCCATTGCGAATGCTCTGAAAGAGCAGGACCTAATTCCGGATGCTCTAGAAAATCTAGCCAAGTCGACCATTCGCCGAACAGAAAAGCCGGTACAGACAACCTTGCCTTTAAAAGAAAACCGCCTTTATTATGACCGAGAAAGTCAAGATTTCAAACTTCGACCAGAGGTGGCAGATCCTCAACTGCCTCTAACAGATGAGGTGGCTACAGATTCTACAAGCCAAGAAAAACCGGCAGAAAAACCGACAAGCGTGATCAAGTTTGCGGAAAGAAAGGCTGTGGTTTATGATGAACTGGATCACCCAGAGTTGGATCTGGCTAGTCTAGACAAGGCCTATGACAAGCTGGAGGGAGAGGAAGCATCGACCTTCCCAGAGTTGGAATATTTTGGACAGATGCATGGGACCTATCTCTTTGCCCAAGGCAATGGGGGCCTCTATATCATCGACCAACATGCGGCCCAAGAGCGGGTCAAATACGAAGAATACCGGGAGAGTATCGGGGATGTGGACGGCAGTCAACAACAACTGCTGGTGCCTTATATCTTTGAATTCCCTGCAGATGATCTGATCCGCCTGCAACAGCGCAAACCCCTCCTAGAGGAAGTGGGAGTCTACCTGGAAGAATATGGAGCCAACCAGTTAATCTTGCGGGAGCATCCGATCTGGATGAAGGAAGAAGAGATCGAGTCGGGCATCTATGAGATGTGTGACATGCTCCTCTTGACTAAGGAAGTGTCGATCAAGAAATACCGGGCGGAGTTGGCTATCATGATGTCCTGCAAACGCTCCATCAAGGCCAACCACACCCTGGACGATTACTCTGCACGCGATCTGATCTATCAACTATCCCAATGCGACAACCCTTATAACTGTCCTCACGGCCGTCCCGTCTTGGTCAACTTCACCAAGTCGGACATGGAAAAGATGTTCCGACGCATTCAGGAAAATCACACTAGCCTACGAGAATTGGGCAAGTATTAAACAAACAATAAAGGAAGATTATGTACGAATACATTAAAGGAATCTTAACGAAAATCACCGCCAAATACATCGTGGTGGAAACAGCTGGGATCGGCTATCTCTTGCATGTGGCCAATCCCTATGCCTACTCTGGCAAAATGAATCAAGAGGTGCAAGTCTATCTGCACCAAGTGGTCCGTGAAGATGCTCACCTTCTCTATGGCTTTGCGACAGAAGAAGAGAAAAAGCTCTTTCTGAACTTGATCTCAGTCTCTGGAATTGGCCCAGTATCAGCTCTGGCCATCATTGCTGCTGATGACAATGCAGGCCTTGTCCAAGCCATCGAAAGCAAGAACATCACCTACTTGACCAAGTTTCCGAAGATCGGCAAGAAAACAGCCCAACAGATGGTCTTGGATCTGGAAGGTAAGATCAATCTTGACCTAGAAGATGCACCGGCTCAGACCAAAGCCAAAGCAGCAGAAGAAAACCAAGCCCTTGAGGAAGCCATGGAAGCCATGTTGGCATTGGGCTACAAGGCAACGGAACTCAAGAAAATCAAGAAATTCTTTGAAGGGACGACCGATACAGCAGAGAACTATATCAAGTCGGCTCTTAAGATGTTGGTGAAATAGGAGAAGTCTATGCCAAAACGTTGTGGCTGGGTTAAAATGAACAACCCGCTCTATGTAGTCTACCATGATGAGGAGTGGGGACGTCCCCTCCATGATGACCAAGCGCTTTTTGAGTTGCTCTGTATGGAGACCTACCAGGCGGGACTTTCTTGGGAAACGGTGCTCAATAAACGCAAGGCTTTCCGTGAGGCTTTTCATGGCTATCACCTTCAACATGTTGCAGAGATGTCGGATGAGGAGCTGGAAGCTTTGTTAGATAATCCAGCCATCATCCGCAATCGTGCTAAGATCTTTGCAACGCGTGCCAATGCTCAAGCCTTTTTGCAAGTCCAAGCAGAGTTCGGCTCTTTTGATGCTTATCTCTGGTCTTTTGTTGAGGGGAAAACCATCAACAATGATGTCCCGGATTACCGGCTGGCTCCTGCGAAGACAGCTCTTTCCGAGAAGTTTGCTAAAGATCTCAAAAAGCGTGGTTTCAAGTTTACGGGTCCCGTTGCGGTCCTATCCTACCTACAAGCAGCAGGCCTCGTCAATGATCACGAGAATGATTGTGAATGGAAAAGTGGAAATAAGTGACGTTAGATGACTAGAACATCAGAGAATATAGAAAAGAGGCTGGGACAAAAGTCCTAGCCTCTCAATTGTCTTTGGATTGTCGAGCAAGACGCAGTGGTTGAGTGGGCTCTACTACGCTGATTTCATCAGCTTTTACAGCCCTACTCAACTGTGCGGAGGTGGAACGACGAAATCGAATTCTAATGAATTACCGATTTCTGTCCCACTCTCTTATTTGCTATAGTCAAAGAGAATGACTTGCTTCTTTGCATCTACATACGCGTGGACTCCAAAGGGAACAATTGCTCTTGGTGTAGCATGGCCAACGTTTAGATTATAGACAATCGGGATATTGCTATCAATGGTGTCCATTAAAGCTTCCTTATAGTCGTCATAGAAGGTTTCATCCATAGGTTTTCCGACCAAGAGTCCACTAATGACTTCAAATATCCCAGTTTCTTTTAAAGCCTGCAACATTTTTTTAAAATCATCAGGTTCAGGCTTTTCTTGACTTGTTTCTAGCAATAGAATCTTTCCTTCCCAGTCGGATAAGTCAGGGAAAAGTTTGTATTTTTGGCAGAGGTCTGTACTATCTGCGTGTAGAGAGTTGTCAAAAATATCATAGAGAGACTCAAGACAACCACCGAGAATTTCTCCCTCAAACTGAGCATTGCCTTGTAACAAGTCAAAACCTGTATTTGCATGGCTGACATGAGGTGTTCCCAAGGCTTTGGGACTAAAATCAGTCCGTTCCTCATACCAAACGTCACTAGGGCGAATTTCTGAGATTCTTCCCGTCTCAATCAATTCTTTAAAGTAGTGGAGGCTATATGGCAACATTTCTTTGTCTAACTCACAAATGTCTGCTAGAAAGGATTGCCCGTAAAAAGTCTTGATTCCTAGTTTATGCAACATGAGATGGTTCATGGTCGTATCCGAGAAACCGAGAAAAATCTTTGGTTTGATAACCTTTTGTAGTTGGTCATTTTCAAAAAGATAAGGTAGCAAGCGATATGTATCGTTTCCACCAATGGCGCATAGGATCATGTCGATGCTATCATCAGAAAAGGCCTGAATCAAATCCTCTGCACGAGCTTCAGGATGTTCTTTGATAAAATCTAAGCCTTTTAGCGAATGAGGTAAAAAGATAGGATTGAGTCCGAGGTCCTTGAGACGTTGAATACCCAAGTCCACTTCGTGCTTGACAAAGTCTTCACCCATAGTCCCACTAGATAAACTTATAATACCAATAGTAGAAGTCATATATTATCCTCCTAGAAAAAATTGATGCTATTGTATCACAAAAGATGAGGGGAAACAACAAGAATTAGAGTCAGAAGAAAGCTTTTAGATTAAGAAAGTAGTAAAAAAGTAACCACTCGATATGGTTACTTCAGAATATAGGTAAGCTCTATCAACAATAGAAAATAGCCCTTTAGAAGTTGATTGCAACATAGTTAAAACTCTTAGGAATGCTGATGTAATGATATTTCTAAGAGTTTTTACTTTATACTCTAAAAGAAAAAGATTGAAGAAAGTTACTTAAAATGGACTTTATCTTCAATCTGTTTTTTAAATAATTTAGGAAATTGTGTTAAAATGAAATGAAAATTACGAATAGTATAAGTGGGAGGCACCATGAAGGCGGAAATTATTGCAGTTGGAACAGAAATTCTAACAGGACAAATTGTCAATACCAATGCCCAATTCTTGTCTGAGAAATTAGCTAGTTTAGGGATTGATGTCTATTATCATGTGGCGGTAGGAGACAATGAAGGACGTCTTTTAGCCACTATTGAAACGGCTTCAAAACGCAGCGATTTGGTGATTTTATGCGGTGGACTTGGTCCAACAGAGGATGATTTGACCAAGCAAACCCTTGCTAAGTTCTTAGGGAAAGAACTGGTTTTTGATCCGACAGTGCTTGCCAAACTTGACACCTTCTTTGCCAGTCGCCCTGATTATGTCCGGACACCCAATAATGAGCGACAAGCACAAATGATCGCTGGTTCAATCCCCCTTCAAAACCGTACAGGTCTCGCGGTTGGAGGTTTGATTGAAGTCGACGGAGTGACCTATGTTGTTCTACCTGGTCCTCCAAGTGAGTTAAAACCCATGGTCAATGAACAACTGGTACCTCATTTAACAACAGGAGAGCAGCTCTTTTCTAGAGTTTTGCGCTTCTTTGGGATTGGGGAAAGCCAGCTGGTTACGATCCTAGCCGATATTATTGAAGAGCAGAGTGATCCGACAGTGGCTCCTTATGCCAAGACAGGAGAAGTGACCTTGCGTCTGTCTACAAAGGCGAAAGATCAGGCAGAAGCAGATGCGAAGCTCGATGTCTTAGAAAAGGAAATCTTATCACGCCACACCCTGGATCATCAACCCTTGCAAGAGTTGTTTTACGGTTATGGAGATGACAATTCGATGGCCAAGGTTGCCTTTGATCTATTGAAACAGACTGGTAAGACCATTACAGCTGCAGAAAGCCTGACAGCTGGACTCTTCCAAGCGACTCTGGCAGATTTTTCAGGGGCGTCCAGCATCTTCGCGGGTGGTTTTGTCACCTATAGCCTAGAAGAAAAAAGCAAGATGTTGTCTATTCCAGCTCAAGAGTTGGAGCAACATGGAGTCGTGTCTCATTTTACAGCCCAAGCCATGGCGTCACAGGCCCGTAAGTTAACAGGATCCGATTATGGTGTTAGCCTGACCGGAGTTGCGGGACCAGATAGCCTAGAAGGGCATCCGGCAGGGACCGTCTTTATCGGACTTGCGACTCCAAGTGGAGTGGATAGTGTCCAAGTCAATATCGCCGGACGTAGCCGGGCGGATGTCCGCGAAATTGCAGTCCTTCATGCCTTTAATTTGGTGCGCCTGGCTGTATTAAATGGTGAAAATTTGGTATAATGAAGCTTGTGCCAAATGAAGAATGATTCTACAAATGGACAGGAAATGAGCCTTTCAAATGACGGAAATCGTTGGTGAGTGGAGTGTATTTCCTGTATAGTAAAAAATAGGAGAAAAGAATGGCGAAAAAACAGAAAAAATTAGATGAGATCTCTAAGAAATTTGGAGATGAGCGTGAAAAAGCGCTCAATGATGCCCTGAAGTTGATCGAAAAGGACTTTGGTAAAGGATCAATCATGCGTTTGGGCGAACGCGCGGAACAAAAAGTACAAGTGATGAGCTCTGGTTCATTGGCACTTGATATTGCCTTGGGTGCTGGAGGCTATCCAAAAGGTCGGATCATCGAAATCTATGGTCCAGAATCATCAGGTAAAACAACCGTTGCCCTCCATGCAGTAGCTCAAGCACAAAAAGAAGGAGGTATTGCTGCCTTTATCGATGCTGAGCATGCCTTGGATCCGTCTTATGCGGCCGCTCTTGGGGTCAATATTGATGAGCTCCTCTTGTCTCAACCAGACTCAGGGGAACAAGGGCTTGAAATTGCTGGTAAATTAATCGACTCAGGTGCCGTTGATTTGGTAGTTGTCGACTCTGTTGCAGCCTTGGTACCTCGTGCGGAAATCGATGGTGATATTGGAGATAGCCACGTTGGTTTGCAAGCGCGGATGATGAGCCAAGCGATGCGCAAACTTGGAGCTTCCATCAATAAAACCAAGACCATTGCCATCTTTATCAACCAATTACGTGAAAAAGTAGGGATCATGTTTGGGAACCCTGAAACAACACCTGGTGGTCGTGCCCTTAAATTCTACGCTTCTGTTCGTTTAGATGTTCGTGGAAATACCCAAATTAAGGGGACTGGGGACCAAAAAGATACCAATGTCGGTAAGGAAACCAAGATCAAGGTTGTGAAGAATAAGGTGGCTCCACCCTTCAAAGAAGCCATGGTTGAAATCATGTACGGGGAAGGAATTTCACGTACGGGTGAATTGCTGAAAATTGCGACCGACCTCGATTTGATCCAAAAAGCCGGCGCCTGGTATTCATACAATGGCGAAAAAATTGGTCAAGGATCTGAAAATGCTAAGAAATTCTTGGCAGATCACCCAGAAATTTTTGATGAAATTGACCACAAGGTTCGGGTTCATTTTGGGTTGATCGAAGAAGACGAAACAGTGAAACCCCTTGATAAAACTGAAGAAGAAGCTCCTTTTGCAGAAGAAGTAACACTAGATTTAGATGATGCGATTGAAATTGAAGATTAATTTTTTTCAAAATAGGTCGCTAGACTGATGGTTTTTGTGTTATAATTTAATACGATAGTAATATCGTGTAGCGAAAGGAGTGCATGCATGATTAAAATTTATACAGTGTCAAGTTGTACTAGCTGTAAGAAAGCAAAGACTTGGCTCAACGCTCATCAGCTAACTTATAAAGAACAAAACCTCGGTAAGGAAGGGATCACCAAAGAAGAGTTATTGGATATCCTTACAAAGACTGAAAATGGAGTGGCAAGTATTGTCTCTTCAAAAAATCGTTACGCTAAAAATCTAGGAGTGGATATCGAAGACTTAAGTGTCAATGAAGTGATCGATATTATTATGGAAACACCTCGTATCCTTAAAAGTCCGATCTTGGTAGACGATAAACGCCTCCAAGTGGGTTACAAAGAAGACGATATTCGTGCTTTCTTACCACGCTCCGTTCGAAATGTAGAAAATGCAGAAGCACGGATGCGTGCAGCACTTTAAAGCGATAAAAAATCAGGAACAGCTTGTTTCTGATTTTTTCTTGTTCAAAATAGGAATGGATAGTAGTTTACTGCGCCAATTTATGAAATCTGTGATACAATATTTTAGAAAACAATAACTAGTAAGGAATGAAAAATGAAAAGAAAAATCTTCTTATTGGGTGCACTTGCCTTGTTTTTGACAGGTTGTGGCCCTAAAAAACAAGTGAAAACACCAAGTTCAAGTGACCAAAAAGCGATCAAAGCGAAGGCAGAACAGTTGCAAAAAGATAATAAGAGTATCTTGCAAAAGGCTGAAGAAAATCAAGTAGTCACACGAACCTTTGTCTTTCCAAAAGATGACAAGGGAACACAACAGACGCAAATCGTAACCTACGTGGGGAACACCTTTAAAAAGTTGCAGACTATCAATGTGACGGCAACCGATGAAGAATTGAAAAAAGGGATCCAACAGGTTGGAGTTGAGGAAGCGCAAAAGCAATTGAGAGAATCCTTCAACAAGGATGATGCCTTTAAGGAAGCTTTGACAGTGCCAGGTTTCACAGCTGATTTGACCTTGGAAAATGAGAATGAATACAAGGTGACTATCA
The DNA here is from genome assembly GCF_901875555.1 of Streptococcus parasanguinis. Taxonomy (GTDB): domain Bacteria; phylum Bacillota; class Bacilli; order Lactobacillales; family Streptococcaceae; genus Streptococcus; species Streptococcus parasanguinis_H. The sequence goes on from NZ_CABFMD010000036.1 coordinate 48,675, forward strand.
CCTACGACTTTGAAGCAATGGATGTGAAGAAAGCTGAAGGCATGACTTACTTTAAAAACAATCACTTGCCGGAGTTGTTGAAGCTGACACCAAGCCAATTTGCAGACAATCTCATCCATGCTGGAGCGAGTGAGCAAAAATAAAAAAACAGTTTAGCTAAAATAGCTTAAAAATGCTTGAAAAAGCCGTAAAATCAAGGACTTGACCGTTGTGGAAAACCTTTGATTATGGTATAATGGTAGTATTCTAAGGAAAGAGGGTGTTCTTGTGGGATTTACAGATGAGACAGTACGTTTTAATCTTGATGATTCAAATCGTAAGGAAATTAGCGAGACCTTGAAAGATGTTTACTTGTCACTGGATGAAAAAGGCTACAATCCAATTAATCAAATCGTAGGATACGTACTCAGTGGGGATCCTGCCTATGTACCTCGTTATAATAATGCACGGAACCAAATTCGTAAATATGAACGAGACGAGATCGTTGAGGAATTGGTACGTTATTATTTGAAAGGGCAAGGAATAGACCTCTAATGAGAATTATGGGATTGGATGTTGGCTCAAAGACCGTTGGGGTTGCTGTGAGTGATCCTCTCGGCTTTACAGCTCAAGGTCTTGAAATCATCCAAATCGATGAAGATAAAAAAGAATTCGGTTTGGAGCGCTTAGCCGAATTAGTAGCTCAATACAAGGTGGACCGTTTTGTTGTGGGTTTGCCGAAAAACATGAACAACACTAGCGGACCGCGTGTGGAAGCCAGTCAGGCTTATGGCACGATGATTGCTGAAAAGTTTGGCTTGCCAGTCGACTACCAAGACGAACGGTTGACGACAGTTGCTGCAGAGCGGATGTTGATTGAGCAAGCAGATATTAGCCGTAGCAAACGCAAAAAAGTCATTGATAAGTTGGCGGCGCAGCTCATTTTACAAAATTATTTAGATCGCAATTTTTAGAAAGAAAACGAGGAAGAATAGTATGGCACATGATCATAACCACGACCATGAAGAACGTGAATTAATCACATTGGTGGATGAACAAGGAAATGAAACCTTGTTTGAAATTCTTTTGACCATTGATGGTAAAGAAGAATTTGGGAAAAACTATGTCCTTTTGATCCCTGCTAATGCAGAAGAAGATGAAAACGGTGAAGTTGAAATCCAAGCTTATTCATTTACAGAAAACGAAGACGGCACAGAAGGCGACCTTCAACCAATCCCAGAAGACTCAGATGCAGAATGGGATATGATCGAGGAAGTCTTCAACAGCTTTATGGAGGAGTGATACAGTCTGGGAGACTGTATCACCTCAACTCCTAGAAACTAGAAAGAGTTGAAACGTCCGGGGGACGTTTTTAGCCCAGCTCCTAGAAACAAGAAAAAGCAGGAAATTCCGGGGGATGTTTTTACCCTTGCGCAAGAAATAAAGCCCGCAAGTAAGTCCAATGGACCTGCTGTAAAAATGAGAAAGAAATAACTACAAAAGAAAGGAGCGCAAACGTCAGAAGAGGTTTTGTCGCTTTTTTCTTTTAGGAGGAAGATGTGAATAAGATTGAGCAATGGATGAATAGTCGGATCGGTTTGAATTTTCGGTCTGGCTTGGATCGTATGGAACAGGCGGTAAGACTTTTAGGGAGGCCGGATAAGGCTTACCCGATCCTTCATGTGACGGGAACCAATGGGAAGGGATCCACAATCGCCTTTCTGCGTCAATTGTTGATGGCTCACGGAAAGAAGGTTGGGACCTTTACCTCTCCTCATATGATCAGTATCCATGATCGGATTTGTATTGGGGACAAGCCGATTTCGGATGAAGATTTCACTCGGATTGGTCAAGAAGTCCAACAAATGGAGCAGACCCTACTCAAAACTCAGGACCAACTCTCTTATTTTGAGATTATTTGCCTCATGGCTCTCTTGTATTTTAAGGAACAAGCTGTGGACGTGGTCTTATTGGAAGTTGGCATCGGTGGACTTCTAGATACCACCAATGTGGTGACAGGAGAGATCGCAGTGATCACTTCGGTTGGCCTGGATCACCAGGAAACACTGGGAGGGACGATTGCGGAAATCGCCCAGCAAAAGGCAGGAATTTTTAAACAAGGTAAGAAAGCAGTGGTGGGCCCCTTATCTGATGAAGCTGCAGTCATTTGTCAAGAAAAAGCGGAGCAGTTGGATGTGGATCTCCACACCTTCCAAAAAGATTTTGGCTTAGAGCAGGATCGTTTTTGGAATGAAAACGTGGACCTTGTCTTGCCCTCTCTTGGCTTGAAGGGTGATTACCAACGGGAAAATGCTGCAGTAGCTCTGGAGACCTTCCTCCTTTACATGGAAGGTCAGCCTCAAGCAGTAGATCTGGATATGATCAAGCTTGCTCTGCAAGAGACACGGTGGCCAGGGCGCTTAGAATTAGTTGGTGACAAGGTGTATTTGGATGGAGCCCATAATCCTCATGCCATGGTGCGTTTGATCGAGTTTGCAAAAAGCTTAACTGGGAAACGCGTGAAGATTTTATTTGGAGCCCTCAAACGAAAAGATTATAGTGGAATGCTGGAAACACTTCAAGCTGGGTTACCAGAAGCTGAATTAATGTTGACGACCTTTCATTACGGAGAAGTGGTGGCCCATGGCGATCGACAAGACCTGCCCTATGTAGCTGACTATAAGGCCTATATCAAAGAATTTATGGATCAGAGTCGTCCAGAAGAAGTCTTATTTGTGACAGGATCCTTGTATTTTATTGCAGAAGTAAGGGCATTTTTATTAGAGGGTTAAACAATTGACCTAAAGATTTTCTTGGCGTATACTGGTGGTAAATAGTGTACGGTTATAGTGAAAGGAGTCGATCTTAATGAAAAAAATCATGTCTATACTGACCTTGGCAGTAGCCCTTTTCCTGACTGCTTGTAGTCAGCAAGAACAAACGCCAAAAGCCTCAAGTAGCGTTAGCTCACATTCATCTGAGACAGTGGCTTCGACCAGTGAAAAGTCAGAGCAAGGGGTTTCCATAGATGGAAGCTATCGAGGACAGGATGAGGAGAATACAATTCTACTGGTGGTGACGGGTCAAAAAGGCACATTTACAGTGCAAGATGATGATGGCGAAGAAGAGACTAAAGAGGTCAGTATTGATCCGGTCAATCAATCTATGCGTATAGGGGATGAGCCCTATCGCTATCGGATCGAAGGGGATCGGTTATCGCTAGAAGATTTGGAGCAAGCAGAGGATGATCAAGGGATTATCGTTTTGACCAAGCAATAAGGGACGAGACAAGAGAGAGTGGGACAGAAATCGGTCATTCGTTAGAATTCGATTTCGTCGTCCCACCACCGCACAGCTTCAACAGTCTGGGAGACTGTTGAAGGTTGCAGATAAAGGAAACATAGTTTCCGTCAACATAGGGCATCTTTGAAGCTTAAAAAGCGAACAAAGACTTAGGATACTTGCTTCGCAAGTTCTATCCGCCACCTCAAAGCAGTGCTTTGAGCACTCAACCACTACGTCTTGCTCGACAATCCAAAGATAATTGAGAGGCTAGGACTTTTGTCCCAGCCTCTTTTTGTTTGTCAAGAAGGGGTTTGGTTGGTCGTTGCATCGGGTAAAAAGAATTGTTATACTAGTAGAAAGAAAAAAGGAGGATGCTGTGACCTTTCGAAAATTACGTCTTTTAATGTCCAAGTATGGATTTAGTATTTTGTTTATGGGCTTCGAACTGTGGGTATCCTTTGCGGCCTTCTTTTGGCTCAATAAATGGTTCCCTCATTGGCTATCAGTTGCGGTCATTGGGCTCTTATATGTGTCGACGATCCTAGCTATTGTTAACCGCAATACCCCTCCCGAAAATAAGGTGACTTGGCTCTTGATTGCGGTTATTCCTGTCTTTGGATCTCTCTTATATCTCATGTTTGGCGAGCGTCGTTTGTCCAAGAAGGAAATGATCCAGCTGAAAAATATGGAATCCATGAAGTTTAGAGAGGATAACAGCCAGCAATTGCGTAAGGAGCTCAAGAAAGAAAGCAAGGCAGTCTACGGCTTGGTCAAGTCTATTTTATCCATGGACCACAATGCGGATCTCTACAATGGGACGGCGTCAACTTTTTACCCTCTAGGGGAGGATATGTATGAGCAATTACTAGAGGATCTGAGAGCGGCGAAAAAATTTATCTTCATCGAGTTTTACATCATTGATGAAGGCTTGATGTGGAACAGTATCCTAGAGATATTAGAGCAGAAAGTGAAAGAGGGGGTCGAAGTCAAACTCCTTTATGACGATATCGGCTGTATGGCAACCTTGGCTGGGAACTATACCAAGCGATTGAGAAAGATGGGGATTGATGCCCATAAGTTTAACAAGGTGATCCCCCGTCTAACAGTGGCTTATAACAACCGGGACCACCGCAAGATTCTGGTCATTGATGGGCAGATCGGCTATACGGGTGGTGTCAATTTGGCAGACGAGTATATCAACCACATTGAGCGGTTTGGTCACTGGAAGGACAGTGCCATCCGCTTGGATGGACGAGCTGTTAAGGCCTTAACGCGACTCTTCCTCATGAACTGGTACATCAACCGTGGGGAAATTGAGGATTTTGACCGCTATCATATTGAAAACAAGGCAGTCGAAGGCGAAGGGCTCTACATTCCCTATGGGAGTGGACCAAAGCCGATTTACAAGTCGCAGGTCGGAAAGACGGTTTATCAAAATATGATCAACCAAGCGACAGATTACGTCTATATCACGACTCCTTATTTGATCATCGATTATGATTTGACAGAGGATATCCGCAATGCAGCCCTTCGTGGGGTGGATGTTCGCATCGTGACCCCGCATATTCCGGATAAAAAATTAATCCAAATTGTTACGCGTGGGGCTTACCTGGATCTGATGGATGCTGGTGTGAAAATCTATGAGTACACACCTGGTTTTGTCCACAGTAAGCAAGTTCTTGCAGATGATGAAATGGCGGTTGTGGGATCGATTAACTTTGACTACCGTAGTCTGGTCCATCACTATGAAAATGCGGTCTGGATGTATCAAACGCCTGCTCTGAAAGAGATCCGGGCGGATTTTGATCACATCTTTGAAGTATCCCAAGAAATCACTGAAGATACCTTCCGCTTTACATGGCACCAAAGCTTAATCAAGGAAATTATGCAATTGTTCGCACCGATGCTGTAAATGTATTAAAACGAGAATCAGAGTCAGGAATCGAGATGCCTGACTCTTTTTCCATAGGACTATGTGGCAAGAGGCTGACAGGGTCGGCAGAATTTGGTATACTAGAAAAGATAATGGGCTTTTTTCTAAAAGGAAAGAGCAGAGGAACATGGAAGAAAAGGAAAAAGAATGAGCGAAAAAGAGCAAGAAATGACTTCTAAAAAGTTAGGGCTTCACGTGGGAGATAGTTTTCAGGATACACGTGAAATTCGCGAAGTGCTAGACAAATCAGTCTTTCGTGAAGAAGAACCGACTCATAGCCAACAGGTAGAAGTCTTGGAGGAGCCGGTTGCAATGGAGGCATCAGAGTCCATTAGTGATGCCAAGCCAGAAGCAGTAGCAGAACCTACACAAGAATCAGAACAGAAAGCGGAGCAACCACTCAGTCGGATGAGTCGCCGTTCTCGTAAATCGGGAGTTGAAGCGACAAAAGCGGAAGCATCTAGCATAGAAGAGAATACGGAAGAGTTAGAAGCGGATGTGGCAGTTGAGCCGATCCGTCGTCAATCCAAGCGTCCAGTGCCTCTAACGATTCCTTTTGTGTTGAGTCTTTTGATTAGTTTACTGCATGTCGGTGTGCCATTTTTAACCCGTTTTGCAACCGATCAACAATCGCAAAACTTGTATGCTGGCTGGGCAATGACCAAAGGTCAAGTCCCGTTTGGTGATTTTTACGGAACCAATGGTCTCCTCTATTATGCGATCAACTGGTTGGGAAGCTTGGCGGGTGGACATTGGATCTTGATGCTCCTCCAAGCGATTGCCCTCTTCTTTGCGGGTACTTATCTCTATCGGGTTGTGCGCCTGTTGGTGTCTGATAAAGATACAGCCAAGAATGTCCAGTTACTCTTTTATTTCTTGGTGCTAGGCCTTGGTTTTGGAGGGACTTATGTGACCTTCTTTAGTCTTCCAATCCTATTTGCCAGCATGAATTTCATTTTGGCTTATCTGATTGGTCATCGTAAGGATGAAGGCTTTATCCTTTATGGTGCGATCGCAGCTGTTGCTTTCTTGATTGATCCGATGACCAGTGCCCTGTTTTATTTGTTGGCCTTCCTTGGATTAACAGCCTTTAATATTAAGCAGAAGAGATGGGCACGTGGTTTTTATCAACTGCTGGCAGCTCTCCTTGGTTTTTCACTCGTCTTTTATCCAATTGGCTATATCACCGTTTTGAATCAGACTTTTGGTTATGCCATTAACCAAGTGACCTATGTCTTTAATGCCTTGAATTTTACTAATGGACAGACCTTCAGTAATGTCATTTATTACGGCCTGTTGGCGCTCGCCCTTGGTCTGGTCTCTGCCTTTTTGATGTCCTTTACCAAGCAAAGTAGCAGTGCTCGCCGAATCTTCCGCTTTATAGGATGGGCAGGTAGCTTGGTAGTCCTTATCGTGTCGATTGGTCTTCCGGAACAAGGGGCTTACCAATTGTTACCGATGTTGCCATTTGTTCTTCCTTTGTTTGCGATCTGGTTCTCACGAGATGGGGAAGAAAACGATGGGATCGAACGTCGTGGTCGGAAGAAGAAAAACAAGGAAATTTGGGCCGCTTACTTTACGAGCCAAGTTTTTTTACCACTAGTAGCCCTTATCTATCTGTTGGCGAATCCAGTGGTTCAAGATGTCGTGCTTCAGTCTGGCCAATCCAGTGAACGGAGCGCTATCGCTAGCTACATTCATAACCACAGCAAGACCAAAGATAGCGTCTATGCTTGGGATACGACAGCTACTCTCTATCAAGAAAGCGATCGTTTGGCAGCTTCTGCCTTATTGACACCGACGTCTTATCTGGGGATTAATGAAAACCGGACCAATGTTACCCAACAAATCGATCGGTCTGAACCCAAGTATATTGTGGTCAACAATCAGGTAGAGTTGACCTCCAAAATGAAAGACTTGCTCAAAGAAAATTATCGTCTAGTTGAGAAGAAATACCATTATTTCAAACTCTATCAACGCTCTTAAGAAAATCAATATCTTGTGCTTTAGAAAGTTTTTTATAAAATTTTCCACAAGATATTGATTTTTATTTTTGGAGTGGTATAATACAACTTGTATGTAAATAAATGAAAAGAGGCATGTTTGGTATGATCACCTTGAGAGAAGAACAACTGAGAATGGCTCCTGATATTTTTGTTGAAAAACGAGATGGCCGTCGTGTTCCATTCAATGTTGAAAAAATTTATAAAGCCTTGTTAAAGGCCACAAAAGAAGTAACTTCTCTCACACCGGTGATGGAAGCCAAACTAGAGGCCATTGTTGACCGCATTATTGCAGAAATCTTGGAGCGCTTTCCAAATGGCGTGAAGATCTATGAAATTCAAAATGTCGTCGAACATGAATTGCTTCAAGCCAATGAATATGCGATTGCTGAGAGCTATATCACTTACCGAACCCAGAGGGATTTTGAGCGCTCAAAAGCAACCGATATCAACTTTACGATTAGCAAACTCCTCAACAAGGACCAAGCGGTGGTGAATGAAAATGCCAATAAGGACAGTGATGTTTTCAACACCCAGCGTGATTTGACAGCAGGGATCGTTGGTAAGTCGATTGGTCTTAAAATGTTGCCCAAACACGTAGCCAATGCCCACCAAAAAGGGGACATCCACTACCATGATTTGGACTATAGCCCTTATACACCGATGACCAACTGCTGCTTGATCGATTTTGAAGGCATGCTGAAAAATGGCTTTAAGATCGGGAATGCAGAAGTAGAAAGTCCTAAGTCTATCCAAACTGCAACGGCACAGATCTCGCAGATTATTGCCAATGTGGCCTCTAGTCAGTATGGTGGCTGTTCAGCAGACCGGATCGATCAAGTCTTGGCTCCTTATGCAGAAAAGAACTACCAAAAACACTTAGCGGATGCCAAAGAGTGGGTACTTCCTGAAAAGCAAGAGGACTATGCTTGGAGTAAGACTCAAAAAGACATCTATGATGCCATGCAATCGCTAGAATATGAGATCAATACCCTCTTTACGTCAAACGGGCAAACTCCTTTCACTTCGCTTGGTTTTGGACTTGGAACTAGCCGTTACGAACGGGAAATCCAAAAAGCGATTCTGAAAATCCGGATCAAGGGACTGGGTTCGGAACACCGAACAGCCATCTTTCCAAAATTGATTTTTACCCTCAAACGGGGACTCAACCTAGAGCTTGGAACACCCAACTATGATATCAAGCAATTGGCCTTAGAATGTGCTACTAAGCGCATGTATCCCGATGTCCTCTCTTATGACAAGATTGTGGAATTAACAGGCTCTTTTAAGGTACCCATGGGCTGCCGTTCTTTCCTTCAAGGATGGAAGGATGAAAATGGCGTCGAAGTCAATTCTGGCCGGATGAATCTTGGCGTTGTGACGGTCAATCTTCCTCGGATCGCTCTTGAATCAGAAGGGAACAAAGAAAAATTCTGGCAAATCTTTAATGAACGAATGAACATTGCTGAAGATGCTTTGGTTTACCGGGTGGAGCGCACCAAAGAAGCGACATCAGCCAATGCGCCGATTCTCTACCAATATGGGGCTTTCGGGAAACGCTTGGGTAAATATGATCAGGTAGATCAGCTCTTCCGTCATCGCAGAGCGACTGTTTCACTTGGTTATATCGGACTCTACGAAGTCGCAACCGTCTTTTATGGCCCAAATTGGGAACACAATCCAGAAGCCAAACAATTCACGATCGATATCATCAAGGACATGAAAGCGCGCGTGGAAGAATGGTCTGACCAGTATGATTACCACTTCTCCATTTATTCGACACCGTCAGAAAGCTTGACAGACCGCTTCTGTCGCCTGGATACGGAGAAATTTGGGAAGGTTCCAGATATCACAGACAAGGAATACTATACCAATAGTTTCCACTACGATGTCCGCAAAAACCCAACCCCATTTGAGAAGCTGGATTTTGAAAAAGTTTATCCAGAAGCTGGGGCGACTGGTGGCTTCATCCACTATTGTGAGTATCCTGTGCTCCAACAAAATCCAAAAGCGCTTGAAGCGGTTTGGGATTATGCCTATGACCGGGTCGGTTATCTCGGAACCAATACGCCGATTGACCGTTGTTACAAGTGTGATTTTGAAGGAGATTTCACGCCTACTGAGCGCGGATTTGCTTGTCCAAATTGTGGCAATAGCGATCCAAAAACGGTCGATGTGGTCAAACGGACCTGTGGTTATCTAGGAAACCCTCAAGCTCGCCCGATGGTCAATGGCCGTCATAAGGAAATCTCGGCGCGTGTCAAACACATGAACGGATCTACTATCAAATCAGCTGGACACCAAGTAACAGATTAGAAAAGGACATTATGGGAAAATACCAATTAGACGATAAAGGCAAGGCCCAGGTTCAACGATTCCACGAAAAGCATTCGACAGGTGGAGTCAATAAAAAAGACCGCGTGGCTAGCCTGAGAGAACAATTTTTAAAAAAGGCTAAGAAAAAATAAAAGTGAGAATTCTCACTTCATATTGAAGATGAAATTCTCAGTAGATTCTTAAAAAAGTTTAATAAATAAGTGTCGACTCATTGATTCAGTATTTATTAAAAATGATTGTTTATATTGTGAAGTGAGAGTCCGCTCTCACTTTTCTCTTATGGGGGAGGTAAAGATGAAATTACGCAGACCAACTCTAGCGGATAAAGAGGCCATTCTAAATATGATGACAGAGTTCGAAGAGACCCGATCAGCGCACGACGGTGGCTTTTGGGATGCTGATGATTTTGTTTATGAGGAGTGGTTGGAAAGTAATCGTGACATGGAAATGGGGCTAGGAATTCCGGAAGGTTGGGTGCCTGCTGTTCAGTTAGTCGCTTTTGCAAGAGACGGTCAAGCGGTTGGCTTTCTCAATTTCCGCTTGTGCCTGAGTGCTTATCTCCTGGAGGAGGGTGGCCATATCGGTTACTCCATCCGCCCTTCTGAAAGAGGTAAGGGCTATGCTAAAGAGGCCCTCCGCCAAGGTTTACAAGTTGCTAAGGAAAAGAATATCAAACGAGCTTTGGTAACTTGTAGCACAGAAAATCCTGCCAGCAGAGCTGTTATCTTAGCTAATGGCGGTCAATTTGAGGATGTTCGAAATGGAACGGAGCGCTATTGGATAGAGGTGGACTAGAAGGATGACATGGAATACACCAAAACCAGGAGAGTGGAAGAGTGAAGAACTGAGTCAAGGGCGCATCATCGACTACAAGGCTTTTAACTTTGTGGATGGAGAAGGTGTGCGCAATTCTCTCTATGTAGCAGGTTGTATGTTTCACTGCGAGGGCTGTTATAATGTTGCGACCTGGTCTTTCAATGCAGGCATTCCCTACACCAAAGAGTTAGAGGGGCAAATCATGGCTGATCTGGCCCAACCCTATGTTCAGGGCCTGACATTGCTTGGTGGGGAACCTTTTCTCAACACCGGCATCCTGTTGCCCTTGGTCAAGCGTGTGAGAAAAGAGCTACCCGACAAAGATATCTGGTCTTGGACCGGTTACACTTGGGAAGAGCTGATGCTGGAAACGCCAGACAAATTAGAGCTTCTCTCGCTGATTGATATTCTGGTCGATGGGCGCTATGATAAGAGCAAACGCAACCTGATGTTGCAGTTTCGTGGTTCATCCAACCAGCGGATTATTGATGTTCAACAATCTCTCAAAGAAGGAAAGGTCGTCATCTGGGACAAGCTCAATGATGGCAAGGAAAGTTTTGAGCAGGTCAAACGAGATGATCTTTTGTAGATCTTCACAAACCGGGTTTTTCACTCGGTTCAGATTGAAGACAAAGTCATCTTAGAAACTTCCTTTAGGTGAGTACGGACGTCAGCGAACTTCGAAGAAGTTCCATGACTTAGTTTTGAACCTAAAGTTTCAAAACTCCCAAGCGCTAGAAACAATAGTGTTTCTAGCGCTTTTCTCACGGCGGAAAGTTTCAGTAGATGATTGAATAAGACTAAAAAGTATCTCATTTTAATTTGTTAGGCATCCATTAACTTGTTTGATGTAAAAAACAGCTTGTCTACATTCTCAAACCGGGTGTTTCACCCGGTTTTTTTGAATTCTCCGATAAGTAGGCAAAAGATTTTGTCGCTTTCAGAAAGCGCTTACTTTCCAAATGTCCATAATGGACAAAAAAGTGATAATTAATGCATTTTTTGCTAAAAATATGTTACAATAAATATGATTAGGACTAATTGGAGGTATTTATGTCACAAAGGAGACGGAGTCGTCGTTCAGAACATAAGTGGGGGCAATTGCGAATCGTTAATTCCGTATTGCTTATTTTTTTGCTTATAACCGCAAGTTGGGCGACCTATACCATGTTGGCCAATAACATCCTGGCTTTTCGCTATGTTAATGTTCTCGTGATGGTACTACTAGCTCTTCTCTTGCTCTTGTCAGCTTGGTTTGTGATCAAAAATCAGGCCAAAAAGACAACTTTGGTCCTGCTTCTTGTCGGCTTATTGGCTAGTTCAGGAGTTTTGTTTGCTAGTCAACAGCTGCTAAATCTGACGAGTAATGTCAATGGCCATTCTAACTATACAGAGTTTGAGATGGCTGTCTATGTCAAGAAAGATAGTGACATCAAAGATATCAAAGAGATTAAAGAAGTTACGGCGCCCAAGGGCAACAACAACGAAGCCAACCTCACGGCTCTCTTAGACAATATCAAAAAGACGAAGGGTCAGGATATCTCTGTAGTAGATACCCCAACCTATCTCGATGCCTATAAGAGCTTGCAAGAGGGAAATGCCTCAGCGATTGTGCTTAACAGCACCTTTGAGGATACCATTGCTGCTGAAGATGCTGACTATGCGAAAAAATTAAAGAAAATTTATTCTTATAAAATTCGAAAAGAAGTAGCAGCAACCAGCAAAGTGTCTGCCAATGCAGATGTCTTTAACATCTATGTCAGTGGGATTGATACCTATGGCCCGGTCACTTCAGTTTCTCGATCAGATGTCAATATCATCATGACCGTTAATCGGAAGACCAAGCAAGTCTTGTTGACCACGACGCCGCGGGATGCCTATGTACCGATTGCAGATGGTGGTAACAACCAAAATGATAAGTTGACCCATGCAGGGATCTACGGTGTGGATGCATCCATTCATACTCTTGAGAATCTCTATGACATCAAGCTCAACTACTATGTTCGCCTTAATTTCACGTCTTTCCTCAAGTTGATTGACCTTCTAGGGGGAATCGATGTGGAAAACGACCAAGAATTTACGAGTCTTCATGGCAAGTTCCATTTCCCAGTCGGAAAGGTACATTTAAACTCAGAGCAAGCACTTGGCTTTGTTCGGGAACGTTATTCTCTTCAAGGTGGTGACAATGACCGTGGAAAAAACCAAGAAAAAGTCATTGCGGCCATTATCAAAAAGTTGACCTCTACCAAGGTCTTAAGCAACTACAATGAGATTATCGGAAACCTCCAAGATTCCGTCCAAACCAATATGCAGTTGCCAACTATGATGAACTTGATCAATACCCAGCTAGAAACGGGTGGTTCTTATGAGGTGACTTCACAAGCGATCACTGGTCAAGGACGAAATGACTTGCCGTCTTATGCTATGCCTGGTTACAACCTCTATGTCATGGAGTTGGATCAAGCCAGCTTGACCAAGGCCAAGGAAACCATCCAAAAAGTTATGGAAGGAAAAGAAAAATGATTGATATCCACTCACACATCGTCTTCGATGTGGATGATGGACCCAAAACCAGAGAAGATACGCGTGCTCTCTTGACAGAAAGTTATCGTCAAGGGGTGCGGACCATCATCTCTACTTCGCATCGCCGCAAGGGTATGTTTGAAACCCCTGAGGAAAAAATTTCAGAAAATTTTCAAGAAGTGAAAAAAATCGCGGCAGAGGTAGCGCCAGATTTAACGATTCATTACGGGGCAGAGATCTACTTTACCAATGATGTCTTAAAAAAACTAGAAGAAAAGATCATTCCCAGTCTGGCAGATACGCGCTTTGCTCTGATTGAATTCAGCATGGGAACGCCCTATAAAGAAATCCACACAGCCTTGGATCGCCTGCTTCATCTCGGTATTACGCCGGTGGTAGCCCATATTGAACGCTACAATTGTTTGGAGAAAAATGAGGAGCGCGTGCAAGAGATGATTGACATGGGCTGCTACATGCAGATCAATAGTTCCAGTGTTCTCAAGCCTCGCCTCTTTGGAGATGAGCAAAAACGCCTCAAAAAACGGGCTCGCTATTTCTTAGAAAAAGATTTGGTACATTTTGTAGCCAGTGATATGCACAATCTAGATAAACGACCACCCTATATGGCAGAAGCTTATCGCTTGATCAAGGAAGAATACGGCGAAAAACGGGCAAAAGACCTCTTTGTCAACCATCAACAGCTCTTGTTAGCAGATGAATTAATCTAACCAGGAAACAGGTGGAGAGATCCACATGAAGGAGTAATTAGGAAATGAACAATCAAGAAAATCAAGCAGTGGAAATTGATGTTTTCGCTATGCTAAAGACCCTATGGAAACGCAAGTTTTCAATCATTTTGGTCGCTCTGGTTTTTGCCATTGCTGCATTTGGCTACAGTGCCTTTTTAGCTAAGAAAGAATACCAAAGTACTAGCCGGATCTACGTGGTCAGTCGCCAAAACCAAGACAACAATGCCTTGACAAACTCTGATTTGCAGGCGGGTTCTTACTTGGTTAAGGACTACCGTGAGATCATTCTTTCTCAAAATGTTTTGACGCAAGCCATTGAAGAATTGAAACTTGATATGACACCTGCTGAGTTGTCGAAAAAGATCAGTGTGTCTGTTCCAACAGATACTCGTATTCTTTCGATCACGGCTAAGGATGGAGATCCAAAAGAAGCGGCCCGCATTGCCAATGGCCTTCGAAATGTAGCAGCTGAAAAGATCATCTCTGTGACCAAGGTGTCAGATGTTACGACCTTGGATGAAGCAGAAGTACCTCAATCACCTTCTTCACCAAATATCCGACGCAATGTCCTTCTTGGCTTTATTGCTGGTGCTGGCTTGATGGTGGTTCTTATGGTCGTAGTAGAGGTCTTGGACGATCGTGTCAAGAGACCAGAAGATATCGAAGAGTTGATGGGCCTAACCTTACTTGGTATTGTGCCAGATATTAAGAAACTGTAGACTGGGGATCGCATGAATACGTTAGAAATTTCAAAAAACAAATTACAAGAAATTCGGAAGGCAGAAGAGTACTTCAATGCCCTTGCGACGAATATCCAATTGAGTGGGGTGGACTTGAAAGTCATCACCATCTCATCTGTTCAAGAAAACGAAGGGAAATCAACCACTTCAACCAACTTGGCCGTTGCCTTTGCGCGTGCGGGTTACAAGACCCTTTTGGTCGACTGTGATATCCGGAACTCTGTCATGACAGGGATTTTCCGTAGCCGTACTAAGATCCAAGGCTTGACCGACTTCTTATCTGGTCGTAGCCAATTGGACCAAATCATGTATGCGACTGATTTTCCAAACTTGGATATCATCGAGTCTGGACAGGTGGCGCCAAACCCAACGGGTCTCTTGCAAAGTAAGAACTTCACTGTGATGATGGATGCCTTGCGTGAGCATTTTGACTACATCATTGTCGATACGCCTCCAATCGGGGTCGTGATCGATGCGGCGATTATCGCCCAACGCTGTGATGGAACTGTCTTGATCACAGAATCTGGGGCCAATGGACGCAAGGCGGTCCAAAAGGCTAAGGAGCAATTAGAACAAACAGGCACCCCTTTCTTGGGAGTAGTGCTCAATAAATTTAACATTAAAGCTGCTGAGTATGGTTCGTATGGTGGATACGGATCCTACGGGGAGTACGGGAAAAAGTAAAGAATAGGATTGAGGGAAAATGGGAGAAGAAAGAATCGAACTGGAAAAATTAAATATTGTTCTCTTTCAAAGTTTGGCTGCCCTGTTTTCGGCTTACATTGTAAGTCTTTTTAAGGATGCTGAATACACGTCTCAGACGATCGCCATTCTCTATCTCTTACATTTTGTATCCTTTTACATTAGCAATATTGCCTATCGTTTTTATAGCAGGGGTTACCTGGATGAGCTCTTTCAGGTCTTGAAATACAATGTGTTTTTCGCTGTTGGGATCACCTTTACCTCTTTTATGCTCGATGGGGTCTTTTCCATCTCTCGTCGGGGGATGATCTACTTCTTTCTTTTTAATACGTTTTCTGTCTATATTATGGATCTCTTGCTCAAGAAATACCGGAAGTCTGTTTCACCGCGACGGAAAAGTTCGAGAAAGATCTTTTTGATCACAGCGACTAGTCGGATGGAAAAGGTATTTGATATTCTGCATTCACCCAACCTCTATCATGGAGAACTAATCGGTGTCACTGTCATGGATGATACGACATTTGATCATGCAGGTGTGCGTGTCATTCAGCCAGATCAAATGTTGGCCTTCGTTACGAAGGAAGTAGTGGACGAAGTATTTATTAATCTTCCAAGTGAAGATTACAATATCAGTGAATTGGTTTCGGAGTTTGAGAATATGGGGATTGATGTGTCGGTCAATCTCAATGCCTTCAATTTTGCCCCTTTAGGGAATAAAAGAGTGCAAGAAATTGGAGGACTAAGCGTCGTTACCTTCTCTACCAATTTTTACAAGCCGAGTCACGTCTTTGCCAAACGACTCTTAGACATTGTAGGAGCCCTCTTTGGTCTCTTGATTTGTGGCCTCGTAAGTATTGTCTTGGTTCCTCTGATCCGCAAGGATGGCGGACCTGCCTTCTTTGTGCAAAAACGAGTCGGTAAGAACGGACGCTATTTCAATTTTTACAAATTCCGCTCCATGCGTGTCGATGCCGAAGAGATCAAAAAAGATTTGATGTCACAAAATACCATGACAGGTGGCATGTTCAAGATGGAAAATGATCCGCGGGTAACGCCGATTGGACGTTTTATCCGTAAGACCAGTCTCGATGAATTGCCCCAATTTTACAATGTTCTGATCGGTGATATGAGTCTGGTCGGGACTCGTCCCCCAACGGTCGACGAATACCAAGAGTATACGCCAGACCAAAAACGTCGCCTCAGCTTCAAGCCGGGGATTACGGGCCTTTGGCAGGTGAGTGGACGCAGTGAGATTACGGACTTTGACGAGGTTGTCAAACTCGATGTGGCTTATATGGATGGTTGGACGATCTGGAGAGATATTCAGATCTTGCTCAAGACCGTGAAGGTTGTACTTAGAAAAGAAGGAGCGAAGTAGGGAAATCCCTACTTCGTCCTTTCCATGTTAGGAGAAAAATGACACAATCAATTTATATCGTTGGATCCAAAGGTATTCCAGCAAAATATGGTGGTTTTGAGACCTTTGTTGAGAAGTTGACAGAATTCCAACAAGACAAAGATATCCAGTATTATGTAGCTTGTATGCGGGAGAATTCAGCAAAATCAGGAATTACTGCAGATACTTTCGAGCATAACGGCGCAATCTGTTACAACATTGATGTCCCTAATATCGGTCCTGCGCGTGCCATTGCTTATGATATCGCAGCTCTCAATAAGGCTATTGAAATGGCTAAAGAAAATAAAGATCAAGCTCCGATCTTTTATGTCTTGGCTTGCCGGATTGGTCCTTTTATCTCAAAAATTAAAAAGAAAATCAAAGCCATCGGTGGGACCCTCATGGTCAATCCAGATGGTCATGAATGGCTTCGTGCGAAATGGAGCCTTCCAGTCCGCAAGTATTGGAAGTTTTCTGAGCAACTCATGGTTAAACATGCTGATCTGTTAATCTGTGATAGCAAGAACATCGAAGCTTATATTCAGAAGGATTACGCTAAGCATCAGCCGCAAACGACCTATATCGCCTATGGAACGGATACAAGCAAGTCTCTCCTGAGTAAAGAAGACGAGAAGGTACGGACCTGGTATGCGGACAAGCAAGTCTCCGAAGGAGATTACTATCTTGTCGTGGGACGTTTTGTCCCTGAAAATAACTATGAGGCCATGATTCGTGGTTTTATGCAGTCCAATTCCAAAAAAGATTTTGTCCTGATTACCAATGTGGAACAAAACAAGTTCTATGAACAGTTGCGTAAAGATACTGGATTTGATCAAGATCCTAGAGTGAAGTTTGTAGGGACTGTCTATGATCAAGAATTGCTCAAATACATTCGTGAACATGCATTCGCTTATTTCCATGGTCATGAGGTAGGTGGGACTAATCCGTCCCTTCTTGAGGCGCTCGAGTCTACTAAACTCAACCTCTTGTTAGATGTTGGTTTTAACCGGGAAGTCGGTGAAGAGGGGGCGCTTTATTGGAAGAAAGACCAATTGGCACATGTCATTGATCAGGCTGAACAATTGGATGATCAAGCAATCGAAGTTCTCAATCAAAAATCAAGTAAGCGGATTGCTCAAGCTTTCACTTGGGAAAAGATTGTTACAGACTACGAGAAAGTATTTAAAGGTTAATCATGCAGAAAATTTTATATCTCCATGCGGGTGCCGAAATGTATGGCGCTGACAAGGTATTGTTGGAGCTGATTAAAGGTTTGGATAAAGATGCTTTTGAGGCACACGTTATCTTACCCAATGATGGTGTCTTAGTTGGTGCATTGGAAGAGGTCGGTGCTAAAGTAAAAGTGATCGATTATCCAATCTTACGCCGGAAATATTTTAATCCCAAGGGAATTCTTGAGTACTTTGGCTCTTATAACCGATATTCTAAACAAATTGCCAAGTATGCCAAAGAGAACGGGATTACCCTCATTCACAACAATACGACGGCGGTGCTTGAAGGAATCTACCTAAAACGTAAGTTGAAACTGCCTTTGATTTGGCATGTCCATGAAATCATCGTCAAACCAAAAGCCATTTCAGACTTTATCAACTTTTTGATGGGGCGCTATGCGGATACGATTGTGACAGTTTCAAATGCTGTAGCCAACCACGTCAAACAGTCTCGCTTTGTAAAAAATGAACAAGTTCAAGTGATTTATAATGGGGTCGACAATGCCGTCTATCAGGTGATGGATGCTAGCGCTGTTCGTGATCAGTTTGGAATTGCGCAGGATGCCTTGGTGATCGGTATGGTTGGTCGAGTGAATGCTTGGAAAGGGCAAGGTGACTTCCTAGAAGCTGTGACGCCAATCTTAAAAGCCAATCCAAAAGCAGTAGCCTTTCTAGCAGGTAGTGCATTTGAGGGGGAAGAGTGGCGCGTGGATGAGTTGGAAAAAGCTATTTCAGACTCTCCAGTAGCTGGACAAATCAAGCGAATTGACTATTATAGCCAGACGACAGAACTCTATAATATGTTTGATATCTTTGTCTTGCCAAGTACCAATCCAGATCCACTGCCAACAGTTGTTTTAGAAGCCATGGCTTGTGGCAAGCCTGTAGTGGGTTACCGTCATGGCGGTGTTTGTGAAATGGTGAAAGAAGGTGAAAATGGCCTTCTTGCCACTCCAAATCAGCCTGCAGAACTGTCGAAAGCAATTCAAGAATTAGCGGATAATACCGAGAAGCGAGAACAATATGGCATGGCCTCTGTCAAACGTCAAAAAGAACTCTTTTCATTACAAAGTTATATTGGGAATTTCTCGGAGTTGTATAAGAAATACTAAGATGAATACTGAAACAATTAAGAACAAATTAAAACCGTTTATCTATCCAATTATTAACTTTATTCCTCGGCGAAGACTCAAGAATAAGAATTTCACGATTATTTGTGATAATTGTTGGGCTGGGAAAGTCTATCAGGAGTTGGGACTACCTTATCAAACGCCATTTGTAGGGATGTTTATCTTTTCACCTGATTACATCAAAATGCTCAAGAATTTAAAATATTATTTGAGTGGAGATATCCCCTTAAAATTTGTTAAGGAATCAAAATATATCGAGGATTTTGATAATGCCTATCCACTTGCCCTTCTTGATGATATTGAACTTCATTTTTTGCATTATGCAGATGAAAAAGAAGCAACTCAGAAATGGCAACGTCGTTTGGCACGCATTCACTGGGATAATCTATATTTCAAATTCAATGATAATGATGCTTGTACTTATGAGTTGATGAAAGAATTTGAAGAACTTCCATACAAGAGTAAGGTGATCTTCTCTTCGAAGAATTATAGTGACTTACCTTCCTTGGTTCATTTTAAGTCAGCTGAAAAGCAAGGATACGTTGGCATCGATTTGAAAACGTACCATCGCTATTTTAATGCTGTAACTTGGTTGAATAAGGGTGGAGAGGATCTAACTAAATGAAAAAGATAAGACTTATTATTCCATATTTCGGAAGACTTCCAAAATTTTTCCCTTATTTTTTGTTGACCGCCAAACGTAATCAAAAGATTGATTTCTTAATTTATACGGATCAAAAGGTTGACCAATTTGACATTTTAAATGCTAAAAATATAGAATTTGTAAGCCTTTCTTTTGGTGAGTTAAGAGAGAAAGTTCAGTCTAAGTTTGATTTTAAAATCTCTCTTAAAACACCTTATAAATTATGTGACTATAAAGTTGCTTATGGACTTATCTTTGAAGAAGAATTAAAGGGTTATGATTACTGGGGTTTTTGTGACACAGATGTCTTACTAGGTGATATTTATCAATTTCTTGAAGAGCATAGCTTTTTTGAGAATGACTATGCTAGATATGGTCTTTTAGGTCATCTTCAAATTTTTAAGAATTTAAGAGAAGTTAATCGTGTTTTTATGTCTGGGCAAGGTTCATATTATCGATTAGATTATCACAATGTCTATACTAGTGAACAAAATTTTATTTTTGATGAGGCAGAAGGTATCCAAAAGCTTTTTGAAAAATGTCATTTCAAACAACTGCAAGATAAGTTTTTTGATGATATTGATATTAGTCATTTCTCATTTCGAGAATATGGCGAAAATGAACCGAAACGCTATTATTTTTGGTCAGAGGAAAATGGTTTGGAATCGATAAATTTAATCGATAGTGATATAGTGGTTAAGCGTCCTCTATACGCACATTTCCAAAAGAGAATGATTAAATGCCCTGACTTTAAACTAGTCGATTCATTTTATGTTATACCAAATCAATTAGTTATTGGAG
This sequence comes from Streptococcus parasanguinis, assembly GCF_901875555.1. Classification (GTDB taxonomy): domain Bacteria; phylum Bacillota; class Bacilli; order Lactobacillales; family Streptococcaceae; genus Streptococcus; species Streptococcus parasanguinis_H. The sequence goes on from NZ_CABFMD010000036.1 coordinate 68,944, forward strand.
AGAAAATTTCTAAGCAAGAGCTAGTAGAGGTGACAAGAAATAAATTCTATTGGGAATATGTTAAATCAACAATGTTAAAGAAATTTAAAAAAGAAAAATGGACACTAGAATTTATTCGTCATAAATTAAGGATGAAGAGTAATGAATAATATAGATTTGAGTATTATTGTTCCAGTATTTAATGTTGAAGGTTATTTAAAAAGAGCCCTAGATTCCATACTTATGCAATCGTCACCGATCAATTATGAAATTGTGTTAATTGATGACGGTTCAAGTGATAATAGCGGTGTGATTTGCGATGAGTACCAAAATAATTTTTCTAATGTTTGTGTTAGGCACATTGAAAATAACGGAGTGTCAGAAGCTAGGAACCTAGGTATTTCTTTGTCAAGGGGTAATTATTTATTTTTTATGGATCCAGACGACTTCGTATCTGAGGATTTCTTTGAAAAAATATTTCCTACCCTCAATGATAAATGGGATGTTCTTTGTTTTGGCTACAATGAAATTAAAGAAAATAAGGACACTATTTTGTCTTGTCGCCCTCATTTGTATACGCATTGTGGTCTTCTTGGAAAGAATGAATTTAGAAATGAATTTATAGAGTTATTCAAAACGGATATGATGTATAATGTTTGGTCAAGAATCTATAACAAGTCATTTATTTTAAAACACGATATTAAGTTTCCTAGTAAACCAATAGGAGAAGACACTTCATTCAATTTTCAAGTTTATCGACATTTAAATACCATTCAATTTATTGACTCGACTCTTTATAATTATATTGCTGGTAGAAGCGGTTCAGCATTGACCAGTTTTCATCCTAGAAGAATCGAAATACAATTAGATGAACTTCAAGCATTACAACAATTACTTGAAAAGTTCCAAATAGAAGATGCCTCATTAATTCAAGAAATTAAGACAAAAATTATTGTAAGTGCAGCCTTTCAAATTTCTAATTTAAATGTGCGAAGGAAAGAAAAGATACAATTACTGCAATCTATTATTACTAATAAAGCTTTTGATAGTATTTTTTCAGGAAATAGGAATCAAACGATTGGGTCTTATAAGACCTTATTAAGACAGCGAGATATTTCTTCTTTTCTTAGAAGATTGAGTATTGATCTTCTTACCCAAAAAAAATTTCGGACAGTCATCTTTATTGAAAAAATGAAAATGAATCCGATTTTACGTAAAATTGCTTTTAAATAGGTGTAGCTATTTTATTAAGAGTAAAAAGGTATTATGTTAAAAATTAAGTTTGAGAACCTTTTGGTTATTCTAGTATTGACTCTCATTGTTGGGTACGATACTCTTATGACAACAATGTTAAACAGAGTAATCCCAAACCTTCCGGTTGTTTTATTAATCTGTTTATCATTATTATTATGTTTTAGATTTTTGTATATAAAAAAATTCACGTTCTTTTATATCTTAACTGCTATTTTATTACTACTAACAAGTTCTATCGTATTCATGCATACGGGCGGGACTAATTTCCTACTTTATTCATTATTGATTTTGTTATTATATGATGCAGATATTGATGTTATCTTAAAAACATACGTTATTGTGTCAGGAACGATAGTGTTGGGAGTTTTCTTACTTTCAATTCTAGGAGTTATTCCTAATTTACAATTTGCTCAGGTCCGTTCGTCTGGCTTTGTGATTAGAAATTCCTTTGGTTTCATTTATCCAACTGACTTTGCGTCCCACTGTTTTTATTTATTTATTGCTTGGGGATATGTACTACGGAAAAGGTTTATCATACTACGAACCTTAGTAGGTATTAGTTTAGCATTTTTTATCATCAAATTTTGTGATGCTCGGTTAAATGCCCTTTCTGTACTTGTAGCAACTGTCATTTTTATTGTCATGTATGTTACTAAAGAAAGAAAATTTAAAATTTATGGGATCCTACCTTATTTTGCAGCTATATTTTCTTTCTTAATGTTTTACTTATCGTATTTCTTTACCTGGTCTTCTTCATTATTTGTGAGTTTGAACAACTTATTCAGTATGAGGTTATTTTTAGGGAAAAATGCAATAGAGACCTATGGATTACATTTGTTTGGAGCAACCGGGGTTAAGTTTATAGGATATGGTGGCACAACAGAATCAGTATACAGTTATAACTATGTAGATTCCTCTTATATTCAAATGTTATTTTACTACGGAGTTGTTCCTGTCGTATTACTGGTATTGATATATGTACTTGCATCGAAGAGACTTTATAAACAAGGAATGTTTTTATTTCTAGCTCTATTATCACTTATTACAATAAACTGTATGATTGAAGCATTTTGGGTAAGACCAGGATATAATATTTTTATATTCACACTTTTTGCCAACCTTTTACCAGTTCAAAATAAAATGATAGATAGAGTTGAATGAACATGAAAGTTTTAAAAAATTACGCCTATAATCTTTCCTACCAGCTACTGGTGATTATCCTACCGATTGTTACTACTCCTTATGTGACGCGGGTCTTTAGTTCAAATGACTTAGGGACTTATGGCTATTTCAACTCCATTGTCACCTACTTTATCCTTTTGGCGACGCTAGGAGTGGCCAATTATGGAACCAAGGAGATCTCAGGACACCGGAAAGATATCCGAAAGAATTTTTGGGGGATCTATACCCTCCAGTTAGGTGCGACATTTGTATCTCTCCTCCTTTATGCTTTGTTTTGCTTGATACTTCCATCCATGCAAAATCCTGTAGCCTATATTTTGGGACTCAATTTGGTTTCAAAAGGGCTCGATATTTCCTGGCTTTTTCAGGGCTTAGAGGACTTCCGCAAGATTACGGTTCGGAATATCACGGTCAAGCTAGTTGGAGTCATCTCCATCTTCTTGTTCGTTAAGTCTGCCAATGATCTTTATCTTTATGTATTTTTACTAACCATCTTTGAGCTGTTAGGTCAGCTGAGCATGTGGTTACCTGCCCGCGAATTTATTGGGAAAGCCCGTTTTGATATGGCCTATGCACGGGTGCATTTAAAACCGGTTATTCTGCTCTTTTTACCGCAGATTGCTATTTCCCTCTATGTCACCTTGGATCGGACTATGCTGGGGGCTCTCGCCTCCACAAAGGATGTGGGGATCTATGATCAAGCCTTGAAATTGGTCAATATCCTATTGACCTTGGTGACGTCTCTGGGAAGTGTCATGTTGCCCCGTGTATCAAGCCTCTTGTCATCTGGAGACCACAAGGCTGTTAACAAGATGCACCAAATGTCCTTTTTGATTTATAATTTGGTCATTTTCCCAATCATTGCAGGCATGCTGATTGTCAACGATGACTTTGTTCAATTTTTCTTGGGGAAAGACTTCCAGGATGCGCGTTATGCCATTGCCATCATGATTTTTAGAATGTTCTTTATCGGGTGGACCAATATCATGGGGATTCAAATTCTCATCCCGCACGATAAGAACAAAGAATTTATGCTATCCACCACCATTCCTGCTATTGTTAGTGTTGGGTTGAATGTGCTTTTCTTGCCTCACTTTGGTTTCATCGGCGCAGCTATTGTATCAGTTCTGACAGAGTCACTGGTATGGTTCATTCAATTGTACTATACCCGTCATTACCTCAGGGAAGTACCGATTGTCGGGTCTATGGCAAAAATTGTATGCTCATCGGCTATGATGTATGGCCTGTTGCTACTTGTAAAACCCTTTCTACATTTCACCCCTACCCTGAATGTACTCGTGTATGCGGTGTTTGGTGGGATCATTTATCTGATCGCCATCCTAGTTCTGAGAGTGGTAGATGTGAAAGAATTAAAACAAATATTTAAAAAATAATGGAGTGAACTATGTACGATTATCTGATCGTTGGTGCAGGTTTGTCTGGAGCAATCTTCGCACATGAAGCTACAAAACGTGGTAAAAAAGTAAAAGTGATTGACAAGCGGGATCACATCGGTGGGAATATCTATTGTGAAGAAGTTGAAGGAATCAATGTTCACAAGTACGGTGCCCACATTTTCCATACCTCAAACAAAAAGGTTTGGGATTATGTCAACCAGTTCGCTGAGTTTAATAACTATATCAATTCACCAGTGGCGAATTACAAGGGTAGCCTCTACAATCTTCCCTTCAACATGAATACCTTTTATGCCATGTGGGGGACCAAGACACCACAAGAGGTCAAGGATAAGATCGCCCAGCAAACGGCTGACATGAAGGATGTTAAGCCCAAGAACCTTGAAGAACAGGCCATCAAGCTGATTGGTCCAGATATCTATGAAAAGTTGATCAAGGGCTATACGGAGAAGCAATGGGGACGTTCTGCAACAGATCTGCCTCCTTTCATCATTAAGCGCCTCCCAGTTCGTTTGACCTTTGATAATAACTACTTTAATGACCGTTACCAAGGGATTCCAATTGGTGGTTACAATGTCATCATTGAAAACATGCTGGGTGATGTAGAGGTAGAACTTGGGGTAGATTTCTTCGCCAATCGTGAAGAACTGGAAAGTTCTGCTGAAAAAGTGGTCTTTACAGGGATGATTGACCAGTACTTTGACTACAAACATGGGGAGTTAGAGTACCGCAGTCTTCGTTTTGAACACGAAGTCTTGGATGAAGAAAATCATCAAGGAAATGCCGTGGTCAACTATACAGAGCGTGAGATCCCTTATACTCGGATCATTGAGCATAAGCACTTCGAGTATGGTACACAACCTAAGACAGTTATCACACGTGAATACCCAGCTGACTGGAAACGAGGCGATGAACCATACTACCCCATCAATGATGAAAAGAACAACGCCATGTTTGCAAAGTACCAAGAAGAAGCCGCTAAAAATGACAAGGTTATCTTCTGTGGACGCCTAGCAGACTATAAATATTACGATATGCACGTGGTCATTGAGCGTGCTCTAGAAGTCGTTGAGAAAGAATTTAATAAATGACAGAAGAAAAAATTGATATCGTGGTTCTTTGGGTTGACGGAAGTGACCCGGAGTTTATCCGTGAGAAACAAGCCGTGACAGGTCAAATAGCAGAAATAGACCAGGAAATCGATGGTGAGCAACGTTATCGTGATTACGGCATTTTTAATTATTGGTTTCGAATGATTGAAAAGCATGCTCCTTGGGTAAATCATATTTATTTAGTCACCAATGGGCAAAAACCGGAATGGTTGAACTTGGAGCATCCACAACTCAAGTTGGTCACTCATAAGGAATTTATCCCTAAAGAGTATCTACCTACTTATAATTCAGCGGCTATTGAGCTTAACCTCCATCGGATTGAAGGCTTGTCGGAAAACTTTCTTTATTTTAATGATGATATGTACTTAATCAGAGACAGTCAGCCTTCGGATTTTTATAAAAATGGGCAACCGAAACTTTTAGCAGTATACGATGCTTTGGTTCCTTGGTCACCATTTACAAATACTTATCACAATAATGTTGAGTTGATTTATCGCCATTTTCCTAATAAGAAGGCTTTAAAATCTTCACCTTGGAAATTCTTTAATTACCGTTATGGATCTTTGATTTTGAAAAACTTGTTACTCTTGCCATGGGGGCCGACGGGATACGTGAACCAGCATTTACCTGTTCCGATGAAAAAGAGTACCTTGGCACATTTATGGGAAATTGAGGGAGAAATTTTGGATAGAACCTCCAGAAATAAGATTAGAAATTATGGGGTAGATGTCAATCAATACATCTGTTCTCTCTGGCAAATTGAAAGTAACCAGTTTTATCCGATGTCAAAGAATTTTGGAGAGACAATTGGTTTAAATCAAGTGGATAAACTTGATAAAATCTTTGAAGATAAACATAAAAAACTGCTTTGTGTGAATGATGATAGTGACCTTAAGGAAGAAAATCTCGTTCATTTTAAAGAAATCATACAAGAACGCTATCCTAAAAAATCAGCTTTTGAAAAATGAGAAATAAGAGATGAAATACTATTTAAAAGAAGAATTTTTACACGATCATAATGTGAAAAATGCCGGGAATAAGGCACGTAATGATGTTGAAGTGATCTTTAATAGACTAGGTTATGCCCCCTTAAAAGTTAGGGTAGATGACTGGTATAAAATGAATGTTCTTAATGCTCAGATTCACAAATATAGAGCACTTTTGAGAGCCTTCAAACGCTTAAAGAAAAATGATGATATTGTGATACAATTTCCCTTGTTACATCATTCTTTATTTATTAACAGTCTACTAAAATCTCTTAAAAATAGAGGTGTTAACACCTATCTTCTGATTCACGATCTAGAAACCTTGCGTTTTGTAAATGACAAGACTCTACCATTTAGAATGAAGTTACGGATGAAATTAACGGAAGGTGATACATTTTATAGTGTAACTGGCCTCATCGCCCACAATCCTATTATGAAGTCAGTTTTGGTGGATAAAGGAGTGGCGGAAGATAAGATTGTGAGTCTTGGAATTTTTGATTATTTGATTCCAAATTTCCAAGAAAAAAGTGGACTGACAAAAGACCAACCAATCATTGTGGCAGGTAATTTGGCCCAGGAAAAAGCTGGTTATCTTTATACTCTTCCAGAAGCACCGGCTTATAACCTCTATGGTGTTGGTTTTGATGAGAGTAGAGCACTTGCAAATGAAACCTACTTTGGTTCCTTCCTACCAGATGAGCTTCCTGCAGCCCTTGAGGGTGGTTTTGGTCTGGTCTGGGATGGAGATAGTGTTGAGACCTGTAGTGGCTTTTTTGGAGAATACCTCCGTTACAACAACTCCCACAAGGCGTCGCTTTATCTAGCATCAGGCTTCCCGCTTGTGGTGTGGAAACAGTCAGCCTTGTCACATTTTGTGCTTGAGAAGGGTTGCGGGATTGCAGTAGAGTCTCTTCATGACTTGAAGGAGGCAATCGATAATCTTTCAGATGTCGATTACCAAGACTTGGTGAACAATGCCAAGCGTGTCGGTCAGGAAATCCGAGAGGGTCACTACTTAAAGACGGCCTTAAATCAATTAGCATAAGATCAAAAGAAGTCAGATGGACTTCTTTTTTTAGTTTTTCAAAAAATATCACTAATTTTAAAAATTTGCCTTATAAAACTTTTCATCGCTGAAATCGTGTGGTAAAATGATTAACGTATAAAATTTGTATAAAGGGAAGTTTATATGAAAAAGAAAGATCTTATTTTTTATGCCGGAGCGGCAGTCTTGATGGCTGTATCTGCTCAGGGAGTCAGTGCAGATGAGCTGGCTTCAAATGAGGCTACTACTGAGGGCAACCAAGTTCAAGCTGAAAAAGCGCCAGAAGTAGCCGTTGCTCAAAAGACTGTAGCAGCAGTCGCAAGCAACTACGCAGCACCAGCAAATGTGACCGAACCAGCTGTGGTACCCGCAAGCAAGACTACGGCTTCAGAAAGTGGGACTTCATCTGTAGAGAAAGCTGCAGAAGCATCGACTACTGAGAAAGAAGAAACTCCTCTTCCGTCTGATACAGGTAGCACGACCTTCTTTAACACAGGCACTCACGCTCCTGCTGGTCGCTCAACAGATGTAGCCGTTCAGCCAAAATCATTTGTCGATGTGAGTAGTCACAACGGCAATATTAGTATTGCAGAATACCGTACACTGGCCAATAAAGGCGTGGGCGGTGTCGTTGTCAAATTGACAGAAGATACATGGTACAATAACCCAAATGCGGAGAACCAAATTCGTAATGCACAAGCAGCAGGGCTTCAAGTATCGACTTATCACTTTTCACGTTACACTTCTGAAGAATCAGCGCGTGCGGAAGCTCGATTCTATATTGCAGCTGCACAACGTTTGAGTTTGCCAAAGAACACCCTCATGGTCAATGACTTTGAGGATGCCAAGATGCAGCCAAACATTAACCGCAACACCCAAGCTTGGGTGGATGAAATGCGCAAAAACGGCTACAATAATTTGATGTTTTACACTAGTGCTAGCTGGTTGGATGAAAACAATCTTCGCAAGAAAGGTCCTGTCAACACCGCTCAATTTGGCCTTCAAAATTTTTGGGTAGCCCAATATCCTGCTCCGAAATTATCTGTTGAAGATGCTAAGAGTTTGCGTTACAACGGAAAAGCAGGGGCATGGCAATTCTCTTCCCAAGCAGAATTGCTTCCAGGGAAACATCTCTTTGACCATAGTGTAGACTATACAGGACGTTTTACAGCAAATGCAAAACCAGCAGCTGATCCAACAGTAGGAAACTTAAGTGGAACGATCAACATTGTCAATAACGACACCATGGCGGGACGATTTGACGTTGTCATCTCAAATGTTAAAGCCCCTAACGGAGTTCAAACTGTTTCGGTACCAATTTGGTCAGAAATTAATGGACAAGATGACCTTATTTGGTATACAGCGAATCGTCAGGCAAATGGGACCTATACCGTCAATGTAAAAGCATCGGATCATAAAAACTCAACTGGTCTATATAATGTCCATCTATACTATGTACAGAACAACGGACAATTGACAGGAGTTGGTGGAACGACGACTCAAGTATTCATTGGTAAGACACCTGAGCAGTTAAAACCTAAAGCAAGTTTTACTATTGAAAACAATAATGATAAATCAGGAACTTTCGACGCTGTGATCACTAATATCACAGCGCCACTAGGTGTCAAGGAAGTTTTAGTCCCATCATGGAGTCTAGAAAATGGCCAAGATGATCTTATCTGGCACAAGGCAACTAAGCAAACTGATGGTAGCTATCGCGTAACGATTAAGGCAAGTGAGCATAAGGGCAATAAAGGAAACTATCGTGCCGATGCTTATATCGTCGACAACTCTAACAATCGTTATTATATTGCTGAAAAAGTAGTTTCGGTTGATTACGTTCGACCAAGTGGTGTTCTGACGATTGAAAACAATAACCCAGTAGCAGGTACCTTTGATGCGGTTGTTAGTAATATTGTTGCACCGACTGGTTTAAAAGAAGTTCTAGTTCCATCATGGAGTTTAGTGGGTGGCCAAGATGACCTCATTTGGCACAAGGCAACGCGTCAAGCAGATGGTTCTTATCGTGTGACTATCAAAGCAACAGATCATAAGGATTCAACTGGAAATTACCGTGCTGATGCCTACATTGTAGATGATTCAAATAATCGTTTTTATCTGACCGAAAAAGTAGTTGACGTTCGTCAATCGCGCCCAACTGCTTCATTAACAATCGAAAACAATAATGTTTCTACTGGTAGTTTTGATGCGGTTATTCGTAATGTGGTGGCACCGACTGGTGTAAAGGAAATCTTAGTTCCATCATGGAGTCTTGAAAATGGACAGGATGATCTTGTATGGCACAAGGCAAATCGTCAATCTGATGGTAGTTATCGAGTGACGATTAAAGCGAGTGATCATAAAAACTCACTAGGGAACTATCGTGCAGACCTTTATATTGTTGATAATGATAACAACCGTCATTTTGTTACTGAAACAGTTGTAACCGTTAAGCATGATAAACCAACGGGAATCCTTTCGGTTGTCAATAACAACAAGGATACAGGTACTTTTGACGTCATCATCAAGGATGTCTATAGTCCTAAAGGTGTGCGGACTGTGCAAGTCCCAACTTGGTCGGATAAGGACGGACAGGATGATCTCCGCTGGTACGAAGCAACTCGCCAAGCGAACGGTGACTACAAGGTATCTGTCAAAGCGAGCGATCACAAGAATTCTACTGGTAAGTACCATATTCACCTTTACTATATCCAAAATGATGGTTCTCGTGTAGGTGTTGGTACTACGACTACAGATGTGGAGTTCCGAAATGCCGTGACCAAGACGCAAGCTTCTATTAAGAACGTCAATGCAACGAACGGGACTTATACAGTAGCTGTAGATCAAGCGCCTCAAGGTCGTCAGATTAAGAATGTTCGTGTCGCAGCTTGGTCTAAGGCTCATCAAGAAAATCTCTACTGGTATTCCGCAACCCCAACAGGTATGCACACAGAGATCACAGTCTCTGCCAATTATCACGGTAATGAAGCAGGCAACTATACTACACACGTCTATGTGGACTACAAAGATGGAGGAGTTGAAGGCTTTAACCTCGGTCAAACAGCCTTGTCTCCACGGAATCAAAAGGTGAATCCACAAACAACCTATTATTCTCAACGCGATCCTCGTTGGGCTGGGAAATGGTATGGTGTGAGCAATGTTGATCAGTCAGGTTGTGTGCCAACCTCTCTTGCCATGACCTTTACAGATATCCTTGGTAGAACGATTTTGCCAACAACAGTAGCTGATTATCTCTACAACAATACTGATTCATTTAACAAAGGTGAAGCAGGAACAGATTCTGATGGGATTGTAGCTGCCACTCGTAACTGGGGCTTAAATAGCCAATTGGTTAATGGAGCTAGTGGCATTGCAGAAGCCCTCATGGCTGGCAAACATGTGCTTGCTGCGGTAGGCAATAGCCAATTTACTAGCGATCCTTATACCCATGAGTTGGTCTTGCATGGCTATGATAATGGTAGAACCTATGTACGCGATCCATATAATAGCGGCAACAACGGCTGGTACTCCATCAATTATCTTCACTCCATTAAGAGTAAAGACCCGATGGATAACAAGCTCGGAGCACCTTTCTTCTCTATTTTTGCATAAGCTGAACAGAAGGCCAAATCGGTCTTCTTTTTTCTTTAAAAACAGGATAAAATCTTCTAATGATATTGTTTCTTGATCCGGCGGTTTGTGCTATAATACTACTATGTGGGTACAATCCGTAAAAAAATTGTAGGGGAAGATACATGAAAAAGAAAGATCTTATTTTTTATGCTGGGACAGCTGTTTTGTTAGCTTTTTCGACACAACAAGTCAAAGCCGATGAGCAACAGGCGTCCGATCAAACACCAGAAAATACATCAGCTGTCGTTGCAAAAACAACAACTTCATCAGAAGCGCAGAATACGGTGAACGAAGGAGTGGGAGTTGAGAAAGGTATTCAGACAGAAAATGCCGTTGGAGCAGAGACAGCACCTATCACACCAACTATTAGTGATACCCCGTCTTCTGAGCAGGTCACTAGCGAGAAGGGTGCAACAGAGCATCCAGCACCTGCCGTGGTAGCTAGTCGCGCTCCATACGGTGCACGCGCACGAGTGGTAGATTCAGAAAATAATAGTTTACCGACAGAAGAAGTACAGAAACCAAGTGGCACTTTCTCAATTGAAAATAATAACCAAACTACAGGTGCATTTGACGCAGTTGTTAGTAATATCACAGCGCCACTAGGTGTGAAAGAAGTTTTGGTGCCATCATGGAGTCTTGAAAATGGCCAAGACGACCTTATTTGGCATAAGGCGACGAAGCAAACTGATGGTAGCTATCGTGTAACGATTATGGCAAGCGAACATAAGGATAATAAAGGAAATTACCGTGCCGATGCTTATATCGTAGACAACTCTGGGAAACCCCACTATATTGCGGAACGAGTAGTTTCGGTTGATTACGTTCGACCAAGTGGTGTTCTGACGATTGAAAACAATAACCCAGTAGCAGGTACCTTTGATGCTGTTGTAAGCAATATTGTTGCACCAACTGGTCTGAAAGAAGTTTTAGTTCCATCATGGAGTCTAGAAAATGGCCAAGATGACCTCATTTGGCACAAGGCAACGCGTCAAGCAGATGGTTCTTATCGTGTGACTATCAAAGCAACGGATCATAAGGATTCAACTGGCAAATACCGTGCCGATGTCTACATTGTAGATGGTTCAAATAATCATTTGTATTTGACTAAAAAAGTAGTTGACGTTCAACAAGTCAAACCAAATGGTACAGTAACGATTGAAAATAACAATACTGAGACAGGAACCTTTGATGCGGTTATTCGGAATGTAGTCGCTCCAACTGGTTTGAAAGAAGTTTTAGTCCCTACTTGGTCTAACAAAAATGGTCAGGACGATTTGATTTGGCATAAGGCAGTCCGTCAAAGTGATGGTAGCTACCGTGCAACCATTAAAGCATCTGAGCATAAGAATGACACAGGTGAATTTAATGTCCATATTTACTACGTAGATCAAAATAATCAAAAAGCCTACATCACAAAGACCACGACAGAAGTACGTGAAGTTAAACCAAGTGGCACTGTCACAATTGAGAACAACAATACTGTAACAGGCACATTTGATGCCGTTATTCGTAATGTTGTTGCACCAAATGGCTTGAAAGAAGTCTTGGTTCCAACATGGTCAGATTCAAACGGGCCTGATGATCTGGTATGGCATAAAGCAGTGCTTCAAAGCGATGGTAGTTATCGTGCTACTATCAAAGCCTCAGATCATAAAAATGAGGATGGTAAGTACAATGTCCATGTTTATTATGTAGATCAAAATAATCAACGAAATTACATCACAGAAACTACGACAGAAGTGCGTCAAGCCCGTCTTTCTGGAACTATTTTGATTCAAAATAACAACAAAGATACGGGCACCTTTGACGTCATTATTAAAGATGTCTACAGCCCTAAAGGTGTGCGGACTGTTCAAGTTCCAACTTGGTCGGACAAGGATGGTCAGGATGATCTTCGCTGGTATGAAGCAACTCGCCAAGCGAATGGAGACTACAAGGTATCTGTCAAAGCGAGCGATCACAAGAATTCTACTGGTAAGTACCATATTCACCTTTACTATATCCAAAATGATGGTTCTCGTGTAGGTGTTGGTACCACGACTACAGAAGTGGAGTTCCGAAATGCCATGACCAAGACGCAAGCTTCTATTAAGAACGTCAATTCTGGTGCTGGAACCTATACAGTAACGGTGGATCAAGCACCACAAGGTCGTCAGATTAAGAATATCCGTGTTGCTGCTTGGTCTCAAGCCCATCAAGAAAATCTCTACTGGTATTCAACAGCACCTTCTGGTATGCATACAGAAGTGCAGGTCTCTGCAGCGAATCACCAATACCAGAAAGGAAACTACACAACCCACGTCTATGTGGACTATGTGGATGGTGGCGTTGAAGGCTTTAACCTTGGTCAAACAGCTCTTTCACCTCGCGTGACGGTTGACCAAACAGCTTACAATCCTCATGTTTCTAATGGTCAACGAGATCGTATTTTACGAGCTGCAGCAAGTCTTGTCGGTGTTCGTGGCGGAAGTGCAGCCCATCATCAATTGGTCAACGATTACAATAGCGTACGTCCCCTACCAGTTGGATACGCTGTGAAAAATTCTGATGATTGGTGTGATATCTTTGTCACAACGGTCTTCCAGCGTGAGGGCTTGAGTGGTTTGATTGGCCGTGAATGTGGAGTCGAACGGCACATTCAGATTTTCAAACGTTTGGGTATCTGGAATGAAGATGGTACCACTACACCAAAAGCAGGGGATATCATCACCTTTAACTGGGATCAAAATAGCCAGCAAAATAATGGCTTCGCGGATCACATCGGAATTGTTGAGAGCGTCTCAAATGGGGTTATTCACACCATTGAAGGAAACTCAAATGATCAGGTTCGTAGAAAAGCCTACCGAATCGGTCATGGCAATATCCGTGGATTTGCAAGTCCTCGATACCAATAACAAAAAAGAAGCCCGGTGGCTTCTTTTTTAGAATGCAGATAAATTTTTTTAAAATAAAATGAGAGATTCTGTCAATTGTTTTAAATAATTTTTATCTTTTGAATTATTCGATTATGACTGGAGAGTTTACGCAGTGAGAAATGTGCTTGAAATATTAGAATTTCAAGCACTCGGGAGTTTTGAGACCTGGGGCTCAAAACTAAGTCATGGAACTTCTTTGAAGTTCGCTGACGTCCGTACTCACTTAAGGAAAGTCTCTGAGAAGACTATTTCGGTTCTTTTCTCATTTTCTCAACCCTTCTTCGAAACTCTTAGAAGGGGCTTCGACTTGGATGGTTTCAAGGGTTAATGGATTGGTGAAGGTCAGGCGGTGGGCATGGAGCATGAGTCGCTTTCCTCGTGCAGGGTTATAGAGAGGATCTCCGACAATCGGGTGCCCATGATGGGAGAGATGAACCCGGATCTGATGGGTACGTCCCGTCTTGAGCTGACATTTGACCAGGCTGTTTCGTCCGATTTTTTTCAGTTGTGTCACCTGGGTTTCTGCGTACTGACCTTTTCGCGGATCGACCAAGCGCTTGCGCCGATCGTGGCGATCGCGTCCAATTTTATCCTTGTAAATGATAGTTTTTTGTGCTAAGCTGCCTTGGATCAAGGCCCAATACTCACGTTGGATTTTTTTATCTTCCAAAATTCGGTTGAGAATCGGCAGGATAAAAGGATTCTTGGCAAATAAAATCGCTCCACTGGTTTCTTTGTCTAGTCGGTGGACGACGTGGCAGGTAGCTCCGACATAGCTGGAAACATGGTTGAGCAGAGCAATTTCTGTTGGCTCATTGGCATGGGTCTTCATGCTTTCAGGCTTATTGACAATGATGACATGCTCATCCTGATAGAGTTCTTCGACCAGACTCGGATCGCCTGCAGGGAGCTCTTTTTCAGGGTAATCATCCGCGTCAAAGATCAGCTGGATCTGGTCACCTTTTTGAACGGGGCTCTGCCAGTTGATGGTTTCTTCATTCACCAAGACATGCTTCTTGGTTCGTAAAAAATGCCGGATCTTACGGGGAATGAGGAAGTAGTCCTCAAGCAGCTCTTTCACAGTCATCTGTGGAAAAGATTCTGGAATGGTAAATTGATAGTTCATGACCCTATTGTAGCAAAATTTAAGCTTAAAGAAAACTAAATGGGAGAAGGGGATGAGCGATCTTTTCTTGCTAGGACAAGGATAAGGTGTTAAAATAACAGGTATGAATAGAATAAAAGAATTATTTGAAAACCTGATCACTTTTTTTAGAAAGGATCATCCACCCAAAGCGGTGGCAGAAGAAGTGCCCGATACGGAACTGCCGGAAGAGACAGTAGAGCCGACCTATAGTCGCTCGAGCAAGCACAGAAGCAAGCCTCTCTCTCAGCACCCCTTCCGTCGTTTTTGGCGCCGCTTCCATTTGACCAAGATCCTCCTGATTATTGGGCTAGGCTTTAGCCTCTTAACAGGGGGCTATCTCTTCTACCTTGCTAAGACGACCAACGTCAAGGATTTGCAAAATGCACTGAAGGCGACCACCATTATCTATGATAAGAATGGGGACCAGGCTGGAAGTTTGACCGGGCAAAAAGGAACCTACGTCGAACTCGATGCCATTAGTGAGAATCTGCAAAATGCCGTAGTCGCAACAGAGGACCGGAGCTTTTACAAGAATAGCGGGATCAACTATGGTCGTTTCTTCTTAGCGATTTTGACCCTAGGTCGCTCAGGTGGTGGGTCGACCATCACCCAGCAGCTAGCCAAGAATGCTTATCTGTCTCAGGACCAGACGGTGGAGCGCAAGGCCAAGGAATTTTTCCTAGCCCTTGAAATCAATAAGAAGTACAGCAAAAAAGAGATCCTCACCATGTATCTCAACAATGCCTATTTTGGAAATGGGGTTTGGGGCATTGAGGATGCTTCCAAGAAGTATTTTGGGGTTTCAGCCAGTCAATTAAGTCTGGATCAGTCTGCGGTTCTCGCAGGTATGCTGAAGGGGCCAGAGATCTATAACCCGCTCTATTCAGTAGAGAATGCGACCAATCGCCGCAATACGGTCCTCCAAAATATGGTGGCAGCTGGTTATATTGACCAGAAAACAGCTGATCAGTCAGCTGCTGTCGATATCCATGGCCAGCTAGTCGATGCCTATCAAGGCAAATCAGAGGATTACCGCTACCCATCCTACTTTGATGCGGTCATCAATGAAGCAGTCAATAAATACGGACTGACCGAAGAGGACATTGTCAAAAATGGCTATCGGATCTACACCGAGCTGGATCAAAATTACCAAGCAAGCATGCAGGTAATCTATGATAATACGGCCCTCTTCCCAGTAGCGGAAGACGGCACGCGCGCTGAATCTGGTAGTGTAGCCCTCGATCCTAAGACCGGTGGGGTTCGGGCTCTCGTAGGTCGTGTCGGCAGCGATCAAAACCCAGGATTCCGTAGCTATAACTATGCGACTCAGGCTGCCCGTAGTCCAGGATCAACCATCAAACCTTTGGTGGTCTATAGTCCAGCCGTTGCCGAAGGTTGGTCGACCAATAAGGAGTTGGACAATAGTACCACCCAATATGGAAGCTATCAGGTCAACAACTATGCGGGAATCCAGACGAGCCCAACAGTACCGATGTACCAGGCTTTGGCAGAATCCCTCAACCTTCCAGCTGTTGCGACGGCTAATGATTTAGGCCTGAACAAAGTTTTTGAGTACGGGAAAAAATTCGGCCTGAATATGGACAAGGTAGATAAGAACCTTGCTGTCGCCTTGGGATCTGGTGTGACAACCAATCCGATGCAGATGGCTCAGGCTTATGGGACCTTTGCCAATGGCGGGGTCATGAATGATGCTCACCTCATTACCAAGATCGAAAATGCCAGTGGCCAGGTGGTCAAGAGCCACAGCCAGAAATCCACACGCGTACTCAGTGGGTCCACAACGGATAAGATGACCAATATGATGCTAGGTACCTTTAGTAATGGTACGGGGGTTAACGCTGCACCATACGGCTATACCATGGCAGGGAAAACCGGTACGACAGAGACCAGCTTTAATAAGGACCTCTCTGGAGACCAATGGGTGATCGGCTACACGCCAGATGTGGTCATCAGTCAGTGGCTTGGTTTCCCAACGACCGATGAAGGTCATTACCTGACCGATAGTAGTGCTGGAACGGCATCCGAGATCTTCCGCAATGTTGCCAACAGTGTCCTGCCTTATACAGACGGTACCCAGTTTGATTCGGTGAAGAACTCTTATGCTGAAAATGGCATTGCGCCAGTCGGAGAAGAAACTACAGAAACAGACAGCAAAGAAGACAAAGGTTTCTTTGAGGATGTCAAAGAAAAGGCGTCGAATATGGTCGATGATGCGAAAAAAGCAATCGACGAGGCCGATATCCCAGGAAAAGCGAAAAACGCTTGGGATACCTTCAAAGGCTGGCTTGGTTTCTAAACAAAAAAACGATTCAGAAGAATTCCTGAATCGTTTTTTGCAGATTGAAGACAAAGACATCTTAGCAACTTTCCTTAGGTGAGTACGGACGTCAGCGAACTTCGAAGAAGTTTCATGACTAAATTAAGATACAAAAGGCGCGGCGGATAAAGTCAAAATAGGAAGTTTGACGCAGAATCTTTAGATTCTAGGAAGACTTATCTTTTTAACACGATCCGCAGCCCGTGTTCAATTCGTTTTGAACCCATTCGCTTTTATATTTCTAGGCTTAGGCTAAAACAGTTCCCCGAACTGTTTTACTTCCAAAACTCCCGAGTGCTAGAAACAATCCTGTCTCTAGCACATTTCTCACGGCGGAAAGTTTCTGTTGAAATGATCCTAATAGTATTAATTATTTTAATTTTTCAACGTCACTTAGATTGTTTTATGTAAAATGCAATTTGTCTATATTCTAAAGAGGCTGGGACAAAAGTCCTAGCCTCTCAATTGTCTTTGGGTTGCTGAGCAAGACGCAGTGGTTGAGTGGGCTCTACTACGCTGATTTCATCAGCTTTTTACAGCCCTACTCAACTGTGCGGAGGTGGGACGACGAAATCGAATTCTAACGAATGACCGATTTCTGTCCCACTCTCTTGTTTAGAGTTCACTATCTGATAAGCTAAAGGTATCGCCATGTTGGAGATCCCCGTACTGGTAGCCCCGTTTGAACCAGCGCATGCGTTGCTCCGAAGTCCCGTGGGTAAAGCTATCTGGCACCGAGTAACCGTATGCTTGCTCCTGGAGAGTGTCGTCACCGACTGCATGGGCCGCATTCATGGCTTCTTCGATATCACCGATATCCAAAAGGTTTCGGTCTTGAATGGAGCGGGCCCAGACACCTGCTAGGTAATCTGCTTGCAGCTCAATGCGGACACTGATGGCATTTCGTTCCTTTTCAGAAACTCCTTGTTGCATCCGATGGTATTTGCCAAGGATTCCCAGCTCATTTTGTACGTGGTGGCCGACTTCGTGGGCGATGACGTAGGCCATGGCAAAGTCCCCGCTGGCCTTGTATTTGGTTGTCAATTCCTTATAGAAGCTCATATCCAAATAAATCTTTTTGTCGGTTGGACAGTAGAAAGGACCAGCCGATGCTTGCCCAACCCCACAGCCTGTCTTTGTCCGTCCGGTATAGAAGACTAGTTTGGGCTCATGGTAGATGCGCCCTTCGGCTTGAAAGACCTTGTGCCAATGATCTTCTGTTGTTCCAAGGACCTTACTGACGAACTGGGCATCTGCATCGTCGACATGGGTCTTGTTGGTGCGCGTGACTTGGGTGGACTGGTAAGGTTGTGAAGTCCCATTTCCAAAGAGGCCCCCAAGGCTAGCTCCCCCACCTAGAAGGACCATGAGAAGGATGATGACGATCTTACTCTTGAAGCTACCAGGCGATAGCAAAATTTGTAAAATGCCCCCACCGAGGTTACTGTTGCCTGAAGACTGGGAGTAGCTTTGCCCTCGACGGTCTTCGATATTTCTACTTTCTTTTAGGTTATCACTTTTCATATTCGTCTCCTTTTGTTTTATTTTACCAAAAATGAGGCGAAAACCAGAGTGATAACGCTTTATATTCGCTTTTTTCTTGACAGGAGATTTTCTGTTCTTGTCAAAACGTGGAAAACTTGCTATAATGGGGTGAACGGAGGCGTTATGGCATTAAAAAAAGCAAGTCTAGCGTGTACGGTTTGTGGATCACGCAACTACTCCATCAAATTGAGTGGAACGCCCAAGCCAACACGTCTAGAAGTCAACAAATACTGCAAACATTGCAGCAAGTATACCATCCATAAAGAAACACGATAGGAGAGAGTTGTGAAATTCATTAAAGATATTTTCGTCTTACTAAAAGATACAACTTGGCCAAATCGCAAGGAAAGATGGAAAAACTTTATCTCAGTGATTGAGTACACCGCTTTCTTTGTTGCATTGATTTATTTGTTTGACAAAGTCATTGCACGT
Source organism: Streptococcus parasanguinis (assembly GCF_901875555.1). Lineage (GTDB taxonomy): Bacteria > Bacillota > Bacilli > Lactobacillales > Streptococcaceae > Streptococcus > Streptococcus parasanguinis_H. Next base: position 87,930 of record NZ_CABFMD010000036.1, read on the forward strand.
GGTCTATTGCACATGATCAATTTCTTTTAAGAAAAGAAACCAAGCGGGATCCCAAGGGTCCTGCTTTTTATGGTCTTTTCTTAAAAATAAATCAGCAAACCTCTTTGCATTCCGGCAAAATGTGATATAATGAAGCTAGGAAAAGGAAAGCCAAGAGGCTTTTTTTAGTATGTTCACAAAAGCTCGAGCAGGCTAAACAGAAAGAAAGGATGCCCAAATGGACAGTTTTGATAAAGGCTGGTTTGTACTACAAACCTATTCAGGATATGAAAACAAGGTAAAAGAAAATCTATTGCAACGTGCGCAAACTTATAATATGTTAGAAAACATCTTGCGCGTAGAGATTCCAACTCAAACCGTACAAGTAGAGAAAAATGGGAAGATTAAAGAAATCGAAGAAAATCGTTTCCCAGGTTATGTCTTGGTCGAAATGGTCATGACAGATGAAGCTTGGTTTGTCGTTCGGAATACACCGAACGTTACTGGTTTCGTCGGATCACACGGGAACCGTTCAAAACCAACGCCATTGTTGGAAGAAGAAATCCGCAGTATCTTGCTCTCTATGGGTCAAACCGTTCAAGAGTTTGATTTGGATGTTAAGGTGGGCGATACGGTTCGTATCATTGACGGTGCCTTCACAGACTATACTGGTAAGATCACTGAAATTGATAACAACAAAGTGAAAATGGTCATTTCTATGTTCGGTAACGATACAGTTGCAGAAGTGAATTTGAACCAAATTGCTGAATTGTAAGAAAGAGAGAGTGGGACAGCTTCAACAGTCTGGGAGACTGTTGAAGGTTGCAGATAAAGGAAACATAGTTTCCGTCAACATAGGGCATCTTTGCAGCTTAAAAAGCGAACAAAGACTTAGGATACTTGCTTCGCAAGTTCTATCCGCCACCTCAAAGCAGTGTTTTGAGCACTCAACCACTGCGTCTTGCTCGACAATCCAAAGACAAGAAGAGGCTAGGACTTTTGTCCCAGCCTCTTTTCATTGCGCCTTATTGATTTTTATCCAGGCCAGTGATCTTTTTTAACTGCTTGGTTTCTGCAGCAGACATGACATCAACGATCTTGTCTCCCTGTGTAGAGAAGTTAGATTCGTCTCCGTTGCTATCTTTATAGACATAGCTGGTCCAACGTTCGGAACGCATAATGATATAGGGCTTTCCGAGACGTTTGAGGGCTGTTTTTGGTGTATCGGATTTGGAAATGCTGCCGGTAGACTGGTGGTTGGCATTGCCCCCCTTTAAACGGAAGGTGATATCTGTTAGGACATTATTGCGGAAGACAGCCATGATATCGCCATTGTCTGTTGTCCAAACATTGACGCCATCGCCAGGATTCGCACTGTCTGTACTACTGACTGGCTGGCCAAAGGCTGCAACTACGTCATCGTAACTGCTTCTTTCTTTTGGCCCACCAACCTCTTGTCCATCTTCGGTTCTTAATACAAAACCAGTGCTCAGATGGAGTTTCTTGAGTTTTTCGATCTCAGGAATGGATGCAGCTCCAGGCACATGTTGGAGAGAAGCCCCGTCATCTGGATCCAAACTGTAGCGATCTGAAAAATCATCTGAGCTACTGCTGTCTGAAGAAGCGCTCGTCAGTTTACTGGATGATTTTTTAGTAGAGGATTGTTTGATCGGTTTTCTGGAACTAGAAGCTGTTTTTGCTGGTTGCCCAGAATTGGCAGGTGAGCAAGCTGCTAGTGTCACTAGTGACAGAAGGCCGATCGTAAAGAAACGAATGTTTTTCATACTAACCCTTTCTAATGTGCTTCGCCGATCAGGCGAGACTTTATTATATCAATAATCAAGGAATGGAGCAAATGGCAACAAAAAATCCCCTATTGCTAGGGGAATTTTTAAAAGATAAAAGATGATAAAAAATTTTATTATCAAGGCGGTAGACGGATTTGAACCGACGATCAAGCTTTTGCAGAGCCGTGCCTTACCACTTGGCTATACCGCCATAACATATAATATTGTAACCTAAAAAACAAGATAGGTCAAGAAAAACTTTTTGTTTCAAATCATTGCAGATGGAGAATAGTGAAAAAATCTCTCAAATAGCTTGCGAAGTCTAGCGATTTCTGCTATACTTATAGAGTTGTCTAAGACAGCAAATACTCATCTCGGATCCATTGTGGCACCGTTGCCCTTGTGGTCGTGCTGCAAGTTGACGTCTGAGAGAGGAGAAAAAAACAAAAAAGGAGAACTTACTCATGGCAGTAATTTCAATGAAACAACTTCTTGAGGCTGGTGTACACTTTGGTCACCAAACTCGTCGCTGGAACCCTAAGATGGCGAAGTACATCTTCACAGAACGTAACGGAATCCACGTGATCGACTTGCAACAAACTGTAAAATATGCAGACCAAGCATACGACTTCATGCGTGATGCAGCTGCAAACGATGCAGTCATCTTGTTCGTAGGTACTAAGAAACAAGCTGCGGATGCTGTTGCAGAAGAAGCAGTTCGTTCAGGTCAATACTTCATCAACCACCGTTGGTTGGGTGGAACTCTTACTAACTGGGGAACAATCCAAAAACGTATCGCTCGTTTGAAAGAAATCAAACGTATGGAAGAAGATGGAACTTTTGAAGTTCTTCCTAAGAAAGAAGTTGCATTGTTGAACAAACAACGCGCTCGTCTTGAAAAATTCTTGGGCGGTATCGAAGACATGCCTCGTATCCCAGACGTAATGTACGTTGTGGATCCACACAAAGAACAAATCGCTGTTAAAGAAGCTAAGAAATTGGGTATCCCAGTTGTAGCGATGGTCGACACAAACACTGACCCAGATGATATCGATGTTATCATCCCAGCGAACGATGACGCTATCCGCGCTGTTAAATTGATCACTGCGAAAATGGCTGACGCTGTTATCGAAGGACGTCAGGGTGAAGACAGTGTTGCAACAGTAGAAGCTGAATTGGCAGCTACTGAAGGTCAAGCTGATTCAATCGAAGAAATCGTTGAAGTTGTAGAAGGCGACAACGCTTAATTCATTCAATAAGTAACGAACCTAAGAGGGCAGGGCTCAGCCCGACCCTCTTCTTTTATTAAAAAAATATAGGAGAACAAAAATGGCAGAAATTACAGCTAAGCTTGTAAAAGAATTGCGTGAAAAATCTGGTGCTGGTGTCATGGACGCTAAAAAAGCATTGGTTGAAGTTGAGGGTGATATCGAAAAAGCGATCGAATTGCTTCGCGAAAAAGGTATGGCTAAAGCAGCTAAGAAAGCTGACCGTGTTGCCGCTGAAGGTTTGACTGGTATTTATGTGAACGGTAATGTTGCAGCAGTTGTTGAAGTCAACGCTGAAACAGACTTCGTTGCGAAAAACGCTCAATTCGTTGACTTGGTAAACGAAACAGCGAAAGTCATCGCTGAAGGAAAACCAGCTAACAACGAAGAAGCTCTTGCTTTGACAATGCCTTCAGGTGAAACGCTTGAAGCTGCATACGTATCTGCAACTGCTACAATCGGTGAAAAAATCTCATTCCGTCGTTTTGCTTTGCTTGAAAAGACAGATGCACAACACTTCGGTGCTTACCAACACAACGGTGGCCGTATCGGTGTTATCTCAGTTGTTGAAGGTGGAGACGAAGCTCTTGCTAAACAATTGTCAATGCATATCGCTGCAATGAAACCAACTGTTCTTTCATACAAAGAATTGGATGAGCAATTCGTGAAAGATGAATTGGCTCAATTGAACCACGTGATCGACCAAGATAACGAAAGCCGTGCAATGGTTGGTAAACCAGCTCTTCCACACTTGAAATTTGGTTCAAAAGCACAATTGACAGATGCAGTTGTAGCACAAGCTGAAGAAGACATCAAAGCTGAATTGGCAGCTGAAGGTAAACCAGAAAAAATCTGGGATAAAATCATCCCAGGTAAAATGGACCGTTTCTTCTTGGACAACACCAAAGTTGACCAAGCCTACACTCTTCTTGCACAAGTCTACATCATGGATGATAGCAAGACAGTGGAAGCTTACCTTGAATCTGTTAACGCTTCAGTAGTAGAATTCGTTCGCTTTGAAGTTGGTGAAGGAATCGAAAAAGCTTCAAATGACTTTGAAGCAGAAGTGGCAGCTACAATGGCAGCAGCTCTTAACAACTAAGAATAAAAAATAAGAGGTTTCGATGGAAACCTCTTTTTTGTATGAAAAATATCTTATATCCTTGTTTAAGGTGTTTTAGAATATTAACAAATTTTGTTTTCAAAAATAACAGGCGTTACCGAAGATTCAGAGAAGATATGATCTGAAATGAAATCATTTTTGGTTAATGTGCGAAGGTATCGATTCCTAGAAGCAGGGAAAGAGTCCCCATGATGAGGCCGGCTAGAATTACTCCGAGCATGACAGCCAGGCTACTGCGTTTGAAGTCCCAGTCAAGGATAGAAGCTGCAAGGGCCCCAGTCCAAGCCCCAGTCCCCGGAAGAGGAATTCCAACGAAGAGCAATAGGGCCCAGAAGATTCCTTTGTCGCCCGCAGCTTTCTCTAATTTCTGGCCGCCTCTATGTCCCTTACTGAGACACCAGCTAAAAAAGCCTCCGATAATTGGTTTCTTTGCGCCCCAGGTGAGAATATGGCGGGCGAAAAAGAAGATCAGAGGGGCCGGGAGAAGGTTTCCGATCACTCCAATGAGGAGCGCTGTCCATAAGGGAATGCCATTTGCAACGGCAAAAGGGATGGCCCCACGCAACTCAACGAGGGGAACCATGGAGATCAGGAAGGTAAAGATATATTTCATTGGTTATGCCTTTCGATTAGTCCTCTTCATTCTATCGTATCTTCCAGTAATTGACAACTATTCCAGCTTTGGAATGATCTTTTTAAATCTTTTATCTTGACTTTCTGGTGGAGGAAGCATATAATAAAGACATAGTTAATTAGAATCATTATAAAAAAGGAGAAACAACATGACAACTATGAAACATGAAGCAGCTACTGATGTAGCAACTTTTGCATCTTCAAATAAAGAAAGTCTTCCAGAAACGAAAGCCCTCTTGAACCAAGTAGTAGCAGATCTCTACGTGGCTCATATTGCCCTTCACCAAGTACACTGGTATATGCGTGGACGTGGCTTTATGGTTTGGCATCCGAAAATGGATGAATACATGGACAGCTTGGATGCAACCTTGGATGAAGTGAGCGAACGCTTGATCACTCTTGGTGGCGCTCCTTATTCTAGCATGACTGAATTTTTGGAACACAGCAATATTGAAGAACGCCGTGGAGCATTTACAAAAAATGTAGAAGAAAGCTTGACACGTGTTCTTGAAATCTTCCATTACTTGGATGGCCTTTACCAAAAAGCTTTGGATGTCACTGATGCTGAAGGTGACGATGTAACTAACGATATCTTTGTTGGGGCTAAAGCAGAACTTGAAAAGAACATTTGGATGGTGGCTGCTGAACTTGGTCAAGAACCAGGATTATAAGAAAATAAACAAAATAGAAGCCGTTGGCTTCTATTTTTCAGATTGAAGACAAAGTCATCTTAGAAACTTTCCTTAGGTGAGTACGGACGTCAGTGAACTTCAAAGAAGTTCCATGACTAATTATTGAGCCCCTTCGCTCTTTAATTTCTGGGCTCAGGCTAAAACAGTTTCCCAAACTGTTTTACTCTCAATAATTCCGAGTGCCTGAAACTATTAAGTTTCAGGCACTTTTCTCACAGCGGAAAGTTTTAGTAGATGATTGAATCCTTCTAATGAATAAATTTTATTATTTTATAGAATTTATTAGATTTGTAAAAAAACAGTTTGTCTATGTTCTCAATAGAAGCCGTTGGCTTCTATTTTTTCTAGCAGAAAAAATTAGTAGTAGAAAGTTATTTAGGAAGGATAAATCCATTCAATGTGAGGAGCGCGATCTTTGATTTGCTTTTGTATTGTATTAAAATCAGCTCCTTCTGCATTTGAAAAATTCACCTTGTCGAGCAGTTTGTTATCTTTATCATAAAAATAAAGAAAGCGTTTTGTATAAGCAATGTCGTTAGCGGCGCTAGCTTGTATTTTGTATTCTATTTTATGGATGTCGTTGAATTTCATCTGTAACTGATTTCGATATGCATTTCCAATAGTGTAAATAGCATCATCAGTGATAGTAAGGATGGGAGGATCACATGCGACCATCCAATTGTAGCAGGCGATAATTAAGAAGAGAGCGATAGAAAAACCGGTGAATACAAGAAAAAGAAAAGGAAAATCATCATCATGTTTTGAACTTGAAAGCTGAGAGGATTCGGTATTCCTTGCGGATGTGATTTGATTTTGGGACGAAGAGTAGTGGAGTTCTTGCCTTGAACTAGAGAAGTTCCCTTGGGGAGTTGGTTTTACTTGAGAACTTGATTGGATTGCTTGAAATAGAAAAATTAAAATCATCACGATTATAGGAAGGATAGAAAAGAAATAAGAAAGTTTTTCCTTTTTATATTCTATATTTTCACTCATAGGTAAACCTCGTTTTATGATACTAGTTGAATCATTTTATCATATTTTTATTACGAGCAGGTAACAAATAAAGTTTGTTTATACTAATTAAAGGAGTTACTAATCTAACTATAGTTAGAGCGAAATTGTGGCCAATCGCTCCTCATTTTTTGGTATAGTTAATACGTGATTTTCTATAAGCGTTCGCAGGCATAAGAAAGCGCTTACAGACATAATGATTAATCCTAAGAGGAGTTTTTTATGGGAAAGTCTTTTTTTGAAAAGCGTCCTGTGTTTAGTATTCGGAAACTCTCTGTTGGAGCTTGTTCTGTTGTGATTGGGCTTTCTGCCTTTGGGCTTTCAAGAGTCCATGCGGAAGAAAAAGCCAGCCCTCGAAAGTGAACCGACTCCGATTGAGGCCCCAAGTGTTGTGACGAAAAACTCACAAACGGAAGTTCCTGAAGCTGTTGCAAGAGTTTCGGAAGCTCCAGCTGTCATTACCCCTACCAGAGCTGAGGAAAAGCCAGCGCCTCAAGGCGAGGGTCAGCCCGTTTCTACTTCATCTGAGCGTGCTACGGGAACGGAAGTAACAGCTGCTCCAGATCAAAATCGTGTAGCGGAGGATATTGTGCAAGATCGAGAACGTGATTTTAATAAAGATTGGTATTTTAAATTGAATGCGGCTCCTGGTGCAGAAGGGCGTCAAGTGGATGTCAAGGATTGGAAAAAATTGGATCTTCCTCATGACTGGTCTATTTTCTTTGATTTCGATCACAACTCTCCTGCTCAAAATGAAGGAGGACAATTAAACGGTGGGGATGCTTGGTATCGTAAGACCTTCCGTTTGGATGACAAAGATTTAGATAAGAAGGTCCGCTTGGAATTTGGCGGGGTTTACATGGATTCCAAAGTCTATGTAAACGGACAATTTGTCGGTCATTACCCAAATGGCTACAATGCCTTTTATTATGATATTACCCCTTATTTGAATGCGGATGGAAGTGAAAACACCATCGCGGTTCATGTGGTCAACCAACAACCAAGTAGCCGTTGGTATTCTGGTAGTGGGATTTACCGGGATGTTAAGCTGAGTGTAACAGACAAGGTTCATTTGGCGCAGTATGGAACTACGATTACAACCCCTCAGTTGGAAAAACAGCAAGGTGGGGAAGTGGATACTGTGGTGAAGAGCCGCATTGTCAACCAGGATGATCAAGCCCATAGTATTTATGCGGAATATGAAATTGTCGATCAAAATGGCCAAGTAGTGAGCAAAAAAACGCGCAGTGAAGCGCAAACTGTTCTAGCAGGTCAAGAGATCAATCTATCTCAAACCTTGCATGTTGAAAAACCGACCCTCTGGGATGTGAAAGCGGATCATCCAGCTCTTTATACTTTGTATACGCGGGTTTATCGGGATTCACAGTTGGTCGATGTGCAAAAGGAACGTTTTGGCTATCGTTATTTGAACTGGACGCCAGAAGGTGGCTTCTTCCTCAATGGGGTGGCTACGAAATTCCAAGGTGTTTCCCTTCACCATGACCATGGGGCTCTTGGTGCTGAGGAAAATTATAAGGCTGAATACCGTCGTCTCAAACAGATGAAGGACATGGGGGTCAATGCCATCCGGACGACCCACAACCCAGCCAGTGAACAAACCCTGCAAATTGCGGCTGAGTTGGGCTTGATGGTCCAAGAAGAAGCCTTTGATACCTGGTATAGTGGTAAGAAGCAATACGATTACGGTCGATTCTTTGAAAAGGATGCAACACATCCGGAAGCTCGAAAAGGGGATAAGTGGTCTGACTATGATCTTCGGACCATGGTAGAGCGAGGAAAGAACAATCCTTCTATTGTGATGTGGTCAATCGGTAACGAAGTCGGTGAAGCAGATGGATCTGATAAGTCTGTCGCAACCGTTCGTCGTCTCGTCAAGACCATCAAGGAAGTGGATGCAACTCGCTATGTCACCATGGGAGCTGATAAATTCCGCTTTGGTGATGGATCAGGAGGGCATGAAAAGGTAGCGGCAGAGCTCGATGCAGTTGGATTTAACTATTCAGAGGCCAACTATGAAAGCCTACGAGCTAAACACCCAAACTGGCTCATTTATGGTTCTGAAACCTCTTCTGCGACGCGGACACGGGGCTCTTACTATCATCCTGAAAGAGAGTGGGTCGGTAGCAACCAAGAAGACCGCCACTATGAACAATCAGACTACGGCAATGACCGGGTTGGTTGGGGTCGGACAGCGACAGCCTCTTGGACCTTTGACCGCGATCATGCCGGCTATGCAGGACAATTTATCTGGACCGGTACGGACTATATCGGTGAGCCAACACCATGGCACAACCAAAATGACACACCTGTGAAAAGTTCTTACTTCGGTATTGTCGATACGGCAGGTCTTCCAAAGAATGATTTTTACCTCTACCAAAGTCAATGGTTGTCAGCTGAGAAACATCCAATGGTCCATCTCTTACCACATTGGAACTGGGAAAATCCAGAATTGGCCAATCGTGTCATGGATGAAGCAGGTCGGATTCCTGTTCGGACCTTCTCCAATGCCCACAGTGTGGAATTGATTGTCAATGGGGAATCACAAGGGGTGAAGACCTTTACCAAGAAGACCACAGCTGATGGCCGGACCTATCAGGAAGGGGCAAATCCGGATGAACTCTATCTAGAGTGGTTGGTTCCTTATGTACCAGGCAAGGTGGAAGCTATTGCGCGCAACGAAGCAGGGGAAGTGACTGCGAAAGATCAGGTCGAAACAGCCGGCAAGGCTGCAGGTGTTTGCTTGTCGAAAGAGGAACACGCGATCGCAGCAGACGGTAAGGATTTGACCTATATTGCCTATGAAATTGTCGATGAAGCAGGCCGTGTCGTGCCAACTGCTAATAATCTGGTGCATTTCCATTTGCATGGGCAGGGCCAAATTGTTGGTGTCGACAACGGGGAACAAGCCAGCCGTGAGCGCTACAAAGCGCAGGCAGATGGCTCATGGCAACGCAAAGCCTTTAACGGCAAAGGGGTGGTCATTGTCAAATCAACTGAGCAGGCGGGTGCCTTTACTCTGTATTCAGACTCAGACCGCTTGCAATCAGACCAAGTTAGCCTCTTTACAGGTAAGAAGGACCAAGCAGAACGCACCGTATTGGGTGTGGAACCCGTTCGACAAAGAGCTTATTTGGGAGAAGAGCCAGCTTTACCAAGTAAGGTCAATGTGGTCTATAGCGATGGCAATGCCCAAGAAGAAGCCGTTGAATGGGACAAAGCAGACTATAGTCGTGCCGGCCAAGTTCGTATGACAGGTCATGTTCAAGGACGCACAGTCGAAGCTCTGGTCGATGTGATTGGCGTGGAACAATTCCTTCCAGTTATCAAACAAATCCCACAGGGAGCGGATTTAGCAACGGTGGATAAGGCTGTGCAATTAGTCTTTACCGATGGGACCAGTGCTCGCTATGAAGTCGATCAATGGACCTTGGAAGCTGGTCAAGAAGATCAGTTGTCCACACCAGGTGCTCGCTTGAAAGCGACAGGACTATTAGGCAATGGGGAAACGGTTCAAGCAACACTAGTGGTTGCAGGAGGAGATGTAGCCAAGGCTAAGAAACCAACGGTTCAGCTAGATGGAGTAGCTCTTCCAAAATTTGGTAGTGGTAACCATACTATTTTCCGTCCGCTGGCTTATGGTCAAGAGCCTGGTCAAGTCACAGCAAGTGCAGAAAATGCCCAAGTGACGGTCCTCCAAGCTAACCGTGAAAATGGTTTGAAAGCCCAAATCTTTGTCACTGCTAAGGATACGGGAGCTGTACAGACCTATGTGGTCCAATTCCAAGAAGAAAGTCCACAGATTCAGCGCCTAGAATTGCGTCTGCCAGAAGGACAGGAACTCAAGGAAGACCAAACGGTATTACTTGAAGTCATTGCCCATTACCAAGATGGCAGTGTAGCTAGCCTCCAAGCAGATCAAATCGATGTGAAGACAAGAGCTGGTAGTCAAGGAAAAGCAGTTACGACTAAGAAAGGTTTGGAACTGCGGGAAGCAGGATTGGTTCATTTAGAAGCCAACTTCCAAGGACAAACAGGAGAAGTCAGCTTTACCATCACACCAAATCCTGAAGAAAAGACGGTTGTGAAGGTGCGTCCTGTACGAATCAGTACCGATCAAAACGTTTTGCCAGCTCTTCCAGAGACAGTCTTGGTCGAGTATGATAAGGGATTCCCGAAAGAAAAACGTGTGACCTGGGATGATGTGACAGCAGATCAAGTCAAGGATTACCATAGCTTTACAGTCACAGGTCGTGTAGAGGGGGTAGAGAAAGAAGCCCAAGCTCAAGTCACCGTTGAAGGCATTATCGCTGTAGAAGAAGTCAGCACGACAATGCCAGTCGGTGAAAAACCGGCCCTTCCAGAAAGCGTGCGGACCTATCACTCCAATGGCAAGACCTATGCTGCCAAGGTAGCCTGGGATGCGGTAGATCCGCGACTCTTGGCCCAAGAAGGAGAAGTTGTTCTCTCCGGCCGTGTAGAAGGAACCAACCTTCCAACGCGTCTTCATATCCGTGTTTCCGCAAACACAGTCAAGGGAGCCAACGTAGCAGAACAATGGACAGGATCAGTCTTGCCACTTGCCTTTGCAAGTGATTCTAACGATGCAGCTCCAGTTGCTAAGGTCAATGATAAGGTCATCTCCTTTACCGATGCTCCAGCTAACCGTTGGACCAACTGGGGCCGTGATAATGCGGAAGATTCTGTCGGTATCTTGTTTGGGGACTCTGGTATCTTGACCAAACGCGCAGTGGACAACCTCCATGTCGGTTTCTATGAAGACCACGACGTTGGGGCTCCAAGTGAATATGTGATTGAGTACTATACAGGAGAACAGATCCCAACGGTTCCAAGCAATCCAAATCGGGTCAAAGACGAAACAGACCATCCATTTAACAATCCAGCTAACTGGAAAGAGGTCAGCCACCTAACCGTTGAAGAACGAGTAGCAGCTGGCAAGATGAATCATTTTAGTTTTGATAAAGTTGACACCTATGCCGTTCGGATCCGTATGAAGACGCCAGAAGGCAAGCGTGGAAGCTCTATTTCAGAGATTCAGATCTTTGCCAATAAGGTTGCGCCAGAAGCAAAGAGCCAGCTGACTATTCGTGTTAATGGCGATGTCTTGTCAGGTGTCAATCCAAGTGTGACAGATTACTACATCGATGCACGTGATCGGGCTTATCCACAAGTGGAAGCGACTGCCAGCCATCACGGCCTTGCAACGGTTGTGCCAAGCGTCCATGAGGGTGAGCCAATTCGTGTCATCCATAAAGCGGAAGATGGCGCCATCTTACAAGAATATCGCATACACTTAACCAATGATGCCGAACAGTTGAAACAGTCTAGGATACTTGAAGATAAAGACAATCACTAGCTTATCTTTGGTTTTTTTGTTCAAATAACTAAATATGAGCAAGCTCAAAATAGTGAGAGTCACCGGCGATCAAAATGAGATGTGTCAAACAGCAAAGAGAGGAGGAAACAGCTGTGAAAGAGCACCAAGAAGAATCAGAACATTTCTCACCCGTAAGGAGTGATAAAAAAAATCGAGCAGTCAGCCAAGGGACAGAAGCAACCCAACCAGCCACTTCTCTAGATGAGGAGCCTGAAATTGCAGATTACGGACCGCTTCCTAGCAAGGCCCAAATGCAATACCACCGCGAAGAACTGGCAGCCTTCATCCACTTTGGGATGAACACCTACTACGATCGGGAGTGGGGAGATGGGCAAGAAGACCCTTATGATTTCTATCCAGAGCATCTGGATACCGACCAGTGGATCAAAACCCTGAAAGATGCTGGCTTCAAACGGACCATCATGGTCGTCAAGCACCACGATGGCTTCCTCTTGTACCCATCCAAATACACTGACCATACCATTGCCAAAAGTGGTTGGAAAGATGGTAAAGGCGATGTTCTAGCCGAGGTTTCAGTTTCTGCCAGCAAGTATGACATGGATATGGGGGTCTACCTCTCACCTTGGGATGCTCACAGCCCGCTCTACCATGTGGATACAGAGGACCAATACAACCAATACTATCTCAACCAGCTCAAAGAAATCCTTGAAGATCCAAAATATGGAAACAAAGGAAAATTCGTTGAAGTCTGGATGGATGGAGCGCGTGGCGATGGGGCTCAAAAAGTAACCTATACCTTCGATAAGTGGTTTGACGCCATCCGTAAGGCCCAAGGAGATATTGCTATCTTCTCAGCTGAGCCCACCAATGTTCGTTGGATCGGAAATGAAAAGGGGATCGCTGGAGATCCAGTTTGGCATAAGGTCAATCCCGATAAGATTCGCAACAATCCATCCAATAGCTATCTCAATCATGGAGATCCGGAAGGGAAGCAATACTCAGTGGGAGAAGTCGATGTTTCCATTCGCTCTGGCTGGTTCTACCATGACAATCAAGAGCCTAAGTCCCTGCGTGAATTGATGGACATTTACTTCAAATCCGTCGGTCGTGGGACGCCACTCTTGCTCAATATTCCACCCAACCAAGACGGAAAATTTGCGGATGCGGATGTGGTCCGTTTGAAAGAATTCCGCCAGACCTTGGACCAACTCTACAGCGTGGACTATGCGGTGGGCGCCTTGGTAGAAGCTGACTCGACACGACGCAATTCTCTCTACAAGGCCAGTCATTTGACAGATGGTGATGAAAAGACCAATTGGGCCCCTGCTGATGATGCCAAGACCGGCTCTTTTGTCTTGGATCTTGGAAAAGAGCAACACTTTGATGTGGTAGAGCTCAAAGAAACCATCGAGAAAGGCCAACGGATTTCTGGCTTCACTATTGATGTGTCAGTGAATGGGCAATGGGTTCCTTTTGGGGCTGGTTCAACCGTAGGATACCGCCGATTGATCAAAGGGCAACCAGTTGATAGTCGCTATATCCGGGTGTCCATCACCGATGCCCAAGCTACTCCAATCTTAAACGGTGTCTCTGTCTATAAGACCCCAGCTAGCATTGAAGAAACGGATGGCTATCCGCTTGGTTTGGCCTATCATTCTGACCGGACTGCTGACCGGGCCAATAGCCAATGGAATGAAGAGGGAGAAGGGGTTCGAGGCACCTCTATGTGGACCAAGGAAAAGGGAGCTTCGGTGACCTATGAGTTTGAAGGCACCAAGGCCTATGTGGTCGCAACTGTCGATCCGGGTCATGGGGAAATGGATGTCTCTGTCGATGGCCAAAAGCTAGTGACCGTCAGTACCCAAAGCCCAAGGCGCAAACGCAGCCAAAAGGTCTATGAAACACCAGACTTGGCAGCAGGATCCCACACTTTGACCTTGGTCAATAGCAAGGGAGATGCGATCGCAACGGAAGGGATTTATGCCCTCAATAACCAAGAAAAGGGTCTTTTTGAGTTTGCTCAGCCAACCCTAGCTGTTAAAAAAGGAGACCCAGCGCAAATTGTCGTCAAGAGAAAAGGTGGCTCTAAAGGAAGTGTTAGTCTTAAGTTAATCACAGAACCAGGAACAGGGGTTCATGGCAAGGTTTACAAAGATACCAATGTCACCCTTGAGTTCGCAGATGGCGAAACAGAAAAAAACGTCCAAATTCCAACCCTTGATTTTGCAGGAAAAGCGACAGATGTCTATGACTTTAAGGTCAAATTGTTGCATCCGGATCAAGGAAGCTTGGTTGGCTTTATTCCAGAGTTGACAGTTCAGGTGATGGAAGAAGTGGTTCAACAGTCGAAATGGAAAGAAGCTTAAACCGATATTCAAAGAAAGGTTTTGTGAATGTGGTGAAAAATTCTTACTTTAGGCTGCTGAGGCGCAGGCGCAAAATTCGCTTGTCGTAAAGAGTAGTTCATTCTTCGCATAAGAGGCTGGGACAAAAGTCCTAGCCTCTCAATTGTATTTGGATTGTCGAGCAAGACGCAGTGGTTGAGTAGGCTCTACTACGCTGATTTCATCAGCTTTTACAGCCCTGCTCAACTGTGCGGAGGTGGGACAACGAAATCGAATTCTAACGAATGACCGATTTCTGTCCCACTCTCTTTTATTTTTCTCCCTTCCTTAAGAGATTCCTATTTCCATAGAGTCTTTGCTTTATTTACAGCCGTAAAAATTGTATAATAGTCAAATAAGGTCAATGATGAGAATACACACTCCAAGGCCATTTTTATAGGCCAAAGAGCAGAGCATCCATCTAGAAAAAAACAAGCCAGAAAGGAGCATCATGGCAAATAAGAACACATCTGATAGTATTGAAGCTTATATTAAGGCCTTGCTGGCTCAAGCTGGCATGGCAGAGCTCAAAAGAAGTGAGTTAGCCGATGTCTTTCAGGTCGTACCCAGTCAGATTAACTATGTTATCAAGACCCGCTTTACCGAGAGTCGAGGCTATATTGTAGAGAGCAAGCGCGGTGGAGGTGGCTATATCCGCATTGGCAAGGTTCAGTTTTCAGATCACCATCAGATGCTTCAAGACTTGGCAGCCAATATTGGAGAGACTATCAGCCAGCAGGTCTTCCATGATATCCTCCAGATGCTCTATGAAGAAAAATTATTGACAAAACGTGAGACTCAGCTATTACTTGCGACAACCTCCGATGAGGTTCTAGGTCGAGATGCTCTCATCCTACGAACAACTATGCTGAAAAAAATCATTCAACAAGTAGATAGAAAAGGAAATACCGACTAGATGAACTATTCAACAGCACTGTTAGAAAGTATAGAAGCGGCCCAAATACTAGCAGGCCACTATCAGGGGCATACCTTAGATACTTGGCATCTCTTGACGGCTATGGCCAATAATCCCTATAGCGTGGCAGGTTCTGTACTCAACGATTATCCCATGCAGATTGACGAATTTCAGGATGCAGCGGAGCATATTACAGGCCAAGCTTTTCAAAGCGACAATCGGTATGAAATCTTCCCATTTTCTTATCGGACGGAAGCGATTATGAAACACGCAAGGGAGATAGCCCAGGTCCTTCATGCCAAGACCTTGGGAACAGAGCATGTGCTCCTCTCTCTTCTAGCGGACCGTGGGACCTTGGCGAGCCAGGTTATGGAGTTTGCCGGCTTTGCCTTTACAGAGCAAGACAAGGGTGTTCCCGTTGCTTCCCTTCGAAAGAATCTTGAAGACAAGGCGGGCTGGGACAAAAATGATCTCAAAGCCATCCGGAGCCTCTATCGGGCCCAAAATCCTAACCGCCAAACTATGGGGAATATGATGGGCATGCCCCCAAGTACAAGTGGAGGCCTTGAGGACTACACCCGCGATTTGACAGAAATGGCGCGTGCAGGCCAACTCGAGCCTGTGATCGGCCGGGATGCAGAGATTTCACGCATGATCCAAATCCTCAGCCGCAAGACGAAGAACAATCCTGTATTGGTGGGAGAAGCAGGGGTCGGAAAGACTGCTCTTGCATTAGGGCTGGCCCAGCGTGTCGCTAGTGGCAATGTTCCAGCTGAAATCGCGCAAATGCGTGTTCTGGAATTGGATCTCATGAATGTAGTGGCAGGGACACGCTTCCGTGGGGACTTTGAAGAACGGATGAACAATATCATCCAGGACATCGAAGAAGACGGTCACGTCATCCTCTTTATCGATGAGCTGCATACCATTATGGGGTCAGGATCTGGCATTGATTCGACCTTAGACGCAGCTAATATTCTAAAACCAGCCTTGGCACGAGGAACCTTGCGTACAGTTGGAGCGACGACTCAAGATGAGTACCAAAAGCATATCGAAAAAGATGCAGCCCTCTCTCGTCGTTTTGCAAAAGTCACCATTGAAGAGCCAAGTGTTGCAGATAGCATCCAAATTCTCCAAGGCTTGAAAGAGACCTACCAGGACCACCATCATGTGACCATTACCGATGAAGCGATCGAAACAGCTGTCAAATATGCCCACCGCTATTTAACCAGCCGTCAATTACCAGATTCAGCCATTGATCTCTTGGATGAAGCAGCAGCTACCGTACAAAACCGCGATTCCAACGGTCACGTAAAAGAAGAGTTGACTGCCTTGGATCGGGCCTTGATGGATGGCAAGTGGAAGAAAGCAGCCCAGCTCTTACAAGTAGAGGCTGCTCCCATTGTCTACAAAAAAGAAGTCACTGACCAAGATGTTTTGGTGACCTTGAGCCAATTATCTGGTATTCCAACTCAAAAACTGACCCAAACCGATGCCAAGAAGTATCTCAACTTAGAAGCAGAATTGCACAAGCGCGTGATTGGTCAAGACCAAGCCGTTTCGAGCATCAGTCGGGCCATTCGACGGAATCAATCAGGTATCCGTAGCAATAAACGTCCGATCGGTTCTTTCATGTTCCTAGGACCTACTGGAGTCGGAAAAACGGAGCTTGCCAAAGCCTTGGCAGAAGTCCTGTTTGATGATGAATCGGCCCTCATCCGTTTTGATATGAGTGAGTACATGGAAAAATTCGCGGCTAGCCGCCTCAACGGTGCCCCTCCAGGCTATGTGGGCTACGAAGAAGGAGGCGAGTTGACCGAGAAAGTCCGTAACAAACCGTATTCTGTTCTCTTATTTGATGAGGTGGAAAAAGCCCACCCAGACATTTTCAATGTCCTTTTGCAGGTCTTGGATGACGGAGTTTTAACCGATAGCAAAGGCCGGAAGATCGACTTCTCCAATACCATTATCATTATGACTTCAAACCTTGGGGCAACAGCCCTTCGAGATGATAAGACTGTTGGTTTTGGTGCCAAAGATATTCGCTTTGACCAGGCCAATATGGAAAAACGCATGTTTGAAGAGTTGAAGAAGACCTATCGTCCAGAGTTTATCAACCGGATTGATGAAAAGGTGGTCTTCCATAGCCTATCCAGCGAGGATATGCAGCAGGTGGTGAAAGTCATGGTCAAACCGCTGGTTGCGACCTTGGCAGAACAAGGCATGACCCTCAAATTCCAGCCTTCAGCGCTCAAATTACTAGCAACCAAAGGATACGATCCAGAAATGGGAGCACGTCCTCTTCGCCGTGTATTGCAGACTGAAGTGGAAGATCAGTTGGCTGAGCTTCTTCTCAAGGGAGAAGTTCAAGAAGGGCAAACCATCAAGGTTGGAACGACAGCCGGAACGATCAAGTTCGAGATTGTCTAGGAGGACGTCATGACGCTTCAGCGATTAACCCGTATTTCGCTTTTGGCGGCCCTTTGTGTCGCCCTCCGTCAGGCTTTTGCCCCTTTTCCAAATGTCCAACCTATCTCTGCCATCTTTTTTCTCTTGGTGATATTTGAAGGGTATAGCTTTGCCTTTCTTGTGATGATGATCACCATGTTTGTCTCCGCCTTTTTCCTGGGGATGAGCCTGATTGTGTTCTTTCAGATTGTTGCCTTTGGCTGTTTGATGCTCATTTGGCGCATCAGTTACAAGTGGTTGCCCTTTGTCCTTCAGATCCTTTTTGTGGGCCTACTGTCCTTTGCTTATGGGGTCTTGATCGATAGTGTTTATGCCTTGATGTTCCATATTCCTTGGTGGACCTATGCTTTGGTCAATGGTTTTAGTTTTAACCTGGCCCATGCTTTATCAACGATCGCTTTTTATCCCATTATTTATCATATCTTTAGGAGATTTTATGTTGAAAAAAAATATTTCTAGCTTGATGACCTTACTTGCAGTTCTTCTTTTAGCGAGTTGCGCTCCGTCTCATAGCACAAACAATCAAACAACTGCTTCTAGCACAGAAGTTGCCAAGAAAAACGAAATTTCGATTACAGTAAGTGTGACGCCAGAAGGTCAAAAAGCGCAATCGAAAACCTTGAAAGTAGCAGAAGAAAGCAACCTCATGAAAGTGCTCAAAGCCAACTACAAGATTGAAGAAAAAAATGGCCTGATCACCTCGATTGACGGCCACAGCCAAGACGAAGCCAAAGGCCTTTACTGGATGTATAAGATCAATGGCGAGATGGCTCCAAAAGGTTCTGCTGAAACCACCGTTAAAAAAGGGGACAAGATCGAATTCTATCAAGAAGTATACAAATAATGAGTAGCCGGCTAGTTTGTCCGGCTTTTTTCTCCATGCCTTAGGAATTTACCTAAAACTTCTTTCAAATTAGAAAAATATTTGAGAAACTATTGACAGCCTCATATAACAGTGTTACAATAATGTTACAAAATATTACAAATGTTACAAAAGAGGTTCTGTTATGAAAAACAAAAAAATCATTTCCCTGGCAGCCCTAGCTCTTACAGCTAGTCTTTTCCTAGGAGCTTGTGGCGGAAATAAAGAAGAAAAAACTTCAGAAGCAAGCAGTTCAAAGACCAGTCAAGTCAAACAAACCAGCTCTTCTTCTAAGAAAAAAGTGATCACTAGTAAAGATCCGATTGCTTCTTCATCCTCTGATAGCAAAACAGAAGAAAGTCATACCGTTGGTAGCAAAAATACCCAAGCTGCAGCTAGTCAAACACCTGCTCCAGCTAAAGAAGCGACACCAGGAGCACCCGTAACAAAAGAAGTAGTCACTCCAGCAACACCAGCGAAAGCAAAATTGCCAAGTCTAGAAGACGGTCATGCCCATGCTAAGAAGCAAGCTTCTGCTACTGAGAATGCTCAATACAAGGGAGTCTATTCTGTGGCAGCAGGAGATTTCTCCGCAGCAGCTGGGAATTGGTCTGACAAACGTGACACTGGGGTCACTATTGGCCAAGGTGGTCAAGTAACCATCCAACTCCCTGGGGGTCAACCCGTAGCCTATGGCATCAGTGCTTATAACTATACCTTGGATGATGGTCATTACCATGCTAATCTCTCAGCAGGCGATGGGTCTGCAGCGACTCTAGATATCGTAGTTGGAAAAGATGGCTCAGTATCTAGTGTGACGGTTCTTAAAGACGGTGTCAGCCACTCCCTCACTCGTGAATAAAAGTCGAAAGATTTGAAAGGATAAGTTTCTCTTTTCAGATCTTTTTTTTTAATTTGAAGAAAAATATAATTTTTTATAAAAAACTATTGACAGATGGAAAATATAGTTTATAATAAAAACATAAAGAAAACCTATTTATAAAAAAATATAAAAAGGAGTTTGTATGAAAAAAGAAAGAATTGCCCTGGTATTTGGGACTTTTGCCCCCTTACATCAGGGGCACATTGACTTGATCCAGAGAGCGAAACGCCAGTGTGATCGTGTCTGCGTGATTGTGTCAGGCTACCGAGATGACCGTGGAGGCAAAGTTGGTCTTTCATTGCAGAAACGCTTTCGGTACATCCGTGAAGCTTTCTCCGACGATGAATTGACCAGCGTCTACAAATTAGATGAAACTGAGCTCCCTCGCTATCCTCTTGGCTGGGAACCTTGGCTGGAGACAGCACTTGCGACCATCCAGTTTCAGAGGGAAACTCAGGAATTGATCTTCTACGTGGGAGAGCAAGCCTACAAGGAAGAGCTGGAGTCACGAGGTTTTGAAGCGCGCTTAGAGGAGCGTCGGTTTGGAATCTCTGCGACCATGATTCGCGAAAATCCTAGTAAGTACTGGAAATACATTGCCCAACCTTTCCGCCGTCAATTCACGAAAAAGGTCTTGATTATGGGGAGTGCCAGCAACGGGAAGACGACGCTTGCCAAAGACTTGGCCCGCTTCTATGATGCACCTGTTAGTCTGGAGTATGCGCGTGAATACCAAATCAAGAACAATGTTCGGGATGATGAGCTGACGCCAAAAGATTATTATTATCTTCTTTTAGGCCAATATGCTCAAACCTCTACTCTCATTGATAGTAGTGCCAATCGAGGCCTTGTCATTGCAGATACCAATTCCCTGGTCACAAAAGGCTACTATGACTACTATATGGAAGTCGAAGGGCAGGATGCCAACTTAAGAGATACCTTTGACAATCTCTTTATCAGTATCTTGTCCAAGGAAAAATGGGACCTGATCCTCTTTGTACAACCGATCGGCTCTTATGTCAACGATGGCTTTCGAGATATGACCATGGCTGATGAAGAGATTCGAACCAGCTTTTCCAACTACCTGGACCAATTGCGCCAGCAATACCTAGGAAACATTCCGACCACTTTCCTCGCATCAGACTACCTCGGTAACTACGAAGAAGCCAAAAACGTTATCGATGCTATCTACCAAGCCGACTAAGGAGCAGCTTATGAAAAACCTATCTGAAAAATTTGCAACTTTTAGCCAAGACTTCAAAAATGTTCACCGAGAAGCGAAAAAGCAAGGCTTTGTCAATATTATGAAACTCCTATGGAAGGACCTTTTTGTAGGACGTACAGCCTTTCAATGGATCTATCTCCTGCTTCTTTCCAGCGTTCCCTTCTTCTTAGAATGGACCAATCGTGCAGGACAGCATGATTGGCTGGGACTGTTTGCCTCTTGGACAGGCATTGTCTGTGTTATCCTGGTTGCCGAAGGACGTGCTAGCAACTACCTCTTTGGAGCAGTGAATTCAGCGATCTACCTCGTTTTAGCCCTCAATAAAAACTTCTACGGGGAAGTTCTGACAACTCTTTATTTCTTCATCATGCAACCGATCGGTCTCTATGTCTGGCTCTCCAATCGGATCAACGATCAAGGTAAGGTTGAAGAATCTCACTTTGAAGCCAAGAAATTGAACTTAATCGAGTGGATGCGCTACTTGGCCTTGTGTGCTGTGATTTGGATCGGTATGGGCTTCGCGTATCAGAGCATCCATAGCGCTCGCCCTTTCCGTGATAGCATTACTGATGCGACCAATGGGGTCGGTCAGCTCCTCATGACCCGCCTTTACCGGGAGCAATGGATCTTCTGGATTGCGACCAACGTCTTTAGTATCTATCTCTGGTGGGATCAGAGTGTTCACATTCAAGGGATGTACTGGGTCTACACGCTCAATAGTTTAGTGGGCTGGTACCAATGGACCAAAGCCCTCAAGAAGGAGGTGGCTTAGATGGCAACTCTCTCGATTCCAGCAGGAATGACAGAGAAAGAGTATTTTGAGACGGTCGCTAGTGAAGCAGACTTTCTCAAGTGGTACAAGGAACAAGACTTACCGACTTATGAAACCCCAAGTGTCACAGCGGACATGGTAGCCTACTGTTTTGTCGAAGGCCAGCTCAAGCTCTTAGCCATTCGCCGCAAGGCCCACCCTTATCAACACCGCCTCGCCTTGGTTGGGGGCTTTGTGAACAAGGAGGAAGATGCGACCCATGCCTGCATCCGAGAAGTCAAAGAAGAAGTCGGGCTCGATCTTCCAGTTAATAAGGTGGAGCAGCTCATGACAGTCTCCACCCCTGGGCGTGATCCCAGAGGCTGGGTCATTACCATTGCTCATCTGGTCTATCTGCCAGCAGAAGCAGTAAACATGGTCCAAGCAGGAGACGATGCCAAGGAAGTTGTTTTTCTGGATGTTGATTTCAAAAAAGCCCAGTGCTTGCTGGAAGGGAATCCACTAGCTGCTTCTGATTTTGCCTTTGACCACTATCAAATCATTCAAGAATCCATCAAGCGGATTCAGGGGCGTTTGGACTGGAACCCAACCTTCCTCTATCTGTTAGAGGAGCCTTTCACAGTTTATGAAGCAACGGAATTGGTCAATCTAATCAATCCAGGGCGCCCCATCGTTAGCAATAACTTTCTCGTAAAATTCGGAGAATTTGTGGAAGAAGTGGGTGTCAAACGGGTGCCTAAGAAAAAACCACGCAAGACCTATCGCTTAAAGCCATAAATCGAGCGAGGTTCATTCCGGAAATCTCTCCAGTTACTATTAGTAGCTGGAGGGATTTTTTGTTTTATCAAAAAATATTTAAAAAAATGTCAAAAATAGTTGACATTTTGTGTTCGAAATACTATACTATAGTCAAATATATGCGACATTAATTTAATAGGAGGAAACATGAACCGTGTGAAAGAATTTCGTAAGGAACTGGGCATGTCCCAGCTTGAGCTCGCCAAGGATATCGGTGTCTCTAGGCAAACTATCAACATGATTGAGAACGACAAGTACAATCCTACCCTGGAACTTTGTCTCAATCTCGCTCGAAGCCTCCAAACTGACCTCAACAGTCTCTTTTGGGAGGACGATTTTTAAAAAGGAGAAGAAAAATGAAAAAAGAACCCCTCAATGAAAAACTGATCAAACGCATCTATGGCATTTCAGGCCCCCTTGATGAACACAAACGGCGCGAAGCTGAGCACATCGGAAATAAAATCTTTATGATTCTCTTTTACCTCATGACTTTAGGCAATCTTATTCCCTTTGTCCTTGCTTTTAGATATCCCCAAGTAGTCTCTTTTGGATATCCAATCATTATCTTTCTAATTTCCATGGTTTGTGCTATCTATGTCACTAGTCAAACTAAAAAAACAGGTATTACTGCTATCGATCCTGATATGTTGAGCCAGAAGGAAAAGAAACAGTTACGTAATCCTGGTCTTAAAGCTGGTCTAGTCTATGGAATAGCTATGTTCTTTGGAATGCCACTCCTCAATATCCTAATGGATGATAGCAAAAGCTATCTTACCGCTCTTTTGAATACAAGAAGTATTTTGTCAACCATCGTTGCAACCTTCTTTTTCGGATTAACAGTCCAAATTGTCGTCACTCTTCGCATTCAAAAAGCTAGAGAAGATCAAGACGACGATTAGGAGGAAACTTATGAAATCACTATTAACTTTAATTCTCAGCCATATTTTGGTCAGTATCTTTATGACAGTTTTCCTAGTTTATGGCCAAATTACGCGTCCTTTTCTGATCATCTTCCTCTTAGCCCTTCCTGTCTTGAACAAAGGACAAAGATTTCAGAAAATCAAATCCCAAAAAATACGCCTCTTAAACGCATCTCTCTGCTTTATTCTCGTATCTCTCCCACAACTGATAACGAATTCTATGGATTGGAGATATCTCCTATTTCTAACCATCTGTATTATTTTTAGTCTCATTTATATCTATACTCTCTATCAACTCTTTAAAGAAGGCAAACAATGTTTTTAAGAGGTCACTACCATGAAAAAAGAAAACAGGACAACTGAATTATTTTGAACTTTCTTTCAGGAACCACGAAGGTTATTAATATGATTCTTCATAGCACTATACAGTGATAGGAAAATTCTAATTATCTAGAATTATAGTCTTGACGTAAACCACTTGTTTGATGAGTGGTTATGATTCATTTTCTATACGCAGCCTTGGTGCAAAGTGGTATAATAAAAATAATTGAAATCAAAAGGGATAAGACTATGGAAGAAAAAATTATCTTACCACAAAATACGCGACTGATGGGAGCTCTACTTGGTTTTATCGGTGGAGGTCTAGATGTCTTTTGCCATATGCACTACCGAAGTTTGGTTGCAACACAAACAGGGAATCTTTTGCTTCTCATTGCCGATTGGCATGATCCCAATATGACCAATACCATCATGCGTTTTTCGTCTATCTTCTTTTTCTCGATCGGCTTTCTTGTGGCCTTGCATATCAAGGAATATCGCAAAACAGCCTTTTGGCGAACCAAGATGCTCATCCCCTTATTTGTTGTCACTTTATTGATTCCTCTAGTATCTTGGATGCCACCTTTTGAGGTTCCCTTTATTGCCTTTGGGACAGGCATGATGATGCTGACCTTTACCGGTACCCTGATTGAAAATCACCCCTATGTGATTTTCATGACATCAGGAAATTACCGCAAGATGCTGACGGCCTTGTACCGTATGGCTCGAGGGGAAGGAGATCTGGTAGAATACCGTCGCCAGGCCATGAATTACGGGATTGTCGTTGGAAGTTTTGTCGCGGGAGCTATTAGCGTAGCCATCCTCATGCATTTCATTCACCAATGGTCTATCTGGCTGATCACAGCCAACCTCTTTTTGATCATGTCCTACTATACAGGAAGAGTCAAACAACTCGGCTTACAGACAGATAATCTATAATAGGACCTCACATGAGGTCCTATATAGATTGTAGACAAATTGTTTTTAATATTAAGCAATCTAGGTGATGCAAAAAATTAAACTGATATATACTATTAGGATTGTTCAAATATACACTGAAACTTTCCGCCGTGAGAAAAGTGTCTGAAACACAATTGTTTCAGACACTCGGGAGTTTTGAGACCTTAGGCTCAAAACTAAGTCATGGAACTTCTTCGAAGTTCGCTGACATCCGTACTCACCTAAGGAAAGTTTTTAAGATGACTTTGTCATAATTCTAAACAGGACCTCATGTGAGGTCCTGCTTTTATTATTTCTAAGCGTTTAATTGTAAGAGTTTTTCAATCTCTGCTAGAGTGCTAGCTTGCGAGATGGCTCCGCGTAGTTTAGCAGCGCCAGATGTTCCACGGAGGTAGTGAGGGGCGAGGCCACGGAATTCACGGACGGCAACCTTTTCTCCCTTGAGATCAATCAAGCGTTTCAAGTGTTCGTAGGCAATCTTCATCTTGTCTTCGAAGGTCAAATCAGGCAGGATTTCTCCCGTTTCAAAGTAATGATTGATTTGGTTGAAGAGATAAGGATTCCCCATAGCAGCGCGACCGATCATGACCGCATCGGCACCGACTTCTTCGATCCGTTGCTTGGCGTCTTGAACCGTACGGATATCTCCATTTGCGATGAAAGGAATCTTGGTTAGAGCTTGGGCAACCTTGTGAAGGGTCTCAAGGTCTGCATGACCTGTATACATTTGCTCCCGAGTTCGTCCGTGCATAGCAAGGGCAGAGACACCCGCAGCTTCGGCAGCGAGGGCGTTCTCCACTGCTAGAGAAGGATCTGACCAACCTGTCCGCATTTTGACAGTGAGAGGGATATCAAGGACGGATTGAACTTTATTAATAATAGAGTAGATCTTATCTGGATCCTTTAGCCACATAGCACCTGCTTCGTTTTTCACGATTTTATTCACTGGGCAGCCCATGTTGATATCGACAATATCGGTTTTGGTATGTTCTTGGATGAATTCTGCTGCGCGTGCGAGACTGTCTTCATCGCTTCCGAAAAGTTGGATTGATACAGGATTTTCTCCTTCATCGATGTGAAGCATATGCAGGGTCTTTTCGTTGTTGTACTGGATGCCCTTGTCAGAGACCATTTCCATGACAACGAGCCCTGCTCCCAGTTCTTTGGCAATGGTCCGGAAGGCTGAATTGGTCACTCCGGCCATTGGGGCTAGGACAGTACGGTTAGGGATTTCGACATCCCCGATCATAAATGGCGTATTAAGATTTGTCACGAATGAGTTCCTCCAAGTCATTTTCGTCAAAGTGGTAGTGGGTTTGGCAAAATTGGCAGGTAATCTCTGCGCCGTGATCTTCGTCTTTCATCTCTTCTAGATCAGAGGTCGGAAGGCTTGATAGAGCATTCAAGAAACGTTCACGGCTACAGTCGCACTGGAAGCGCAGTTCTTCTTCTGACAGGCGTTTGTATGGTTCATCACCATAGATTGCCTTGAGAAGGGCTTCAATATGGTCTTCCGATTCCAGAAGTGTTGAGATGGCAGGCATTTCCTGGATCCGTTTTTCAAAGCGGGCGATTTCTTCTTCCTTGGCATTTGGCAAGACCTGAAGCAAGAAACCACCAGCCACCTTGACCTTGTCTTGGTCATCCAACAGAACATTAAGTCCAACTGCTGAAGGGGTTTGTTGGCTTTCCGTCAGATAAAAGGCTAGGTCTTCACCGATTTCACCGGTGACAAGAGGTGTCATAGAGTTATAAGGATTTCCAGTGCCATAGTCAGTGATGACTAGAAATTCACCGTTTCCGACAAATGGCCCAACTAAGACTTCACCGGTCGCAGTCTTCTTGATATCCACTCCAGGATTTTGCACATAGCCTTTGACATTTCCAGAGGTATCCGCAACGGTAATGATGGCTCCAAGTGAGCTTGTTCCAAGGACCTTGACCGTAATTTTGGTATCTCCTTTTTCATTTGCTGCCAAAATTTGACTAGCGATGAGAGTACGGCCGAGTGCGACCGTGGAACTTGCTTGCGTTTGATGTTTTTCTTGGGCAGTTCGTACTGTTTCCGTACTATCAAGTACATAGGCACGAAAAGCACCACTTTCTGAGATAGTTTTAATAATTTTGTCCATACCTACTATTTTAGCACAAATCAAGCAAAGTGGGGACAAGGAGAATTCTGAAAATCAGGAAGGTTGAAAGAGGCAGAGAAAATCTAGGAGATGCGAGTGAATCTTGAAAAAATGCTAAAAATTGCTTATAATAAAGTGTAAGACAAACTTGCAGGTGAGACTCCTGCCCTGAGTTTGAAGAAAGGCCTAGATAGCTTCTATCTAGGAAATATGAAATAGATTATGACATCAGTTGTAGTAGTAGGAACCCAATGGGGAGATGAAGGAAAAGGAAAGATTACAGATTTCCTTTCTGCGAACGCCGAAGTCATCGCGCGCTACCAAGGTGGGGATAATGCGGGACATACCATCGTAATTGATGGCAAAAAATTCAAGCTTCACTTGATTCCTTCAGGAATCTTCTTCCCTGAAAAAATCTCTGTCATTGGAAATGGGGTTGTGATCAATCCTAAGTCATTGGTCAAAGAATTGGCCTACCTTCATGAAGAAGGGGTGACCACAGATAGTTTGCGCATTTCAGACCGTGCCCATGTCATCCTTCCTTACCATATCGAATTGGACCGTCTCCAAGAAGAAGCCAAAGGGGATAACAAGATTGGAACGACGATTAAAGGGATTGGCCCAGCCTACATGGATAAAGCAGCTCGTGTGGGAATCCGGATTGCGGATCTGTTGGACCGCGACGTCTTTGCAGAACGCCTGCGCATCAACTTGGAAGAAAAGAACCGTCTGTTCACCAAACTCTACAATGCTCCAGCTCTTTCCTTTGATGATATCTTCGAAGAATACTATGAATATGGTCAACAAATCAAGCAATATGTAACCGATACTTCTGTCATCTTGAACGATGCTTTGGATAACGGCAAGCGCGTGCTCTTTGAAGGAGCCCAAGGGGTTATGTTGGATATTGACCAAGGAACCTATCCGTTTGTAACCTCTTCTAACCCAGTTGCAGGTGGGGTAACTATCGGATCAGGTGTGGGGCCAAGCAAGATCGACAAGGTTGTCGGTGTATGTAAAGCCTATACCAGCCGTGTTGGTGATGGCCCATTCCCTACGGAACTCTTCGATGAAGTGGGTGATCGGATCCGTGAAGTCGGCCATGAGTATGGGACAACAACCGGTCGTCCTCGTCGTGTTGGTTGGTTTGACTCAGTTGTCATGCGCCATAGCCGTCGCGTGTCAGGAATTACCAACCTTAGCTTGAACTCGATCGACGTTCTGTCCGGCTTGGATACAGTGAAAATCTGTGTAGCCTACGACTTGGATGGGGAACGCATCGACCACTACCCAGCAAGCTTGGAGCAACTCAAACGTTGCAAACCAATCTATGAAGAATTACCAGGCTGGTCAGAAGACATCACAGGTGTCCGCCACTTGGATGAGCTTCCAGAAAATGCTCGCAACTATGTTCGCCGTGTCGGTGAATTAGTTGGTGTGCGCATTTCAACCTTCTCAGTCGGACCAGATCGTGACCAAACCAATATCCTTGAAAGTGTGTGGTCTAGTTTATAAGCAAATGAAGATAAGAGAGTGGGACAGAAATCGGTCATTCGTTAGAATTCGATTTCATCGTCCCACCTCCGCACAGTTGAGTAGGGCTGTAAAAGCTGATGAAATCAGCGTAGTAGAGCCCACTCAACCACTGCGTCTTGCTCGACAATCCAAAGACAATTGAGAGGCTAGGACTTTTGTCCCAGCCTCTTTTTGAAAGCAGAAAGAGGAAAAAATGTATCAAACGATTTTATTTGACCTAGACGGCACCTTGACCAATTCAGAACTAGGGATTACCAACTCGGTGGCCTATGCCTTAGGAAAATATGGGATTCAAGTGCCAGACAAGAAAGCATTGAGAGTATTCATCGGTCCGCCCTTGCAGGAGTCTTTTGAGCGCTTTTATGGATTTTCTAAGGAAGAATATTTAAAGGCCATTGACTACTATCATGAGTATTTTTCCGAAAAAGGCCTTTATGAAAATGAGGTCTATCTAGGCGTTCCTGACTTGCTGGCTTCTCTCAAGCAGGCTGGCAAACAGTTGATTGTAGCTACGTCAAAGCCTGAAGAATTTTCCATTCAAATTCTCAAACACTTTGGTTTGTATGATTATTTTGACTTTGTCGCTGGTGCGACCATGGATAGAAAACGTAGTAAAAAAAGCGATGTTATCCAGTATGCCTTGGAGCAAAATGGGATTACAGATTTGGCGCATACCATCATGATTGGAGACAGGGAGCACGATGTGCTTGGCGCTCAAGCGCAAAAGCTTGATTCTATCGGTGTCCTTTATGGCTTTGGAAGCAGGGAAGAATTGGAAGAAGCCGGCGCCACCTATATTGCTCAAGAAGTTGGCGAAATTGCAGCTTTTATAGGATAACCTTTTCCAAAATATTAAAAGTTGGAACTTTTCTAATCTGCTGAATATTGCTTGATTTAATATTTCTATCGGTGTATGCTTACTGTAGGTTAAGTCACACAGATTAAGAGGTGATAATATGAATTTGTCACGATATATATTAAAATATAGTACTGATGATGGTACGTTGTATTTTAATACTAAAACCAATCATTCATTTTTTCTTACGAATGAATTGAATAGAGTAGTCGACAGCAATGATGTGATTAGGAAAGAGTTTCATGCTTATCTTGATAAAAATAAATATTTAAGTGAGGGTGAGTATGAGGTCGAAAAGTATCTATCTAAAATAAGCGATACAGATGCTGAATTATTGGAACTAACAATTTTGACACATGGAGATTGTAATTTTCGGTGTAAGTATTGTTATGAAAAATTTGAAAATATTGCTATGTCAACAGAGACAGAAGATGCCATTGTCCAATTTTTGAAAGAAAAACTTCAGTCCGGGAAGTATAAGTATTTGTCAGTAGGCTGGTTTGGAGGAGAACCACTGTTGGGATATAAAACTATCAAGCGGTTGTCTCCTGTTTTTATAGATTTATGTGAGAAATATCAGATTCATTATCAAAGTGCAATCACTACGAATGGTTATTTATTGACTAAGAATAAGTTTCGATATTTGAATGAAAAATTTAAAGTGACTAGTTACCAGATAACTTTGGATGGAGATGAAGAAAGTCATAATAATCAGAGAGTATTGCAAAACGGTGGGTTGTCGTATAATCGTATATTCGATAATTTGAAAGCAATGCAAGAAAGTAAATTTGATTTTATTTGTGTGATTCGCTTTAATGTAAGTAAAGATAACTATCAAAATGTTAAAGAGTTTTTAACACATGATGGTATCTATTTCAAAGATGATTCCAGATTTAAGATTTCTTATCATAATATTGGAAATTGGGGCAAAGGAGATAGAGATATAAATTACTGCGTTACTTTACTGGATAAAGATGCAAGTTTTGAATTATCTAAGTTAGCTGTAACTTCAGGATATCATATCTCTTCCCCAGAAGTTGTAGTGAATAATAATTATACCTGTTTGATGGATGATAATTATGAGAAATATTTATAAGTACATTGATAAGAAGTATCTTTTTCCTATTTTTTTAGGGCGTATTGTGAATAGTGGTTTGGTGTTGGCGCAACCTCTGATTTTAACGAAGGCCTTGAAGTTAGATCAAGACGGCCTTTCTTATGGAAAAATTCTCAATTTTGTTTTATTTGGTTTGTCTGTCTATCTTGTTATTTATAGTCTGATGCTGTTTTCAAACTATTCGCACAATATATTCCGAAGAGAAATCAACAAAAGTGTCCGTGCCCTTTTATTTAAGAAAGTCATATTGAATCCTAAATTTTCCAATGATGAAAAAGTTAGTCTGCTAACTCAAGATATGGAATATGTGGGCGATAATTATTTGGAAAATATAAATGTTATGGTGAGTTGGGGATTTGTCGCCCTTGTTACAGCCATTTATATTGTTTCACAAAATTTTCTCTTAGGACTTATTTTTGTCATTTTTACGATTATGAGACCTATTCCTCAGTTCATCATGAATCGTCGTTTACAAGATTCGGGAGACAGCTGGTCCAAGCTTAGAACGAAATTACATGGGCTTGTCTCGGATAGTATGCAAGGCAGCCAAACCTTACGGATTAATCAGGCCATGAGGCTGAATGAAGAGCGCGTGAATGATTTAAACGGAGAATATCAAAAAGCCATCCAAAGATTTTGTTTCACACATAATATTATTTTTTTCTTTAATGGATTTATGGTCTTTTTTAGTCAGGTTGTTCCTCTTGCTTTAGGCTTTTATTTGAGTTTACAGGGAAATTCTATTTCTATTACAAGCCTCATCTCTATGTATGTTGCTGCGGGGATGCTGGTAGAACCGATCCAAACTCTGATGTACAGTGCAGCCAATCTCCAAGGTGCCTTGCCGACTGCGAACCGCCTGTTTAAGATTATCGAGGAAGAACCTGATTTCGAAGAGACAAAGGATCAATTTGTTGAAAATCTCGAATCGTTGCGCTTAAATCATATTTCAAAAAGTTTTGCTGAACGTCAGCTTTTTTCTGATTTGACGGCGACGATTTCAGTAGGTCAGAAGGTCTTAATCAAAGGACCGAGCGGGTCTGGAAAGACGACTCTTTTTCGCTTGATTTTAGGAGAAGAAGTATGTGATGAGGGTGACATTTTCGTTCAGTATGATGGAAATCAAATAACGAGTCATTTCCAAGGGAATATCGGTTTAATTAGCCAGCATCCCTTCCTGTTTGACGATACTATCCGCTATAATCTAACTTTTGGTCAGCCTTTTCAGGACCATGAATTATTGGAGGTATTGGACCGAGTTGGCTTAATAGATGAATTTCAGGATATTTTGAATGTAGAAATTCATAATAATGGTGAAAACATTTCAGGAGGTCAGCGTGTCAGATTAGAGTTGGCTCGTTTTCTCTTACGCGAGAAGGATATTTTATTAGCGGACGAAGTGACATCAGCTTTGGACGAAAAAAATAGTCGTCTGGTTAGAGACCTAATCTTTTCTTTGCCGATCACGGTACTAGAAATAGCCCATCATATTGATGAAGAAGAGCGCTATGACCAAATCCTTGAGTTACGTAAAGGATGAGCGATGCCACAATAGTTGGTTCTGCGACAAAGCGGATAGTAGTAAGCCAGCAATTTGTCAGATATTTTTGAGATTCTAAGTGGTGATATTTCCAAAATCATCAATACTCAGAGAACTTAAGCTTTATTTAAGATAGGCCAGCTATACTAGAAGCATAAACAAAGACCTCCTAACTTTGTTTAAACCTCCTAAACTTTTTCATAATAATCTCCCATAAGAGTCGCCCAATCGGCGGCTTTTTTTGTGAGTCGTAAGCTGCCTATGGTATAATGAACAAAGAAACTAAAAGGAAGAAGGAAGAGATGGACTACACGATAGAGGAAAAAGCGATGTTTATGAGGGAAGCCCTGAAGGAGGCGGAGATTGCCCTCGCCAATGATGAAATACCGATTGGCTGTGTCTTGGTCAAGGATGGTCAGATTATCGGGCGTGGACATAATGCGCGTGAGGAGCTGCAGCGGGCGGTCATGCATGCGGAAATCATGGCGATCGAGGAGGCCAATCAGCGTGAAAATAGCTGGCGCCTGCTGGATACGACGCTTTTTGTCACGATTGAGCCCTGTGTCATGTGCAGTGGTGCCATTGGTCTAGCTCGGATTCCCCAGGTGATTTACGGGGCGACCAATCAGAAGTTCGGTGGAGCAGGTAGTCTCTACGACATTTTGGCAGATGAACGCCTCAATCACCGAGTCGAAGTAGAAACAGGAATCTTGGAAGCAGAATGTGCAGCCATCATGCAGACCTTCTTCCGCCAAGGTCGAGAACGAAAAAAACAAGCCAAACTCGCAGCCAAGGCCGAAACACAAGAATAAAAACCGGACCTTTGCAAATCGAACAAATTATGATATAATACCTATCGGAGCAACAGTTCTGCGTGAAGCGGGTCAGGGGAGGAATCCAGCAGCCCTAAGCGAAGTGAACTGTGTGCTCTTTTTCTATAGCTCTTAGTGAGGTAAGCCTGTAAGGCGCAACCGAGCTTAGAGATATTGATCCTGAGTAGCGAAGCGACGTGAGGGCTATAGCGTAACATGAAATTAGCCTATAAGGCGCAACCGAGCTTAGAGATATTGATCCTGAG
>NZ_CABFMD010000037.1 GCF_901875555.1 Streptococcus parasanguinis
TTTGGCTCGGTAGCTCAGTTGGTAGAGCAATGGATTGAAGCTCCATGTGTCGGCGGTTCGATTCCGTCTCGCGCCATCAATTCAATAATTCGGAAGGGTAGCGAAGAGGCTAAACGCGGCGGACTGTAAATCCGCTCCTTCGGGTTCGGGGGTTCGAATCCCTCCCCTTCCATCCTTTACGGGCATAGTTTAAAGGTAGAACTAAGGTCTCCAAAACCTTCAGTGTGGGTTCAATTCCTACTGCCCGTGTTAATAATTATGGCGGGTGTGGTGAAGTGGTTAACACACCAGATTGTGGCTCTGGCATGCGTGGGTTCGATCCCCATCACTCGCCTATTTATTATTTATATTATTGGGGTATAGCCAAGCGGTAAGGCAAGGGACTTTGACTCCCTCATGCGTTGGTTCGAATCCAGCTACCCCAGTTATACTTTGCCGGCGTGGCGGAATTGGCAGACGCGCTGGACTCAAAATCCAGTGTCCGCAAGGACGTGCCGGTTCGACCCCGGCCGCCGGTATAGTAATAAAGACAAGGTTTTCTGACCTTGTCTTTTTTTCTTTGTTGTGTGTCGAGTTACCAATTTTTTCCATTTTAAAATAAATCATCAAGTTTATTAGCCAATGTTTTCTGTTTGCTAGGGTACAAATGAGAATAAGTATCAATTGTTGTTGTAATAGATGCGTGTCCTAATCTTTCTTTGACAACAAGATAATCTTCTCCTTGATTTATAAGTAATGATGCATGTGAGTGTCTCAAATCATGAATTCTTATTTTCTTTAAATCTTTATCCCTTTCTAGTATTTGCTTAAACTTCTTATCAATCATATTTTTTGTAATTGTTATTGGTGTACTCTGTATTATTTGTAGTTCTTCAGTATTTTTCGTAAATTCCTCAAGTTTTCCTTTTTGTTTTACTTTCCAGTCTTTTAGCATTTCTGCTAATTTCTGATTTATTGTTATATTTCTAGTTCCTGATCGTGTTTTTGTTGTATTAATGTAGCTTGTATTATTGACAAAGTATACCGTTTTGGTAACGTAAATCGTATTTGTTAAAAGATTTATATCATTCCAGTTTAATGCGAGTATTTCTCCCATTCTCATTCCAGTAAAGAAAGCAATTACGAAAAACAGGTCATAGCTTATTTCATCATCTCGAATAAGTTCTCTAAATCTCGTGAACTCTTCTATACTCCAAAATTTGATATTAGGCTTCCTAATTGGTAATTTTCTAAGATTCTCAACAGGATTTTTATCAATGAGGGATTTTCTTATACCAGTATCAAAAATTTTTTTAAGTAAAATTAGAACCTTATTAATTGTATTATAGCTTAAAACTTCATTTTCATTTTGTTTTTTAGGTTTTGTTTTCAGGTATTCACGAAATTCGAATATATGGTCATACGTTAATTTATTTAAATTTGTATTTTTAAAATATGGCTTGATATGACGCTCATAATTGTTTCTTTGTGTACTTGTGTAGCTTACTTTTCTGCCATTTTTCAAATCATCTTCTTCAAGTAAGTCGAATAACATATCCGTTGTCACTACAAAGTCAAATTGTTTTTCTTTTAATTCTACAACTCGAATATGTTGTTCTAGTTCTAGGGCTTCCTTTTTAGATTTTAATCCTTTTCGAATGATACGTATTCTTTTTTGTGTGACGGGGTGAAAACCATTAGAAACATCAACGGTCCATTTACCACTTTTAGTTTTACGAATAGTCATTCATTATGCTTCTTTCTGTAGTTCAATTCCTAGTAGTTCTTCAGCGACACTGGCTGGAATTGTACCAATCCGTTTGTTATCGTAGATATTAAAACCACGATTCACTAATAGTAATTTGCCGGTATGGATAATCTTTCTTGCAGTTCCTGGAGCAAATCCAAGTTCGATAAGGTCATCTTTTGTTACAGTTTTAATCATGTAATCTCCTTTTCTAATAAGATTAAGTAAGGGGAGGATTAACTCCCCTTGTCTGATACTTATTTTTGTTTTACATCTACTAAATGGATAGCATCCGCCTTGTAATACATTGTCGTGCTAATCATAGTAGCTTGTAAATTGTCAAATGTTACTGGGACTTCATCCATTGCTTGGATATAGTCATTATCAACCAAGGCATCTGGATTGTCTACTGAGACTTGGGTTGATTTCTTTTTGAATTGTCCATCCTTGATTGTTACATTGTATTTCCAACCAATGATTTTATCGGTATTAAAACGTCTTTCGCTACCATCTCGGTTTTTGATAATTTCTCCGTTTGCATCTGCTCGGACTTCCGTTTCAAATTTTGGAATAACTTCATCCAATTCAAATTTTGTTCCAATGTTATTAAAATTCCAGTCATTTTGTGAAAGCATTTTTGCCATAATTAATTTCTCCTTTTGATATTTTCTTTGATTTTAGGGATTAAATCTTCTCTTTTAAAGAGAATTGCCCTTTCTATTAATCCACTTGCTAAATCTGGTGGATATTCCATGTTGTTGAGTGCGAGATAGTTAGATTTCTCATACTCGTGTAGTAAATTATTGTCGTATAGAAATTTATACGCTTTTAGAATAGCCCCTGAACCTTTATAAGTAAACCATTCTAATTTTTGTTCCAGTTCTGTTTTTGGTTTTGAAATAATGATAGAGACAGGTTTTGAGTGACCTAAAAACTTTTCCCAAGCTCTCAAAGGTTTTGAGAAATGGCTATCACTATAGAACCTCACTTTTTCTTTGAGATATCCCTTGGTAAAGTTGAGAAGATCTATTTCTGAATGCAACCATTCTTGAATGAAGTAGTGAGCTTTTTCTTTTCTAAGTTCTAACTCAGTTCTTATCCAATTTTCTATATAACGCTTGCTGATACCGAGCTTCTCAGCTCGTTCTAAGCGCTTATCGTAAATCCTAAGTCTTTCATCATCATTGGGTTTCCTCAAATATAAGGTCTGGCCGATTGTTTTATCTCCGTAGGTATTGTAGTAGGTGCTTTTCCCATATAGAAAGCGTTTTTTCTGACAAACCTTTAGAAGCTGATTAGGAGTGAAATAAGGTGTCTCATTAAAATCATCTATAGCAATATCAATTCGTCTGATTGAAAAACGATTGTAATTGTAGTAGAGATTGTTTAGAAACTGTCTTTCGGTCAGGCCATTTGGCTCTAATACCATATCTCTATAGAATTCGAGTGCCTGTCCTGACATGACAAGCATGTAGGACGACTCTTTCGCTCCATAGTAGATACGTGTATTCCCATAATGAAGCTGGCTATCATAGTTATAGTATTTAAGGCTCCCTTTATTCTCAATAAATAGGTCATAGTCAAGAAATAGGATGTCTTCGATTATTTCTCTTAGTGAAAATTCAGTCTTATCAAACTGAATTTGAATCCAGTCAAATACAGAACGTAAATGTTCATTTTTTGCCATAGATTTTGATTCAACTTTTTGCCTAATTTTGCCACCCTTAAAATCTCCAAAACCCTTGGGAATACTGAATTCTTTCGATGGTACACCTAACTTGCAGAGGGTGGTGTTACTACACACCCTATCGGTCAAAAATGGTCCGTCCGCATCTACGCTCATTTTCGGCTTTCTGCCTCATGGCTCAGCCGAAAACTCGCTATTAGCCGAACCTATTTTTTGACCTTTTGTTAACAAACCCTAGTAAGCCGGTTTGCATCGACACTTCAATATCTTGGATTTTCTTTTTTAGATTGGCATTCTCAATTTTTATCAGTCGTATTTCTCGCTTAAATTCCTGTTTTAAGGCGCTCAGTTCATCGTAGAGCTCATCTATTACTTGGTTTAGGGATTCATGCTCATTGTCGGCTAGACTCCCAAATACGGCTTGTATAGCCTCTTTGAGACCTATTTTGAGTTTTAGGTTAGCTAACTTTTGAAATTGTCTAAGGTCTTCGTCTGTAAAGTCATAGGCAATTGTATAACTTAATTGATGAGTTCTGGGATTTCTACTGATAGGAATTTTAATTTTCTTAAATTCCTTGCCACTTATCTCTTTAATCAGTTGGAGCCAATTTTTAAGAGTAGAGGTAGAGTTTAGGCCAGAAATTTGATTGACTAACTCTTTATTGGTCATCTTTTTGTGAAGCCTCCGAAATTTTCTTGTGCAACTGAAGAGTTTTCTGTGGTATAATTGTTACATAACATATTTTGATCTTGGAACGAACGGCACATTTGTTTCAAGATTTTTTTATTTTGTCGAATCTTACCTCCTTTATTAAAATTTTTTAAATTGACTACTAGTTACATACGCTTTTACCTCCTTTTATGCTATAATATTCTCAATGGAATATTTAATCTTAAAATAAATATTCCTTATGGAATAATTCCATTTTATACCGTTTAGAATATTTTGTCAAGCCAAAATATACCGAATCGAATATTTAAGGGGATGCAATGTTTAATAATGATTCTTTTGGAGAACGTCTTAAGGAACTGAGAAAGAGTAAGAAGTTAACTCAAGTACAAGTTTCTGAGATGATTGGTGTACAACAAGGTACTTATTCTCGTTGGGAGAATGGAACTTTAGAGCCTAATTTAGAAGCCGTTGTCAAATTAGCGAAATTATTTGATACTACGACAGATTATTTACTAGGAAAAACGATATACAGTACTCTAGATGTTATTCCTCATCCAATCACTAGAATTGATATGAAGAAGTTAAAAGAGTTTAATAAAACGGAACTAAATGATCTGAAATTTGCGATTGTTATGAATGGAATAAAAAATCATTTCACTGTATTTGACTATATGGATGAGCTAGTCTCTGAATATAATTTAGATGAAGAGGAGCAAGAAATATTGCATACTCTTTTTAAAGAGGTTTATGATTATTTTAATGCAGATTGATGATTTGTTTTTAGTTTCTAAATTCATTCTAGATGTTGGTACTATTTGTCATAATTCTTGACTCTGCTTTTAAACGGGAGCACAGTGATATTGAGGACAAGTAGTTGAAATGTTGCAGAAGTTGATAACATAAATACAAACCTACGGTGAGCCTCCGTAGGTTGTTTAATGTCTAAAAATCGCTATTTTACTGATGAAGTAAAAAACATTGGTATTACAGCGAAACACAAAATATGATACAATAAAAACAATTAATAGTTTGAACATTTATCAAAGAGGAGTAAGCATTATGAAAAATATTTATATGTATGTTCAAGATACTATGGCCGATTGGGAACACGGCTATTTGATGCATGCACTAAGTTTACAGGCTATGTTAGGAGAACCTAAAGTAAAATTATTAACGGTTTCTAAAGGGAAAAAGTCTATAAAAACTGCTGGAGGAATGACAATTGTTCCAGATTTTAATCTATATGATATAGATACTGCAAATACAGATGCTCTATTGCTTATCGGAGGAGATAGTTGGTTGAACAATGAGCAAGATGACGTTTTAGAACTTGCCTCTAAACTATTACAAGAAAATATCTTAGTTGGAGCTATCTGTGGAGCTACTTTGGGATTAGCCGAAAAAGGAATTTTAGATAATCGATATCATACAAGTAATGCTTCATTCTTTTTAAGCCAGATGAGCCAACATTATCAAGGGCATGGTTATTATAAAGATGAGATTGCAGTTCAAGACGGAAATCTTATTACTGCAAGTTCAGCCGGTTCTTTATTATGGGCTAAGTTTATTGTCGAAGAGTTGGGACTGTATTCAAAAACTACAGTCGAAGCATGGTTTAATTATTTTTCAACGGGAGATCCTCAATATTATGGCGAAATGATGAACTCTCTAGAAAAAGATGCATTGGAAAGTTAATATGAAAAAGATTATTTTCCTTCGTGGAGTAACACCAACTGGTACCAATAGAATTCCCAAAATGTCTTATTTAGTAGGAATCCTAACAGAAGTTGGTTTTTTAAATGTTCAAACATATATTCAGAGTGGGAATATACTGTTAGAATCAGAGTTATCTGACGAAGAAATCAGAAAGTTAGTTCATGATACGATTTTGGATAAAATTGGAGCCGATTTATCAATAATTATCAAAGAAATTAATCAATTAGAGATTGCTATTCAAGAAAACCCATTTGATAATACTTATGATAGTTCTCGTATTCATCTAGTTTTTACTAACGAAGAGATTCCCGAAAGTACTCTAACAGAACTTAGTAGAGAGAATTTTGGAGATGAAGAGTTCTATGGTGGTCACGAGTGTTGTTACCTATATTTACCACGTGATGCTCGAAAAAAACGTTTAAACACTAATTATCTTGAAAAGAAATTTGGAATTCGGATGACTATGCGAAAATTGAGTGTAGTTAACCGACTTTCAAAGTTTTAATCAGACAGAATCAGATAAAATTATATTAAAAAAACCTAGAAACACTTGAATCCATAATTTTGTGTAAACACTCACGAATAGTTTAAGAGTGTTAATCAAATAAGCTTTGAAGTGTGTTAAAACAGTAGCTAACCCCTTTTTGGATTCATTTAATTTGCTTGAAATTATAATCTTTAAACAAGATAACTACATAACGTTCCATATCCTCTATTGCAAATTTTTCAAAGGATGAATTTGATATTTTGAAACATTCAATAGCAGTTTCGGTGGCAAGAAATAAAATAAAGGCAACAGAACTAAAAGATAGAGTTATAGAAAAAAATCAGTTGTCAGAAAAAGATGCAGAACTTTTGAATAAGATTTTTGAAGAAGTTAAAACTTATTGGGAAAAATAGAAGGACGCCAGTCTTCAAAATTTCCTCCCAAAATGTGTCTAAAATATTAACGGAATTCCATTAAAGAAAGAACATTTAGAAGTTTCAATAGGTAAAGATTAGTATATTCTTGTTGAGTGATTTTATTTTATGAAGGTTGTTTATAGTTGAAAGGGGAAAATAGATGGTCTCTAAACTTGATACAGCATGGGACTTGTTTCTGGATGGAAAAACATCAGAAGCTAAAAAGTTGGTTGAACAAGATTTTTCCATTGATACCTGTACAGATTTTAGTCTTTTAAATCTGATGGGATATTTATTGTTAGCAGAAAAAGACTATGCCTCGTGTACCCATATCTTTGAGAAATACATTTTATTAGCTCAACAAAATGAAGATAAAGAACATGAACATATTGGCTTACATCAATTAGCGATGATCTACAGAGATCAGGGTGATTTTCATAAGGCTTTAAAACTCATTGAAGATGAAGAGAAGATAGTTGAAGAGTATTTTCCAAACGATAATCTAAAGAAAGCTGTGAATAACTACGAACAAGGCTATGTGAGATTGAAATTAAACAATCTTGATGAAGCTCTTACATTCATGAATCTGTCATTGGAACAATCTTTAGAGACTGATGATGTGATTTCTCAGGCTTGTAGCTACAGAGGGATAGGTGAGATCTATTTAGCCTTGGAAGATAAAGGATTAGCCAACACACATTTCAAACGAGCTATAGAACTTTTCGAAAGTGTTGGAGAGTTTGAAGGGG
This sequence comes from Streptococcus parasanguinis, assembly GCF_901875555.1. Classification (GTDB taxonomy): domain Bacteria; phylum Bacillota; class Bacilli; order Lactobacillales; family Streptococcaceae; genus Streptococcus; species Streptococcus parasanguinis_H. The sequence goes on from NZ_CABFMD010000037.1 coordinate 7,455, forward strand.
TAAAGGAAATTGAGGAATTGATTAATGAATGATTTGACATTTAGATTTTGCCATTAGTTTGTTTTTGCTTTGAAACTATGTTAGTCTAAGTTGCTAGTATTTTAAAAAGACAAGGTATTTTATCCTTGTCTTTTTCGTTTTAGTATTGCTTTTGTTTCAATGTCAATAAGTGTGTTCTTTTTGAATCAATAACTATTCCAATTTATCTATCTCTAAATATATAAAATCCCTTTGTAATACTATAAAAAATAACTAACAAAGAAATAACTATAAGACTCGGTTGCCAGAAACCTGATATATCTACTAAACTACGGCCTAAAAGTTGGCCAATAAAGCTAACTAAAATTAAAATAATTAAATTGAAAACTACTGATACTAATAAAATTAACACCGAATGTATTATTGCCTCGGCTATACGTATTTTAAAAAGTTGTAATCTTGACACTCCCAGTGTCTTTAACTGTTTAATGTCCTCAATATCTTTATTAGAAGATAAAATTGTAAGAGAAATAGAACTAGTAATAATCAGAATAATTGGAGCAGACAAATAAGCATAAAGGAAGCTCTTGCTTCTTGTACAGCGTTTGCTGTATTCATGAATGAATACATATTTTGGGTGTAAAGAATAAATCCAGAAATGAGAGTTACTCCCATACTCATTGAAGTTTGTATACTTTTCAAATAGCTAGGATTGGATAGTAGATTCCAAAAGCCTGTATTGATTACATAATTTTCAGTTGGTAATATCCTCATTAAAAATTTTATTAGAAACATTTGAATTGATGGAGATTTTGATTGAATAATAAGGATGTGAATAATTAATAAAAATAATATTATGCTTGACTGAGTTGCAATTATTTCTTTATTTCTGCTAAAACCTGCTGAAACAATAAAACCTATACATAGTAACCATAGAATTAAACGAGCAGAGATGTTAACAAAACCAGTTACTGTAACTTTTCTTTTTTTCTTTTTTGGTTTTAATATTGATGATATTTTAAGTATTCGACTCGAATAAAAGTAAGCCCCTATCCCGACAATTGTTGGGACTATAAAAACACTCAATAAAATTGATTGAATGTTGGCTGTAATAACTAAATCAGGTAACTCATCTCTTCCTAATAAATTTTGTAAAAATTTGTAGTAGCTATCTGCCATGAAGAATGAAAGTATTGTACCAATACTACTAACAATCACTGCCATTAAATAAAACTGTCCAGATACTAATAAAGATAGCTGAGTTCTGCTTGCGCCTAAGATAGCCCATAATTGGTAATCCTTTTTAAAGATATCTATTAGCAGTCTTATATTATTTGAAATAAGGAAAAATAGAGTAGTCCCGCCAAAAACTATTAGCATTTGAAAAAGTTGTGAAGCGTTAATATTAGCAGTCTTTATTGAACTAGCAATACCAAATAAAGATGTTCCAACAATCAGGCTAGATACAAATAGTAATGGTATTGTTCCTAACCATTGTCTTTTTGAGTACTGAAATTGGTAAATGATTAATTTTAGCATAATAAATCCTCCTCAAATTAATCTTTACTACTTTCAAGTGCTTGGTAGAGCTCATCAGCTGAAGGTTTAATAATTTGTCGAGATATTTTTCCGTCTTTTAAAATGAGTGCTCTGTCAGTTTTTGAAGCCAACTCAATATCATGAGTGACCATAAAAACACATTTTCCTTGACTCGCTAAATTACGAAGTGTTTCAAAAATAAGCTTTCTTGAGACGCTGTCCAGAGCTCCTGTTGGCTCATCAGCAAAAATAATTTTACTATCAGCTATTATTGCACGAGAAATAGCAACTTTTTGCTGTTCTCCACCTGATAAGGTAGAAACTAATGATGATAGTTCTGCTTTAAAATTCAAACTATCCAACATTTTTTTAACTTTATTGCTATCAACACTCTTTCCTGAAAGTCTCAGAGGAAGTGTAACATTTTCTAGAACAGGTAGAGCGGGTACCAGATTATAATTTTGAAAAATAATTGCAATATCTTGCCTTCTAAATTTAGCAAGTTTCCCTTCTTTTAAAGTGTATGGATTCACACCATTGATAACAACTTCGCCACTTGTTGGTTCAGATAAACTTGATAAACAACTTAATAAAGTAGACTTTCCAGAACCACTGACACCAAGGATTGATACAAATTCCCCATAATTGACAGATAAAGAAATATCTTTCAAAATAGATACAGTTTTATCTTGTCCTAGTAAAAATTCTTTTGAAAGATTTGTGACTTCAACAGCTAGATTATTAACCATAATAAATCCTCCTGGTCCCAGCGTCATATTTGATTTAATTATACAATATTGGAATCCTGTTAATATCAAGTAAGTAACTTATGAAACGTATTTTTAATGGATAAAATTTCTATTTCCTCTGGATCTCGTATAAAGGTCATTAGCGAACTAAGAATTTTTTCTATTTTCATAATAGTATCATAAACGAGGTTTCTTTGAAAGCGAAATCATAACTTTATTAAGAGGTACAGCTATTCTATACAAAATTTAAACATAAAACTTAGGTATACTTAATAAATGAGAATTAAAGTTAGCTATAACGAAGATAGTAGTATATGTAAAAAGGTTTTGATAGATCAGAGTTACTAAAAAGTTACTAAAATTTGAAAAATGAGTCTATTTTGAAAGATTCAAAAGTCCCAAAACCCTATTAAATCAAGGATATAAGATTTAAAAAGTGTATTCATAGAACTCAAAATCCAGTGTCCATTAGGACGTGCCGGTTCGACCCCGGCCGCCGGTATAGTATTAAAGACAAGGTTTTCGGACCTTGTCTTTTTCTTTTCTTTTATTTTATGTTAGAAAAGGAAATTTGTGAATATGAGTTTTAAATACATTAGAGAATGCAATTAGTATGTTTTGTGTATTTGATGGAATAAAGAGAAGGTTTGATTTTCCTCAATTTTATATTAGTAAATGATTGTATAATAAATTTATTACTTCACAGGATAAGAATACTTTTCCTTACAATATTGAGCATGATTTGAAATTTTTCCTTCTCCTTTTTCTTTTTTTGTGATATAATTAACCAGTAAAACATTTACCGGTTAATGAGAAGGAGTTTATTTTGTCTGAAGTTGCTAATAAAATTGATCGTTTTTTAAATTCGATTTTATTATTATCTGAGAATCAGCATGAAATTCTAGTTGGTTCTTGTACTAGTGGCGTTTCTTTAACTAACACGCAGGAACATATCTTGATGTTGGTTGCTGATGAGCCGCTGACAAATTCAGTTTTGTCTAAGAAATTAAATGTCAGTCAGGCGGCTATTACCAAGGCTGTCAAACCGTTGTTGAGTCAGGGTATGCTAGAGACCTATCGTGATGAAAATGATGCACGGGTACTCTATTATCGTTTGACGGATATTGGAAAGCCGATTGCATTGGAGCATCAGCATCACCATCTGCATACTCTTCATACGTATGAGGATGTATTGGGTAAATTTACTCAAAATGAACAAAGTGTGATTTCTCGATTTTTAGAATTATTAGAAAAGGAGTTGTGAGTTGAGGTATATTACGGTTTCAAATTTATCGTTCTATTATGATCGAGAACCGGTTCTGGAAGGGATCAATTACTACTTAGATAGTGGGGAGTTTGTTACCTTGACTGGGGAGAATGGTGCTGCTAAGTCAACCTTGATTAAGGCTAGCCTTGGCATCTTACAGCCCAAGGTTGGGACTGTTGAGATTTCAAAGACCAATGTAAATGGAAAGAAATTACGGATTGCTTATTTACCTCAACAAATTGCCAGTTTTAATGCAGGATTTCCAAGTACGGTTTATGAATTTGTGAAGTCAGGCCGTTACCCGCGGAAAGGTTGGTTTCGTAAATTAAATGAGCATGATGAACAACATATTCTTAAAAGTTTGGAATCTGTTGGAATGTTAGAGCATAAGAATCAAGCGATTGGATCTTTGTCTGGTGGCCAAAAACAACGAGCTGTTATTGCGAGAATGTTTGCATCTGATCCGGATATCTTTATTTTAGATGAACCGACAACAGGGATGGATGCCACAACAAAGAGTGATTTCTATGAATTAATGCACCATAGTGCGCATCATCATCAAAAATCTGTTTTAATGATTACCCATGACCCTGAAGAGGTAAGTCAGTTTGCGGACCGCAATATTCATTTGGTGCGAGACCAGAGCTCTCCTTGGAGATGTTTTAACGTCCATGGGACTGAAGGGGAGGGTTACCATGCTTGATTTATTTCAGTATGATTTTATGCAGCGGGCCTTACTAGCCATGATTGCGATGAGTCTTTTTTCTCCGGTATTAGGGATTTTCCTGATTTTAAGACGGCAGAGTTTGATGAGTGATACGCTGAGTCACGTTTCTTTGGCAGGGGTTGCTTTTGGGCTTTTCCTGGGTATTTCTCCAACGCTCTCGACCATGTTGATAGTGATTGTAGCAGCGGTCTTCCTAGAGTATTTGCGGACCTTATTTAAGGACTTTATGGAAATTGGGACGGCGATTTTGATGTCGACGGGTCTTGCACTCGCCTTGGTCCTGATGCGTGGTGGTGGAAAGAGCTCCATGAGCTTGGATCAGTATTTGTTTGGTTCGACCCTAACCATTACGGATGAGCAGGTGCTGGCCTTGTTTGTTATTGCCTTCGTTGTATTGGTGCTGACAGCCTTATTCTTGCGTCCTATGTATATTTTGACTTTTGATGAAGATACGGCTTTTGTGGATGGGCTTCCGGTCCGGACCATGTCTATCTTATTTAATGTGGTGACAGGGATTGCGATCGCTTTAATGATCCCTGCAGCAGGGTCTTTATTGGTCTCAACCATCATGGTCTTACCGGCTAGTATTGCCCTGAAACTTGGGAAGAACTTCCGTGGGGTCATGCTGATTGCAGTCATCATTGGCTTTATCGGTATGTTTAGTGGATTGATTTTGTCTTATATTGCTGATACACCAGCAAGTGCTAGCATCACGCTCTTATTTGTGGCTCTGTTCTTGCTTGTGAATCTTGGATCACGTTTGAGGAAGTAAATATGAAATATAAAAAAATAGGTTTAATGTTGTTGGTGGCTTTTGTCCTTATCTTGACAGCTTGTGGAAAAAGCCAGAGTAAAAATGAGAAACTGAAAGTGATGACCACTTTTTATCCTGTTTATGATTTTACAAAAAATATTGTTGGAGATGAAGGAACGGTGGATCTGCTGATTGGAGCGGGGTCTGAGCCTCATGAGTATGAACTGTCTGCTAAGGGACGGGCCATGATTCAAGATTCAGATGTCTTCGTCTATGAAAATGAAAACATGGAAACATGGGTGCCAAATCTTTTGAAATCCATGAAGGATAAGAAAACCAAAGCGATCGATGCCACCAAGGGCATGGTCTTGCTTCCTGGATTGGAAGAGGAACATGAACACGAAGGGGGCGAGGAGCACCATCATGAATATGATCCTCACCTTTGGCTCTCTCCACATCGTGCCATGAAGATGGTAGAGTCGATTCGCGATCAGTTGGTGGCAGCTTATCCAGATAAGAAAAAGACGTTTGAGAAAAATGCGCAAGCTTATCTGAAGAAATTACAGGCTTTGGATCAAGCGTATCAGGATGGCTTGAAAGATGCGAAACAAAAGAATTTCGTGACCCAACACGCCGCTTTCCGTTATTTGGCACTGGATTATGGCCTGAATCAGGTAGCTATTTCAGGGCTTTCACCTGATAGTGAGCCCTCTGCTGCACGATTGCGTGAATTGACAGAGTATATCAAGAAAAATGAGATCAAGGTCATTTACTTTGAGGAAAATGCTTCTAAGTCTTTGGCGAAAACCTTGTCTTCTGAAGCTGGTGTCGAGTTGGCTGTCTTAAATCCTTTGGAAAGTCTGACGGAGAAAGAAATGAAGGATGGCGAAGACTACGTGTCTGTCATGAAGGAGAATCTGAAGGCGCTAGAAAAAACAACGTCACAAGCTGGCAAGGACATTCAACCGGAACATGAGGAAGATACTAAGACGGTTCAAAAAGGCTATTTCGAGGATAGTCAAGTGAAGGATCGTAGCTTGGCCAATTATGCGGGAGATTGGAAATCCGTTTATCCATACTTGCAAGATGGAACTTTGGATCAGGTCTTTGATTACAAGGCAAAATTAAATCCAACCATGACTGCTGCTGAGTATAAGGAATATTATACCAAGGGTTACCAAACAGATATTGATCGGATCAAGATTGATAAGGATTCAATGGAGTTTTATCAAAAAGGATCTTCTAAGAAATATACCTATAAATACGTAGGGAAGCACATTTTGACTTATAAGAAGGGGAATCGTGGTGTTCGTTATCTCTTTGAAGCGAAAGAGAGCGATGCGGGAGACTTCAAATATGTTCAATTTAGTGACCATGAAATTACTCCGGTAAAGGCAGCTCACTTCCACATTTTCCATGGAGGAAAGAGTCAAGAGGCGCTCTATGATGAGTTGGAAAATTGGCCAACTTATTATCCTTCCAACTTATCTGGTTTAGAAGTTGCACAGGAAATGGTGGCTCATTCATAATCCGTATGCAAAGAAGTTGGGAGGAAACTCTCAGCTTCTTTTTGGTCTAAAATAGGGAGTGAAGCTTGTAAAATACTGGAAAATACGTTACAATGAAAGGGCTTTAAATAAAAATGTATGGGGAATTTTAAATGAAAAAAGTTGGTGCAATGTTAATAGGTCTTCTCAGTGTGCTCCTGTTAGTGGCTTGTTCGCAACAGGGAGCAAGCAAAAAATCAACCGCTTCATCTAGTCAAACGAGTGCTTCTTCTGAGGTCAAAAAGACGACAGCTTCTAGTTCAGAAGCCAAGGAGAAAGAAAAAAAAGAAGAGAAAAAAGAAGTGAAGAAAATGGATCTTGAAGCGATTGCTAATGGGGATTACAGCAGTATTGCTGGTGTCTGGCAAGATGATAAAGGAAACAAGCTGGTCTTTAACGACAAAGGGTTGGTTTCACAAGAGTTAGAGGGCTATGGAGCTTCTTTGACGGATTATGGCACCGCCTCAGAAGGCATTTATGGTGGTCGTGATGGGGGCTTCTTGTTGGAGTATATTCCTGCGGGAGTAACTATTGGTGATCAGGTCGATGATCAAGGACAAGTCGTCTTTAAGGATACATCAGATGTCTCTAAAAACCGTTTGTGGTCTGGTGTTGGTATCGCTAGTTTTGGGGAACAAGGCTCGATCTACTATCATGTAGGAGATGAATAACAGAAAAAAGAGGCTAGGACAAAAGTCCTAGCCTCTCAATTATTTTTGGATTATCGAGCAAGACGCAGTGGTTGAGTGGGCTCTACTACGCTGATTTCATCAGCTTTTACAGCCCTACTCAACTGTGCGGAGGTGGGACGACGAAATCGAATTCTAACGAATTACCGATTTCTGTCCCACTCTCTTTTCTTATGCATGTGGTGGGAGCCAAGAAAGCTCAAACTGGAGCAATTGGGCTTCAAGGAGATCTTGATGGGAAACCTCTTGTTTCTCTTTACCATCTAATAGGGCTTTTTGGATGAAATAGGCGCCTGCAGTGTGTGAGTTGGCGCAAATTTTGAGCTCTTGCTTGGGAAGATGGAGAAGGACTTCTTTAAAGAGGGGGAGGCCCAGATCATAGATTGGTTTTCCTGGGCAGGTTGGATAGAGTCCAAGGGCTGACCAGATGTACCAAGCAGATAGACTACCGTTGTCCTCATCACCTGGATAGGCTTGGAAATCTTGATGGAAAGCTTGGGAACGGATCTGGTGGATAAGGAGATTGGTATATTCGGGGTGGAGACTGTGGCGGAAGAGGTAGGGGATGTGAAAGCTGGGTTGATTGGAGATGGCGATCTGCCCAAATGGGGCTTGGGCCATTTCACTCATTTCATGGATTTCATAGCCATACCCTCTTACGTCAAATTGAGGTCTTTGATTGGCTAAATCCAGCAGTCGTTGGGTGAAGGCTTTTTTGCCACCCATCAGCTCTATCAGGCCGGAGAGGTCGTGCAAGGCTCCAAAAGTAGCCTGGGTTGCAGAGCATTCTGCATAATCTCCTCCCCAACTGGTAGGAGAGAAGGGCTCTTTAAATTTTCCAGTGGTGGATCGCGCTCTCATGAAACCCGTTTGGGCATCGTACAATGTTCGGTAGGAGAGGCTGGAAGCAGCATACTGAGTAGCCATTTCTGTCTGGCTCAATTGTTTTGCGACAGTGGCAATGCAAAAATCACTATAAGCATAATCGAGGCTATGGCTAACACTTTCGTGAAAATCATCGGGTAGGTAGCCAAGTGCCTTGTAAGTTTCATTGCCATGGCGACCAAAATGTTGATGAGGATCAGTTTTTTTGGCTGTTTGGAGCATGGCTGTCAGCATGTTTTCATGTAGATCTGGTGCGATCCCTTTTGTGACAGCATCTGCGAAGACTCCATCGATAAGGGTACCTGGCATCATTCCTCGTTCATCTGGGGCTAACCATTTTGGTAGAAAACCAGTATCCTTGTATGTATTTAAAAATCCTTCGAGAAAGTGACGGTAGTAATCGGGGTAGACAAGGCTAAAGAGCGGAAAAGAGGTCCGAAAGAGGTCCCAAAATCCGATATTTGTATAAGCTTTTCCTGGTTTGATTTCATTATGAGTGACATCCAGGTGCCAGTCATTTCCCTCAGTATCCGTTTCATAAAAAGTTTGAGGGAAAAGGAGGAGACGATACAGGCAATGGTCGAAGAAAGCTTGATCACACCCACCGGTATCTTTTACTTCAATTCGTTTTAGTAGCTGATTCCATTGATCGGCTGCTTCTTTTTTAGCTTCCTCTAGAGAAAGGTTGGGAAGATGATGGTGAGCCATGTCTTGAGACAGATAAGAAGTTCCTAATTGGACGGTCACTTCATTGCTAGCAAAGGTGAGAAAAAGATCTTGATCGATGTGAGTGACGTTCTCGATCGGCTGGCTAAATTGCCACTGGAGATAGAAAGAGTAGGAAGTATCTGAGGTATGAGCCTGATCCAGAATGCGGAAGTGACAGGTGTGGTCTGTAAGGGTCAAGTCCTCTAGTTCATTTGCTGCATGAAAGCAGAGAGTCAGCTTTTCTGGTGCTCGAAAGCGCAGGACAGCCCCGTAGCGGCTTGGAACCAGCTCGCTTTGAATCTGATAACGTTCCGAAAAAATACGAAGGTAGTGGGGCTGAAAAAGAGCTTCTTTCATCGAATAACTGCTTTGGCGACGGAAGAGGTCGGAACATGTAGCTTCTCCTGTGATGGGCGTGATGAGGCACCAAGCGTAGTCTCCGATCCAAGGACTAGGCTGGTGGGTGAGGCGAAAGCCCTGAAAAATAGGGAGATTGGGGTTGAAAAACCAAGCTCCTTGTTCATGTGTCATCTGAGGAAGAAAGTAATTCATTCCAAAAGGGACTCCGGTATAAGGGAGGGTGTTTCCGTACGAATAGTGGGGGTGATTATCGCTCCCCCAGCGGGTATCGATGGTCTGGCAAGTTGTGTGCATCTTGTCTCCTTTTTCTTCATCAACCTTAAATGATCTGTGTTTTTCTTGGAACACGCAGTGGTATTTTCTTCATTGTATCAAAGTGTTGTCAAATATGATAGCGTTTTTATCAAATGGAAAATTTTGTAGAAAAAGGGCTATAGTTTGCGTATGTATTTCCCTTTTGAAATCTTTTATACTGAATAGGAAAGAATCGATATGTGTGAGGAAAATAAATGACCTATTCAAGAGAAATTGTGAGAGAATGGTTGGATCAAGTGGCTGAGCGAGCTAAGGAGTACCCTGAGTGGGTGGATGTCTTTGAACGTTGTTATACAGACACTTTGGATAATACAGTTGAAATTTTAGAAGACGGTTCAACCTTTGTGTTAACAGGTGATATCCCAGCTATGTGGTTGCGTGACTCAACAGCTCAATTGAGACCTTATCTTCATGTGGCTAAACGAGATCCCCAATTGCGCCAGACCATTGCTGGTTTGGTTAAACGTCAGACGACTTTGATTCTCAAGGATCCCTATGCTAACTCCTTCAACATTGAAGAGAACTGGAAGGGTCACCACGAGACCGACCATACAGACCTCAATGGCTGGATTTGGGAGCGCAAGTATGAAGTAGATTCGCTTTGCTATCCCTTGCAATTAGCTTATCTCCTTTGGAAGGAAACTGGTGAAACTAGCCAATTTGATGAAACCTTTGTCACAGCGACTAAGGAAATCCTTCATCTCTGGACAGTAGAGCAAGACCACAAGAACTCTCCTTATCGCTTTGTTCGGGATACCGATCGTAAGGAAGACACCTTAGTTAATGGTGGTTTTGGCCCTGATTTTGCCGTGACAGGAATGACCTGGTCAGCCTTTCGTCCAAGTGATGATTGTTGTCAATATAGCTACTTGATTCCGTCAAATATGTTTGCAGTGGTTGTCTTGGGTTATGTGCAAGAAATCTTTGCAACATTGAATCTAGCTGATAGTGAGAGTATCATTGCAGATGCCAAACGATTGCAAGCGGAGATTCAAGAAGGGATCGAAAACTACGCCTACACGACTAATAGCAAGGGCGAGAAGATCTATGCCTTTGAAGTGGACGGTTTAGGAAATGCTAGCATCATGGATGACCCTAACGTACCAAGTTTGTTAGCTGCTCCCTATCTTGGTTACTGTGATGTGAACGATGAGGTCTATCAAGCCACTCGTAGGACTATTTTGAGCCCTGAAAATCCATACTTCTACCAAGGAGAATACGCTAGTGGGCTAGGAAGTTCTCATACTTTCTACCGCTATATCTGGCCGATTGCCCTGTCGATCCAAGGTTTAACAGCTACAGATAAAGCTGAGAAGAAATTCTTGCTGGACCAGTTGGTCGCTTGTGATGGTGGCACGGGTGTCATGCACGAAAGTTTCCACGTAGATGATCCAACCAAATACTCGCGTGAATGGTTCTCTTGGGCTAACATGATGTTCTGCGAATTGGTCTTGGATTACTTGGATATTCGCTAATGAGCTTTCGCTCAACAGGTTCTTGTCAAGAATCACAAATATATTTTTAAGTTAGAATGAGGTTTTACTCATGGAAAATGTTGTTGTACATATTATCTCTCACAGTCACTGGGATCGTGAGTGGTATCTACCTTTTGAAAGTCACCGCATGCAATTGGTGGAACTGTTTGACAATCTGTTTGATCTTTTTGAAAACGATCCTGAATTCAAGAGTTTCCACTTGGATGGGCAAACCATTGTCCTTGATGACTATTTAGAAATTCGCCCTGAAAATCGCGATAAGGTGCAGCGTTATATCGACGAGGGCAAGCTCAAGATTGGTCCTTTCTATATCTTGCAGGATGATTACTTGATCTCCAGCGAAGCCAACGTTCGCAATACCTTGATTGGACAGGCTGAATGTGCCAAATGGGGGAAATCTACGCAGATTGGTTACTTCCCTGATACCTTTGGAAATATGGGACAAGCTCCTCAAATCCTTCAAAAATCAGGCATTCACGTAGCGGCCTTTGGGCGTGGGGTGAAGCCGATCGGATTTGACAACCAAGTTCTTGGAGATGAGCAATTTACCTCTCAATTTTCTGAAATGTACTGGCAAGGGGCGGATGGGAGTCGTGTACTGGGCATTCTCTTTGCCAACTGGTACAGTAACGGGAACGAAATTCCAGTGGATAAAGATGAAGCTTTGGCTTTCTGGAAACAAAAATTGGCAGATGTTCGTGACTATGCCTCAACCAACCAATGGTTGATGATGAACGGCTGTGACCACCAACCGGTTCAACGAAACTTGAGTGAAGCTATACGCGTAGCTAACGAACTTTTCCCTGACGTGACCTTTGTTCATAGCTCCTTTGATGAATATGTGCAAGCAGTGGAGAGTGCGCTCCCTGAACAATTATCAACGGTTACGGGAGAATTGACCAGTCAGGAAACCGATGGTTGGTACACACTGGCAAATACGTCTTCTTCTCGGATTTATCTCAAGCAAGCCTTCCAAGAAAACAGCAACTTACTCGAGCAAGTGGTCGAACCTTTGACCATCATCACTGGTGGACATCACCACAAGGATCAGTTGACCTATGCCTGGAAGACGCTCTTACAAAATGCGCCGCACGATAGTATTTGTGGTTGTAGCGTGGATGATGTTCACCGTGAAATGGAAGTTCGTTTTGCCAAGGTTAACCAAGTTGGAAACTTTGTCAAGACCAACCTTCTGAACGAATGGAAGGGTAAACTAGCGACTCAAAAAGCCCAGAGTGAGCATCTCTTTACGGTCATCAATACAGGCTTGCATGATAAGGTGGATACCGTCAGCACGATCGTCGATGTAGCGGTTTGTCCATTTAAGGAATTGCACCCGACAGAAGGCTTCAAGAAAATGGCCGCTTTGACCTTGCCAGACTATCATGTAGAAGATTTAGATGATCATCTTGTAGAAGCAGAGATTGAAGACTTGGGAGCAAGCTTTGGCTATACCTTGCCTAAGGATAAATTCCGCCAACCTTATATTGCACGTCAAGTACGCGTGACAATTCCAATTCACCTTGCACCACTTTCTTGGGCAAGCTTCCAATTGGTCGAAGGCCAAGTAGGTTACCATGATGGTATTTACCAAAATGGAGTCATTGATACACCATTCGTAACAGTGAGTGTAGATGAAGGAATTACAGTTTACGACAAGACTACTAACGAAGCCTACGAAGACTTTATCCAATTTGAAGATCGTGGTGATATCGGTAATGAATATATCTACTTCCAACCAAAAGGAACGGAGCCGATCTTTGCTCAACTGAAAGGTTATGAAGTTCTAGAAAACAATGCTCGCTATGCCAAAATCTTGCTCAAGCATGACTTGACCATTCCAGTCAGCGCAGATGAACAATTGGATGCGGAGCAAAGAGGCATTATCGAGTTTATGAACCGCAAGGCAAGTCGCTCAGAAGAGGTGACAACCATCCCTCTTGAAACGGAGATGACTATCTTTGTGGATGATCCGCAAATTCGCTTCAAGACGCGCTTTACCAATATAGCCAAGGATCACCGTATCCGTCTCTTGGTGAAAACTCATAACACTCGTCCAAGTAATGATTCAGAAAGTATCTATGAGGTGGTGACACGGCCAAATAAACCAGCTGCTTCTTGGGAAAATCCTGAAAATCCCCAGCACCAACAAGCCTTTGTCAGCTTGTATGATGATGTTAAAGGAGTAACCGTAGCCAACAAAGGATTGCACGAATACGAAATCCTTGGAGACGATACCATAGCCGTGACCCTTCTGCGTGCTTCAGGGGAACTCGGTGACTGGGGCTATTTCCCAACACCAGAAGCACAATGCTTGCGGGACTTTGAGGTGGAATATGCAGTAGAATGCCATCAAGCTCAGGGGCGCTTCTCCGCTTATCGCCGAGCTAAAGCTTTACAGACACCGATGACCAGTCTTCAAGTTGAAAAACAAGAAGGAAGTGTAGCAGCGTCTGGTAGCTTACTCAAGCATACGGCTTTGACGCATCCTCAGGTTTGTCCAACAGCTTTTAAGGTGGCAGAAAATGAAGAAGGTTACATCCTTCGCTATTACAATATGAGCCAAGAAAATGTGCGCGTGTCAGAAGGACAACAAACAGTTGTCGATCTTCTGGAGCAACCGTATCCGTTCCATTCAGGACTATTGGCACCACAAGAGATTCGTACAGAATTCATTCAAAAAGAAGAAATTTAATTTCAAAAAGAAAGGAGGAGTGAAAAAAGTAAGAATCAACTGCTTTTTTCGCTCTTTTTTATAGGTGAAAGTAATGACCATTGCAACGATTGATATCGGAGGGACTGGGATTAAGTTTGCTAGTCTAACTCCTGATGGAAAAATTTTAGATAAGACCAGCACGCCAACTCCAGAGACTCTGGAAGAGTTACTGGCTTGGTTGGACCAACGTTTGTCAGAACAAGACTATCGTGGGATTGCTATGAGTGTGCCAGGAGCCGTTAATCAAGAAACTGGAGTGATTGAGGGGATTAGTGCCATTCCTTATATACATGGATTTTCTTGGTATGAGGCGCTTGCTCATCATAAGCTACCTGTCCATCTAGAAAATGATGCCAATTGCGTTGGACTGAGTGAACTGCTGGCTCATCCTGAGATTGAAAATGCAGCCTGTGTCGTGATTGGTACAGGAATTGGAGGGGCCATGATTATCAATGGTAAGCTTCACCGTGGGCGCCATGGCTTGGGAGGAGAGTTTGGCTATATGACAACCATTGAACCAGCAGAAAAGCTCAATAATTGGTCGCAGCTCGCTTCTACAGGCAACATGGTTCGTTATGTGATTGAAAAATCAGGTCGGTCAGACTGGGATGGTCGTAAGGTGTATCAAGAGGCTGCAGCAGGTGATGCTCTTTGCCAAGCAGCGATTGAGCGCATGAACCGTAATCTGGCTCAAGGTCTTCTTAATATCCAGTACTTGATCGACCCAGATGTCATTAGCCTAGGTGGCTCTATCAGTCAGAACCCTGAGTTTATCAAAGGGGTGCAAAAAGCAGTAGATGCTTTTGTGGAAAGATATGAAGAATATACCATCGCTCCAGTGATTCAGGCTTGTACCTATCACGCAGATGCCAATCTCTACGGTGCCCTTGTCAACTGGTTACAGGAGGAAAACCAATGGTAAGTTTTACCGGAATCAGCAGTAAACAAGCACAAGCTATACAGTTGCTTCAAAAGCATATTTCCCTACCGGATGTAGAAGTGGCTGTCGCTCAGTCTGATCAAGCTTCCATCTCTATCAAGGGAGAGAATGAACAGTATTACTTGACTTACCGTAAACCTCATCAGCTTTACCGCACCTTATCTCTGCTAGCAACAGCTTTGGCAGGAGGTAACAAGGTAGAGATTGAAGAACAGGCAGCCTATGAAGATTTAGCCTATATGGCGGACTGTTCGCGCAACGCCGTGCTCAATGTCGCATCTGCCAAACAGATGATTGAGGTCTTGGTTCTCATGGGTTATTCAACCTTTGAGCTTTATATGGAAGACACCTATCAGATTGAAGGACAACCATACTTTGGCTATTTCCGTGGGGCCTATTCGGCTGAAGAGCTACAGGAAATTGAAGCCTACGCGCAGCAGTTTGATATGACCTTTGTCCCCTGTATCCAGACCTTGGCCCACTTGTCAGCCTTTGTCAAATGGGGTGTCAAGGAAGTGCAGCAACTCCGTGATGTAGAGGACATTCTCCTCATCGGTGAAGAAAAAGTTTATGACCTGATTGACGGCATGTTTGCGACGTTGTCTAAACTGCAAACTCGCAAGGTCAATATTGGGATGGACGAAGCTCACCTAGTTGGTTTGGGTCGCTACCTTATCCTAAACGGTGTGGTTGATCGAAGCCTCCTTATGTGCCAACACTTGGAGCGCGTGCTGGATATTGCAGACAAGTATGGTTTCCACTGCCAGATGTGGAGCGATATGTTCTTCAAGCTTATGTCAGCAGATGGCCAGTACGATCGTGAAGTGGAAATTCCTGAGGAAACTCGTGTCTATCTAGATCGTCTAAAAGACCGTGTCACCTTGGTTTACTGGGATTATTACCAAGATAGCGAAGAAAAATACAACCGCAACTTCCGGAATCACCACAAGATTAGTCAGGACATCGCCTTTGCGGGGGGAGCTTGGAAGTGGATTGGTTTTACGCCTCACAACCATTTCAGTCGTCTCATCGCTGTCGAAGCTAACAAAGCCTGCCGTGCTAATCAGATCAGGGAAGTTATTGTGACGGGTTGGGGAGACAATGGTGGAGAAACTGCCCAGTTTTCGATCCTTCCGAGCTTACAAATCTGGGCAGAGCTCAGCTATCGCAATGATTTAGAACGCCTATCCGCTCACTTCAAGACCAATACAGGTCTATCCGTTGAGGACTTCATGCAGCTTGACCTGGCCAATCTCTTGCCAGACCTACCAGACAATCTTAGCGGCATCAATCCTAACCGCTATGTCTTTTATCAGGATGTTCTTTGCCCAATCCTTGACAAGCACATGACTCCTGAGCAGGACAAACCCCACTTTGCCAAAGCGGCTGAGACCCTTTCTGGCATTAAAGAAAAAGCAGGCGCCTACGCTTATCTCTTTGAAACTCAGGCTCAGTTGAATACTATTTTAAGTAGCAAGGTTGATGTGGGACGACGCATTCGGGAAGCTTATCAAGCAGGTGATAAAGAGAGCTTGCGACAAATCGCAAGAGAAGAATTGCCAAAACTTAGAAGTGAGATTGAACACTTTCATGACCTCTTTAGCTACCAATGGTTGAAAGAAAACAAGGTCTTTGGCTTGGATACCGTAGACATCCGTATGGGTGGTCTCTTGCAACGCATCAAGCGAGCAGAAAGTCGGATTGCAGACTATCTAGCTGGTTCCATCACACGTATTGATGAACTAGAAGTAGAGATCTTGCCCTTCAATGATTTATACGGGGATCAGGACTTCGCGGCTACAACGGCTAATCAATGGCATACTATTGCGACTGCCTCAACCATTTATACAACATAAAAAATGCCAAGTTGGATGACAGATGTCTTATCCACGGTGAATAGGAGTAGAAGAGGAGCTGTGTTTACAATCACCCTTTTCTACTCCTTTTTTAAAGCTATGTCATAAATTTGTAGAATTTTTTCTATAATTAGGAGTTTGAAAATATAGAAAGGCTATCTTATAATAGGCAATGTAAACGCTACCAAAGTAAAAACGCGCTCAAGACTCAAAGGGGGGAGTTAGATGAAAAAGTTTGTAAGGACTCTGAGAGAAAATTTCATTTTTCTTTTAATGGTCTTACCTGGTGCAGCGTGGTTAATCTTATTCTTCTATATTCCGGTTTTTGGGAATATCGTAGCATTTAAGGACTATCATATCACAGGAGAAGGCTTCATCGACAGCGTCATGAAGAGTAAGTGGGTTGGCTTTGACAACTTCAAGTTCCTCTTTAGTTCCAAAGATGCCTACATTATTACAAGAAACACGGTATTATACAACTTAGGATTCATCTTCTTAGGATTGATTGTTTCCGTTGGGATCGCCATCATCTTTAGTGAGTTGAGATCAAAAAGAGTGGTCAAGGTGCTTCAAACCTCCATGCTCTTCCCATACTTCCTATCATGGGTTATCATCAGCTTCTTCACCGATGCCTTCCTAAATGTGGACAAAGGATTGGTCAACCACATCTTAACTTCACTTGGCATGAAGGCCATCAATTTCTATTCGGAATTGTGGATCTGGCCAGCGCTTCTCCTCTTCTTAGGAATCTGGAAAGGCTTTGGTTATAGCAGTGTTATGTACTATGCGACCATCATGGGAATCGATCCAACTTACTATGAAGCAGCGACCGTGGATGGTGCGTCTAAGTGGCAACGCATTCGCAACATCACCATTCCTCAGTTGTCTTCCTTGATTACAGTCTTGACGATTCTTGCAGTTGGAAATATCTTCCGCGCAGACTTCGGTCTCTTCTACCAAATCCCGCATAATGCTGGAGCGCTCTATAGTGTGACCAACGTTATTGATGTTTATGTCTACAACGGTTTGACCAAGTCAGGGGATATCGGGATGACAGCAGCAGCCGGTCTTTACCAATCGGTAGTAGGTTTGGTTCTTGTTTTAATCTCAAATATCATTGCCCGTCGCATTGATAAGAATGCCGCTCTCTTCTAGAAAGGAGGATCGTATGAAAAAATCAACCATTCAAAAAGAAAAAATTGATAATGTCGGGATCCATTCTTTCAGTAAGAAGAGCAACTTCTTCTTTACCTTATTGTTGACCTTGGTCGGCTTGACCTGTGTGCTTCCCTTCATCTTCGTTGTCATGATCTCTTTGACAGACGAACAAAGTTTGGCAGTTCATGGATTTCAATTCTGGCCAGCAAAATTTGGATTTGATGGTTACCTCTTCTTAGTACAGTTCAAAGACAAAATCTTGCAAGCCCTCTTCATTACCTTGTTTGTGACCATTGTGGGAACAGCATGTAATGTCTTTATCACAACGACCTATGCTTACGCTATCTCACGGAGTACCTTTAAATACCGCAAGTTCTTTACCGTATTTTCACTCCTTAGTATGCTCTTTAGTGCAGGATTGGTGCCAAGCTACATTGTGACGACTCAATTCTTGCAGTTAGGTGATACCATCGGGGCTCTGATTATCCCAATGTTGCTCAGTCCATTTAACATCATCTTGATGCGGACCTTCTTTAAACGGACCATTCCAGAAGCCATCCTCGAATCTGCTCGGATCGATGGGGCAAGTGAAACACGGATCTTCTTCCAAATCTGTTTGCCACTCTCTCTACCAGGGATTGCGACCATCAGTTTGTTCACTGCTTTAGGATTCTGGAACGACTGGTTTAACGCTCTTCTCTATATTAAGAGTGACAACCTTTACCCATTGCAATACCTCTTGATGCAAATCCAAAACAATATGGATTACATCGCTAAAAACGTCGGGGTATCCGGCCAATTGGCAGGAGCTGTACAATCCATTCCACGGGAAACAGGACGTATGGCCATGGTGGTTGTGGCAACAGTGCCAATCGCCATTCTCTATCCATTCTTCCAACGCTACTTTGTAAAAGGCTTGACCATCGGTGGTGTGAAAGAATAAAGCCGTTCGTTGAAAATCAACAGGATTTTCAACTCATAACTTAGTCTAAAAAGAAAATAACATAAAGGAGATTTTTCTTATGAAAAATTGGAAAAAATACGCGTTAGCATCTGCTAGTGTCATTGCTCTTGGAGCTACTCTTGCTGCTTGTGGAAGCCTTACAGGGAACAACAAGAAATCAGCAACAACTGAAGATGGTAAACCAATCATCAAGATGTACCAAATCGGTGACAAACCAGATAACTTGGATACCTTGTTAGAAAATGCCAACAAGATCATTGAAAAGAAAGTCGGCGCAAAATTGGATATCCAATATCTTGGTTGGGGTGACTACGCACAAAAAATGAACGTCATCATCTCATCTGGTGAAAACTATGATATTGCCTTTGCCAATAACTACGTGATCAATGCTCAAAAAGGTGCCTATGCTGACTTGACAGAATTGTACAAGAAAGAAGGGAAAGACCTTTACAAAGCACTTGACCCAGCTTACATCAAAGGAAACACTGTAAATGGCAAGATCTATGCTGTTCCAGTAGCAGCTAACGTTGCATCTTCTCAAAACTTTGCTTTCAACGGACCACTTGTTGAAAAATATGGTATCGACATCTCAAACGTCAAAGACTATGCTTCTCTTGAACCAGTCTTGAAAGCCATCAAAGAAAAAGATCCAAACGTTGTTCCATTTGCCATGAACAAGAGCTACGGTGGACCTTCAGATGATTTCGACTATGTAGCTGTTGATGGACTTCCATTCGTTGTTGACTTGAAAGGTGACACTACCAAGATCGTTGACCGTTACACAATTCCTCGTTATGTAGAAAACTTGAAGACTCTTCACAAATACTACGAAGCAGGATACATTCCAAAAGACGTAGCTACAAGCGATACTGGATACGACCTTTCTCAAGATACTTGGTTGGTACGTGAAGAAACAGTAGGACCTGCTGACTACGGTAACAGCTTGCTTTCTCGTGTAGCAAACCGTAAGATCGACATCAAACCATTTACTGAACTTTACAAGAAGAACAATACCACTCAAGTAGCTAACTTTGTTATCTCAAACAACTCTAAGAACAAAGAAAAAGCAATGGAAGTATTGAACCTCTTGAACACTGATCCAGAACTCTTGAACGGCCTCGTTTATGGACCAGAAGGCAAGAACTGGGAAAAAGTTGCCGGCAAAGAAAACCGTGTGAAAGTCTTGGATGGCTACAACGGAAACACTCACATGTCTGGATGGAACACTGGTAACAACTGGATTCTTTACATCAACGAAAACGTAACAGATGAACAAATTGCACAATCTAAGAAAGACTTGGAAACTGCAAAAGAATCTCCAGCACTTGGTTTCATCTTTAACACAGATAAAGTGAAATCAGAAATCACTGCTCTTACAAATACTTTGAACCAATTCGCAGGTGCGATCAATACTGGTACTGTGGATCCTGAAGTAGAAGTTCCTAAGATGCTTGAAAAATTGAAATCAGAAGGTGCTTACCAAAAAGTGCTTGATGAAATGCAAAAACAATACGATGCATACCTTGCTTCTAAAAAATAAGAACAGGTAGTGTGAAAAGGCTTTGGAGGAATCTCCATAGCCTTTTTAATCCTTTATGAAAATGAATCCTGTAAATGAAAATCAATATTTCAATTAACTAATGTAAATATGGGAAAGCGTTTTATTTTTATGGTATAATAGAATCACTATTTGGGAAAGAGGCTGAATGATGGGAAAAATCATCGAGTTCATTTTTACGAGGGTCTATGTTGCTATGCTGGTAACAGGGATTTTTTGGGTCTTGACGATCTGTGGGGGCGTTCTTCTAGGAGTAGGACCGGCCAGTGCCACAATCATGAGCCTCTATGCGGAAAATGGCATGACTTACAAAGATTATCATTGGTCACGCGCTTGGGAACTTTTCAAAGAAAATCTGGTTCCAGCCAATCAAGTCTTTTATACCTTCTTTGCTATTGAAGGGGTTCTCCTCTATGGCATGTACCTCATGATCCAGATTCCTCACTTGAATTTCTTCCAAATTTTGGTTCTCTTATTTAATCTGGTTTTCCTTTTGGTTGCGCCTCTAGCTTACGCTGTTTATTTGAAATTGCAAGTTCATTTTGCGCTCTCTTATGCCAACAGTATCAAGCTCAGTTTGATCGGAATGTTGCTGGACATTCGTCCGGTTCTGAAGCTCATCCTTGGAACAGCTCTACTTGGCGTCATTAGTTACTATATGCCAGCCCTTCTCTTTTTCGTCTTGATCGGTGTATGGCATTTCTTTGTCAATGATATCTTTGACCCTGTTTATCAAAACATCCACGAAAAATTGGTATCCTAACGATGAAAAAAATCTGGTTAAGTACGCTTTTAAAATTCTACGCCTATGTCATGGTGGTCATTTTGACCATTATGGGCCTGGTTGTCGCGGGGATCTCTTGGAAAAACCAGCAAGCTGAAGCCGATCGGATCGCCCAACGGGTCTTAACCGAAGTAGCGACGGATCTTGAGACCTCTTATCAGCGGGTCACACAAGAAGGCCGTAGTCTCGTTGAAAACCCTGCAAAATTAGAAGGAGTTTATCGCTATTTTACCTTGTCACCATCGGAGTATGAGACTTGGAGATTGAATGCCCAATTCCCTTCTTATATCCAATTGTCCCTACATAAGAATATTGACAGCCTCTATTTGAGCAATAAAAGCATCGAGGGTATCGATGTTACCTTGTCTGATTACAAGACGGTATTTGTCTCTACGCGGCAATCGAAGGGAGGCAAGCAGGTTTCAGCGGACCATTACAAGGCTCCTGCGACAGCCATTCCGGTTTCTTTGACAGATCCGACTACGGGTGCTGGAGTTGGGATTGCTTATATGACGCTGGACCAAGAAATTTTGACGGCAGCGATTGATAATGCCAGAGGCGATCTTCCGATCGCCGTGCGAGTCTTCACTCCCTTTGGGAAAGAGATGTACCATGAAGGGGATAAGGATCTACCCAAAAAGATTAAATGGCAAACCCGTAGTACGATCTATGGCTACAAGGTGGATGTAGCTGTTTCTGAAAGTTATCTGGTCAAAAAGGGTCTAGCTAACCTGACCACTTTTCTCTCTATTGCTTTCCTAATTTTCTTGATCCTTTACTTGTTATTACGGCAGATTTTCAAAAATTATCGGTGTCAAGTCTTCGATTTGGTCGATACCATGAACCAGATCAGTCAAGGCGATAGTGAACGTCGGATTGATACTTCGACCAAGGACCAAGAACTTTTGGCCATTGGGAATATGATCAATACCATGTTAGACAATATGGATAAGAATATTCGGGATATCTATCAGCTACAGCTCAGCCAAAAAGATGCCAATATGCGGGCACTACAAGCCCAGATCAATCCCCATTTCATGTACAATACACTGGAATTTATCCGGATGTATGCCGTCATGCAAGAGCAAGAAGAGTTGGGTGATATTATCTATGAGTTTAGCAGTCTCTTACGCAATAATATCTCAGATGAGCGAGTGACGACAGTTGAAAATGAGCTCGAATTTTGTCGCAAATACAGCTACCTCTGTATGGTACGTTATCCAAAATCGATTGCCTATGGCTTTAGGATCGATCCAGGCTTGGAAAAAATGAAGATTCCCAAATTCACGATCCAGCCTTTGGTCGAGAACTATTTTGCACATGGAGTGGACCACAAACGCAAGGACAATGTGATTAGTGTCAAAGTCTTGCAAGGAGAAGGGCAAGTCATGATCCTAGTTACTGATAATGGGCGCGGGATGGAAGAAGAACAGCTAGAAAAAATTCAAGAGATACTAGCCAATCGCGATCCACACTCAGAAATCGAAGAAAAGAGTGGTCGGCAGTCCATCGGAATTGTCAATGTCCATGAACGCATGCTACTCTATTTTGGAGATCGCTACCATATCCAAGTCTTCTCCCAACCTAACCATGGAGTGACCTATACGATAACCATTCAAGATGAATAAAGGAGACAGAATGTACAAAGTCTTATTAGTAGACGATGAGTATATGATTACAGAAGGGTTAAAAAAATTAATCCCCTTTGACCACTGGAATATGGAAGTGGTCGCAACTGCAGAAGATGCAGACCAGGCCCTTGATTATGTGCGAGAGTATCCGGTAGATGTGGTGATTACAGATGTCAATATGCCTGGAAAAACTGGACTTCAGATGATTGCTGAGATGAAGGATTTGATCCCAGATGCTGCCTTTATCATTATGTCAGGCTATCAGGATTTTGAATATGTCAAGACAGCCCTCAATTTGCGCGTGGCAGACTACCTGCTCAAACCGGTCAATAAGGTGGAGATGGGCAATATCCTAGAAAAAATTCAGCATAAAATCCAGCAACCAAGCCAAGAGTTAGCCAACCGTTTGATTCACGATGACATCTCTGAGGAAGAGTTTTGTCAGTATATCGCAGGTCGGAACTCACTGTGGATTGGAGTCGCTAAGGAGAAAAAAGGCTTTATCAGCTCGTCTTATCAAGTTCTTGGGCAAAATCTTCAACTCTTTATCTCGGATCAAGAAGAAGAAGCCATGATTGAGAAGGCCTTTGAGCCTCCTTATAAGGAGCACTTTCATCAATTTAAGGACCTAGTGGAGCGGAGTCTCTTTTATGGAGCGGCCCCTCTCAATCAAGATGAAGAGGTCTTCCATTACTACGAGCCTGCTTATCGGGTGATTATGCAAGGAAATATCCAGCAAATCTTAGAAGAACTGGACTGGTTAGAAAAAATGATCCTTGAGAAGACACCCAAGGTGTCGCTGACCAAGCAGCTCTTTATCCAATTTTTGATGGATGTCTTTCATTTGTTTGAATACTTGCAAGGAGACGATTTAGCTGATGTGGTAAAGAAAGTCCATGATGCTGCCACCTTTAGCGAGATGATTGGCTTTATCCAGGAAGAGTTGTCTCGTTTCTTATCCCACTATCGAATGAATGAAAATGTAGCGAGTGTCCTTCAAGTGATTAGCCGCGATTACCAAAAAGAACTGTCACTCAAGGACATCAGTCAGGGTCTCTTTATTAATCCAGTCTATTTAGGCCAATTAATTAAACGAGAAACCAATGCGACTTTCGCAGAACTCCTCAACAAACAGCGGATCAAGGCTGCCCAGCAGCTCCTCTTATCAACCAATGATAGTATTGAAGATATCTGCTACAAGGTCGGTTACAGTAATGTTGGCTATTTCTACAAGGTTTTTCGCAAACTCTGTGGAAAATCGCCTAAAACCTATCGCTTACAAGTCATGACAGAGCATACAGAAGATGAGTAAAAGGCTGAGACGGTGGTCTCAGCCTTTTAATTGAAGATAAAGTCTTCTTAGAAACTTTCCTTAGGTGAGTATGGACGTTAGGTGAAATTATCCAGTGGATGATTTCAGCAATCCAGGAAGTTCCATGACGAATTATTGAACCTAAGGTTTCAATAATTCCGACTACCTGAAACAAATGTGTTTCAGGTACTTTTCTCACGGCGGAAAGTTTCAGTAGATGATTGGATAATTCAAACGAATGAACTTTTTTAGGATTTTATTAGATTTTTAAAAATGCATCCTCCTAAAATCTAATGATTCTGCGTCGAATACCCTATTTTGACTTTATCCGCTACGTCCTTTGTATCTTGAGTTTCCCAACCAGCAGCTCAGCTTCAATGGTGATTTCTGTGAGTTGGCTCCAGTCGATTTTTTCTTGGTCAACGTGAAATAGAAGAGGGGTCATGGTGAGGAGCGCCTCACGTTCTTCAGGAGTTAAACTCTTGGTAAGGCTGACCGTTTCGGATGAGAGGATCTGACAGTGATCTTCAAAGTGCTCCAAAATTTCCTGGTTGGAGTAGGATTGCTTGGCCAATTGATCTTGGGCCAACTGACGAATTTCTTTTAGATGAGAAGAGGTTGGGACGACCTTGATGATCACCCCTCCAGCCTGTAAGACACGCTCGAATTCAGCGTAATTAGCTGGGGAGAAGATGTCCAAAATGACCTCCATACTCTTAGATTGAATGGGTAAATGGGCCAAGTCTCCTACAAACCAATTGACCTTCCAGCTAGCGTCGCTCTTGGCAGCTAGCTGCACGGATTCCTTGGAAAGATCAAATGCATAGAAAGTAGCCTTGGGATAGGCTTCTTGTAGCTTTCGGGAGTAATAACCTTCTCCGCAACCGATATCTAGAATTCTGGCATCCCTAGTCGGAATTTTTTGTCCGATCGCTGTGAGAATCGGCTCATAAAACCCTGCTTCTAAGATCAGCTGGCGATTCTGGAAATTTTCTTTGTCATAGTCCTTTGATTGCTTGATCTGGGGAGCCAGGTTGACATAGCCAAATTTTGCCAAGTCAAAAGAATGGGCCTTGGGACATTTAAAACTGGTCCCCACAAGTTCTAGGTTCAGTTGACAGATAGGACAGGCAAAAGCAGTGGCTGTTTGAAATCGTTGTAATTTTGGTTTGATCGGTGTATTCATATTAGTAGTGTAACAAAAGAGCCTCTAGATAGCAACTGATGCTTTAATGGGACTAAGTCACACTTTTTTAACGGTTCTACGCGGTATTGAGTGGACCTTGAGTCTCTTCATTTAATTTTCTCCTTTTCGTCCAATGGATCGCCGAGGATGGTTTTCAATTCTGGACAATATTTACTTGCCTCAAATTCAATGATCTCATATTGAGCAATCTCATTTTGATAGAATGGATCGTGTGCAATGATTTCTTGGACAGCATCTTTATTTTTTGCTCTCATGAGAATGATACCGCCGGTTCTTGGATTTTTTCTTCCAGATGCGATAAAAAGACCTTTTGTATAATACTGATTTAAAAAATCTATGTGTTTTTCTAAGTGTTTTTCAACTTCATCAAGGGACTTTATATAGGTAAGATTTACAATAAACATAAGTGACTCCTTTAAAATAAATGATAAATAGATTATAATACTTTACAAACTACCTGAATAGTAGGCACATTTTTGTAAGGAGAAAAAATGTTAACAAATAAAAATTGGAACTGTAGTATGTCTCGAGTCTTAGATGTGGTTGGTGGGAAATGGAGGATGAATATATTATGGGTTATAAACAAGCATAAGAGAGTCCGTTTCAATCAATTGAGAAGAGAAGTTGAAGGGATTACAACTATCAGTTTGACACGTGGATTAGATGTTTTAATAGAGAACCAATTGATTGAGAAATATGATTTTGAAACGATACCACTCCATACAGAATATGAGCTGACAGAAAAAGGGAAATCACTGATGCCGATTTTAAAGGACTTGAATCAATGGGGAAAAGAATGGTTGCATTAAATTTTCTTCTTCTTTTTGTCACTTTCATCTTGCCACTTAGGTTCTCATTTTGACCGCTTATCCCAAAAGGCCGTTTTTTAAACGGCTTTTTTGCTAGACTGATACTGTCAAAAAGGAGAGAGAACATGATATTACAAGCTAAAAACATCAGTAAACGGTATGGAAATCATCTAGTGGTTGATCATATTCACCTACAGTTTGAAAAGGGAACGTTTAATGCGATTCTAGGACCAAATGGGGCGGGGAAATCAACGACGATTTCCATGTTGATTGGTTTGAAACAACCAACGCAAGGCGACATTATTTATGAACCCGGTACTAAAATTGGTGTGGTCTTCCAAACCAGTGTTTTAGATGAGATGCTGACGGTTAAGGAAAATCTGACCATTCGTGCCAGACAGTACAAAGGCCTAAAACCAAATCGTGTGTCTGATCTTATTGATCGACTAGGCCTATCAGCTTTCCAAAAGCAGAAATATGGGACGCTTTCAGGCGGCCAAAAGCGTCGGGTTGACATTGCGCGTGCTCTACTGCACGGTCCGGATCTTCTGTTCTTAGATGAGCCAACGACAGGTTTAGACATTCAAACCCGGAAGTCTATTTGGGATTTGCTCTATCAATTGCAGAGAGAAGAGGGAATGACCGTTGTATTGACCACGCATTATCTTGACGAAGCAGATGAAGCTGATCAAATTTATATTGTAGATCTTGGGAAAGTGATTGCTCAAGGATCGGCACTAGATATTAAGAGCCAATATGCTACTAATATCTTAAAGATTCGTTTCAAGGAGAGACAGCAGATAGAAAGTCTCAAATCTTCGGGAATGTCAGTAGAGCAACAAAGTCAATTGGAGTATGTTCTTCGACCCGAGAGTGAAAGGGAAGCCATTGATTACCTGGCGCAAGTTAGAGATAATCTAGCCCATTTTGAGTTTCGTCCAGGGACCATGGATGACGCCTTTATTGCACTTACAGGAAGGGAGGTCCGCTAATGCTAGCCTTACTAAAGCGAAATTTTTTATTGTATTTTAGGAATCGTTCAGGAGTTTTCTTCTCCCTGTTGGGAGCCTTGATTTCCTTTGTTCTCTATATTATTTTTCTTCAAAAAATAGCATAAAAATCTAGTTATCCGCATAAAAACTGGACTTATCACACTTTATCAAGGTCAAAACCACTCAATTTACTACTAATTTACTACTTATGAATGAGCTTTGATACGACGATTTATCCTTGAAAAGTGAAGATATAAAGATACTTCCAATAAAATTTGAATATTTAATAGGTAGACACTTCAAAAAATGAGGTGTCTATTTTTTTACCCGATTTTGAAAGGAAGTGAACTTATGAAAACAAAAAATCAAGAATCAAAAGGTCGTTCCCCACTCTTTAAGACCATCAAACATTCATTCAGCCAATAAAAAAGAAAGGATAGGTAAAAATATGGAACTTAAATTTGTGATTCCCAACATGGAAAAAACATTCGGCAATTTAGAATTTGCTGGCGAGGATAAAGTCGTTCAGCGAAGAATCAACGGACGGCTAACTGTCTTATCAAGAAGCTATAATCTCTATTCTGATGTTCAAAGAGCAGATGATATTGTGGTGGTGCTTCCTGCTGAAGCTGGCGAAAAACATTTCGGCTTTGAGGAACGTGTGAAGTTAGTCAATCCACGTATTACCGCAGAGGGCTACAAAATCGGCACTCGTGGTTTTACAAATTACCTTTTACATGCTGACGACATGATAAAAGAATAAAGAAAGAGAGGAAAAATGATGAGATTAGCAAATGGCATTGTATTAGATAAAGACACGACTTTTGGAGAATTGAAATTCTCTGCTCTACGTCGTGAAGTGAGAATCCAAAATGAAGACGGGTCGGTTTCAGATGAAATCAAGGAACGTACCTATGACTTAAAATCCAAAGGACAAGGACGCATGATTCAAGTAAGTATTCCTGCCAGCGTGCCTTTGAAAGAGTTTGATTATAACGCACGGGTGGAACTTATCAATCCCATTGCGGACACCGTTGCTACTGCCACCTATCAAGGAGCAGATGTTGACTGGTATATCAAGGCAGACGATATTGTGCTGACAAAGGATTCTAGTTCATTCAAAGCTCAACCACAAGCAAAGAAAGAACCGACACAAGACAAATAGTCGCTAGGTAGAAAGGAGACTTTTTCGCATGAAACAGCGTGGTAAAAGGATTCGCCCATCTGGTAAAGATTTAGTCTTTCATTTTACGATAGCGTCACTCCTGCCTGTTTTCCTGCTGGTTGTCGGACTGTTTCATGTGAAGACAATCCAGCAGATCAACTGGCAGGATTTTAACCTATCACAAGCAGATAAGATTGACATTCCCTATTTAATTATCAGTTTCAGTGTCGCAATTCTTATCTGCTTGCTGGTAGCGTTTGTATTCAAACGGGTTCGCTATGATACGGTTAAACAACTTTACCACCGTCAAAAACTGGCAAAGATGATACTTGAAAACAAGTGGTATGAATCTGAACAGGTCAAAACAGAGGGTTTCTTTAAAGATAGTGCTGGTCGTACAAAGGAAAAGATAACCTACTTCCCTAAAATGTATTATCGACTTAAAAATGGCTTGATACAGATACGGGTGGAAATCACGCTGGGAAAATATCAAGACCAACTCTTACACTTGGAAAAGAAATTAGAGAGTGGCTTGTACTGTGAGCTGACGGATAAAGAGTTAAAGGATTCCTATGTGGAATATACTTTGCTCTATGACACCATAGCCAGTCGTATTTCTATTGATGAAGTAGAAGCTAAAGATGGTAAACTTCGCTTAATGAAAAACGTATGGTGGGAATATGATAAGCTCCCTCATATGTTGATTGCTGGTGGTACAGGTGGCGGTAAAACTTACTTTATACTGACACTGATTGAAGCCTTGCTTCATACAGATTCAAAACTGTATATTCTTGACCCGAAAAATGCTGATCTTGCGGACTTAGGTTCTGTGATGGCAAATGTCTACTATAGAAAAGAAGACTTGCTTTCTTGCATTGAAACATTCTATGAAGAAATGATGAAACGTAGTGAGGAAATGAAGCAGATGAAGAACTATAAGACTGGCAAAAATTATGCTTACTTAGGTCTCCCGGCACACTTCTTAATCTTTGATGAATACGTCGCTTTCATGGAAATGCTGGGAACAAAAGAAAACACCGCAGTTATGAATAAGCTGAAACAGATTGTCATGTTAGGTCGTCAAGCTGGCTTCTTTCTAATACTGGCTTGTCAACGTCCAGACGCAAAATATTTAGGCGACGGAATCCGTGATCAGTTTAATTTCAGAGTGGCTTTAGGTCGTATGTCTGAAATGGGCTATGGCATGATGTTTGGCAGTGACGTACAAAAGGATTTCTTCTTAAAGCGAATCAAAGGTCGTGGCTATGTTGATGTAGGAACAAGTGTCATATCAGAGTTTTATACTCCCCTTGTACCAAAAGGATATGATTTCTTGGAGGAAATTAAAAAGTTATCCAACAGCAGACAGTCCACGCAGGCGACGTGCGAAGCGGAAGTCGCAGGTGTGGACTGATCTTGCTGGCTGGTGTGGCAATAGCCACGCCAGCACTTACCCCCCCGTATCTAACAGGGGGGTACAAATCGACAGGAAACAGTCAAAAAAACATTAGAAAATCCTTTGGTTACAAGGGATTTACAAAATTTCAGCGTATGTCAAATGGGCTTTAAAAGTTGACATACGCCTTTTTGATTGGAGGGATTTTTACTGAATGAACAAACTTGGTTACAGCATTTAAAAGAAAAACGCTTGGCTTATGGACTATCTCAAAACCGTTTAGCTGTTGCGACTGGTATTACAAGGCAGTATCTAAGCGATATTGAAACAGGAAAAGTCAAGCCATCAGAGGATTTACAGCAGTCCCTTTGGGAAGCTCTGGAACGCTTCAATCCCGACGCTCCCCTTGAAATGCTGTTTGATTATGTAAGAATTCGCTTTCCGACAACAGACGTACAGCAGGTGGTCGAAAACATCTTACAACTGAAACTGTCCTATTTTCTTCATGAGGACTATGGTTTCTATTCTTATTCAGAGCATTATGCTTTAGGCGACATATTCGTCCTTTGCTCCCATGAACTGGACAAAGGAGTTCTGGTGGAATTGAAAGGTCGTGGGTGCAGACAATTTGAAAGCTATCTTCTGGCACAACAAAGAAGCTGGTATGAGTTCTTTATGGACGTTTTGGTGGCTGGCGGTGTGATGAAACGCCTTGACCTTGCCATTAACGATAAGACAGGGATTTTAAATATCCCTGTACTCACTGAAAAGTGCCAACAGGAAGAATGTATCTCCGTCTTCCGCAGTTTTAAAAGCTATCGCAGTGGCGAACTGGTACGCAAAGAGGAAAAGGAATGTATGGGAAACACCCTCTATATCGGTTCATTACAAAGTGAAGTTTATTTCTGTATCTATGAAAAGGACTACGAGCAGTACAAGAAAAATGATATTCCCATTGAAGACGCAGAAGTAAAAAACCGTTTTGAGATTCGATTGAAAAATGAGCGTGCCTATTATGCAGTCCGTGTTTTACTCGTCTATGACAATCCAGAGCATACCGCCTTTAAAATTATCAATCGGTATATCCGTTTTGTAGATAAAGACGATTCCAAACCTCGTTCTGATTGGAAACTGAATGAAGAATGGGCTTGGTTTATTGGGAACAATCGTGAACGATTAAAACTAACCACAAAACCAGAGCCTTACTCCTTCCAAAGGACGCTGAACTGGCTATCTCATCAAGTTGCCCCGACCTTAAAGGTTGCGATTAAACTTGATGAAATCAACCAGACGCAGGTTGTAAAAGACATTCTCGACCATGCGAAACTGACAGACCGACACAAGCAGATTTTGAAGCAACAGTCAGTAAAAGAACAGGACGTGATAACAACAAAAAAATAACTCAAATACAAATTCATTGAATATAGAGAGGAGAACATTTTTATGAATTTTGGACAAAACCTTTATAACTGGTTTCTATCAAACGCTCAATCACTGGTGCTTTTAGCAATCGTTGTGATTGGCTTGTATCTTGGCTTCAAGCGTGAGTTTAGCAAACTGATTGGCTTTTTAATTATTGCGATTATTGCGGTTGGCTTAGTCTTCAACGCTGCTGGAGTAAAAGACATTTTACTAGAGCTATTCAATCGCATTATTGGTGCTTAAATAAAACCGTTCTTTTGTGGAATATAAGTGGTTTTCTTATGTTCCGCAAAGGAATGGTACACCAAACGAAGTGCGGTAGGGATTTTTGAATCTCTACAAAGAAAGGACGTGAATATATGGACGATATGCAAGTCTATATTGCGAATTTAGGCAAATACAATGAGGGCGAATTGGTCGGTGCGTGGTTTACCTTTCCCATTGACTTTGAGGAAGTCAAAGAGAAAATCGGCTTGAATGATGAATATGAGGAATACGCCATTCATGACTACGAGTTACCCTTTACGGTTGACGAATACACTTCCATTGGCGAACTCAATCGACTATGGGAAATGGTATCGGAATTACCCGAAGAATTACAATCGGAGCTATCTGCTCTGCTCACTCATTTTTCAAGCATTGAAGAACTAAGCGAACATCAAGAGGATATTATCATTCATTCCGATTGTGATGATATGTATGACGTGGCACGCTACTACATTGAAGAAACGGGTGCTTTAGGCGAAGTACCAGCTAGTCTTCAAAACTATATTGATTATCAAGCCTATGGTCGGGATTTAGACCTTTCAGGAACGTTTATCTCAACCAATCATGGGATTTTTGAAATCGTCTATTAAATCTGTCGGTACATTACTACTGGCAGATTTTCTATTTTACGGGGTGGCTCAATCAGCTACCCCTATTTTTTATGAAAGGATTGATTACATGAAGAAAATACGAAGCTATACCAGTATCTGGTCTGTGGAAAAGGTACTGTATTCTATCAATGATTTTAGACTTCCGTTTCCCATAACCTTTACGCAAATGACATGGTTTGTCGTGTCACTCTTTGCAGTGATGATACTTGGCAACTTGCCCCCTCTTTCCATGATAGAGGGAGCATTTCTCAAATACTTTGGGATTCCTGTGGCTTTCACATGGTTTATGTCTACAAAAACTTTTGATGGTAAAAAGCCTTATGGATTTTTGAAGTCTGTCATTGCTTATGCACTGCGACCAAAGCTGACCTATGCAGGAAAAAAAGTAACGCTTGGCAGAAACCAGCCACAAGAAGCCATTACAGCAGTTAGGAGTGAATTTTATGGCATATCCAATTAAATACATTGAAAACAATCTCGTCTGGAATAAAGACGGGGAATGTTATGCTTACTATGAGCTTGTTCCTTACAATTACTCATTTCTAAGTCCAGAACAGAAAATACAAGTGCATGATTCTTTCAGACAGCTTATCGCACAAAATCGTGATGGCAAAATTCATGCTTTACAAATCAGTACAGAATCCAGCATACGTTCTGCACAAGAGCGTTCCAAAAATGAAGTCACTGGCAAGCTCAAAGCGGTTGCCTATGACAAAATCGACCAACAGACAGACGCTTTAATATCCATGATTGGCGAAAATCAAGTGAACTACCGTTTCTTTATCGGCTTTAAGTTGCTTCTCAACGATCAGGAGTTTTCTATGAAAAGTCTTACCGTTGAAGCAAAAAATGCTTTGTCTGATTTTGTCTATGATGTGAACCATAAGCTGATGGGCGATTTTGTTAGTATGAGTAATGATGAAATCCTGCGTTTTCAGAAGATGGAAAAGCTCTTAGAAAATAAAATCTCTCGTCGTTTCAAAATCCG
Source organism: Streptococcus parasanguinis (assembly GCF_901875555.1). Classification (GTDB taxonomy): domain Bacteria; phylum Bacillota; class Bacilli; order Lactobacillales; family Streptococcaceae; genus Streptococcus; species Streptococcus parasanguinis_H. The sequence continues at coordinate 40,246 of NZ_CABFMD010000037.1, forward strand.
CAGGTTAGATAAGGACGACTTCGGCTATCTGATTGAACACCTTTACGGACAGACAGGCACTGCCTATGAAGAGTATGAGTACCATCTATCAAAGAAAAAGCTGGATAATGAAACGCTGATTAAATACTATGACTTGATTAAGCCTACTCGCTGTTTGGTGGAAGAAAAACAGCGATATTTGAAAATCCAGCAGGAAGATGAAACCGTCTATGTAGCTTACTTTACCATTAACAGCATTGTCGGAGAACTGGACTTCCCGTCCTCTGAAATCTTCTACTACCAGCAACAGCAATTTACATTCCCGATTGATACGTCAATGAATGTGGAAATTGTAGCGAATCGTAAAGCCCTATCTACTGTCCGCAATAAAAAGAAAGAACTGAAAGACTTGGATAACCACGCTTGGCAAAGTGATAATGAAACCAGCTCCAATGTGGCGGAAGCTCTGGAAAGTGTGAATGAGCTGGAAACCAATTTAGACCAAAGCAAGGAATCTATGTACAAGCTGTCTTATGTGGTAAGGGTATCAGCAAATGATCTTGACGAACTCAAACGTCGTTGTAATGAAGTGAAAGATTTTTATGACGATTTAAGCGTAAAACTGGTACGACCATTTGGGGATATGCTCGGCTTACATGAAGAATTTTTACCTGCCAGCAAGCGTTATATGAATGATTATATTCAATACGTGACCTCTGATTTCCTCGCTGGTTTAGGTTTTGGTGCTACTCAAATGCTGGGGGAAAATGAGGGGATTTATGTTGGCTACAGCTTAGATACTGGACGCAATGTCTATCTGAAACCTGCTCTTGCCAGTCAAGGGGTTAAGGGTTCAGTAACCAATGCGTTAGCGTCGGCTTTTGTTGGTTCGCTGGGTGGTGGTAAATCCTTTGCGAATAACCTTATCGTCTATTATGCGGTGCTTTATGGGGCACAAGCAGTGATTGTAGACCCAAAAGCAGAACGTGGCAGATGGAAAGAAACCTTGCCAGAGATTTCCCATGAAATCAATATCGTCACTCTGACTTCTGATGAGAAAAACAAAGGCTTACTTGACCCTTATGTGATTATGAAAAATCCCAAAGATTCTGAATCACTGGCTATTGATATTCTGACATTCCTTACGGGGATTTCCTCTCGTGATGGGGAACGCTTCCCAATCCTTAGAAAAGCCATTCGTGCAGTAACCAATAGTGAAGTACGAGGGTTGATGAAAGTGATTGAGGAATTACGGGTTGAGAATACGCCACTAAGTACCAGTATAGCCGACCATATCGAAAGTTTTACAGACTATGACTTTGCACATTTATTATTCAGTAATGGTTATGTGGAGCAGTCTATCAGCTTAGAAAAACAACTGAACATTATACAGGTTGCGGACTTGGTACTTCCCGACAAGGAAACTTCCTTTGAGGAATATACCACTATGGAGCTTTTATCCGTTGCTATGCTGATTGTCATTAGTACCTTTGCTTTAGACTTTATCCATACAGACCGAAGCATTTTCAAGATTGTAGATTTAGACGAAGCATGGAGCTTTTTACAGGTAGCACAAGGAAAAACACTATCTATGAAGCTGGTTCGGGCTGGTCGTGCTATGAACGCTGGGGTATATTTCGTGACCCAAAATACAGACGACCTCTTAGATGAAAAACTGAAAAATAACCTCGGCTTAAAATTTGCATTTCGTTCCACTGACCTTAACGAGATTAAAAAGACCTTAGCCTTTTTTGGTGTAGACCCAGAGGACGAAAACAATCAGAAGCGATTGCGTGATTTGGAAAACGGGCAATGCCTTATCAGTGATTTATATGGTCGTGTCGGTGTGATACAGTTCCACCCTGTATTTGAAGAACTGCTCCATGCCTTTGATACCAGACCACCTGTGCGAAAAGAGGTGTAAATGTGAAACCATCAATAGTAAACAGAATAAAATCAAACTGGACGCTGAAACGTCTAGGTAAAGTGGCAATGACAGTGGCTTTCACACTTGTGATTGCCATTTTTCTTTTAGCCATGCTGGGAACGGTGGTTCAAGCTGCGGGCTTGGTAGATGATACGGTCAATGTGGCAAATGAATACAGCCGATACCCACTTGAAAACTATCAACTGGATTTTTATGTGGATAATAGCTGGGGCTGGCTTCCGTGGAACTGGTCGGACGGGATTGGAAAACAGGTCATGTATGGACTATATGCCATTACCAATTTTATTTGGACAATCAGTTTGTATGTTTCCAATGCGACAGGTTACTTAGTACAGGAAGCCTATTCCTTAGACTTCATTTCCGCTACAGCAGATTCCATTGGTAAGAATATGCAGACCTTAGCTGGTGTGAGTGCAAACGGATTTTCAACAGAGGGTTTCTATGTTGGATTCCTCTTACTCTTGATTTTGGTTCTTGGGGTTTATGTTGCCTATACGGGACTGATAAAGAGAGAAACCACAAAGGCAATTCATGCCATTATGAATTTTGTGCTGGTGTTTATCCTATCGGCTTCCTTTATTGCCTACGCTCCCGACTACATTAAAAAAATCAATGACTTTTCATCAGACATCAGTAATGCCAGTTTATCACTTGGCACGAAGATTGTCATGCCCCATTCCGATAGTCAAGGCAAGGACAGCGTGGACTTAATCAGAGATAGCCTGTTTTCCATACAGGTTCAGCAACCGTGGCTACTGCTTCAATACAACAGTTCAGACATTGAAAGTATCGGTATTGACCGTGTGGAAAGCCTGCTCTCCACCAGCCCAGATTCCAACAATGGCGAAGACAGAGAAAAAATTGTTGCGGAAGAAATTGAAGACAGAAGCAATACCAATCTAACCATTACAAAGACCATTAACCGTTTAGGTACAGTCTTCTTCCTATTTGTCTTCAATATTGGGATTTCCATATTTGTATTCCTATTAACAGGAATCATGATTTTCTCGCAGGTACTTTTTATCATCTATGCTATGTTTCTGCCTGTGAGCTTTATTTTAAGCATGATTCCATCATTTGATGGTATGTCAAAACGAGCCATAACAAAGCTCTTTAATACCATTTTGACACGAGCTGGAATCACATTGATTATTACGACAGCATTTAGTATTTCAACCATGCTCTATACCTTATCGGCTGGTTATCCGTTCTTTTTGATTGCTTTTCTACAGATTGTGACCTTTGCAGGAATCTACTTCAAGCTGGGCGATTTAATGAGTATGTTTTCTCTACAGAGTAACGATTCTCAAAGTGTGGGAAGTCGTGTGATGAGAAAACCTCGTATGCTTATGCACGCTCACATGCACCGTCTACAGCGGAAACTTGGACGTTCCATGACTACTCTAGGGGCTGGGTCTGCCATTGTTACAGGTAAAAAAGGACAGTCGGGTTCGGGGAGTTCTGCAAGGACACAAGCAGATCACTCCCGACCAGACGGAAAGGAAAAATCAACACTTGGAAAACGTATCGGTCAAACCATCGGTACAGTAGCTGATACCAAAGACAGAATGGTAGACACTGCTAGTGGTTTGAAAGAACAGGTTAAAGATTTGCCGACCAATGCAAGATATGCAGTATATCAAGGAAAATCCAAAGTAAAAGAGAATGTCCGTGATTTAACCAGTAGTATTTCTCAAACCAAAGCGGACAGAGCCAGTGGACGCAAGGAACAGCAGGAACAAAGGCGAAAAACCATTGCGAAGCGTCGCTCTGAAATGGAACAGGTCAAACAGAAAAAACAGCCTGCTTCTTCTGTTCATGAAAGACCGACTACAAGACAAGAACAATATCATGATGAACAGACCTCAAAACAGTCTAATATTCAGACTTCATATAAGGAATCTCAACAAGCCAAACAAGAGCGTCCAGCAGTTAAGTCCGATTTTTCAAGTCCAAAAGTGGAACGCCAAGGCAATACCGTTCAAGAAAAAACCGTTCAAAAGCCAGCAACTTCAACCACTACAGCAGATAGAACTTCACAACGTCCAATCACAAAAGAACGTCCGTCTACTGTTCAAAGAGTACCACTACAAAATACAAGAAGTAGACCACCAATCAAAACCGCCACCATTAAGAAAGTCGGTAAGAAACCATGAAGTTGAAAACTTTAGTGATTGGTGGTTCTGGATTATTCTTGATGGTCTTCTCACTGCTTCTGTTTGTTGCCATTTTATTTTCAGATGAACAGGACAGCGGAATTTCCAATATTCATTATGGAGGTGTGAATGTTTCCGCAGAAGTGCTGGCTCATAAGCCTATGGTAGAAAAATATGCCAAAGAATATGGCGTTGAAGAATATGTCAACATACTTCTTGCGATTATACAGGTGGAATCGGGCGGTACTGCGGAAGATGTTATGCAGTCCTCGGAATCCCTCGGTCTTCCACCTAATTCATTGAGTACAGAAGAATCCATTAAGCAAGGTGTGAAGTATTTCAGTGAATTATTAGCCAGTAGCGAAAGGCTCAGTGTAGATTTAGAATCGGTTATCCAGTCCTACAATTATGGTGGTGGTTTCTTAGGGTATGTGGCTAATCGTGGAAATAAATATACCTTTGAACTGGCTCAAAGTTTCTCAAAAGAGTATTCAGGTGGCGAAAAAGTGTCTTACCCCAATCCCATAGCCATACCTATCAATGGGGGCTGGCGATACAACTATGGCAATATGTTTTATGTGCAACTGGTAACGCAGTATCTTGTCACAACAGAGTTTGATGATGATACGGTACAAGCCATCATGGACGAAGCACTGAAATATGAGGGCTGGCGATACGTTTACGGTGGAGCTTCCCCGACTACTTCTTTTGATTGTAGCGGACTGACACAATGGACGTATGGAAAAGCTGGAATTAACTTACCACGAACCGCACAACAGCAATATGATGTGACCCAGCATATCCCACTATCGGAAGCACAAGCTGGCGATTTGGTTTTCTTTCATTCTACCTATAACGCTGGCTCTTATATTACTCATGTTGGGATATACCTTGGCAATAACCGTATGTTTCATGCAGGCGACCCAATCGGTTATGCCGACTTAACAAGCCCCTACTGGCAACAGCATTTAGTGGGAGCAGGACGAATCAAACAATGAGAAAGGAAGATTTAATGATGAAATTTAGAAAAAATCAGAATAAAGAAAAACAGATACCAAAGGAAAAGAAACCTCGTGTCTACTATAAGGTCAATCCTCATAAAAAGGTTGTGATTGCCTTGTGGGTACTTTTAGGGCTTAGTTTCAGCTTTGCGATATTCAAGCACTTTACAGCTATAGATACTCATACTATTCACGAAACAACTATCATAGAAAAGGAATACGTTGATACTCATCATGTAGAAAATTTTGTAGAGAACTTTGCGAAAGTCTACTATTCATGGGAACTAAACGACAAGTCCATTGATAATCGCATAGAAAACCTGAAAGCATATCTGACAGAGGAACTTCAAGCTCTCAATGTCGATACAGTTCGTAAAGATATTCCTGTATCGTCTTCTGTAAAAGGATTTCAGATATGGACGGTAGAAGCAGATGGCGACAATCAATTTGATGTAACCTACAGTGTAGACCAACTCATTACAGAGGGGGAAAATACAAAGACCGTCCACTCTGCTTATATAGTGAGTGTCTATGTAGACAGTACTGGAAATATGGTCCTCATTAAGAATCCGACCATTACTAGCATACCAAAGAAATCAGACTATAAACCAAAAGCCATTGAAAGTGAGGGGACGGTTGATTCCATTACAACCAATGAAATCAATGAGTTTTTAACGACGTTCTTCAAGCTCTATCCTACAGCGACAGCCAGTGAACTTTCCTACTATGTGAATGACGGGATATTAAAACCAATCGGAAAAGAGTACATCTTTCAAGAACTGGTAAATCCTATTCACAATCGTAAGGATAATCAAGTCACGGTATCGCTGACAGTGGAGTATATCGACCAGCAGACCAAAGCAACGCAGGTATCTCAATTTGATTTGGTACTTGAAAAGAACGGGAGTAATTGGAAGATTATAGAATAACAAATATTGGTACATTATTACAGCTATTTTGTAATCACGTACTCTCTTTGATAAAAAATTGGAGATTCCTTTACAAATATGCTCTTACGTGCTATAATTTAAGTATCTATTTAAAAGGAGTTAATAAATATGCGGCAAGGTATTCTTAAATAAACTGTCAATTTGATAGTGGGAACAAATAATTGGATGTCCTTTTTTAGGAGGGCTTAGTTTTTTGTACCCAGTTTAAGAATACCTTTATCATGTGATTCTAAAGTATCCAGAGAATATCTGTATGCTTTGTATACCTATGGTTATGCATAAAAATCCCAGTGATAAAAGTATTTATCACTGGGATTTTTATGCCCTTTTGGGTTTTTGAATGGAGGAAAATCACATGAAAATTATTAATATTGGAGTTTTAGCTCATGTTGATGCAGGAAAAACTACCTTAACAGAAAGCTTATTATATAACAGTGGAGCGATTACAGAATTAGGAAGCGTGGACAAAGGTACAACGAGGACGGATAATACGCTTTTAGAACGTCAGAGAGGAATTACAATTCAGACAGGAATAACCTCTTTTCAGTGGGAAAATACGAAGGTGAACATCATAGACACGCCAGGACATATGGATTTCTTAGCAGAAGTATATCGTTCATTATCAGTTTTAGATGGGGCAATTCTACTGATTTCTGCAAAAGATGGCGTACAAGCACAAACTCGTATATTATTTCATGCACTTAGGAAAATGGGGATTCCCACAATCTTTTTTATCAATAAGATTGACCAAAATGGAATTGATTTATCAACGGTTTATCAGGATATTAAAGAGAAACTTTCTGCCGAAATTGTAATCAAACAGAAGGTAGAACTGTATCCTAATATGTGTGTGACGAACTTTACCGAATCTGAACAATGGGATACGGTAATAGAGGGAAACGATGACCTTTTAGAGAAATATATGTCCGGTAAATCATTAGAAGCATTGGAACTCGAACAAGAGGAAAGCATAAGATTTCAGAATTGTTCTCTGTTCCCTGTTTATCACGGAAGTGCAAAAAACAATATAGGGATTGATAACCTTATAGAAGTGATTACGAATAAATTTTATTCATCAACACATCGAGGTCAGTCTGAACTTTGCGGAAAAGTTTTCAAAATTGAGTATTCGGAAAAAAGACAGCGTCTTGCATATATACGTCTTTATAGTGGCGTACTGCATTTGCGAGATTCGGTTAGAATATCGGAAAAGGAAAAAATAAAAATTACAGAAATGTATACTTCAATAAATGGTGAATTATGTAAAATCGATAAGGCTTATTCCGGGGAAATTGTTATTTTGCAGAATGAGTTTTTGAAGTTAAATAGTGTTCTTGGAGATACAAAGCTATTGCCACAGAGAGAGAGAATTGAAAATCCCCTCCCTCTGCTGCAAACGACTGTTGAACCGAGCAAACCTCAACAAAGGGAAATGTTACTTGATGCACTTTTAGAAATCTCCGACAGTGACCCGCTTCTGCGATATTATGTGGATTCTGCGACACATGAAATCATACTTTCTTTCTTAGGGAAAGTACAAATGGAAGTGACTTGTGCTCTGCTGCAAGAAAAGTATCATGTGGAGATAGAAATAAAAGAGCCTACAGTCATTTATATGGAAAGACCGTTAAAAAAAGCAGAGTATACCATTCACATCGAAGTTCCACCGAATCCTTTCTGGGCTTCCATTGGTTTATCTGTATCACCGCTTCCGTTGGGAAGTGGAATGCAGTATGAGAGCTCGGTTTCTCTTGGATACTTAAATCAATCATTTCAAAATGCAGTTATGGAAGGGATACGCTATGGCTGTGAACAAGGATTGTATGGTTGGAATGTGACGGACTGTAAAATCTGTTTTAAGTATGGCTTATACTATAGCCCTGTTAGTACCCCAGCAGATTTTCGGATGCTTGCTCCTATTGTATTGGAACAAGTCTTAAAAAAAGCTGGAACAGAATTGTTAGAGCCATATCTTAGTTTTAAAATTTATGCGCCACAGGAATATCTTTCACGAGCATACACCGATGCTCCTAAATATTGTGCGAACATCGTAGACACTCAATTGAAAAATAATGAGGTCATTCTTAGTGGAGAAATCCCTGCTCGGTGTATTCAAGAATATCGTAGTGATTTAACTTTCTTTACAAATGGACGTAGTGTTTGTTTAACAGAGTTAAAAGGGTACCATGTTACTACCGGTGAACCTGTTTGCCAGCCCCGTCGTCCAAATAGTCGGATAGATAAAGTACGATATATGTTCAATAAAATAACTTAGTGTATTTTATGTTGTTATATAAATATGGTTTCTTGTTAAATAAGATGAAATATTTTTTAATAAAGATTTGAATTAAAGTGTAAAGGAGGAGATAGTTATTATAAACTACAAGTGGATATTGTGTGCTGAGAGCTTTCTTCTATACTAATAGACGAAAGGGTGTGAAAATGATTTTTAAATGATACTGTGGAACGGAACAGTAGCCCTAGTATTGACTACTGTCGTTTCTATTCATATTGGCTATTCTAGGACTGAGATGAAAAAATCTATAAATGCTCAGAATAAAATTGAACCCGCAAATCTCCCCAAAACAATGGTGAGTCATGTACTTGTATTATTCCGAAAAAATACACCTCTGGTGCAGTGAGACAAATTGGTGTATCTTATAGTGGCTTCGTAGATGAAAGCTATACTCTACTATCACTCTTTGATGATGTAGAACAAATTGAAAAAGATAATAGACTTCAGACAGCTATTGATGTTGTCAGAGAACAGTTTGGTTTTTTAGCCATACAAAAAGGAACCGTCCTAACTGAAGGTTCCAGAAATATTGAACGCAGTAAACTTATCGGTGGTCATTCCGCGGGTGGATTGGAGGGATTAAAATGAAACAAGAAAAAAATACAGTACAATTTTCAGAAATCCGTAGCAAAGGATGTAATGATATTGAAATGCTTGAAAGATTTTTACATGGAATCGTTGAAACAGCAACTTCAAAACTTCGTCAGAGAAAACTCAAAACAACTGAAATATCGATACGACTAGTACATGCTAAATCTGAAAACCGATTACCATTGGAATTTACATTTAGCATTAAGCCAACAAGCTCATCTGTGATAATCTATACTGAGGTAATCAATCGCTTTAAAGAATGTTACACAGGTGGGGGAATTCAAGGTTTTACGATTCAATTTGATAAAAATACCCTTGCCTCTGCATAGAAAGGATTTGATATGATTGACCGTTCATATTTACCATTTCAATCAGCAAGAGAGTACCAGGATACAAAGATGCAAAAATGGATGGGCTTTTTCCTATCTGAACATGCATCAGCACTCTCTGATGATACAAACAAAGTAACGTACATGTCTGACTTATCACTAGAGAAGAAATTATTACTCCTCAGTCAAGTATACGCCGGGCAGCTACGCACACGCATTCAAGTGATTGAAAAAAACAAGCGTGTTTCCTACACTGGAACAATACCAAGTCTGACCAAAGATTTCATTTTGATAAAAACTACAACAGGTCACATCAATTTGAAATTAAAAGACATTATTAGTATTGAACTTGTCGAGGAGGTGCTCTATGAATCAGCTTGAGTTTCAGCGTAATCACCTACAAATGGACTATTATAGCGAGAGCTACCAAGATTTTGAACGTGACTTCTACCGCTACTCTAACATGAATATTCCATTGACCTTCCTAACTGATGATATCCTAAAAACAATGGCGACTTCACGTAAGAATTACTTTGTCCTCAATAAGGAAAAGTCCAGAGATAACCGCGATCACTTCTTCATATTTGAAGTAAGTACCGTAGATGAGAATCCGCTAATCTATCATTATACATATAAGAAAACTACAATATATTTAGCAGAAAAATAGGAGCAGTTCAATTGACTGTTCCTATTTTTAATATTCATAAAATCTAAAGTCTTTATACTCTTTAACAATGGAGTCGCCAACCAGAACAGACTATACTGACCAGCGACTACCTTAAATTTAATGTTTCAGATTTATTTTCTTATCTCTAATTTCATAAACTACATCTGCTACATTTTCGAGTAATCGTTTATCGTGGGTGATAAACACGATAGTTCCGGTGTACTCCTTCATTAGTATTTCCAAAGCCTCTAAACTTGGTATGTCAAGGAAGTTACTGGGTTCATCCATTATTAGGATGTTATATCTACCCATGAGCATTTTAGCAAGCAACAATTTTATAATTTCTCCACCGCTTAAAACAGATAAACTTTTTCCAATATCGTTCTGTTTGAACCCCATAGATGCTAGCACTGAACGAATTTCTGATATATTGTAGTCACAATCCTTCTGCATAAACTCCATAACATTCTGATTACTGTTGTACTTGTAACCATTCTGTGCAAAGTAACCTATTTTTGCCTTAGGCGAAATAGAAATTCCTTCTTCATGGTTTAAGATCATTTGGATTAAAGTTGTTTTTCCGATTCCATTACCACCAGTTAACGCCACTTTTGCTCCTAACGGAATTTGAAAAGATGCATTTTCAAACAGAGCCTTATCCCCAAATACTTTATTAATTTCTGCACCGACTATAGGGTATGGATTATGGAGCTCCAATGCTTTACTTTGCCTGAAACGAATTCTGCGAATGCCTTCCGGAGCTTCTACTTTTCCTAAGGCCGCAATCCTGTGCTCTAGGGTTTTAGCAGCATTATACATCTTTTTTTCCTTACTTCCTATTGATTTTTGATGAGCTAAACGCCCTCCGTCTTCAGTACTTTTTTTCTTTGAAGAACCTTTTGCCTTCTGTTCTATTTTACGAGCCTGTTTTCGCTTTTCCTCCGCAGCCCTTTCCAATCGGGCACGTTCCGCAATAAATTGTTCGTATTCTGCAGCTTGGCTCTTACGTTCTTCCTCTTTCTGACGAAGATAATCAGAATAGTTTCCCCAATACTCAGTGATTTTGCCATCTTTCAGTTCCCATATTTTATCTACTATTTCATCAAGAAAATAGCGGTCATGGCTAATAACTAACAGTGCACCTGTAAAATATTTTAGCTGTCCTATTAGAAAATCAATTCCTTCACGGTCTAAATGGCTCGTAGGTTCATCCGCTAAAATACCATGAACCTGTGCCGATAAGGCCTGTGCTATTTTAAGCCTTGTTTCTTCACCACCGCTCATAGTCTGTATATTTAATTGCTCAACACCTAGCTTGCCTACAAGTGCAAAATCTTTTTCCTCCTGCAGAGTTACTTCGTCCAACTGGGGAATATAGGCAAGTTCACCCAGACGATTCATTTTACATCCTGGGGGAGTTAATTCTCCTAAAAGTACCCTGAGTAAAGTGCTTTTTCCAGCACCATTTGCTCCTACTAAACCAATACGGTCATAATCATATACTTCTAATTCATTTATATCTAAAACATCGCGTCCTTTGAATTCCACACGAATGTCTTTTGCTTTTAATATTAATTCCATAACATTTCCTCCTGTCTATAATCGCATGCTTTCATTTGCTTGTATGCAGGGAAAACCCTGCGATTTTAGCAGGAAGAGTTACATGAAAATAAGATACATAAATATTCCTCCAATATTGTTTATTTTAAATCTAATTTTCTAACCTCAGTTATCATTTGGCAAACTATAGCAATGCCAATAATTAAAATACCTGATAGTAAAAACCAATGATTTACACCGATTTTATCAGCAAAGAATCCAGAAAGAATTAACCCAATTGGCATAGCAAGTGACATGATACTTCCGATCAAAGAAAATACACGTCCTAAATATTCAGGCTTAATTTTCTCCTGAAAAAGAGCTGTTTGCACACCGCTATAAAATGGCACCGAAAGCCCCATTATTGCACAGCAAACTACGAATATTACAAATCCATTTGGAGGAAGTATTCCCGAAACGGCTAAACTGGTCCCCATTATAAAAAATGAACTTGTTATTAGTAATACATGCTTTTCGAAGCCCCCTAATCTTCCTAATAATAAGCCTCCTGCTAGCATCCCAAATGCAAAGGAAATTTCCGTAATAGAAATATGCACAGGCGTTCCATTAAAGTGTTCCATGCTTATTAAAGGAAATAGTGCATTGATTGGCATATAAACAAAAGTATATAGTGTTCCTAAGAGTAATAAGGCAAACAATCCTTTGTTTTGTCTCAGAACCACAACTCCTTCTTTCATCTCCCTTATGAAATTTGGTTCTAAACTTTGCACTTGATTACCCAGCTTAGGTATACGTACAATTGCTACCGTAATAGATGCAATCACAGCACCCAATACGTCGATGGCAATAATAGCATTTAAATCCCAAACGGAGTATAAGAGTGCTGCAACTGCCGGACTAACAATATAGCTTATAGACTGCAAAGACTGACTATAGCCTGCGCATTTCGTTAGCTGTTCTTCTGGTACTAAAAGTGGTGTAACCGCATTGAGTGCTGGGGTATGAAAAGCTGTTCCAATGCTACGGATAAACAATACTATCATAATCATCCAGACAGGTAGCTCCATACAGAATGCAACAATAGCAAGCACTGCACCAGCTGCTGCGATAATTAAATCGGCACCAATCATTATCTTCTTCCTATCATGACGATCCACTAGCACACCAATGGCAGGTCCCAAAATCGCATAGGGTAAAAAACCTACTAATGAAGCCATAGACAAGACCATCGCAGATCCTGTTTTTTCTGTAAGGTAAAAAATAATCGCCATTTGCAGGATGGCACTAGTGATTAATGATACTGCTTGCCCTGCCCATATTGCATAAAATTTTCGTTTCCAATTGTTGTATTTTTCCATTTATATTATCTCCTGCATATTATTTTGCTTGAATTTCTATTTTGAATAGCATTCTAGGCAATAAAAAATGCAGGCCAAACCCCACAATGTGGCTTTTGGTCTGCATACATACAATTTGGAAACATTCATATTAAAGACATAGTTAAATAAAGGTATAGTTAAATAACCAATATCCTCACCGTAACTAATGAATGCTCAATATCGTATAAATAAGCACAACAAAAAAGCCTATCATCGGGTATAGATTCTGCTTTTTTTATTGCCAGCTTATCTTAAACGCATTGAGGCTGTCATAGTTTCGGTTCCTCCTACATCTTTGTTTATATCAATTTATAGTATAACACAACAAGATGATATGTTCAATATAAAAGTTATGGAATGAGACTCATACTTCCAATTCGATGCCAGATTTAAAGGATATGACGAAGTTTTCTTCATAGACTGTAACGCTCTGGATTATCTTCCTTAGTAGCAAGCGATTAGCTTTCACAAAATCTTCTGTTTGTAGTTTTAAAAATTCATCAGGATTTTCTAACTCAACCTCAAAATATTTCATTTTACATTCCCTCATTTCATTTATTGATAAATTGAGTTTGCAAAAAAGAGTGGACAATTTTTGTCTACTCTTAACCTTTAAAATAGTTTTTTTTAATCGATTTGAAGTTGCCTAAATTATTACTTATTCGGTAAAATGAAGTATTGCTTTCAACAGATTTCCTTCAACTACACTTCACTTGATTCAAACAAGGTGGGTACATTTCTATTCCCACAAACTCCTTGTCAATGGAAACAAACACGTACCCACAGGGTAAATGGAAATAGAAACTGATAATTTCTAGCTATCACTTCTACTCATTCCAAAAATTTTCTCACTCTGATACTTACCCACCATAAAGCAAAAAGCCTTGCAATCAAGGCTTTCATTATCCCTTTCGTTCAAAGGTTTCTAAGCTTTTACGAGCAGAGCGACACACTCAGCGGTTCGCTATCTCCGTTCTGTCTGCGTGCTAGCACTTGTCAATCACGGACAGCTATCGCATGGGCGGAAGTAAATGCTAATCTTCGTCGTTTTACTCCTTGACTAGCAAACTTACCGCCTCAACATGTCCTGTATGTGGAAATAAAACACGATTAAAGATAAGGGAAGATACTGAATTAAAAAAATTCCCCCTCTATTGTCCGAAATGCAGACAAGAAAATTTAATTGAAATAAAGCAGTTCAAAGTAACTGTGATTACAGAGCCAGACGCAAAGACGCAGAGCCGATAAAATGAGATTAATACAATCTCATTTTATCGGCTCTTTCCGTTATGTATGGATTCTTTTAATTAGTCTTCGATGTTTCTTGCTTCGTTGATACCGCTGGCTAAAGATTCCATTAAGGATAGTTCTTTGTCTGTAAAGCTATCCATGTATTTCTCTATCTGTAATCGTCGGGTGCTTTTTACCAAGTTATTAGCAGGTAAGAAAAATTCATCAACGGAAACATGAAGTAACGATACAAGGTCATAAAGAACTTGTATGCTGGGGTGTTGCCCTTTATTTTCAATATTAGTTAAGTACCGTGGGTCAATTTCAATCAATGCTCCCACTTGTTCACGAGTTAAACCTCGTTTCAATCGAGCTTCTTTAATGGCTAAACCAAAGGCTCTAAAATCATATTTATCTTCTTTTTTACGCATAGTAGACCACCTCTATACATTTTATTGTTCCTACTGAATTAAAAACAGGTATAGAAAAACGTGTTATATGGTTTATAGGTTTATATTTAATAAAAAGCACTACTAAACGCCAATAAAAAAACCGTTATATGGTAGTGCTATTTACGCTGTTAAAATATTGTATATTACTTCCAAATGGCGGTTTGTTGGAGGTCAACGTCGCCATGAAGTACATCATATACAATAAATTTCCTTACATTGGGTTCTTGTCAAAAAAAGTCGTCTATCTGCAATAGATAAGTACGTCCACCAATGTGGTTTTATAAATCATATAGATAGAATAACAGAAGCATGTAAACAGAGAAATAAATCTGTTTATATGCTTTTTTGGCTATTCAGAACTTTTTTACAAAGTTTATTTATCAGTAATGCAACAAATCCCCCTTTCACATTGGGACTAAGAGTGAAAGGAGATAAACGAGCAAGGCTCACTTCCTTTCCTAGACAGAAAGGGGGTGAGAAACATGAAACCATCTTCTTTTCAGACCACAATAGAAAATCAGTTTGACTATATCTGTAAACGTGCTATGGAAGACGAGCGAAAGAATTATATGCTTTATCTTTCAAGGATTGCAAAGCGTGAGGTGTCCTTTTCGGATGTTGGCGATTATCTTGTTAGCCAGTTTGCGACAACAGATAACTATTCAACTGACTTTCAGATTTTTACACTCAATGGGTTATCAGTAGGCGTTGAAAATGATTTGTTGAGTGAAGCATTACGTGAGTTGCCAGACAAGAAACGTGAAATTCTACTGCTGTTTTACTTTATGGACATGAGCGATTCAGAAATTACAGACCTGTTGAAATTGAACCGTTCTACTGTCTATCGGCATAGAACCAGTGGACTAGCCTTAATTAAAAAGTTTATGGAGGAATTTGAAGAATGAAAACACAATATCCTATGATTCCCTTTCCTCTCATTGTAAAGGCAACAGATGGCGATACCGAAGCGATTAACCAGATTCTACATCATTACAGAGGGTACATAACGAAGCGTTCCCTACGACTTATGAAAGATGAATATGGCAATCAAAGTATGGTCGTTGATGAAGTCTTACGTGGAAGAATGGAAACCAGACTGATTACAAAGATTTTGTCATTTGAAATTAAGTAATATCCTCTCTCCTTTCGTGGAAGCGTGCTAAACCATTCCACGCTTCCCGAACAGGGAGGTTTGTTATTCCACCAAAGCATATTGAGCTTTCAATGTGTTTTGATAGGCTAACGAGCCATTGTTCTTTGAAAACTGAATAAAAGTAATCGAATACGTTTCGATAAGAAAAGAGCCAACGGAACTAACCGCCATGACCTATCTTATAAAGATAGCGAGCGATTCATGTTAGTGATCCGAGAAGCAATCTTTAGCAGGATTGCCTGCAACGACATTCTTATCGTGATAATGATACTCCCATACAGTCAATAGTCCGAGCGTGATAAAACCGTCGCAGGCAATGAGTATGGCTACATGAGAACCATGCAGGGGTGGAACTCCCGTGAGCTTTGCTAAAGCTGTTCGATTGCTGGTAAAACAACTTTTATGAAATCCAAATAAGTGATTTGGAAAGGAGGATTTTATGAAGCAGACTGACATTCCTATTTGGGAACGTTATACCCTAACCATTGAAGAAGCGTCAAAATATTTTCGTATTGGCGAAAACAAGCTACGACGCTTGGCAGAGGAAAATAAAAATGCAAATTGGCTGATTATGAATGGCAATCGTATTCAGATTAAACGAAAACAATTTGAAAAAATTATAGATACATTGGACGCAATCTAGCGTCGCCAAAGGGTCTTGTATATGATAAAATAGTATTAAGTCGTATCAAGGCTCTTTCCATAAAGGAAAGGAGCAAATGCCATGTCAGAAAAAAGACGTGACAATAAAGGTCGAATCTTAAAGACTGGAGAGAGCCAACGAAAAGACGGAAGATACTTATACAAATATATAGATTCATTTGGAGAACCGCAATTTGTTTACTCGTGGAAACTTGTGGCTACAGACCGAGTACCAGCAGGAAAGCGTGATTGTATCTCACTTAGAGAGAAAATCGCAGAGTTACAGAAAGACATTCATGATGGTATTGATGTTGTAGGAAAGAAAATGACACTCTGCCAGCTTTACGCAAAACAGAACGCTCAAAGACCAAAGGTTAGAAAAAACACTGAAACTGGACGCAAATATCTTATGGATATTTTGAAGAAAGACAAGTTAGGTGTAAGAAGTATTGACAGTATTAAGCCATCAGACGCTAAAGAATGGGCTATTAGAATGAGTGAAAATGGTTATGCTTATCAAACCATCAATAACTACAAACGTTCTTTAAAGGCTTCATTCTATATTGCTATACAAGATGATTGTGTTCGGAAGAATCCATTTGACTTTCAACTGAAAGCAGTTCTTGATGATGATACTGTCCCTAAGACCGTACTAACAGAAGAACAGGAAGAAAAACTGTTAGCCTTTGCAAAAGCTGATAAAACCTACAGCAAAAATTATGATGAAATTCTGATACTCTTAAAAACAGGTCTTCGTATTTCAGAGTTTGGTGGTTTGACACTTCCAGATTTAGATTTTGAGAATCGTCTTGTCAATATAGACCATCAGCTATTGAGAGATACTGAAATTGGGTACTACATTGAAACACCAAAGACCAAAAGTGGCGAACGTCAAGTTCCTATGGTTGAAGAAGCCTATCAAGCATTTAAGCGAGTGTTAGCGAATCGAAAGAATGATAAGCGTGTTGAGATTGATGGATATAGTGATTTCCTCTTTCTTAATAGAAAGAACTATCCAAAAGTGGCAAGTGATTACAACGGCATGATGAAAGGTCTTGTTAAGAAATACAATAAGTATAACGAGGATAAATTGCCACACATCACTCCACATAGTTTGCGACATACATTCTGTACCAACTATGCAAATGCAGGAATGAATCCAAAGGCATTACAGTACATTATGGGACATGCTAATATAGCCATGACGCTGAACTATTACGCACATGCAACATTCGATTCTGCAATGGCAGAAATGAAACGCTTGAATAAAGAGAAGCAACAGGAGCGTCTTGTTGCTTAGTAGTACAAATGAATTTACTACTTATTTACCACTTCTGACAGCTAAGACATGAGGAAATATGCAAAGAAACGTGAAGTATCTTCCTACAGTAAAAATACTCGAAAGCACATAGAATAAGGCTTTACGAGCATTTAAGAAAATATAAAAAGATAATTAGAAATTTATACTTTGTTTGTGTCAAAAAAATCTAACAGATGCTTGGGCTCAGCTCCCCAATAGTGGTCCTGTGTTAAATAATTGGTTAATGAGTGGGACGCTAGCTGTGACAGGGATTACGACAAGTTTGGCTGCCCTGACTCAGTTAGTAAAGGACCGTGAAAATCAAGTAGATCAGGATCTTTATTTATCGGATCAAGGAAAGTGGCGGTTACCATTTTCGTATCTAACGAGCGCAATCATCATCTCTTTTTTTATGCAGGCTCTTATGTATGTGCTGATGTGTGGCTATTTTAGAGAAGTTCCAGCACTGTCTTTATTACCTGAAGTACTCCCTATTATGCTGCTTAGTAGCCTGCTTTCTAGTTTAGTGAATGCCATTTTTGTTTATTTTTTCCAATCAGTAGACAGTCTTGGGAAGTTTTCGACCATAGTGGGTACAGCTTCTGGTTTTTTGGTAGGGACTTATGTACCTTTAGGTGTTCTACCTGATTTTGCACAACTACTAATGAAATGTACTCCAGCAACTTATATTGCTGCACTTTATCGGCAAGTACTCATGAAAGAAGCATTAAATGAGACCTTTAAAGGTCAAGATAATCTTCTTCAAGAGTTTCAAGAAAAAATGGGTGTTCAGCTCAAATGGCAAGCGTTATTGACAAAGGAACAAACATACCTTATAGTGTTAGGTGGTATTCTTCTAGCTTTGGGGATTTGGGTTTCCTTAGCAAAAAGATCGAATAAAAGAAAGTAAGTGAGAATTGGAGTAGGAATGAAGATTCGTTTTGAGGAAAAACAGGATATCCCAGAAAGCAACCCCTGTGTGGTCATTCAAGCTAAGCAATTATCTGATCAAGCACGAGAGGTGATGGACTATCTCGAACAGTTTTCGACAGTGAATCAAGTAGTGATCCCTATCAAAACAGATGATCATTTGATCATGGTGAAAATTGATGACATTATTCTAGCCGAGATTGATAAGAATCAGCTAACCATTTATACGACAGACAAAACGTTCACCGTCAGAGACACTTTGACAAATTTTCAACATCGGATTAATCGTCGTAATTTTTTACAGATATCACGCCACGCGGTGATGAATATCGACCATTTAGAATCGCTATCGGATAGTTTTTCAGGCAATATGATGGCTAAACTGACACGCGGAGTAAAATCAAGTGTCAGTCGGAAATATGTCAAATCCTTGATGGATTATTTAGGGGTATAGGAGAAAGTGATGAAACGAGTTATAGCTTATTTTGTATCTGGTATGAGGACAGGATCCTTCTTTTATTTGTGTTTGGTGTTATTATCCCATGTCTATCCTAACATCGTCTATCCCGCTGTAAATGTCCGCAATATCCTGGCGATCTTTTTAATGAGTGGAACAATGGGAGTCTTGACGTTCATTCTTGAGGAAGAAGAGTTTTTGACCTATAGTTTGCGTGTGGTCCTGCATTTAGTTGTGACAGCTACCATCTTAGCATTGACCTACTTATTTTTTGGCTGGGGGGCAGCCTTACGGAGCCCGATTCCTTGGTTGATCTTTCTAGCTATTTACGGCCTGATCTGGCTTTATCAGATTTGGCAGCTCCATAAAAAAACTCAACGAATCAACCAAGCTTTGTTGCATCGCAGAAAAGGGAAATAGTCCCAGAAAAAAGTGTATAAGAAAACCACGAAGTTAATAGGAAACTTCGTGGTTTTACTTTCTTAATAAGTCAAAACAAAGTATTTTTTCTTACCGCGACGGATAACGGTCAATTCGTTTTCTAATTTATCGCTATCGCTCAAGACATAGTCAAGGTCTTGGATGCGTTCGCCGTTAACGTAGATAGCTCCGTTTTGAACATCTTCGCGGGCTTGGCGTTTAGAATTTACCACACCAGCTGTGACCAAGAGTTCAACAATGTTGAGGTTGTCTTCTGCTTGGACCTGGTAGTTTGGCACACCACGAAGGCCTTGTTTGAGTTCTTTGACAGAAAGGTTTTTGATGTTTCCTGCAAAGAGTTGTTCTGTGATGTTGAGGGCTTCCTTGTAGGCTTCTTCACCGTGGACAAGGGTGACCACTTCACGCGCTAAGATCTTTTGAGCTAAGCGTTCATGAGGAGCAGCCTCAAACTGTTTGCGGATCTCTTCAATCTCATCAAGTGACAAGAAAGTGAAGATCTTCAAGAAGCGCACAGCATCCGCATCCATCACATTCATCCAGAATTGGTACATTTCGTATGGAGATGTTTTGTCTGCATTGAGCCAGACCGCATTGCCTTCTGATTTACCGAATTTCTTACCAGTTGCATCTGTGATCAAAGGCACAGTCATAACATGACCAGTTTTATCTGCTTTACGACGCATCAACTCAGTACCAGCTGTCATGTTTCCCCATTGGTCAGATCCACCGATTTGAAGGGTAACATTGTGTTCTTGGTTGAGGACGTAGAAGTCATAGCCTTGCATAATTTGGTAGGCAAACTCTGTGTAAGAAATCCCTGTCTCAATCCGTTTTTTAACAGATTCTTTACTCATCATAGCATTGACTGTAAAGTATTTTCCGACATCACGAAGGAAGTCAATAAAGCTAATGCTTCCGAACCAATCGTAGTTGTTGACCATTTCGGCTTTATTGTCCCCATTTTCAAAATCGAGGAAACGAGACAATTGCCCTTGAATGGAGCGAACCCATTCTTGTACAGTTTCTTTTGTTTGGAGACTACGTTCAGCATCTTTGAAGGACGGATCTCCAATGAGACCAGTCGCACCGCCAACGAGCGCATAAGGTTTGTGGCCTGCTAGTTGAAGACGACGGCTCGTCAAGATGGCAACCAAGTGACCAAGGTGAAGGCTGTCAGCAGTTGGATCATAACCAGTATAATAAGAAACCTGACCTTCTTCCAGTGCTTTGCGCAAGGCTTCTTCATCCGTCGTTTGAAATACCAAACCACGCTCTTTTAGCTCATCAAAAATGTGCATGTGTCTTTTCTCCTTTATAAGTTTATTCATTTCTCTATTCTACCATAAACCACGGAAATGGCAATGCTTTCCATCATTTTCTTATCCTTACCCAGGAAGAATGAGTGACGATTTCTACGCTCTTGTGATTGAAAACAAAGGGCCTAATCTGCTATAATATAGGGAACAAGGAGAAAGAATCAGTGAATCAATTAAAAGAGAAGCTGCAAGAGTTTTGGAAGAAAGTCCAAAAATTCTTTGCAAATATGTATACAGAAACTCCGAATAAGGAAAAAAATGAGGAAAGTAGCTGGTCTGTCGGTGATATTTTTGCGACCTTTTTACGAACCCTCAAACTCTTGTGGGATGTGATGATCGCCCTGTTCGTGTGCCTCTTTTTATTTGGCGCAGGGATTGGGATTGGTTATGCGGCGAGCCTCTTTAGCAACGTCAAGGTTCCAAAGACAGAAGAATTGGTCCAGCAGGTTCGCGACGTCAGCAGTGTTTCAAACCTGACCTATTCCGATAAGAGCTTGATTGCAGAAGTGGACAGCGATTTGATCCGCACGCCGGTAGCTGGAGATGCCATTTCAGACAATGTCAAGAAGGCTGTGATCGCTACTGAGGATGAGAATTTTGAAAGCCACAAGGGGGTTGTCCCTAAAGCCGTTCTTCGGGCAACACTTGGATCCGTAGCCGGTGTGGGTTCCTCTAGTGGGGGATCAACCCTAACCCAGCAGTTGATCAAACAGCAAGTTGTGGGAGACGCTCCGACCTTTACTCGTAAGGCGACAGAGATTGTCGATGCCTTGACTTTAGAGCGGGGAATGAATAAAAATGAAATCCTAACCACCTACTTAAATGTTTCGCCTTTTGGACGAAACAATCGGGGACAAAATATTGCGGGTGTGGAAGCTGCGGCTCAAGGGATCTTTGGCGTCTCTGCAAAAGACTTGTCTGTTCCACAAGCGGCCTTTATCGCTGGCTTGCCACAAAGTCCGATTGTCTACTCTCCTTATGCTGCAGACGGTAGCCTAAAGAGCAAAGAAAACCTCGAGTTAGGTTTGGCGCGTGCCAAAGACGTTTTGTTCAATATGTACCGGACGGGAGCCTTGTCGAAAAAAGACTACGAGACCTATGCTCAGTACGACTTGACCAAAGACTTCATCGCTCCAGATGGCATCGAGAAAACACCGCATGACTACCTCTACTTCCAAGCCATGGCAGAAGCAAAAGAGGCCATGTATGATTACTTGATCAAGCGAGACAATGTCACCAAGCAAGACTTGAAAAATAATGAAACCGTCAAGGCTTACCAAGAATTAGCTGAGAGCGAGTTGCGCGAAGGTGGCTACACCATTCAAACCACGATTAACAAACCGGTTCACAATGCGATGCAGGCCGCAGTAGCAAACTTTGGAAGCGTCTTGGATGATGGGACAGGTTTTGTAGAAGTTGGGAATGTCCTTATGGACAACCGAACGGGTGCCGTTTTAGGATTTATCGGCGGACGGAATTTTGACGGCAACCAAAACAACCATGCCTTTGATACAGAACGTTCCCCAGGGTCTACTATCAAACCACTGTTGGCCTATGGGATTGCCATCGACCAAGGCTTGATGGGAAGCAATAGCATCCTTTCTAACTATCCGACTAATTTCTCAAGTGGTGAGCCAATCATGCACGTGGATAGCCGAGGAACAGCCATGATGGATCTCCGTGAGGCCCTCAATACCTCATGGAATATTCCAGCTTACTGGACTTACCGGACTCTTCGTGAAAAGGGTGTGGATGTCCCATCCTACATGAAGAAAATGGGCTATGATATCCCTGAATATGGCATTGAAAGCCTGCCAATGGGGGGAGGAATTGAGGTCACTGTTGCCCAACATACCAATGGTTTCCAAACCATTGCTAACAATGGGAACTACCTCAAACGCTATATGGTAGAGCAAATCATTGATCGAGATGGGGACGTAGTCTACAAGCACGAGGCAGATCCTGTTCGTGTTTACTCTCCAGCAACGGCAACGATTATGCAGGATCTCTTGCGCGGGGTTATTACGTCTGGTGCTACAACGACCTTTAAGTCACGGATTAGCCAAATCAATCCAACACTGGCGGGTGCTGACTGGATTGGAAAAACCGGTACGACCAACTCAAATGGAGATATGTGGCTCATGCTGTCCACCCCTAATGTTTCTTTAGGAGGTTGGATTGGCCATGACAACAATGCTTCTATGCAGACCTTGACTGGATACAACAACAATGCCCAATACATGGCGCAGTTGGCGAATGCGATCTACCAAGCAGATCCAAGTCTCTTTGGGATTCAGGATAAATTCACTCTCGATAAGAGTGTGATCCGCTCTGAAGTGCTCAAATCGACTGGTGAAAGACCGGGCCGCGTCAATGTCAATGGCCGGGATATCGATGTGAGCGGTCAAACGGTAACCAGTCTTTGGGCTAAAAACGGAGCGCCAACCACTCAATACCGCTTTGCCATCGGGGGATCGGATAGCGATTATCAAAGTGCTTGGGCAGCCATTCTCGGCAATACCAGTGGAAATCAGTCGAATAATAAGAACAATTCGCCAACCAATAGTTCATCAAGCAATAGTTCAAATCGAAACAGCTCAAATCGTGGCAATCGACGCTAGTTTGATCCAGTAGAAAACCTAGAGAAAGCCTTGATTTTTGGAGCAAAAAACGGTATAATAGTGGTAACTAATTTGTCGTGTGCTTTATTTGAAATATTGTCCAAATAAGAGCTTACAGCAGTTAAATCTTACTTGAATAAGTCGATTTAGCTGCTCTTTTTGTGCCTATTTTTCAGGAAAAACCTAGTTTGTTACACAAATTTAATTTTTCTAAAAATTACAAAAAGCGACGAATGAGGTGAAGAGACAGCTCTTCACGTGATGCAAATCACACAATTGTAGTTAAAACCGGATAGGTGGTGAAAGTCATTTTACCAAGCTATCCTAGTATGGAAAAAGGAGCTAAAAACTTTGGCAGGACATGACGTTCAATACGGGAAACATCGGACCCGTCGTAGTTTTTCAAGAATCAAAGAGGTTCTTGATTTACCAAACTTGATTGAAATCCAGACAGACTCATTCAAAGATTTCTTGGATCATGGCTTGAAGGAAGTATTTGAAGATGTGCTTCCAATCTCAAACTTCACGGATACAATGGAATTGGAATTTGTGGGTTATGAAATCCGCGAACCCAAGTATTCACTTGAAGAAGCGCGCATCCACGATGCCAGCTACTCAGCACCAATCTTTGTGACCTTCCGTTTGGTCAACAAAGAAACAGGTGAAATCAAGACCCAAGAAGTTTTCTTTGGTGATTTCCCAATCATGACTGAAATGGGAACCTTTATCATCAATGGTGGAGAACGGATTATCGTATCTCAGTTGGTGCGTTCACCAGGTGTTTACTTTAACGACAAAGTGGACAAAAACGGTAAGGTCGGTTATGGATCAACGGTTATCCCGAACCGTGGGGCTTGGTTAGAGCTGGAAACCGATTCAAAAGACATTGCTTACACACGCATTGACCGTACGCGTAAAATTCCATTTACAACCCTTGTGCGTGCTCTTGGATTCTCAGGAGACGATGAAATCATCGATATCTTTGGGGACAGCGAATTGGTTCGCAATACCATTGAAAAAGATATCCACAAAAATCCAATGGATTCACGGACAGATGAAGCCCTCAAAGAAATCTACGAGCGTCTTCGTCCAGGTGAACCAAAAACAGCGGAAAGCTCACGTAGCTTGTTGGTAGCCCGTTTCTTTGATCCACGTCGTTATGATTTGGCACCAGTTGGTCGCTACAAGATCAACAAGAAACTTAATATCAAGAACCGCTTGTTGAACCAAACCATCGCAGAACCATTGGTAGATGCTGAAACAGGGGAAATCCTTGTAGAAGCTGGTACTGTCCTGACGCGCGATGTGATCGACAGCATCTCAGAACAATTGGATAACGGTTTGAACAAAATCACCTACATTCCAAATGATGCTGCTGTTTTGACAGAACCAGTTGAATTGCAAAAATTCAAAGTTGTCGCTCCAACAGATCCAGACCGTGTTGTCACCATCATCGGAAATGCTAATCCATCTGACAAAGTACGCATCGTAACTCCAGCAGATATCTTGGCAGAGATGAGCTATTTCTTGAACCTTGCAGAAGGTCTTGGGCGTGTAGATGACATCGACCACCTTGGAAACCGTCGGATTCGTGCCGTTGGTGAACTGCTTGCCAACCAAGTGCGTCTTGGACTTTCACGGATGGAACGAAACGTTCGTGAACGGATGTCTGTACAAGATAACGATGTCTTGACACCACAACAAATCATCAACATCCGCCCAGTAACTGCGGCAATTAAAGAATTCTTTGGTTCTTCACAGTTGTCACAGTTCATGGACCAACACAACCCGCTTTCTGAGTTGTCTCACAAACGTCGTTTGTCTGCTTTAGGACCTGGTGGTTTGACACGTGACCGTGCCGGATATGAAGTGCGTGACGTGCACTATACCCACTATGGTCGGATGTGTCCAATCGAAACACCTGAAGGACCAAACATCGGTTTGATCAACAACTTGTCTTCATACGGACACTTGAACAAGTACGGTTTCATCCAAACGCCATACCGTAAAGTAGATCGTGAAGCAGGCGTTGTGACAAATGAAATCGTCTGGTTGACAGCTGATGAAGAAGATGAGTACATCGTAGCGCAGGCCAACTCTAAGTTGAATGAAGAAGGTGGCTTTGCTGAACCGATCGTCATGGGACGTCATCGTGGTAATAACCAAGAGTTCCCATCTGATCAAGTCGACTACATGGACGTGTCTCCAAAACAAGTAGTTGCCGTTGCGACAGCATGTATTCCTTTCTTGGAAAACGATGACTCCAACCGTGCCCTTATGGGTGCCAACATGCAACGTCAGGCTGTGCCGTTGATTGATCCAAAAGCACCATTTGTTGGTACGGGTATGGAATACCAAGCAGCTCATGACTCAGGAGCTGCAGTTATTGCACAACATGGTGGTAAGGTTACCTATGCAGATGCGGATAAGGTGGAAGTTCGTCGGGAAGATGGTTCTTTGGACGTCTACCATGTTCAAAAATTCCGTCGTTCAAACTCCGGTACAGCCTACAACCAACGTACTCTTGTAAAAGTTGGTGAAACCGTTGAAAAAGGCGACTTTATCGCTGACGGTCCATCGATGGAAAAAGGGGAAATGGCCCTTGGTCAAAACCCAATCGTCGCTTACATGACTTGGGAAGGGTATAACTTCGAGGATGCCGTTATCATGAGTGAACGCTTGGTGAAAGAAGATGTCTATACATCTGTTCACTTGGAAGAATTCGAATCAGAAACGCGTGATACCAAGTTAGGCCCTGAAGAAATTACCCGTGAAATTCCAAACGTCGGTGAAGATGCTCTTCGTGACTTGGATGAAACAGGTATTATCCGTATTGGTGCGGAAGTAAAAGAAGGAGATATCCTTGTCGGTAAAGTAACACCGAAGGGTGAAAAAGACCTTTCTGCTGAAGAACGTCTCCTTCATGCTATCTTTGGAGATAAATCTCGTGAAGTGCGGGATACGTCTCTTCGTGTGCCTCACGGTGGAGATGGTGTCGTTCGCGATGTCAAGATCTTTACGCGTGCAAACGGAGATGAATTGCAATCGGGTGTCAACATGTTGGTTCGTGTTTACATCGCACAAAAACGGAAGATCCGCGTCGGAGATAAGATGGCCGGCCGTCACGGAAACAAAGGGGTTGTATCCCGTATTGTTCCTGTAGAAGACATGCCTTACCTTCCAGATGGAACTCCAGTCGATATCATGTTGAACCCACTTGGGGTGCCATCTCGTATGAATATCGGTCAGGTTATGGAACTTCACCTTGGTATGGCGGCTCGTAACTTGGGCATCCACATCGCAACACCTGTCTTTGATGGAGCAAGTTCAGAGGATCTCTGGGATACGGTCAAAGAAGCTGGTATGGATAGCGATGCTAAGACGGTTCTTTATGATGGCCGTACCGGTGAGCCGTTTGACAACCGTGTTTCTGTCGGTGTCATGTACATGATCAAACTTCACCACATGGTTGATGATAAACTCCATGCCCGTTCAGTCGGACCATACTCAATGGTTACTCAACAACCACTCGGAGGGAAAGCTCAGTTTGGTGGACAACGTTTTGGGGAAATGGAAGTGTGGGCCCTTGAGGCTTATGGTGCATCAAATGTCCTTCAAGAAATTTTGACCTACAAGTCAGACGATGTCAATGGACGTTTGAAAGCCTATGAAGCGATCACCAAAGGAAAACCAATTCCAAAACCAGGTGTGCCAGAATCCTTCCGCGTTCTTGTCAAGGAATTGCAATCACTTGGTCTTGACATGCGTGTCCTTGACGAAGATGATCAAGAAGTGGAACTTCGTGATCTCGACGAAGGGGAAGACGATGATGTGATTCACGTGGATGACCTTGAAAAAGCACGTGAAAAAGCAGCCAAGGAAGCTAAAGCAGCCTTTGATGCGGAAGAAGCAGAAAAATAATCAGTCAAAATGATTGTCTTGTGAGAAACGAATGTTTCTGATAGGATGATTCGATAATAAGATACAGACACAAGGAGGTGGTGAGAAAGTTGGCTTTCTTCCCCACCTAAGACTGTATTTAAATGAAACAAGTATGAAAACAAGGAAAGGTAAGAAATAGTGGTTGATGTAAATCGTTTTAAAAGTATGCAAATCACCCTAGCTTCTCCAAGCAAGGTCCGTTCATGGTCTTATGGAGAGGTCAAGAAACCTGAAACAATCAACTACCGTACATTGAAACCAGAACGTGAAGGTCTCTTTGATGAAGTCATCTTTGGACCTACAAAAGACTGGGAATGTGCGTGTGGAAAATACAAACGGATCCGTTATAAAGGAATCGTTTGTGACCGCTGTGGTGTGGAAGTAACACGTGCCAAGGTTCGTCGTGAACGTATGGGGCATATTGAGTTGAAAGCACCTGTATCACACATCTGGTATTTCAAAGGAATCCCTTCTCGTATGGGATTGACCTTGGATATGAGCCCTCGTGCTCTTGAAGAAGTCATCTACTTCGCTGCTTACGTGGTGATCGATCCAAAAGATACACCGCTTGAGCACAAATCCATCATGACAGAACGTGAATACCGTGAACGCTTGCGTGAATACGGACCAGGTTCCTTTGTAGCTAAGATGGGTGCAGAAGCGATCCAAGACCTCTTGAAACAAGTGGATCTGGAAGCTGAAATTGCTCTCTTGAAAGAAGAATTGAAGACTGCAACTGGTCAAAAACGTGTGAAGGCTGTGCGTCGTTTGGACGTCTTGGATGCCTTCTATAAATCTGGCAACAAGCCAGAATGGATGGTCCTCAACATCCTTCCCGTTATTCCACCAGATCTTCGTCCGATGGTCCAATTGGATGGTGGCCGGTTTGCCGCCTCTGACTTGAACGACCTTTATCGCCGGGTAATTAACCGGAACAACCGTTTGGCTCGTCTCTTGGAATTGAATGCACCAGGTATCATCGTGCAAAACGAAAAACGGATGCTCCAAGAAGCGGTTGACGCTTTGATTGACAACGGTCGTCGTGGTCGTCCGATCACAGGACCAGGTAGCCGTCCACTGAAATCATTGAGCCACATGCTCAAAGGGAAACAAGGACGCTTCCGTCAAAACTTGCTCGGTAAACGGGTGGACTTCTCAGGACGTTCCGTTATCGCCGTTGGTCCGACTCTGAAGATGTACCAATGTGGTGTACCACGTGAAATGGCCATTGAGCTCTTTAAACCATTTGTCATGCGTGAAATCGTTGCGCGTGATATCGTACAAAACGTTAAAGCTGCAAAACGCTTGGTAGAGCGCGGAGATGAACGGATCTGGGATATCCTCGAAGAAGTCATCAAAGAACACCCAGTTCTCTTGAACCGCGCACCGACCCTTCACCGTTTGGGTATCCAAGCCTTTGAGCCTGTCTTGATTGACGGGAAAGCTCTTCGCTTGCATCCACTTGCCTGTGAAGCTTATAACGCCGACTTTGACGGGGACCAAATGGCCATCCACGTGCCTCTTTCAGAAGAAGCCCAAGCTGAAGCGCGTATCTTGATGTTGGCTGCTGAACACATCTTGAATCCAAAAGATGGAAAACCAGTCGTAACGCCTTCTCAGGATATGGTTTTGGGGAACTACTACCTTACAATGGAAGAAGCGGGTCGTGAAGGGGAAGGCATGGTCTTTAAGGACCGTGACGAAGCTGTGATGGCGTATCGCAATGGTTATGTGCACCTACACTCACGTGTTGGGATTACGACCGATAGCTTGAACAAACCATGGACAGAAGCGCAACAACACAAGATTCTCTTGACAACTGTTGGTAAGATTCTCTTCAACGATATCATGCCTGCAGAACTTCCATATCTCCAAGAGCCAAACAACGCCAACTTGACAGAAGGGGTTCCAGCTAAGTACTTCTTGGAATCAGGTCAAGATGCTAAATCAGCAATTGAAAAATTAGAATTGAATGTTCCATTCAAGAAGAAAAATCTTGGGAACATCATTGCTGAAATCTTCAAACGCTTCCGTACAACAGAAACATCTGCTTTCTTGGACCGTTTGAAAAACCTTGGTTACAACCATTCAACCCTTGCTGGCTTGACAGTGGGGATTGCCGATATTCCAGTTGTTGAAGACAAGGCCGAAATCATCGAAGAATCTCACAAACGTGTGGAACAAATCACTAAGCAATTCCGTCGTGGTATGATCACAGATGATGAACGCTACAATGCTGTTACTGCTGAATGGCGTGCAGCCCGTGAACGATTGGAAAAACGCCTGATTGACAACCAAGATCCGAAGAACCCAATCGTTATGATGATGGACTCTGGAGCCCGTGGTAACATCTCAAACTTCTCACAACTTGCCGGTATGCGTGGTTTGATGGCCGCTCCGAATGGTCGGATCATGGAATTGCCAATCCTTTCAAACTTCCGTGAAGGTTTGTCAGTACTCGAAATGTTCTTCTCAACTCACGGTGCGCGTAAAGGGATGACCGATACGGCCTTGAAGACTGCCGACTCAGGTTACTTGACTCGTCGTTTGGTAGACGTTGCCCAAGACGTGATCATTCGTGAAGACGATTGTGGAACTGACCGTGGTCTCTTGATCCGCTCTATCACAGAAGGCAAAGAGATGATCGAGTCTCTGGAAGAACGTCTGAACGGTCGTTACACTAAGAAAACCGTTCGCCATCCTGAAACTGGTGAAGTCATCATCGGCCCAGACGAATTAATTACAGAAGACAAGGCGCGTGAAATTGTCAATGCTGGTGTGGAAGAAGTCACTATCCGCTCTGTCTTTACATGTAACACTCGCCACGGTGTCTGCCGTCATTGTTATGGTATCAACTTGGCGACCGGTGATGCGGTTGAAGTGGGTGAAGCAGTTGGAACCATCGCTGCTCAATCTATCGGGGAACCGGGTACACAGCTGACCATGCGTACCTTCCACACGGGTGGGGTTGCCTCAAATACCGATATCACGCAGGGTCTTCCTCGTGTCCAAGAAATCTTTGAAGCCCGTAATCCGAAAGGGGAAGCGGTCATCACAGAAGTCAAGGGTGAAGTTACAGCGATCGAAGAAGATGCTTCAACTCGGACTAAGAAAGTCTTTGTCAGTGGTGCAACTGGTGAAGGTGAATACGTTGTCCCTTACACTGCTCGCATGAAAGTCGAAGTGGGAGATCATGTTTCTCGTGGTGCAGCATTGACAGAAGGGTCTATCCAACCAAAACATCTCCTTGCTGTACGTGATGTCTTGTCTGTTGAAACATACCTCCTAGCGGAAGTACAAAAAGTATACCGTAGCCAAGGGGTAGAAATTGGCGACAAACACATCGAGGTCATGGTTCGCCAAATGATCCGTAAAGTTCGCGTCATGGATCCAGGAGATACCGACCTTCTCATGGGAACGCTCATGGATATCACAGACTTTACAGATGCCAATAAGGATGTCCTCATCTCAGGTGGGGTACCAGCGACAGCTCGCCCAGTTCTTATGGGAATCACCAAAGCCTCGCTTGAAACCAATAGCTTCTTGTCAGCTGCTTCCTTCCAGGAAACAACGCGTGTCCTTACAGATGCAGCAATCCGTGGTAAGAAAGACCATCTTCTTGGACTTAAGGAAAATGTTATCATTGGTAAGATTATTCCTGCAGGTACAGGGATGGCTCGTTACCGTAACTTGGAACCACAAGCGATTAACGAAGTTGAAATCATCGAAGAAGTGCCAGTAACAGATGGAACAGTCGATGAAGTTCAAACAGCTGAAGTCGTAGAAGAATAAGAAAAAAGTCGGAACTACATGTTCCGGCTTTTTTTTGAAAAAATTATAAAAATTTATTATTTGAAAAATAATTGTATAATTATTGATTTATTTTTTTACCAAAAATATTAGCCCGTTAAAAGTCGTGTCGTAAATACTTACAATTAGTGATTATATGGATATGTATTCTAAACACCAAAATAATAAAATGACTAACTATTAGTAATTTCTTTATAAAACCCAAATTCGGTTTGACATTTAAAGTCTTTGGCGGTAGAATGAGGAAAGATGTACAGAAATTAAAAAAATGTCGAATTACATGCATGTCGACGGGAGAAGTTTATGGGAAAATTGAAAATTATGGTTGTGTTTGGAACGCGACCGGAGGCCATCAAGATGGCCCCTTTGGTGCTGGAATTACAAAAACAAAAGGAGGTTATTGAGACCATCACAGTGGTCACTGCTCAGCACCGTCAAATGTTGGATCAGGTTTTAGAAACCTTTAACATCGTACCTGATTATGATTTGGATATTATGGGGAAAAGTCAGACCTTATTAGACATTACCTCTAAAATTCTGAATCAATTAGATCCAGTTATCAAAAAAGAAAAGCCGGATATGGTACTCGTCCATGGTGATACGACCACTACCTTTGCGGCGAGTCTGGTTACCTTTTACAATCAAGTCCGCATTGGTCACGTCGAAGCTGGTTTGAGAACCTTTGATAAATATTCGCCATATCCAGAAGAGATGAACCGTCAAATGACGGATGATTTAGCGGATCTGTATTTTGCGCCGACTGGCGAAAGTAAGGCCAATCTCTTAAAAGAAAATCATCCGGAATCCTCTATTGTGGTGACAGGAAATACTGCCATTGATGCGCTGAAACTCACGGTTCAAGAGGACTATCATCACGAAGTGTTAGATCAATTGGATCCAAAGAAAAAATTGATTCTTGTAACCATGCATCGAAGAGAAAATCAAGGCCAACCCATGAGAGCGGTCTTTGGAGCTCTGAGGGAAATAGTTGATCAAGAACCGGACATTGAAGTGGTTTACCCGGTACATCTTAGCCCAGCGGTCCAAGAGGCGGCAAACGATCTATTAGGAGATCATGATCGGATCCACCTTATCGCACCATTAGATGTGCTGGACTTCCACAACTTGGCTTCGAGAAGTTACTTTATCATGTCGGATTCAGGTGGGGTGCAGGAGGAGGCGCCATCATTAGGAAAACCGGTATTGGTATTACGCGATACAACGGAACGCCCAGAAGGAGTCAAAGCAGGGACCTTGAAATTAGTTGGTACGGATCCTGCCGTTGTCAAATCCACGATGACGGAGCTCTTAACCAACGAAAGCCTGTATCTCCAAATGGCAAATGCCAGAAATCCTTATGGGGATGGAAGAGCTTCTGAGCGAATCGTGCAAGCTATTAAACATTACTTTGGCCAGGGAGAGGCTACCGAAGAATTTCATGAGGGAGAGAAAGAATAAATGAAAAAAACGGAAAAATTAAGTAGATGGTTGCTGATTTTGATTGTTTTCGAAGTACTTCTTTTACTTTACTCCTTGTTTTTTGCAAGAGAGATTCTGATTGAAGAAGGATTGTTCTTTGTTTTAGGATTATTTTCTGCTATTGTTTTATCGGATTTATTGTTGACATGGACCATCCTGTTGTCATTTGCCCTAGGGATTGTCTTTTTGGTGGCGGGTGTTGTCTATATCCCCCTTCATCAAGCCTTGCTTCTGCTCTTTAGTTTTCCAATTTTGCTTGGAATTTTGACCCAAATTCGCTATCACCTCTTTAAAGAGATTGCAAAAGTGAAAGATCAAGAGTCAGAAGCTTACGCAGATTATCGCGACCGCATCGCTTCTTATGGTGGGCAAACCAATGATACGATTCAAGCCTTACTCATTCACTGGTCGCACGAGGAATTGTTCTTCCAATTGCAACCGAGAGAGTACAATCTGACCTTGAACCAAATCAACTATTTGGTAACGCATCATCTGAAGCCAAATGAAAGCTTGTATTACGTATCAGACGGTAATTTCTTGATTTTATCTTCTGATAGCGAGCGGGATCTGAAGAGCGATTATATGACGGTCTTAAAACCACAGTTGGAAGGACTGGTTTTCAAAGGAGAAGACGGGGTTCAGGCCATTCAATGTCAGTCAGGATTTCTTGTAGTGGATCAATCCAATCGAACCAAATACCATCGTTATAAAGAAATGATTCGTTACTTAAAACGTCAACTTGAAACAGATATTATTGTGGAATATTAGGAGGAAAACATGTCTCTTACAAATATATTTTTTAATATAGCTGTAGGCATTAGTGTATTTTTTGCCTTGTGCTTTATTGTATTATTTGTAGCTTATACGGTGATCTATCATCGTGTCAATAAAAACTTTAAGGCGGTGGACCATGATTAGTCAAATTGTGATGATTATTGCATTGATTTCGATTTGGTTATCCTTAGCTTGGGGCTTGGTCATTCTCTTTTCAGCCGTTCATTTTTGGTTCAAACACAGTGATTTTCGTGTCAATACAGATCCACTACCTTATTATCCAAAAGTGACGATCGTCGTACCCGCCCATAATGAAGATGTGGTCATTGCCCAAACAGCTAAGGCCATTCTCGACCTCAACTACCCCCATGATCGTGTGGAATTATTCCTCTTTGCGGATAATTGTTCCGATCGCACCTATGAAGAGTGTTTGGCGGTTAAAGCATTGCCAGAGTACGCAGGACGTGATGTAACCATTATCAATCGCAGTGGGACAGGTGGGAAAGCCGGTGTGCTAAATGATGCTTTGGCCATGGCGACTGGAGACTATATCTGTGTCTATGATGCAGATGCCATGCCTGAAAAGAATGCTCTTTATTTCCTTGTGAAAGAAGTGCTCAAAGATCCAGAGCGTCATGTGGCTTCTTTCGGCCGCAATAAAACGCGGAATGCCGGTCAAAACTTCTTGACCCGCTGTATCAACCAAGAGATTGTGGTCACCCAACGGGTTCACCATGTGGGCATGTGGCATCTCTTTAAGATTGGACGGATTCCAGGAACCAACTTCATTATTCAAACCGAATTTGTCAAGAGTATTGGAGGATGGAAAAACGGTGCCTTGACTGAGGATACGGATATTTCCTTTAAGATTATGCAAAGTGGAAAGTTGATTGCGCTAGCTTATAATTCAGAAGCCTTCCAACAGGAGCCAGAGACTCTGAAGAGTTACTATATGCAACGGAAACGTTGGGCCAAAGGGAATTATGAAGTGGTTCTTTCCAACTTCAAGCATTTATTTGGTAAGGGAAATTGGCGCGTGAAGTTAGAAGTGACCAACTATTCCTGTATCTTCTTCTGGTTCAATGCGGCCATCGTATTGTCTGACTTGATCTTTTTTGCCAATATTCTGGCCATGTGTATCCATACAGTGGTTCCAAGCGTGCAAATTCCATTTGCCTTTGATTCTGAAAATATCTACATTGCGCAATTGATGCTCTTCAATTGGATCTTGATGATCGGGCTTTATTTGCTTCAGATTAATGTGGCTCTTGCTTCACAATTTGGTCAAGCTACTACCAAGCAAATTTGGTTAGCTTTAGCTGCCTATTTCACCTATTCCCAACTCTTCATCATTGTGTCCATTGATGCCATTTCTTCGATTGTGATGGATAAACTATTGCACCGGAAAGAAACCAAATGGGTTAAAACAAAACGATTTGCAGGTTAGGAGAACTTATGAAAACGAAAAAAATGAGATATGTGTGGTTTCTAGTTATCCTTTGTATTTTCTGTTTGACCTTGTTTTTGGCGAGAACGAGAAGTAAGGTGGACATGCGAAATCGGATCTATCGTCAGTGGAATGAGCATTTTGTTGTTTCAAAAGGGAAAGAATCCTATGTTCGAACCACCAATGATAGCAATCAAACAGTAGTGTTATCCGAAGCGCAAAGTTATGGAATGCTCATTACTGTTGCAGCCGCCGAAAAAGGACAAGCCCAGCAAGCAGATTTTGATCGACTCTATCAATATTATCTAAATCATCGCTTGGAAGGTACCCAATTGATGTCTTGGAAACAAACCATCAGCAATGGACAAGCAAAGGATGAGGATCATAACGCCACAGATGGAGATCTCTACATCGCCTATGCTCTTCTAAAAGCCGCTCAGCAATGGCCAAAGCAAGCCAAAGACTACCAGGCTCAAGCCAAAGCGATTTTAGAAGATATTCTCGCACACAACTACAATGAAGAAACTGGTGTGTTAACGGTGGGGAATTGGGCTAATCAGGATTCGGGATTCTATCATTTGATGCGAACATCTGATACACTGCCAGCGCAATTCCAGATCTTTTATGAAGTGACAAAAGATTCAAAGTGGTTGGACATCAAAGAAAAGATGTTGCAACAACTCCAAACGATCAGCTCCCAAACAAAAACAGGTTTACTACCTGATTTCATCTGGGTAGATGAGCAAGGGACGCGCGTAGCAGATCCAAAGACGATTGAATCCAAGTATGATGGTGCCTACTCGTATAACGCTTGTCGCCTTCCATACAACCTTGTTCAAAGTAAGGACGCGGCCAGTCAAAAATTGGTGAAAAAGATGCTTAACTTTTTCAAGAGTCAAAGAAACCTGTATGCGGGTTATGACTTGAAAGGAAAGGCCTTGAACAATCATCAAGCAGCAAGTTTTTTGGCACCGATTGTCTATGCCTCTGAACATGAAAAAGGCTATTTGAAGTTGGTGCAACAGAACAAGTATATCTTTACACAAGATCTACCTCTGAACAACTATTATGATGCAACCATGACAACAATGATTGCACTTGAATTGTTCTAAATACTTGAGAAGAGAGAGTTTCCAAGATGGCTCGTCAGTTTGTTGGGACTCTCTTTTTTTGATTCTCGAAAAAAGGACCCAATAGCAATTAGGCAGTCTATTTTTAAAAAAAATGGTGAAAATCATCTGAAAACTACCTGAAAAATCATGCTCTGAGCAGAAAACTTTTATTCTCAAAGGATTTTCTATATAATAGAGGATACAAAGGATGGAAGAGTTTATGTATCGAGTGATTGAAATGTACGGGGACTGTGAACCCTGGTGGTTTTTAGAAGGCTGGGAAAAAGATATCGTCAGTAGTCGGAAGTTTGAAGACTATTACCAGGCTTTGAAATACTACAAGCAGAAGTGGTTGGAGTTAAATGAGCACTTTCCAAGTTATAAGAGTCGGAGTGACCTCATGACGATCTTTTGGGATACCAAAGAGCAAGAGTGGTGTGAGGACTGCAGTGAAGATGTGCAGTTTTTCCATTCGATTGTCCTCTTAGAAGACGAGCACAAGATCCCTAAAAGCAAGCTCCGTCCAGGTTACGAAAAGGAAAGAGGCAGTCGCAAACACCGTTCTTGTCAATATACACTCGATTCAAAAAAGGGGACGACCCTGTCATAAGAGAAATTCGGAAGATTTTTTAGAGCGATCTAGAAAGTCTTCTTTTTTTGTCTTCTTTTTCGAATAGTATAAGTGAGAGGAGGAACTATGGTTCAAGAAATTGCAAAAAAATTGATTCGCATGGGAAAGAAGGAAGAAGCCCAGGATCTCTACTTCATCCCTCGGAAGGAGGAGTACCAAGTTTTTATGAGAGTGGGAGATGAGAGGCGCTTTGTACAATCCTTCCCTTTTGAGGAGATGACGGCTATGATCAGCCACTTTAAGTTCGTAGCAGGCATGAATGTGGGAGAAAAAAGGCGGAGCCAGCTAGGCTCGTGTGATTACCCTCTGGAGGATGGGCTGGTATCGATTCGCTTGTCGACGGTGGGGGATTATCGTGGCTACGAAAGCTTGGTGATTCGGCTTTTGCATGATGAGGAACGCGAATTGCGTTTTTGGTTTGATCAACTACCTGAGTTGAAGAAGAAATTAGCTGGTCGTGGGCTTTATCTTTTTGCGGGGCCTGTGGGTTCGGGAAAGACCACTCTCATGCATGCTTTGGCACAAGAGCGCTTTGCGGACCAGCAAGTCATGTCCATTGAAGATCCTGTCGAGATCAAGCAGGATAATATGTTACAGCTTCAGCTGAATGACCAGATCGGCATGACCTATGACAACCTGATTAAACTCTCCTTACGCCATCGGCCGGACCTTCTCATTATTGGAGAGATCCGAGATAAGGAAACAGCTCGTGCGGTCGTACGAGCTAGTTTGACAGGGGTCACCGTCTTCTCTACGATTCATGCGAAAAGCGTTCGAGGTGTTTATGAGAGGCTTTTAGAGCTTGGAGTGAGTGAGGAAGAGCTCAAGATTGTTTTACAAGGTATTTGCTACCAACGATTAATTGCAGGAGGAGGTGTGGTCGATTTTGCGACGGAAAACTACCAAGAGCACTCAGCCAGCCGCTGGAACCAACAAATGGATCTCTTGGCTCAATCGGGATATATCCAGCTGGCTCGGGCACAAGCCGAAAAAATTATCTACAACTAAACAAAAGCAAATCATTGAATTGTTTTTGAATCTTTATTCGAGTGGTTTTCATCTGGCTGAGATTGTTGATTTTTTAGATCGTTCCTACCTAGTGGAGAGTCATTTGGTCTCCCAGATGCGAGCAGATCTCTCTCGGGGTCGGAGTTTTTCAGAGATGATGGCGGGGATCGGTTTTTCAGATGCGGTGACGACACAGCTGTCTCTCGCTGAGCTCCATGGAAATCTTATATTGAGCTTGGAGAAAATCAGTGCTTACCTAGAAAACATGCGCAAGGTCAAGAAAAAGCTGATCGAAGTTAGCACTTATCCTCTTATCTTACTTGGTTTTTTAGTTTTGATTATGCTAGGCCTGCGTAATTACTTGCTTCCTCAGATGGATAGCCAAAATATAGGAACGCAATTGATCAGTTCCTTCCCCCAACTCTTTTTGTCCTTAGGAGCGGGACTGGTGACCTTTTTCTTACTCGGATTTCTCTATTATCGAAAGTCAGACAAGATCAACGTTTTTAGAGCCTTGTCTCATCTGCCTTTCGGGAAAGGCATGATTCAAGCTTATTTGACAGCCTATTATGCTAGAGAATGGGGCAATCTGATTGGGCAAGGATTGGAGCTGTCTCAGATTTTTACCATGATGCAGGAGCAAAAATCCCAGCTTTTCCAAGAGATTGGAAGGGACTTAGCTCTTTCTTTAGACCGCGGTCAATCCTTTTCAGAGACGGTAGGGGGGTATTCTTTTTTCAAAAAAGAATTGCCGCTTATGATTGAATATGGTGAGGTCAAATCAAAGCTTGGAAGTGAGCTAGAGATCTACGCTGAAAAAACATGGGAGGATTTCTTTCGTCGGGTTCACAAGGCCATGAATGTGATACAACCCTTGGTCTTTGTCTTTGTGGCTCTTGTGATTGTCTTACTTTACGCAGCCATGTTGCTGCCGATTTATCAAAATATGGAGGTTCATTTATGAAAAAATTAAAAACCTATAAGGTAAAAGCTTTTACGCTTATTGAAATGTTGGTGGTCTTATTGATCATTAGTGTGCTCTTATTGCTCTTTGTGCCGAATTTGACCAAGCAAAAAGACTCCGTGAAAGAGACAGGAAATGCAGCGGTTGTCAAGGTGGTCGAAAGCCAGGCTGAATTGTATGAGCTCAATCATACCAATGACCAAGCCACTCTAGCCAAGCTGATTGCTGATGGAAATATTACCAACAAACAAGCAGAATCCTACCGTGCCTATTATGCGAAAAATAGTGGAGAAACACGTGCGGTTGCAGATTAAGGCCTTCACCTTGGTGGAGACACTCTTGACCTTGATGATCGTCAGTTTTATCTATCTTGGCTTATCGGGATCGATCAAGACGAGCTTTCAGCAGGTGGAAGAAAAAGTATTTTTTGCAGAGTTTGAACACCTCTATCAAGAAAGCCAGAAGATAGCACTAGCAAGGCAGACGGAATTGGATGTTGAAGTGACTGCGAGGAAGATTCAAACGCCCTATCAGACGGTGGAGATTCCTGATTCTGTTATTTTGCAAGATCCTAAAACTATTCGTTTAGACCGTGCAGGTGGCAATTCATCCCTGGCCAATGTTCACTTTCAGACACAGAGAGGAGTGGTGACCTATCAACTGTCGCTTGGAAATGGGAAAATTAAAAAAAGTATCCGTTCCCGCTAGTATTCTCATAGAATCCCTAGTAGCTTTGGGTTTATTTGCCATGATTACGACCTTATTGTTAGGGGAGATACGGCGTTCGCGCAAGGAGCGGCTAGCGGATTTCAAGGAAGTAGAAGTCTTGTCGGTCGCCCAAATGGCGCTTCAGACAGGGCAAAATCATCTGGAGGCTAATGGCATTCAGGTTCATGTTGACAAAGATGCCGATCAACTCACGGTCTATCATCAAGGAAAGGTGGTGCTGCATGTGGAATAAAAGGAGGATAAAAGCCTTTACCTTGCTCGAAGCCTTGGTCGCTCTCTTAGTGCTAAGTGGAGGTGTGTTAGTCTTTCAAGGCTTGACCAAACTCCTGCATGCTGAATTGGACTACCAAGCGCATCAAAAGCAGGAAGAATGGATCTTATTTCAGCAACAATTGCAGGTGGAATTGGACCGAAGTCATGTTGAAAAAGTGGAGAACAACCATATCTACTTGGTTCAGGATCAAAAACCAATTTCCATTGGCCAATCTAAAGGAGATGATATCCGAAAAACAGATGCTAAGGGCAGGGGCTATCAGCCTATGATTTCAGGTGTTCACTCTAGTCGGATTTGGCAGGAGGGAGAGTTGATTCATCTGCGTTTGAATTTTGAAGAAGGTCTAGAAAGGGAGTATGTTTACCATGTGGTACCAGCGATGCAAAATGAAAAAAGTTAAGGCTGGTGTCTTGCTCTACGCCCTCTTGATGGCAGCGATTTTCAGTCTCTTACTTCAGTTTTATCTTCACCGTCAGGTCGCGGAAAAACGGATCTTAAAGACGAGTCAAGATCGACTTCGGGCCTATGCTTTGGTACAATTGGCTCTTGAAAAAAGAAAGGGTGATGAGAAGGCATCAGAGATTCACTTAAAGTCTGGAGTCGTTCAGCTACAGCAGGACCCTGGTTTTCTTCATGCCCAGACTAAGATGGATGGAGAAAGCTATGAGTTTGTTCTTCCTGTAAGGGAAGAAAAAGAAAGCAAGAAGAGTCCAAAAGAAAAGAAGAAGACACAGAAAGATAAGGAGAAGGCGGGGAGCGAAAAGCCTTCTGACGAGACGCCAAAAGAGAGCAAGGAACCATCAGAAAATAGCGAAAAAGACTAATTTTTGGTATGATAGGGTGCGGAGGAAATCATGAATTTCGAAAAAATTGAACAAGCCTATACCTATCTATTAGAAAACACTCAAAGTATTCAAAATGAATTGTCGACCAACTTTTATGATGCCTTGATTGAACAAAATGCCATGTATTTGGATGGCAAGACAGATCTAGACATTGTTAAAAACAATAGCAAAAAATTAAAAGAACTAGGTTTAAGTAAGGAAGAATGGCGCAGGGCTTATCAGTTTCTCTTTATGAAGGCCGCACAGACCGAGCCCTTGCAAGCTAACCATCAGTTCACACCGGATGCAATTGGCTTTATCCTAACGTTTTTGATTGATCAATTGGCCAAAAGTGACCAAGTTGATGTTTTGGAAGTAGGGAGTGGTACAGGCAATCTCGCTGAGACCATTGTCAACAATAGTCGCCTGGAAATGAGTTATTTGGGATTGGAAGTGGATGATCTCTTGATCGATTTGTCTGCTAGTATTGCAGATGTTATGGCGTCGAGTGTGGCATTTGTCCAAGGAGATGCGGTACGCCCTCAAGTCTTGAAAGAAAGCGATTTGATTGTGAGTGATCTTCCCATCGGCTACTACCCTGATGATGCAATTGCACAGCGTTACCAAGTAGCAAGCTCAGAAGGGCATACCTATGCCCATCACCTGATGATGGAACAGGCCTTGAAGTATTTGAAGCCTCAAGGAGTGGCGATCTTTTTAGCGCCCAATAATCTTTTGACGAGCCCTCAGAGCGATCTCTTGAAGGCCTGGTTGAAAGAACATGCCCAACTACTAGCCATGATGACTTTGCCCGAATCCCTCTTTTCAAACCCAGCTTATGCTAAGACTATTTTTGTCTTTAAAAAGCAAGAAGAAGGACAGATGCAACCATTTGCCTATCCATTTACAAATTTACAAGATCAAGATGAGATTGTTCGCTTTATGGAAAGTTTCCAAAACTGGTTACAGGATAGTGAAATTTGAGCAAAGATCTGTTATAATAGAGAATGTGAAAACGCTTGATGAGGTGAAAATATGTCGAAAACAATTTCAATTAATGCAGGGAGCTCCAGTTTAAAATGGCAATTGTACCAAATGCCAGAGGAAACCGTTCTTGCAAAGGGATTGATTGAACGAATTGGTTTGAAAGATTCTATTTCAACTGTTAAATTTGATGATCGTTCTGAAAAACAAGTATTGGATATTCATGACCATACACAAGCTGTAAAAATCTTGTTGGAT
The DNA here is from genome assembly GCF_901875555.1 of Streptococcus parasanguinis. Lineage (GTDB taxonomy): Bacteria > Bacillota > Bacilli > Lactobacillales > Streptococcaceae > Streptococcus > Streptococcus parasanguinis_H. The sequence continues at coordinate 81,880 of NZ_CABFMD010000037.1, forward strand.
GATTTGATTCGCTTTGATATTATCAAGTCATACGATGAGATTACAGGGGTTGGTCACCGTGTCGTTGCAGGTGGAGAGTATTTCAAAGATTCTGCTTTGGTAGATGACGAAGTTCTTCGAAAAGTGGAAGAATTGTCTTTGTTAGCACCACTTCATAATCCTGCCAATGCTGCCGGCATTCGTGCCTTTAGAGAGATCTGTCCAAATATTACCAGTGTCGTAGTATTTGATACGTCCTTCCATACGACGATGCCAGAGAAGGCTTATCGCTATCCTCTTCCAACGAAATACTACACAGAAAACAAGGTTCGCAAATACGGTGCCCACGGGACCAGCCACCAGTATGTAGCTGGGGAAGCGGCAAAACTCCTTGGGAAACCATTGGAAGAATTGAAATTGATCACTTGCCATGTCGGAAATGGGGTATCTGTTACAGCGGTTGACAAGGGAATTTCTGTCGACACATCGATGGGCTTCACGCCTCTAGGTGGCGTCATGATGGGAACGCGGACAGGGGATCTCGATCCAGCGATTATTCCTTACTTGATGGAACATACAGAGGATTTCAATACACCTGAAGACATCAGCCGCATCTTCAATCGTGAATCAGGTCTTCTGGGTGTTTCTGAATCTTCTAGCGACATGCGGGATATTCATACGGCGATGCACAATGGAGACGAAAAAGCCAAATTGGCTTACGATATCTTTGTCGATCGTTTGCAAAAATACATTGGTCAATACTTAGCTGTCTTGAATGGTGCAGATGCCATCATTTTTACAGCAGGGATCGGTGAAAACGCAGTAAACGTTCGTTCTTCTATTATCAATGGGATCAGCTGGTTTGGCTGCAAGGTCGACCCTGAAAAGAACGTCTTTGGAGTTGTCGGAGATATTTCCACAGCCGATTCCCGTGTGAAGGTATTGGTTATTCCAACTGATGAAGAGTTGGTGATTGCGCGTGACGTTGAACGTTTCAAAAATCAGTAAACTGAAATAAAATGAGAAGGCTGAAGGCGAAAGCCCCAGCCTTCTTATTTTATGCAAGAAAGAGGTTGTTCATTGAAAAAAATACAGTCTTTTGTTCGAGAGCACCCATTATGTAAGAATGCTCTCTGGCTCCTGCTTTTTGTGCCCTTATTCTTTCTCTCCCAATTCCCCCTCATCACCATGGTTTATTCCCTTCAAGACAGAATGGATGCGGAGTGGGTTACTGTTCTTACAGCCTTAGCTACAGTGGTGGTGCTCTTTATTTTTTATATAGTCATCAAAAAGAGCCCTCTTGAGAGCTTAGATGCTCGGGTTATTACCTGGCCGACTTTGGGGAGAAATTTTCTCTTTCTTCTCTTATTGATGGCTAATAACCTACTCGCCTATCCCTTTTTGAAACAAGAGGCAGGTGGTACGACGGCAAATCAAGCGGCTCTGAATGAACTACAATCTCATGCTCCTTTTCTTGCCATGGGAATGGTCGTGATCCTTGCCGCTCCGATTTTAGAAGAGCTGCTCTGTCGGGCTATCATCCCTCGTTTGATCTTTCGAGGGGCAGAACCGATCGGTTACCTAGCCGGTGCTCTCTTTTTTACTTACTTGCATGGACCGAGTACCCTAGGGGAATGGGTAGCCTACGGAGGCATGTCCTTGATCCTAACTTGGGTGGCTTATCGCTACCAGCGGGTCGAGTATAGTATCTGTCTCCATATGACCTTGAATGCGCTAGCTTATTATTATCCGACTGTATTCCTCCTTTGTTTATTACCAGTATCGAGAGTTTTCTTCCATGATAAATTATGATAAAATGGTAGGTACCAATGAGTTTTGATGCGGAACCTTCGTACAGAAGGTCAGAAAAAATAAGCAATCCGTATGGAGAATGAACTCAGAGGTTTAGAACATTTGTTCTAGGCTCTTTTGTTCGCAATCATGCTGTAGGAAGGGAATTGAAGGAGAACGAAAATGATTGATAATAAATGGCTGAGTGGCCAAGGGACCCTTCTTTGTGGGATCTTAAATGTCACTCCGGATTCATTTTCTGATGGCGGTAAGTATACGAGTGTGGATGCAGCCTTGCAGCAGGCGAGAAAACTGGTCCAAGAAGGAGCGCAGATCCTAGATATCGGAGGAGAATCGACGAGACCGAGACCAGGCAGTCATTATGTGGAGATCCAAGAAGAGATTGACCGCGTGGTTCCGGTGATTGAAGCCATTCGGAAAGAAAGTGATGTCTTGATCTCGGTGGATACCTGGAAGTCCCAGGTGGCAGTTGCAGCGCTGGAAGCTGGAGCTGATATTGTCAATGATATCACTGGTTTTCTTGGAGATCCAAAGATGGCCACTGTTGTGGCAGAGCATGAAGCTAGTGCGGTTCTCATGTTTAATCCAGTGATGGCAAGGCCAGATCATCCAAGTTCCACAATTTTTCCAACTTTTGGTTTTGAACCAGCTTTTACAGAAGCAGAGCTTCAAACAATGGCGCAAGAACCGATTCAAGACGTGATGTGGACCTTCTTTGACCGCTCGCTTGCGCTAGCAAAAGAAGCCGGTGTCCAGATGGACCGGATCATGCTGGATCCTGGGATTGGATTTGGTTTGACCAAACGTGAGAACTTGCTCTTGTTGCAAGAGCTTGAAACCATCCACCAAAAAGGTTATCCGATCTTTCTAGGGGTCTCCCGCAAACGCTTTGTGGTTAATATTATTGAAGAAGCTGGATTTGAGACAGATCCTGCAACGGAGACTGGTTTTTGGAATCGGGACCTGGCTTCGAGCCATTTGACGAGTATTGCAGCCAGTCAAGGAGTCGAAGTGGTGCGGGTGCATGACATTCCCCTTCACAAGATGGCGGCCAGCTTAGGACAAGCCATTTTCCAAGCCCAAGAGGCAGCAGATACCAATTTAAAACAATACAAGTAAATGAAGACAAAAGAACATCAGTTGGATCTTCGTTGGCTAGAAGCCTATCGTTCTCAGGATCCACATTTTGGCTTGGAGCGCATGGAAGCTCTCTTGGCTTTGAGAGGACATCCTCACCTAGACTGTCGGGTTATTCATGTTGCGGGGACCAATGGCAAAGGATCTACCATTGCTACCTTATCCCAACTTTTGAGACAGGCAGGTTTACGCGTTGGAGTCTTTACCTCTCCTTATCTGATCCATTACAATGACCAGATCACCATTAATGGCGAAGCCATCTCCGATCGAGACCTGCAAATCTACCTGGATAGCTACCAGCAGCTCCTGCAAGCTGAACAATCAAGGGCCATCTTTCAAGGTTTGACTGAATTTGAAGTGATGACGGCCATCGCCTATGATTATTTTGCTCACGAGGAGCTGGATTACGTGATCATGGAAGTCGGTATGGGGGGACGACTAGACAGTACCAATGTCTGTCAGCCTGTTCTGACCGCGATCACTTCGATTGGCTTGGATCATGTTGCCCTTCTTGGGCCTGATCTGGCTTCCATCGCCCGTGAGAAGGCTGGCATCATTAAGCCAGGAATTCCTCTGGTCCTAGGGAAATTAGAAGCAGAAGCTAGCCAAGTCATTGAAGGCATTGCGATTCAGAAGCAGGCACCGATAACAGCCTATGACAGAGATTACCAAGTTGAGCTAGAGGCCTCTTGTTTATCTGGTCAATCCTTTTCTTATCACAGTTCCAAAAGAGAAACAGCCTCTTATCAAGTAGCGCTCTTAGGTCATCACCAGGCTAGAAATGCAGCTCTTGCGATCAGTATCTGTGATGTACTTTTTGAAAGAGAAGGGCGTGAACTCTTGTCAAGAGAGTTAGTGGATGAGGCCTTGCATCAAGTCGTCTGGCCTGGCCGGATGGAAGTAGTCTCGCAAAATCCCATGATCTTGCTGGATGGGGCTCATAATCCCCATGCCGTTGCGCCTTTGATCGCAAGTCTTCGGGAACTTTTCCCAGGTCAAAAAAAGACCATTCTTTTTACCTGCATCCGGACCAAAGCCTTAGAAGAGATGCTCATTCAGTGGCAGGAACTAGAAAATAGTCGCTTGATCCTCACGACCTTTGAAGATCCAAGAGCCTATTCTCAAGAAGAGATGACAGCTGCTGCAAAAAACCACCAGCTTGAGGAAGTGGACTGGCGAGAGTTTCTACAAAACTGGCAGGCTGGAGATGATGAGCTCCTCGTTGTAACGGGATCGCTCTACTTTCTCAGCCAAGTACGACCTTATTTATTAAAAACAGAAAAATCCAACTAGGAGATGATATGGATACAAAGAAAATTGAAGAAGCAGTGAAAATGATCATCGAAGCAGTCGGTGAAGATGAGAACCGTGAGGGACTCCTGGAAACTCCGACCCGCATCGCAAAGATGTACCAAGAGATCTTTTCAGGTTTGGGACAAACAGCAGAAGAGCATTTGTCAAAATCATTTGAAATCATTGATAACAATATGGTGGTTGAGAAGGATATTTTCTTCCATTCCATGTGTGAGCATCACTTCTTGCCGTTTTATGGCAAGGTACATATTGCCTACATTCCAAATGGCCGTGTTGCTGGGCTTTCAAAACTGGCTCGGACGGTCGAAGTTTATGCTAAAAAACCACAGATTCAGGAACGATTGACGGTCGAGATCGCTGACGCCTTGATGGATTATCTGGGAGCACAGGGAGCACTGGTCTGGGTAGAAGCAGAGCATATGTGTATGAACATGCGTGGTGTCCGTAAACCTGGGACTGCTACAGTGACAACGGCTGCGCGTGGATTGCTTGCGACAGATAAAGACTTGAAAAATGAAGCCTATAAACTCATGGGCCACTAATGGCTGACTATAAGAGGTGAAGAGAGTGGATCAATTACGGATCAAGGACTTAGAGGTATACGCCTATCATGGTGTTTTTCCGGCAGAAAAAGAATTGGGACAACGCTTTGTCTTGGATGTTTGGGTGGATTATGAAATGACCCGAGCTGCTCGTACAGGTGATTTGGAAGCTTCGATCCATTATGGAATCTTAGCGGAACAGTTGACCGAGTGGATACAGGCTGAAAAGATTGATTTGATTGAAACGGTTGCCTTTCAATTGGTGCAAAAAATTTTCGAAAGCTATGCATTTGTAGAAAAAGTTCGTCTGGAGTTGAAAAAACCTTGGGCTCCTGTTCCCTTGCCACTCGAGACTTGTTCGGTGACAATCGAACGAGAGAAAAAACGAGCCTTTATTGGCCTTGGTACCAATATGGGAGATAAACAACTGCAGCTAGAGACGGCGCTAGAAAAAATCAAGGATCGAGGCATTCACCTTCTTCAAATGTCCACAAGGATTGAAACGGAACCTTGGGGAGGAGTGGAGCAAGACGCCTTTTTGAATCAGGTGGCAGAGGTTGAAACCTGGATGACCCCAGAGGATTTACTAGAGACCTTACTTGCCATCGAGCAGGAAATGGGACGTGTTCGTGAGGTCAAGTGGGGGCCGCGTGTGATTGATCTAGATCTGCTCTATATGGAGGATACGATTTGTTACAGCCCTAGCTTGATCTTGCCACATCCTTATGTGGCAGAGCGCGCCTTTGTATTAGAATCTTTAAATGAAATTGCTCCTCATTTTGTGGACCCTGTTCAAAGAAAGCCCATTCGCCAATTATGGGATGCTGTCAAATAGTCTCTCTTCTTTGCATCATAAAAAAATCCCTGCTCGAGGGATTGTTCAAATTGTAGACAAAGACTTCTTAAAAAACTTTCCTTAGGTGAGTACGGACGTCTGCGAACTTCTACGAAGTTCCAAGACTAATGATTGAGCCTGTGGTCTCAATCATTCCGAGTGCCTGAAACTGATTCGTTTCAGGCACTTTTCTCACGGCGGAAAGTTTCAGAATATGATTGAATAACTATAACGAGTATAATTTTTAAAGAATTGATTAGATTTTATTAAAGATTCGTTTATCTACACTCTCAACAATCCCTCGAACGGGATTGTTTTTGTTTGTCTTGCTTTATTTACGATACAAGCGATCGTATTGGTAGACGGGGTCCATGGTGACGTGGATACCGAGCTTGCGAAGGACATTCTTGTCTTCGTCTGTCAGCATAACAGTTGAATGGGCTTCGCTGCCTTTCAACTTGCCTAATTCTTGCATAGCAAGCTTAGCGTCTTCATTGCTCATGGCCGTAATAGCAAGGGCAATGAGGATCTCGTTCGAGTGAAGACGAGGGTTACGGCTACCCAAATGATTGATCTTCAAGCCTTGGATCGGTTGTACGTACTCTGGCTCGATCAACTTAGTTTCTTTGTCAATGTGAGCTAATTTCTTAATGGCATTGATCAAGAGGGCTGCGGTTGGACCAAAGAGATCAGATGTTTTTCCGGTGACCATCTCGCCATTTGGCAATTCAAGGGCCAAGGCTGGTTCGCCTGTTTCTTCTTCTTTCTGACGGGCAAGGACGGTCACTTTCCGATCATTTGGTGTAATGCCCAAATCATTCATCAAGAGCTCAATCTTTTTCACAGCCCCTTCACTGACACGTTCTGCCTTGACATCCAAGATGGTTTGGTAATAGCGACGGATGATTTCTTGTTGGGAAGCTTCAATCGCAGCATCATTGTCCACAATGGCAAAGCCAACCATATTGACACCCATGTCTGTCGGAGAAGCGTAAGGGGAGGTTCCCAAGATCCGTTCCAACATCCGCTTCAAGACAGGGAAGATTTCGATATCACGGTTATAGTTGACCGTTGTTTCCCCGTAGGTTTGGAGGTGGAAGGGATCGATCATATTGACATCGTCTAGATCCGCAGTCGCTGCTTCATAGGCCAAGTTGACTGGGTGGTGCAAGGGAAGGTTCCATACTGGGAAGGTTTCAAATTTAGCATAGCCAGATTTGATGCCATTCAATTGGTCATGGTACATATTGGACATACACGTTGCCAATTTACCAGAACCAGGACCAGGAGCCGTCACAACGACCAAATTGCGGCTGGTCTTGATGTAGTCATTTTTCCCCATCCCTTCAGGAGAGATGATGTGGTCCATATCAGTCGGATAGCCCTTGATCGGATAGTGTAGATAAGAGGCAATCCCACTTTTATCCAGTTGCTTACGAAAGGCGTCCGCTGCGGCTTGTCCAGCATATTGGGTGATCACGACCGAGCCTACAAAGATCCCTAATTCGTTGAATTTATCGATCAAGCGCAGTACTTCTTGGTCATAAGAAATCCCAAGATCCCCACGCGCTTTTGAGTGCTCAATGTTGTTGGCATTGATGGCAATGACAATTTCCACCTGGTCCCGCAATTCTTGGAGCAACTTGATTTTATTGTCTGGTTCATAACCAGGCAGGACCCGAGCAGCGTGGAAATCCTCTAACATCTTGCCACCAAATTCGAGGTAGAGTTTGCCATCGAATTGGTTGATCCGCTCGATAATGTGGTCACGTTGCAAATTCAAATACTTTTCAGAACTAAAAGCTTGTTTTTTCATCTAAATCTCCTGTAAATAAGGGGAGCCTGCTCCCTACACGAAATATTCATTCTTTCATATTATATCAGAAAACAGATGGAAGACAAACTATTCTCTGTCGCTTTCCGTAGAAGAGATTAGGCATCATAGAATTTGATTGTTCAGGCATATTTTTTACATAAAATAACCTAAGTAATGATAAACAAATAAAATGAGGTAGTCTATTAAGGTCATTGCGGGGGGCACTTAAACTTTCCGCTGTGAGAAAAGTGCTAGAAACACTACTGTTTCTAGCACTCGGGAGTTTTGGGAGTAAAACAGTTTGGGAAACTGTTTTAGCCTGAGCCAAAAAAATGAAAAGCGAAGGGTCCAAAACTAAGTCATAGAACTTCCTGGATCGCTGAAATCATCCACTGGATAATTTCACCTAACGTCCGTACTCACCTAAGGAAGGTTTTTAAGAGGATTTTATCCTCTATCTGAAAGCCCCTTACGGAGCCTCGTGATCAATGCTCTTAATAGTGTTTGATCACATCAACTGTTGAGCGATCCAATTTCTTAACCAAGGCTTGCAAGAAGGCTTGGGCTTGCAAGAAATCATCCATAGCATAGAGGGTTTGGTGAGAATGGATATAGCGGGCACAGACACCGATGGTGGTAGATGGCACTCCGCCGTTCTTCAAGTGTGCGGCACCAGCGTCGGTTCCCCCTTTACCACAGTAATATTGGTATTTGATGCCGGCTTCTTCAGCAGTTGTAAGTAAGAAATCTTTCATATTAGGCAAAAGGATGTGACCAGGATCATAGAATCGGATCAGGGTTCCTTCGCCAATAGCACCTTGGCCTCCAAAGATATCAGCAGCTGGGGAACAATCGACAGCAAGGAAGACTTCCGGATCAAATTTAGTGGTAGAGGTATGCGCACCACGAAGTCCCACTTCTTCTTGAACATTGGCTCCAACATAGAGTTCATTGTTCAATTCTTGACCAGAAAGATTCTTGGCCAATTCGCTGACCATCAAGACGCCGTAGCGGTTATCCCATGCTTTAGAGATCACATTTTTACCATTTGCTGTGAGAATAGCAGAGCTGTCTGGCACCAAGGTGTCCCCAGGATGGACGCCATAGCTTTCAGCCTCAGCTTGGTTGCTAAATCCAGCATCAAAGACAATGTCCCCAATAGCAGGAACGGTTGGACCGCCCGCGCCACGTGTCAAATGTGGAGGGACAGATCCAGAAATAGCAGGGTATTCACGGCCATCGCGTGTCAAGAGTTTGAAACGTTGGCTGCTAACCACCATCGGGTTCCAACCCCCGATTGGCACCACGCGGAAAGTCCCGTCAGCTTTGATTTCGCTGATCATAAAACCAACTTCGTCCATGTGGGCAGCGACTTGGACGCGAGGGGCATCACTCGCTGTTGAGTGTTTGATCCCAAAGATTCCACCGAGACCATCGGTCACGATCTCATCCACATGAGGGGTCAATTGTTGGCGCAAATAGTCCCGTACAGGGGCTTCATGGCCGGAGATAGCGGGAATTTCAGTTACTTCTTTGATTTTAGAAAATAAATCAGTCATAGGTTACCTTCTTTCTGATGTTATTTTATCATTTTTTTGGCGAGGATGGTAGCCTCATGGGAGAGGTGTTTCTGTTGGAGAGCCAGGAGGAAACCCTAGCTCGACCATTGTCCCCTTGCTGATTTTGTGTTACAATAGGCACTATGAAAGCAAAAAAAATTATTTTATCTAGTCTGGCTGTCGCGAGTGCCGGAGCTCTTGCGGCTGGTGTTTATAAAATTGCCAAAGATCAAAAGCGTCTTCGTACCCAAGAAGAGTTGGTTGCAGAAGTCCGGGAGCAGATGGAAGCTATGGGAGCGATTGCGACCCTGTATGTGGAACTCTATGAGTCTAGTGAAGAGCGTTTGGTAGGGGGCGTTATCTTTGAGGATGAGCGCCATTACCGCTTTGTCTACGAGGACGGTCTCTTGCATTATGAAGAGGAAAAACTATGATCACACCAAATTCTCTAGAAGAAATTGCTTCTTATATAGAGCAAGAAGGCAAGAAAGTCTTTGTCTTTTCAGCAGATTGGTGTGGGGATTGTCGCTATCTCCAACCTTTTTTGCCGGAAATTGAGGCGGAAAACCCTGAATTTACCTTTATCTTGGTGGACCGAGATGCTTATATGGATCTGGCGAAAGTCTGGAATGTGTACGGAATTCCGAGTCTGGTCGTACTGGAAAAAGACAAGGAAATCGGACGGTTTGTCAATCGGGATCGAAAAACCAAAGCGCAGATTACAGCATTCTTAGCAGGATTAAAATAGGAGAAAAACATGATTGTAACATACAACAAAGAACAAGTTGGCGATGTCTTGATGCTGACCTTGAAAAATAGTGGAGAAGCAAAGCTCGCTGTTGAAAGAAAAGGAAAGGTGGCTCGCGTTTACCGTGAGGACAAGCAAGAAACGGTTGCCTGGAATATCTTTGATGCCTCATCTTTCTTTGCCATCGAAGGAAATGGACAAGTCTTTTTGACGGATGAGCAAGTAGCTCGGTTGAACCAAGAGTTGGAAAGCGAAGGCTTTGCAGAACGCTTGGTCAATGACCGCGAACCGAAATTTGTGGTGGGAGAAATCCTTGAAATGGTGGCCCATCCAGATAGTGACCATTTGAATATCTGTCAAGTAGCAGTTGGGCCGGATAAGACGGTTCAGATCGTGGCAGGAGCTCCAAATGCGCGTGTCGGTCTCAAGACCATTGTCGCTCTTCCAGGTGCCATGATGCCAGATGGCAGCTTGATTTTTCCAGGTGCTCTTCGTGGTGAAAAAAGTGATGGCATGATGTGCAGTCCTCGCGAATTGCACTTGCCAAATGCTCCTCAAAAACGAGGCATTATTGAGTTAGATGACGCAGAAGTCGCAGGGACACCTTTTGATCCTGCCCGTCACTGGCACGGATAAAAATAAGAAGATTCTAGGATGTTTGTAGTCCTAGAATTTTTTTATGGGAGCACCTCCATTTTTGAAGATTTTTTCGAATAAATAGATAGGAGGTAAATGATGTATAATAAAGTTATTTTAATCGGTCGCCTAGTAGCGGCTCCAGAATTGCATAAAACCAGCACAGATAAATCGGTTGCTCGCGTGACCGTGGCGGTCAATCGCCGTTACAAGGATCAAAATGGAGAGCGGGAAACCGATTTTGTCAATGTCGTTGTCTGGGAGAAATTGGCTGAAACCATGGCTAGTTATGCCAGTAAAGGCAGCTTGATCTCTTTGGATGGAGAGATCCGTACCCGTCGCTATGAAAAAAATGGGGTTATGCAGTATGTGACAGAAGTCCTCTGTCAGAGCTTCCAGTTGCTTGAGAGCCGGGCTCAACGAGCGATGCGTGAAAATGGTGGGACAGGAGATCTTGCTGATATTATCTTAGAAGAGGAAGATTTACCTTTCTAGAAAGACAGAACCATCAGACTTTGTGGAGAGGTTGGGATAAAAGTCCTAGCCTCTCCATTGTCTTTGGATTGTCGAGCAAGACGCAGTGGTTGAGTGCTCAAAGCACTGCTTTGAGGTGGCGGATAGAACTTGCGAAGCAAGTATCCTAAGTCTTTGTTCGCTTTTTAAGCTTCAAAGATGCCCTATGTTGACGGAAACTATGTTTCCTTTATCTGCAACCTTCAACAGTCTCCCAGACTGTTGAAGCTGTGCGGAGGTGGGACGACGAAATCGAATTTTAACGAATGACCGATTTCTGTCCCACTCTCTCTTTTTTAGTCTTAGAGAAAGCTTGGTAAATCCCCAAAGATAGGGGAAATCGAATCGTTTTTTGCCCTTTTCGAACTTGAAGATTCTCTGCTTTATTTGAGGTGTTTTTTTCTTGACTATTTCTGACCAAGTGATACAATAGAAACATAGGTTAGCACTTGGGTGATTAGAGTGCTAAAATACAAGTATGGAGGAACGACAATGTTAAAACCATTAGGAGACCGCGTGGTCTTAAAAGTAGAAGAAAAAGAACAGACTGTTGGAGGTTTTGTTCTCGCTGGTGCGAGCAAGGCCGATACAAAAACAGCTGAAGTAGTAGCTGTTGGTGAAGGAGCTCGTACCTTTACGGGTGAGTTGATCGCACCAAGTGTAAAAGCAGGAGATCAGGTCTTGATAGAAAGCCATGCAGGCATTGAAGTCAAAGATGGGGATGAAACCTACACCATCGTTGGAACATCAAATATTCTTGCAATTGTAGAGTAAGAGAAGAAAGAGGTAAGAAAAATGGCAAAAGATATTCAATTTTCATCAGACGCACGTTCTGCCATGGTTCGTGGTGTCGATATTTTAGCAGATACAGTCAAAGTCACCTTAGGCCCTAAAGGACGCAATGTAGTCCTTGAAAAATCCTTTGGTTCACCATTGATCACAAATGACGGTGTGACCATCGCAAAAGAAATCGAATTGGAAGACCATTTTGAAAATATGGGTGCCAAATTGGTGTCAGAAGTGGCTTCTAAGACCAATGATATCGCAGGTGACGGTACAACAACCGCAACGGTCTTGACCCAAGCCATCGTCCGTGAAGGGATCAAAAACGTCACAGCAGGTGCCAACCCAATCGGCATCCGCCGTGGGATTGAGACTGCTGTTGCAACAGCAGTAGAAGCTTTGAAAAACAATGCGATCCCTGTATCCAGCAAAGAAGCGATTGCTCAAGTCGCTGCCGTGTCTTCACGTTCTGAAAAAGTCGGTGAATATATCTCCGAAGCCATGGAAAAAGTTGGCAAAGATGGGGTCATCACCATTGAAGAATCCCGTGGGATGGAAACAGAACTGGAAGTCGTAGAAGGTATGCAGTTTGACCGTGGTTACCTTTCTCAATATATGGTCACTGACAATGAAAAAATGGTGGCTGATCTTGAAAATCCATACATTTTGATTACGGACAAGAAAATTTCAAACATCCAAGAAATCTTGCCATTGTTGGAAAGTATTCTTCAAAGTAGCCGTCCACTCTTAATCATCGCAGATGATGTAGATGGCGAAGCTCTTCCAACGCTTGTCTTGAACAAGATTCGTGGTACCTTCAATGTTGTCGCTGTCAAGGCACCAGGCTTTGGAGATCGTCGCAAGGCGATGCTCGAAGATATTGCGATCCTTACAGGTGGTACAGTGATCACAGAAGACCTCGGCTTGGAATTGAAAGATGCTACGATCGAAGCCCTTGGTCAAGCAGCGAAAGTCACTGTTGACAAGGACAGCACGGTGATTGTTGAAGGGTCTGGTAACCCAGAAGCAATTGCCAACCGTGTCGCTGTCATCAAGTCTCAAATCGAAACCACTACATCTGAATTTGACCGCGAAAAATTACAAGAACGTTTGGCTAAATTGTCTGGCGGTGTTGCCGTGATCAAGGTCGGTGCTGCGACAGAAACAGAATTAAAAGAAATGAAACTTCGTATCGAAGATGCATTGAACGCTACTCGCGCAGCCGTCGAAGAAGGGATCGTTGCCGGAGGTGGTACAGCCCTTGTCAATGTCATCTCTGCAGTTGCAGCTCTTGAATTGGAAGGGGATGAAGCAACAGGACGCAATATCGTCCTTCGTGCTTTGGAAGAGCCAGTTCGCCAAATTGCTCACAATGCTGGTTACGAAGGATCTATTGTGATTGATCGCTTGAAAAATGCCGAAGTCGGAACAGGATTCAATGCTGCAACAGGTGAATGGGTGAATATGATTGATGCAGGAATCATCGATCCTGTCAAAGTGAGCCGTTCAGCCCTTCAAAACGCAGCTTCCGTTGCCAGCCTCATTTTGACAACCGAAGCAGTCGTAGCCAACAAACCAGAACCAGCTGCTCCGGCAGGACCAGCAATGGATCCAAGCATGATGGGTGGGATGATGTAAGACACTTAGCCTAAAGGGTGCCGAAGCACCTCATTAGGCTACGGCAAGTACTATGGTGCCTTGCCGAAGTGTCTTACTAAGAAAATAAAGAAGGCATTGTCGGCCTTCTTTATTTTCTGTCGTAACCGGTACACGATTGAGGCTTTGCCTCTAATCATTTGACGCCAACCGCTATCAGGCGGTTTGGCTAATCATCTTACTAGCTCAAAGGGAGGAAAGTAACGTTCCTCCCTTTTTCGCGTCGTAACTCCTTGGTTAATTTATCAGGTGTATTTATTGTTACGGCAAGCACCATGGTGCCTTGCTGAAGTGTCTTACTAAGAAAATAAGAGAGTGGGACAGAAATCGGTCATTCGTTAGAATTCGATTTCGTCGTCCCACCTCCGCACAGTTGAGTAGGGCTGTAAAAGCTGATGAAATCAGCGTAGTAGAGCCCACTCAACCACTGCGTCATGCTCGACAATCCAAAGACAATTGAGAGGCTAGGACTTTTGTCCCAGCCTCTATTTTCTGTCGTAACCTGTGTGCTTGATAGAGGCTATGCCTCTAATCATTTGACGCCATCCGCTATATTGCGGCCTGGTTAATCGTCTTACTAGCTCAAAGGGAGGAAACTATCGTTCCTCCCTTTTCACGTTGTAACTTGTTCTAGTTGCTTGCTTCTTTTTGTTATGGAATAATATTTTTATTTTAAATTTTGTAACAGAAATGATAAATACTAGTTAAAGAGGACTTGTGTAGATGCTTGAAAATAAAGCGTTTGTGGTATTTTTTGGTGAAGAAGTATTTGCCAACAAATTGCAATACAAATTAACTGATTTTGTAATAATTCTAGTGTATACTATTAAGAGTAGATCACAGGTCTACATTGTTGCAAGGGGAGAACTTCCCACATACATGTCTATTGACAATAAAACTTGATCGTAATATCGCTGTTAGTAAAATGAGAGTTTGAACGTAGTGTAGATTTTATCGACCTTTTTCATATTAAAAAATATTTTTCAAATTCCCCTTGCGCAAGCTCTTCCGGATTCCTCCGGGAGGGTTTTTTCTTTGCAATAAAATGGTTCTTCTGTACTCGTCCTTCAAGTACTTGGATAGTTCTTGCTATTCTAAAGCTCTAATGGAAGGCTTTTTTATTACATGCTAATAGAAGAAATCAATGCCGTAGTTTTCTTTTAGATAGGTCGCTAACTCGGCTTTTTCTTCCTCTCTAAATCGACAGAGGCTAAGGGCGAGACGCAATTTCAAGGTGCTTGTATTGATGATGATGTTTGACTTAGAAATATCTTCTAGCTGGGTGACTTCTCTGAGGTTAAAATCTAAATAGCAAGCCTTGCTGTTGACATGATCAGGGTCGCTGACGTCCACTTCAACATACGATGCTCGCAACAATTCTTCTTTGGGGATGAAGATTTCTTTTGAGAAGAAAAGCCCAGGATAGACATATATACCTTCAAAGGTGAATTCAAAGGAGACTCTGTGGTTAGTCAGTCTTTTGATGCCTGCAATTGTTGCATAGATTGCAGCGAAAAAGAGGACGGTTGGAATCACAGTGAGAAGATTCAGTTGAGAAAAGTCGATCAATCCATGTAAGAGAAGAAAGAAAATTTGAATGAATACACCTGATGCAAAGAGTAGATAGCCACCACCGACAAATTTTGAATAATAGATTTTCATAGAAAGCTCCTTGTATATAATAGAACTCGCCAACGCTTTTTCAAGTAGAAATAGCAGAGGTCGTACAGAGTTAAAATTCTAGCTATATTCATCATATCCTTTGGAGCGAAGTTCTGTCAACCTTTTAGCAAGCTGCGAGGCCGTAGCTTTCGTATGATTTAGTAGTTGGTTTGTGGTATACTAGTCTTGTTGTGAATTTGAACTTTTGATCAATGGTAGTAGCTGTTGTTTTCTTAATGTTGATTAAACTGATAATTACTTTTATTTCAACTTATAAATTGAACAAATATCGTTATATAAAAAAATAAAAGAGGTAGTATGTCTATTTCGTTTACTTATTGTGGAGTTGCATGTGGAGTCCTTTCTATTGATAATAAATTTTATATAGGAATTGATCCTGATTTATCTCCCAAAGGAACTTTAGTTCAGTTTAAAGGATTTGTGTCCGAGAAACAAACTAATGTCAATCATGATAAGTCTCTTCTTAATAAAGTTGATGTATGGCTAATAACTCATGGTCATCATGATCATTTAGATGATGTAGGAAGAGGTTATCTGAAAGGTAAGACTGTCGTTTCTCCCAATAAGAAAATCTTAGATGGAGTATCATGCTTAAATAATATTGTTTTAAAATGGGGAGAAGAAACGCAGTTTTCTGTCGGTGACTATCTTATTACTATCAAAGCCTTACCAGCCCATCATGCTAGTAATTACATTATGCAAAAAATAGTTGGTAAAGTTAATGGTTATCAAATATCAATTGCAAGTTCATCAGAAACTAAGGTGATTTATTTTACGGGTGATACTATTTTCTATTCAAATTTAACAAAAAGTGTTCCCAAAAATATAGATGCTATTTTTGCTAATTTAGGTGCAGTAAAATCTGATTCGTTTGGTGGACCATTTACAATGGATTTGAAAATGCTAAACCAAATGAATGATCTACTTCAACCTAAAAACATTTATCCAATTCATATTGAAGACTATAGTCATTACAATACGACCAATAAAGAGGTCGAAGCTGCAAAATATAAGGTTTTATCTATTGGAGAGATTATTGATATCTAATTGATTAGATGAATAAACGTATAGTAGAAAAGTTTTTGAATAAAATAAGCCAAAGTGGGTCTTAAAATAGAGATTACTCGTACCAATACTGATAAAGTTTGGGTAGTAGAGGTAGGATTTTTGTAGTTGTGTATTATGAAATTCGGATGAAGAAGAGAAAATTTGTATTCTATTCGTTACTAGTAGTTCTGTTATTATTTTTCAGTGGTTTTCACTACAATAAGTATCAGCGGATTCACAATACTTTTGATGAAATATACTATGAGGAAAGTGATGTCGGAAGTATTTGTCCGGCATTTTTTTATGAACAATAGGAAGGCTGAAATGATTCAAAAACAAATACAGGAAATGCTAGATCATCAGTCTATTATTAGAACATCTGATGTAGTAAAAAATGGTCAACTCATAAAGATTGCCAGGAGGATTTATATCACCGATTGGTCTCAGTAGATGAGTATGCCATTTTCCAACTCCAACATCAAAAAGTGATTTATTCTTATCTATCAGCATTGTATCTCCATGGGCTAATAGATGTTATCCCTAAATACAAAGAGGTGACGGTCTATACAGGTTATAATCCTCATCGATTTCCTAAGGAGGTAAAAAGGCATTTCATCCAGAAAGAATTGTATGAAGTCGGTGTGACAAAGATATAAACGTCCTTCGGAAATGAAGTGAAGGTATATGATTTGGAGAGAACAATTTGCGATCTCATTCGCGAGCGACAAAAGATAGATGTGGAAATATTTTCGACTTCTTTAAAGATATATATTCAATCTTCAGATAAAAATCTTCGAAAACTTTACCAGTATGCTCGAGCGTTTCATGTGCTCGAAAACGTTCAATCATTAATAGAGGTTTTATATTCATGATTAAAAATGTGGGGCAAATGATGGGGCCAATCAGTTATAGACAAGCAAAAAAGCCTTGGAACTCAAGGCTTTTTCCTGTTGATTTAGATGCCCCCTACATGAAATACTTCATTTTAGTGTAGAAGAAAATAGCAATAGATGCTTGAAATAGAGGAGTTCTTTTTAAAATCTTTCTTCGAATTGAAGTGATTTGAAATACAATTTGGTACAAATTTGGTACAAATAATCAAATCACAATTCTATCCTATATTTTTTCTAGAATTTAATAATATAATCATTGACTAAATTGATTTCTACGCTAGAATAAAGAAATGATGTAAAAGAATCTAGTACTATGTAGTACAGAAAAATTGACTTAAATTATTTGTTTAACTCTTAGAAGTTAGTATACATTAACATTTTCCTTTAGAACTAATCACAAAAAGAACTTGTTTCAGAATTTGTTAAGTTTAGTAAGTTTAAAAAATTAAAAAAATGCTATTATAATATTTTTTGTATTATTAAAAATAATTTAAAATCAACAAATAATACAAATTTTATGGTAGAATATAGTTAGCTTTATATAAAAAAACTATTGTTAATTTAAGTTTTCTTTGACAAAGTTTTTACGTTTGGAGGATGTTTTGGAGGCATACCATGGTACTAAAATTGAGAATAAAGAGAAAATTGTAAGTGAAAGCTTTATTATTAGTGATACACCAAATCGTATTCCAAATGATTTAGGAAATGGCATATATTTTTTCCTAGATAAAGGTAGTAATTATAAAAATCCAAAAGAAATGGCTGAATCATTTGTGAAAAATTATAGAAATTGTTCAAATGATGAACATATAATTTTTAAAGTTACAGTTTCTGATGAGGCCAAGTTGATAGATTATAATGATGCAGATAATGCAGCATTTTTTGAAAACTTTAGAAACAAAAGCTTAAATATTATACTGAAACACTACGATAGATTTGTATATCATTCCCAAATAAAGTCTTCATCTATTCCGGGTAGTTTAAAGAGAGCTAATTTAGATGGTATTGTTTTTGAGTTATTAAGAAATAAAGCGCATTATGATGGCGTAGTCAAAGATACCTATACCCCTCAAGATAAAAAGTATAATAAAAGTTCTTTTTCTAACGGTAGAGAGCTTTGTCTCTATAGCCTTGATAAAATTCTTGAGATTAAGGAAGCAACGTAACCTAAAAAGGAGAAATGTAAAATCATGTTTTTAAAATTAGACACACTGTTGAGTGAAGAAGATTATCATGTAACTGATGAGGAAGTGATTCAGGCTTTTAAAAATTTAGGATATGTATTAAAGGAGGAAGATGCTAGAAAAAATTTAGATATCTTATGTGAATTTATTCATAGTAAAGAGACTGAAGATGGTTCATCAATATTTTCATTACCTAATTTTTCTGAGTCTTCTAGCTTAACCTTTAAACAAGATATTGAGACCTCGTCATTATATGAAGTTAATATCTATGATCTCTTTGAAAAATTTGCAAAATTTGAAGAGCCATATCAAAAGTTACAAGGAAATAATAAAGTTTATATAACAAATACTACAACTGAATCCACGGAAAGTAATTCAATTGTTAAGACTTTAAATGAAACGTTGGTCGCATAAATGAATACAAAAGAAAATATAAGTCAATTTCAGTTTTCTAGACCTAGATTGAAAGAAGCAATTTTTTTAGCCAATTCTGATGATAATACTGACGATATAGTGTTTTCATTTGAAACAAAAGTTCAAGAGCCGGAAAAAGATGAGGATGACAGTAAGTTATTTGCTAAAGTGATGTTTACTGTCTCAAACTTCGAAGACTTGTCACCTACATCTGATGTACCGTACTTTTTAAGAGTCTCTATGGAATCAACATTTTCATGGGATGAAATGCTAGATTTCTCAGTTGAAGATTTTTTAAAAGTTAATGCACCCTCACTTTTATTGTCATTTATTCGTCCTGTTGTTGCAGAATTAACAGGGTTATCCGAATACAAACAACAGTATTTACCGTTTATTGATTTTTCAGCAAATAAAAAAATATAATATCATCCCAATTGTAGTAATAAAAAAATCAATTTGATGATTATTAAGGCTCTATAATTTCACAGTGGTTTCACTCACCATAGAAATTATAGGGCCATTTTTCGTTAATTAACTATAGTTAATTAAGAGTGAATAATTTTTTGCTATAAATAATCTTATAATTAAAGAATGAATCGAGAAGTTTCCGAAAAAGAAGTCTTTTCCTGAAAGAGGTTGATTGTTCATTTTAGTATATACCGTATTTTACTTTATAAACACTTGTAGTCTGACTTTATTTATCGAAGGAGGAACAAATGAACGATTTTGAATACGGCTTACCTGTAGCTTGGCTAGTAGAATTTACTGAAGCTTTAAACGAAGCTTTAGATTTTAGAAAATTTGATGTAACTTTAGATAGTATAAATTTAAAACCAAGTCTAGAAAACAATAGACTAGTTGATAAAATTAAGGATGAGTTATCAAGCTTCCTTCCTTATGGACAATTGAAGAATAATAAGAGTCCAATCTATTTTGATTTAAACTATCCAGATGATTGCTTAGGTATAGTATCATTTAATAGCAGAAACTACATTGATGCAGACTTATTACATGAATATTTTGAAAAAATGGATTTGTTGAAGGAGGATGCGCCAAAAGAATATTACAGCGCTCTCATCAAGCAATGGATTAACGATGCAGAAATTATAGAAAACGAAGTTCAACAACTTCTTCGTCAAATAACAAAAAAACATTTTAATCAGTAACACTCTAGTATAAAAATTGGTTTCTTTTTTTCACAAAAGGAAATTAACTTTTAGAACTGAGAATAGCGTGACTTATTCTTTTCTCATGTTATAGCTTTTTATCATTTAATTTTATTATTTTTGAAAAAACGATTGCTGTTATAACAGACATTTTCAACATTTTCTATTATAATAGACATTTTTGTTGCAATTCTGTAATTTTATTTTGGCATACTATATTGAAAAAGGAGGTATATTTATGAGAAAAATTATTAGTGTTCTGTTTGTTTCGCTCCTAGCTATCACCCTTATTTCATGCTCCAATCAAAATAACCAAACTTTAGATGGAGAATATTATTGGATAAACGAAAATCGAAATGAACGAGTATTTATGATTTCTGGAAATAAGGGAACAATTGACAGTGGTGAAGCTGATACCTTTGTCATTGATAAAGAGAATGAAACCATTGAATTGATGGGATCACAAATCATAAATCGAAGCGAAAGCTATACATTTAATGATGGAGTATTTACTGTTGATATTAGTGGAATAAAACATGATTACTATTTAAAAGGTAGTGAGGCATATAAAAATGCTCTAAAACAATATGGATATAAATAACATTATTCACACCTATTTTACCGAATAGGTGTTTTTTGTGCTGAATAGATTACTTCAAAAAACTTTTAAGCTTATTCTTAACCGAATAGCTTATATTTCATGTAAATTAGCTTAATCAAAGAAATTGGATTATATTTTATTATACAATGGATTCATGAATAATTTAAAAGAAGCAAATATTAGAAAAGCCATTTGGCATATTAGACGTCACCTAAACGAACTATTAAACTCACAGGATGAAAAATATAGGAAACATGAAATGTTTCACCTAAGATCTAGTATTGAATGTTTAGAACGTGTGATGAACAACGAAAAACCCTATCCACCTATGGATAGGGAAGAAGTGTTTTAAAAGTCATTGTATCTATTATATTATAAAATTTAGTATTAAAAAAGTATGTTTTTGAAATGATAAAAATAGATACGACCATCCCAGATAGGTTCTCTATCCCCTTTAGAAATTTCTCTGTTAATATGTTTAGATTTTTTTAGTGCCAGTTTTAAATAGTCAATAGCGTCTTCTTCGATTTGTTTAGATGATTTAGACATAATTAACCTCTTAATAAGTTGTTCTATACTAAGTATTATATCAATTTATGTGATAATTTTTCTAAATTATCCTTGCTATCCTAATATCATTCCTAAGAAAATCAAAGATTTATGACTAAATGGATAGATGATTACGAATATAAGGTTAGGAGATTAGAGAATTTTATCAATATACTTGATAATACAAGAAATCAAAATGTTACCAAATTAGAACGGGAAACAAAATCAGTATAGTTATTTGAGATACCATGAAAAAATTATAAGGCTGATAGTATTAATATCACTATCAGCCTTACAGGTTATTTAACGTTTCAGAAAAACTATAATGTCAAGATTAACTATACAGTATCTAATTCCTTCAAATAATTTTCTATCTTCATCAACATTAAAGGATTGTTATAAATCTTACATAACTCTCTTGCTTCTATATAATAATTTTTGACTTGTTCTTTGTCTAGAAATTTGGCTCCAGCATTTCCTACAAGAATAAGTAGGGGAGCCAGTTGGTAGCTTGTCTGTCTTTGTTTACAGAGTTCAATCGTCTCAAGAGCTTCTTGGATAGCTTCGTTATATTTTTCCTTTGACACTAGGTAGTGAGCGTAGTTGTAACGAACTCTGATGTAGCCAAATAAAAACTCTTGATGCTCAAAATTTTTTGTCTGATATAACTCCATTAAATGAGAGTAGTTTGCCTCATATTCTTGTTCACGACCCACTAAGGAATAGAAATTAGATAGAGTATTCAATACCTTTAAATAAATCAGAGTATTTGAGGAGACTTTTAATAATATATTTTCCAATGAAGAAATAGCCTCACACTTACTGTCATATTGATAGAAGTCAATAATAGCTTTAATCCATTCAAGGTAAGTTCGGTCTTCTAGTGTTAGAAAAGTACTTCGTTCAATCTCTATTCTATAAATATATTCCAAATCATCATAATTTCTGTCATCTAATAGTCGAGCAGATAATTGCTTGAAATTAGAGAGGTTAGATTTAATTTCAATTTGTTCATTAAAAAAATAATCTAATGGTACTTCAAGTCGTTGTGAGAGTTTGAACAAAAGGTCTGCGGAGGGAATGAAATACCCTCTCTCAATTTTACTAATCTGGCTTTGTTCACAAATTCCTTCTGCAAGAGTTTGTTGGGAGAGTCCTAGCTCTTTTCTTTTTAATCTGAATTTCTCTGCGAGTGTATTCATTAAAGATAATAAACCTTCCTATTTGCTTAATTTCATTATAAAATTTTTAGTTCAAAATAGCAAGTTAAAGGAATAAATAATTCTTTATGGTAATAAAAAAAAAAAAAGTTCAAAACGCAATAAAAATAATTGCCTAAATAATATATATGTATTAGAATAAAAACAAGGAAAAAGAAAGGGGTTTCATTGCATGAGAAAAAAACGTGGAATTAAAAAATTAGTTACATTTGCATTACTAGGTGTTTTTATGTTTAGTAATACAATTCCTTACCAACAGTTTATTCAGAAGAATAAACAATTGGAGATTCGAGTGCAATCACAAAAGGAGTCCAATGGTCTTGATGTTGGGAAGGCTGATTAGTTGATTAAATGATGAAAATACTAATTAACTATAAGGAGGGACTGTGTTATGGTAACTAAGTATTACAAGTATATTCCTTGGTTGGTCTTAGGGGCTATTGGATCTTATGAATCCGCAACTTATTTTGGACATAGTACATTTGATATACTGTATTTATCTATTGTTTTTATGATTGTTTACGTAGCTTTGTTTATTCTACACGAAAAATATCTAAAATATAAATATAAAGAAATATTTACACATATTATGAGCAATCCTGAAAAAGATCATCATCCCTAGTAAGATATAGCATAATAAAGTCCTAGCAACCAGATTGTACTGACTCCAAAAAAGTTAGGTAAATAGGCTATCCAAAGGATTTAGTTCTGTATTGCACATGACTGAGTCCTTTTCTATTATTTGTATAGAAGTGTATACATTTTTAATCTATAGTCGTAGAGATTTAGTAAAACTATAGCCAAATATAGATCTTTTTCTAAAATTTGCTAATGTCTGTTATAATGGACATTATTTGAAATTTCTATTATAACAGACATTGATACAGCTTTGTAACATTATTTTGGTGTAGTAATATTATAAAAGGAGGCGAGAAACATGAGAAAATTTGTTAGCATATTATTGTTGTCATTATCAATAATTACGCTAATTGCTTGCACTAAAAATAAGCAACAATCTCTGGATGGCGAATACTATTGGATATCAAGTGAAAGAAATGAATTAGCATTTACTATAAAAGGGAATAGAGGTTCAATAAAACACGGAGAAGCTGATAGTTTTACAATTGATCAAGAAAGTAACACCTTCCTTTTATCAGGAGAAGGTAGAGCTGATTCAACAGTAAAATATAAAGTTAAGGATGACACCATTACAGTCGATATATCTGGAATAGAACATGAATATTACCAAAAAGGCAGTAAAGCATATAATAAAGCACTTCAACAATATAATAAGTAGAAATAGAGCGATGAAGTTTTGATTTCTTATTTATATTAGGTTATAAGAAAACACCCTGAAAGATAGTATGATTGATTAAATCTACTGATGTTGTTTTCGGAATAATTGTTATATTGACAAGACAATATGGAAAAAGGAGAATGATTCATGAGTAATATTTTGGTGACAGGCGGTTGTGGCTATATTGGTTCAAGATTAGTTGAAGAATTGCTAAATAATCAAGAAAATAAGGTTGTTGTTTTAGACAGCGGTATATTTGGTTTTGATTCACTATCTGAGTTTTTATATTCAGAACGTTTTAAATTAGTTAAGGGGGACATTCGAATCAAAGAGGACATTTTGAAATCCCTAAATCAAATTGATACAATTATTCATTTGGCAAGTCTAGTTGGAGAGCCTTCATGTGTTGTTGACAAAGATATCGCTTACGATATTAACGTTCGTGGAACAAGAAATCTAGTAGAATGTGCAGTCAAAAAGGGGGTGAAAAATTTTATTTTTGCCTCAAGCTGTAGTGTCTATGGTTTTGGTAAAGATAAGTTTGATGAACATAGTATTCCCAATCCTGTTGATTATTATGCAGAGCTAAAGCTACTTTCAGAGAAAGATTTATTAAATTATAAGGATAAGTTGAATATTATCATATTGCGATTTTGTACCGTTTTTGGTTTATCGAGGAGGATGCGATTTGACTTAGCTGTAAATGTAATGACTGCCTCTGCATTAAATAACGGAGTTATAAATGTTTACGGCGGTCAGCAAGAGAGACCATTTATTCATTGTGGAGATGTGGCCAGAGCTATCAATTTGCTTTTTGAAGAAAGATGTAAAAATAAATATACAGATAACGGTATAGAAGTATTTAATGTTGGTAATAATTCTGAAAATTATAATCTTACTGAAGTAGCTAGCATAATTTCAAAAGCTACTGGAAATACTAAAGTAAACTTAGATGGTTTAAAGGAAGATAATCGAAGCTATAGTGTTTCTTTTGATAAAATAGAGCAGTTGGGTTTTTCATCACTGAAGTCTATTGAAGTTGGAGTAGAAGAAATTGCAAATAGCATGAAATCAGGGTTAATTAATAATCCATTCTGCGATATATATAGCAACGTAAAAGTTGCTACTAAGGAATATTTGAATTAAGGAGTTAGAATATGAAACAATTAGCAATATTAGGTGGGAAACCAGCGTTTTCAAGTCAATTAAAATTTATAAAACCTATGTTTCCTACTTATTCAGAATCAAAATATGAGTCATACTTTAACGAAGTTTTTAAAACTGGGATGCTCTCAAAAGGGAGATTTTTAGAAAAGTATGAGTCTGAGGTGAGCAGTTATTTAGGAGCTCCCTATGTAACTGCTGTCTCTTCTGGGACTATAGGATTAATTTTAGCATTAGAAGCATTGGGAATAAAAAGTGGTGATGAAGTCCTTGTCCCTAGTTTTACATTTTGTGCAACTGTTCATGCAATTAAAAAGGTTGGAGCTATTCCTGTTTTTGTAGATTGCAACTCTGAAACATTTACAATCGAAACAAATAACATTGAAAAATATATCACTCCTAAAACAAAAGCAATTATGTACTGACCCCAAAAAGTTAGACAAATAATTTAAGTGAAGGATTTAGTTCTGTATTGCACAGGACTAAGTCCTTTTAATTTTACCTTAATTCGTTTGTTGTTGTAGTAATCAATATAGTCTACAATGGC